>CAVVUR010000012.1:0-17241 GCA_963751515.1 uncultured delta proteobacterium
GCGGCCCCTCCCAGGGAATATAAGGCGATTGTGGTGTAGTCTCTTTTTATGGTCTCGAGCGGTTTAATCTCCTTAATGTCCGTTGCCGCTTCTTTGTCCTCTATAACTGATTTCACCTCGATAAAAATCTGTGCGGTTTTGTGCTCATTTTTTTCTCCCTTCTCATCATAGGAGATGAAGACCGCGCCGGGAATAATGTAAGAGCCGATGAGATCTGCCTTGAGCTGGTACCACTTTTCCACATGGCTGCGGCCTTCTTTTTCATGGGGGCCCTTCTGGCCCATGTCCAGGATGCGCAAGCCCGCGATCTGCGAACCCATCTCCGGCAGCTCCACCCTGACGGAAGGGTCGCTGGCAGCGGAGAGGGTGTAGCGAATCAAATCCCCGGTGGTGGCGGTCGCCTTGTCCACCTCCGCCTTTACCTCCACCGGCGGCACCGCATCTTTCTCCCGAGGAGCATTCGGGCTGCCGGCTTCCGCAGCAGGTGAGCATGATTGCGCACCAGGCTAAGATAAGAAAATATCTGCTCATGATCAAACAGGTTATTACTCGGCAATTACTGTAGTGCATCCAACACATCTTTACCTGATGAAAGGCTCCTGTGCGTTGCGAATAGCATGCTGTAGAAGAGGTTCAGTGGCTCAAGGGGGAGGGGCTTTTGACGCCACAACAATGTGTCTTTACGCTTACGGCACGACCCGGTGCCTTACGACATAAACCGCAGACAGGCAGCTTTGCAGAGGCTTCGATACAGGCTGGTGCCACGCGGGTCTGTCGGACATAGTTAGAGAGTCGCTGCCGTTCTACAGGTTCCGGAATAATTTTGTTGTGGCTAAAAAGCCCCTCCCCCTTGAGCCACATATAAATAAAGGAATCAATGACGCACTGCACTAGCTCTGAACAGTTCCCTTGAGCACCCCTGCCTCACATCCGTTTCTCCCTCATTCTAAAAAATTTCATGAGCGCGTTGATGTAGGGCTGATTGGTGATGAGCGGGATGTGATCAACGCTGCAGCGGCGGAAGATCTCACGGGTCTCGCTCACCCGGCGTAACGCGCCCACCATGAACTCCTTGCGAAACCGGGCATCACCGGTATCGATCAGCCGTGTCTCCCCGGTCTCGGCATCTTCAAGCTCCACCAGCCCGACCGGGGGCAGCTCGCGCTCGCGGGGGTCGGCTATGGAGATGGCGATGAGGTCATGCTTTTTATTGGTGACGCGGAGCAGCTTCTCGTAGTCACTCGCGATAAAGTCGGAAATAAGGAAGGCAATCACCCTGCGGCTGGCAATCCGGTTGAGAAAGTCGAGCGCGGCGCTGATGTCCGTCTTCCTGCTCCGGGGCCTGTGCTCGAGCACCTCCCTGATAACCCGCCACACGTGGTTTCGGCCTTTTTTGGGTGGGATGAATTTCTCGATGCTGTCGCTGAATATAATGAGCCCGACCTTGTCATTGTTCTTGACCGCGGCATACGCGAGCACGGCTGCCAGTTCCGCGCTGAGCTCGTTTTTGAGCTGTGCGCCGGAGCCGAATTGCCCGGATCCGCTTACGTCAACCAGCAGCAGTATGGTCAGCTCCCGCTCCTCGCGATACACCTTCACATAGGGATGGCCCATGCGGGCGGTCACGTTCCAGTCGATGTCACGCACATCGTCGCCGGGCTGATACTCGCGCACCTCCTCGAATTCCATCCCCCGGCCCCGGAAGGCGCTTTCGTATTCCCCCGCCAGGATGTCATTGACCAGGTAGTTGCTGTGTATGTGGATCTTGCGGATCCGCCTGATCACCTCGAGGGGAAGGCGTGAGGAGACCGAATCCTTTTCTTTTTTGTCGCTGCGCTTTGCCATGGCAGGTGGCTTTCTGTTTTTTGACGTCGCGGGTTATGCGATTGCGCTGCCCGTTGATTCAGCTGTTGAAAAAAACCCATCTCATTTGTGGCTCAAGGGGAGGGGCTTTTTAGCCACATATCATTCAGCAATCTTTATCATCCTGCGTCACTGCTTTTCCCCCATCCCCCTCAAGGCACCTCGACATTGTCGAATATCCTGGTGACGATGTCATCAGCGGTGAGTTCCTCAGCCTCCGCCTCGTAGGTCAAAAGCACCCGGTGACGAAGGACATCCAGCCCGATGGATTTGACGTCCTGGGGGGTGACGTATCCCCTGCCCTGCAAGAACGCATAGGCCCTGGCCGCCTGGTTGAGATAGATGCTCGCCCGGGGGGAGGCGCCGTAGGCGATCATGCCCGCCGATATCAATGCCGTACGCCTTTGGCTCGCGCGTGGCAAAAACAATGTCCACGATGTAGTCCTGCAATTTTTCGTCGATGTAAATTTGATCCACCACCTTCCTTGATTCCATGATCTCACGCGGACTGATCACCGGGGTTATCTCGATGGGCTGCCTTTCGGCGATGCGCTTCATGATCTCCTTTTCCTCTTTTTTGTCGGGGTAGGTGACGCGGAGCTTCAGCATGAAGCGGTCGACCTGGGCCTCGGGCAGCGGGTAGGTGCCCTCCTGCTCGATGGGGTTCTGTGTGGCCATGACCAGGAACGGCTCTTCGAGCCTGAAGGTTTGGTCCCCGATGGTCACCTGCCGTTCCTGCATCGCCTCCAGCAGAGCGCTTTGCACCTTGGCGGGGGCCCGGTTGATTTCGTCAGCCAGTATGATGTTGCTGAACAGGGGGCCTTTTTTAATGGTGAAGCTGCCGCTTGGCAGGCGAATAGACCTGGGTGCCGATGAGATCGGCGGGGAGCAGGTCCGGGGTGAACTGGATCCGGTGAAAGGTGGTGGCAATCGCCTGCGCCAGCGTCTTGACCGCCGTGGTCTTCGCCAGGCCGGGGACGCCTTCGACCAGTATGTGGCCATTGGCTATGATACCGATGAGCAGCCGCTCTATCAGGTAATGCTGGCCGACCATGATTTTTTCAATCTCTTTGGTCAGCACCTGAAGATAAGCGCTTTTCTCCTCGACGGCCCTGGTGATAGCCTGAATGTCAGTCTGCATGTTTTACCTCCGCGTGTGTATGACTTAAAGCGGCCGTGTGCCCGGCCTTTTTTTCTTTTTGCTTACAACGAATAACATGCTGATAAGGCTTATGAAAATTAAGAGCGCCAGCCCTGGAATCCGGTACCTGGCCAGTGCAGCTTCAGGCCGGGAGCATCGACCAGGTACTGTTCGGCATCACCTTCCCAGGAGATGGTCAGCTCCACGGGAAAAGGCCTTTAGAATTACAGGTTCCTCAACCACGGAAAGTGGAAGGGCAGGAGCCCCGTTTGATTGTGCCGGGAAGCATGAAAGGGCAAAAAAGATAATGGCCGGGATGGAGATGGCGGTGGAAAAACGCTTCATCTTTGCAGTGCTTATTTTTCCTGTTCCATTGAAGCGAGTTCTTCAAACAGTTTTACCTGGTGCTGGCTCAGCCTGGTGGCGTTTAACCACTACCTGCACGTACTCATCCCCTCTTCCCTTCCTCTGCAGAAAGGGGATGCCGGCCCCTTTTATGGTAAACGCCTGGCCGGTTTGGGTTCCGGGCGGTATGGTGATTTTCTCATGACCGTTGAGCGTAGGCACTTCGATGGTGGCCCAGGGCAGCCTGGGAAAAAGAGATGGGAATCTGACACAGGATGTCGTTCCCCTGCCGTTCGAAGAAGGAATCAGGCTCGACGTGCAGAACCACATACAGATCTCCCGCGGGTCCCCCGCGCTCTCCTGCTTCCCCTCTCCGCTCAGCTTCAGACGGATGCCTGTTTCCACCCGGCGGGTATCTTTACCTTGAGCTGCTTACGGGCCGCGACCATGCCGCCGCCCCTGCAGTCTTTGCATGGGTGGGTGATAATCTCGCCCTGACCGCCGCAGCGCGAGCATGTTGAGCTGATGGTAAAAAAGCCCTGGGTATGGCTGACCTGCCCCCTGCCTCCGCAGCCCGGACAGGTCTGCTTTGACTTGCCCGGCTTTACTCCGGTGCCGCCGCAGGTTTTGCAGTGCGCGTGCTTGTCGATCTCAATCTCTTTTTCCTTCCCAAATGCGGCTTCACGCAGGCTTATGGTGAGATCGTAGCGCGTCCGCCCCCCTGTGCACGTAGGACCTGTCCCTCCGCCTGCTGCGTCCGCCAAAGCCGAACAAATCCTCGAAGATGTCACCGAAGCTGGAAAAAATTTCCTCAAAACCGGAAAAACCCTGAAAACCCACCCCCTTCAATCCTTCGTGACCGAACTGGTCATAAAGCGATCTCTTCTGGAGATCTTTTAATACCTCATAAGCCTCCGAGGCCTCCTTGAACTTTTCCTCGGCTTCGTTGTCACCCGGGCTTCTGTCCGGGTGATATTTCAGGGCCAACTGCCGGTAGGCCTTCTTTATTTCGTCTTCCGCGGCGTTTCGGGAGACACCGAGAATATCATAATAATCGCGTTTGACCATTTATTGCCAGTCCTCGTTCTGATGTACGGGAAAAATAAACCTGGGCGCTGAAAACCTGAAAGAAATATCCTCGCAATTCGGTAAAAGCGTATTCATACGTTAGCTGTTCGCGGCTTAAAGCCGCTCCTGCCGGATACATGCACATCTGAGAGAAAAATGCTCATGTATGTGGGGATTTTAGAAAAGAGGCAAATTGACGATCCATTCGATGTCAAAAAGCTCGCCTATCACACCTATTCCCAGGGTGATCACATAGAGTATGAGGATCACCAGGAAGATCTCGTTTTTGTATTTTCCCAGGAAGCCCACGGTTTATATCCCCTCATTTTAAAACGAAGTATTATTAATGATTACCCCGGTTATGTCAAGCTGAAACCGGATTTTTTATGTGCCGATTTTTGTCTGGGTTTCGGTTATGCCCGGGATTTCCTGTTCCAAATAGGCCCGTATCTTGTTCAAAAGTCTTTCTTCTATCTGCCGGGCGCGCTCCCGGGTAATGCCGTATTTGTCGCCGATTTCCTGAAGAGTCAGGGGGGTCTCTGTCAGCAGCCGGTTCTCAAAGAGGTAAAGCTCCTTGTCTTTCAGCGTCGTTTTAAATTCCTTGAGCTTTTCGGTAACCAGCGATTGAATTTCCCCTTCTGCCAGCCTGGTGTCAATGGAGTCCTGCTGTAAGGGTACGAAATCCATCAGGCTTTTATCCGCATCATCCCTGAGGGGGGTGTCCAGTGAAGCCTCCCAGCTGCTCATGCGCTGGTCCATCTGGATGACCTCTTTTTCTTTAACGCCGATTCGCTCCGCGAGCTGTTTTGGCCCCGCTGCGTATCCAAGAGCTTCGAGCCGTGCCCGCTCTTTCTGGAGGTTGAAAAAAAGCTTGCGCTGCGCCTGGGTGGTGCCGATCTTAACCAGCCGCCAGTTATCCAGAATAAATCTAAGCATGTATGCCCTGATCCAGAAAGATGCATACGAGGACAACTGGATGCCCCGGTGAGGATCAAATTTTTTGACGGCCTGCATCAGCCCGATATTCCCTTCCTGGATGAGATCCAGCAGGTTCATTAACCAGGCGCGGTGAAATTCAAGGGCAATCTTGACCACCAGCCTCAGGTTGGAGGTCACCAGCTTGTAGGCCGCGTGAGGGTCTTTTTTTTCCTGGTACTGGGTGGCGAGCTGGTATTCTTCCTCCTTGGTTAATAATTTATAATGGCTTATTTCCATAAGGTATCTTTGGAGGGGATCATATGGGGCGAGGGAAGCGTCTTTCGAGACCTTCGGCGCTGCTTCTTTTTTCTGAGGGAGGGCGGTTTTTTTTGATTTCATGGCGGTTTTTTGGAGACAATACTTTTTGTTCCGTTTTTATCCTGATGCTCATCCATTGTAGCAAAAAAACTGAAAAAATCCAGCCCATTGTGCGGAGCGGAAACTATTTGACAAAAGTGTTTTCCCTGGGGTAAAGAGAAGCACATAAGGAAAACAATTTTGTTGTAGGAAGCTCAACAGAGGTGTGTGTGAGGGAGACCACCGTTTCAATCCGGAGAATCCGCCTTCATCCCGCATAACATTTTGCGGACGGCCGGGCGATCATCCATGCAGATTCCTTTTGATCAATCAATGATTTTAGACTTTCTTCTGCTGTGCGTTGCGGGATACCTTGTCTTCAGCAGTGTTCGAAGAGGATGCGTACCGACGTTCTATTCCCTGCTCGCCCTCTGTCTTTCCTACCCCATCGACTGCTACCTGTTTTCCCTGCTCGCTTCATGGTTCAGTCCGCCGGTAGCCGGGCGGATACTTGGAGATGTCATCGCCTTCGCGGCTCTCATGGGAGCAATCTATTTTCTGCTCCTGCTCTTATTCTGGGCCGTGCTTACCCTGGCAAAGAGGGTTGCCCCCGAGGTGTCGGACCAGGTAGCTGCAGCAATGTTAGGGCTGTTGAAAACAGCGGTAATGACGCTGCTGATTATCCTGATTATGGTCACCCTCCTTCAGAACCGCAGCGGCTATATCAAACACTCCTTCTTTGCGCGCTCGCTTTTATCCGTGGTGAGCACTATGGCAAAACCCATGCCTCCGGCGATTAAAGAGAAATATCTTCAGAAAAAGGACGGCATCGAGGTCGGCACGGGTACCCCCGCTCTGAAAAAATAGCTTTCCCCGAAGCCACTCCGTAGAGCAGTAGGTCATACATCCCTTTTCTTTAATTCTCAGTGTGAGCCTTCTCTGCTTCCTGCCATCACGGCTGCCATTTTAAGGGCGTTCGAAAGGCTTGCCGGATTTGCCCTGCCCGTCCCGGCGATATCGTACGCGGTTCCATGATCCACTGAGGTCCGTATAATGGGCAGTCCCAGGGTTACGTTGACCGCTTCGTCAAAGTGAAGGAGCTTGAGCGGGATGAGCGCCTGGTCATGGTACATGCAAACCACGGCATCGTAGCGGCCGGCTGCGGCATGATAAAAAAGGGTGTCCGGCGGCAGGGGACCCGAGACGCCTATGCCCAGGGCACGCGCTTGTTCCAGGGCTGGCGCGATGATCTTCTCCTCTTCGTTTCCGAAGAGCCCGCCCTCACCCGCGTGAGGATTGAGGGCCGCGACGGCAATCCTCGGCTGCGGAAGGCGAAAATACTCCTGCAGGGCGCTATGGGTGATACGAATGGCGGTTACGATTTTATCCGCGGTGAGCAGGCGGAAGACATCGTGTAAGGCGCAGTGAATGGTCACCGGTACAACCCTCAGCTTTTCGCCGGCGAGCATCATGACATAGTGCGCGGTGCCGGTCAGCTCGGCCAACAGTTCGGTGTGGCCGGGGTAGGAATATCCCGCGTCAGAGAGCGCCTTCTTGCTGATTGGTGCAGTGGTAATGGCGTCCACCTCACCCCGCACGGACAGCCGCACCGCTTCGGCAATGTAGGTATACATTGCCCTCCCGCACGCCGGGGAAGGCGCACCGTAGCGTGCCTCCTCCGGGCGGATGGCGGAAAGAGGAACCAGGTTGAGCGCGCCCTGCCGGTAGTGCTGTTCTCCCGCCGTTTCCATCTCATGCACTTCAATGGTCGATCCAAGGAGCCTGACCGCCCGCTCCATTATGTTTCTGTCGCCCAGAACGATGGGCCGGCAGAAATGAAAAGTGCCCCGTTGGGAGAGCACTTTCACGATGATTTCCGGGCCGATGCCGGCGGGATCACCCATGGTAACGGCAATCCGGGGCGCTTCCGATGCAGCCATAATCAATGCCTACCCTTTTTGTTTGTAAACCGCCTCTTCATCAAAGACCTTGATGCCCACCGTCTTCAGTTCTTCTCCCTCAATCTTGCGGTAGAAGCAGCTGCGGTACCCGGTGTGGCAGGCGGCCACTGCCTGGTCTACCTTGAACACAAGGGCATCCATGTCGCAATCGATGTATATCTCCTTGATGGTCTGCACGTGGCCTGAGCTTTCACCCTTTACCCACAACGACTGGCGCGACCGGCTGAAGAAACAGGTTATGCCCGAAGACAGTGATTTGAGCACCGATTCCCGGTTCATGTAGGCGAGCATCAGCACCTCGCCGTTCTGATAATCCTGGATAATGGCCGGCACCAGCCCATTGCTGTCGAATTTGATTTTATCCACCCATTCCATAATCGCTCCCTTTAGATTCGACGATAATAATCTTCATTACATCCTTACCGGAATGCCGCGCTCGCGCAAATACGCTTTTGTCTCACGGATGCCGTGCGTCCGGTAGTGAAACACCGATGCGGCCAGGGCGGCGTCCGCCTTCCCGATAGCGAAGGCTTCATAAAAGTGTTCAAAGCCGCCGGCGCCGCCCGAGGCGATGACCGGTATTGTTACCCGCTCGGAAACGGCCCGGGTAAGTTCGAGGTCATAGCCGTCCTTGGTGCCGTCCCGGTCCATGCTGGTGAGCAGAATTTCACCCGCTCCCAGTCTTTCAGCGCGCTCTGCCCAGCCCAGCACATCGATGCCGGTCGGCTTTCTCCCCCGTAGGTATACACCTCAAAGCGACCGGGTGTCCCGGAAGCGGTGCGCTTGGCATCTATGGCCAGTACGATGCACTGGCTGCCGAAGCGCTGCGATGCCTCTTCGAGCAGGCGGTCGTTCTCGACCGCGGCGGTGTTGACTGAAACCTTGTCGGCGCCGGCATTGAGCAGGTCCCTGATGTCGTTGAGGTCCCTGATGCCGCCCCCCACCGTCAGGGGCATAAACACTTCTGCCGCAGTGCGCTCCACCACATCCAGTATGATGTTTCTCTTTTCATGGGAGGCGGTGATGTCAAGATAGACCAGCTCATCCGCGCCTTCTGCATCATATGCCTTCGCGTTTTCAACCGGGTCCCCCGCGTCCGTAAGCCGGACAAAGTTGATTCCCTTGACCACGCGGCCGTCTTTGACATCCAGGCAGGGTATGATTCGTTTGGTCAGCATGCTGTAACCATGGAATTGCAAAGATGGTTGACTAATTTTTTTCATTCACCAGAGCAAGCGCATCCTTTAAATTGACGCTTCCCTCATAGAGAGCCCTGCCGATGATGATTCCCTCCACGCCGCAGGATTCAAGGCGGATCAACTCCCTGATATGGTCAATCGTGGTTACTCCTCCCGATGCAATCACGGGGATGCTCGTCGCCTCTGCCATTGCCCGGGTGCTTTGCAGGTTGGGGCCGTGCATCATGCCGTCGCGCTTGATGTCGGTAAAAATGATCGCCTCCACACCTTTGTTCTCAACGGTTTTTACCAGGTCGGCGGCCCGCATGGCGGTGGTTTCCTTCCACCCTTCAACCGCGACCATGCCGTCCCGCGCGTCAATTCCCACCACGATCCGGCCGGGGAATTTTTTACATGCTTCTTCAAGCAGGGCGGGCTGTTTGTGAGCTATGGTCCCCAGCACCACCCGTTTCACACCCAGGGCAAGATAGTGCTCGATGGTGTCGAGGGTCCTGATACCGCCGCCCAGCTCGAGGGGGATGGATATGGATTGAAGAATCCGCTTGATTGCGGTTTCATTTTGCGGCCTGCCCGCAACCGCTCCGTCGAGATCGACAATGTGGAGGAATTGAGCCCCCAGAGATTCCCAGCGGCCGGCAACTTCCTCCGGATGGTCGGAAAAGAGCGTCTCTCTGTCCATCTCTCCCTGCTGCAGCCGTACGCACCTGCCGCCTTTCAAATCTATGGCGGGTAGTATCAGCATCCCTTTCCCTCCCCAGCCCATGCCCCGAAGTTTTTTAGCAGTTGCAGGCCCACTTCCTGGCTCTTCTCGGGATGAAACTGACAGGCGAAGATGTTGTCCTTCTGTATGCTGGAGGTGAACTCAATGCCGTATCCGGTGGTGGCGGCTATAACCGCGGTATCCTCAGGGACCACGTAGTAGGAGTGGACGAAATAGAAAAATGATCCGTCCTTGATGCCGCTGAAAACAGGTGCCTCCCCGCGCAGGGAAATGGTGTTCCATCCCATGTGAGGAATTTTAAGGCGCTCGGCTCCCGGGGTATCTCGCTGAGCAAAGCGGACCACCCTGCCGGGAATGAGATTCAGACCGGGGGTGGTGCCGAATTCCCCGCTCTCGGTAAAAAGAACCTGCAGACCCAGGCAAATACCCAGGAATGGCTTTCCGCTTTTGACGGACTGCACAATGGAATCAATCAGGTTCAGCGTCTCAAGGCTGCGGATGCAGTCCCTGAATGCACCGACACCGGGCAGCACCAGCGCGCCGGCATCGCGAATTGCCTGCGGGGAGCTGGTTACCAGGGCGGCATGGCCCGTCTTTTCCAGGGCCTTTTGCACGCTGCGCAGATTTCCCATTCCATAATCAATTACTGCGATCATAAGGCTTGCGAAGCAAAAATGTCATTGCGGGCATCAGCGAAGCATTTTCACGGGATTGCTTCGTCGCCAGTGCTCCTCGCAATGACTGTTATATTTAGTCGATCGGTATAAGAAAATAAAACGTCTTTGCCGGCTGGCTGTTGAAAAACACCCATCTGATTCGTGGCTCAAAGGGGAGGGGCTTTTGACGCCACAACAATGTGTCTTTACGCTTACGGCACGACCCGGTACCTTACGACTTCAACCGCAGACAGGCAGCTTTGCAGAGGCTTCGATACGGGCTGTTGCTATGCGGGTCTGTCGGACAAAGTTAGAAAGTCGCTGCCGTTCTACAGGTTCCGAATAATTTTGTTGTGGCTAAAAAGCCCCTCCCCTTGAGCCACATACTATTCAGCAAACTTTATCAGCCTGCGCCACTATTTTTTCAACAGCCTGCTAGAGCTTTCCCTTGGTCGACATCACTCCCACTATTCTCTCGTCAACCATGGTTGCCATATCGAGGGCCCGGGCAAAGGCTTTGAAAATCGCCTCTATGATATGATGGGCATTTTCACCATAGGGGGCTTTGATGTGCAGGGCCATGCCGCTGTTCTTCGCCAACGCGCCGAAAAACTCCTTAACCAGCTCCACATCGAAGGTGCCGACTGTACCCTGACGGAGCGCCGGGGTGTCATATACCAGGCCCGGCCTGTTGCAGATGTCCAAAACAACCGTGCTCAGCGATTCGTCCATAGGCACGGTTGCTTCCCCGTAGCGCCTGATTCCCTTGCAGTCGCCGAGCGCCTTTTTAAGACATTCCCCCAGGGATATCCCGATGTCCTCGACCGTGTGGTGGTAATCAACCTCAATATCTCCCTTTGCCCTGACGGTGAGGTCGAACAAACCGTGCTGGGCGAAGAGTTCCAGCATGTGATCCAAAAAGGGCACGGATGTGCTGATGCTGCTCTTGCCGGAACCGTCGATGACTATTTCAACCGCAACCTCGGTTTCCTTTGTCTTCCTCTCGACACTAGCCTTTCTCATGGCTGCACCCCGCATCGCTTATAGAATAAAAAAATGGTGGAGATGAGGGGATTCGAACCCCCGACCCCTACCTTGCGAAGGTAATGCTCTCCCAGCTGAGCTACATCCCCACACCATTTTTTTGGGAAGAAAGGCCTGACTCCAGGAACCCTTTCTATGAGCTGCCCAATCGATTGTGAATGCAGTATAGCAAAAAACATACTTTTGTTAAAGCATTAAATGAAAGCCAACTTTTCCTTGAAAACGGGATGGCGGTGCTATACATTCGTCTCATGTGTTTTAGCTCGAGGAGACAAAATGGGAACGAAAAAATTCGATGAAAAGGTGCCGGATGTAAGTCAGTCCGCGGATGCCGTCGATCTCAAATCCATTGATCCTGATGACGCAACTTTCCGCTTAAGCTACGGCTTTGACCTTGAACCGCTCAAAGAATCCATCCGCCGGATTGGCTTGATTAATCCTCCCCTGCTGCGCAAAAGGCCTGATGGCCGCTATCAGATCGTAAGCGGGTATAGAAGATTTAGCGCTTCGCGGGAACTGGGCATTTATTCTATGCATTGCAGAATGGTTCCCCCGGAAACAAGTGATGAAGCATGCCTGCTCCTGAGCCTCTATGACAATAGCGCCCACCGTGAATTCAACCCCATAGAAAAGTCCCTTGCATTAAACAGGCTCCTCTCCTATTACAGCGAAGAGAGGATAGTGCATGATTTTTTGCCGCTGCTGAAACTGCAGCCGCATAGCACGCAATTCAGGGCCTATCAGACCCTCTGCCTGCTGGATACGGGAATCCGGGACGCCATCATTGATGGTATCATTGATGTACAAAGTGCACTCCGATTGTCCCGGCTGGACCCGGAGAGCAGGGAGTGTCTTGCGCTACTTCTTGTCAGCCTGCGATTAAGCGTCAGCAAACAGGCTGAAGTCATGACAACTGTTGCAGAGATTGGACTTCGGGACAGGGTATCTCTCCGAACGGTGACCGGAGACCCGGAGATACAATCCACCCTGACAAATGATAAGCTGAACCGGCCCCAGAAGGGCGATGCAGTCCTGCGCCTTCTGCGCGAGAAGCGCTATCCCCGGCTTACTGCAAAGGAGAGGCAGGTCAAAGGAATGCTCAGCAAAATTAAGCTTCCTCGCGATGTGAGCATAACACCACCTCCTTATTTTGAAGATAACCGCTATTGCCTCTCCGTGTGCTTCACCGGCTGGCAGGAGTTGAGGGAGCGGCTGGATGCCTTGAACTCGATCATCACTGATGACCTGGAGCCGCTTGAGTAAAGGAGGGTCCGGTGATCATTCGGCAGGAGCGCATTCATGCGCGATGCATTCGCGGCTGAAAGCCGCTCCTACCGAACTTTGTCTTTCCCCGTATGAAACGATACTTTCCCACAAAAGTGATCATAGAGCAGGATGCGGCTGACCTTCCCCTGACGCGGGCAATGCTGAAAAAGCTCGAGGGGGTTCCCCGCGAGCTTGCAGCCTCTCTAAAGCCGTACCTGGCAGAGTTGAGCGGCATCCGCCGGCAGGAGGCCCGGGATACCCTGCTGGTGTGCAAAAACAGGGGAAGATTTTTTGAACCCTGCCCGGGCACACAACGTTACCTCTGCTGCGGCTACTCCATCCTTAATTGTGCCGCCAACTGTCCTCTTAACTGCACCTACTGCATCTTACAGTCATATTTGAATAATCCCTTTATGGTAGTTTATGCCAATGCGGAGGAGATGCTGAAAGAACTGGACGATGCGCTCGATCATCTTCCGGAAAGGTTCTTCAGGGTGGGTACCGGTGAGTACACCGACAGCCTGGTGCTGGATCATCTCACCTCGCTCAGCACGCTGCTTGTTCCGCATTTTGCCGGAAGAAAGAATGCCATGCTGGAGCTGAAGACCAAAACCGACAGCATCGGGAATCTGCAGGGGCTTGATCACGGCGGGAGAACCGCTGTCTCCTGGTCTCTCAATGCGGCGCCGGTGGTCAGAAGCGAGGAGCCGTCGGCCTGCCCTCTCGAGGCACGTCTGCAGGCGGCAGGCCTCTGCTCGAAGTGGGGGTATGCGGTGGGCTTTCATTTTGACCCCCTTATCTATTACCCGGGCTGGGAGGGCGACTACCGAAAGGTGGTGGAAAGGATTTTTCAATCCGTCGATCCTGACTGTATCTGCTGGATCAGCCTTGGCTGTTTCAGATACATGCCCGCGCTCAAGCCGGTGGTCATGGAACGCTATCCGTCAAGCGCAATCTTCTGCCAGGAATTTATCAGGGGGCTTGACGGCAAGATGAGGTATTTCAAACCCATCAGGATAGAGATGTATGCCAAAATGGCGCGTTGGATACGGGATTGCTGCCCGGATGTGGCTGTCTATCTTTGCATGGAAAGCCGCGAGGTGTGGGAAAAATCAATCGGCTTTGCGCCGGACTCCGCCCGGGACCTGAATAACCGGCTGGCCGATTACTGGCTGAGTAGAGGATTTGCCGCTTCTCTCTAACAGGCTGTTGAAAAACACCCATCTGATTTGTGGCTCAAAGGGGGAGGGGCTTTTGACGCCACAACAATGTGTCTTTTCGCTTACGGCACGACCCGGTGCCTTCGACTTAAACCGAAAGCAGGCAGCTTTGCAGGGGCTTCGAGACAGCTGTTGCCATGCGGGTCTGTCGGACAAAGTTAGAGAGATGCTGCCGTTCTACAGGTTCCGAATAATTTTGTTGTGGCTAAAAAGCCTCTTCCCCTTGAGCCTTTGAACCGCCTGAGGAAAACTACTTTTTCAACAACCTGCTAGGGATGGGTATCGTGGGAATCGTTGGATGGTTTATGTTCATTACCGCCTTCTGCTTTTTGAGGAATGGGCGACGGAGCAGTAACTGAATCCCTGGAGATGCTTTTCCCCGCGTGACCCGGTTTGCTGCCGGCAGGGAAAAAAGCCAGAAATGAAATGAGGGCAAAAAAGACGACCACGAACACGCAATTTTTGAACTTGAGCATCGGTTATATAATCCTTCAATGCATGATTACGATTTGATGTGCAATATCAGCAACCTATCGGCAGACCGTCAAAGAATCTTTACATGCGCTGCACCTGCGTCAAACACCCTTACCTTAATCCTTATACAGGACCTTCCGGGGCCGGTCAATGTTTTTTTGAGTGCACTCATAATTGTACTGAACCGCTGACGGTATAAAACAGCGGATGTCGGAACAATCGTGAGTGCGGCTCATGTTCAGAAAAAAATTGACAAAAGGGTCTTGTGAGGCCTAGTGTAGTGCGTCCAACACGTGTTTACTTTTGTTGTGGCTCACAAGCCACCGACCCATGAGCCACATACCAATCCATGGTCACTCAATAAAGGTATGTAAGGAAATCAATGAAACACTACACTAGATTCATATGTGGATGAATCTTTACAACCGTGAACAGCAATCATGCAGTAATCTCCCGCGAGGTGCACATTATGGCAGCGAAAATTACCATACTTGATCTTAAGGATATGAAGGAGCGGGGCGAAAAAATAACCATGCTTACCGCTTATGATTATCCCACCGCACGCATCCTTGACCAATGCGGCATAGAGGTGCTGCTCATCGGTGATTCCGTCGGCAACGCCATGATGGGCTTGGAAAACACCCTGCCGGTCACCGTTGAGGAGATGATTTATCATACCAGGGCGGTGGTCAGGGGGCGGAAGCGCGCCCTGGTTGTCACGGACATGCCCTTCATGTCCTACCAGGTGAGCGTTGAGCAGGCGAAGCGGGAAGCAGGGAGGATGATCAAGGAGGGTGGGGCGGAAGCGGTGAAGCTCGAGGGCGGTGAGGTCATGGAAGACGTGATCAAGGCCATCTGCGATATTGATATCCCAGTGATGGGGCACATTGGACTGACGCCCCAATCCGTTCACCGCATGGGCGGCTACAGGGTGCAGGGCAGGGAGGAGCGGCAGAGAAAAAAGCTTCTGGCCGATGCCAGGGCGGTTGAGCGCGCGGGTGCGTTCTGCCTTGTGCTTGAGGCCATTCCGGCCAGGCTTGCCGCGGAAATTACCCAAACCGTGCGCATTCCCACCATCGGCATTGGGGCAGGCGTCAATTGTGACGGACAGGTGCTGGTGATACATGACCTGCTGGGCATTGCCGGCGCCTTCAGACCGAAATTCGTGAAGCAGTACGCCAATCTGGAGGCTGTCATAACCAAAGCGGTGACGGCCTATCTCTCAGAAGTTAAAAAGAAGCGGTTTCCCTCAGCTCAACACAGCTTTGAGTAACCGGAGGCGTTTTCGTGCAGGTCATAAGCGGCGTCAGAGACATGCAGGTATCTGCCGAGGGGGCGCGGCGGCAGTGCAAGCGCATTGTACTCGTTCCCACCATGGGGTTTCTCCATCGGGGGCACCTGAGCCTGATGCAGGAGGGCCGGCGGCGCGGCGATCTGTTGGTGATGAGCATTTTTGTCAATCCCACCCAGTTCGGGGCGGGTGAGGACTATGAAGCCTATCCCCGCGACATGGAACGGGACCAGGACCTGGCCCGGCAGGCCGGCGTTGATATCATCTTTGCCCCGTCAGCACGGGAGATATATCCTGCGCACTATCAGACGTATGTGAATGTGGAAGAGATCACCAAATATTTATGCGGCGCGTCCCGGCCGACCCATTTCAGAGGGGTGACCACGGTTGTCTGCAAGCTTTTTAATATTGTGAAGCCCCATGCGGCCATTTTCGGCGAGAAGGATTTTCAGCAGCTGGTGGTCATCCGGCGGATGGTCACCGACCTCAACCTGGATGTGGAGATTGTGGGGATGCCTACCTACCGCGAGACGGACGGGCTGGCCATGAGCTCCCGCAATTCCTACTCGACGCCGCCTGAGCGCACTGCAGCCCTCTGGATATCACAGGCGCTGAAGCAGGCGGCCGCGCTTTTCGGACAGGGGGAGCGCCGAGCGAAAGCACTTGTCCAGGCGGCACAAAACATCATCGCCGCTGAACCGCTGGCCAGAATTGATTACCTTACGCTGTGTGATACAGAGGAACTGAAAGACCTGTCACGGGTTGACCGGGAGGCAGTGCTGGCCGTGGCGGTTAGGATCGGCAAGGCGAGGTTAATTGATAACATAATATTAAAAGCTTAACTTTACCTGCAGTACTCATCGCGGATCATCTTCATATCTTCCCACACATCCCGTTTCCGTTCCGGATTTCTAAGTAAAAAGGCAGGGTGAAAGGTTGCTATCAGCCTGGCATCGCGGTAGGAAAAAAACCTGCCCCTCAGGCGGGAGATCTTTTCATCAGTCTGCAGCAGTGTCTGTGCCGCGAAGGTCCCCAGGGCGCAGATGATCTTCGGCCCGATGGCCTCGAGCTGCTTGATTAGAAAGGGTTCGCACGCCGCTGATCTCATCGGGCTCCGGGTTTCGATTGCCCGGGGGCCGGCACTTGATGACGTTGGCGATGTAGGCTTCATCCGGCTGAGATTGATCGAGCCTATGATTTTGGTGAGCAGCTGGCCTGCCCTGCCGACGAATGGCTCTCCCTGCCTGTCTTCGTCCTCCCCGGGTCCCTCGCCCACAAATACCAGCCGGGCTTCGGGATTTCCAACGCCGTAGACAATATTCGTGCGCTGGCGGTGAGCTTGCACCGTGTGCACTCCCCCAGCTCCTGCCGTATGTTCCGGAGGAGACGGGCCTTTCCCACGGGAAGCCGCTCATCGGAGAAGGGCAGCCCCTCAACCCCTTCCTCTTTCCGGCAGCGCAGGTAGTCCTCCAGAGAGGGACTGACCTGTCCCAGTTCAACTTTCAGTTGACTGATTTTTTCCATCGTCCGTCTTTTTCCCGTCCGCCATGGCTGACTTGCTCCGCCGCGGCATGGAGGCCTGCTCTGCCTTCAGCTCTTTGACTTTGTCCAGGATTTTATCCGCCAGCTCATCCTTACCCATCAGGGGGAGGGAATTAATCCTGCCTTCAAAATCGATCAGGGTTTCCTCATTGCTGTCCGAGCCGAAGCCCCCCTG
>CAVVUR010000013.1:0-270797 GCA_963751515.1 uncultured delta proteobacterium
GAAAAAAGTACCATATGAATATCCCCACCCCATTTACGTCCCGCATTGATTAGTTCTGTCTAATTAATTCCCATCACGTCCAGCCTTAAAAATTATCACATCACTCATCATCTGAACATTCAAAAAATGAGCAGGATTAATTAAGTTGAGCAGGTGGGCCGGCATCGGCTTTTCGAAGACGTCGGCCACTTGGCATACTAGTTGCTCATTATGTGTGCGTCTTTGACATTTAGTAATTGACCCCACACTTCCCGATGAAATGATTTTTATATAACTAGCTGAATTATATTGAGATAAAAAATGCCCAGCCGTAAATTCGAACCTCATAATCCCGACAGCATGTCAAAATATTGACGAAATGCCCGTCAAAATCCTTTTCTTGGAACGGTGTTACAGGACACAGCGAAAGGAAAGATTATGAATCAGGAAGAAATAATGCGCAGTGCGACAAAAAGAAGGGCGAATCATCAGGCAGGTTGCGGCAATGGCTGGAAGCCGGGTGAACACCGGTCTGTGAAAGGCCAGTCAAACCGCACACAGGTTATCGCTGTGACGAGCGGCAAAGGAGGAGTAGGAAAGACCAATGTGGTGGCCAATCTTGGGTATGCCCTGACCAGGCTCAACAAGCGGGTTTTGCTGGTGGATGCGGACATAGGCCTCGCCAACCTTGATGTCATCCTGGGATTTTCGCCGCGCTACAATTTACAGCACGTTTTGAGCGGTGAAAAGCCGATTTCAGAGGTGGTCATAACCGCGCCGGGGGGGATGAAGATTCTTCCCGCAAGTTCGGGCATACAGGAACTCTCAGAGCTGACCAAGTCACAGAAAATATGCCTGCTCTCCGAGCTGGAATCCATCTCCCGCGGGATCGACATGATTCTGATCGATACCAGCGCCGGCATTTCTTCCAACGTGATGTACTTCAACCTGGCGGCCCACGAAATCCTCATGGTGGTGTCCCCGGAACCCACATCCATTACCGATGCCTACGCCATGATGAAAGTGCTCTGTGTAAAGTATGAGGAAAACCACTTTAACCTGCTGGTGAACGGTGCGCAGAGCGCTGAAGAGGCCAAAGAGGTCTACAACCACATAAGCCTGGTGGGGCAGAGATTTCATCATCTTTCCATCGACTACTGGGGTTACATCGTGCGGGATGAGCATGTGGTAAAGGCTGTACGACAGCAGAAGGCGCTGGTTGAGCTTTATCCCGAGGCGGCTGCCAGCAGGTGCATATTTGAACTGGCGCGAAAGGTTTGCGAGCATCAGCTCAACAGAACCTCCCGCGGCGCCATCCGGTTTTTCTGGCATCATTTCATGGAAAATCCCGAGACACTTCCTTTATCGCTTTCCAGGATGTAGTTACACCTCACCTTAACCAAGGGGGAAACAGATGAACGGATTACACAACCAGATGGCAGAGAATGACCCGCAGGGCAAGGAAGATTTTACCAGGCGGGAACGGCTGATCATGGAATACGCGCCCCTGGTCAAATATATTGCCAACCGTGTTGCCATGCGGCTGCCTCCCCACATTGAGGTGGCGGACCTGGTCAATGCCGGCATCCTGGGTCTGATTGATGCGGTGGAGAAGTTTGATCCCTCCAAAGAGGTAAAGTTCAAGACCTATGCCGAAATCCGCATCAGGGGTGCCATCCTTGATGAATTGCGATCGATGGATTGGATTCCGCGCTCGGTCCGGAAGGTGATCAACCAGATGATGAACGCCTACCATGAACTGGAGCAGCATCTCGGCCGGCCGGCCCGCGATGAAGAAATGGCCGAACAGCTGGGCGTGCAGATGGACGAATTTTACCGTCTGCTCAAGCAGTCCGCCGGCGTTCCGCTCATCAGCCTTGATGTGACAACGGATCCCGAAGACAAGCGCCGTGATATTTTGAGCTGCATTGTCGATCCCAAGTCCACCAACGCCTTCGGCGTGCTGGGACTGAACGAGGTCAAGGATTCGGTTGCCCGCGCGATTGAGGATCTGCCTGAAAAAGAAAAAGAAGTCATATCGCTTTACTACTATGACGAGCTTACCATGAAGGAAATCGGCGAGGTGCTGGATCTGACTGAATCACGCGTCTCCCAGATTCATACCAAGGCTATTTTGCGCCTGCGGGTGAGAATCAACAACTTAAAGGGCAGGTAGCGCTTGCCGATGGCGCAACGCCTGCCGCGCGCATCCTGAGGGTGCATGACAAAAGCGCGGGATGGTATGCTGCCCGTGCTGCACCGTCGTCCGTGAAAAGGGCCTTGATAGTCGAAGCGGGTCGTGTATAATGGTTACCAAAACCCATAACTGCAGGAAGGCACCATGAGAGAGTTTGCACCGCCCGGGGCAACGATCACGGACCACTGGCTGGAAATTGCCGGGCAAAAGGCATTGAGCAAAATGTATCGCCTTGCGGGCCTGGGGGAGCTGCTGGACGGATTGGCCCATAATTTAAATACCCCGCTGTCGGCAGTTGTCGCGCGGGCGGAGATGCTCAGGGACCGGCTGCAGGGGCTCAGGCAGGAGACCGCGAACGGCGCGGCCGATGATGCCCTCACCTCCAGGCTGGATAAAAGCATACGGGATGCCGAGGTTATCGTAGCCAACGCCCTCAAGCTTGCGGACATGATAAAAAACGTGATGAACAAGCGGCTGCGCGAGGATGACGATGCGCCCCAGATGATCAGCCTTAACCAGCTCATCAGGGAAGAGCTTCAGTTTCTGGAAGCGGACATGAAGTTTAAACATGAAATAACCAAAACCTGCTCGCTTGATGATTCGATTCCGGCCATCAGGGGTGTGTATCACCATTTTTCCCAATGCATCATACAGATTGTCAGAAATGTACTGGATTCATTTGCCGGTGCGGATAAAAAGGATCTGACCATTACCAGCAGGCGCGATAATTCGGTCATTCTCCTGGAATTTCGCGATACCGGTCCGGAGCGCGGGAATTCATGCCAGGCGGCCTGCGCGATGCGGCTGGCAAACGTTACCGAGTTATTGAAGCCCTATGGAGCAGTGCTCACTGTTGTGCGAAGCCCCAATGATAATCGCCACACCATAAGCATACCCTGTAAACCGGCCGGCTAAGGAGCCGCCCCGGCTCAAGCGGCCTCATCATTTGTCAGTTGCCTTCCGTTATCTTCCAGCCGGCTGAAATAAACTGCCCTAGGTACATGCGGTAACCTCCCCTCATGAAGCGTGAAGGCCCTTCTCGATGAACATCAGCTCTCCTTTGCCCGTCAATGATGTTTGTGTCACTTCCCCCGCCATTACGGTACAACCATATTCTTGGAATAAGACCCGGGAATCTGCCGCTATAGCTTAAAAGGGAAAGCTCACCTGAAAAACAAACAAGTCAAATTATCTAATACTGAAAATATCAAGATCATTACAATATCTCTGTTTCAAGAAAAAACTAAAGTCTGACTTGCTTCGTACCGATTTAATAACTGAGCCTTGAGGAGGCACAATTATGAAGATGGGTGGAAAGCAAACCATTGTATATTTGGAAACGTATATGAAAAATGGACACAATAATGGCACCGCAAGCAGACCGGCACGACACGCGGGGGAAAGATCCGTACCCGTGGAAATGGTCAGAATATCCGAAAGGGAACGGGATATTATCAATAAAGCCTGGGAGATAGTTGATGCGACCCCCGAGATCAGAGAGGAAATGGTTGGGCATTTCAAGCGGAAAATGGAAGCAGGCAGCTGTGCTGTAAAGTCTGATCAGGTGGCTGAAAAAATGCTGAAGGAATTCCTTCTGGATGGCTTGTAAAGAGCGCGTCCGTTACAATATGGCGCCGCAGCACGAATCTCTCTCCCTTCAAATCTATCCATTCTTAATTGGCTCTCCCGGACTGTTATCACGCATGTTCTATGCATTAAAAATCCAAGCCCATGTGTTTCGCCGCAGAGAATGAACATGGATTGGATTCCCGCTTTCGCGGACATCCATTTATTGATACGCGTGTAGGGGCAACCCCCTGTGGTTGCCCTATCATATACGGGCAGGCACAGGGGCCTGCCCCTGCCATTACCCTTTCTTAATTGACTGTGCCCGGCATGATGCGGTACTATTTCCCCATTCCCCGCACAGAACACGTGGTGCTGAGAAAGAGAGAGGTGATAAGAGAATGCATCACGAAAAGGTAGAACTGTCCCGGAAGACGGCGGACGGCTACATCATACCGCTGGGCACGATCAATCTGGTGAGCGTGGTTACCGACACCGGGATGGTGGGCTGCGGTGTTTTTGATGTTAAAGCACTCGATGCGCTTGGATATCCCGCGGCAAAAGCGCGCAGGTCCGGCGAAGGGCTTATTGCGACCATCGATGATCTGCTCAACGGCATAATCAAGGAGGTGAATGAGGCAGCGCGCAAACGGGGCGTGAGCATCGGAATGTCCGGGAAAGAGGCGCTTGATTTGATGTGAAGTTTACACTCTTCGCCTGTGCCAGTCAGTCCGGGCGCTCAGGGAAACTGAGGGGAGAAAAAAATAGAAGGGTGATAGCCATAAAGGAGGGGGCCAAAACGGCTATCAACCCTTCGCTGCCCTATTTAATAGGGCATAAAACCTATACCACATAAATTATCGCAATGCAAGTGCCCTCTTTTTAAATCGGTTATTCTAAAAACTGCCCATCTGATTTATTCGCACCGGACTTCTCACCGGGAATGATTCCAAACAGCAAAAAAAAGTGGGAATGGCGTCTCCGCCATTCCCGTAATCGAAAGGGTATTTGCATTCTGCAACAGCTTTTAGAAAAAATCAATAGGCAAAACCCTGATTTTTGACCTCGAAAACCCTGATTTTTAACGCCGGAATTATCTATGCTAATAGTTTATTATTGAAAAAATATACAGATAAACTATAACCTACACTACGGCTTCCATTTCTGAAAAAGAGCGGCTCAAAAAGGATTTATGGGGCGGGCAGGTCGTAAAGAAATATTAAAAACAACAATTCGAGAAGATGTGCAGGCGATTAAGCCTCCCCACATCCTTTTAATAATTCGGTAAACAAAAACACACAATATGTCCCGCACGGTCTTTATCAAAACCTACGGATGCCAGATGAATGTCTATGACTCGGAGCGGATCATGGGACTGCTCCAAGGGTGCGGCTATACGCTTGCCCCGGACGTTGCTGCTGCCGATATAATTCTCCTCAATACCTGCAGCATCCGCGAGAAGCCGGAGCATAAGCTTTACAGCATCCTGGGCAGGCTGAAGGAATACAAGGATGCCAACCCGTCCCTCATTCTCGGAGTGGGCGGCTGCGTGGCCCAGCAGGAGGGTGAGCGGCTTTTTGAAAAGGCGCCTCACCTGGACCTGGTGTTCGGCACGCACAGCATTGACAGTCTGCCCGGTTTGATAAAGCAGGTGGAAACGGAGAGGGAAAAGGTCTGCCGGACCGGCTTGCGCGAAGAAGGATACAGCGATAAAGGGGTCTGCTGCGCCGCCTCGCCCGGGGTATCGGCATATGTGAGCATCATCCGAGGCTGCAATAATTTTTGCTCTTACTGCGTGGTGCCCTATGTGCGGGGCAGGGAAAAGAGCCGGCCGCAGGAAGATATTATACAGGAAATTCAACAGCTCTGCCGGCGGGGAGTCCGGGAAGTCACCCTGCTGGGACAGAACGTCAACTCCTATGGCAGTGATAACGGCAGAACGGGCAGCTTCCCGCGGCTGCTTGAAGCGGTGAATGAAGTCACGGGCATAGAGCGGATACGATTTATCACCTCCCATCCCAAAGACCTGGGGGATGATCTGATCCGCTGCTTCAGTTCACTGGGTAAGCTCTGTCCGCACATTCATCTTCCCTTCCAATCCGGTTCCAATGTGATTTTACGGCTGATGAACAGGGGATATACCCGCGAAGAGTACCTGGCAAAGGTTGAAGGGCTGCGCCGGGCGTGCCCCCCGATCGCCATTACCTCGGATGTAATCGTTGGTTTCCCCGGGGAAACCGATGAAGATTTTGAGCAGACCCTTGCGTTGATGGAAGCGGTGCGATTCGATGACCTCTTTTGCTTTAACTACTCCGACCGCCCCATGACGGCGGCCCTTCGTTTCGAGGGCAAAATTCCCGCAGAAGTCAAAGCGGAGCGGTTTTCCCTGCTGCAGGAGCTGCAGAATGAACACAGCCTTATCAGAAACAGGACGCTCCTGCATACGGAGGAGGAGGTGTTGGTCGAGGGGATCAGCAGGAAGGATGGGCGGCGCGTCACGGGAAAGACACGATCAAACAAAACGGTGATCGCCGAGGGAAGGGAAGAACTCACCGGGCGGCTGGTACCGGTCCGCATCAGGGGCGTCACGGCACATACGCTGAGCGGTGATATTGTATGCTGAACGCGCCCTCACCCTCGCCCTTGGGGGGCCGGTCGCAGCGCGCTCAAGCGCTTGCAGTTTGGGCGCCTGCCATTGTCTGGGCGGCCCTGATCTTTTTTCTTTCCTCTCTTCCGGGCAGCACCATTCCTTCCCCCTTTTTCTCTGCTGACAAGGTCTTCCACCTGGGGGTGTATGCGGTGCTGGGGTACCTGGTGGCGAGGGCCCTGGGGTATTACGGGCGGGCCAGGCGCTTTGGCATGGTGCTGTCAGCGCTTATCTGTTTCCTGTACGCACTAAGTGACGAGTTCCATCAGTCGTTTGTTCCCGATCGCACCCCCAGTTTTATGGATGTGGCAGCCGATACCGTCGGCTCGTTGATTGGCTTTTTTATCTGCTCACGAAAGAGGTGATATCATGATTGATTTGCACACCCATTCTCTCTTAAGCGATGGGGAGCTTCTTCCCTCCGAACTGATACGAAGGGCCATGGTAAAAGGTTACCAGGCACTGGCCATAACTGACCACGTGGACCTCTCCAACATCGATTGGGTCATATCTCGCTTGGTGAAGGACTGTCACGCGCTGCAAAAATCCTTTCAGATCGAGGTGCTGCCCGGGGCGGAAATAACCCACGTGCCTCCCGAGAGCATACCTTCCATGGCGGAGGAGGCCCGCAGGCTGGGGGCGAAGATCGTGGTGGTGCACGGGGAGACCATTGTTGAGCCGGTGGCGCCACAGACCAACCTGAAAGCCCTGCAGTCACCCATCGATATCCTGGCCCACCCCGGTTTGATTACCCGGGAAGAGGTTATGCTGGCCAAGCAAAATGGCATCATGCTTGAAATCACCGCGCGGAAGGGACATTCCCTCACCAACGGCCATGTTGCCAAGCTGGCGCTTGAGGTTGGGGCAGGCATGGTGCTGAACACCGACGGGCATTCTCCGGATGACCTGATTTCTGACGAGCAGGCGAGGAAGATTGCCCTGGGGGCCGGCTTATCCGAAGAGGATTATGCGCAATTCAGCATAAATGCGCGTGAGATTATCAAGCGGGCACAGTGATTAACAGAAAATTTACGGATTGTTGATGAGCGGCAGGGGGGATTTTTTCACATATTATTTATATGTGGCGCATGGGGGAGGGGGCTTTTATACCCACAACAAAATTATTCGGAACCTTTAGAACGGCAGCGACTCTCTAACTTTGTCCGACAGACCCGCATGGCAACAGCCTCTGTCGAAGTCCCTTGAAGCTGCCTGTTTGCGGTTTAATTCGTAAGGAGCGGGTCGTGCCGTAAGCCATCAGACAAATTGTTGTGGGTATAAAAGACCCCTCCCCATGCGCCACTAGACTTCCTTACACCACAGGAATGCATGAAATGAGTCTCTGAGCCACAACAAAATCATGCGCGACGGAGCTCGTCCCTTTAAATAAAAGGCTTTCGCTCCACACATTCAGAAAGGAGGAAACAAGAAGATGAAAAAGATGATCACGGCACTCATACCCTTGTTTGTGATACTGCTGGTATACTCCTGTACAGTGAAAAGAACTGCTCCTGCCGGCGAGCAAGCCACGGATGAAGAAGTGCCTGCCATTCTTTTAGGGGCAGAGATGCCTAAAGAGCACCAGGAGATTGAGACGGTCGCCTGCATGGAATGCCACACCATTCTGAGCGACGGCGTGTCAACCGCGACGCAGCGATTCCTTGAGCGCCCCGGGGCCATAGAAAAGGAAGAACTCTGGAAGGAGATTGTCGCGTTCTTCGGTGAGCGGCAGAGCTGTGTCATTGCGACCAGCATTAATAATGAGCCCTACGTGACCACGGTGGATTTTGCCCTGGACCCGGTGAACCGGGTGCTGTATGCCCTTTCCGAGAAGGGAACCAGAAAGCTTGACCAGATCCGGATGAATCCCCGGGTGGCGGTGGAATATCACCAGCCCCGGGACTGGCAGACCAAGATATTCAGGTGCCTTCAGATGAGAGGTGATGCGCGGATCTTACAGCGCCGATGACGCGCAGTTTGCCGAGGGGCTGCGCATCTTTAAACCGCAAATTGATGAGGAGATGATCAGGCGGGGAATGGATATGACCTGCTTTACCCCGCAGGAGATTCTCTTCTATGACAACCTCAGGAAGGAGAGGGGTTTAAATATTTTTCAGATGTGGAAGCGGTAATCGTCCGGCATGCGAGGCCGCATTCATGAAGCGGTGACCGGATGTATCCCGAAGCATGCTCCGGCTTTTCCGGCCGGGATCAACCTTGCCTCCTGCCATTCCGGACGTGCGGCTAGGGTCAATATCCCTCCTGTAAATCTCCCAGAAAGGCGTCTATAAATCTCCCCGCGGTCTCCGGCGGAAAGTACGAATCCAGGGTACCCAGATTAAATATCATCCGGTTATTGTAGGTGTAGAGCAGCAGCATCGGCCAGCCCGCCACGGCTGGAATCCCGTATATGCCGCGGATGCGGGCGTTCCCCATGCAGTGAAACCCTTCTTCGTCCATATGGGAGGGGTTGGGGGAGAGGACACCCATGTTGCTGAGCACGACCGTGGGCGCGTAACCCGAGGCGGTGTGTCTCAGCAGGTTTATTCTCATGCCTATGGTGAGGGGTTTGAGTACGGCTGAAAAACGTATGATGGTCCGTGCCACGTTGCTGTCCGCCAGCGCGGTTATCTCTTTCCTGATGAGCGGAAGCATGGCTTCCCGGCCGGTTATGTGGTCGGGTTTTAAAGAAATGAAGGCCCCGGAGAGGACATTGGACAGGGTGCGATCACCGGGCGCGCGGAAGCTCATGGGGACATTTATGTAAATCCGGTCAGATGGGGTTGTCCATTCGCGGCACCACTTTTTAAGCGTCCCGAACATGGTTGCCAGGAGATAGTCATTGACGGTGGAGCCGTATTGTTTCGCGGTGGACCTGATCCTTGCCAGGTGCTGAGGAGGCATGTGCCTGACGGTGGCGACAAATTTCCCCGTGATACCTTTCGATTCGCCCGGGAAGGCGTTCAAAGCCGGCTGCCGGAAGGTGAGGAAGAAGTTCCGGACGAAGGGGCGGAGATTGCGGGGGGAGAGATCACTCCACCCCAGCCTGATATCGGGCAGCGAAATATCTTCGAAGTTGGCGGCAGGTTCGTGTGCTGCTTCCCGCCCGTGCAGGATGTCTTCGTAGTCACTGGATGAACTGCTGGATAAAAATGAAGCCCCCCAGCCCGTCGGCCGCGGCATGGTGCATGATGAAAAACAGAAAAGCTCGCCCGGGCTGCCTGATGAGCAGCACCTTCAGGGGGATGTGGAAAGAGAGGTCAATGGAGAGTGCAGCGTGATTGTCCGTGTAGTAGCTGATGGCCTCCTCAACGGTGGAATAAGGATTTGGTTCCCCGATCTCCCGGAGGATATCCCCGCCTTCACAATCGGTAAGCCTCCAGCAGTGTCTGAACCAGCGCATGTACGACGGGTAGCGGTCCGTCAGCACGCAGCGGCTCTTGGGGTAGTAGCGCAGGGTCCTGTCCAGGGCCTTGCGGGTGATTTCCGTGATTACCTCTCCCTCCAGCGTGAGAATCCAGGCGTAGTTGAGAACAAGGTTGGGGTGGCCCCTGTCCACGCAATGGGTGATTTCGTCGACGATGCTTGCCGGGAACAGCCTCCTTTCATCCATTGTGCCCGGACCCTTCCTGGACAATTCCTCTGATGCTCTCAATGATCTCGCTATCCGAGGCGGACGGACAGAAGGCATCAGCGGCTCCCATCGCCCGCAGTTTGCTGGCATCATCCACCGTGATCACCGAACCGCCGACGATGATGGGAATGCTGAGATCCCTTTCTTTCATCATTTCTATCATCTCGGGAACATAGTAGAGGAAGTCCCAGGAGTGGAAGCTCAGGCCGATGAGGTCAACATCTTCCTGGAGGGCCGCCTGGATGATCATGTCCGAAGAGTTAAAGCGGCCCATGTACACCACCTCCATGCCGGCGTCCCGCAGCAGGCGGGAAACACCGATTGCCCCCGCTTCGTGCTGATCGATGCCCATCATGCCGATAAGTACCCTGATTTTTTTCATAGCAGGTCCTTTCAAAAGGGAGGTGTCATCTTGCCGTAGGGATCATAGGGGCAATCATATGCCGTGCGCAGCGCTCCGGTTATCTCCCCGCAGGTAGCCCCTTTCTCAAAGGCTTCCAGGATTGAGTCCATCAGATTGTCGGACGTCTCCTTCGCCGTGTGACTGACCGCCAGCAGCACCTCTTTGATTTTGGCCTGGTCCCGTCGCTCTTTGTAACGCTTGATCCGCTCCACGTGCCAGATGTAGGGCTGTATTTTTGCCTCGGCGACATCCCGGAGCATGGTATCTTTATCTTCCGGCATCTGATGAATGTTGGTGCCCACCTTGATGCGCTGCCTGCTTTCAATGTCCTTGTGGTAGCGCTCCATGGAATCCTCAAAAAATTTCTTGAACCAGCCCTTGGCGGAAAGGTCCGCGGGGTCGCCGAGGGCCTCGATCTTTCGTATGCTGTCCTGGATTTTCCGTTCCATCTCGTTGGTCAGCGATTCAACCAGGTAGGAGCCCCCGAGGGGATCGTGGACCTTGCCGATGCCGCTCTCCAGGTCGATGACCTGCTGCGTGCGCAGGGAGACCAGGTGCGATTCGGGGCTGGGGGTGCGGAAGGGCTCGTCAAACGCCGATATTTCCACGGCCTGGATGCCCGACATCACCAGCGCCATGCACTGGATCGCTCCCCGCACAATGTTGTTAAAGGGCTGCTGGGCGGTCAGCGCTATGCCGGAGGTGTGACAGGTCATGGTGAGGGACTGGGAGCGCGGGTTCTTTGCCCCGAACTCGTCGCGCATCATCCGGGCAAAAATCCTGCGGGTGGCCCGGATCTTGGCGATTTCCTCGAAGAAGTCCATGCGGCAGTTGACCAGCACCACGATGTGCCGGGCGATGCTGTCGATGTCCAGCCCACGCTTGAGGAGATGGCGGATGGTGTGGCGCATCTCAACAAACCCGAAGGCCATTTCCTCGTCGGCGGTAAGGCCGGTCTCACTGAAGAAATAGGTGTTCTCGAGGAAGGAGTGGAACTTGGGCATTTTCTTCAGGCAGAATTCTATGCTGTCCAGGGTGAGCCTCAGCCGGAGGGGGAAGGGCAGATGCATAGTATAGCCGCACTCTTCAAAGAAAAAGGGCGACTGGATAACCGAACCGCGCAACTTTGTTGTGTCGAAGCCGTTTTTTTTTGCTGCCAGATAGAGTCCCGCGAGGGTAAACATACTGGGTATGGAGCTGGAGATGGCTACGGAGTCCAAGGGTATCCCTTTAAACAGCTCCAGATAGTCATACAGGCAGCACAGGGAAACACCCTGTGTTCCCACCGTTGGTACGGAAAAGGGATGGTCCGGGTCCAGGCAGATCATGGTGGGTGTATCGCCGATGACGTCAATGCCTGTCTGCCCATTCTGGATCAGGTATTTAAACTGTTCGTTGGAACGCGAGGCATCACCTTCGCCTGAGAGGCCCCGCTGAACCCAGCTGCCCCTGGCGCCCGACATTCTTCCACGGGTAAAAGGGAAGGAGCCCGGGTCATTCAGCACCTCTTGATAGTTAAAATCCTTTAAATCGTCAGGGGTATAAACAGGTTTTAAGGGGATTGTGGGCTGCATGTTATGTTTCATGGTTTTTCTCCGTGGATGAGACAATCAAGCTCGCTTTGTTAGATCCACCATTGGGATTGCTTTGTCACCCCGCCGGGGGTTCCTCGCAACGACCGGCTTATTTTATTTGTCGCCTAAGGTCGTTTATTGGACACGACACTAGCCGGCCTCCCCGAACAGATCCCTGATGTAGGCGTCCAGGAACTCATCGGCGGTTTCGAGTGGAAAGCGGGAATGGAGGACCGACAGGCTCACCTCCATTCTGTTGTTATACGTGTGTATGAGAATCTGCGGCCAGGGTATGGCGGCCGTCACCACGTTTGATCCGACGATCCTGGCAGGACCCACATGCTGAAATCCCTCGTCGTCGCGGTGAGCGGGGTTGTAATCGCATATCCCAATGTTGCTCAGGCAGAGGGAGGGATACAGGGCATGGGAGTGGTTTTTAAAAATCATTTCCTGCAGGACCAGGGGCGTGAACTTTAAAATCCAGGTCATGGCCAGGTCTATCCTGGCGGCGTCGTTTGCATTCAGATACGTCCGCTGCGCACGCACCTGGTCGAGCAGCCGGTCCGTGTCGTCGATGGTCTCCGGATCCGGGGAAACGGTGATACCGCCGAGCTTGTTGCTGGCGGTGAAGTCTTCGGGGGGCCTGGTGCTGACGGGAACGTTGATGTAAAAACGACCGGGCTGGCCGCCCCGCCGCGCGTTCCATCCTTTCATGGTCTTAAACATGATCGCCAGCATGTAGTCATTAATGGTGGCCTGGCGCTTTTTGGCGATGGATTTGAGCAGGCTGAACTGATCGGGGGAGAGCACCCGGGCAACCAGCATCAGCCCCTTGCCGGGTCCCGTGCCTCCATGGTGATGCACCTCGGCGGCGGGCTGGCGAAGGAAGAGCCGACATTTTTTCACAAAGATGTCCACATGCCTGAATGTGCAGTCCCTCCACGGGGGTCTGATCACCGGCTGGGGGATGGATTCGAAATCCGGGACAGCTTGCTCTCCCGCCCGGTGATAGTAAAGTTCCTCGTAGAACTGAATGAATCTCCTGATAACACCCACCAGCCCCCTCCCGTCTGAGAGGATGTGGTTGTGAAAGAAGACGAGAATAACCTCCCGCTGCTTTCTGATGAGCACTATCTTCAAAGGGGTATCCCGGGTGACGTCAATGCGGTTGGCGGGGTACAGCTCCCTGAACCAGGTAACCCCGTCTTTTTCCGCGCCCCCGCCCGATGCGGTGATCTCCTGAAAAACGGTTTCGGGGTTGACCGTGTCCCGATAGCGCCAGCAGTAGCGGAACCAGCGCTTCAAAGATGGGTAGTCTTTGACCAGGACACATTTGTACTTGGGATAGCAGTCGAAGGTGGAGAGAAGCGCCTGCCTGGCGAGGGCCGAATCCACATCACCCTCCAGGGTGAGGATCCACCCGTTGGTGACGGTGGTGTTGCCCGCACCCTCCATAAAATATGCAGTTTCGTCTATAATGCTGGCAGGAAAGAATTGTTCATTAGTTACCATACGGCAGACATCTCAGGTGTTTCAGCCCACATCACACATCGCATATCTCATATCCCAGGCATTTCGTGCTTCGAATTTGTCAGTAGCCATTTGTAACATTTTAAATGAGATTAATTGTGCCAGTATCCGTTTTCCCGGTACCAGGCCACCGTGCGCCTGATGGTTTCCCGCAAGGGGGTCTGCGGGAGACCCAGCTCGGTGATTGCTTTTGTCGAGTCCATCTTTTTAAAAAGGTGCAGCACCTGGAGGGCGCCCGGGGGAAGCAGCGGGGCCCGGTGGGTTATGCGGTCGGCCACCACAAGCGAGATGTTCGCGTAGGCCATCGCCGCGGCATAGGGTATCCTGAAGCGGGGGGCCGCGACGCCGGCGGTCTCACCGATGAGAGAGAAGAGGTCTTTTAATGATATGTTGTTTCCGTTGTTTCCCAGGTTGTAGCTCTCCCCGATCCTTCCCTTTTCCATGGCCAGCAGGTGGCCGGCGACAACGTCATTGATGTCCACCAGGTTGATGCCGCCTTCGAGATAAAAATGGTACCTGCCGTGCAGGACATCAAGCACCAATTTCCCGGAAGGTGTGGGATAAAAGTCGCGCTCACCCAGAACCAGCGACGGCCGGACCACTACCAGGGGAAGCCCCTGCGTTACCAGCGCCCGGGCGGCCTCTTCCGATTCGTACTTGGATACCTCATAGGGAAGCCTGGTGCCCCAGAGGTTGAAGCGCACGCTTTCGTCTGATGGTTTCCCGCTGTCGCTTACACCCAGGGCGGCAACGGAGCTGGTGAGGACCACCTTTTCCACCCCCTGCCTGAGGGCCTCCTGCATGACAATCCGCGTGCCTTCCACATTTACCCGGTGCAATTCACTTTCATCGCGCAGCCACACCCTGTACAGGCCGGCGGTGTGATAGAGCCTCCCGCAGCCCTCAAGCGCGCCCCGCACGGCGTGCTCATCCCGCACGTCGGCATAGACCTTTTCAACCGGAAGACGGTCAATGTTCCGGGTGTCGCTTCCCTGCCGGACGGTGACCCGCACCTCATCTCCGCGCTCAACCAGCTTCGCTGCCAGGGCTGAGCCTACAAAGCCGTTCCCACCGGTTATAACTGTTTTCATCGATGATGTCCCATGCCGCGGAAGAAGGATGCTCTCAGGACAAGTGCTGAGCGTGGTGCGGAAATGATGATAAGCTGTTCACTCCTGAATGGTTGCCGGCCTAATCAATATAGCCGAGGTTGCGCAAGCGCTCCATAACCGTCTTCTCTTCTTCGGGAGACATTGCGCTCTGTGCCTCTTCCGTGTCCTTCAGCGCCTCAAAGAATTCTACCGGGTGCTGCCGCAGAAAGGCTTCCTCAAAAATATCTTCCAGCACCTTGCCGTCCATGTCGCTCGGCACCTTGCATCCCATCAGGTGCAGCGCCGTCGGCGCCACGTCAATGATGCTTGCCCCGCTTACTTTTGCCCCTCTTTTGATCTCCCTGCCCCAAGCCATGAAAATGCCGTCCATGGTGTGGGCGCCGCACTGGCCGGCAAAGCTGACAAACGGCGTGTTGGATCCGAAGGGCACCAGGCTGCCTGACTGATAGCAGCCGGTTTGAGGCAGGTAGATGATGTCCGGCGCTTTACTGATGTAAGGGCCCCGATATGCCTCCTGCCCGGTGTACACCAGTCCCTTGATATGCGTGCCTTCCCCGGGATCGTGGAGCTGTTTCAGCTTTTGGACCATCTCGGCGACCAGCTGATTGTACTCCTCGCCCGGGGTTACCGTTCCCTGGGGTTCTCTTCCTTGCAGATTGATGATGATCTGCCCTATGACGCTGGTTTTGGCGTAGGCCCTGGTTTTTGTCCAATCAATGTCATTCAATGACAGTAGCGGGCTCTGATTAAGCATCTTGTGCCATTGCTTTAAAAACTCGCCGGGGGAACCCGTTTTAGGGTTTAGTCCCAACCGCAACAGTTTTTCACAGACGGCATATATATTCTGGTAGGTGACGCCGCACTTCCAGAGGAGATAGCGTGCCCGTGAAGCAAAGGACTTCTTTAAGGTAATATATCCCTCCTGCAGCAGCCAGGTGTTGAGGTCAATCGACCTGTTCACCGGGCCAAGACCGTGGTCGGACATGATAAAGACGCTGCAGTCGGGGCCGGCCAGCTGCAGCGTCTTCCCGATCTGCTCATCGACACGCTGGTAAAAGTCGAGCACCTTCCCGTAGAATTTCTGCTCCAGCTCTTTCGTGTGCCTGGGGTGTGATGGATCAATGACATTCCAGAGCCAGTGCTGCATCCTGTCAGTTCCCAGCTCGTGGAACACGACAACATCATAGCTGTCTTTTTCCATCAGGTAATGGGCCACCCTGAACTTGTATTCCGACATTTTCACGCAGTCGTCGATGAGGGCGTCCGCGTTTTTATCAGAGTAGGGAACCGTAAAATCAGAGACCCTGGGGTAGAGGTAGTAGGGACCGAACCGGTCCTCCACCTCGGTGAGGAGCTGGGGGGGATAGGTAAAGTCCCTCTTTTCCGGCTGGCTCAGGAAGTCACAGATCATGATGCCGTTTACCTTTTGCGGGGGGTAGGTCATGGGTACGTTGAGGACCGCCACCTTTTTGTTTTCCTCCGCCAGATAGTCCCAGAGGGTTTTGCTCTTGCAGAAAGTCGAGTTGACGGCGACCTCCTGGTAGCTGTTCTCCCTTTTGATAAGAAATTCAAAAATCCCGTGTTTGCCCGGGTTTTTCCCGGTGTAAAAGGAAGTCCAGGCCGGCGCGGTGATGGGGGGAAGGATGGTGCGCAGGGGGCCGGACACCCCTTCGTCATAGATTTTTCCCAGGTTGGGCAGCAACCCCTTTTGCATCCAGGGAAGGAGTATGTCAAAGGTACCGCCGTCTAAACCCAGAATGAGAAGCCTGCTGTTCATAGTGCTCAAGATTTCCTTTCTGCCGCTTCAGCGCTCAAGGGGCAATCCGGTGAAAACCCGGATACTGGAACGCCGGGAAGTGATTCGCTTCTATGGGGGGATGGGCGCATGAAAGACGCTCCCTTATTCGTTTTGTAACGGTACGATGGCATCAAAGTGTTTCAGGGTGGAGTTCTCACCGCTCAGGATCTGCCGGCAGCGCATCTTTGCCGCGGGGAGCATCGCGGAGATAAACCGCCGGGCGATGATCTTTTTTCGGGCGCAGTGGCGCGACTGCCGGAGAAAGAGATGGCCGATGAGAATGGAGATGGCCATATCCACCAGATGACGGGCGGAGAGGTCGGTGTAGCGGCTGTCCTTTTTATCCCCCAGGTACGTAACCGCCTGGGTGAGCAGGGTCCGGGCCTGGACGAGTTTTTTAAAGAGCGCCTTGTTCGCGGCGCCGCCACACTCCGGTGAGAGATCATCCAGGTGGCGGTCGAGGGCGCCGCTTACAATACTGCGCACCGCCGCCGCGATCTGCAGCTGAGAGGTGCCTTCGTAGATGGTGGTGATGCGCGCGTCCCTGAAGTAGCGCTCCACCGGGTAATCCTTCATGTAGCCGCTTCCCCCGAGGACCTGGATGGCATCGGAGGTCACCTGCACGCTCATCTCGGTGCTGTAATATTTGGCAAGCGGGGTGAGGAGCAGCACCAGGCGCTCGTATTTTTTTGCATCTTTTTTGAGCTCTTTTAAGGGCGGGGCGCTGCCCTGGTCCTCTTTCCCCGAGAGTGATTCAATGCTCTTCAGGGTCCCCGCGGCGGTGTCCATGGCGATTGCCGCTTCATAGGTCAGGGCCCGGGCTGCCTCGATCCGGACCTGCATTTCAGCGAGCAGGTCGGCAACCGCGGGAATGGTTTCGATACGCCTTCCGTACTGCTGCCGGGCGTGGGCGAAGCCGCGGGCCTCCTGCAGCGCCGCCTGGGCGATGCCGATGGACTGGGCGGCGGTGCCGATGCGCGCGCCGTTGAGCAGCGCCAGGACGTAGGTTACCAAGCCGCGCTTCCGTTCCCCAATGAGCTGTGCGGGAACACCGTCGAACTGCAGCTCGCAGGTGGGCGATCCGTGGATGCCCAGCTTCTCCTCGATGCGCCTCACGGTGATGCCGTCTTTCGCTTCGCAAAGGTACAGGCTTAAGCCCAGGCCTCCCTCCTCATCAAAATCAGAGCGTGCCAGAACCAGCACCACGTCAGCGTTGCCGTTGGTGATGAACCGCTTAACGCCGGTGAGCCGCCAGGTGCCGCTTTCATCCTGGACAGCCTTGAGCTTGACGTTCTGCAAATCGCTTCCCGCCTCGGCCTCGGTGAGGGCCATGGCGCCGGTCACCTCTCCCCGGCAGAAGAGGGGCAGGTACTTGTTTTTCATCTCCTCGTCGGCAAAGGCATGGATGATTTCAGCGACACCCTGGAGCCCGAACAGGTTTTGCAGGCTGGCATCGGCGCGGGCGACGATTTCCTGGGCCATGGTGAAGATGATTGCGGGAAAGTTGAGGCCGCCGTAGCGCCGGGGCAGGGTCATGCCCATCAGGTCCGCTTTGGCAAAGGCCGCAAGTGAATCGCGGGTACCCGGCGCGTAGGCTACGCTCTGTCCGTCAAACGAGGACCCGGCAAGGTCGACCCCTTCGCCGCGGGGGGCGCTCCGCTCCGCGGCGATTTCTCCCAGCACCGAGAGTACCCGCCGGTAGCTATCCACAGCATCGGCCGCGTCCACCGGGGCATAATCATAGCGCGAGGCGTCGCTGAAGCCGGGCTCGTAGAGATTCACTATCTTCGGCCAGTCGAAGTGACTGAAAAAAAACTGGATGTCTGCGTTGTCCTGAAAGAAATTTTTCACCGTGCGCCACCGCCGCTTTTTGATTTGTAAGCCCTGATCATTTTGGGAAGCACCTCTTTAAGGTCGCCCACGATGCCGTAGTGGGCGACGCTGAAGATGGGGGCCTCGGGATCGGTATTGACGGCAACTATTTTCCGCGCCTCCGACATGCCGGCGCGGTGCTGGACAGCCCCCGAAATGCCGCAGGCGATATAGAGGCGGGGGCGGACGGTCGTTCCCGTCTGTCCCACCTGGTGGTCGCGATGAATAAAGCCGGCATCGACTGCCGCCCGGGTTGCCCCCACCGATGCGCCCAGGCAGGACGCCAGGCTGAAGATGAGCTTGAAGTTTTCCGCGTTGCCCACGCCGGCGCCGCCGGCCACAATGATGCTGGAGGCTTTCAGGTTCACGTTTTTTTCCACCCGGGTGCGCTCCAGGATGGTTACTGTGCCATCCCGCGCGTCCGGCGTATGTTCGATGTTCACCACCTTTCCCGCCCGCTGCGCGTCAGGCGTCAGCACCCGCATCACCCCTTCCCTGACGGTTGCCATCTGGGGTCGGGTGCACGGGTTGACAATGGTGGCGATGATGTTGCCCCCGAAGGCGGGGCGGATCTGCATCAGGATGTCTCTGTAGCGCTCCTTGCTTACCGGGTCGGTGTACTGATCGATGGCAAGATCGGTGCAGTCGGCGGTGATGCCCACCTTGAGCTGGGAGGCCACGCGCGGCGCGAGGTCACGGCCCAGGGCGGTAGCACCCAGGATAAAGACCGCCGGTTGGAAGCGGTTGACCAGGTCAACCAGCGTGCGGGTATAGGGAAGGGTGGTGTAGACATCGAGCTCCGGGTGCTGCGCCAGGTAGACGGTGTCTGCTCCGTGGGCGATGAGGGAAGGCGCGAGCTCGGCTACCTGGTTTCCCAGCAGCACCGCGGCCAGGCCAACATTGAGCTTGTCAGCCAGCTCCCGTCCTTTCCCCAGCAGCTCAAGGGTTATCTCGGCTATCTTTTCCTGTTCACGCTGGACAAAAATCCAGACTTCATTTTTCATCTGATCCTTATATCATGAGATAGATGTGGTTGTTCGCGCCAACCCTCGCTGGTGCGCACATTAATTCGCGGCTAAAGCCGCTCCTACCGATTAATCATTCTTCAACTCGGGGTTTGTCATCCTGCGACTTGATCGCAGGATCAACACATATCTGGAGGGACGCGCTCCGTCGCGTCCGTTTGGTATTGCCTCTAAGACATACTTTATAAGCGGTAGGAGCGGCTTTAGCCGCGAATCTCACCTGCCACTCAGGAAACTTGAATGTGTCAATGTAATGGGCCCCTCCCCCTCAGCCGAAGGTGTGCTCCTCGATCAGCTCCTGCATGAGCCGCTGCACTCCCTCGTCGGTGGGCGGGTATGACTTGTGCTCGCCCCCGGTTAAAACCACCCGCTCTATCTTCTTGACCCAGGTCGGTGACCCTGCGCGGCCGCAGCGGGCGGGGTCGATGGCCAGATCATCTCCATTCCATTCGCTAATGAGTAGACCCTTTTGCTCTAATGACTGACAGTTTGCTTCAATCGCCTCAGCGGGTGCACCCTCGGCCTGCAGTTTGTTTTTAACCTCGCCCGCGGTGAGCGCCTTTTTAAAGCGCAAAAGCCTTTTTGCTGCCGGCGGCCTTGGTTCATTGCTGTCAGGCATGACGGTGATAAGAAGCGGCAGGGTTGACCGTACCCGCTCATAGCCCTCGTCAGAGAAGCGCTTTGCCTCAAGGACCCCGGCTTGGAGGCTGTATATTTCTTCCGCGTAGGTGATTTGTGGTATGCCCAACTTTTCTGCAACCTGCGGCCCCACCTGGGCGGTATTGCCGTCACTTGCCTCCCTGCCGCAGAAAACAAAATCAAAGGTTTTAATCTTGCTGATGGCGGCGCTCAAGGTGTAGGAAGTGGCCAGTGTGTCTGCCGCTGCGAACCGCCTGTCGGTCAGAAGGATCGCCCGGTCCGCTCCCCGGTAGAGCGCATCCCGCAGGATTTCGGCTGCCGCGGAGGGGCCCATGGTGATGACCGTAACCGTGCCGCCGTGTGTCTCCTTTATGGCGAGGGCCATTTCCAGCGCGTGCAGGTCGTCCTTGTTGAAGACGGCGGGCAGGGCGGAGCGGTTGAGCGTCCCGTCCTCTTTCATGGCCCTGGGCGTGATCTCGGTGGTGTCAGGAACCTGCTTTGCGAGTACGATTGAGTGGTATGGCATTTTTACCTAAAGGGGAATGACATTTGAGTTTATACATCATGTGCTTACGTGTATTTTTATATATAACTGGTAGCGCTAAGTCAAGTTTCGAATTCCAGCTGCTGTAAAGCTGTGAATACAACAGGAGATTCCATGGTGCGCATTGCCATCGATTATAAAAACAGTCATTGCGAGCTTTATCCGTGCTGCAATCTCAACGATTGATGCACTTCGTTCGCAATGACTATTTGTTTTCTAGATCAAAACCCTCGTGGTCTCAATTGATATCATTTCAAAGGTTCGATGCAACTGGAAAATGGAGATCATTCGATCGATATCTTGTTAACCGTAAATTAGCAAGAAATATGCCCGGTTTGCTAATGGGCCGGGCACTGGTAAGCATATTAAAAAGTGATTTATTATCAATTGGTTGGAAAGTTGCCTTCCTTAATTATAATTATAATACCCCGCGCAGTAAGTGGCTGGATCGAGCCAGTATCATTTTCTATTGGCTCTATTCATGCTAATGGAAAGGTGGGAGCCACGGTAGGAGCAGCTTTAGCTGCGATTAATTTAATTCGCAACCGGAGGTTGCTCCTACCGCTTTTTATTTCGCGACCGGAGGTCGCTCCTACCGGACGCCTGACGACCCGATGAGAGAGTCCAGTAAAACCCGCAGCTTATTTTTAAATTCTTCATCGTTTTCCAGGGTCTGCGCAATCAACGGGCTCAGGCGGTAATAGAGATCAACCAGTTGGCGGCCCTCCGGCGTTGTGCTCAATGCTTCATCCCGGAACACCCGCAGGGTCTTCGTTTCGCGGGCCGCGTCGCCATACAGTATGACTACGGGACAGCCGGGAACAGTTGTCGTGGTTGTTGAAACAGGCGAATATTTTTTGATGCAGTCGTTAGCGGCGTCAGCCACATAGATATTACCCTGACTGTCAATTGCCAGTCCATACGGAGAAGGTTGCGCTCCAAACCCGCCCTTTCCTTCGAGGACAATGGTGGTAATAAGTGTGCCATCCTGAGCAAATTTTTTGATGCAATGATGGAGGGCGTCGGATACATACATGTGGCCTTCCTCGTCCAGCGCAATGCCGGTCGAGGTGCAGAAGATATCATCTGCGGTGCAGGTTTGTATCTGATTAACCAGATCACCGCCGGCTTGAAAAATCTGTATCGGACCAATGATGGTTGCCGGAACGTAGAGATTATTCTCCGAATCTGTTGCCATCTCCAGGGTATCGAACCAGATGAACGGCCACTGATCTATCAATATCCCCTCAGCAGTGAATTTTTGGATGCAGGTATAGTAGCGATCGGGCGGGGTAAGGGCCGCGTGGTGCACATAGATGCTGCCTTCTCCGTCCACTGCCAGCGCTCGAGGGGTTGAGTAAAGCCACCACCCGTCCGGCCTTGTGCTCCAGGCTTCAAGAAATTCTCCATCCGGAGTAAATTTTTGAATGCGGTCGTTCAGAAAGTCTGCCACGTACACATTGCCCTCCCTGTCCACATCAATGCCCTGGGGGGCTATAAACTGGCCTTCCTCACGACCGTATTTCCCCCACCCGGTAAGGAATGTGCCATCCGGAGTAAATTTTTGAATTCGGTGATTCGAGGGATCCGATACGAAAAGATTACTGTCGCCGTCTATGGCAATTCCGTGGGGCTCGAGAAACTTTCCATCCTCGGTTCCTGAACCTCCCCACTCATCAACAAGTTCATAGCGGGTATAGGCAGGCAATGAGCTTCCGCACAGCATCAGGGAAGCACAGAGAGCAAACAATATTCCGACACCAAATGTGCCCATGAGTTTCTCCCTTCTCTGAGAGCATTTATTAATTATTCCCGCCTGCTTCCACAACACGGGCGCGAACGGCCAGATCGTAGGGCATCGTTGTCCCGCGTCCGATCGCCTGCCATGCTTTGCCGTCTTCGCTCACATAACAGCGTTCATTTTCGGGAGGACCCGTCACATCAACGGGAATGGGGTAACCATATCCCGGCGTGGTCAGCCGCATGGCAACGACAAAGTCATCGCCGCCCCTTAGGGGGATGGGACGTGATAGCTTGATAGAGTAATAGCCCAGCTCATCGCACCTTCCCCTCTTGACGGAACGCAGGTTTCGCATTGAACTCCCCTGCATCCGATCGTACACCCTGATTTCGTACATCGCATTCACGCTCGTTGTCCAGAAGTCAACGGCCCGCAAGGTTCCTGCTGTTTCGGGGGTGAAAACTGCTGCGCACCAGGCTGTAGGCCTTCCAGCGCCAATGGAATTTACTGCTTCGCAGGATCCTCCCGCGTCAAGGCAGAAAAAACCTCCTTCGTCGTAGTAGAGGATTGATTCGTCAGGGTCGGAATCTTTGTATGAGGAGATAAAACTGGACATGGTGCCTATTTTTGCTGCGCCATAGGCGATGTAGCAGTAACCATTCATACCCCAGTCATCACCCCAGCTGTTCTTGACGATCCAGGCGCCTGCAGGTCCCAGGTTATCATCCCAGCCGACAATGAGAACGGAGTGGTTTACCATGCGGGAATCATAATATTCATAGACCCCTCCCGTATATGCCCGGAAAGCGGTATCGGAGGCATCCATGGAGGACGCAACCGGCCCATGCCTGTAGAGAGATGCTTTGATGGCCTCAACCAGGTTGGGAAGCACCCTCCAGCCGTCAACATTTTTGATTATTTCGCAGCCGTGGTCGCACGGAACTCCGTCACTGGCCAGAAAAGGTTGGCATGATTCAAGGGCAGCACCCCGCTGAGTAAAATAATTGATCGCCCTGAAGGCGCTCCCGCCGGTAGAGCAGCTCCGGGCTTTCCCGGCAGAGGCAATGAAATCACATGAGGCCAGCCCCTGTTCCGAAAGATCGTATGGCACGTCCTCGCGGAGCAGAATTTTTGATTCAAGCTCTGCCACCGCGGCGAAGGCCCAGCAAAGCTGGCAGGGATATTGATCTTTTACCGGTGTTATTTTGTCTTCATCCCGCCAGTCAAAATATGAAGGGAGATGCTGCACGGGGTAAGGCCTTTTGAGCCGCCTTTCTTCAATGCTGCAGGGGAAGGAACCGGGCAGCTTGACGCTTTGACCAGGGGGCGGGTTATACATCCGGGTCTCGTCCACGGTAAAATTAAAACCCTGCTTTCTTATCTTTCTCCTTATTTCATCAATTGAAGGAGGCGGTTTATACTGTTCCATGCCTATATGGTGATTAACCGGATGCCCCGGGTGGCTGGATAAAACCCAGCCGGATGCATGCCGGAAAGTAACACTCAATAAGATCAGGCAGACAAAATAAATCGCATAATTTTTTTTCATGTTAAACCCCCATGCCCCTTCGGGGCACCACGAAGCATGCATTGTGCTTTAGGTATGGGGCTGCTTCCCGATTGTGGGCCGGCATGTCCGTATTACCATCCACGCCTGAGTGAGACAGCTGCTCAAGAGAACCATCTCAGGTAAACAAGAAAGGGTTACTGCACCTGGGTGAGGAGGTAATGGCGGAAGGCATGGATCAATACAGGATATGCCGGCCCCATTGACAGAATCCATTTGTATCAATTACAAATGCCATCATTGCAGGTATTGTAACAGAGCACCAGGTCGATGTAGTAGAGCATCCATGCCAGTCCCAAGCATGGCACAACTTCTTCTCCGCCCATCACGCACATCACTGCTGTCGCAAACCATGCAACCAGTGCAATTTCATCACAGCCGATGCCTTTTGGCTGCCCCGCGTTGTACCATGCCCACCAGTCATTGGCGTTTACTCCGGATATGCCGTATCGGTAAAAGGTGCTAAAATTGTCCGTGCAGCATTTTGTGCAATCGCATGCGGCATTACAATTCTTGTCACCGGGCAGCCCCGGCAGTATGGCGGCCGAAGCGGTTTGCGCCACGCATGTCCAGGCCACCAGTAAAGCTATCATTGCGGCGATAGTACGAATCTTCATTTCACTCACCTCCTTTCTTCTCAATGGTAATTCCGCCCTTCTTTTTTTCCATCACCTCCTTGCATGTCACCGCCTGTGCTCCTTCCTTGCGCTCATGGCACATCTTCTGCCAGTGGCGTCTGCCCGTTTTCTATAGCCGTAATCACTTCTTCCAGATGGGTGAGGGAAGGGGTCCCTGACAGATAGAATCCATTAATGATTATGCCGGGGGTGCTGTTGATGCCCGCCAGGGCAGCCTTGGTCACATCCTTTTCCACCTCTTGCCTCCGGCTGTCATCCTCCAGACACCGGTCAAATCGGACGGTGTCGAGACCTGCCTGCCGGGCATATCTGCGAAGGCTTGCAACGTCCAACTCCTGCTGATTATCAAAAAGCAGATCATGATAATCCCAGTAGCGGTCCTGATCATCGGCGCATGCGGCTGCTAGTGCGGCCATGGGGGCGTCAGGGTGGGAAGGGAGCGGAAAGTCCCTGGCAACGATTCGTATGGTCCCTTTCTTTTTAACCAGCAGGTCTTTCAGCGTTGAGCTTGCCTTTTTACAGGAGGGACACTGAAAATCAATGAAGGACTGAATGGTAACTGGGGCATCCTTGCTGCCAAGCCAGGGACCATCATCGGGCGTGAGGTCAAGGCGGAGAAGCTGTGGACGTTTGAGGAGAATTTCAATTCTTGATTGGTCCCGCAGTCCCCGGACAAAGGCTTCTCGTGCCTGGTTGACATAAGCGGCCCTTTTCATTTCAACCACCTTGTTTTTAACGGCCTCTATAAACGGTGTGCCGGCACTGCCTGCCGGAAGAGAGAGCAACCCCGCAGCGTCCGGTGATTGCATCACCGCAGTCCTTTTGGAAAACGATGGGAAATCATGCTGCATCTTTTTAACAAACTCCTGAAAGAGGGCATCTTTATCAGATTCAAATGCCTTTGCCTTTTTTTCCGCCTGTGCAGTAACCATGGCGATAAGTTCATCAGCGTTCATGTTTCTTTTCGCCGCCTCCTGTTCCAGAAGCTGTTGGTCAATGTACTGCCGGAGGACCGCCTTCTGCTCCTGGTAGAGACGAACCTCCATCGCGTGCAGCTCAACATTGTATCGCTGCTCCGGATCATAACTGAGTTCATGCAGGCGAATTGCCGTTCCATCAATTCGTGCAATCTCCCTGTCTCGCGCTACCGCATCATCCGCGGCTGTTTTATCTTCTCCTGCACTAGAGGCGAATGCTGTACCAAGTAAGGCACAGTGAACAACCACTAAAAGCGCCGGCCTTTTTCTCATGGTTTTTCCTTTTTCTCATGGGGTTTTTTCGTCCGGATTATGGCCCGGTACGCGCTCTCTGCATGTCGCATTCTTATCCGGAGCATTTATTAACCGGGTTGAAGGAAGTTGTGTTTCATAAGGTTTTTAAAAACAACCCTGCATGTGGCGGCAAAGTGATCTTCCATTGCGCGGCAGAACATTTCCTCTGTCAGCGTGTCTGTTTTTGCCCCCTCGAGCAGTGTGTCGAGTTTCTTTATGAATTCATCGCCATTCAGAAACTGTATGGAAAATCTGTTCATAAGGTATCCGGCAAGATTGCGGGTCCGGGCAGTGTCCCACGTGGTAACGTTCTTTGATAAAAGCTGTTTTTTCTTCCATGTCTTCGCTGTAAGAACCGCCGGCGGGATAGGCTGCGTATTCCGGATGCCGTTTTTGGCCGGATACGGCTGCTGCCTTGAATTGTTGTATGCATGCCTTAAGCAGGTGGGTAAAGGCAGATGTGCCTGACTCTACAAAACTCTCCTCCAATACCCGGTAGAAAACGCCCTCGTCTATGTGCGTTCCCCCCCCGCGCGCCAACCGCTGCTCGAGACGTTGGGCGAAATCGTCAATCAAGTGTTGCGAGGGAAGCTTGTTGACAAGCGCCCAGGCACGCTTTTCGGCCTGCTGATCCTTCCATGCATAGTGCTTCTTCATCTGCGCGATTTTCTTATCCACCGTTTCCTCCCGCGGGCAGGTTTTTGTTCCTGAAGCATTACGACCCGTCCAAAATGCGTAGCAGGTATAATCAGGCAGAACATCAATTGCCTGCAGCGTTTCCATGGTCGCCCAGAAAAATATGAATGAGGGGAGCATACATGCCAGCCGGGCGTTATTACTGCCAGCCCGGAACGTTTTATAAAGCATGAGGAGCGAGATGAGTAAAAAGACCAGACCTGTTCCCGCGGTGAAGACCGTTCGAAGGGTGGGAATAGTAATCCTGCAGCACTTTTTCCCCATTGATCAGGAGGGCATGAAGCAGCCAGACACATCCAAAATGGCCGAGCGCGAAGCGCATGCCGATTGGCAGCGCCCTTTTGTAAATAATACAGGAAATGAGAAGAATGCAGGGAATGAGCATGGCAGCGGCATCAAGCGTAACCAGCGATACTATTCGCTCGTGCTCCAGAAGTTCGCCGAAGAAGCACCAGAGGAAGAAACCGGCTAAAATTCCCCAGACTGCCCGCCTTTTCTCTTCAGCGCCTCCTGAGGCCTTCCAGAGGGTCACGACCACCGAGGTGAATAATATCGCCGCCAGGGCGGTCGTTGCCGGAAGGCCCATCCCGTAGGCCATGGACATGCAGAAATGGCCGAGAAAATAGATGCTATAGAAGAGGGTAAAGTACGCGAGAACAAATGGGATCATGATTACTGCCTTCCTTCATTGTGCATAACGTTTGGCTAGAATCCGTCGCGGGAGTTATCGGCCCGCTCCTGTGCTCTGCTGTTGTAGTAGCGTTGGCTCAATCGCCTGACCTGCTGCATCATGAGCGGTGCAACATCGGGTGGAGCGGCGGCTTCGATGGCCTGGTAAAACGCCGCTGCGTTTAAAGGGGCTGTTCTTTCAGGCCCGCAGTTTTTGTCGAGTTCCTTTACAATGCCCTCCAGCCCGAAATCTTTCGCCTCATCGGGCATTGCCTCCAGAAGATGCAGTGCCCATTCGCGTGTTTCGTCATCTTCCCACAGGTAGCGATCTTTAAAGGATGAGATCTTTTGTGAGTATCCGTCACGCGGGGTAGAAGGCGCTTTGAGATTTTCGCCTGCATCATGCTGCCGTGTAAGTGGATCAGTATCGGGATTGCTGAATGCCGCCCCCGCCATTCCGCCGTTTGCAAAAATAATGACCTCTGTAATCGATTGCCGGCAGTGGTCCCCGTCGCTGTAGCGAATGAGGTAGTTTTTTGCCCCGGCTGCCTTGAGCAGTATCTTAATGGCCTGTTCGAGCGGAAGGTCTTTAAAGTGAATGCTGATGGGGTTAAAACAGATGGTATGCTCCCCGACAGGTGATGTTTACCCGGCATGTATCACCCAAAGTCCCGAGAAGGGTTTCAAGGGGAGAACTCAAAGCATTTACGGAAACGATGTATCCTTGAGGCATCCCTTTCACTGTCACTTCGGGCCTTGACTGCACCGTGAGGGCACGAGCAGTTGATGTAGGTACCGAAAAAGCGGTGATGAAAAGGAAAAGAGCCTGTATGAGCATGGGTTGAGCATTCCTTGAGAAAAACGTGATACAATTATCGTATAGGGTAATGGGCACTTGTCATCAGGTAACTGGCGGCAATGCAAAAAGAAGAGACAGCGGCACCAAAAGCGGTTATGGACAGAACAGCGCTCGTGGTAGTATCCCACCAGCGCTGATACCTGCCATGCAGTATAAGTGCGTAGAGAAGCCACATGATGAGGCTTGCTGTCTCCACCGGATCCCAGCTCCAGTACTGTCCCCAGATTATCCTGGCCCGGTACGCGCCGGTTGCCATTGCCATGCTGAAGAGTATAAAACCTACCGCCGTGGCTTTATAGCCGATGTCGTCCAGCACCTGCGGCATCGGAAGTCGGTTAAGCACTGCCTGCGGCAGCGTCATGATTTTTAACCGAGTTGTGGCAATGATCAGGAGTGCGGCTAAACAGGCAATGAGAAAGGCAGCCAGACTCATGATACAGCTTGTAACATGGTATGCCAGCACATTGCCTTTAAGAACCGGGGGGAGCGCCTCTATGCGGGGTGAGATTCCAAGTGAGCCGGATGCGTAAAGCATGGCCAGCGAAACAAAGGGCAGGATAAAGGCTCCGAGCGCCGGTGTCTTGAAAAGATGTTCGATGATAAGATACATGAGGATGAGCGACCAGCAGGCAAAGACGATGGTTTCATAGAGGGTAAAAAACGAGAGGGGACTGTGACCCATGCCCAGCTGATATGATTCAAACCACCGCATTGCGTAGGCTGCGGTGTGGACAAAGCATCCGGCGATGGTTATGCCGGTTGCGGCTCTTCCGATTTCCTCAATGTGAAAAAAGAAGTAGCAGCAATATGCCAGCGATGAAAAAAGATAGACGTAAGAAACTGCACTGAAAAGCGCTACATTCATATCATGTACCCCTGTTGAATTTTTTTCACCGGTCCAATGCTGGAAGGGGATTGACGCAAATGATCAGGCACCCTCATAATGCCAGGCCAACTCTTTTATGCAGCGGGCATAGTGTGCCAGGGCATCCGGATTGCGGCTGGCCCATCCGGCCACGGTTATGGAATAGCCTCCGCTGCTTTTTTCGACGGCTACCCAGAGCTTGCGGTGCGCAAGAAGGAAAATCAGGGAAAAGCCGGCAATGGTAATCCCTGCCCCGGTCCAGATGAGACCTGCTCCCGGTTCATTTGTGACGATCAGGCGCATGCAGCTGGATGGGGTTTCACGCGTTTCGATACCATCAAGGCGGAACTCATACTCTTTATCCCATGGTTGTCCGGGGCTCCCGACATGAGCGGTGACGCGCGGTTTGTAGAGGAGAGAGCCATCGTTCCCGTATACTTCAAGTGTGACCATACATGGTGCGGGGTCGGCAGATGATGATATCTGAAGAGAATCGCTGGCGGCATGATGAGCGAGGAAAATATCTTTCAGGCGAACGGTGTGTCCCGTCTCCGGAATGCTGCAGCACTGGTAGCGTTTCAGGGCAAATTCCCTGCGCGTGCCGCCCGCTTTTCTTGAGCGGACTGACAGCAGTATTTGGTGGCGGTCATTTCCGGGAGAGCGTGACTGGCTTATGCGAATGCCATTTTTGGTAAGGGTCTGGTACCCTTCCAGCATACCCCGCATATCTTCTTTACCTTCCTTCAACAGAATGACAGTACTTCGATACGTTGTGTGCGAGGGGTTGGTGCTTTCAGCTGTTGCATCAGTCGACTCGTATGTATCCAGCCTGATGTCATCATCGAGTTTTCTAAAGCATGGGTTGCCGTTTTCTTTAAAGAATATCCTGTTGTCGCTTTCTCCCTCCCTAAGGTACATCTCACCTGATAGCGAGTAACTTCCCAAAAACCCGCCTGCCAACAGCATAAGGAGACCGCTGTGCGCCAGGTAAAATCCCCCGTGGTAAAGCCTGCCCCTCTGGCAGGAAAAAACCGATCTGGTTGCACTTTGGTGTATAGAAGGCCTTGACATTTTTGCGGCCAGCAGGCTGCAGAGGCCCTGATAAAAACCCTCCCGGAGGCTAGCTACAGTAAAGGTGTCTTGAAAAAGCGGTGAAGTTGGCATGGTGCATATATCCGCGGAGCTGGGGGAAGATAGCGCCTTGAGCGTTCCCGGTATGCGTTTTGCCATGCAGGCAATCAGGTTCAGGATGAACAGGATGAGCAGCATTTTGAACCACCGGGAGGCATGAACGTCAATGGAAAAGTAACCATTTAGAAGATTGCTGATACTGCCGCTTCCGGGCAGATGCATAGCTCTACCAAAAGAAATGATCCCGTCCTTCATGAGATCCGCAAGCATGGTTAACGAAAACATGACCAGCAGAATGATAGTGAAGTTTATAGAGGATATATGAATGAAGCTGCTGTTCAGTAACCTTTTCACGTCCACCCCGTGCAGCAGGCTTTGCTAGCCTGAACTGGTGCAGGAATGAAATTCTTTGTCCCCGATCGCGGGTAACTCACTTTTCAGATTGCTTTTTTGGATTTCGGCAGGCATGGCGCCCATGGCTGACATGTGATTGCGCAGGAAGGAGTTTTGCATCATGGCGCGCAATCCCTTAAAGAGCAGGTCCTTTTTGAACTCATCCTTCAATCCATTCCACTGGGGAATCTTAGTAAGGTAATATCAGGGCGATTACAAGGTCAAGACATTCCACTGCGCCGAGCATTTTCGCGTGATGGCCTTTGCACAGTTAACCTATCGCGAAAGTCTGCGAGATATAGAAACCTGCCTGCGTGTGATGAGCCCACGACTCTATCACATGGGTATCAGAAGCAATGTTTCCAGGAACAATCTGTCACACGCAAACGAAACTCGCGATTGGCGTATCTACGCCGACTTTGCTCAGATGCTCATCGACAGAGCCAAAATGCTCTACTTAGACGATCCGCTGGGTGTCGATCTGGACTCGACGGTGTATGCACTGGATGCCACCACTATCGATCTCTGCATGAACCTGTTTCCCTGGGCGCGATTCCGCAAAACCAAAAGCGCTATCAAACTTCATACGCTCATGAATCTGCGCGGCAGTATTCCCGAGTTCATCCATATCTCCGAGGGGAAACTGCACGACGTCAACATTCTGGATCTGCTCATTCCTGCCCCCGGAGCATTCTATATCATGGATCGTGCTTATCTGGATTTCGGTCGTCTCTACCATCTCCATCGGGAAAGAGCATTTTTCATCAGCCGGGCCAAGAAAAATTTCAAGTACTCACGGCGCTATTCACGCGAAGTGCACAAGAGCACCGGGGTGCAGTGCGATCAGACGGTTCTATTGACAACGCATTATCCAGCAAAGCACTATCCTGAACCATTACGCCGGATTCGTTTTTATGATGCAGAAAAGTGCAAACGGCTTGTTTTTCTTACCAATAATTTCGAGCTGCCTGCGGAGACCATCGCAGAACTGTACAAATCCCGCTGGCATATTGAACTATTCTTCAAATGGATCAAGCAGCATTTGCGCATCAAGAGTTTTTTCGGTACCAGTGAGAATGCCGTAAAGGTTCAGATTTGGACAGCGGTATCTACTTACCTGCTTGTTGCAATTATGAAAAAGGAGTTGCGGCTCGAACAATCACTATACTCAATTCTACAGATTTTGAGCCTCTCGCTCTTTGAGAAAATGCCCATTTTAGAAGCCTTTTCTCAAAAATATGTGCCCGTGCAAACTACTCAAACCTGGAAACAGCTGTCATTGTTTGATTAACATTTTTTATAGCAGCTTAATGCCTCTTGAAATACTTCAGCGCGGGTCATGCCGCGGGGCTTTATGACCGGTTTCACCAGGTTGTAGTTGCTGTAATCCCGGTCCTCGATATAGGGTTTCAGATCCCGGTACATGTCAGCATAAGGCCAGGGAGTTATCATGAGGAAATGAGGATTATCCGCGTTATAGTGTTGAGCCAGATCAAGGGTCTTCTGTATCGACTGCGGCGTTTCATGGGGCAGGCCCAGATAAAAGAGCACTCGGTTATGATGTGGTGCTCATTCAGGAGCCGGATGGCCTCGCGGCATTCCCGGCAGGTCTGGGATTTTTTAAAGATATCAAGAACCGCCTGGTCCGCTGACTCGACACCGATGAACATATGAATGATGCCGGCCTTGCGATACTTGAAGAGAATGTCTTCATCCCTGACAATGTCTCCGGCGCGTGTTTCAGCCAGCAGGTATATGCCCAGTTCTTTTTCTATCAGCAGGTCCAGGATTGCCTCCCAGCGTTCCCGGTCGCAGGTGGGATATTCATCAGCAATGAAAAAGGCATTCACGCCAAAGCGGTGAAAGAGGTATTCTATTTCCCCGACAAAGTTTTGCGGGCTTCGTGCGCGATACGTCTGCTGCCAGAATTTCTGCTGGGAGCAGAAAGCGCAGCTGTTGCCGCACCCGCGCGAAGAGGAGACAAGGGCCACCTTTGCACCATCCAGGAAGCTCAGGTAGTAATCTTCCCAGCAGAGAAGGTCCCAGGCGGGGGTGAGTGAGTCGAGGTCCTGTATAAATTCCCTTTGAGGTGTCAGAATAACCCTTCCGCCCTTCCGATAGGCAATTCCTTTAACCTCTGACAGGTGCCTGTTTCCCTCAATGGCGCCCACCAGTTCTGTGGTGGTGTATTCGCCTTCCCACCTGACAATGTAATCAATGGCCCCGTTTCCCTGCTGCAGAGTTTCTTCGGGCATCATGGTGGGGTGGATGCCGCCGATGATAGTTATGATTTGCGGGTCTATAGTTTTGGCCAGGGCAAGTACCCGGGTGGCATCGCGGATGGTGGCGGTGTAGGCAGTTGAGGCGACGATATCCGGCCTAGATTCGGTGATGCGTTTCCTGATGTCATCGTAGGTATGGTCCCTAGCCATGGCGTCATAGATCGCAACTGCATGTCCGGCTTTTCTCAGCTCACCGGCTATGTAGAGGAACCCCAGGTTGGCCCACCTCCCCGCCGATTCAACCACCCCGCAGTGATAGGGCGGCGTGATGAGCAGTATCTTCTTTCCCATGCATTCCCTCCCTGAGTGCAATGCCACTCTTCAGCAATGATGCATTACTGCATGGCAACAAGCGTGCCAGGGAAGAAAATGCGGACAAGACCGCTTTAATCGCCCGATGTCAAAGATATTTTTTATGAGGGAGCGGTTTTAGACAGGATTTAGCGAAACGAGATGCGCCGGTGGTTGTAACCCGATTAGGACAGGCTTATGGAAGATAATTGCCCAACTGCGGGAAAAGGTTTTACTAAATAGAGGCTGTACGATAGGTCAACAGTGCGTAAAAGGATATATACGAGAGTTGGGGACGTTGTTGACTAAGTGGAATAAGTTGTGCCGCTCAACACTCGCATAGACCACGGAAGATCCCCTGCAACGCAGAATACATGCTTTAAATCCTGTCAGCATCCTGCCTGTAACACCATGCTTCCAACATCGTTTTCCCGAAACATGAATCCTGTATAGAGCATTGAATACAAGCAAGGATGAGCGCAAGCATGTTATATAAGCGCCGGGTTAATAAAGACAATTGCCGCTGCTCTGTCGATGAACTAAATTAACTCAATGATCAATTCCACTTAGTCAACAACGTCCCCAAATATGGTTTTCAGGGATAATAATGTCCCGGGAATTTTCGGGAATTGCAATCCTCTAATTCCGGTGCGCCTTACCGTGCCGGTTGCAGTTCCTCCCAATGCAGGTTGGAGCCGATGTTCGGATTGTAGCTGGGGCTGTCAGTAACAATATACTCGCCGAGGTTGTTGGCAAAGGCCCGGCCGTAACCGGAAGGCAATTCAACTTCCTTTCCGGCAAAGGGGTCGTTAAATCGTTCCACACCCCTTATGTTATCGGTAAAATTCTGAATGACCCGGTCATTTGCCTGTTGGCGCCGTTCCCAGTCACTCATCTGGTCTTCCCGCAGATTGCTTCCTGCCCGTGCAACCATATCGCCGATTCGGCCTGTTGCCTGAATACCCCGGATGGCATTCTGGGCCATCATCTCTCTGACATTGGCTACCTTTGCAAACCACTGCGGGTTGACCTTCATGGAGTAGAGCATGGTCTGAAAAACCGTGGCCTGGGAATCGAGCTGGTTTTTCCCGGCCCTGAAGGAAAATACGTAATCGATGTACCAGTAGTTGATGAAATACCCGGGTGAAAGCGCAGAACCGGGAAGATCGGTAACAAACTGACTGACCGCGGCGTAGATCTCTTCCTCCATCGGCCTGCCGTTTTCCCCGTACTCGATTCTCATCTTGCCTGCACTGGCGTAACTGCGAACCCCCTGTACCGGCTTCCCCCGCGCTATGGTTGCCAGTTCCGGAACCTCATGTGCCTTAATTGTTCTGAGCCCGCTTACCCCGGATCGGGCCTGAGGAACAATGACCCTGGTAAATGCGGCATTGAGGTCGAAGGGGCTCATGACCAGGGTACCAAAGCGCAGGGAGCCGGGCGGATTGGTGGCGAGGGCCATCTGGTTATTCGTCCAGAAGTACGCCTGGGTGGGGAACAGGTTGAATTCCTCGGTTCCATTCGGGTTGGAGAACCGGAAGCGCGCCTGAGCGGGCAATGCCGGATTCTGGGACCAGGTAATACTTCCATCCGCCCGCCATCCTTTTGGAATAAGGAGGCGAAAGGCCTCCATGCCGGTCATGGGGTCGGTATATTTGTAAGTCACATAGGTCTCAAAATTCGCTACCCCCCTGGCATCACTCGGTGATGGCGTTTTCTTCCCGATAGCAGTTTGGGCTGCTGCCTGGCCTGCACCGCCGAGTGATTGTTGCCCATCGTTATAACCCGTCAGCGAAATCAAGCTGAGCAAAACTGAGAGGACAGATACTGCAAGAATTTTTCTCCTATCATCCATATCAATATCTCTATTCTGTTAAAAAGACAGGGCAATACGTGACACGCTGCCTTTTTAAATCCGTGGCTGCTTGCAGGTAATCTATTGCACCATTGCCTCAATCATCGGCAACAGCTGTTCAATCAACTCTTTGACCTCTTGCTTGAACTCCTCATCCTCTTCCATTGCCTGGACAATAAACGGACTCCATTGGTAATAAAGCCTTATGTATTCCTGGCCGATTGGTGTTTTGCTGAGTACCTCATCCCGAAATCTCCTTAACGTATCAATTTTTTTCTCGTCATTTTTTAACGCAAGGAAAATAGGACAAGGGGCGCCCTGCTGTATGCATGAAATTTCGCAATAAACTGGGTTAACGAAACAATATTGATTCCACTCACAATCATTAATGTCTCCAGCCAGGTAAGCCTGACATTCCTGCTCATCTGAACAACACCTAAAACAACACTCATATTTATTAAATTCGCTAGTACCCCAACATGCAAAAGATCCATTGGGGAAAACAAGACTGCTCGTAATGATAATAGCAAGCCCCATTAAAACATACTTTTGCAGCTTCATAATTGACCTCCTTTCTGGAATTAAATTAGGTAACCCTCACCATAAAAAAACTGCCTTGTGCTATTCTCGTGAATTGCATTCAGCAGTTAAGCCTTCTTTCATTCCAATTCCCGAATCGGGTTGTAACTACGATTCAGCGTCCGCAATAGAACGATGGCTTTCAGTCCCCCGATCACTCGTGGTTTGGCTTTTTCGCATTTTTTAAATATTTATATACACAAGAGAGCAGAAAAAGCAATAAGCAAAACCCTGATTTTTGACTTCGAAAAACCTTATTTTTGGTTTACCATCCGAAGAAATACACACGTCCGGGGACACCATATTTAATTCAGTGTTGCGCTAGCCCCAGTGTGTTTTAATCCGCTATTAAGTATGGTGTCCCCGGAATTAGGTGTCCCCGGAATTAACTCATTTCCCACCAGGCACAGCAGTATTGTAAGATGCCTGCAGGATATTTAGCTGTGCGCGGAGAAAATCCTAGACCGCTCACGTAAAAGGTGCTACAAATACGGGTAACGTCAAAGGTTTTCTGCTATCCGCGTTCAATGATGTATGGCGGCCGGTTGAGCTGTTGTTGCTATACCTGGAATGCAACCTGCCGTATGGTCATCAAACGTTCTGTTTCATCCCCTTGGCCAAGACCGGAATGGAGTAAACGGTTGGTGTTTTATACAGAACAATTCCGGAAATTGTTGCTGATTATCGTTGTGCTCTGCTGTCACTTGATCGTCCCGGGTTTCTCCGAAGGGCGGCCGGCGCAGGGCGTTTATATTACCGCCCGGGCCGCCATTCTTATCGATGCCGCCACCGGTGAGGTCCTCTTTGAAAAAGCCGCTGATGTTCCGCTGCCGCCCGCCAGCACGACCAAGGTCATGACTGCCCTGATTGCCCTGGAGCAGAAATCCCTGAGCACCGTTATGCCGGTGAGCAAAAATGCGAGCAGCACCCCTCCCTGTAAAATTTACGTCCGCGCCAATGAGCAGTGGCCCCTCGATAAGCTTCTGTATGGCACCCTCCTGAAATCCGCCAATGATGCGAGCGTGGTCATCGCCGAGGGAACCGCCGGCTCGGTAGAAAAATTCGCCGATCTCATGAACCGCAAGGCCATCGAAATCGGGGCCCGCCGCACCCATTTCGTCAATCCGCACGGGTTGGACGCGAGCAGGCACTATACGACCGCGCGGGACCTGGCGCTTATATTTCAATATGCCGGAAGGCAGCCGCTTTTCCGCCAAATCTCGGGAACCAGGACAATGTCCATCACCAACCCCAGGTCACGGACTGTTTTCCTTAAAAACCACAACCGGCTGCTGGGAACCTACCCGGGGATGCTGTACGGGAAATCCGGTTATACCTCGAAAGCCAAACGCTGTTTTGTCGGACAGGCCTCCCGCGGGGGAAGGGACCTCATCGTCTGCGTCCTGGGGTCACAGAATCATTTTAAGGATGCGGCACGCCTTCTTGATTATGGTTTTAAGACCGAAGCAGAACCGCGTTTCGCCAAACTGGAGAGAGACGTATCAGTTACCGATGCGGCTCCGGCATCAAATAGCCGGGGATTCGTTATCCAGGCGGCCTCTTTTTCTGACCGTGCCAGGGCCGCTGATCTTCACGACATGCTTATCGCTCGCGGCTATCCCTCATTCATTGAATCGGTTATGGTCGGCAATGATAGCACCCGTCACCGGGTCAAAGTGGGGTATTACACAGAACGGGAATACGCTGAAAAAACCCGGTACCGGCTTGTCAAAGATTTTAACCTGCGTCCTCTCATATCGCTTGAGCAGGAGGGCGTACCGGTGAACAGCGCCGCACAGCCCGGGGAATGAGGGGAAGCGCAGCTGGAGCTTTCCTAACTTAAAGCAGGTTCTTATCCCTTGATCAAGGGGTGTGCCATGGCATGTCATCGGATATCCAAAGAGAAGGCGATGGATTTGAAGCGCTCGGACGTCACCCGCGTGGTCAGCGATCTGGCCTGGATTTCAATGCCCATCGATAAGCCGATCAGCCAATACATGACCGCGGGCTATCTTGAATTGAAGCCGGGATATGACCGCGAGCTGAAGACGGAATACGAGGAAGTCAACGTTTTCCTTGAAGGCTCGCTAACCTATGCCTTTGACGACGAGAGCTTCGTCGCCCGCAAAGGTGATCTGGTATTGATCCAGCAGGGAAGCCGGGTCCACTATACCACCGACGAAGGCTGCCTGGTATTCTACGCGCTCTATCCCCAGCTCAAGCCGCGCCGGGACTGAGGTGCCGGCGTGGCGGGGCTCGCCGCATGCACGCGTCCGGGGACACCATACGTAATTCAGTATTGCGTTGTTTCTTTCATTTTTAAATTCACTATTAAGTATGGTGTCCCCGGAAGGATACAAGAGAGGGGTACATCATATTTTTTTGCATTTTTACTGAGGATGCGGCGTTATGTTCTTCCATTCACTCTCCTATGCTTTGGTTTTTCTGCCGGTGGCGGTGACTGTTTATTTTCTGCTGAACAGGACCGGGAATGCTGTTTTAGGCAAAGTCTGGCTCGTTTGTGCCTCTCTGTTTTTCTACGGGTTTACAAATTATGCATTTATTCCGGTCATTATAGTGTCCATCAGCATTAATTATATATTCGGAAGGCTTTTGGCACAGGATGCGGGAATAGCGGTACAACAGGTGCGCCTGAGAAAATTAGTGCTGCTCGGAGGTGTTTTATTCAACCTCGGGGCCCTCATGTTTTATAAGTATACAAACTTTGTCATCGATACGTTGAATGATTTGTTTATTGTTAACATCGCCCCTTTGGGTATTCTGCTTCCGCTGGGTATAAGCTTTCTTGCTTTCCAGCAAATAGCATACCTGGTTGATTGCTATAACCGGGAGGTGCGTGAAGGCAGTTTTCTCAACTACTGCCTCTTTATAACTTTTTTCCCCAGGTTGATTGCAGGCCCCCTTGTTTATCATCATGAAGTGATGCCCCAGTTTGCCAGTCCCCAGGGCAGGAAACTGAATTATGATAACCTGTCCCGGGGTCTCATTATGATTTCCGTGGGCCTGTTTAAAAAGATTGTCATAGCTGATGCTCTGGCCTCTTGTGCCGATAGAGGCTTTGATATTGCATCACGCTTGTCTTTTTTTGATGCCTGGCTTACCTCCTTAAGCTACACCCTCCAGATTTATTTCGATTTTTCAGGTTATACCGATATAGCGCTGGGTTCAGCCTTCCTCTTCAACATCGCATTGCCGATCAATTTCAATTCTCCCTACAGGTCGCTCGACATGCAGGAATTTTGGAGAAGATGGCACATAACGCTGAGTCGATGGCTGATTAAGTACCTCTACATCCCCCTGGGGGGAAATCGCAGGGGTACCATAAGAACATTTATAAATATACTTATAACCTTTATCGTCTGCGGTATCTGGCATGGTGCCGGATGGACCTTCCTTGCCTGGGGCGGCATGCACGGCCTGGGTATTATTGCCTGCCGAATCTGGCGCAATGCCGGCGTTCGTCTGCCGAAGGCAGTATCCTGGCTTCTTACCTTTCTGTATGTAAATTGCGCCTGGGTGCTTTTCAGGGCTGAGACGTTTGGTGATGCCATGAAGGTGTACAGAGGGATGGTAGATATCGGGTCCATTGCCCTGCCAGGCACCTGGGAGAAAATACTCTCCCTGTTCAATGACACCACGGCGACCTTCAGTACCTGGATAGATGTGGTGTGGACGGGTGGAAACTCTTTTCTATACGTCGTGCTGGGGATGATACTGTCCATAGCCTTTAAGAATTCGCAGGAACTGATGAATACATTCAATTTGCGGTGGGCCTTGCTAACATCAATAATGGCTCTGTGGGCCTTGATGTTGTTAAGCAAGGAAAGCGCGTTTGTCTATTTTCAGTTCTGATAGAGAGAAGCGATGCGGGGAAAAGCGTTTAGCACTATTTATCTTTTTTCATTTACACTCATGATCGCAGGTGTGACGGCATTTAATTACCGGGTGGATGCCTGGTATTTGTTCTCACGGCTGAACATACTTGAGAAAGTGTCGGATGATTTGCTCGCCGGTAAGATAATAGAAGCGTGGACCTGGCGATTTGAGTTGGATGACAGATATTTACAAAAGATAATCATTGCAAAGATGAAGGAGATTCCGGACATTATTGTTCTCGGTTCCTCGAGGAGCATGATGCTGCGTGAGGGACATTTTGGTGTGAAAAGGCGGGGCGGTTATTTCAATCACTCTGTGTCCGGAGCAAATCTTAAAGATTATATTGCCATTGTTGGGTGTTACGCGAGAAGAGGCGCTTTGCCCCAAACCGTAATAGTTGAGATTACCCCCGCACTCTTCGACAGAAAATCTATTGCTGCCTATAAATGGAAATCCTATGCGGAGGACTACTATTATGGAATGAGTGTTATCGGCAACAGCACATCACCGGTCATTGGTGAAATCATGCCTGTTTACCATAAGATCACAACGGTGGGAAATCTTGTTTCATATACATACGCTGCTGCCAACTTACAATTTCTGCTCTCCGGAGAAGACAGGGGCTACAAAATCGGCACCTGTACGTATGCTGATGCGTTCCTTTTAATGCCGGACGGGAGCATGTATTACCCTGTTTACCAAAGATCAGGTGCTTCCTTTGATGAAGAAAAAATGAGGGAGTATGTGCAAGTGATGAAAGGACATGTATATGATCCGTCGCTGGAAAGACTTTTTGTAACGATTATCGATTATCTGCAGGCACGGGGAACAAAGATAGTATTTTTCCTTCCACCGTATCACCCCATGGTGTACCGGGAGGTAGTCGAACAGCTGAACTTGAAATATGTTTATAGATATGAGAGGGCGATCAAGGCCGTGGCTCAGTCAAGAAATATCCCCGCAGTTGGATCCTATGATCCGAATATTCTTCATCTTTCAGAGAAGCTTTTTTATGATGTGATACACACAGATGATGCGTATGTGGGAGACCTGTTCAAGGCATACCGGCGTGCTGCGGGCAGAGACCGATACGGTAAAGGTGATACCGCTGCCGATGAGCCCCTGCAGAAGGAATACCATTGGCTGGAGGCTGAACATGCTGATTCCATGGTGCCGCCGCTGCAGGTGGCTCATGACGATACGGCCTCGGGTGTGGGCTATATGTATTCACCGGTCAATGAAAGTACCGAGTTTCCCTCAGACCGGATAATGGCAACCTATGCTGTCACCGTAGCACAGGGTGGAGAATATGTGCTCTGGGGTATGGTGCAATCAGTTGATAGAAGATATAATTCATTCTTTGTAGAAATAGATGAAGGGCACGACTGCCTTTGGGAAGTGGAAACAGGGGAGGATTGGCACTGGGATATGGTAAATTTCCGGGATCGTTCTGATCCGGTGAAGTTTATTCTATCGAAAGGAGTGCACCGGATCAAAATCAAACTGAGAGAAGAGGGAACGAAGCTTGATAAGCTGTGCTTGACCAATGATATTGATTATATACCGTCCGGGGAGGGGACTGAAAATATACCCGTATCACAGTTTTCTATGCCCGGTTCATAGGCAGATGGTTTGATGAGTGACCGGCCTTTCAGCATTGCTGCAGAGATGATGGAATCAAGTATAAGAGGGACGCCCTTAAAAATCTAAGTTAGCGGGAATTAAAAGTGAATACTTAAAAATTTAAGGGCGTCCCCTCTTTACACATTAATGTGCTTTGCGCGGTAAATAATTTACAACGTATTTTGGAGGTTCTCCGATGTCGAATCAAACAAACCCGGCGGAATCATTCATCAGAAAGCGTTTTGAGACATTTAAAAAGTTATCTAAAGACCTTGGGGCACAAAAGGCAATGGAAACCATGTTTGCAGGCTATACCGCTCAGCTAAAACAGAGAATGGCGCCTTACATAGGAATGCCAACCCTTGCGGAAGGTTTGCGGGAAGCATCTGCTGAGTTTAACAAGGGCGGCTGGCACATGGAAGTTGTCGATATTTCCAACCAGGGCATGGATGCCGCGCTGGAAATTCAGAAAGTATGTCCGGTGAATGATATTCATAAGGAGTTCGGGTTTGAGAGCCCGTGCTTCCTCATCTGTGCCCCCGACGGTCCGGCAATCAGGGAGGCTTTCCCGGAACTGCAAGTTAAAACGCTGTGCCGGCAGGCTGACGGTGACTGTGTTTGCATGTTTAAATTTGAGCGCGTAAAAGCGTAAGCAGCAGTCTCTAGAGTGACAGGCATCAGGCAGTAAAGTGCAGCCTGCGCGACAACTGTTGCACTACTGAAAAGTAACCCGGAGGGAATGCTCCGGGTTTTTCTTTACACCTTCACGGCGAAGCGCTGACCGGTCCGTAGAGTGCAACCGTCTCGCCTAGCGCCCGCTCCAGCCGGTAGTACCAGGTGGCACCTGCTTCAGGCGGGCGGTCACATATACCGGTATTCTGTGTGCGAGGCACTATTTTACCCACAGATATACCCGAGCCATCAAGCTTTTCATACTGCCCGTCCTCAGATGAGGCGCGGTACAGGGTAAAGTCGCCGGCCTGGCTGTCACCTATGGCAGACCATGAAACACGCACTGAACCGAATAGCGGCCGGGCCGCAAAGCCGATAACCATTCCCAGGGCCTGCTGCTGGCAGGATTCGTCCTGATAGCCGCCGATGGAAGGATCAGCCATAGCTTCAAGGATGCTTTCGGCGGCAGCGGCAATAAAATTGCTGCGGACCGGGCCGTTGCCCTGCGACAGCAGCGCGCCGGTCAGGATGACGGTTGTCGGATTTTCGGCGCTGCCCTTTTTTACCGGTTCGGGCTTTCTCAGGCCCGTCCGTTTGGGCTCGCTTTCCCAGCCGCTGCCGTCCATGACCTTCACCGTAAAAAATTCGCTGTCGAAGTCTTCGGCAATGCGGTAGGGGGTGCCGTCGCTGTCATGCTCCTGGCGCAGCCAGGCCTTGCCTCCTCCCGCGCTCAGTAGCTCATGGTTGCCCAGGGTCAGCTCGCGGAAGTCGGTTATGGTATCCACATTTTCAGCGTCCCACAGGATGGGAATGACGATCACATAATCGAAATTGTCCATGCCGTTATCAACCGCCTGCCCCAGCCCGTTCACATAGGTTCCATTGATGGCGATGTCTATGTGCTCGCCCGTGCTCATGATTTTCCCCCTGGGGTTGTTTCGGTCGGGCTTGTCGGCTGCGCTGTCCTCCGCCGAAGGTTCTGCAAATTCATTTTCTCCGTGGGCAACTTCGTTCCTGCCGGTCCAGTTTTCCTCAAGATAGTCCTGTCAACCGGGGCCATACGCGCTGCGCAAAATGCGGTGGCCTGCCTGAAATAGGAGTCGCATTCATTGCCTTTCATATAGCCTTTTCCGTAGCCATGGGTGGCCAGAATCACTTTCAGCGAGGAGGTCGTTTTGATATATATTTCGCCAGCGTGTATTTCAGCATTTCAACAACAGCCTGGTTGAAGGCCGGATAGTCGCCGAAAGGAGTTGGCAAACGTGACCTGCAGCTCCGGGCTTGAGGCTTCTTGCCATGTCGTGAATACCGGGATAGGTGGCCATAAGCTGGCTCCAGGGTTTTTCGGACAGCCGGTTCACCAGCATTTTATTGTTGTCCGGGCCGCAGCCGTCGGCAAGATCATTGATGCATTCATAGTAGGTGGTATCGTCGATGCTGCTCACGCCGCGGCCTGCGCTGTCGCGCCAGCAGTAGCCCCAGTTGGTGACATTGGAGTAATGGCCGCCAGTGCCCAGCACGATGATGCGGTCGACCTTTTCATCCTGGATGAGCTCCCGCAGCGCGGTTTCCGTGCTGTCGGCAATGGCGGCAGTCTGCGCCATAGATATCGCGATTGCGCATATAGGCTTCCCAGCCTATGCGGTAGACGAGGGTGGTATCATTGCCGATGGCTTTTTGCGACCTCGTCCTTGAGATTGCTCAGTTCCTGCTCATCGGGCTCGTACCCGTACAGAGCAGGGGTGTCATTGCCGAAAACATACCGCAGATACTGCATGCGGTAGGGGCAGCGGAAATCATTCGCGCTGAATTCATAGTGATAGGTCATATAATAAAAGGCATACATTTCAATAAAGTCGGCGACGCCAATGCCCGGGCCGTCGGGGTCGTTGACATGGGGTCCGATGATGACCTCGCCGGTAGCGGGATCCGTGGTGCTGTGGCCCGTGGCAATGAAATAGGGAATGATGTTGGGATAGCACGAGTTTAAATAGCCGGTCGGGCCGAAAAGGGGCTCATCGAAGATGGAGCGAACCGGGTACTGTTCCGTGTTTTTGTACTCATTGCAGAATATGTCAATCGGCGTGCCCTCGGGAACCGGTTCGCCGCGCACCCGGCTGCAGATGGCCGATTCGACCTCATTTGCGTAATGGATCAGGCTGTAGCAGCTGCCCCCCTCAAGGCTCCCGCCGGTAAGCAGCCCCGGGATGAATGACTGATAATAGTGCTCCATGTAGCCCACGATCCAGTCGGGCTTGTAGGTTTCATCCATGCCCGCGCCGAGGACCAGGACTCCGATCTTCTCCGCCCGGGCCCGGCTTCCGGTAGCGCCGGCGAGCAGTATTGCAAGCCCTGCAACGGGTATCATGATTTTCCAGTGTATTCTCATGCCATTGTGTTCCTTTCTCATGGAGTGAGCTGCTTTGACAATCTTTTTAAGGGTGATAAGAAATGAAGATGTATAAAATATAGGCGGGGCGAGATTATATGTCAATACTAATGTCCCCTCACGATATGGACAAAAAACATTAATCTGCGGGGATAATTTAATTGTAAGTGATGGGGTTGACAAATAGTAATGCAATATGCGATTGTTAAGGACAATTTCGGTTTGGGAAATGTTCCGCACCGGGTCAGGGATATTTGTCATTTTACCATAATTATACAATAACGGTATGTATGTGGCCCTGTGGTTATGTGCCGGCTTTTGTGTTGACATTCAACCGGCCTTTACCTATATTCAACCGGTCATATTAAAGTTATGCAGTGAACACATCAAAAAAGGATGGGATATGAAGAGATATTGTAGAATACTGGCTTTAGCAGCAATAGGCGCGTGCCTTGTCAGCGCGTGTAACCGGGATAAAAATGTCACGAAATACAGCGTGGTGTGTGACCCTGACACCAAACTGTGCTGGCAGGACCCGCAGCGTGAGGCGTACAATTACGACGATATCGGTGTTCGGGCATTCGAAGCGGACCAGTACTGCGAAGAGCTGGTGCTGGGCGGGTTTGATGACTGGCGCGTGCCGACCATCGCGGAACTGCGCACCATCACCGCGGGATTCGAGGGCACGGAATCAGACGGCGCTTGTCCCATAGTGGACGACATAACCTATGCTGAAGCCCAGGACCTGAGATGTTTCAATATAAAGGCGGGAGCAGTCGGCAGCGGCCCGGGCGATAACAACTGCTACCTGAAGCCGGGCTTTACCGGAACCTGCGACAAGCCGGATCCCTATTCCGCGGGACATCCGCTGGAACATGTTGCGTATGAGACACCATCCGACACCGACCGGTGGCGGGCGGTGCTCATGTTCGAGAACGGTTCAGTCCTGTTTAATCACGCTTGCACCGGCGTGGATGTGCGGTGTGTGCGTGACGATGACGGCTCCCCTGTTGTTGAGTGCGTGGAGCAGGCGAGATGCCGGCCCGGCAGAACCAGGAAATGTGCATGCGACGGTTACGGCGACCGGCCGGACGGGATACAGACGTGCAACGAAGCCGGCGACTGCTGGGGTCCCTGCGAGTGCACCAGGTCGGTCACCGACACCTCGGTTGACCCGGAATGCAACCGGGGCAACCAGTTTTACGACCAAGCAGACATCCTGACGGTCAACATCCGTTTGCCCGAGGGCGACACCATTGACTATGAACCCGCCGTGCTTTCCGCGTTCCTGTACCAGTGCCCCGATGAGAATACCCCCATGCCCAGCCGGCCGCCGGACGGAGGCAGCTATGAGAACCAGGTGGTTGATCCGGGTCAGCCGCCCTATACCATGGAAATCAGGGGTATAACCTACTACCGGGAAAACCTGATCGAGGGGCGGCACTGCGTGATCGTTCAGATGAATCAAAAGAACCTTATGCCGCCTATTCCTGAAGCGGGCGATTACTTCTACTGGGATCCTACACAGGGGGTTGTGTTCCCGCTGGAAGGCGGCGCTCAAACAATTGACATCACCCTCCAGAGAATCGGGGGCTGATAGGTTCGCATCGACACATCATCGGGGGACGGTATGAAGCGACGGGACTTTCTTAAAACAATCGGCATAGGATGCCTGGGTACGTGCTGTAATCCGCTCAGCGTGTTTGCAGCGGGGAGGCCATCGCTTACAAGCAGAGCCGGGTATAATCCAGCCGTGCCGCACCTCCGTCTGAATAGGTTGCGAGTCTCTGTGGCCGGCATCACCAGTGCTGATGGTATGACATGGGATCCCGGACCCCTGCTCGAGCAATATGATGTAAAGCGACCGGCCCGGCGGGAACTGTATCTGCAACTCTTTGGCGAGAACGAAATCGATGACATGCTGGATGAAATGCGTGACCGCTATGAAGCGCTTATTCCTGACATGCCCTTCATTGGAGAGTCCAATTTTCATCTGCAGTGGTTCGTTCCCAATTCTGAAAAACTGGCGGAATATCTGGTTGTGGCGAATTATGGGGTTGCTAAAAAAGACTTCAGCAATCTCCACCTTACGCAGGCTTCGAAAGACTTGCTTGCCTGGGGTAAGGATCAGCTGATTGCCATCGGGAAGATGCAGTTTGGATACCAGACGGAATTATTCATGGCGGCAACAGCCCTGTGGTCGCAATTCAGGGTGTATCCCGATGACTATGTAATCTACTTTCGCCGGGGTGACGGCGTTGATTTTGACTGGGGACTTGATTACAACCAGTGCGCCAATGTGCAGCTCTACAAAAAATTCGATGCGGTTGATCTGGTGTTGCCCCTGATCTGCACCCAGGACTATATTGCCGGATCGGCCATGCGCACGGGCTATCGCAGAACCATGCAGATTGCCACCGGCGACCCCATCTGTGATTTGCGCTGGAAGCTGCAGGAGTGAACCGCGGGAGGATTGCATGAATTATATAAAACGACCAAGGGCTTTTTACCTGTTTGCCGCCATTATTGTTTCCTGTGTGCTCATTGCAGGATGCCGGAAACCGGACGACGTGGAATGCGTTGATTTGAGTGAACAGGTCTCGGGAGAGACCATTATCTGCGCTGACGGAAATGAACCACAGGTGTGCATGGGGCCTGAGTCGGACCACTGCGGATTTTATGTCAATTCACGCTACATACCCTGTAAGTCGTGTTATGATTGCGACGCAGCCGTTGATCTGACTGTGGCGCTTTGCCAGGGCCGGTGACGAGCGGCCAGCTTAAAAAGGAGCTTTTTGCATGAGAAAATATGGTGCCTTCATTTTATGCATCGGTTTTTGTTTGGCCGCTCTGGCCTTGCCGCCCATGAGCGCCGGGCATCCCCTGGTTGATGCATCCGGCTGTCTTGCCTGTCATGACCTGGGCGAGTTTGCCCTGGAAGGCTTGCATGGCACCCATACTAATTGTTTTGCCTGCCATGACGGGCCGACCGAACGGGGGAACGTGCACGCGGCAGCATGTCTGTCCTGTCATCCGCGCCCGCTGGTCAATGCAGAGCTGTGCAGCCTGGTCGGGTTCCATGAGGGCAGCGACGACTATATGCCTTCGGGCGCTTCCTGCCTGACTGCCGGTTGCCACAGCGATGCGTGCGGTGGATTTTCGACCACTACCACGGCGCCGGATTCGACCTGTCCGGCTGAAGAGATCTACGGGGAGGGTTCTTTCGAAGTCCTGCTTTTGCGATCAGTGCGCGATACCCTGCTGCCCCAGACTCCGGAGGGTCAGGAGCTGATTAAACTTTATTATCAATGGAGCCCCGCAATTGTAAGGGCAATGCAGGCAGATGAGAAGTTTAAGCATGATGTAAAAACGATGATTGATGGGGTGTTGGCATTGATAGGAGAATAGCAGAGAGTTTTCAGATGCACAAACTACTTTTACAGGGAGGTCATAAATGAAGCGATTTGCGGCGGTTTCCTTAATGGTAATTGCGGTGATGTTTGCTTTGGTTGCGGGTTGCATGAATGATCCCAAGCCTGAATTCGGCGAGATGACTGATGCTCGTGATAGCCAGACATATCAAACGGTAAAACTGGGAAAACAGACCTGGCTTGCTCATGACCTTAACTACGAGACCGCTAACAGCTGGTGTTATGGGGATGATCCCGCGAATTGTGAAGTGTATGGAAGGCTCTACGACTGGGAAGCGGCGATGGACGCCTGCCCTGACGGCTGGCACCTGGCAACTGATGAGGACTGGTCAACCCTTATAAAATATCTGGACCGAAAAGCGGATCCGAACAATTGGATAGAAAGTGAGATTGCCGGCGGCATGATGAAGGCAACCGGAACGAAAGAAGAGGGAACCGGCTTGTGGAACAGTCCTAATAAGGATGCCACCAACATAAGCGGATTTTCAGCCGTGCCGGGCGGCGCCCGTTTCGACGACGGCTCTTGCCTGGTGATGGGTATGCACGCCATTTACTGGAGCTCTACCGAGTACGACGCCAATAGCGTGTGGTTCCGGATCCTCGATTACGGCATCGGCGGCATTTACCGGGACAACTCAAATGTAACCAAGACCCAGGGCCTTACCGTGCGTTGTGTCATGGATTAACCGATAGCTTCACTAACGCCAGGTAGTCTGTGTACTACCAGGGAGGATGGAAATGAAGAAAACAACCGTATTTTCATTACTGCTGTTGGCAGCGATGCTTGTTTATATGACGGGTTGCGTGCGTGATCCCAATCCGGAATTCGGTGAGATGACCGACGCACGCGATGGACAGACATACCAGACGGTAAAGCTGGGGGAGCAGACCTGGCTTGCGCAAGACCTCAATTACGAGACCGAAAACAGCTGGTGTTATAAGGACGATCCGGCAAATTGCGACCTGTATGGAAGGCTCTATGACTGGGAAGCGGCGATGGATGCCTGTCCTGACGGCTGGCATCTGGCAACTGATGAGGAGTGGTCAACTCTTGTAAAATATCTTGACCCTCAAGCAGATCCGGAAGCTGACATGGAAGAAAGCCACATTGCCGGCGGTATGATGAAGGCAACCGGAACGAAAGAAGACGGAACCGGCTTATGGAGAAGGCCCAATACCGGTGCTACCAACGTAAGCGGATTTTCAGCCTTGCCGAGCGGCAGCCGTTTCAATTCCGGTTTTTTCAACATGCAGGGCCAGCACGTCATGTTCTGGACCGCCACTGAATACGACGCAACCCACGCATGGACCAGGATGCTCGATTATGGCCAGAGCGGCATTTTCAGAGATGATCAGGCCATAACCAAGGCCTTCGGTATTGCGGTGCGCTGTATTAAGGATTGACCACAAGGGTGCTTTTGGTTCGTGGCTGGAACAGGGGATAGAATACGGTTGTAAGGTCAGCCCCATGGATTCTTCAACCTTGATGATCGAGATTACGACCTGGGTTTTGATGATTGTCTGGCTTGCATTCGTCGTTGTCTCAGGCGTTCTGGCATTCAGGAATTGGCAGCGGACTGAAGGGTCTGTCAGGCTGCAGATGGGCTATCTGTGGATCGGGGCGGCCATTGTATGTGCGGGCGACCTGCTCCACACCATTGGCGGTACCATCAGCGCATACACCGGAAGCACGACAGGTGCCGTCAGCGTTGCAGGAACAGTGTTTGAAGCGCGAACCTTTACCATGTTTTTCGATGCCCTGGTTTTTATAGTTTACTACACCCTGTGGGCCCTGTTTATCGTTGCCCGTTATCAGCAGGGTGCGTTTAAGCCCCATGATAAAATCGTCACCGGTCTTGCCCTGGCGGCCATGGTACTCATCCTGCCGGGCGCGGTGCCCAACGCGCTGGGAATATACACCCTGGAATATATTATCGCCGTCTGGGCCCCGCATATTACCCTTTTTATCATCTTCGGTGTCATGACCGTCTACAAGCTTATTCGCTGTTCCCGCGATGCGCTGGCACGGACAGCGGATCCGCTCACACAAACGCAGGAGAGGGCATTGTCCCGCGCCGGAGCCGGCTTTGCCTTCTCGTTTTTGTTTTTCTTCCTTTCCCTGGCACTTATTCCCGTCAACGGTATCTTCGGAATGTTTATGATTCCCAAAACCTTTGCCTACATGTTTGCATTTTATCATTTAATAAAGGGCTTTATTGCTACTGTCCCTGAAATGAAGGGACAACCGCGCTGAATGCTTTTCGCAACCGTCTCTGCACATAGAAAAACCCCGCCTTCTCAGGTCGCCATCTGATATAAGCGGGATTATATCTGCTGCTTTCAAGTATCAATACCAAAAACATTTCTTCCTGTTTTTTTTCATTTCACGAGCGTGTCATGGGAATGTCTTTGCGTGCCGCCGGCGGATGTGCAACACGGGCCATAAGAACACGATCGTCAGCATCAACCATTCATTGGTGACGTTTACCACTGTCCCCACCACAGCACGCGAACAACGGTAAAAGGTGGCTGCGAATTGACCGCATAGAGCCAGGGGCCGAAGCGGTCAACCGTTGTGGGCACGGCAAAGTCAGGATCGGTAATTGTCCGCACGGCGGTGCCGCTGGTGAAATCAGGCGCCAGCCTGATCACGGCAATCCGGTTGAGCCGGTTTTGCACCAGGTACAGGGTGTGCCCTCGCAGACACAGACCGTCACCGTAGCTGAGATCGGCATCACCCACATCGACCTTGACGGCATCGCCGGTGCGCGGATCGACCCGGTACAGTTCGCCGCGATTGGTATTTATTATCAGCAGCCACCTGCCGTTTGACGAGGCCTCAATCCCGTTGCTGTTGAAGACAAACGGGCCGGGTACCTGGATAAATTCGCCGCCCAATGGGATACGTTCCACCGATGATTCGTCAGGGAGCGTGCCAAATGGTCCCAGCGGCAGGCGGTAGAAAAAGGGCTGGAACGAATCGGTAAAATAGGCTGCGTCACGAGTAACCACCACGTCATTGATGAGGCTGGGAAAGTCGGTAGCCAGCTGATACTCGGCCAGCACATCGCCACTTTTTGCATCGAAGGCAAAGCCCCGGCCGCTGAGCGTCCCCGCGGCAAAGAGGATGTTGCTGCACGTGTCCACCGCAAGACCGGCAATCAGGCGCCCGGGCTCCGGCTGCACCAGGATGGAGCCGGTGCCGGTACACACATCACCCTGATAGACGGATCCGTCGGCCAATGATCCGGCGTAGAAACTGGTCCCGCGGCCGATCGCAATTCCTTCCGGCTGAAAGTCATCAGGCAGGCTGATGACTTCAGGGAATACTCTGTCTGCAGGGGCAGCCGCGGGCGGCAGCGCCGACAACAGCACCAGCATCATACAGGTGACTGAAATCAGCCTCAATAATCGGTGCATGTGTAATCTTCTCCTTGTGTTGGATGCGTCCTGGCCACCCGGCGCATTTTCCTTTGGTTGCAGATTTTAAGAGCAGGTCTGTTTATCCCCTACTATATAGCAAACTGCTTCGGAAGGCGAGGCTTAAATCGCTTTCAGTGCACTGCTGTCCTTGGTCAATTGCTTCCGGTCTGTCAGTCTGCGACGGTAGGGTTGACAAGTCCTCATTGAATATGCGATCGTAAATAATAGGATTGTCCAGTAAACGCTAAATGTAACCATATCCGAAAAAAACACGATACATAAAGGAGCCGGCACATGAGACGTTCACCAAAGGTACTGATTATTTTCTTTTCCCTTCTCCTGTGTTGTATGAACGGCCGAACGCTATCCTTTGCCATGGATCCGTGCACTATTACCGTGACCCAGGGGAATGCGCAGCAGGAAATATTTGACACCGACTGCGATGGTCTCCCTGACAACCCCTGCGTGAACTGTACCCCCGCCTATGCCAATGCCGACAACTGCCCTTTCATTGCAAACGGACCGGACCAGGGCACCTGTGTTACAGGTCTCAGAATAGGGGAGCCGTGCGTGAAAGACAGAGAATGCGGATGGGGAGGCGAATGCGGCATTGGTCAGGAGGATGCCGATGCCGACGGATATGGTGATGCCTGCGATTATTGTTCCGGTAACGGAGGTAAGGACCTGGACAGTGACGGAGTCTGCGACAACGATGACAGCTGCCCCACCGTTCCCAACCCTGAGCAGAATGATGATGTCTGCCAGAATAAAATAGAGAAGTTTGCCCCGGTTGCGGTGTTCAAAGGAAGCTGGTATGACATCGGGCGGCAGGTCGGCCGGACCTTTCCGGACTTCATCATCGATTTTAGCAACACCATGAGGACCGTCCTTAATTACGTAGGCCCCGGACAGGGCTGGACGCCGGAGAAGTATTATGAGGAAGTCAAGGATCTGGAGCCGCAGAGCGCCACCGATCATATGCGAGGCATGGCGGCCGGACTGGCCGATGTGCGGCCGATGAACTATGACACCGCCTGGGACATGGTCCTGACCCTCAATATGGCCACCGAGCTGCTGAACATGGAAAACATGTCCTCCATCCCCGATGCTCCCCCTTCATACGAGCTGCACGGCTGCACCGGCTTTGCCGTTTCTTCGGAGGTGGGAACGTTTTTCGGCCACAACACTGACGCGCAGAGCATGGTCAACGGCAGCGCGATCATGTATTTTCAGCCGGACAACGGCGATTATTCCTATATCAGCATCGATCCGCCCGGCTGGGTGTTTGTGGGATACGGCCTCAATGAAAAGGGGATAGCGGTCACGACCAATTACGGCGCTCCCTGTCCCGATTCGTTAATCGGGCTCAACCCGAACCTGATGCTGCGCACGGTCATGGAACAGGCGGCAACGCTGGAGGAGGCGGTCGCCCTTTTTGAGGAGTTCAACGCAAGCGGGAATGTCTTTGGGCCGAGCGGGGCAATTGTTCACATCGTGGATTTCAACCAGTCCACCATGGCCAAAATCCAGATCCGCACCGGGGATATAGATGTAACCTACGGCGAGCAGTCACCGTATGGGGTTGATTATATCGGATCCTCCAATCATTTCGTCGGAGAGTTCAATGTTGATCCGGATTACTATTACGAATCCTCGTGGAAGCGCTATGAAACGTTAATTCGGCTGCTTACTGAAACGGAAGCCTTTGACATGCAGGCCTGCTGGAGGGTGCTCAGCGATACTAGCCAGGAAAAGCCCAATAACAACATATCGCGCTCCGGCGGCTTCGGCCAGAGTGTCACAACATTTGGCACCGTTTTCACCGGGGATGGAATGTATTACACCCTGCAGGCGCCGCACCGCTACTTCCAGGAATATGACCAGCCGCAGTTTTTGAACTTTCCCTACAGCGGCGTTACACTTTCATCCAGCAGCGCTCTCCCGCGATACCGCAAGGTCATTCTCAGGTGGACGACAGATTCGGAGGCTGATTGTACCGGCTTTAACCTGTACCGCATGGAGCAGAAAGGCGGCGAAGCGGTAAAACTCAATGATGCGCCCATTCCCGCGCAGGGCTCTGCCCCTGAGGGTGCGACCTACACGTTTACTGATGCCGGGCTTGCCAATAGAAAAACCTACTACTACCGCCTTGAAAGCGTTGCCGGCAACGGCGCGGCAATCATACTTGATGTCATGAGCGCCACCCCGCGGGCACTGTTCTGGATCAAACAGTAGCATGGCATTGAGGCAGGCGCCTTAATCCGAATAAAAGGGAATGGAGGTGCTTTAGCAACGCACTGTTCCCGCGTCGTCCGATAATGCATTTTTTTAGGCAATCGATTAAACAATTGTATGCCCATAAAGTGCTATGTATTATGCCCGGGAATAAGTTGCTATAGGAAACAACGTCCCCTCATTTTACGTATGGTATACTGAAAGAAAAATGATTGTTCCGGGGAGGTATGGCAATGAAAATTGTGATCATAATAGTGCTCATCATCATTGTGCTGGGCGTCATACTCGTGAGCAGAAATATTTACTTTGTGGAGTCGGCATTTAAAAGAACCCCGGCAGGGAAGATAGAAATAAAGACCATTCCCGAATCCGGTGTGCTCGTCAGCGAGGCGAAGGGGAACTACTATAACGAGAGAAATCTGCTTTTCAGAAGACTCTTTAACTACATTCAGGACAACAAGGTCTCAATGACCGTACCCGTTGAAGCAACGGTAGACCGCTCTTCAATGAAATTTTACCTGGGGAGCAAAGACAGGAAGAAAGATTTGCCTGACGGAACCAATGTGCGTGTGGAAATCATTCCCGCCAGGACGGTTCTGAGTATCGGCATCAGGGGGGCATACAGCGAAGGCAATTTTAACAAGGCGCGCGCGAAGCTGGAAAGCTGGCTTAATGCCAGTAAAGAGTATGTGCCTGAAGGTGAGGCCTATGGCGTTTTCTGGGATGCACCCTTCGTACCCTGGTTCCTGAAGAGATCAGAGGTTCACATTCCGGTAACCGGCAAGAAGGAATAGGCATCATGCCGCATATCATGCACTGGGTGTCGGGTTTGCCCCGAGCCGGTTTATAAGATGAGAGCAGATCTCAGGTCAATACCCCGGGAGCCCAATTTTTGTTTTCCCGCTCATCACGCCGGCTCCATTCCTTCTGACAGGCAAGAGCACGTTTGACGGTTTGAAAGTGTATGTCGACCGTGTCCTCTACCTTTTGCGCATACCCCCCTGCCATGGTCACGGCGATGGGAATCCGCTCTTCCAGGCAGGAGTCAAACACAAGATCATCCCGTTGCGCGAGTCCTTTCTTGGTGAGATTGAGACGCCCGAAGCGATCGGTGGCGTAGGGTAGGCAACCCTTGCATCAATAGTAGTAGACGCCGTCCTTTAAAATATCGGCAAAGGAAACGGGATTGCAGAGATTTTCTTTTTCATTCGCGACCCTTCCGCAATTGACGCAAATACTGGCCGGTGAGCCGGTGACTTTCTTGATCTGGTTGAACTGCTTTTGCGTCGCCAGCTCACAAATGTGCATTGAGTGATCACCGTTACATTTTGTTTCAGACATGATAGCCTCCTCTCTGTATTTTTGTTTGCATAATGCCCGCAGGAAAATCCGTCGCGGCTGCTTTAATCTATGCTTTTATAAAATTGAAAGCAAAAAACCTTATCAGTGAAATGCGCCGGCAAAGGCTGTGGTTTCTTATACCCGCAGGGATTCCCCAAAGTCCGAATAGTATTCACTATTAAGTATGGTGTGCCCGGCATTATTTCGTTGCGAGGGATCTATATGCTACGACGGCGTGAAGTGCTTTTTTTCTTCCTTCTTAAGTTTTTTCGCGGCTCTTTTCTCCTTCAGGGTCTTTGTCGGTTCTTTCTTTGCGCTCTTCTTCATATCCAGGCCTTTGGTCATAATGTTTGCTCCTTATGATTGAGGTTTTTGGTGTTTTATAGAAGACGTTTCCTTTATCCGGGAAAATTATATAGCGGGGTCACCTGGATGTCAATATATAGCCCCCCGGCCTGATGGAGGCAATTGGATAACACACCTGTTTTTTATAAACCCGGTGTGCTATCGTATTATATGCAACCGGTCAGGAGGGCAGCCAGTCTATAATAGGTATTGCAGCGGGGAACAGCATATGAAAAAATTATTCTTTTTTGCGGGCATTGCCATGCTGCTCGTGCCGTGTGGGAGTGTGGCGGTCGATCTTGGCCAGTTCGGGAAAGCGGTTGAGACGTTGGGTGTTGAAAGCGTCCTTGATGCCGCCGGCATTGATCTTTCCCGCATCACCGATTATCTGGATTGGGAAACAATCAATATCTCCCTGTCGGCCGATATGGCAAACACAACCAATATTCTGGGCAGAACCGTGACCGTTGATGGCAAGCTCTATAAAAAAGGTCTTTCCAATCTCAGGGTAGACCTCAAAAGTGAGCTGGAAGTTCCGGGCAAAGATTCAATCAGGCTTGCCGATTGTTTTATCCTGGATGAACTGCTTGAGAAGCAGGCATATGTAGTCTTCCCGCTGAAAGAGGCGTACGTCAAAATTGATCCCGATGATGTCCTTGAAATGCTCGGGCAATTTCAGAAAAAGCGGGACGGGAAGGCGAAGATTGAAAAAAAGGAAGACCTCGGGTCAGAGACCGTGGACGGCATCGACTGCAAAAAGGTCCACATCATCATGACCATGGCAAACGGGACTCAAAATGATATTACCGCATGGCTCGCAAAGGAACTCAAGGGGTTTCCCGTAAAAATAGCTGTCGATTTTAAACCGCTCCGGGGAAAACCGGGAACCAGTGTAACAACATTCAAGAATATTGAAACCACTGATCCGGAGGCCGGGCTGTTTTGCATCCCCGAAGGGTATGGGCAATATGATAATCTCGTTCAAGTCGCTACCCAAGGGAAGAGGGGCTCGCGCCGCGGAAGCGCTTCAGGCAACCAGAAAAAGATCAAACCGCTGGGGAAATAAAAGGGAACGCCGGTTCTTGCGCAACTTATAATTTTGCAGCTTCCGGTGATGCATTGTGCTCAGGGAAAATAAGTTGTTCCAGGAAACAACGTCCCCTTAATTTACCAGGTACCAAAATCTTTTTATGGAGGATAGCACTGCCCATGCAATACAGTACGCTTGAGCACAATCCACCCGTATTTATTTTCCGCTTAAAGAAAGACGGCGCGTTTACACCGGATCTCATTGTCGAGATGCACGCGGCGCTGGACACAATGCAGAACTCCGCCGGCGCGGCCTGCCTGGTGGTCACGGGCGACGGCAAGGCATTCTCCACGGGATTTGACCTGGATTATTTCTCCACCGCCACCGGTGACGAACGAACACTGCTTATGGAAAAGTCTGTCGAATTATTGGACAGGCTGCTTGACTTCCCTCTTCCCACCGTTGCCGCGATTAACGGCCATGCCTTCGGGATGGGGGTGCTGGTTGCCCTGGCGTGCGACTACCGGTACATGCGCGCCGACCGGGGATACCTTTGTTTGCCCGAGATTGACCTGAAGGTCACCATCCCATCAGGAATGATCTCGCTCTTGAAACGGAAGCTCGCGCCCCTTGCGCTTCGGGACCTGCTTTTGACCGGAAGACGCATCGGAGGGGAAGAAGCAGTGCGTTTGGGAGTTGTTGATGAGGCGTGCGCGGAAGCGGAGGTTTTGCAAAAGGCCGTCAGCCGGGCATCCGCCCTGGCGGCAAAGGACCGGGAGACCTATGGAGCAATGAAGCGCAGCCTGATCCATTGGTAGGTGCCCGGCATATGATGAAAAAACCATTCCCGGTTAGAATCAAGGCCTGCCGATGCCATCCGTGATACCGTAAAACCGGTCTTTTATTTGAAGACCCCTTCCAGCACATTTTCAATCACCTCAGTTGCCATCGAGACCAGCACCAGGTCGCTTCCATAGACGCGCCATTCGTAGCCGTCATAGCGTGGAAGTTCACGGAGCACCGGGCCGGGGACCATCTTTTTGGCTATGCCCGGGGGCAGCGCCTTGCCGCGGGCAAGATTTTTACGGATGCCCGGAGGCAGGGATTCATATCCCGTGCAGCGGTTGGCTATGGCTATGCGACGGATGTCTTCAAAGCGCACGTCGCCGAACATTACCGCGGCCGGCCCTTCCTGATGATCATTATTTGTGCCCATTTCCTGTTTTTCTGCCTTCACCTTTTCTTGCTTTCCCTTGTCTTCAGGGGGATCGGCATACACCAGGGATGCCAGCAGGATGAAGCTCACAAAGGCTGCGAAGGCGGTGGTGGAAAGGATTTTTTTCATGCTAAATCTCCTTTATCGAAATGGTTGCATATATGATAATATATGACCTGCCAGCTGGCAACAGGAATTAGCGGCATCTTCATGGATCAGCAAACACCGGTTTGCCCTGCAACATGAAGGTAGCGCATTCCGGATACCATTTGTGACAACACTTATTATAAACCGGGACTGCTCGCTTTTTGAGGATGGCGAGTCTGGAATGGGTGAACAGCAGAAAGAGCGCTATGAGGGGGCAGGTAAATGGTCTGAAAGAAACGGTAACGAAAGTGCACATTTACACACCGCCATGTTTCCTGAGCAGTTCCTTAATGCGCCTTTCATGGCCGCTGCCGCCCCACGTATCATACAGGGGGGTATGTCCCTGGGAGTCTTTGGCGTTAACGTCAGCCCCTTTCTCCAGGAGCAGTTGTACCATGTCGATATTTTCATCACCTACTGCAAGATGAAGCGCGGTACGGCCATACTGGTCCCGAACGTTGATATCCGGCCGGTATTGTAATATGAGGTCCACAAGATCCTGCCTCCCCGTCCCTACCGCGGTATGCAGCGCCCTGTCATCCTGGGCTCCGTTATCAAGGAGTACTTTCACAAGCTCTCTGCCTCCCCGGTCATAGTTGCCGGGAGGCTGTATAGCCAGGGTTAAAGCAGTGCGACCGGAACTGTCCCTGGCATTAACGTCCGCTTTATGTACAATGAGGGCTTCTGCCACGGCGGTATGACCATATGTCGCGGCTATGAGCAGGGGCGTATTATATTTGCTCATCGCGTTAACATCAGCACCATGTTCGATCAGCAGGCGCACGATTTCGGCCTTGCCGTTGAGCGCAGCATCGTGCAGCGGGGTAAATCCTTCTCCGTTGCGCGTGTTCACCGGGACTTTATAGCGCTTGAGCAGTATTTCGACTATGCCGGTGCATCCCTGCTGAACTGCAATTTGAAGGGGAGTCGTTTCCAGCACATCTTTCAATACTACAGCCTGAAGAACAGAGCCTGTTGAGGTTTTCTGGTTGGGATCAGCGCCTTTTTGCAGCAGCAGTTCAGCTATATCGGTAAAGTGGTTAAAAATGGCAATAAAGAGAGGGGTGCAGCCAACATCATCTTTTGACGCAACATCCGCCCCCCGGTCAAGCAGCAATACCACCATGCTTTTTTGATAATTTTCTATTGCCGTCATTAACGGGGTCTTTTTGGATCCATTCTTCGCGTTAATGTCTGCGCCCCGGGCAAGCAGCAGTTCAGCTATATCCGTCCCACCATGGTGTGCCGCCCAGTGAAGCGGCGTGTTGCTGTGGCCGTCTTTGGCTTGCATGTCAGCGCCTTTGCTGATCAGCAGCGCGGCAACCTCCTTTTTGCCGCAGGAGGCAGCGAAATGAAGCGGACTGCAATAACCGGCCGACGTAAAGATATCCATCATGACATCTTCGGGGAGCGTTCCATAGTCAGTAGAGGCGGCATAGGGCGCAAGTGATGCGAGACCCTGCGTTCTGGCGGTTCTGGCATTTGCTGCCGCTCCCTGAGAAAGCAGCAGTGCAGCCATATCAGCATGTCCTTTCAGCGCGGCAAGATGAAGCGGAGTCATCTTACCCATATCCCCTGCATCAACCTCCGCACCGTTTCTTAAGAGCAACTGAGCGCAATCCCGGTAGCCAAAAGCTGCTGACATATGCAGCGGTGTTTGCCGCTGAAGATTCCGGGCGTTTACATCAATCTTTTGCTGTGAAAGAAACTCAATGAGCGGATAGTGGCCATAGCGTGCAGCAATGTGAAGAAGGGTGTAGCCTTCATGATCGCTCGAACCGGCTGCTTTTGGATCTTTGTCCAGAAATGGTGCTACCAGGTCAGTCCTTCCCAGGGCCGCCGCGGTAAAAACATCCATTGTAGCCCCGTTTTGCAAAAGCACGTCGGTCACCTTTGTGTGATGATTTATGGCGGCCTTTCGCAATGCGGTAACCCCGCTCTTATTGGCGGTGTTTACATTGGCTCCGTGTGCTAACAGCACTTCGGTAACGTCGTAATGACCTGCGGCAGCGGCCATCCACAAGGGCGTCAGCCCGCTCGTATTAACTGGCTCAGTCTTTGCATGATGGGCTACCAGCAATGCAACGATGTCTTTATGCCCTTTACCGGCCGCCTTGTGGAGCGGTGTGTTGCCATTGGGGGTATCCGCACTATCGGGATTTGCCCCTCTCGATAAGAGAAAAGCGGTCATGTTCACCGCCCCTTCTTCCGCGGCATTTTGAAGAGGGGTTACCCCGTTGCAATCGGTTATATTCACATTCACGCCTGTATCAAGCAGCAGCTTTATCTCATCAAGGTTTTCAGTTTTCACCGCTTCGTGCAAGCGTGACCAACCGGGAAGCCTCTGGTCAACAATCTCCGGTGCCTGTCTTTCCAAAAGTTCTACAATCGCCGTGTGACCATTGCTGGCTGCGGCCTGCAGGGCTGTTCTGCCTCCATCGTCTCTTACATTGATATCTGCCTTATGTGCAAGGAGGACGCGCACCGTATCCAGGCAACCATTTTGCGCAGCACGATGAAGCGCGGTGCTGCCGTACTCCCCGGGCATGTTCACATCCGCCCCATGAGAGGCAAGCAGCCCTACCACATCAGCAAAACCTTTCTGGGCGGCTTCATATAAAGGAGTGCAGCCCCTTTCATTCTTGATGTTGACATCGGCTTTGTACCGCAAAAGAAGCTTTGCCATTTTCATATCGCCTCCCCATGCAGCCCAGTAAAGCGGGGGGTATTGAGACGACCGGACATTGACATCTGCTCCTTTTTCCAGCAGCAGCTTGGCAGCATCACATTTTCCATACAGCGCGGCATTACAAAGGGCGGTATTCCCATTGCTGTCACTTCTGTTTACCAGTGTAGGATTTTTATCCAGCAGTTTTTTTAACTGTTCTACATTATATACATTGAGTATTTCAGATGAGGCTTCGGTAGTGGAATGAACAGTGGGAAGGGAATAAAACTTCCTGATAAGGATAATAGCGAACACCAGGAAAAGGACTATGCTGCATTTTTTTAACATAGCAGGCTGTATGTTTATCAATGGGATTCAGTTAAGAATTGTTTCTTAGCATTCCTATTATATGTATTTCGGATGTATTTTAATTTGGGTTTAGCAGTTTATGGGTATGGGAGGAACAGCAACAAGACATGCCGGTATGGCAGGAAACAGGGGTAAGGAGAGAAGCGCTGCGGCAGGGTGTGTTAATAAATCGGTATTTCGTGGCGGCTGTCGAAATTTCTGATGGAAAGAACCTGAGCCGGTAAGCAAGGCATGTTATAGAGGAGTCGTTATCACCGTTTGATTGCGAAGACGACGAGGTTGTCCCCCCTGCACTGATCCGCAAGGGCGTAGGTAAAATCAGGTGTTTCAGAATAAATGGGGGTCGTTTTGATCTGTACGAGCGCACGGTCTATTAAACCGGCCAGGTGGGCTTGGAACTGATGGGGTGGATGTGTGCCACGGCTGATTGCCGATGAAGCCGCAGCACGCTCCGTGAATCGTTTCGCCTGACGGTATAATGGGGCAACTGCGTCAAACAGGCCGGCCTGTTTCAGGAGCGTTTTCATGGTTTCTTTTATGCTCGAAGACGGGGGTGGTGGAGAAGCTGGTTCAGATTCCTTTTCGGCAGGAGTCGTCCGGTTTATGGTTGCCATCTTGTTTGAATATGAAAATATCCTGTGTACCTCAAAGCCGTTTTTTGAAAGCAGGGTAATGAGATTTTCCCTGGTAAACAGGAAAATGTGGAAGGGGTTAAACCCCTTCCATTCAGCTCCCTGGATGGCGATGTTGTAAGCCCCTCCGTTGGGCGTGTCAATGATGAGCCACCCGCCGTTCTCGACCACCTCCCGGAGTTGTTCCATGAATTCCCGCGGGTGTTCCAGGTGTTCCAGGAGATCAATGGCAAGCACCAGCGGGAACGAGGCGTGCCGGGGTGACCTGACGTATGCTTCCAGCGTTCCCGTAAAACAGTCCACGCCGAATGTTGTCGCGGCATGATGAGCGGCCTCGGGTGATACTTCAATGCCCAGGGGCTGCCAGCCCAATGCCTTCATGACCGCCAGCAGGTAGCCCTTGGCGCTTCCGATTTCCAATATTCGGCCGGGCTTTATGTCCCGGCTTATTTCGGCGACCGTTCGCTGATAGATGTTGACGATGCGCTCGAATTCCGGCTCGTCCTCGCGCCGGAAAAAATAGTATTGCTCATTATAGAGCGAACGGATTCCTTCCGGGGTCAGGCGCGGGGAGTTAAACAGCAGGCTGCAGCCGCTGCAGCGGCGGATGGCAAACGGCCCCGGATTGAGCGGCCCGCTGAAGGTTCTTTCGAACAAAAGCCGGCTCTCTTGAGAACCGCACACGCAGCAGGGGTTATTGACTTCGGTTTTCATAATCCGCGCAGGGGACACAGGTTCTTAAACAACTTTTTATTTTTCAGCCTCCGGTACAGTATCTCTTTTTGGCTAACCGATTAGCCCCCAACACGTTCTCATAAAACTCGATGTGGTATGCACTGGAATAAGTTGTTTTAGAACCTACGTCCCCTGGTCCTGGTGCGAAGGCAGGCGAAGCACCAGACGGCCATCGCCGAGTGCAGGCCAACTCCCAGCCATAGGGTGGCGCCGACCAGCCCCAGGCCGAATCCGGCATAGGCAAGGATAAAGAGGGCGGCGAGGTTATAGAACAGCATGGCGGCGACCAGCCCGGCCGCCGCGCGGCTCTCCAGGTCAAGGCGTGCGAGCCAGCAGGCCACTCCCAGGGTGATAAGCGCCGCTCCGGTAAGGCGCGTGACCATGAAAGCGACGGGCGCATCGAGCGGAGAACCAAACAGGAGTGTGGCGGCTACCGACGGCAGCAGAAAAAACACCAGCCCGGCTCCCGCCTCAATCACCGCTGTCAGGATGAACAGGTTCTTCATGGCATGTTTCCTTTCCATGACTCCTTACGTTGTTCCATGCCCGAGTTTTCTCACCGGCAGGTTGTGTGCAGTTCCAAATTGAACCAGATTATTACCGTGTTAATTAATGAGCGCACCGTGTCAAGGATTGAAAAAGACTCTTTCAAACCCAGCACCGCGACATAGTCGCCGCCGATTTTGTAAGGATCCCAGTAGTAGACATACCATGTGCCCGGTGTGGTCACCTCCCGGCTGAACTCGGGGCCGTCAAAATAAGTCTTTGCGCTGAAAGGCTCAAAAAAGGTATCCCGCTGCTCTCCCGGATTTTTATTCGGTACGACAACTGCCCCATAGCCACCCGGAAGCTCAAAGGGCAGCGCTTCATCCGCGACCGGAAGTCCGGGCCCGACGACCGCGAACCACGGCAGCAGTGTTTCCAGAGACGGGCATGCAATAACCGGCGCATTCGCATACACCGTCACCGGTTCGCTGACCTCAAAGGCATATACGTCAACATCCGCCCCCGTTTCAAACCACGCGTACACTGCCTTTGAATTTTCAATGGAATCCGTCACCACAAAGGGATGCTCCGCCGAATAATCCTCGTTTTCGATATAGGGAACATGGGCATGGACGGCAGGCATTGCAAAGATTGATGCACATAAAAGTGTGAAGAATGATGCAAGTGGTTTCATAGCCGCATATCTCCCGATACTACATTAATAAAAAACAAAGGCAGGGCCGTTTCCGGCCTTGCCTTTGAGGATCCCGATATTCTTGCTTCTGCAGCCGGTGTGCAATTACATAGTAATGATCGTACGTACGCGGGTTTGATAGAACGTCGGCCCGGGATCAAGGTACTCCACCTTTTTCGGGGTAATCTTGAGCAGGCAATAGTCTGGGTCGGACGGGCCGCCGGGGAAGAAGAAACCGAATGCCTCCTGCCAGAATTTCTTACGGAGCTTGCTGTCGGTGACAATCTCCGCCTTCCCGATGATTGATGCGTTTCTCTGATCATTGGGATCATCGACGAAAACGCTCACGATGGGATTCTTTTTAATGTCCTTTATCTTGCTGGTGCTTAATCCTGTGGCGAACCAGATGACCATATCGTTTCCGAGGGGGAGGTTGGTCATGATCCTCCCGTGGGGCGCCCCATCCGTTCCGAAGGTAATGAGCTTCGAGTACCGGTTGCTTCTGATTAATTCCGCCACCTTTTTCTTCAAATCAGCCTTTGCCATAATGACCTCCTTTGCTGTATGGGAAATTGCTTCCGTATTGAGGTTATATATCCTGCTAGAACGCGGTGTCAATAACAAACCTGCTAACTGACATGGATGGCGGGAAACGGGTAACCTATTGAAATGAGGATGATACTGCGGCGGTGCTTATTTTGATTGACAATGTCACATTGTTTCGTATATGGAAAGGATATTAGAATAATAATTTACAGGAGGCGGCTATGAAACTGAAAGAATTAAAGGAGCATCTGAAGTCGGTTCCGGATGACTACGACGTGAAGGTGAGCAGCTATTTCGTCAAGGAAGACCAGACCGAAATGAAATATTTTGAAGGGGACAATGAGAATTTTATCCCTGTTAACGATGAATCCATTTTGGGTATTTCACGCAAGGACGGGACCAGGCAGATTCACATTATTGGTATGAAGCATCATGTCGACCACTTCGGCTCCGGCGATTTCTCAAAAGATTCGGAGTGATTTTTTAACCTGCTGAACACAGGGGCAGCCGGCCTGACGCTGCTATGAAAACTTTAGGCACATACCCTGAAACGGGGCAAAGAGCACCGGGGCCTGACAAGGCTGGAGCTTTTTACCCCGTTCGGATTTATTGCCCTCGCGAAATCCTGCTTTTCCGCCCATTTATTACTTTGCGGCTACGACTGAGCGTGGCCCTCCATTATCTCCGCCCTTAGTCTTGCAGGTCCCCACACATAAAATTTCTCCGGCTTAATAGGCAGCATGCTTATCGCCCAATTTTACAGGGCCTGCCCTGCCTTTGGCCTGATAATGGGGGCGGAATGGACTGAACAGCATCGGATAAAATATTTTAGCAGGTGGTATTTAGTTTTTTCCTCAATCTGACGATATATTAATATCATGATCATTTAGATAGGAGATTGCCGCGCTTCGCTCGCAATGACCGTATCTGTTTAAGGGGTAATGATTCGTCATTGCGAGGAGTAAAGGCGACGCAGCAATCTTAAGAGCTATTACAGAAGGCTGGATTAATATGGGCATAATCGCCGGTGTGATAGGAGCAGGCATTTTGGCGTACAACCAGTACTATTGTACAGTTAGCGAAGGTATGTTTCTGCTCGCCTGCGGCCTGGTAATTACCGGAGTGCTGTTTTATTTTTTCCTTGAGCGGGGGCAGTAAAAAAGGGGCCCAATTGTACCGCCCCGTCTTCATAGGTACCCTCAACAATACTGCGATTATCCTTCCTTTTGTGTAGCCTTCATAAACGAGCTGATAAAATTATCAACCAGGACGGGGTTGAAGTCCGTTCCCGCCCCCTTTTTCATGATGGCGAGCACCGCTTCCATTTCCAGGCTTTTCCGGTAGGGCCTCCAGCTGCGCAGGGCATCAAAGACATCGGCTATGGCCACGATCTGGCTTCCCGGGTGCTGTTCTTTTGCTCCCATCTTCAGCTTCGGGTATCCCGTGCCGTCATACTTGCGGTGGTGCTCAAAGGCCACGATGGGCACTATCCTGGCTATGCCCTCAATTCTGGCAAGGTAGGCTGTTCCGTAGGCAGGGTGGTTGGTCATTGCCGCAAACTCCTGCTCATCAAGGGGGCCATTCTTTTCCAGTATGTCTTTCCCGATGAACAGTTTTCCCACATCGTGCAGCAGGGCGGCTAATCCCATATCATGGAGTAGCCTGCCTTTCAAACCAAGCGACTCAGCCTGAAAAAGCGTGAGAATTGATACGTTGATCGAATGGACATACGTATAGTTATTATAAGACTTGACAGGACTTAAGAGCTTGAGAACACTTATTTCCCTGCTTAAGGTTGCAACGAACCGTGTCACGATATCCTCGATCTCGGATAATTGGAGCTGTTTAAATGGAGTAATATTTTGATAAACCGCCTTGAGCCGTTCAATCTGCTCTGCTTTAAAGCGATTGAGATCTTCTTCAGTGTAGGCGCTCTCTGTTTTTAAACGGCCGGTACTTACATCGACAAGGCCTGTCCTAATGTGAGGGAAGTCACATAAACCGATGTCAGCCTGTGAAATATTACTAATAAACTGGTTGAATTCTCCCGGCGTAATTCCCTCCAGGAAATCAACCCGGGAAATGGACTTCCTGGTGAAACGCCTTGCCAGGCTATTCGCCTGCATCCTTCCATCTCTCATTGGCACCTTGTTGACAACCAGGTCATCATCTATGACCATCATTTCAACCGGCTCATTCAGCAATTCGTTGAGGATGGAAAAGGTTTTTCTGCCCGTTTCTTCGATCAGGGTATGGTCTTTTGAGTAAAGGCAGCAGTTGGATATGGCGATATTGAGGGCGGTGACAAATTTCTTTACCCGGTCAGATTGCTTCCCGTTTTCAAGTTCCATGGGGAACCTCGTGACTGCTCAGGAGGGATGTGCCCGGTGGTGTCCGGTTGGTATCGAGGGCCGCGGTGGCGTCTTGCCCCCCGTCAAATTTTCGGGATACGGTTAGTTGCTTTTCTCCTAGAAGTGTGCCGACTACCATCCTTACATCTTCAGGCGGGTAGTTTTTAAGTGTGCTGCCCACCTCCTCCTTCACTCTCCTGAGGGAATCCCTGAAGAAGATGCTTCTCGTCTCAAGGATAACCCTGAGCGCTGGAAGGGAGCGGGAGTCACCTATCTGGCCCAGTGCTTTTACAACAGGAATCTTGTTTTCCCAATCAGAGCTGCGTTTAGCCGTTTTCTCAAGCATGGCAATCAATTCCGGAACAATGGCTGTCATGCCGAAAGCCCCCACAATAGTCAAAGCCATTTCCATTTGGCCGCTTGTTCCTGACCTGAGATACCGCCTGAGCATTTCTATGCCGTAGCGTTCGTCAGCCTTAAGCAGATATCTCAGTGCCTGAAAGCTGAGTTTGAGATTCTCATGGTAGCAATAGGGCCTGACGTAGGGAAGGGCCTCTCTGCTGCCCGACTCGCTTAAGATAAACAGCATATTTCTTTTTACATACCACCTCGTGTCATCCAAACGTTTTATTGCTTCGGGCACCGCCTCATCGGCTACATGTATTACCATATCGAGAAGGAGCTTGCGTATCCTGCGTTCATTCTCATTGATGAGCGCGTCCATGAGCGGTGCCACAATCTTTTTTCCGCAATATTTGCATAACTGCAGCGCATCTTCCCTATGCTGACCTCCCAGGATTCTAAACGAGTCAACCAGGGAGACAAGTGTTTCCGGCGGTATGACATCGAGATCCGTAAACTGAGAATCGTTTTCACCCGTCCTTGATTTTAGTATGTGAAAAATTTTTAAAACCTGGTCATACTGCCCGGTTCCGATAAAGTACTCGATTTGCTCCTTGAGGAGATTGTTGAAGTATCCATAATCGTGCTCGATAATGGAGTTGTTTGAGCTTGACGCGATAAGCTCAAGGAGTATCTGATTAAAATTTTTCTCAACCGTTTCATCGTCCCATTCTTTTGCACCTTGATGTGCTGTTGCCGAGTTAGTATCTTCGGGAACGAAGGTAAGCAGAGACTGCAGCTCTGCGGTGTAGGAGTCGGGCACAAAATGCTTGAAATCATCTTCACCCGCCATAGGGGTAAAGTCGTAGGGAAGGGGTATGTCGTCAATGATAAGTTCTTTTCCCGCAGCGCGGCCCTGGAAGCCCTCCGGGGTAAGCGTGGAAAGCTTTTCAATGAGGTTCTTGATGGCTTCAGGCATGGCGACTTTATTTTCATTAATGGTATCCAGGAACTCAATCGCTTCATCTGCGGATATTTCCTTGAGCATATCTTCGGTTAAGTTTATTTCCTTGGGAAAGCTGCGGAAGGAGGAGGAGAGAAACTGTTTTTTCAGGCTCGGACGCAGCCGGTTGATAAATTTCATCAGCTTGTTAAGGTCCGTAATCCAGGCTACCTTTTCCAGGGACTGCCACAGATAGGCGGTAATAACCCGGTCGCTGGCTTCATTTGTTAGCTGGGTGGTGTCAGCGGCGTTTATGAGACGTGCAAAGGTTTCAGGCGGAATCTCACGGATGACCGGGTATTTTGAGGATCGCAGGTTTCCCCTGACAAGCTCCTGAACATATCTTACCCACAGGCCTCTTTTAAGATTATCATCCTGGGGCCTTCCCTCTGCAAAGGAAAAGGCCTCGTAGTCAATAAATTCTGCCTTTATGTGAGAAAGACTGTGTTCATTGAATTCCTTTTCCAGGTCCTCAGCCGATATGTCGCCCGGATCTTTCAAGAGAAAACGGTGAAACGCACTGAGCTCTTCTTTACTTAAACCGCAGGCAAAGGTTATTGAAGCAATGCTTTTACTGCTAAGGCAGAGGGCGATATCGCGGTAAACGGGGTGATCTTTATCAAGCGGGCTCTCATCAACATGCAGGACGTCTTTTGCCGCTGCCAGGGTGACCTGGCCTCTTTTCTCAAAGAGCTTTTGAAATGCATCAAATGCTCGATTGAGCGCGGCATCTATCTCCGGATGTCCTTCGGGGTAGATGCCTGCCTTGTGACGCGAGATGTTGAGCGCGGTTATGGCATCGCTCAGCAGCTGCAGCTCAGAGGATGTCTGTTCTTTTATTCCGCTCATGGGCTGTGCTTTATTGCCCCCTCACCCTAACCCTCTCCCCAAGGGGAGAGAGCATATTGTTTGTCTTCAGTGGGTAGCGGGAAATAATCATTTTTCCATTAATCCCGGATGATTGAAGGATCCACCGTTTACACCCTCGCCCCCTGGGGGTGAGGGATGGGGTGAGGGGAAACGACACATTACAAAATAGGTTTGGCTGGAAGGTACGCTATAGGTATCTATATCGGAAAGAAGGCGAGAAACTTTATATTTAAAGCAGTAAAGGCAGGGCCTTATCAAACCCTGCCTTGCAAGCATTCGGGGAATGGTGCTGCGGATTACTTGGGAACCGGCTGCGGTTCTCCGATCACTTGAATGGTCACGGCAACGTAGCGGTACTGAGTCTTCGGTTTCTTGTAATAGCTCACCAGCGCCTCGCAGGGTATGGGAACACGGTCATATGAAATCACCCGCCCCCACTCATTCTTAATAATAGTACTCGAGGTGACATCAAGTCGCCTTGAGCAGAACAGGAAATAGTCCTCATCCTCGCCTTTTTCATCCAGCACCAGTGTATCCGTGTCAAACACGGCATCAATGGCATCTTTTACCAGGCCGCTAAACGAGGTGGTGTCCGAACGGTCCGCCGCCTTGCCGATGCTGCAGATCAGCCCCATGACCATTCCCGCCAGCAGTATTCGTTTCATCATCGTGCTCTCCTCCCTAGCAGGCTGTTGAAAAACGCCATTCTGCTGCGTTACGCTCATCCTTCGTCATTGCAGCGTACTCACATGTACGCCTCATTCCTCAGGATTTCGCGTGCCTTGCATCTGGATGTTTTTGAACAGCCTGCTGAAAACTATTTTTTCAACAACCTGCTAGTACTGTTGCCATCCCACAAGGCCGCTCTTGACGTTGAGGGCGGGATCAACCTCAACCTGGATAACCTCGCCGCTGCCCTGCTGGATGAAGCCGGTGCTTTCAACTTTCTTACCCACGTGGAGACCGATCGCCGAGGTTATACCTTTATCCAGCTCAACCCGTACGATGCTCTCCTCATCATCCCCGGAGGCCTGAGTCCCCAGGATGGGTTCATAGTAAGCAGAGCCGGTTTCAAAATAGAATGCATAGAGTGAACCGGTTCCACCGTAGCCGCAGATGTCATTATCAGGAATGAACGGGGCGGTCAGAACCACGCCTCCCAGGATGCTGGGCCTGTTAAGCACCCGCTCTCCGCCGGCAGCCAGGGTGTAATACCAGCCGTCCGTGGCCTGAACCTCGTCCACGAATTCATCCCAGGTGGTCGCGGCTGCGCCCTGAACTTCCTTGTTGGTAAGCACATGGATATTGGTTGAGTTGTAGAGATCGGCCATCTGTATCTCGTCGGCAACCGGGTCGCAATTACCCCACTGGCAGGGGTCCTTGATGCCGAAGAAGTACTGCTGGGACGTGTCTGATTTGTCAGCCTCGCTTAAGTATTTCCCGGTGCCGAAGTACACCCACACGTTTTCATCCTCATCGAGGGAGGCAGTCGGGGAGGCGGTAATGGGCCGGGGTGAGCTGAACAGGCTGGTCATGGGCCAGGGATCAACCGCCGGATTGAGCTTGTAGGAGAAGACCGCCGGGTCATCGCTGTTGCAGGGGCTCAAGCGGTACATCTTTCCCAGTGTGCCGGCATCATACGTTTCCCCTATGTACATAACCTCTGTGTTGTAATTGAGGTTGATGTCAATGGTTATGGGATCGGCCAGGAAGGAGTCACCCTCGGCAGTTGCTGTTTTTTGAACCTGCTGCATGGTGTTGAGGTCATATACCATGAGATAGCTGTTCGTGGCGCCTTCACCCTCGCATGAAGTTGGGCCGGACCCCACGATGGCATACCATTCATCGTCCTCCGGATTTTGAAACCCCTTGCTGGCTTCAAGCCGGGAGATCGCGGGATAGGAGGTGGTGAAGTTGAGATCGGCGTCGGTAAACTCTCCCAGGAAGACCGGATTGTTAGGCACGGTTATGTCGAGCACGAAATACGCGGAGCGGAAGGTCCAGGGAAGCGGCTTGCCGGGGCTTCCTTCAACCGCCTCGACCGAGCCGTCACCGTCAAAGTCCTCCGAAAGCGTGTATTCTCCTCCGCCCAGCCGCATGCCGCCGATGAGGATGGTGCCCCAGCCGTTGGGGTGGTTGCTGTCATCGTTGAATATGCGCACATCGGTAACCTTGGGCTTCAGGTCGACATAGTAGACGTGGGTGTATTCAGGCTCACGGAGCCACCTGAGGTGAGGAAGGAGGTTGTATGGTATAAAGGCCCAGCGTTCATCACCGAGGTCCCCCGATGTGGCTGGGTCTTCGGTAGCGGTGTACCAGCCGTGCTCCTCATCCAGCGTCGAGGGGTTGTCTCCCTCATTGAATGTTCCTGCCTTGAAGGCGTGGAGCATGCCGTCATTGGCGCCCACGTAAACGGTGATGCCCCGGTTTTTCCAGAGGGAATAGAACTCAGAGTAGGTGACATCACTGTAGTAGAGGTTATACATCTCCATGGGCTTTCCCACCACCGTCGGGGTGGAATAGACGATATCGCCCAGCTTCCAGACATATTCGGTGCCGTTGATGGTGACATTCCGGTCCCGGTGTCCCTCCACTTCTTCTCCCCGGATGAAGTTGATGAGATCTTCCGCCTCGTCGACGGTATCCACATCCAGGAAGGGGCGGAGCTTGTCGGCATTGGCGGGGGTGAAATCTATCACCTCGCCGCTGTCCACCTCGCCGTTCCCGTTGGGATCGATCCAGGTCCTAATGGTCCTGGTTGAAGCGGCGCGCTGGGCGAGTATTTTCCCTGCCTCCCACTGGGGTTGCATCTCTTCCATTGGGGCGGACTCGAAGGGAACCGGCTCGGTTGCAGGCGCGGTTACGTCCGCCTTTCCGTCGCCATCGCTGTCGCGATAGCGCTTGATGGCCGTATCACCGGTCGTCGAGTCGATTTCAAATTTGATGATGTTGTCCTCGTCGTAGACCATGGCGTTATCATGGTTGGTGTCTTCGCGCATGTTTCCGTACGGGTCAACCCAGAGGGAGTTGAGATAGCCCACCCACTTGATCAGCCGCATGTTGTCAAAGAAGCGCGGCTTGAAGAAGGCCTGGAAGAGAGAGCCCTCGCCCTCCGCCGAGGTTGAGAGAGCGAAACCGCCGTACCGGAGGCCGCCCGCTGCAGCATGGCGGTGATTGCCTCCAGGATCTTTGCCTCCAGGTTGCTGCCCTGTGATGCCTCAAAGTAGTTATCGGGGATTCCGTCGTTGTTGGCGTCCCACTCCGAGTCGAGGTCAGGGCGCTTGTTGCTGTTCTTGTCGATGAATCCCCCGTTCTTGGCCGTTTCGATGAGCTGCGGGGAGTTCTCGCCAAAGGCAAAAACCACGTAGGTGATGACGTTGTTGAAGCCGTCCACGTCAGGACGCATGTCGTTGGTGTTTGCCCAGAGGGCAACATCGTCCAGGTAATCAGACCCGTAGTCGGGATAATCGGTGAAATCAGTGTCATTGCCGTCGCCGTCATAATCCTTCAATTCATTAGGGATATTCCGGTCCATGGTGGATTCGCCGCTGGTGACGATTAAAACAAAGTTGTTGCCGCACTCCGTCCCGGGATAGTCAAACGGGTCGTGGCCCGAATAATCCCCGGGCGCGTAATAGGGGTCGACCTGCCGGTAGTAATTCACATCCTCGTACAAAGCTTCTGCCAGGGGGGTGTAGGTATCGCATGGCTGGTTTTCGGCGGTGGTAATCATGTCGGTTAAATTGCCGCCGATGTATTTGGAAATGGTGGCACCATCAATGGTCCCCCCGCCCAGTTCGTATTTTGATCCATCCCTGTTAAACCAGGAGGTGCCGAAGCGGGCTTTTTCATCGATCTTCTGCATAATGCCGGCAATATTTCCATCGATGAAGGATTCGGGCTCCTCTGCCGCCGACTTATCTACCTTGATCTCAAGGGAGGTGACATAGGTAAGCGTGGTAAGCGTTATGGTTTCATCATAGACATCATAATCACAGTCCCCGTTGGGCTCACTTGCTTTCCGGGGGTGGACGTTATAAGACTTCCCGTCCTTGTTTATGGCGCCGGTATACTTGAATTCCATGTCCTCAAACTGGGCGTCATGCCCGTCAAAGGGATTGCAATACATCTTGAAGTCGGCGTCGTGGTCAAAGTTGGCCGGCGTTGTAATCTGATATACCTCGATAAATCCGTTTGATATTTTAAAGACATAGTTGCCGTTATAGGGGCTGTAGCTTGCCGAATTACGGGCAAATTTAAAAAATTTGTGATGGTCCTGCTCATTTCCGGGAACCTCACCGTAAAGCTTGGTATTCCCTCCGCCCGTCCTTGAAGTGGCAAGTCCGCCCACCAGCACCTTCCGCATGATGTCAACCCGCCTCATGCTGAGCCAGTTGAGGAAATTGCCGTCCCAGGTTCCGGCCGCGTTGATGTCAAACTCGCCGCCATAGATGTATTTTTTAGAGGAGTTGAAATATCCGTAGTAGGTGATGTTGGGGTCATAATCATTGGGATAGTAGTATCCCTCTGCGTCATAGCCATAGGCCATCATGTTCATGTTGCCGGAGTTGTCCAGCAGGATGAGTATGTTCGGCTTGACGGTGTTGGCGGTAAAGATGGGGTAACAGGTGTACTCCGTCATGGAATGGGCGCCGGGTGAGAACGGCGTTGTGGTTGTGGCGCTTGCCGTCGTCGTCGTCGAGCTGGCTATGGTGGAGGTTGAGCTTGCCGGCGCGGTGGTGGTTGTGCTCGCTGCAATAGTGCTGGTCGAGCTGGCTTCAGAAGTGGTCGTCGAGCTGACTTCCGAGGTGGTGGTCGAAATGGCAATTGATGTCGTAGTGGTAGTGATTATCGAAGTCGTGGTGGTAGTCTTCTTGGCTGCCCATGTTGTCAGGGGCGACAAAACCCAGAGCAGCGATAGAAAGATCAGGGAGGTTTTTTTCATATTATCAGCTCCTTCTCTACTGATAGAGATACACAGCGCTGATGCGCGCGGCAACGTTGCCCGGGGCATAGCCGGTTGATTTGACGTCATAGTAGAATTTTACCCCTCCGTGGCTGCGGTCCGCACCGATGCCTTCATAGCCCATGGCGAACAGCAGCGAGCCGCCGGGCCCGACTTTTTTTACCCTCCAGTCGATGTCAACCCCCACGTTTCTTTCCAGCACCGAGGTCACCAGGTCAGGATGATAGGTGGAAGTGTCCGTCGCCTTGTCATTTAAGCTCGTATTGCCCTCGTAATAATTCCTCACCTCGTTTATTAAATTGCTGTCGAGGGTAATGCCCGGGTAGTCTGAGCTGTTAATCACTTCATTCATGGCAATGTCCCGCACCACTCTGGCAGCAAGCGGAATACCTGCATCGGTAACGAAAAAAGCCTCCTTGCCGAAACGGTCATTGCGGGCGATGTCCAGCTCCACATCGGTCAGCATGCTGGCGAGGGCCCCGAGCACTGTCAGTGCAAGGGTGACAAAAACAGCAACCACGATGATGGCACCGCTCTCTTTGTCTGATTTTCTAACCATGGTGCGTTCTCCTCTTTTCTGATAACCAGTTTCCTAATTGCATGAGATTGCTTCGTCGCTGGCGCTCCTCGCAACGACTTATTCAATGGACTTGCCTGATAGTGTCATTGTGAGCCCTTCGCTGTATTATTCTGAGTCCTTCGCCTGTCATTCTGAGCCCTTCCCTGTGTCATTCTGAGCGCAGCGAAGAATCTCCATTAATCACTCAGGATAAACTCCGCGCGGCAATCTCATCCTTTTTATGTAAGCTCGATTAATTCGCGGCTGAAGCCGCTCCTACCGGTCATAGGTTATGTAATATTGCGCAAATTAATGTTAGAAGTAAGCGCCCGCCTCCGGTAGTGATCTCCCACGACCGGGTCCGTGTAAACGGGATCCTTAACCTCCGACCTCGCATTCATGGTGATGGATACCTGCCGTATGTGCCTGCGCAGGGCGTTTCCCAGCGCGCCGTCCGTGGCAACGTTCCAGGTCTTAAGCTCCCCCTCTTCGTCCGCGCCGTCATTCCCGTCATCATCAAGATCGTTGTTGACCCCGTAGTCGTCAGACAGGACCCCGTAGGTAAAGGCCAGGTTCTCAATGTCCTGCGCTATAACTTGAGGGCCTGTGCTGCTGCCCCAGCTTGAACTCGCGGCGTTCCACTCCCACACCTCCATGGTGAGGTCCGTTCCATTGAGCGCGTAACGGACTGTTTCGGTTTTGGCATCATTATCGATGTCGGCCTGGAAGGTGATACTGGTGGCAGTGGCCTCTTCAATGTCTTCGTCGTCACCATCGGTGAAGGGCTGTCCCGCCACGTCCGCCCCGGGGGCGGGCTTCTGCGGGGTGGGCAGAGGAGGATCGAAGGCGTCAAAGGGTATACTTTCAGGAACATACCCGGCCATGCGGATGTCTTTCACCATGTATTCGAGACCCACCCTCGCGTTCTGCTGCATGGCCGAAACATGGTCCTGTATGGAATAGCTTTTCTGCTGATGGACGAACATGTTATACATACCCGCCATCACCAGGCCCAGCAGGGCGGTCACGATCATCAGCTCGACCAGGCTGATTCCTTTTTCCCTGTTGCTCAGATGATTATTTTTCATCATTGCGCCCCTTTCCTAAACCGCGGCCACAACGGAGCGTGGCCCTCTATAATTTCCTGTGATTAAATTATTGATGAGACGGTGACCATGCTGTCCTGCCAGGTTACGATCACCACCAGGGTTTTTTGCCCGTCAATCGGCGTGTCTTCGGCAATGTTCCAGAAGCGGGTGTACATGCCGCCCGGATTGCCTTTTGCGTCAATGTTTTCTTCCCGGTGGCCGTCATCAGCGGTGGCGAGGTTGCCCACGTCGGCGAAATCTTCAACCCCCTCCCTCAGATTTACATTGTTGCTGGCATTGTTATCGTCAAGTTTGGGGTCGTTGATGTCGAGGCTCATCAGATCTTCCATCTTGTCCTGGGCCAGGGTGATTCCGGTGGTGACATTGCTGGCGATTGAATTGCCGTTGATGCAGGCGATTTCCATGGTGGCAAGCCCGGCAAAGGCAATGACGGTTATGACCACCGCAACCATCAGTTCAACCACGGTAAAGCCCTTGTTGTTATCCGCGCAATGAAGTTTCATTGTGCTTCCTCCGTTCCTTATGATTGGATCTTATGACCACCCCTCACGGGTTTGCACTCTGCCGGTGATCGGCGACAGGAACACCCGGTAGCCATGAGAGGCGCTTCCCAGGAAAATATCGCCTGTGCCACAGGAACCGTTGGGATTGAAGATGACCCTGGCCGTGCCCGAGGTCTTGGTGCCGCCGTCGTCAACCACACTGGCTATTTTTACCGAGGGGGAGAGTTCTTTGCGATAGGCCCTGGTGGTCCATACGGTGGAGCTGCTGTTGGCGTTTCCCTCCTGGAGGAAATACTCCTGGGGGCTGGCGTCAAGATTGAACGTGATGGCAAACTGCCGCCCCGATGATGTGGCCTGAGTCCGTGCGGTCATGAAGCTGCGGTGGATAGTTCCGGCATCACCTTTCAGTCGGTAATGGGGAAGCTCCCGGGTGAACGATACACCGCCAACGGTAGCCAATATTCCAATGACAGCAATGGCAACCATGAGTTCGATAAGGGTGAATCCTCTGCTCGGTGATTTCATCGCAGTGACTCCTTTAATGTGCTCAGCCTGAAATACCTGAAAAGGCCTCGCAGCGGTTAATTGAGCAAGCATCGTACCAAAAGATTTTTAACGGCACGTGTCTCGCGCGAAACGGAATAATTGCATGAAATAATTATGGTAATTATAGCACTGCATCGCATCTAGGCTGGTAGCGCTGCCTCTTTGCCCTTATCGTTAAGAGGTCATTTCCGCCCACCTGCTATTAAATATTTTAATAGCTGCGCAATCAATAGCCTTGCTTATTTCGGCTTATTTTCCTGTTCATCCAGCCCGAAGGGAAGGAGCCTGATGCTCAGCATATCTTCCTTGCTAAAGGTGACTTCCTGTCCCTCTTCATTTATCATCGGCACCGCCAGGTCAATAAGCTCCTGCTCTGCATTGGGAGCTATAAGAACCAGTGCGGCCATGAAATTTCGAAATCCGATTTTACCAATGGTGGTTATGGAATCGCCCGGCGTGAATACCGGTTGTGACGAGCGATTGAACCCCGTGTCTTCTCCGATGATGTAAATAATATGTGCGAGCGGTATCCAGCGGGAACCGAAAAGCACCTTGGGGAATATCCTTTTAATCCTGCCGTAGTAGACGGTCACCGTCACTTCTGCTGAGGTGCCGTTGGCCCGGTCAACAACCGTAAGGGTGTCGGTATGCAGCATCTTTGTTTTGTTTATGCCCGCCTGATAGAGACAGCTTGCCCCCCCGGCATTGATCTGGCTGTTTAAGTCAGTGTCAATCTGCCATGCATAATCAGGTTCACGACAGCCCACTCCCTCGGTTGAAACGGTAAAGGTTATGCTTTCTTCTGAATCAATGGTCGCGGTAGACGGATTAATGGCCGTCTCACAAACCGGCTGCACCGGTTGCACTGTTGCCACGGCAGTATCAATCGTGTTGTGAGTAATATCGGTCACCTGCACGATCTCAGTCATGTCAGAACCTGTGGTATTGTTCCCTGCCGTGAAGAGCCCCGTATCTTCCGCGATGCTGCTTCCGATGGTGCTTGCCGGCACAATTTCCCATACATAGGTGCCGTCAACCATGGCACCGTCGCAGGTACTTACCGCGCTGAATGAGAATGTCCCGCCGGACGCAACGGTCTGCAAGTCGGGAGAAATGAGCACAGAGCAGTTGGTGGCAGGTATCGTGGTTGTCGTCGTGAGAGGTACTGATGTTGTCGTCGTTGGAATGGTGGTTGTTGTGGTTGCGCTTACGCATCTGTCCAGAGATTCATTACAGGTTGTTCCTCCGGCGCAGGGATTGCCGCTGCCGGCGCAGGAATCAGTCGCTTCATTGCAGGACTCGGTGCCGTTACAGAACAAACCGTCGCTCGGGCAGGTGACCGGCGTGCCGGCTAGGCAGCCGTTGAGCTGATTGCAGACCTCATTGCCGTTGCAGAATTGTCCGTCACTGCAGAGACCGTTGTCGGGCGTGTGCAGGCAGGTATCACTTGCCTCGTCACAGGAATCAATGGTGCAGGCTATGCCGTCATTGCAGTCAACCGGCGCGCCGGGCATGCAGGTATAGACATCGCAGGTTTCAATGCCATTGCAGTATATTCCGTCGTCGCAGTCAGCATCAACGAAGCACTCCACTACATCACAGACCTCTGTGCCCTCATTACAAATCGTACCTTCGGCACAGGGATTGCCGCCGCTGGCGCATGAGTCTGTTATTTCATTGCAGGACTCGGTGCCGTTGCAGAACAGGCCGTCGTCGGGGCAGTCAACCGGGGTGCCGGGCTGGCAGCCATTGACCGGATCGCAGACCTCGTTACCATTACAGAACTGTCCATCGTCACAGACCGCATTATTGGGGGTGTGGTTACAGATGCCCCCAGCCTCATTGCAGGAGTCGATGGTGCAGGCTACGCCGTCATTGCAGTCAACCGGTGTTCCTGTTATGCAGGTACCGGCGTCGCAGGTTTCTGCACCATTGCAGTATATGCTGTCATCGCAGTCGGCATCAGAGAAGCACTCGACGGTATCACAGAAATCCGTTTCCTCGTTGCATACCGTACCCTCGGAACAGGGATTACCGCTGCTGACGCAGGAATCTGCACCCTCGTCGCAGGACTCGGTACCGGTGCAGAACAAGGCGTCGTCCGGGCAGTCAACCGGCGTGCCGGACTGGCAGCCGTTTACTGGATCGCAGATCTCATTGCCATTGCAAAATTGACCGTCGCTGCAAGGCTCATTATTGTGAGTGTGTGTACAACTATCAGTGATCTCATCGCAGCTGTCGACAGTGCAGGCTACGCCATCATTGCAGTCAACCGGTGTTCCTGTTATGCAGGTACCGGCGTCACAGGTTTCCGCACCGTTGCAGTAGTTTCCGTCATCGCAGTCAGCATCAACGGTGCAAAGAGTAACAAAGCAGGTGTCTATTTCCTCGTTGCACACGGTGCCTTCAGCACAGGGGTCGCCGCTGCTTACGCAAGAATCGGTTGCTTCATCGCAGGACTCGGCGCCGCTGCAGAACAGGCCGTCGTCCGGGCATGCAACCGGTGTTCCTGTTATGCAGTTATTGGCTTCGCAGGTTTCCACCCCATTGCAGTATTTCCCATCATCGCAGTCACCATCATCGAAGCAGGGTACAATAAAGCAGGTGTCTATTTCATCATTGCACACGGTGCCTTCAGCACAGGGGTCGCCGCTGCTCAGGCACTGATCATTCCCTTCATCGCAGCTTTCGGTGCCATTACAGAACTGGCCGTCGTCGGTACAGGGATCACCGTTGTGCAAGTCACATGTCCCGGCGATACACATGTCAGTGCCGTTGCAGAAGATGGCGTCACTGCAGGCGGTATAGTTTTTGTAGGTGCTGTCCTGTGCACAGCTTGGAGGCTCATTATAGGGGTTACAAATTCCCAGCTTGCACACATCATTGAGACCGCTGCAGTCCAGCAGGCTGCCTCCGCATATGCCTTCAGACGAACAGCTGTCACTTGCGGTGCAGTTGTTCCCGTCATCACAGGGCGCACCCTGGTTGATTGTACCGCCGCACACACCACCGGTGCAGGTGTATGCTGTGCAGGTGTTGGCTGCGTCGCAGGCGGTACCATCGGCTACCGGACCGGCTCCCATGCACACCGCACCGCTGCAGCTCCCATTGCCGGTGCACTCATTCCCATCATCACAGGTTCCGCCTTCACCGACCACCGAAACCACTGTCTCAAGCGTTACTCCGAATAGCCGGGTATCGTCAATAGTCGAGATACTCATCTGCCAGTTGCAGTTATAGCTGCCCGGCGTTACCGGAGCGGTAATGTTTATCGTAAAGGTTTTGGTGCTGCCTGGTCTTATATCTTCACCATTAGTTAAAGAACCATAGCCAGGTCCCCACTGATCGTCCGGCTCGGGGCTGTTTTGCGCAAAGAGCTCAAAATCAGGCGAGTACCATACGGTAGTAGAACCGGTGTTCCTCATGGTGATGGTAACGGACCTTGTTTCACCGGCGCACATTGCGGAAGGAATGGTGTGGGATACCACTGCTGCATCAAGCATTTTGGGAGTGGTATCGGTTACTTCGACTGTAAGATCAAGCATTTCCCCGAAAGCTGAGCCGGGTTGTCTTTTCATCTGCCATTTACAGGGATAGCTGCCGGGGGTAACCGGTGCGGTAAAGATCATGTTAAAGGTTTTATCCATGCCCGGCTGTATATCATCAACTTTATTCAGTCCAACCTGGGCGGGACCCCAGATGGTGGTGGGATCGCTTTGAGAAACAAGCCTGAATCGTGGACGTTTCCAGTTTTCACCCGCAGTGCTGGTATTTTGCACGGTTATGCTGACCTGAAATACATCGCCTGGAGACACCCTCGCCGGGATGGTGTGGCTTATAATATCCGCATCCAGCTTTGCGAAAGCCTGGCCGGTTATTAAGCCAGTAAAAAGAATAAATGATAGTATGATATTTAATTTCTTCAGCATTGTTTGTTCCCCTTCATTTGTTATTGATGATTATCCGGTTTTACTAGTTGATATCATTTCGCACTGAGTGCTGTTTACTGATATGGTTATCGTGTGCAACGACAGGAACGGTGCGTTGCCGGAAAGATATTTTCTGCACGTACTCTGCTCTATCGGCCATAAGCCTCGGATTCATTAGCTTTTTCTGAGAGGATTTTGTTTGGGCAGTATGATGTGTATGACGTGGAAGATGAGGGGACAACCGTAAATAATTAAATAACTTAACGAGCTGCGATCAAGTCGGAGAGGCAGAATGGCTCTATAATGTGGGGGAATCAGAAAAGGCAGGCAAGAACTACGGTGCCGCGGGAACCGGTGGGGTTTCCCGTAAGGATTGCGCGGCATCCTCAGGAGCGGTGGGATTGATGTAGAACCCCGACCCCCATTCAAAGCCTGCGACGCGGGTGAGGCGGGGGATGATTTCAAAGTGCCAGTGATAGAAATCATTAAATTTTTCGCTGACGGGAGAGGTATGGAGCATAAAATTGTAGGGTGGGTCGTTCAGGCACAGGGAAAGCCGCTTCAAGGTATCGGAGAAAAGCTCCGCCAGTGAAGTGTAGTGAAAGTGGGGAATGTCTTCGAAGGCGGAGCTGTGATTTTTAGGAAGGATCCAGATTTCAAAGGGAAAGCGGGAAGCGAAGGGGGTTATGGCGATAAACTCCCGGTTTTCATGTACCACCCGGACCGCCTGCTCTTTTTCCTGCCTGATGATGTCGCAAAAGACGCACCGCTCTTTATAGTTAAAGTATGCCCTTGAACCCTCAAGCTCCTCCATCACGCGACGGGGTACAATCGGAAGCGCGATAATCTGGGAGTGGGGGTGGGCAAGCGATGCGCCGGCCACCTCCCCCTGGTTCCTGAAGATGGCCATATATTTGAATCTCCGGTCCCGGTAGAGCTCATTCATCCGGTCCCGGTAACTGAGCAGCACCTTCTCGAAGTGTTCCCGTGAAACGGATGAAAGAGTAGCATCATGTTCCGGACATTCAATAATGACCTCGTGGGCACCGATGCCATTCATCTTGTCGTAAATGCCGTCACCTCTGCGGTCCAGCTCGCCTTCTATGCGGAGCGCGGGGAATTTATTGGGAACGACTCTCAGGCTCCATCCCGGGGTGTTGGGACGTGAACCGGCAGGACGGTGGGCAAAGACTTCGGGGGGTGTCTTATCTTCATTGCCCGGGCAGAGGGGACAAAAGTCGTCATGGGTTTTTTTGTCAGGGGGAGTGAAACTGGACGGCCTTTTCCCGCGTTCGGTTGAGATGATAACCCATCGGCTGATAATGGGGTCTTTTCTTAACTCAGGCATGGCATGCTCCGCTTAGTGCGGATTGATAATGAAGGGCAATTAATGCTAAGGGATTTGTGAACACGTGCCGGGGGAGGCTGGTGACCGGGATTTTGTCGGATGTCGTAACGGTGCTCTTAGCTTCCTATTTTCTCTTTTTCTTCTTCTTCTGTTTTGCAGTCAATGCAAAGCGTTGTTACCGGCCTTGCTTTCAAGCGCTCTTCAGAGATATCCTCCCCGCACATCTCGCATATTCCAAATGTGCCGTCTTCGATCCTGGCCAGGGCCTCGTTGATCTTGACGATGAGCTTTCTTTCCCTGTCCCGTATTCTCAGGAGAAAGTTCCTGTCTGATTCCAATGAAGCGCGATCAGTCGGATCGGGAAAGGTTTCCTCCTCATCACTCATGTCCTCGACCGTCTTCATGGCCTCGGAGACAAGCCCATCCTGCTGATCACTCAATAATTTTTCAAAATAGTTTAGTCTGTCTTTATTCATTGCCATGTATGCACCGGATGCTGCCCTGGGCTTTACTTGTATATCAATACGCCGTGGCTGTAAAGCAAAATCTCATGCGCGCTTAAGCCTGTAGGTGCCGCTTTTGCCGCCGCTCTTTTTTAACAATTTAATATCAGAGATGACCATAGCCCTGTCCACAGCTTTGCACATGTCATAGATTGTGAGCGCAGCAGCGGTGACAGCAACCATCGCCTCCATCTCCGCGCCTGTTCTATGAAGGGTCTTTACAGCGGCTTCAATGGTAATGGAATTCTGCTTCTCCCTGAGGTGGAACTGTATGTCAACGTGAGTAATGTCCAAAGGATGGCACAATGGAATGAGTTCACTTGTTTTTTTTGCCGCCATGATACCTGCTATTTTAGCAACGCCCAGGACATCACCTTTGGCGATTTCCGCATTTACTACCATCCGGAAGGTTTCAGGCTTCATAAAAATAGCCCCGGAGGCAACAGCTTCTCTTAAGGTGACGTTCTTTCCAGACACATCCACCATTCGCGCCTTACCCTTGTCATCAACATGGGTCAATCTGCTCATCCTGCTGTGCCTCATCTTCAGTACATGCAACATTGTCTTATATGAATCTTAATGCCAAGCGTGCATGTTCGTCAAGGTAAATATCCAAAGGGGACGCGTTGCAGATTTGCGCCCATAGGCACAGTACTTGCTAATTGTATTTCTATGATAGCGAAAGTCATAAGCGGGGGGCTGTTAGGGATCGATGCCTATCTGGTGGGGGTGGAGGCAGACATTTCGCTGGGACTGCCCGCTCTGGCAACGGTGGGGCTTCCTGACGGCGCTGTCAAGGAAAGCAAGGACAGGGTGAAAGCGGCCATCAAGAACAGCGGCTACAATTTTCCCTCCCAGCGCATAACCGTCAACCTGGCGCCCGCGGACATAAGAAAAGAAGGTGCCTCCTTTGACCTGCCCATTGCCGTCGGAATCCTGGTAGCATCAGATGTGGTCAGGCGGGACAGGATAAAGGATTACCTCATTGCGGGCGAGCTGTCGCTCGACGGCAGGGTTAAATCCATCCACGGGGGACTGCCCCTGGGCGTGGCTGTCCGGGATGGGGGACTGAAGGGCATTATCGTGCCCCAGGCCAACGCGCCGGAGACGGCGGTTGTGAACGGCATAGAGGTGCTGGGGGTGGAGCATCTTTCCCAGGTGGTCGATTTTTTGAATGGTATACTCTCGCTCACGCCTGCCACAGTTGATATCGAGGAGATATTCAACCGTCAGGCCGCCTATCCGGTGGATTTCTGCGAGGTCAAGGGGCAGGAATACGCAAAAAGGGCAATTGAGGTGGCGGCGGCAGGCGGGCACAACATCATCATGGTGGGACCCCCGGGCGCCGGGAAAACCATGCTGGCGCAACGTATTGCCAGTATTCTTCCGCCCATGACCTTCGAAGAATCGCTTGAAACCACCAAGATTCACAGCGTGATGGGGCTGCTTGATCCGGACCAGGCGCTGGTGACCCACAAGCCCTTTCGCAGCCCTCATCACACCATCTCGGACGCGGGGCTCATCGGCGGGGGCCCCGTTCCCCGGCCGGGGGAAGTGAGCCTTTCCCACAACGGGGTTCTCTTCCTGGACGAGCTGACCGAGTTCAAAAAGAACACGCTGGAGGTGATGCGCCAGCCACTTGAGGACGGCAAGGTTACCATCTCCCGGGCGGTCACCTCGCTAACCTACCCGGCCCGGTTCATGCTGGTGGCGGCCATGAATCCCTGCCCCTGCGGATTCTATACCGATCCCCGGCAGCAGTGCACCTGCACCCTGCCGCAGATGCAGCGCTACAAGGCCAAGCTTTCGGGACCGCTGCTTGACCGCATCGACATCCAGGTGGAGGTGCCGCCGGTCAACTTCCAGGAGATCAGCGCGGAGCGGCTGGGGGAGAACTCGCTGGCGATTAAAGCGAGGGTGGTGGAGGCACGCGCCATTCAGCACAAACGCTTTGCGGGAATGAAAATTTACTGCAACGCACTAATGGCGGCGCGCCAGGTGCGGCAGTTCTGCAGGATCGATGACACCTCTCAGGGGCTGCTCCGGCAGGCCATGGAAAAGCTGGGCTTGAGCGCCCGGGCCTACACCCGCATCGTCAAGGTCTCCCGCACCATCGCCGACCTGGAAGGGGAGGAGCACATCAAGTCCCACCACATCGCCGAGGCCATCCAGTACCGCAGCTTAGACAGGGCGCTGGTGTAGGATGATCCTGTTTTTCAAGTAAAGGGGACGCTCTTAAATAAGTAAATTGCGGAGACACTGTTTGAATTAATCTTGACCAAACCTGATGTTTTATAATTTTACCCATGGCCCGCAGCACAAGGGGGACGCTCTTAAATAATTAAATTGACAGTACGGCAGGTAAGTAAGAGTTTGCGCATGCCACGATTAGCCCGGCTTGATGCACCCGGTGTTTTTCATCACGTGATTATCCGGGGGATAGAACGCCGCAATATATTCAGAAACAACAAGGATCGGGAAGACTTTCTGGATCGTTTGGGAAGTCTGCTCGCATTAACCAAAACGACCTGTTATGGATGGGCATTACTTTCTAATCATGCCCATTTCCTCTTTCGCACCGGACAGGTGCCCCTTGCCACGGTAATGAGGAGGCTTCTAACCGGATATGTGGTTGGTTTTAATCGCCGGCATAAGCGGCATGGCCAGCTCTTACAGAACCGTTATAAATCGATTGTGTGCCAGGAAGATATGTATCTTAAGGAGTTGGTTCGTTATATACATCTCAACCCTGTACGGGCAGGTATTGTTCTGAATCTTGAAGACCTGAACAAGTACCCGTATTGCGGTCACAGTGCGATAGTGGGTTGGAAGGAAAGGCCGTGGCAGGGGGTGCACTATTTACTGGGATGTTTTGGGAGAACAGGCAAGGCAGCCAGAAAGGCTTATCTTTTCTATATGAAAGCAGGGCTTGATCAAGGTCGCCGGGATGAGCTGGTAGGTGGCGGATTGAAGCGGAGCCTCGGCAGATGGTCTAAGGTAAAGAAGGCAGGATCCACGGGGCAGTCTCATATGATGAGTGATGAGCGGATATTAGGGGAGTCAGATTTTGTGGATGCAATCCTTTCCCAAGCCAAAGAAAGATACGAGCGCGGCTATGAACTGAAGACTCGAGGCTATGATCTGCAGAAGGTTGCCAAAAGGGTTGCCGAGGTGTGCGAGATGGAAGAGCATGAAGTTTTTTCAAAGGGGCGGCAGCACAGAAAAGCGAGGGCACGGAGTCTTCTGTGCTATTGGGCTGTTAGAGAGTTGGGTATGCCGCTGGCTGATTTAGCGCGGAAGCTGGAAATGAGCATGCCCGGCGTGGGGTATGCCGTAGAGCGTGGTGAAATCATTGCCCAGAATAATAATTATCGGCTGATAGACTGAAAGTTATTTATTTTCTTAAGAGCGTCCCCATCAACTATCAACTAGCGCAGGAATTGCTTGACAAACTTCGATACAAATAATTACATTGCCTAGGATAACCAATATCGGCTGATGAACTGAGTTATTTACTTTTTTAGGAGCGTCCCCATCAACAAACGTGAGGAGTGATGAGAAAGATGCTGAAAACATTAACGTGCAGTGTATTACTCTTGTGGGCATCGACGTCCTTTGCCTTTGCCCAGTCCCCAGTGCTGGAAGCATGGATTGGCACCTGGACCGTAACCATGAATGACGGGTCACGTGTGCAATGGGCGATAACCGATACCTGGGCCAGTGATACCGGAAAGAGCCATATGGCCTATGGCATAAAAAATCCCGGCAAGGTCAGTTTCCAGATTTACTATGGCACCATGTTTAAGAAACATAATTATATCGAGGCGGAACGCGCAAAAACGGTCTATGACCTTCCCATGGATATGGCTGAGTACACGGAGCTGGTTCCATCTGAAGACTTTCTGTCATTTACCGCGCGTGGGGGTAAACATTCCATACGTTCAGGATTTAGGGGAACGGTTGAGCCGAAGACCGCATCTCGTGTCCCGTCACCTCCTCCAGGAGTTGATTCGAAAGCCCCTGTCCCGCCGGAGAAGCCGGGGGATAAGCACATGGCACCGGGCAAGACAGGCACGGTAACCGACATCGAGGGGAATGTCTACAAGACCATTACCATAGGAAAGCAGGAATGGATGGCCGAGAACCTCAAGACCACCCGCTACAAAGATGGCACGCCCCTTGAGTGCCCGGGGACAGACGATGCTTTATGGGAGAAAAATACTGCAGGCGCCTATGCATGGCACAATAATGACATCGGCAACAAGGCCGTTTATGGGGCCCTCTACAACTGGCCTGCGGTGACCAGCCCCCATGGTTTATGCCCTTCCGGCTGGCATGTGCCCGGCGATACAGAATGGCAACAACTGGTTGATTATCTGGGAGGGGACTCGGTTGCAGGGGGTGCGATGAAATCAACCCGAACGGAGCCCGAGCCCCATCCGCGTTATAAAAGTCCCAATGCCGGGGCAACGGACAGCAGCGGTTTCTCAGGTCTTCCGGGGGGCCTGCGCCGCAGCAACGGCACCTTCCGCGATAGTGGTTTCTATGGTGCGTGGTGGTCAACCACGGATGGTGGTAAGGACGATGCATGGCACCGGAGCATTTTTTACACCGACACCACGGTTTATCATTTCGTGTACGGGAAGGGGAGTGGCATGAGTGTGCGGTGTGTCAAAGGGGATAAGCAATAGCTGCGGCGGTGCGCCATGAGCTATACCATACGGCAAAAAGCAGGGCCGGTACTGACCCCTGCTTTTTTGTTTGCCCAGCGTGCTTGGCCTCCCCGGTCTGTTGAAAGAAACAGATGTCGCCCTGACCAGGGGGAAGACAATCCGAATCGCAAGGGCGTTGCTGGAAACGGCAGGGTCTGAAGGAAGCGATAGGAAGTGAACTGCACACAGCGAAAGTATAGAGGGGGACGCTCTTAAATAAGTAAATTGGCAATACTGCAGGGAAGTAAGAGTTTGCCTATGGATTGACGTTTTTTTCTCATCATGTCCATTTTTCTTTCGAACCGGGCCGATGCCTTTTCTACGACAATGAGAAGCATCCCGGTGTGGGATATGCTGTGGAGCGGGGAAAAATAATTGCCCAGGATAATAATTATCGGCTAATGTCCTGAGTTATTTACTTTTTTAAGAGCGTCCCCATCACAGTGCGGGATACCTTCAGCAAGAAAAAGCCCCTGATGTTTGAATCAGGGGCTTTTCTGTTACGGTGGGCTGCGCATGCAACCCGGATGATGGTGTGGGCTAGTTATTCACTATTGTATGGACTTTATCCACCGCGTGGGAACTGTCTCCACCATGACAGACGGTGCAGGTTTCAACCGTACCTCCCGCCAGCACCGCGGAGCGATTCTGGTCGATGCCCCCGCCGTTTAATGTCATATGCGCAACAGACTCTGCGCTGTCATGACAGGAGTAGCATGCACCGGTAGCCGGCGTAATGACCCAGTCCGTGTCATTGGGTACATTCTCGCGGGCGGTCGTTACGTCAGCAGGGGTGGCATCCAGTCCGTTGGCAACTCCCGTGGTCCGATTGGTTGTCATCAGCACATTTTCATTCAGCGGCAGCTGGTATGTGGCGGGCAGGTCTTCCGTGGCGTCAATATGGCACACCAGGCAGTTGCCGGCATCGGTCGGGAAGGTCACTTCGGACCAGTTATAATACAGGCCGTTGTTCCGGTTGCGGACATGCTCATAATCCGTCGTCCGTACCGCAGATGCGTGGATGCCATGGATCATGTCTTTCATGTTTTGAGTGGCCTCTGGATAGCTCAGGGTATCGGGACCGAGCGCTTCGATTACTTCATCAGACGGCTCGGTTATTTCCCGGCCGCTGCTGCTCAGGTTGGGCACATGGCAGAGGACACAGATTTCCATGTTCAGGACCCGGTTTCCGCCATGACCTTCGAACCACTCGTGGCAATTGGCGCATTTGTTGCTATCTATCACGGTGCGCCTTACCTCATCACCAGGCACCGGTGCCACTACGGAAGGGGTGTGGAGCGAGTAATCGGATTCACCGTCGCCGGTGGTATCGATCGAGTAATAGCCATTCAGGCCAACGGCGCGCATCGTGGCGCCTGCCGGGAACGTGTCGGTAAGCGTTGCTGTGCAGGAACTGCCTGAACAGGTCACGGAACCCTTATCTCCTGCGGCAATGTCAGCAATACTTACGGAGACGGGTTGGGCCGCTTTCCTACCGAGGTTATTGTAATCAGCCGGCGCTGCTACCCCATCCTGTGGCAAGGCATAGGCGAGCAGAAAGCTCGGGGAACCGGAAAAGCCTGCCGGCAGATTGTTCACATCAACCAGGCTGCCGTCAGCAGTTATGGCAAAGGTGATGGTCGGAGCGCCGTTGCCGGCAACGCTCACTTCGGATATTGCATACGCAATCTCCGGCACACCGGCAGGGAGGCTGGGGTTGTTGGGAGTCGCGTTCGCGGTCAGATGGGCTGTCTCAATCGAGTCAGCGCTGTGACACGTGGCGCAGGCTGAATTGTTGGTCTGTACCGGATGTCCTTCGCCGGTCGCAAAGTTTACACCGGTATGACAGGAGCCGCAGGCGTCTATGGACGGCTTGTTTTTCCAGTTATCGCCCTGTGGAGTTCCTTCGTCAGCGCCGTCATGGCATTTCCTGCAGTTGAGCAGGTCTTGTGGATAGGTAACCTCGGCAAATTCACCGCCAAGATATTCAGGATCACTGGCATGGATCTTATGGGTCATGACAACCATGTCAAATGATTCCCCGTCCACAACACAATCCGGGTTATGGCAGGTAACGCAGTAACCCATCTCATAACGGCGGCCATGAACGACAAGACGGCCGTGGCACTCATTGCAGGAGGCGGTCAGGGAAATGTCCCGGGTATTAACCACGGGGCTTTTGTCCGGAACAAAGTCATAGACGACGTTCAGCGGTGTAAGACCGGCGTCAGCATTACCCATCTGGCCGCCCAGGCGGTGGGTGACTGTTCTGCCAAAGGCCGCGTCACTTCCCACGTTATAGGCGAAGGTATAGGTATAGGTATTGTCCGGATTGGCTGCCAAGATGCCGCCCTGCCGAGGGCTGTCATAGCTCGGGACGCCCTCTTCGCGGATGTAGCTAACCCACGAGTCAGGATCTCCGTTGGTGCCGGCCACCAGCTTGACCATGGTAAAGCGCACAAAACGGTCATCTTCAGCAATCAGGGTTTCGATGCCGACGACAGGACGATTATAAGCATCGGTGACCGCAAAGGTAACATCCGTAGTCCTGCCAATGGCAACTTTAATGCTGTCCTGCGGTATGTTCAGGCCGATTATGGCGGCCCGCTGTTCAGGGGTCATGGTGGTAATGTCAACAACCTCTCCGTCAATACACCCACTGACGCCCGTCAGAATTGCTGCCATACATGCCAGCATAGCTAACGTGAAGATACGTGATTTTTTAGGATTCATACGTAATCCCCCCTTCCATTAAATAAATGGACGTTTAAGAATGGACGTTTAAGAACCTTTGTTAAAATTACCCTCCTTCCAATTCACCCCCTTTCTTAATGAATGCTTTGTGGTAAATGAGCACCCGCTACAAACTTTGAATTAATTTAGAACTATAAAAAAAAACTTTTATTATACTTTATTATAAATGTCAAGATAAAAATGCACGTGTCGGCATTAACCGCATACCATTGATTTGGCTGAAATATTTTTCTGAATGGCTGGAACGAAGGGGTGAAATATGTGCTTTAGGGTTTAACCTGCTGTATGTTCGAAAAAGAAGGGTTGTACTATCCCCCTTCGGAGAAGATTTGCATCAGTTCCTGCTTGCGCTTGATGAGGGGAAGGTTGTAGGGGCATTTTTCTTCGCACTGGCCGCACTCCACGCAGGCCTGCCACCACACCATGAGATTGGTGCCCATCTTTTTCTGCTTGTCGGTGAGGTCCTCGTAGCGCCGGCCCGTAACCTGCGGCCAGAGAATATTAAACATGATGGGAATGAGGATGTCATTGGGGCAGGGCAGACAGTAGCTGCAGCGCCGGCAAAAATCCTTACCCAATGGTGCGACCTCCGCCTCGAAGTCCTTCAGTTCCTCGGGCGTGAGCGGATCTGTGTCCTCCGCGAATTTCAGATCCTCCCTTAATTCATCAAGGCTGGCAACACCGTTGAGGATAACATCAACCGGGTAGCCGTTCAAAAACTTAAAGCACTTTTCAATATTGGTAAACACCCCGCCTGCCAGCGGCTTCATCACCAAAGTGCCCACGTCCTTCGACCTGGCAAGGGTTAACAGCTCCTTCTCCGGCTCCCGCTCGATCACGTTAAAGGGAAACATCACCGTGTCAAACTCCCCGGTTTTGACCAGCTCAAGCATGACGCTCACGTGATGGCTGGTCAATCCGATAAAATCGATCATGCCCTGCTCGCGGGCATTTTTAAAGGCGTCAAGCGCCCCGCCTTTTTTCATCACCGCTTCTATTTCCTTGGGGTAGAGCTCATGCACCTGGTAGATTTCGATCTTGTCCGTCCCCAATGCCTTCAGGCTCTCTTCCAGGTCTGCCATGACCGCACCATACTCCCGGCTGTGCGATTTGCTGGCAATAAAGCATTCTTTTCTTCTGGTCTTCATCACCTCGCCGATGTTTTCCTCCGAATCCATGTACACCCGTGAGGTGTCAACAAAGTTTATGCCGTAATCCAGTGCGGCATTAAACACCTTGTTGATGGTTTCTTCGTCCCTGCCGCCCATCATGGTGGAAAGCGGTATGCCGCCCAATGCCCAGCGTGTGACCTGAAGGTTGGTTCTTCCCAATCTCACTTTTCTCATGGCAGACTCACTATAATCTATAATAAATGGTTAGAGGAAAATTGCCGTCACTTCAGCACGTCAACACCAGTTTGGGCGATCAGCTTCCGCAGGGTGAAAACCCGCATTGATTGCTTTGCGTTTGCCCGAACCAGGGCAATAGTCTTCCCGAGTATGGAGAGGACACCTGCAAGGTCGGTACACTCGGTCACTGTGTCGGCTATGTGGGGGTGCCGCGCGCCGGATCCCCCGACCACCACCTTGTAGCCCATATTTTTAACTCCGATGGCAGACTCCGGGCAGAATTCTTCACACCCTCCGCAGCGAATACAGATCTTTTGGTCGAAAACCGGCAGCTTGTCTTTCATGGTGATGGCGCCGAGACTGCAATAACTCGCGCATTTGCCGCACCCGGTGCAGCGTTCGGCAATGAGTTCAACATCATATACGCCGAGGATGCCGAAATCGGAGAAGTAGGGAGAAAAGCAGGCATTGGTGCAGCCGGAAACGCTAACCCTGAACTCGCAGTGAGGCATCACGGCGGTCGTGGTAAGTTCCAGCATCAGGTCCGTTACCTTGAGCTCTTTCAGTTTTGCCCTGATGGCCGGGATGAGCCGCTTCATGTTATCAATTTTTACGTCAGATGCCGCCCCGTACTTGCTGGGGCAGAGGGCAATATTGAAAAGCTCCTTGCCTTCTCCTTCATCGAAAAACTCCTCCGGCATTACCACCCCGTCTCCTTCGCCGCGGGCCATGGCCCGGAGCTTGCGCATGACATCGCGGCCGATGGCCAGGTCATAGCGCGTATCAGCCTCCGCCACAATCTCCGGGGTGACCTGCTTCATCCCTTTTACCCGTGCCAGGCGCTCGCATTCAAGCCGGGCGTACTCGCTGATCATGGGCGGGAGGGGGAGTTTTTCGACGGCTTCTTCAGCCTCTTTCGTCCACTGGATCATATTATTCCTCCTCGGGATGGGATTTTACAACAGTCTGCTCAATGCATACTACCTTCATTCATTTCCGTCAAGCCGTTTGAGCTGAGTGCTTGCAGAAATGATGATATCGGAGTATACTCCTGCCTTCGGGATGGGTTCATAATCTGATGCATCAAATAACGTAGAGGCGACCGGCCGGTCGCCCCTACGTTTGCATAAAAAACCGGATCCCCACTTTCGATGGGGAGAAACACAGAGCCGGTAGGAGCGGCTTTAAGCCGCGAATGTATCGCGCATGAATGCGCTCCTACCGACATTTCAAATAGTTTTGGCTGTTTTTTTATCCTTCAGCCAGTTAAGACCATGCAGTTCATAGGTGAGTAGAAATATATCATGAGCGCAAGGGCAAAACCTGCCGCAAGAAAGAAGAAGAAAAAAAGATCGCTGTGGCTGCCGGTTACGTTTCTCTTGTTTTTGCTGGCAGCGCTTCCCGTGCTGGTGCTGGTGGGATTGTATCTCTATTTCAGCAGCGACCTGCCCCGGCTGAACTCGGTCAAGGACTACCAGCCGAAAATCGTCACGCAGGTGCTCTCCGAAAGCGAGGAGGTTATAGCGGAGTATTTTATCGAGAAGCGCTACCTCATTTCCATGGAGGAGATGCCCCCCGTGCTCATCGATGCCTTTATAGCCGCTGAGGACGAGCGGTTTTTCGAGCATCAGGGCATTGATATGCTGAGTATCGTCCGTGCCATGATCAGGAACTTAAGATCCATGGACATCGTCCAGGGAGGGAGCACCATTACCCAGCAGGTGACCAAATCGCTCCTGCTCACGCCTGAAAAAAGCTATGCCAGAAAAATCAAGGAAGCCATCCTGGCGTACCGCATTGAAAAATCCTTAAGCAAGGCTGACATTCTTACCATATACCTGAACCAGATTTACCTTGGGCAGCGATCGTACGGGGTTGAGGCGGCGGCACAAACGTATTTCAACAAGTCAGCGGCCGATCTCAACCTGGCGGAGTCGGCACTCCTCGCGGGGCTGCCTAGGGCGCCGAGCGCCTATTCGCCCATCCGCCACATGGATAGGGCCAGGCAACGCCAGCAGTATGTCTTGGAACGGATGGTTGAGAGCGGCTACATCACCAAAGACGAAGCCACGGCGGCTTTGGACTATCCTCTCAAGATCGTGCCCCCCGATAACAAAAATATCACCGTTGCCCCCTATATCGCTGAACATGTGCGGCAGTATCTGCAGACAACATATGGCAACGCGGCGCTCTATGGTGAAGGTCTCAAGGTGTATACCTCCGTAAATCTGCTCATGCAGGATGCCGCCCAGAAAGCGGTGGAAGCCGGCCTGAAGGCTTTTGAAAAGCGGCAGGGAGTCAAAAAAGGGGAGCCCAGGGTGCAGGGCGCCCTGGTTGCCATGGAGCCCCGCACAGGCAAGGTAAAGGCGCTGGTCGGGGGATTGCGTTTTCTTGAAAACCAGTTTAACCGCGCCACCCAGGCCCGGCGCCAGCCCGGTTCTGCTTTCAAGCCCATCGTGTACGCGGCCGCGCTGGACAAGGCCTATACCACGTCCTCTATCATTATTGACGCGCCCATCGTCTTTCCTTCGCTGGGGAATCAGCCGTTCTGGGAGCCCAAGAATTTTGATCGGGAGTTCGAAGGCCCGGTTACCTTCAGGCATGCGCTCAGCCATTCACGCAACATCATAACCATAAAAATTTTGCAGGATATCGGCGTGGGCTACGCCATAAAATACGCCAGAAAACTGGGCATCAGCTCGCCGCTTGAGCCCAATCTCACCCTCGCGCTCGGCTCTTCGGGCGTTTCCCTGCTGGAAATCACCCGGGCGTACGCGGTCTTCGCCAGCCAGGGGTTGAAAGCCGAACCGCTCTTTATAACCAGGATCCTTAATCGCCAGGGAAATGTCCTGGAGGAAAACAAGCCCCGGCTCAGCCAGGTCATAAGCCCCAAGACTGCCTACCTGATGACCAGCCTGCTGCAAAGCGTGGTGGAGGAAGGTACGGGCAGGGGCGTGCGTGCGCTCAACCGTCCCTGCGCCGGGAAAACCGGTACCACCAATGATATGCGCGATGCCTGGTTTATCGGCTATACGCCTGAGCTGATTGCGGGAACCTGGGTCGGCTACGACATTGAAAAGCCGCTGGGGAAGCGCGAGACGGGAGCGGTGGCTGCCAGCCCCATATGGCTGCGCTTCATGCAGGAAGTCCTGCAAGGCAACGAGGTGCAGGTGTTCCCGGTGCCGGAGGGAATTGTCTTCAGGCAGATTGACGCGGACACCGGCGGAGACGCAACAGAAGAAACCACAAGAGCCATCTTCGAGTGCTTCAAGGAATAACTGGTCCCTGACACATTTCAGGGCTGATATTTTCTTGCCCGATCGGAGCAACGCGCTCATCCTTGTTTGGCTATTCTATTATTTGCTCTCGATACTATCTCCTTGTTGCCATCCTGCGAAGTGATCACAGGATCCGGGAATTCTCGGAGTCATGCACCCCGCCTAATCTTCGTCAACGAGCGTGAACCTCCATCCCCCACATTCAATATTTGACAAAGTAATATTGACCTCCGCTCAACTACCTTTTGTTACGTATAATGGTAGTAGTAGACACAAATCCTCCACTTCGATTTACCCACGATTCCACTTGTAAGCTCTAGGCGAGGAATGATTAAAAGTGTTGCAGAAATGAGAAATTTGTGATTTAATTCTTATAACTATCGGACATCGAGGGGAACCATCCTATGAGTTCCGGGAGCTATAGACAATCCCATTTTGACTCAGCATCATAGGTGCTGAGCAGGTGGGATTTTTTAATGTGGGGGATGTGAAAATGGGAAAAGCACATTTCTTATGGGGTAGATAGGGAATGCAAGTTTACTGAATATTGTGAAGTAATTAAGCAATTTGTCCATAAATAAGAAGGTGTGACGGAACATGGAGAAAGGGTGCAGGAGAATAATCGCATTATTGATACCGTTGTTGATTTTTGTTCTTTCCTGCGAGAATCAAGTGGATGCTTCATGGCACATGGAGGAGGTGGATGCTCCCCACTTGTTTGGTCAATTTCACGAGAGATCAATGGCGATATCACCTGACGGAACAGTCCATATAGCCTATGGTGGGGACCACCTTTATCATGCATGGTATGATGGAAATGCGTGGAACTATGAAACTGTCGATCCCTCTCCTCAGACAGGGGAAGATATATCCCTTTCGATTGGTACATCGGGCAAAGTCCATATCATCTATTCTGGGGATGATTTTCTCAAATACGCAAGCAATGTCTCTGGGGTATGGGTCATAGAGGAGGTGGATAATTGCATAAGTTTTGATTTATCCCTCGCCCTTGATTCAAATGATACGGCACACATAAGCTATAGTGATTACACCGAAACCGAAGATGACCTAAAGTATGCTACCAATGCTTCCGGCTCCTGGATAATAGAGACGGTAGAGACGGTGGACATCACTCCAGGCTATTGCATTTCCCTGTCACTTGATTCAAATGGTAAAGCGCATATCAGCTACTCAACCAGAGATGGTCTGATAAAATATGCCACGAATATTTCCGGTGCCTGGACAACGGAGGTAATCGTTGATTCAGATTTTGGTTGGTGCGAGACCTCCATTGCAGTTGACTCTAACGATAAGGTGCACATTAGCTATTCTGATATTAACCTTAAATACGCAACTAATTTGTCCGGTTTATGGACAACAGAGGTTGTTGGTTCTAACAAGGTTTCTTATCCTTCCCTCGCCCTTGATGCGAATAATAAAGCTCATATCAGTTATTTTGATGCTACCACTTATGATCTTAAATATGCTACCAATACTTCCGGCACCTGGTCAACCGTGAGAGTTAGCGAAGGCTCGCAATCCTCCCTTGCCCTTGCCGCCAGCGAAAGTATTCGCATTGCCTATCTTAATTATCCTGACCTCAAATATGCCTGGTGCGATGCCGAGTGCGGGAATACAAGCAATTGGCATATTGAAGCAATAGACAGGTCGGATCAGGTTGGCAGATACAATTCCCTTGCCCTTGATTCAAATGATAAGGCACACATCAGCTATGCCAGCTATTATTACTATCATTCTGTTTATTTTAGTGATTTGAAATATGCCACCAATGCCTCTGGCTCATGGATGCCGGAGATGATAGACCAAAGTCGGACTCTAAGCGAGGTCACCTCGCTTGCACTTGATCAAAACGATAAGGCACATATCAGTTGCTGGAATCTTTATTTTACCAATGTCACTGGTTCTTGGGTAAGAGCATATCCAGGTATAAAGGGGTTTACCTCTCTTGCCCTTGATGCTAACAACGGAGTGTATATCAGCTATCATGACAATGACAATGACCTCAAATATGTAACTAACGCCACCGGCTCATGGGTACAAGAGACTGTGGACAGTATTTTTGGCGCAGGTCAACACAGTTCACTTGCCATTGACTCATCCGGGAAGATACACATCGGTTATCTGGCTAACGGTAGCCTTAAGTATGCTACTAATCGATCCGGCTCCTGGGAAACAGAGATTTTAGGTGAGGGCGGGTTGTACCCTTCTCTTGCCCTTGATTCAAATGATAAGGCACACATCAGCTATGGCAGCTATTATGGTGATTTGAAATATACCACCAATATCACCGGCTCTTGGGTAGTAGAAACAGTAGATGGTGGTGGTGGTTATTCTTCTTCCCTGGCCCTCGACTCATCAGATAAAGTGCATATCAGCTACTTTCATCAACACACTCTCAAGTATGCTACAAACCCTTCTGGTTCCTGGGAAATAGAAACCATAGATAACAGTGGATGCAGTGGCGATTATACCTCTATTGCCATTGATTCACATGGTAAGGTCCACATCAGTTATGATGATTGTAATTATGATCTAAAATACATTCGGCAGTGCCCTGAAACAGACATTGATTGTGATGAAATTGGCAATGATGATGACAATTGCCTTTATGTTTATAATTCTAACCAGGAAGATACATACCCCCTAGGTGGCAACGGTTGTGGTGATGCCTGCGAATGCCACGCAGACAGTAACGCAGATCAAAAGGTTGATCTTGCTGATCTGGTGATAATGAAGCAGGAATTTTTAAGAACTGATTGTGATACCAACCCATGCAATGCCGACTGCAATTATGATAACAGTGTCGATCTCGCTGACCTGGTGATGATGAAGGAGGATTTTTTTAGAAGTGATTGCCCAGTGTGTCCCTGAAATAATTTGACAGATAAGGAGCATGTCAAAACCCTCGGTACTATTATCGAGGGTTTTTCTTTTCAGTTTATAATACCAGATGTAACCTGTGTTAATGAGGTTTTCAACACTTCTTGCAATTGCCGAGAGTAATGTTCAGATAGTTTTTACTCCATGATTGATGTCGTAGTAACAAATATTTCGGCCTTCCGCTATTCACACAACATGGTAGTGTGGAATTTTTATGCCTTCCATTTTACGTATGTTTTAAGATGAATCATGGACATTCGCTGCAACTCAGATTTTTCGGTAAAGGTGCAATTCCCGGCTTTCCATGTAGGTTACAAGATATAGGAGTTTTATGCTTGAACAAACAGGGGTTTTATGATTAGATTATAACATGTGCGGGGGGTCGAAATGGTGACCATGCTGAGTGTATTGAACAATTCCTCACCTTTTCTAAGGTCGTACTGATCTTAGGATAAAGGTGGGGATTTTTATTTACTGCAATAAAGCGTCAGACAATTTATTTTATAGTGATCGCTCGTAAGATGATATGAAACCTTTGAAAAAAACACGCAGCTTAAGAAAACGAGTAAAGGAAAGAAACTCTGCGCCCAACCATACAGCTGATCAATTAAGAAGGCAGCTGACCGAGTATAAGCTGATTGCAGAAACTTTGCGAAGAAGCGAGAAGAGATACAGAACCCTCCTTGAAAACCTGCCACAAAAGATTTTCCATAAAGACAGTCATTCTGTTTATATTTCCTGCAATAAGAACTATGCAGAAGATTTAAATATCAGACCGGAAGAAATCGCTGGAAAAACTGATTATGATTTCTATCCCAGAAAGCTGGCTGAAAAATACAGGGCGGATGATAAGGAGATAATGAAAAGAGGAGTGGTTAAAACGATCGAGGAACGCTATGTGCAGGATGGGGAAAAAATGATTGTTCACACTGTCAAAGTACCCATCAAGGATAAAAGAGAAAAAGCGATTGGTGTATTAGGTATTTTCTGGGACATTACTGCACGCAAAATGATGGAAAATAAAGTTGCTGCCTATCAAAAGGATCTTCAAGCGCTTGCTTTACAATTGACTTCTGTTGAAGAACGCGAACGAAAGAATCTGGCAACATTTCTGCATGATAACATTGGTCAATCACTGTCGATCTTAAAAATTCAGTTAGCAGTGTTTGCAAAATTCGCATCTTCTGAACAAAGCAAGGAAGAGATGCAAAAAATACTTACACACATTGATCAAATGATTAAGGACACACGTTCTTTAACCTATGAGCTGAGTCCGGCGATTGTCTATCAATTGGGGCTTAGTGCAGGTCTGGAATATCTCGTTGAGCAAGTGAGAAAACAATCTGATATTATGATTCATTTTAAAGATGATAAACGACTAAAATCATTGGATAATGATACCAGCATCTTTCTGTACCGGTCTGTACATGAGCTGCTGATTAATGTGCTTAAGTATGCAAAGGCACATAACGTAAACGTATCTTTTGAGAGAAGCAATGATCATGCGCTCATCAGTGTGGCGGATGATGGAGTGGGGTTTGATCCCTCCAAAGGTTATGCATCTAAAAATCCCGGCAGCAAAGGGATAGGACTTTTCAGCATTAGAGAACGATTGAGCCAGCTTGGTGGGAAATGTACCATTTTGTCCAAGTTGAACCATGGTACTCGGGTTTCCTTAATGGTACCACTTAATAAACATAAGAAAACGAGGAATGTAAGAACATCTTAATCAAAGGATTCTTGTAAGAGGTCAAGTGTCAGAAATTTTGTACTCCAAGATGGATGCCGTAGTAGCGAGTGTTTTTACATTCCACAATTTTCTCATCATGGTAGTATGTTACAGAAAATTGAACACCGGAAATTACACGGCATACGCAATGAATCTTGGGCATACACTAAAATGCAGAATATTTTGTATAGTCTTAAATATTTCCCATAGTTGAGCGACCGCTATATATGGACGGCAAACCATAAAATCAGGTTTTTCGAAGCCTAAAATAAGGGTTTCCCCTATTGTTATTTCTGCATGGTTGTGAGTATGATTAGCTCAAATACCGCGATAAAGCCAAACCCCGAGTAATCGTTAAGGAGAAAGCAACAGTTCTTTTTCGGGTTTTGAAATGAAAATAGAATGTGTGCTTTTGGGATGGATTAAACGGCTGGGTGAGCTGCCAAATGTATGAGTCACAATACAATGGCAGCTTTTTATTGCGGGGGCATGCAATACATCTTCGTGTAAGAAAAAACAATGCTTATCGTATATGATAACAAAGGAGGAACATAATAAGTTTACCTGTGTGTCTCAAACTAGCAATCATTATTACAATTGTTTATGCCCACATCAAGTACATGGAAAAAGAGATTTTTTAAATTTAAGGGGGCAAGGTATGAAGAGACTTAAAGTATGGAAAACAGCAATAGTTGTTATGATACTACTTTTACCATCTCTTGCTTCCTCACAGGAAACCTATAAATTTGAACGGATGTGGCCGACGCTAAAACAGCCGTGGTATTTTAATAATCCTCGTGGGATAGCCTTTGATAGCACAGGCTTTGTATATGTTGTAGATGAGGATAACCATAGCATCCAGAAGTATAACTCAGATGGGCAGTTTGTTATTAAATGGGGTGCTTATGGAAGTGACGATGGTCAGTTTTGGAGTCCAGCGGACATAGCAGTAGATAGTAACAGTTTTGTATATGTGGCTGACACATACAATGACCGCATCCAGAAGTTCACTTCTGACGGGCAGTTTGTTACAAAATGGGGAAGTCGTGGCACGGGAGATGGTCAGTTTGATTATCATTGGGGCGTAGCAGTGGACAGCAATGGATTTGTGTATGTTGTTGATGGTGGTGCGAACCACCGCATTCAGAAATTCACCTCTGATGGGCAGTTTGTTACAAAATGGGGAAGTCGTGGCACGGGAGATGGTCAGTTTTATAATCCAAATGGAATAACCATAGACAGCAGCGGCTTTGTGTATGTTGCAGATTCTGATAACCACCGCATTCAGAAATTCACCTCTGATGGGCAGTTTGTTACAAAATGGGGAAGTCGTGGCACGGGAGATGGTCAGTTTGATTATCCAAATGACATAGCCACGGATAGCAGCGGATTTGTTTATGTCACTGACATGAGCAACCGTATCCAGAAATTTAACTCTGATGGGCAGTTTGTTACAAAATGGGGACCGTGGGTCATTGGCTATGGTAAGTTTATATCGCCTAATGCCATAACAATAGATAGCAACGGCTATATGTATGTAGTTGACATGGCAATCCGAGGCATCCAAAAACTCACATCTGACGGGCAGTTTGTCGCCATGTGGGGAAGTTATGGCGTTGGTGAAGGGCAGTTTAATGAACCTTGCGGTATAGTGACAGACAGCAGCGACTTTGTATATGTTGTTGACCGAAGTAACAATCGCATCCAGAAGTTCACTTCTGACGGGCAGTTTGTTGAAAAGTGGGGCAGTCTTGGCACGGGAGATGGTCAGTTTTATTCGCCTTACGGCATAGCAATAAACGGAAGCGGCTTGGTATATGTGGCTGACACAAACAATGACCGCATCCAGAAGTTCACTTCTGACGGGCAGTTTGTTGAAAAGTGGGGAAGCTTTGGCACTGGCGATGGCCAGTTTTATTCGCCTTACGGCATAGCAATAAACGGAAGCGGCTTGGTATATGTGGCTGACACAAACAATGACCGCATCCAGAAGTTTACCTCAAGTGGAGAGTTGGTAGAAAAATGGGGAAGCATGTGCAGAATACGGTCAGATGGTTTTGGCTGTATCGATCCTGATGGTGCAGGCCCTTTAGAACCAGGAGACGGTCAGTTTTGGCTGCCCTCTGGCGTAGCAGTAGACAACAACGGATTTGTGTATGTGGCTGACATGTGGAACGACCGCATTCAGAAGTTTACCCCCGATGGGCATTTTGTTACCAAGTGGGGAAGTTCTTGTGATGTTGATTATCCGGGTTATGAGATGGACTGCATCGATCCTGATGGTGCAGGTCCTTTAGAACGAGGCGATGGTCAGTTTTCGGTGCCTTCTGGCATATCAGTGGACAGCGGCAACTTTATCTATGTGACTGACACATACAACGACCGCATCCAGAAGTTCACATCGGAGGGGCAGTTTGTTACAAAATGGGGAAGATTAGGTTCTGAACCTGGCTTATTTCGTTATCCATCCGATTTGTGTATAAGCTCAACAGGCAAGGTGTATGTTTCTGATTCTTATAATAACCGCATCCAGGTATTTGAAGAAGTTAATATCCTTACCAACCCCAGAGCAATCATTGTAGCAGGCCGTGCCTCTGCAGATGATAGTCTTTGGGATTCCACTCAGGTATGCACCAACTTTGCCTACCGGGCCCTTACCTACCAGGGCTATACCGAAAGTGATATCTACTATCTATCGGCAGACACCGACCTTGATCTGAGTGGCGATGGTGTTCCGGATGTAGACGCAAATGCCACGCTTGAAAACCTCCAATACGCCATTACCCAGTGGGCAATAAACGAAGGCGCTGACAGCCTGGTGCTGTACTTAAATGACCACGGCGGTCCTGATACCTTCAGGCTGAGTGAGACGGAGATCTTAACCGCAGCTCAGCTTAATACATGGCTCGATGACCTCCAGTCAAGCATCTCCGGAACCATAACCGTCGTGTATGAGGCATGCGAATCAGGGAGCTTCGTTGACAACCTGGAAGATAGTGACCGGATCATCGTCACCAGCACCCTTCCCGGCGAGCAGGCAAAGTTTTTAAGCCAGGGGAACATCTCTTTTTCAAGCTTCTTCTGGACCCATATCTTCAATGGGATGAGCATCGAGGAGGCATATAACAATGCCAGCCAGGTGGTGAACTTCTCGTTTACCAACCAGAACCCCCAGTTAAGCGGTGACGCGGAGAATGTTTACATAGGGAGTGGTATCAGTGGCATGATCGGCGAAGCTCCTGAGATAGGGAGTGTTTCTCCACCCCAGGAGATAGATGTCATCGAAACAGCAGACCTCTATGCCGATGAAGTCATTGACGCAGACGGAATAGCACGGGTGTGGGCAGTGATCTGGCCGCCCAATTATGATCCTGGCTCAAGCGAGAATCCCCTGCTTTCCCTTCCCACCTGTGAACTCTTCCCGGTTGGTGACAACCGCTTTGAGGGTACCTATTCTCAGTTTACTGCAGACGGCATGTACCAGATCGCCATCTATGCCATGGATAGGGCTAACAATACCTCCATCCCTAAGGTGACCACCGTCTCCCGTAACTACCATTTAGATAGAAGGGTGGTTATCGTAGCAGGGGCCAGCTCGGAGACGGTGACCAGATCCATGATCGAGACCAACGCGGGGATTGCCTACGATGCCCTCAAATCCCAGCTTTATACCGATGCAGAAATCTATCTTATGAGCGTTACCACCTTCAGGACAGAGGTTGACACCGGATCCTATAACTCTAATCTTCAGAGCTATTTAAACAGCCTTGCCAATGATGCCGGTATAGAGAACCTTGATCTGACCATCTACCTGATCGGCAAGGGCGACACCGGAACCTTCACCATGAACGAGGATGACCCCGTACCCGATATCCTTACTGCTTCACAACTTGATGGATGGCTGGACAGCCTGCAGAACACAAAACCCGGCAGGGTGGTAGTGGTCTATGATGCAGATAAATCAGGGAGTGTTATATCGCTGCTCACTCCACCAACAAATAAGGAGCGGATTACCATAACCAGCTCATCTGGAGACGGTGCAGCCTACTTCAGCCCTGACGGGAATGTCTGTTTCTCTTCCTTCTTCTTCGGCCAGGTGGCAAGCGGGGCAACCATCTATAACTCATTTGCCCATGCCAAGCAGGCGATCGCGTACTTAAGCCGCAAGAAGGATATAAGCTTCTCCTGCTATCCCATGCAGAGCCCCATCCTTGATGCCGACGGGGACGGCAATCCCAACCGGATGGCGGATTATGCAATAGCCCGTGCCCGCACCATCGGCATTGGGTTGAAGTTTGCAGCCGATCCCCCGGCCATTGGGTCAGCCTCGGTTAATGAGGATGAGGGAGAGGTGAGGATCAGGGCATCGAATATAACCGCAACCAGCAAGCTCCAGCGGGTGTGGGCAGTGATCAAGCCCCTCGCCTACTGCCCGGGGTATTCCGGGGAGGAAACCCAGGAGCTTACCGAGGTGGAACTTGATCCTGATCCCGCAGAAGAGGGCAGCTATGAAGCCATCTACACCAATCCCCTTTCCGCCTTTAAGGCAACCGTGTATGCCATGGATGCGGATGGAGCGACCTCAGCCCCTCAGGAAACCAAGATATACCAGGCAGGCGGGGATGTCTATGAAGACCCTGACCGCAACGGTGTGTTTGATGATGATCCGGCTGAAGCCAATGTGCTCGTGATCAATTACCCCAGCCCCCAGCCCCATACCTTCCACTATGAAGGTGATGAAGACTGGGTGAAGTTTTACGGGAAGGAAGGTCAGGTTTATACCATTGAGGCAAATAATCTGAACCAAAACTGCCCGGTCATTGAGCTCTACCATGAGGATGATCTTACCACCCCTGACTGGGCAGTATACGACCCGCCCTTAGAAGGTTCTGTCAAACTTCCGTTTCCCTGCACTGAGAGCAGTATTTACTACGCAAGACTGCTGCGGGGAGGATGCTCCTGGGTTGCAGACATGAGCTATGAGCTGAAGGTGTATGATAATTTCATTGGCTTAACCGCCCTGGTTGCCGGGAAGGTGAGAGATTCCGTGTCCGGGAAGGCCATAGACGGTGCAGTTATTACCAGCAATGGCATCGGAGCGACCATTTCCACCCGGGGAGACTATATTTTCTCCGAGGTGCCGGGGAGCTGGACCATTACCTCAAGAAAAGAAAGCTATGCAAGTTCCCGCGACAGCATCAAGATTGAAGCAGATGAGGAGTACGTCAGAAACAATATCGGCATGTATCCCATTACCTCCTCAGGCTGTGCGACTGCCGCTGACTGTGATGATGGAATCTTCTGCAACGGTTCTGAGACCTGTATAGGCAGAATCTGCCAGCCGGGAATATACCCCTGTCCGGATGACGGGATCTTCTGCAACGGGGAAGAGATCTGTAGTGAGGAAAATGACACCTGTAACCATTCTGGCAATCCCTGTCCGGCCACGCTCATTTGTGATGAAGAACGTGATGCCTGCGTGGGATGCCTTGAGGATAGTGACTGCAATGATGGGCTGTTCTGCAACGGCATTGAAACCTGTCTTGAGGGCGCCTGCCGGCCGGGAACATATCCCTGCCCCGAAGGAGTGACCTGTGACGAGGAAGCTGATGAGTGTGAGTTGCCGACCCTGTCAGTAATTCCCCAGCGGATCATGCAGTCCCACTGGATACCGATTCCTGTGTTCATGAGTATCAAGGGAACCTATACCCATTTCAGCAATGCAAGCAGGGTAAGTTTTGACCCGCCGTCAGTCATGGTGCTGCCCATGCTCATAAATCAAGAGACCTTACTCTGCATGGGGCTTATGATGCCTGCATGGATTACTGGAGCACTTGGTGAATCAATTGAAGTAAGCGTCACCACTGGCGTAGAAAAGGCGACCGGCAGTGGTGAAGTAGGATTAATGCCTTTTATGCTCAGGGAGGAGAACTGACAAAGGTGTGGTGTCTCGACGGGGCTGAATTTTCCATATTTGCTGCAAGATAGCTGGCTATAAAAAGGCACGATAAGTTTTAATTACGGATTGTATCTATGAAAAAGGAATGATTTTATACTTCTTGCAATATAGAAAAGCAGTATGAAGGTGATTTTCTCTGTGAGATTGATTCGGTAATGTTAAAGATTGCAGCCTCTCGTCATTCCCTCAGCATGGTTTTATCATTAATACTCCAAGAAGAAATATAATCAGGTGACAGCATGTCACCATATTGCCTCACCTGTCCAGGCTTACCTGGCACCTCTCCCGCTTCAATTCTTTTTTCAACGAATCCAGAATAAACCCGTCGATCCGCTTCCAGATGTATGAGGAAAATTTGACCGGCTTCAAATTGCCGTCCCTGTCACGATAGCGGAGGTCATAGGTCTTAATTTTGTCATACAAAATAAAAACCGCCTGGGAAAGAATCTCTTCCCCGAAGCGGGTTACATATGCAGGAAAAGCCCTCTTGTGGAGCCGAAAGATTATAAAGCCAACATAGCGCAGGACCAACTCATCGGCTTCTGCTTTGCACCCCTGTTTTGCTTTCGTTATGAGGTATCTTTCTTCTTCGAGCGAGAGCAATTTAGAATAACCGCGGTCAGCACTTATCTTTCTCATCCTTGCAATAAATGATTTCATCCTCGGTGATGATGATGTCGACCGGCTGGTCATGGGTGGGGTCAAAGTGAACGGCATCAACCATCTGTAAAGCGAAGGCGAGTGCAATAACCGGCTTCCGGGAAGGCATGGACCTGAGCAGACCGTCATAAAATCCCCCCCCGTATCCAATCCGTCTTCCCTGCCGATCGAAAACCGCTCCCGGGGTTATGACCAGGTCAAGTTCATCCAGCGCTACCGGACGGATGCGGTCGGGTTTTGGCTCCGGGATACCCCATGTGCCGGGGGCCAGGTCGGTGTCGTAATCGGTTATGCGCGAGAGGCTGAGTTGTTTGCGGGCGAGGTCAGTGATGGGAACGGCTATCACTTTGGAAAGAGAGAGCGCTGCGCGAATAATGGATTCGGTCAGCACTTCGGATCTGAAGGAGATAAAGAGGGCAAGCCTCTGAGCTGCGGCAAACTCAGGAAGAGAAAAAAGCATGGACTGGATGGCGTTGCTTTTTTGCCGCCGTTCATCAAGGGAGAGGGCGTCCCGTAGAGAGAGAATTTTGTTTCGTAATGCCTTTTTTTCTGCGGCACAGTCCTTGTTCATAAGCAGCGCGATGCTTATAGATAGGTCAGCCAGGACCGGTAGCGCTCATCCTTCCCCTGCACGGTGTCGAAAAAAGCACTCTGAATGGCGGCGGTGACGGGACCCCGCTCACCTTTGCCGATAGTGCGGTTATCTACCTCCCTAATTGGCGTGATTTCTGCTGCCGTGCCGGTAAAGAACGCTTCATCCGCTGTGTAAAGCTCATCCCGGGTAAAGCGGTGCTCATCCACAATGATCTTTCTGTCGCGGGCGATGGTAAAAACGGCGTCCCGGGTTATCCCCTTGAGAATGGCGGTGGGAGGCGGGGTTTTTATTACTCCGTCCTTGACGATAAAAATGTTCTCCCCGCTTGCTTCACAGACATAGCCTTCGGTGTCAAGGAGAATGGCCTCATCGTAACCCATGGCGGTTACCTCTTTTTTGGCCATGATGGAATTGACATAGTTGCCGCAGATCTTGGCCTTGGTCATGAAGGTGTTGACGTGGATGCGGGTGAAGGAGGAGATTTTTGCCCGGATCCCTCGTTTCAACCCCTCATCCCCCAGGTATGCGCCCCATGCCCAGCAGGCAATCGCCACCCGCACCGGGTATTGCTTGACGTAGAGCCCCATTTCACCGTCTCCGATGTAGACAATCGGTCTGATGTAGCCTTCGCTCAAGTTGTTGACCTTCATGGTTTCTACAACCGCCCTGGTAATTTCTTCCCGGCTGAAGGGAATGGTAATCTGCGAAATATGGGCTGAATCAAATAAGCGGTTGATATGTTCCGGCAGCCTGAAAATCGCCGACCTGCCGTCATGGCAGCGGTAGCAGCGAATGCCTTCGAACACGCCCAGCCCGTAGTGAAGGGTGTGGGTAAGCACATGGATTTGCGCCTTGTGCCAGTCCACCAGTTGTCCGTCCATCCAGATTTTACCTGTTTTTTCTATCATGGTGTGTATCCTTCTCTCACTTGTGGGGATTTATTGCTGTGCACCCGCCAGATGGGCGAGGTTGCGCTTATATGGCTTTCTTATGATTCCCTTTTCGGTAACCAGTCCGCTCAGGTATTTCGCGGGGGTGATGTCGAACGCGGGATTCCAGACATTCACCCCTTCGGGAACGATCCTTTTTTCACCGAAGTGAGTGATTTCCCGGGGGCTGCGCTCCTCAATGGAAACATCCGCACCTGTTTTGCGACGCACATTAATGGTTGAAAGGGGTGCGGCCACGTAAAAAGGAATACCATGTTCACGGGCGAGTATTGCCAGGGAATAGGTGCCGATTTTGTTGGCGACATCCCCGTTGGCGCACACGCAGTCAGCGCCGGTTATCACCAGGGCGATCCTTTTTGTTCTCATGGCGTGGCCCGCCATGCTGTCGGTTATGACGGTGACGGGAATGCCGCTCTCCTTCAGCTCCCAGGCAGTGAGCCGCGCCCCCTGGAGGTAGGGGCGGGTTTCGCAGGCAAACACCGCTATCTTCTTCCCCTCCTCGTGCGCCGCCCTGATGACCCCGAGGGCGGTTCCATATCCGGCCGTGGCCAGCGCCCCGGCATTGCAGTGGGTCATGACCGTGTCACCATTGCTGATGAGCTCTCTGCCCATGGCGCCGATGCGGCGGTTGATGCTGATATCCTCCCCGGCCATCCGTATCGCTTCCTCTTTGAGCAGCCCCTGCAGCGACTCAACGCTGCTGTCGCCGTGGGCATCGACCAGGCGCTTCATATGATCAATGGCCCAGAAGAGGTTGACCGCGGTGGGCCTGGTTTTAGCGAAATCGCCGCATATTTCCTCGAACTGCCGCCTGAAATCAGGATAGCCGCCGGCCTTGATTCTGAGCGCCCCCAGGGCGATGCCCATTGCCGCGGCAACGCCGATGGCCGGCGCGCCCCGCACCACCATCCCTTGAATGGCCGCTGCCACCGCCCGGTAGTCATCGCAGGCGAGATAGACCTGCTCCACCGGGAGTTTTGTCTGGTCCAGCAGCATCACCCTGTCGTTTTCCCAGAAAAGTGTGTCAGCCATGTTCACCGAGCTTCTTCTTCAAGAGTTCATTAATCAGCTGCGGATTAGCCTTGCCCCTGGTCGCCTTCATTGCCTCGCCGACAAAAAAGCCGAACACCTTTTCTTTTCCCTGGCGGTATTCCTCCACCTGCCGGGGATGCGCCGCGAGAATGCCGTCAATCACCCCGCCCAGCTCGCCCTGGTCGGAAACCTGCTCCAAACCTTTGCTGGCGACTATCGCGGAGGGCTCTTTTCCCGTGGCGTACATTTCCTCAAATACCTTCTTGGCCGTTGTGCCGCTGATAACACCCTTGTCAACCAGGGAGAGCATGGCCGCCAGCGAGGAGGGGGTGACCAGGCATTCCCCGATGCTCTTTTTGCTCTCATTCAGGAGCCGCAGCAATTCACCCATTATCCAGTTGCTCACTTTTTTAGGCTGCGGGTAGCAGGTCACGCACGCTTCGAAATAGTCAGCAAGCTGCCGGGAGCCGGTGAGCACCTCCGCGTCATAATCAGGGAGTTTGAAGTCCCGCACAAAGCGCTCGCGCCGCCCCTGCGGCAGCTCCGGCAGGCCCGCGCGTATTGATTCAATCCACCCGGCGCTGACCGCGACCGGCTGCAGGTCGGGGTCGGGAAAATAGCGGTAGTCGTGCGCCTCCTCCTTGCTTCTCATGGAAGTGGTTATGCCCCTGTCTGCGTCCCAGAGCCGCGTTTCCTGAACAATGGTTTCCCCGTCGGCAAGCATGGTTTTCTGGCGCTCTATTTCGAATGCGAGTCCATTCTGGACATGGCGGAAGGAGTTCATGTTTTTCAATTCAACCTTGGTGCCGAGCTCACTTTGGCCCGCGGGTTTAAGCGAAATGTTGGCGTCGCAGCGGAAGCTGCCTTCTTCCATGGAGCCGTCGCACACATCCAGGTACTGCAGGATGGCCCTCAGGCTGCGCAGGTAGGCATCGGCCTCCTCCGGGGTGGTCATGTCGGGTTCGCTGACAATTTCTATCAGGGGGACTCCCGTCCGGTTAAGGTCCACATAGCTGTGGTTGGCCGAGGCCCCTTCCATCCCGTGGAATAGCTTTCCCGCGTCTTCCTCCATGTGAATGCGGGTAATGCCGATGCGCCTGGTTTTCTTCTCTTGGCCCGCCTCGATGTCAATGTAGCCATCTGATGCCAGCGGCTTCTCGTACTGGGAGATCTGGTAGCCCTTGGGCAGGTCGGGGTAAAAATAGTTTTTCCGGGCGAACTGGCTCGTTTCCGCGACCTGGCAGCGGGTGGCCAGGGCAGTCCGTATGGCCAGTTCCACCACCTTCCTGTTCAGAACCGGTAACACCCCTGGCATGCCCAGGCATATGGGGCAGATCTGGGTGTTGGGTGCCGCTCCGAACGCGGTTGAACAGCCGCAGAAAATCTTGCTCCTGGTTAACAGCTGGGCATGAACCTCGAGCCCGATGACAACATCATAATGCACTGGTTTTTTCTCTCCGAGCATTCGTGTGCCGGTAAAGCAGGGTATTCTATATCACAACGCCCGGAAAAAACCAAATGCTAATCTTGTTGCGGCGGGTTAAATCCCCTCCGCAGCAGCATGGGCGCTGCAGGTAATTTTTCTTGAAAAAAAAACAGCTTGGATATATCTTGCTTGAATGTGGGTAAAGAATGCTCACCTGGTGCAAACCACAATGAACCCCGGTCGCATAGGATGAAAAGAATAACCTCCTCATACCTGCCTCTGATTGCTTTGGCGGTCATATTTATTTTCATGGGAATTTTTCTTTTCTCCTACGACCAGTACCCCATTGATGATGACTGGTCCTACATAAAAGCTGCTGAAACCTTCCATAATACCGGGGAAATGAAATTCACCCCCTGGACTGCAATGAGCCTGGTCTTTCAGATCTGGTGGGGAACGGGCTTTACCAAACTGTTCGGTTATTCCATAGAGGTGCTTCGATTATCCACACTGGCTATTTCCTTTGCAGGGCTCATCTTTATTTATCTCCTCTTGTGTGAACTGGGGTTCGGCTGGCGGAACAGTTTCTTAGCAGTGCTCTTACTGCTTTTCAACCCCTTTTCCTTTCCCTTGAACTTCACCTTTTTTACGGATCACTTCTTCATATCCCTTCTTTTTATAGCCACTTATTTTTACTACAGGGCATTTAAAGACAACCGGGAGTTCCTGCTGGTGATTGCCTCGCTGGTAACATCTGCCTCTATTCTGGTAAGGCAGAATGGTATCCTCATAGCTGCAGCAGCTGTTATCTATCTGATTTTATATGAACGATCTCTTGCCCGCATCATAAAGAGGACACTGCTGATCGTGCTTCTGCCGCTCATTGCGCTGCTTGTTTTTACTTACTGGTTCAATGCTGTGCACGGCCCCACCTCCGAATACATCAGGCAGATTGAAGAGCTCGCGAGCAATTTGCGCAAGCCGCACCTCTTACTTGCCAAAATAATATGGAGGCCATTCCTCATGCTCGAGTTTTTGGGGTTTTGCCTGCTGCCCCTGAGTTTTGGCCTGTTACCTGCATGGAAAGTGCTCTTCAACAAACAAAACCACTTTTTGATACTCTTCTTCTGCCTCACAGGCACACTGTGCTACCTCCTGTTGAGCCACATAGGCCTTTATCCCACCTCTGTTGACCTTTGGCTCAACGGCTTTCGCTTTGCCTACATTTCAGAATATGGATTCAGGGACTCCTTTCATATCATGTTTTTCTTTTACACACTGATTGACTTCATGTCTCTGGCATCCATTGTTTATCTCATCTACCTGGTGATCGCATATAGAGCAACGATGCGGAAAACATTTGCTTCCGCTTCACCATCATTTTTCATCCTACTGGTGGGCGGCATTCAGGTTGTTTTTCTCCTTGTAACGATGTATAAGTTCAGCCGCTATTATTTGGTGCTCATACCTTTTTTTATCATGCCCCTCTTGGCAGTCGCCCGATGCGCAACCGTGCGCACAAAGACCTTCCTTGTCCTGCTGCTCGGCTACGCCTTATTATCTTTTGTCGTTACCCAGGATGTTCTTAGCTGGAATCAGTGCAAGTGGGAGCTTGCCCAGAGCCTTCTGAACAAGGGTATTTCACCCCGCAAGATATCGGCAGGTTTTGCCTGGGATGCCTGGCATTGTTCCCAATATTCTTTAGATCACCCGTACGAAATATCGCGTCAGAACGGTGATGTTCCCTGGTGGATTGAAAAGCTTACCCCGGTCATTGATCCCTGCTACCTCATTTCCAATTCCCCCGTGCCTACAGGCTTTGAGGTCATGAGATATTTCGAAACGGACCGATATGCGGTGGTTGATGCGGCAGAATACGTCAGCCGTTTTTATCTGCGGAATATGAAGGTGTATGCATTGGAAAGGCTTCCTTCGGCGGAACAAACGCGGCGGGGAGTGGACGCCATTAACCTCCTCAACAATCTCAAGGGGGCATCTTTCAGGGGAGAAGCATCAGCCGGAGAGGTGAGGTTGCTGTCGATAGAGATGGGCGGCATTACGAAGTCTGCTTGGTTACAAACCGTCCCTTCAGCGGTTTCCTTTAGAGTGCGATTGCCGTATGGGAGATGCCGCCTGTCTGGAGGAATCGGTATGATGCCATCATGCTGGGATAAAGAGGGAGACGGTGTTTTGTATAAAATAACTGTAAGCGACAACCTTTTTGAGAACGTATTCAGTGTGCCGGGTGATGCAGGCATAGCTCAAATGAAGAACTTTTTAAGGCCGAGAAGTATTTTTCTTGCTCCCCACACTTACTTTCTTGCTTTCATTGATCCAAAACAAAACCACGCTGAACGGTCGTGGCAGGACATCTCCCTTGACCTTTCACGTTTTGCGGGAAAGGTTATAGATATTTCATTTGAAGTGAGCGGCGGCCCACGGAACGATAACCGGTATGACGAGGCCCTGTGGGGAAACCCAGTCATAGAGGGGTACTGAATGTTTTATCCCAGGACATTACTGAGATGTTCAACGGACCGGTACTGGAGCACTCGGGTGATATAAAGGTATAGGGCGGCAAGGATGTTTGAGGTGAGCATATAGCCTAAGGTCAGGGAGGTAAGGAACCGTTGCGGATGTAAACTCCATCGTCGCGCTGTCTCCCGGGTTAACAATTCCATTCCCTGCACCACCAGGGGAAGCACCGCCGGGAAGGTGATGAACAGCAAACGGGGGTTGTGAACAAAGGCAAGGTAGCATCCGAACGCGCTGAGAAGATAGGTAAGGTAGAAGGACCGGTGCTTTTGGGCCGCGGTGAACCCCCATGCGGCAATCGGTAAGCCCCAGTGGAAGCAAAAGAAGAGGGCATTGGCAACATACACAGGACCCCTATGGCGCAAATAACCCAGGGTAAGAAAATCCTCCAGTCTCAGCCCGAGCAGGAGATAAATCCCTCCAACCAGCGACAGTGAAACAGCTGTAACCAGCACTGCCTTCCCGTATTCTTTTCCCCCTCCGGCATAGAACACGAAAAACAGCACGAGTGAGATAAGGTTGGGTTTGGTCAGTATTGCCAGAGCGAGCGTGAGCGCGAGCAGAGGCCATATCGCTTTCTTGTGAGAGCCGTTAATGATCAGAAGGCAGCTCAGCGCGGCCATAAAAAAGGAGGCCATATCAACCATGATCGGAAGCCCCCAGACGATAAGAGGAAGAGAGGTGGCAAACAGGAGCGCGCTGCAGTATGCAAGCTGCGGGTTAAGGAGAATCTCCGAAAGGCGGTAGACGAGATAGACGGCAGCGATCCACAAAAAGCAGTTGAGTATAAAAAAGGCGTATTCCAGGGGAACAATCCGTCCGATAAGAGAGGCAAGCAAAGGAATAAGAGGACTGAAAAGCCTGTATTTCAACAGCTGAAGCGATTCCGGCGGGGTATCCAGGCCTGAAAAGAAGCGGGCTGCCAGGATATACCCCTCGCTGTCTTCCGCGAAGAACGCCGACCAGTTTTCCATACTGAGATAGTTGAGCAGCAGTGACGATAGCAGGATCTGCACAACAGAGATCGCAAGCAGAAAAAAGAGGCGGTTCGTCTCCGATTGATCTTTCATCGGTTACCTGAGACCCTTCACTTCGTGCAGGGTGACACTGATTAATTACGGCACGAGATTCCAGATGATAAGTATCACCTTGCAGGTCAGCTCGTCAACAGGTTTAAGTGAAGATCATCTTCTGCTTTCATATTCGGTCAGGGAGGAAATGTCGCGCAGTGATGGTTGCGCAGTTTCTATTATGCGTTGTAAATCATCGGCTGCTGTGGTATAAATACGCGGTACAAGCCGCGTACATGCCTGACCGCGCAGCGAAATGGATCAATCCCCGTCAGGAAAGAGCACAATGACCCCTGCATCAGAAGACAATACCATTGCCTTTTCGGTAGTAATTCCGCTGTACAATGAGGAGCAAAGCCTGGAGGAACTTCACAGGAGGCTCACCGATACCCTTGCGACCCTTTCTGACCGATTCGAGATGATCTTCGTCGATGACGGGAGCATCGACAACTCCTTTGCTGTCATAAAAAACCTGCATCAGCGGGACAGCCGGGTAAAGGCCGTCCGCTTCCGAAAAAACTTCGGCAAATCGACAGCACTTTCCGCCGGCTTTAAGAAGGCGAGGGGAAAGATTATCGTCACCCTTGATGCCGATCTCCAGGATCTTCCCGAGGAAATTCCCTCCCTGCTGAACAAGCTTGAGCAGGGATATGACCTGGTGTCGGGATGGAAGAAAAAAAGAAAGGATTCGCTCATACGCAAAATCGCATCGCGGCTGTTCAACCGGGTCACCTCGTTTTTTACCGGGGTAAAGCTGCATGATTTTAACTGCGGACTCAAATGCTACCGGCGAGAGCTGGTCGATGAACTGGCGCTCTATGGAGAACTCCACCGGTATATTCCGGCCATTGCCAACTGGAAGGGTTTTCGGGTGGGAGAAGTTAAAGTAGGGCACCATCCCAGGATGCACGGCGTGTCCAAATTCGGCTCTGAGCGTTACCTGCGGGGCTTGTTCGACCTCCTTACTGTTATCATGCTCACCAAGTATCCTGAAAAGCCGCTTCACTTTTTTGGCCTGCTGGGCACGATCCTTTCTCTGAGCGGCCTTGCCATTAATCTCTACATGGCGGTCCTGCGCATATCGGGCAAGTGGATAAGCAACCGCCCCCTCCTCCTCTTAGGCATTCTGCTTCTCATTCTCGGTGTGCAGTTCATTTTCTTCGGTTTGATGGGGGAGCTCATCGTCTTTTCCTCGCAGAAGGAAAAATCCTATACCTTAAGGGAACAGCTGGATTAAGGTTGAAGCCTCACGCCTGAAGCAGGATCCATCCGTGGCACAGATTGAAAAAATGGCGATTTCCGTCATCATACCCACGTACAACAGAAAGAGTGAATTGGAGCAGCTCCTGCTCGCTCTCGCCCGGCAGACGCTGGCCCCCGGCAGCTTTGAAGTGATCGTGGTGGACGACGGCTCACGTGACGGCACCCGAGAGTGGCTTGATGAGCACAAGCACGGGTTCGGGTTTCCCTTTTCCTGGTTTGCCCAGGAGCACCGGGGCCCCGGTGCCGCCCGCAACCGGGGCATGGGAAAGGCATCAGGTGACATATTCGTATTCATCGATACCGATTGCATCCCTCAGCCGGACTGGCTTCAGCAGCTGATTAAACCGTTTGCTTCGGGCACGGTTGGGGCGGCAGGCGGGCGCGAAATTATAAATGAGCATGATCCCCTGCTCATGCGCTGCTTCCACTACCTCATGACTGCCCCGCTGACCACGGGCGGCATGAGGGGCAAGGAGGGCAAGCGGCTGGCGCGCTTCTATCCGCGCACCTTCAACATGGCCATCTCCAGGAAGGCGTATGAAGCAACCGGCGGATTTAAAAGCATGTACCACGCGGAAGATATTGAGCTGAGCTTTCGCATACGGCAGGCAGGCTTTGAACTCCTCTACCAGGGCCGCGCCCAGGTCTATCACCGGCGAAGAAACACCGTGGCCCAGTATGCAAGGCAGCTCTTCAACATGGGCAAGGCCCGCGTTACCCTTGCCCGGCTCCATCGCGGAAGCCTTGAGCCCCTGCATGTTATGCCGGCGCTGCTGGTTGTCGTCGCTCTGTTCCTGGCGCTGCTGCCGGCCTGGCTTAATGCCGCTCCCGCCATACTGCTTCCCTGCAGCGCGGCCGTGCTGATTTTCCTGGTGATACTCGCAATTGACAGCGTTTTGCGGCTGCGCGCACCACAGGCTTTTTTCATCGTTCCCTTCCTCTTCATCCTCCAGCAAGGTGCCTACGGTATCGGCTTCCTCCTGTCACTGATCCTCCCCGAGAAGGTACAATAGGACATGTGGCGTACGCCCTTAAGTATTTTCTCTTTTATCCGATACGTATAGTGCCATGCAGGATAAAACAATCGAGGAACGCTTCAAGCGGTTCCAGGAAGAAGTCAATATATACAACCGGATTGGCAAGGCCCTTACCTCGAGCCTTGATATCGGGGAAATTTTGCAAAAAATCATGGAAACCGTGGGCGATTACTTCCGGCCCGGCAACTGGTCGCTGCTGCTGCTGGATGAGCGTACCGACGAACTCTATTTTGAGGTCGCGGTGGGGGAGGCGGCAGCAAGACTCAAGGATTTACGGATCAGGCGGGGCGAAGGCATTGCCGGATGGGTTGCCATGCACGGGGAGCCGCTTCTGGTCTCCGATGTCAACAGCGATCCGCGGTTCTCACATAAAATAGACCGGATCTGCAATTTCGACACCCAATCCATCATTGCGGTACCGATGAAAATCAAGGACAAGGTGCTGGGTGTGATCGAAATCATCAACTCCAGGGAATTTATCAGCCTGAGCACCAGTGACGTGGACATCCTGTCCACCGTCGCTGATTACGCGGCGATCGCCATAGAGAATTCACGCAATTACCAGCGGGTGCAGGAGCTTACCATCACCGACGATGTTACCGGCCTGTATAATGCCCGCCATCTGCAGCACATTATCAAGGGCGAGATAGACCGGTTCGAGCGGTATCATTCTCCCTTCTCGATCATATTTTTTGACCTGGATTATTTCAAAAAAGTGAACGACACCTACGGGCATTTGGTAGGAAGCAGAACCCTGGCCAAGGTTGGTGAGGTTATCATGAACACCATCCGCAAGGTTGACATGGCAGCCCGCTACGGGGGCGATGAGTTCGTCATCATTCTTCCCCAGACTGACAAGCGGCAGGCATACAGCGCGGCGAGGCGGCTCAGGAATGCCATCAACGGAGAGGTCTTTTTTACCGAGGAGGGCTACAACATCAGCATAACCGCGAGTTTCGGCGTGGCCACCTACGGTGATGATGCCACGACCAAGGATGATCTCCTGCGGGCGGTTGATGAAGCGATGTACCAGATCAAGGAAACCTCAAAGGATGCCATTGCCCTTGCTGGTGCTCCTTTGAGTGCCCTGTAGCCCAGCATGTTTAAGCAGCCACTCCTTCCGTTGCGCTTCTTTCCCGCTGTTTTCTGTATCTCCGAATTACGTTGATAGAAGTTCTACACCCGAACCGTAAAATCGGAAAACTCGCCGCAGTATGTTTCCCTTTCGACAGAGACATTGGTCACAACTGCATGAGGCGGCCCGGTGCGGCACCAGTTGATTATCGACTGAATGTCATCATCATCTCCTTCAAATACGGCTTCAACCCTTTCGTCGTAGAGGTTCTTCACCCATCCGGTGAGGCCGCGTTTTCTTGCCTCATCGCGGGTGTGGGCGCGGAAGTAAACACCCTGCACCCTTCCGCTGATAAAGAGGTGAACCCTGGTTTTTGACATGTGATGGTTCCTTTTGACGGTATGGTTCTGGATATGTGTATTCCCCGGCAGTTGTCTGCCGGTTCATCACGCATGCCGCTCGTCTGCATGGAGGAACTGATAAATCGCTTCGGCGACTTTCCTCTTCAGGAAAGGGAGCCGGGCAATTTCATCGGGCGATGCTTCCTTCAGCCTGTCCATGCTTCCGAAATGCTTGATGAGTCTTTTGCAGGTGGTTTTACCTACACCGGGGATATCCTCCAGCGGGGACTGAAAGATGGTTTTGCTGCGTAATTTTTTCTGATAGGTAACGGCGAACCGGTGCGCTTCATCCCGGATGCGCTGCAGGAGGAGCAGGCCGGCCGATCCGCGGCGCAGTATAACCGGATTTTTCCGGTTGGGGATAAATATCTGCTCCGGCACGGCGTATCCTTCCCGGGCGGCTTTGGGCCACTGCGCCCTGCCCTTGGCCAGGGCGATAATATCTTTATTGGTGATGCCCGCATCCCGGGCAACCGTCAGGGCGGCACTGAGCTGGCCCTTTCCCCCATCCACGATGATCAAATCCGGCGGCGGAAGCAGCTTGTCCCCGGGAGCAAATCGCCGGGACAGCACCTCATAAAGGCTTGCGCAATCATCCCCCGGAGTGTCACGCTTGATCTTAAACCGCCGGTAGTTGTTCTTGACCGGTTCTCCCACATTAAACTGAACCATTGATCCCACTGCCTGCCGTCCCCCCAGGTGAGAGATGTCGTAGCACTCAATGACATCCGGCCGGGTGCTGAAATGGAGCGCCTGTTGCAGTTCTTCCGCAGTGGCATGAGCATCTTCTGCCTGGTGAAGCGATGTTTTATAGGCGCTCTCCGCGTTGATTTCAGCCATGGCAACGAGCCGCGCCTTTTCCCCTTTGCGCGGCGTGATTATCTCGACTCGGCCGCCTTTTCTGTCCCCCAGTGATTCCTCGATGAGATTTTGATCTTCGAGCGCACAGGGGACAAGCATCTCATCCGGAATAAGCCTGCCCTCCCGGTAGAACTGGTTGACAAACGAAGAGACGACCTCCTCGTCAGCGGCGCCAAGGTTGTGCAGGGTGAAATGAGCGCTGCCGGTCATGTAGCCGCTTCGCATGAAAAGTACCGCTATGGTGACGGAGTTGTTTTCGCGGTGCAGTCCAATGACATCGCGGTCGGTAAAATCAAGTATGACCGCTTTTTGTTTCTCCAGGGTTTCTTTCAAAGAGGCCAGCCGGTCGCGGATCCTGGCCGCTTTTTCAAAATTAAGATCCTCCGCCGCCTCGGTCATGCGTTCTTCAAGCAGCCGCAGCAGCTCCCGGTTCCTCCCCTTGAGGAAAAGCTCGACTTCGCGGACGACAGCGCGGTATTTCTCCCGGTCGATGAGCTTGCAGCACGGCGCCGGACACTGTCCCATCTGATAATTAAGACACGGCCGCTGGCGGAACTGAAACTGCCTGCTCTGGCACTTGCGCAACAAAAAGTGATGGTGGATGACTTTCATGGTCTCCCGCAGCGCCGGCGCGGAGGCAAAGGGGCCGAAGTAGAGGGAGGCGTCTTTCTTCACTTTGCGCACTAGGGAAAGGCGGGGGAATTCCTCTTCGAGTGACAGCCGCAGGTAGGGATAATTCTTGTCGTCTTTTAAGATGACATTGTAACGCGGCCGGTGCCGCTTGATCAGGGTTCCTTCCAGTATCAGGGCTTCCTTCTCGCTGGTGGTGACAATATGGTCGACCGTGGCAATCTGGGATACCAGGGCCTGCAGCTTTTCCTGCGGGGAAGGGAAGTGCTGAAAATATGACCTCACCCGGCTGCGAAGACTCTTGGCCTTTCCCACATAGAGAATGGTGCCGCCGCTGTTTCTGAAAAGATAGACCCCGGGAGCGGCGGGTAGCTGCGCCACGGTGTTTTCCAGCGATGGGTTCGGATCAGAAGGCATTTGTTTGCGCTCTCAATAGCTTATACAATATGAGCGTACCAGCGGAGCTGGAGGATAGTTTTACTGCTTTTCCCTAAGCACCTCAAGCATCTGCTCATGAATGATGCCGTTGCTGGCCACGATTTCGGGGGCATCGATACTGAACGGCTTCCCCTGGTAGGTGCTCACCGTACCGCCTGCCTCTGTAACTATTAAACTGCCGGCGGCAACGTCCCAGGGGCGAAGCTTTTGCTCCCAAAACCCGTCAAACCTCCCGGCAGCGGTATTGCAGAGGTCAAGCGCGGCAGTCCCGTCTCGCCTGATTGCCTGGGCCTTCATCAGGAATCCCCGAAAATGGCGGAGGTTGCCTTCCAGGTCCTGCCGTATGTCATAGGGAAAGCCGGTGCAGAGCAGGCTGCTGTTGAGTGACCGCGTGGATGATACTCTCAAAGGGCTTCCGTTAAGGTAGGCACCCTTGCCTTTCTCGGCGGTAAAGAGTTCTTTCCTTAAAGGGTCGTATATGACACCGTAGCTTATCTCTCCCTCCAGTTCCACCGCAATAGAAACACAGAAACACGGATAGCCGTGGGCATAGTTGGTCGTTCCGTCAAGAGGGTCAATGATCCATTTGCAGGAAGATGCGGCGCCGCTTTCGCCCGTCTCCTCAGCGAGAATGCGATGGTGGGGATAGGCGGCTTTTATGATGCTCACTATGGTGAGTTCCGCCTCCTTATCCGCCTCGGTTACCAGGTCTATCTCCCCTTTATGCGTAACCGATTTTATCTTTCCAAAGTATTTCATAAGCACGGCACCGCCCTCGTGTGCGGCCTTGAGAGCGATCGCCTTGATATCAGCTTCCATGGCGTGCGGCATTCTCCTTTGGTTATGAATGTCTTTTATTGAAGGGTACCTCTAAAAAATCACGCAATGCACTATCTCTGCCATTCGCGCTAAAGCGGGAATCCATAAAAATCAAACACCTGGATTCCCCAACCAAGTCGGGGAATGACAAGAAAATGAATAATTTGAAATTCCTTAAATTATCAATGATGACGGGTAAAAGTCAAAATGAAATGTGGGTTTACCCTAAAATTTTACGTTTTGAACGGTTTGTATCTGCTTATCAGTCTGCATGATCATGACGATACATAATGAAAAAAGCTTTCGTGACCCCGGATAAAAAATAATTGATGCAGGAAAATGTTAAGATAATATTATGTTGGGAGATTAAGCAATGAAGCTAATGATGGTAACAGTGATGGTGATCTTATCTCATTGTTCTTATTTAAATAGCTCAGGTAAGATAACTGTTATAAACAAAAGTGATGAAGTGGTAACCTATGTGAAGATCGAGATTTGCAGGCAAGTTATGCAATTTAAAATGCTACAGATCAATTCAAGTACTGAAAGTGTATTTAAGATAAACGGAGATTCACATTATAGTGTCATAATAGAGTTTGCTTCTGGAAGGCAACTTGAAAAAGAAATGGGTTATGTTACAAACGGCATTTGTGTTGAAGACATTATCATTATAACAAATGATACTATTTTTCTTGATCGCAATGCAGTAAATTGTCCATAATTGTTGCATGACGGTATGTGAATATTAAAAGCATTTGCTACACAACGAAGAATCTTTTTCTTTCTGAGGGATGATTTCGCGGCTTAAAGCCGCTCCTACCGTACTTGTTGGACCATGCTCATAATGCTTCCCATCTTTTAATTGACACTGCAAATTGATTTTTCTATACTCGAAACGTTATCAAAGTCATTCATTATCTTAAGGTAGAACAACAGAAGAAATAATTCGAGCTTTAATTGTGCAGGGTATCCTAAATTGGAGTATCAATGCGTTATTATTTTGATTGGGATCCCAATAAGGCGAGAGCTAATCATAATAAACATAGGGTCGGTTTTGAGCAATCATCCTCGATTTTTCTTGATCCAGGAATGATCACGGTCTTCGACAGCAAGTCCAGTGATTATGAGGACCGGTGGGCTACCGTTGGAATTGACAGGAATGGTATTCTGTTAGTTATAAGACATACCTTCTACCAGTTGGACGCAGATACCTGTAGAATTAGAATTATTTCTGCCCGTAAGGCAACCAGAAAAGAAGCAAAACAGTACCGGGAGAAGAATAAATGAAAAAGGAATATGATTTCTCAAAAGGTAAGAAAGGCAAGTTTTATCTTCCGCACGCAGAGTTATATCTACCTGTTTACATCGAGCCGGCTATGATGGAAGCCCTGAGAAAATTATCCAAGAAAAAAGGTGTCGAAGTCACTACCATAGTTAATGAATGGATAAAGAAAGACATATCCATCGTAGAAGCAATAACGAAGTGATTTATAAGATTTACAATATTGCATGCTTGTTTTTTTCTCCCTGTAACCGTTTCCTATAATTAATTAGGGTTAAAGTTTTTTGCGAAGATAGACGATTATAATAGGTGATTGAGAGCGTTTACACATGTTTCATTATTTCCAGGCAGTGATACAGGTATGAAAACAACGCTTCACAGATGGATTGGTTTTTCTGCACCCTGGGCTGCAGTGCTGCTCCTGCTCTGCATTTCTTGTCCCGTCCATGCCGGCGGGAGCATATATAAGTATGTGGACAGGAATGGCACCATCCATTTTACCAATGTGCCCACCAATTCCCGCTATAAACTCATCAGTGAAGATCCGGAAACCTATTCCACGGTAGAAAGCACCCGCTTTGACGGGCTCATCAAAGAGATTTCCTACCGCCACGAAGTCAAACCGGCCCTGGTTAAAGCAGTCATAAAGGCGGAATCCGGTTTTGACCCTGATGCGGTCTCCAAAAAAGGCGCGCAGGGCCTGATGCAGCTTATGCCCGAAACCAGCAGTGACATGGAGGTGTATGATCCCTTCCGTCCCCGGGACAACATCAGCGGCGGGGTTAAATTTTTAAAGCGGCTTATGGAGCGCTTTGACAATGACCTTCACCTTACCCTGGCTGCGTACAATGCGGGACCGGAGGCCGTCGCAAAATATGATGGCATTCCGCCCTATGAGGAAACCCAGCACTACGTGAAAAAAGTCCTCATGTACTACGACCGTTATCTCCGGGAACTCTAGCAGGCTTTTGAAAAACACCTATCCCCTGCGTTTCATGCTCATCCTTCGTCATTGCAGTGTACTCATTTATATGTGGCTCAAGGGGGAGGGGCTTTTTAGCCACAACAAAATTATTCGGAGCCTGTAGAACGGCAGCTACTTTCTAACTTTATCTGACAGACCCGCATGGCACCAGCCGAATCGAAGACTCTGCAAAGCTGCCTGCTTTCGGTTCACGTCGAAGGCACCGGGTCGTGCCGTAAGCGTAAAGACACATTGTTGTGGCGTCAAAAGCCCCTCCCCCTTGAGCCACTGAACCTCTTCTACAGCATGGTATTCGCAACGCACAGGAGCCTTTCATACGTAAAGAAGTGTTGGACGCACTACACGAGAACCCACCTGAAAGATCCTATCCATGTCGGAACCTCTCGTTGAAGTCACCCGCGGCGATTTGATTGAATCCGTCCATCGCGGCCATATCGTGGTGACAGACGAGAGCGGCGCCATCCTTTTTCGCCTCGGTAATCCATCGTTTAACCTGTGCCTGCGAAGCTGCGCCAAACCGCTGCAGGCCCTGCCGGTTATTGCAACCGGCGCCGCGGACCGATACCGTCTCACGCCCGCTGAACTGGCGGTGATGTGCGGGTCCTTAAACGGCCAGGACTTCCAGGTCGCAGCCATCCGCTCCATCCTGGATAAGATCGGTGCTGCGGAGGGGCATCTCACGTGCGGCATTCACCAGCCGTCCCACCGGAAGACCGCACAGCAACTGAAGGAAGCGGGACGAGCGGCCACACCCCTTCACAACAACTGCGCGGGTAAGCACGTGGCCATGCTGACCCTCTGTGCCCATCACGGCTGGCCCTTTGATGACTACATCAGCCTGAAGCACCCGGTACAATGCCTGGTACGGGACACGATTGCCTCCCTGTCAGGTGTCCCTGCTCGGCAAATCGGGACAGGAATTGACGGGTGCGGCGTTCCGGTATTTTTTCTCCCCCTTGCAAACCTCGCCCGGGCATATGCCCGGCTCACCTCAACATCGGACCCGGTCATATCCCGGCTGATGGAAGCCGCGCTTTCCCACCCTGAAATGATTGCCGGCGATGAACGGGTGTGTACCGACATCATGCGGGCGCTTCAAAAAAAGGTGTTCGCCAAGACAGGAGCTGAGGGAGGATACGCCCTGAGCCTGATGGAAAAGGGATGGGGTGTGGCCATAAAGATAGAAGACGGGAGCAGCAGGGCGCTCAGCCCCGCGGTTGTCGAAACAATCAGCCAATTGGGCATCGCCGGCGGGGACGAATTAATGCGGCTGCAGCCCTATCACCGCACGCCTCTTTACAACCACAGAAAGGAAATGGTCGGAGAGGTGAAACCCTGCTTCCATCTGGCAGGCTGACGGACTATTAATACATTGCAAAAGTATCGTGGAATATATATAATGTGCGCGAACAAAGGACAGGAAACATGTTTCGGGCACCATAAACTTTTGAAAGGAGGATGGTATATATGACTGACGAACGAGAGGAAAGGGATGGTTCCCGGTCGCTCTTCATCTTTGCGGCGGGCGCATTAATTGGCGCTGGCATATCATTACTCTACGCCCCGCTGACGGGTGAAAAGACCCGGCAGTATCTCCGGATTCAAACCAAAAAGGCGCGAAGAAGCGCGCGCCATTTCACGGAAATCGCCCGGGATACTATTGAAAACTTCATCGAAGACCTTAAAGACACCACCGACAAGGTCATAGAGGAAGGCATCGAACTGACCAAGGAAAAGAAGGCGGAGCTGCTGGCGGCGATCGAGGCGGGGAAAAAGGCCATCGAGGACGAGAAGAAAAAAATCGAGAGGCACCAGGCTGAATGAACGCTGCTAACGGGCGCCGCCAGTGCGCGACCCCCGCATCGGCCGGCATGGAAACCGTCAGGATCGTCATCAAAAAATTGCCGGGCAACGAGGACATACCCCTACCGCGCTACATGACCCCCCATGCTTCGGGGATGGACATTCATGCGGCGGTAGCGGAAGATATGGTGCTCAATCCGGGGGAGGTAAAGCTGATCCCAACCGGCATAAGCGTTGCCATTCCGGAGGGGTTTGAAGGGCAGGTGCGGCCCCGGAGCGGCCTCGCCCTGCGGCACGGGGTCAGTGTGCTCAACACGCCGGGCACCATCGACGCGGACTACCGCGGTGAGGTTGGAATCATACTCATCAATCTTGGCAAAGACCCCTTTGTGGTGAAGCGGGGTGACCGGATCGCGCAACTGACCGTCAACAAGGTTTATCAGGCGCGCCTGGAGCTTGCTTCCGACCTGACCGGTACAGCGCGGAATGAAGGGGGGTTTGGTCACAGCGGCATATAATCAGCGATGTTTATCGTCAGCCCCTATCTTCATGACCGTTTCACCGCATGCCGGAATGCCGGCAGCCACGCTTTAGATAGGGGCGGTCGTTTGCTATGGGGAAGGAATGACAGGGCCTGGGTTCTCCCGCATGCGTATGCCGCCCGCTGAAAAAGGGTATGGGAAAAGGGCACAAAAAGATTACACCCGCAAAACGGATCGGTTATTTCCTGGGAAGGACGGCTGTTGCCCTTTGTCTGACTTTGGGCCGCCGGCTGCCGCTCACCTGGCTCTACCGGTTGTCCGCGCTGGCCGGCCGGCTCGCGTTTTATCTGATGGGGAAGCGCAGGAAGATCGTCTTCGATAATCTGCAGCTTGCCTTTGGCAGTATCGGGAGCAGGGATGGGTACCGGGCAATCGCCAAGCGCGCGTTTTGCGACTCGTTTAAAAACGTGGTAGAGGTGGCCAAGCTGATTTTTTCAGACCCCCCGTTTATAAAGGGGATCATGAGCATTGATGGTATCGAGCATCTTGAAAGGGCGCTCGGTCTGGGTAGTGGTGTGGTGGCCGTAAGCGCGCACATGGGAAACTTTCCCCTTATCGGGCCCCGGCTCATTGCCGAAGGTTACCGCTTTTCACTTATGCTTCGCGATCCCCGGGACAGTAAACTGGCGGCTGTTTTGGCCGACATAAGGGGAAAGCTGGGCATTGAGTCAATACCGGTTCAGCCCAGCAGGACCTGCATCGCCGAGTCCCTGAAGTGCTTAAAGCGTAACGGCATCCTGTTTCTCCAGATCGACCAGAATGCCTCGTCCCATGATCTGTGGGTCGATTTTTTCGGGCGGGAGGTGCCCACCTTCAAGGGGCCGGTGGTCTTCAGCATGCGTACCGGAGCACCGCTGATTCCCTTGTTTACGGTGCGCGATGCACCGGATCACCACCGGCTTATCGTTGCCCCGCCGTTTGCTATTGACGATACAGGCAACAGGGAGCAGGACATTTTTACCACGACTGCGAAACTTACCAAGCTTATTGAATCGTACATACGGCAGTACCCAACCCAATGGTGGTGGTTCCACCGGCGCTGGAGGAAGTCCCGCGGGCGAAGCGAGCAGCCGCTTCCCGCGACTGAACGCGGCATGCAGCCGTGCATTCATTGAAACAGTCATCTTGAGGGGTAAAGGTGTGCCATGGTTGACGATGTGAAGCAGGACCTGAAAAGCGTTCTTACATCCGCAAGCGAGGAGTCCGGTGAGAAGGAGGGGACCGGCACACCATCACGGCTCCTGATCATAGATGACGATGAGTCGGTGCGGCTTCTGCTCAGGGATCTGCTGGAGGAGGCGGGGTACGCGGTGCGCACCGCCAAAAGCGGCGAGGAGGCCCTGCAGCTGATCCGGGTCGCCACCTATGACATCATCATCACCGATCTCAGGTTGAGCGGCATGTACGGTCTGGAGGTGGTAAAAGAGGTCAAGGCCATAGACCCCGGCATTGATGTCATTGTCATGACCGGCTATGCATCGGTCAATTCGGCAGTGGAGTCAATGAAGGCAGGCGCCATAGATTATATTACCAAGCCCTTCAACAGCGATCATATCAAAATGGTGGTGCAGAAGAGCCTGGAACGGCGCGAATACCAGCGCCTGGCACAGGAAAGAGAATTTTACAAGGTGCTCTCCAGCATCGACGGCCTCACCGAGCTTTACAACTATCGCTATATGCACCAGTACCTCAAGATAGAGCTGGAGCGGGAGAAGCGGTATAAGCGGGATCTCTCCCTGCTCATGGTAGACATTGATGATTTTAAGAACTATAATGACATTTACGGCCACATGGTCGGTGACATGGTGCTGAAAAGGCTGGCTTCCATCCTGCGAAACGCCACCAGGGGATGCGACGTTATCTGCCGGTATGGGGGTGAGGAGTTTGCCATCATGCTGCCGGAAACCAGCAAGAAGGAGGCCATCATCGTGTGTGAACGGATCAGGAAGTCGGTTGCCATGACGACGATGGTTGATGAAAAGGCGAATACCGTGGGAACCATAAGCGTAACCATCGGCCTGGCGTCGTTTCCCGAGGATGCTGATAACAAGGATGACCTGATAGACAATGCGGACAAGGCGCTCTACCAGGGGAAGCGGGCGGGCAAAAACTGCATTTTCCTCTTCGGTGCCGAAGGGAAATGCGAGCCGGTGAAAGACGGCAGTTCGACATGATCACGGCACACAGGGATTAAAGATGTGCGGCATCATAGGTTATGTGGGCGATCGTGAAGCTTCTCAGATTCTTCTTGAGGGGTTGAAGCGGCTGGAATACCGGGGATACGATTCCGCGGGAATTGCGGTCAGGGATGATCAAGGGATAAAGATCAGGCGCAACCAGGGAAAGCTTGAAAAGCTGGAGGGGCTGCTCAAGCACAGCCCCCTGCAGGGAACGATCGGCATCGGCCATACCCGCTGGGCAACGCACGGCAAGCCGTCCGAGACCAATGCCCATCCCCACAAGGCAGGCGGCGTTGTCGTGGTCCACAACGGCATCATAGAGAATTATCTTGAGCTCAAGGGGATGCTCCAAAAAGGGGGGCACAGCTTCAAATCGGAAACGGACACTGAAGTGATCGCGCACCTCATCCAGAGCTGTCTGTATAAGGGCGATGGCTTTGAGCAGGCGGTACGGAATGCCCTGAAGCGAATCAGAGGATCGTATGCGATCGGGGTGATGTATGAAAAAGAACCGTCCACCCTGATTGCCGCGCGCTCTGAAAGCCCCCTGGTGCTGGGGCTCGGCGAGCGCGAGTGGTTTGTCGCCTCTGATGTCCCGGCCTTCCTGCCCTACACCAGGAAGGTAATTTTTCTTGAAGACGGGGAAATGGCTGTCCTGAACAGGAAGGGCGTCGAACTATCAACCCTGCCCGGCGCGGCGGTTAAGCGGGCAACGGCCACCATTGACTGGAGCCCCGCCATGGCCGAGAAGAGCGGGTTCAAGCATTTTATGCTCAAGGAGATTTTCGAGCAACCCCGGGCGATTATCGATACCTTCAGGGGACGGATCGATGAGGAAAAAGGCAGGGTTTTCCTGGAAGGATGCAGCTTTACCCCCGCTGAGTTAAGAGACATTGAGAGGATAGTGATCGTTGGCTGCGGCACATCCTGGCATGCCGCCACGGTGGGGAAATTCATGATCGAAGACCTGTGCAGGATTCCGGTTGAGGTGGATCTGGGATCGGAGTTCAGATACCGTGATCCGCTCATCAACAAAAACACCCTGATCATACCCATAAGCCAGTCAGGCGAAACCGCGGATACGCTTGCCGGCCTGCGGGAAGGCTTGAAGAAAAAGGCCCGCATCATATCCATATGCAACGTGGTGGGAAGCAGCATGGTCAGGCAATCACACGGGGTTATTTATACCCACGCCGGACCGGAAATCGGCGTCGCCTCCACCAAGGCATTTACCTCCCAGCTGGTGGCGCTCTATCTTCTCGCCCTCTACCTGGGGAAGCAGGGGAGGAGGCTGTCAACAGACAGGGTGAGGGGCCTGATCAATGACCTGGTAAAGCTCCCCCTGCAGATAGAGGCAATACTGAAAGAAAATAATCTTATAAAGTCGATTGCTCACCGCTACATGCCCTATCGGGATTTTCTCTATCTGGGCAGGGGGATCAACTACCCCATCGCCCTGGAAGGGGCGCTCAAGCTGAAGGAAATCTCCTACATTCATGCCGAGGGCTACCCGGCGGGCGAGATGAAGCACGGGCCCATCGCGCTCATAGACGAGCAGATGCCGGTGGTGGTGCTGGTTTCCAAGGGGGTTACCTTTGACAAGATGCTGAGCAATGTGGAGGAGGTGAAGGCGAGGGGAGGGAAGATTATAGCCGTTACCTCGAGAATCACGGAGGATATTACCGCCAAGGCCGACACCGTCTTCAAGGTGCCTGAAAACAATGCCTATCTGACACCAATTCTTTTTGCGGTTCCGCTTCAGCTCCTGGCGTATCACATCGCCGAGCTGAAAGGGACTGACATAGACCAGCCCCGGAACCTGGCAAAAAGCGTCACCGTGGAATAAGCGTCCACCTGCACAAGGTGAAGGGGAAAAGGGCTTCATGTTAAACCGGGCATGAGGCCCTCTTATTTTTATTTGTCTTCTCGGAAAGAATATGGTAAAACGCCTGCTTTCAATTAACAGCATATTTTTTTATGAGGAGCGCCTATGAACCCCTTGGCCGAAGCATTGAACAGCCAGTTGATGAGGGAAAACCCCGCAATCCCCGACATGCTGTCGGCACGTGGGAAGAAGCTCTTCTTTCCCAAGGGCATCCTGACTCAGAGCGCCGAGGCAAAGGTCAAGGCGAAAAAGTTCAACGCCACCATCGGCATCGCCACCGAGAACGGCGTGGCCATGCACCTGCCCTGCATCAGGAAATACATAGACCCGATTGCACCCAATGATGCCCTTACGTATGCCCCCTCCTCCGGCAAACCGGAGCTGCGAAGCAGGTGGCGCGAGAAATTGCTTGCCGACAACCCGGGCCTGCAAGGAAAGCAGTTCAGCGTGCCGGTGGTCACCAGTGCCATCACCCACGGGCTGAGCCTGGTGGGCGACCTGTTTGTTGATCCGGGCGATGTCATTGTACTGCCGGACAAACTCTGGGGAAATTACCGGCTCATTTTTGGCGAGCGGCTGGGCGCGACTTTTAAAACATTCCCCCTGTACAATGAGAAAAACGGGTTTAATGGCGTCGGTCTGAGAAAGACGATCGATGAAGTGGCCGGGGAGAAGGGCAAGGCGCTGGTCCTGCTCAACTTCCCCAACAACCCCACCGGCTACTCCATCACCCGGCAGGAGGCCGATGAGATTGCGGCGGTGCTGAAGGATAATGCCTCCCGGGGAAGACGGCTGGTGGTTATTCATGATGATGCCTATTTCGGCCTGTTCTATGATGACGAGCTTATGAAGGAATCGCTCTTCTCGCACACGGTCAACCTGGATGAAAATATACTTGCCGTCAAGCTCGACGGGGCCACCAAGGAACAGTATGTGTGGGGGCTGCGCGTGGGATTTATAACCTTCGGCATCGGCGGCGGGGCAAACAAGGAGGCCATCTACGGCGCGCTGGAGAAAAAAACCATGGGCGCCATCAGGGGAGGTATATCCAACAGCCCGCACCTCTCGCAGACGCTGGTGCTCAGGGCGCTGGAGTCGAGGGAGTTTTCGGGTGAGGCGAAGGAAAAGTACGAGGTGATGAAGGCCCGCGCCCTCCGGGTGAAGGAGGTGCTCGGCAATAAGAAATACAGCGATGCCTGGACCTACTATCCCTTCAACTCCGGATACTTCATGTGCCTGCGGTTGAAGTCGGTCAACGCCGAGGCCTTGCGCCTGCATCTGCTTGACCGCTATGAGGTGGGGGTGATCGCCGTTGACGCGACCGATGTGCGGATTGCATTTTCCTGTATCGAAGTACAGTTTATGCAGGAACTCTTTGACATCATCTATCAGGGGGTTAAAGACCTGGCCGCGAAGTGACCTTCCGGCAGCCATACGAACCATAAGAGGAGTTACGGCGTGGAAAAGATCAAGGTAGGTATATTGGGAGCCACCGGCATGGTGGGACAGCGGTTCATCCAGCTCCTGCAAAACCATCCCTGGTTTGAGATATCGGAGCTGGCGGCATCGGAGCGCAGCGCTGCGCGTCCCTATGGGGAAGCGGCGGCAGACAAGTGGAAGCTGGAAAGCGACATTCCGCCGGCAGCGGCAGGCATGATGGTGAAGGAATGCAAGCCGGACCTGGACTGCCGGGTGGTGTTTTCCGCGCTCGATGCCGGGGTCGCCGGCCCCATTGAGGAAGCGTTTGCCAAAGCGGGATACGTGGTGAGCAGCAACTCCAAGAACCATCGCATGGTTGAGGATGTGCCGCTGCTCATCCCCGAGGTCAATGCCGACCACACCGCCATCATTGAGCAACAGAAAAAGAAGAACAAGAGCGGCGGGTACATCGTGACCAACCCCAACTGCTCAACCATCGGACTGGTGCTGGCGGTGGCCCCGCTCCACAAGAAATACGGGGTGAGCAAAATCATGGTCACCACCATGCAGGCGTTAAGCGGGGCCGGGTATCCGGGCGTTGCCTCCCTCGATATCATCGACAATGTGATTCCCTTTATCGGGGGCGAGGAAGGGAAAATAGAAATCGAAACCCTGAAGCTGCTGGGCAGCGTGGAGGAAGGAAGGTTTGTCTTCGCGGACATCAAGGTGAGCGCTTCCTGCAACCGCGTCCACGTCAAAGACGGCCACCTGGAGAGCGTGAGCATCGAGCTGAAAAAGAAGGCATCAAGAGACGAGCTGATACAGGTACTTCGAGAGTTCAATCCCCTGCGGGAACTGAATCTGCCCTTCGCTCCTCCCCGGCCCATCCTGGTGAGGGATGAAGACAACCGGCCCCAGCCCCGCTATGACCGGGACGCGGGCAACGGCATGGCCTGCGTGGTGGGAAGAATCAGAGCGTGTCCGGTGTTCGATTACAAATTTACCGTTTTAAGCCATAACACCGTCAGGGGGGCCGCGGGTGCGGCAATTTTAAACGCCGAGTACCTGAAGGTGAAGGGGCTTTTATAGAGTCGCAAGGACCACTGTGCAGCATATACTCATAGTAAGCCAGGATGAGGAATACCGGAAAGCCCTTGATTCCCTTTTGCGGGAGGAGGGCTTTCACCTTTCTTCCGCACGCACCGTCGAAGAAGCGGTCGATCAGTTTTTCGCACAAAGGGTGGACCTGCTCATTGCCGACCTTGAATCCTGGAAGGCCCAGGGGATTGAAATGTACAAAAGCATGCGGGATGAGCTGGGCGGAAAGGATGTTTCCGGCATCATGGTTATCTCACCGGAGATGATGAAGGGGATCAGATTTCCCCTTGCCTTCGATGATTTCGCGGTGAAAAAAGAAGAGCCCTTTGAGGTCCTGGTGAGGATCCGGCAGCTGCTCTGGCATAAGAGCGGGCTGGATGCCGGGCAGGTGATAAAGATCGATGAACTGATTCTGGACCTCAACAGCTATGAAGTGGCCATTCAGGGGAAGAGGGTTTATCTCACCTATAAAGAGTACGAGCTGCTGAAGTGCCTGCTGCTCAACCGGGGGAAGGTTTTTACCCGGGAGGCGCTTCTGGACAAGGTCTGGGGATATGACAATTACGCGGGCACCCGGACCGTCGATATACATATCCAGCGGCTGCGCAGCAAGCTGGGGGGGAAATACAGCGATTTGATCCAAACCGTGCGCAATGTCGGCTATTCGTTCGCCGGGGATAAGACATGACCGCGCGAGGACCGGCTTTCCGTCAGGAAACGCGGTAACAGACCGCCCGTCCTTTTTGCCGGTGCATGACTAATCGAAACCCTTTGCCGTCGCCGTCCGCTCTTATTACCCGGATGATGGCGGCAAGCTTTTGATGCTCGGGCGCCATTGTCTCCAGCAGGTTGGGGGCAGTGCCCAAAAAGTCTTCGTTGAGGACATTCCGGTCCAGCCCGGGATAGACCGCCAGATAGTAAATGCGGTCCTCCACCAGGTCCTGAAAGAAGTGGGTGCCGTAGGACACCTCCGGAACATATCCTTCCGAGTTCTTGGCCACCTCAACGATGGCCGCCGCATTGTCAATGTCGGCGTAACTCACGTTTACACCCAGGTCGATGTTGCTGCTTCCCCAGCGGCCCGGGCCCACCAGAATATAACGCTCATCAGCGTCATCCATAAGGCTGTTTATCTGGCCTATGGCGCGGCCCACCTGGTATTTGTCCCGTTCCGGCAGCTCGTGATAGCCGTCGGTATCGACGTACACCAGATAGCCGACGGCATCAACCTCCGCGGTATTCACGCAGCTGTCCGTCTGGAAAATGACATCACCGGGATCAATCTGCTCCGGAAGCACTATGTTTTCCTGGTCGCGCACCTCGCTGAGCGGCCTGCACTGCAGGAGGTTGAGCTTCACCTTTCCCCCCTGATCCAGATCCGCCACAAACTCGATGTCTACCGGGATGGCGTACCCCTCTTCCAGCTTGCGCAAAATTTTATCCATGATCGAGGTGAAGGATGTTCTGTTGATGAGGCTGTTGAAGGTAATGATTCTGTTTTTTGTCCCCTTTAAATGCATGAAGCTTACGGCTTCGGAAATAATTCCCTCATCAAATACGGAAAAAATGTACTGATACACCGGAAGGTCCTCACCCTCGAGCACCTCGATTAAGTCCAGGGTTTTAAACTTGTTTGAGGGAAGGTCCACCACATCGACCGAGTGCTGCGAATAGTGCCTGATTTCCGATTCGTAGAGCACGGGGCGCAGCCGGGGATGACTGAGCGCAATCATGCGCGGATAGTCATTTCCCACCCGGTCAACGGCGCGGGTGCCCATGCCGAACACGATGCGCAAAAGGCCCTGGTTGGTATTAATGCGCGGCGACCAGGGATGAAAATTCCGGGAAAATCCCACGCCCGCGATCATGGGCATCAATTTGTCCTCCACCCGCCTTCCCTCCACCCGCATCACCAGGATGGCCATTTGTTCGTCGGTGTAAATCAGCTTGTGCTTGATCCGGTAGAGCAGGGCATCGGGCCTCAGGACGCTGCTGTAGACCATCTTGATGGCATTCAGGAAATCGTGAAAGCGGTCCTCAAAGTCACCCTGGTTGGTGCAGAACACGCTCTCATACTTGCCGGCAAACGCGTACCCGAAGTTGTCCTCCAGCAGGCTCGAGGAGCGGACGATCACCGGCTGCGTGCCGAAATGTTCCAGCACTTTGCGCAGCCCGCTCAGCGTTTCCGGCCGGAACGAGCCGGCCAGGAAATGGGTCCGTATTTTGGGATATTCGGAGACGATTTCATCCCGGTTCTTGTACTGCTGGCTGAGGAGGTAGAGCAGGTCATTGTCCAGCAGGAATTCAAAGAACACATCGGTGCCGATGTAGTATGAATCGTGGTCCTGGAGCATCTCCTTGAGCTCGGGCATGTCCTTTTCAGCCGCCAGCTCAAGCATCTTCCGGGCAAGCAGCATTCCCGCGGCCTTTCCGCCGATCCTGCCCGATCCCACCAGCCGCTCACGGATTTTTTCGATGTCCTCCAGTGAAAAGTATTTTCTGGCGATGGCAAAATATTCGGAGCGCTGGCTGATGACGGTCTTGATCAGTTCCATGCGCAGGGCTTCGCAGTTGGCAGGTGACCAGCAGGAGCGGCTTTTGAGATGCCGCAGCAGTGTTTCAATGGGCTGCAGGTACTCTGACTTTGGCGGGCTCTGGTCTCCGCGCATCTGGGGGACGCGCTCGATTCCCTCCCAGGGACCTTCCGGGGCCTTCCCGACCGGAGAGATCATCATGTGGGTGTCAAACATGGTGGGCGAATAGCGGTCCCACACCTTGATGGGGCGAATGTAGGACTGGCCGTTTTGCACATAAAAATCGATTAACAGCTGGGTGGTGTCCCCGATGCGGGCGATGGTCTGATTGTTGTGGCTCCCCCGGAGCATGCAGAAATAAGCGATGGTGTCGAGCTCGAACAGGCGGGGGCAGGCGGTGCGGAAGAAATTGGCCAGCGACTCATCGCTTCCCCATTGCCGGGCCAGGATGGAGATATTATCGAAGACATAGTAGAGACGCTTCCCATGTTCTTCCATCACCTCCCTGACGGACCGGTAGAAGTATTCGAAACCCTGGGTGGGATCGATGGAGACCACCTTGCAGTGAGGGGTGATCACCGGGATGCTGTAGGTGTCAAAGTTGATATAGACCAGCTCAATATTCCTGGCGGCCGCGTCTTCAACAAAGGGGCCTACCAGCCAGGAATATTCCAGGGCGGTGGTAACCTGCCACACCACATTGTCGCCCCATCGCAGGCGGCCGACCAGTTCATCGATAACCGGAACACCGGTGCTGGGATCAACCGTATACGTCTCCATGCCCTGCTCCCCCTGAATTTTGCTCATATTGATTACATCCTGTCACGCCTGAAACAGATAACAGCCTTACGGCGCGGTTAATTCCCAGTAGGGGATCAGCCGGTTGAATTCGAGCAGCCCCTTCATGGCGGTATTCTCGGTGGCAATACCTGATTCTTCCACCGCCGCGATGGGGTTTAACCCGCCGGCAACAATCATGCCCACCCTTCCTTCCGATACCGGTATATCGAGAAGCGGACGGCCGGGTTTGCCGATCATTAAAATGCCGCCCAATCCCATCTTGTCCATTCTATTTTTTATTGTTTCAACTTTCGAGATCGCTATGGAGGGAATTTCCCTAAAGCTGGCGCCGATCTTGCCGTTGCCGGTTATCGCCGCCTGGCGGACGCTGGTCATGCCGCCCTTGATAAAAATTTCCAGCGGATCGATGGAGGAACCATCATAGGCGATGATTTCAGTAAAACGGAACGGGCGTCCGTTTACCAGCTCCAGAAGGCCCCCGAAGCGGGATGTGGCATGGATGCCTTCCTTTAACAATATCCCGTTGATGGTGACACTGCAAACGGTACCGATGCCCACCCGGTTTTCTTCCATGGCTATGCTTCCGATTTTTTCCCCGGGGCGTCCTAATGCTACCAATGTCCCCATACCCAGGGCTGCTCTATAGACCAATTGTATTTGTTGCAGCGCTTTGGCAAAGTACTCCTTTTCAATGGAAGATATGTTGACGATAACATCTCCCCTTAATTTTTTATAGAGAAAATTCATTTGATAGGTCAGGGTATCAATTTTTGCCGATACAAATCCCACCTTTTCAATGACAAAGGCGGTTTTCAGCTCGGATTCACCTTTCGCGGTTATCTTTCTGCCCCTTTTCCCAAAATTATGGGTAAGGCCCTCCTGATCCAGTTTCTGGAGATAGTACCGGACGGTTCTCTGGCTGAGATCAACCCCGAAATCCTCTAATTTCTTTGCAATCCTGGTAGCTCCCAGGGTCTTGCCGGCAGATTGCAGAGTATTGAGAATTGACATGCTTATTTTTCTTTGGGACATTTTGTCCACTGCCATACCTCCTTGACTATGGAGCCTTCTTATATCAAAAAATCCAAATTGTCAACCATATAGGCAAAATTGCCTTGTTTTAAGTAATAGATTATGAGGGGCAAAAAAAATAATTATAAAAAATTTTTATATATTGACAGATAATCGAATTAATGATAAAAATTCCATCCGTTTTGTATATAGGCAAGGTATTGCCGATACAAGGTTTAAACTATTGATCAAAAGTTTAATCAAAAGGGAGGTACGATTTATGGCAAAAACTAACCCGTTTGCAATGGCACAACAACAATTAGACGCGGCCGCGGAAAAACTGGGGCTGGAAAAATCGGTTCATGAATTCCTGCGCTGGCCCATGAAGGAAATTAAGGTGACCCTGCCGGTACGGATGGATGACGGGTCCACCAGGATATTTCACGGCTACCGGGTTCAGTATAATACCGCCCGCGGTCCGGCTAAGGGCGGATTGCGATGGCACCCGGATGAAACACTGGATACGGTACGCGCCCTGAGCGCCTGGATGACCTGGAAAACGTCGGTGGTTGATCTTCCGCTGGGCGGCGGTAAGGGTGGTGTCACCTGTAATCCCAAAGAGCTGTCCGACAATGAAAAAGAGCGCCTGGCACGCGCATACATTCGTGCCATATGGCAGAACCTGGGCGTGACCAAGGACGTGCCCGCGCCCGACGTCTATACCACCCCGCAGATCATGGCCTGGATGATGGATGAGTACGAGACACTCGCCGGCGAGCATCATCCCGGTGTGATTACCGGCAAACCCCTGCCTGTCGGCGGTTCCGAAGGGCGCGGCGATGCTACGTCCCGCGGCGGCATGGCTGTAACCAGGGAAGCGGCAATGCGGTTGAACCTTGACCTCAATGGCGAGACCATGGCCATCCAGGGTTTCGGAAATGCCGGTCAATATGCTGCAACGCTCGGGAATGAACTGCTCGGCCTCAAGCTGATTGCCGCGTCAGACTCCAAGGGCGGCATTTACAGCGATAAGGGCATCAATCCCCAGGCACTGGTAAAGTATAAGCTGCAGAACGATACTCTCCAGGGGTTTCCCAATACCGAGCCCATAAGCAATGAGGAGCTCCTTAAGCTGAAGGTTGCCGTTCTTTTCCCCTCCGCCCTGGAGCAGGTTATCACCGAGCGGAACGCCGGTGAGATTAAATGCAAGATCCTCTGCGAGCTTGCCAATGGCCCCACGACACCGGAAGCGGATGATATTCTCTACCAGAACAAGGTGTTTGTTCTCCCGGATTTTCTGGCCAATGCCGGCGGTGTCACGGTTTCATACTTTGAGCAGGTACAGAACACCTACAATTATTACTGGGAACTCGACGAGATTCATCAAAAGCTCGATGTCAAGATGACCAAGGCCTTCCAGAGCGTCTATGCCATGAGCCAGAGAGAGAAGATCAACATGCGCCAGGCCGCGTACCTGGTTTCGGTCGCCCGGGTAGCCGAGGCATGCAGATTGCGTGGCTGGGTGTAGCATAACCACTCGTTTTTAAAATGGTAAATTGAGTGCTGGTAAAAAGGTCAGGAGTATTTCTTGACCTTTTTACATGGTGCTGCACTACGAGACAGCGTTTCGTGCCTTTGCCGGGTTGGCTGAGAGTTTACAAAGAATTTACACTGCAGAAATGATCCCGAAATAATTATGGGATATATATTTCCGCAACAGATGGATGGATGGAGCACTCATTACAACGCCGGCAAAGGAGGATTGAACATGGAAAAGAAAGATAAAGAGTATGTGTTGAAGATGGTCAAGGAACGGGATGTGGGGTTTATAAGGCTCTGGTTTACCGACATACTGGGATTCCTGAAGAGCTTTTCAATCACCCCTTATGAACTTGAGGGGGCGCTCAATGAAGGCATGGGGTTCGACGGATCTTCCATTCAGGGGTTTGCGCGGATTGACGAAAGCGACATGGTAGCCCTGCCTGATCCAAATACCTTTGCCATCCTGCCCTGGAGGCCGAAGGAAAAAGCTGTCGCCCGCATGTTCTGCGATGTTATTGAGCCGGATGGCACACCTTATAAGGGCGACCCGCGGTGGGTGCTGAAGAAGAATTTGAAGAAAGCGGCTGAAAAGGGTTTCACCTTTTATGTCGGTCCGGAGCTGGAATTTTTTTATTTCAAGAGCTCTGAAGGTGTTCCACAGGTTTTGGATCGCGGCGGCTACTTTGACTTGACCCCGCTCGACGTGGCAAGCGACCTCCGGAGGGAAACCGTGCTTACCCTGGAAGAGATGGGCATACCCGTGGAGTACAGCCACCATGAGGTTGCTTCTAGCCAGCATGAAATTGATCTGCGCTACGCCGATGCGCTTACCATGGCTGACAATGCCATGACCTACCGGCTGGTGGTGAAAGAAATTGCGATGAAACACGGGGTGTATGCCACCTTCATGCCCAAGCCGATGTTCGGTGAAAATGGCAGCGGCATGCATGTGCACCAGTCTCTGTTTAAGGGCGATACCAATGCTTTTTTTGATGCCGAGGACAGGTATCACCTGTCCCCAGTGGGGAGAAGCTATTTAGCCGGACTGCTGCTCCACGCCCGCGAGATGACCCTGATCACCAGTCAGTGGGTGAACTCCTACAAGCGCCTGGTGCCGGGCTATGAGGCCCCGGTTTATATATCCTGGGCGCAGAGAAACAGATCTGACCTCATCCGCATACCGGTCTATAAACCGGGCAAGGAAAAGGCGACCAGGCTTGAGTACCGGTCTCCCGACCCCGCCTGCAATCCCTATTTAGCCTTTTCCGTCATGCTGGCAGCGGGCCTTGACGGCATTGAGAAGAAGCTGACCCCGCCCCCGCCCATCGAGGAAAACGTCTATGAAATGACCCCCGAGAAGCGGACGCGGTTAAAGATCGGAACGCTGCCGGAGGACCTCTGGGAGGCGATTAAAGTTGCTGAAAAAAGCACTCTGCTCAAGGAATGCCTGGGAGATCACGTGTTTGAGAATTTTATTGAAAATAAAAAGATCGAGTGGGACAAGTTTCGCGTCCAGGTTACCAATTATGAGCTGGATCGCTACCTCTCAATTTTATAGATGTTTCATGAAAAGTGGTGTAACCTTTAACGGCCCTTGACAGGGGCGATGACAATGGGCTGAAAATGTACGGCGTCCTGTAATTGCATGAGAACGTGCTCATGGTGGAAGCAGATGGTTCCGTGAAGCAATCTTATCTTATGCTGTGTGATAGGATTGCTTTACTGCTCTCACTTATAAGGGAGGTGAGCCGCGTTCGATCTCCGTGGTCGTGAATACCATGTATAAAAACTTCAAGCTGAGAATAACCATATTTCATTGCATCAATACCTTCAACGGCGCTATGGCCATGCCACGGGGCGAAGACGACGACATCGAGCTGAACCTCATAAAGCTCCCCTGCTCCAGCATGGTGAAAGATGTTTTTCTGCTGCGGGCCTTTGAGGCGGGTGCGGACGCGGTGATTGTCCTGGTGTGTCCCGAGGGGGCATGCCGCTACGTGGAGGGAAACCTGCGGGCCAAGAGACGGGTGCAGCGGGTGCAAAATGTGCTTGATGAAATCGGCCTCGGGAGCAGGAGACTGTCTCTTTTCAACGTCGCCCCGGGAGATGAAGCGGCGGTTGCCGGGATCATACAGGAGATGCGGGCGGAGATAACCGCCCTGGGGCCCAATCCTGCGCACTACATCAGCAGGCTGGCGTAAGGTTGCAGCCAAGCTGCGGCCGCAGCCTGACCCCGGCTGCATTGACAGAGGAGTCTATCATGATCGTTGGTGAGCAGAAAAAAATAGCCGAAATCAAGGAACTGGTTGAGCCGTACCGGAAGATTTTAATCCTGGGGTGCGGCACCTGTGTCAAGACCTGTTTTGCCGGCGGCGAAGACGAGGTGGCCACCCTTTCCTCCGCCCTGCGGCTCGCGCTGAGCATGGAAGGCAAAGAGATTGCCGTGGAGGAACTGACCGTGGAGCGCCAGTGCGAGGACGAATTTATCCAGGAGGCGGCAGAGGCGATTTCCCGGAACGAAGCGGTGCTGTCTCTTGCCTGCGGCGCCGGCGTCCAGGACATCGCCCGGACGTTTCCGAAGGTGCCGGTGCTGCCCGGTGTCAATACCACCTTCATCGGCATTCTTGAAAAACACGGGCTTTTCACCGAGGAGTGCCTGGGGTGCGGCGATTGCAAGCTCGCCATCTTTGGCAGCGTGTGTCCCATAGCCCGCTGTTCCAAAAAACTGTTGAATGGTCCCTGCGGGGGATCCAAGGACGGCAAATGCGAGGTTGACCCTGCCATCGATTGTGCTTGGCAGCTGATTATCGACCGGATGAAAGAGCTGGGGCAGCTTGGCCGTCTTAAAAGCTATGTTGAACCCAAGGACTGGCGCCGGAGCAACGCAGGAGGCCCGCGAAAACTCGTGAGACAGGATCATATCGTATGAGCACGCCAACAGCACCCATAAGCAATCTGCAGAACCTGTTGTCACAGGGAGAATTTGTCGTCACCGCTGAATGCGGTCCACCCCGGGGGGCCGATGCCGATGCCGTTGCCAAAAAGGTCGCATACCTCAAAGGCTTCGTTGACGCGGTAAACGTGACCGATAATCAAACCGCGATCGTGCGCATGTCCAGTATCGCCGCATCCACCCACCTCCTGCAGCAGGGGGTGGAGCCGGTCATGCAGATGGTCACCCGCGACCGCAACCGCATCGCCCTGCAATCGGATATCATGGGGGCCTATTCCCTGGGCATACGTAACATTCTCTGCCTGTCGGGCGACCACCAGAGCTTTGGCAGCCAGCCCGATGCCCTGAATGTCTTCGATATCGATTCCCTGCATCTGATCCGGGCGGTGCGCACCATGCGCGATGAGGGAAAGGACATGAGCGGCTTCGAGCTGAAAGGCGCTCCCCGCATGTTCATCGGGGCCGCCGAAAATCCCTTCGCCGATCCCTTTGAATACCGGGTTATCCGGCTGGCAAAAAAGATTGATGCCGGTGTTGACTTCATACAGACGCAGTGCATCTATAACATGGAGCGCTTCAAGGCTTGGATGAAAATGGCCAGAGAAGAGGGACTGACCGAAAAGGTGCACATCCTGGCCGGCGTGACCCCCCTGAAATCGGCGGGGATGGCGAGTTACATGGCGCACAAGGTAGCGGGGATGGACATTCCCGAGAGCCTGCTCAAACGGATCGCCGACGTGCCCAAGGAGAAGGCGTCCAGGGAAGGCATTGCCGTATGCCTTGAGACTATTGAGGAACTCAAGACCATACCCGGGGTGCGCGGCATTCATATCATGGCCATCGAGTGGGAGCAAAAAGTGGAAGAGATTGTCAGGGCCGCGGGACTGCTGCCCCGACCGGCACAGGCACTAACAGGTTGTTGAAAAATTATTTTTCCTCAGGCTGTTCAAGGGCTCAAGGGGGAGGGGCTTTTTAGCCACAACAAAATTATTCTGAACCTGTAGAACGGCAGCATCTCTTTAACTTTGTCCGACAGACCCGCATGGCAACAGCCGTATCGAAGCCTCTGCAAAGCTGCCTGTCTTCGGTTTAAGTCGAAGGCACCGGGTCGTGCCGTAAGTCGACAAACAAATTGTTGTGGCGTCAAAAGCCCCTCCCCCTTGAGCCACAAATCAGATGGGTGTTTTTCAACAGCCTGCCAGGGAGTTTGCGATGCCCAAGAAGTACCATATTGCCATAAAGACAACGCCGCCCCGGTTCAATCCTGTTGGCAAATACGCGACGGTTGAGTTTCGCGAAAACTGCGCGGGAAGCTGCAGGGAGTGTGTCAAGAAAAAGTGTGTCTATGATATTTTTAAAAATAATTATAGCTACATGAGCAGCATGAAGGAGCCGGAATACCGCTATACCTGCGAAAGCTGCTTCCGCTGCGTGCAGGAGTGCACCAAGGGGATTTTCTCCCGGGTGATCAATCCCGAGTACCGGACGCTGGGCGACGGCTACTTCAGCCCGGACATTGTTCACCGCATCTGGTACCAGGCGCATACCGGCAAGATCCCCGTTTCCGGCGCCGGTTACCGCGGCCCCTTTGTGGGACCGGGGTTCGACTCCATGTGGACGGACATGTCCGAGATTGTCCGGCCCACCCGCGACGGTATTCACGGGCGGGAGTATATCAATACCTGCATCGAGCTCTCCCGCCGGGTGTCCCGCCTCAGATTCAAAGAGGATATGAGCATTGACATGGAACTGCCTCCCATTCTGGAAATTCCCATTCCCATCCTGTTGCAGCGGCCGAACTTCGGGGTTTTCAATGAGAAGGTCTTAATTGCCATGGCGCTAGCAGCGAACGTTCTGGGCACCATGATGTTTGTAAAGCCTGAAGACTGCACCGGGGTGCTTGCTTCCTACGCGGCCAATCTCATCCCCTGCCTGAGCAAGTCCACCTTCAGCAGGTACACCGGCCTGATTCAAAAAAGCCGGATGGTTGAGCTGGGCTATGAATCGGGGATTGAGGAAACCATGGCCGCCCTGCGCGCCATGAAGCCGGATGTGATACTCTCGGTCGGCGTCCCGCTCGATGAAAATGCGGCGGGCCGGGCGGTTGATCTCACCCTGGCCGATGCGGACACCATCCACTTCTATGCCGACAACCACGGCAATGAGCAGACGGCTCATAATCCCCGCTTTTTAAAAGAGATGATCAGGGAGATCCATCTCGCCCTGGTGGAGAAGTCCATCCGGCAAAAGGTGAAGCTTATCTTTACCGGGGGTATTGCCATGGCTGAACACGTTGCCAAGTCGATCATCTGCGGGGCCGACGGCGTTACCGCCGATACCGCGCTGCTCATCGCCCTGGAGTGCCGGGTGTGCTACCGGTGCCAGAAGGGCGAGCCCTGCCCGGTCCGGCTTGACGATTTTGATCCCTTCTGGGGCCGCCGGCGCATCACCAACCTCATAGCCGCCTGGCGCAACCAGCTGATCGAGGTGATGGGTGCCATGGGCATACGTGAAATGCGCAGGCTTCGGGGAGAAGTCGGCCGTTCCATGTGGTTTGAGGACCTGGAGCGGGAAAGCTTCGGGCCGCTGTTCGGTGAAAGGAAAGTAAAGGGGCTTTAGCTGACCGATGAATACTGCTGAAAAAAAATCAACCCTGCCGGAGATTGCCGTAACCCCGTCACGGTTCCGCAACAGCATGGGTAAATATACCATCAGGCGAAACAGCCGCTGTATCTCCTGCGGCCTGTGCGCCAAGCTCTGTCCGTACGGGGTGCACCCCCGCTACGACAACTTCTCCCAGCCGATGCGGCCCCGGGAGCACAAGTGCATCGGCTTTGCATGTCAGAAAAATGATTTTTTCTGTGTCAGCCGGTGTCCCGAACAGGCCCTGACCGTTCGTTTGAACCCCATACTGGAAACGCTGGGTGATTATCGCTGGACCTCGGAGATGATCCTGGGCCACTGGGAAATGGCGGAGACGGGGAACCTCCCCCTGGTTGATCTCGAGTACAGCCTGGGGTGCTCGGGGGGCGGTTTTGACAAGATGCGTTTCAGGCATCCCGATCCGGATGTGCGGCTCAGCTGCGGCGATGAAGAGATTGATACCAGCCTTGTCCTCAACCGGCGCCGTGACGGCAGAATCGAAAAAGTCCTCTCGCTGCCCTGCTATGGCGGCGGAATGTCCTTTGGTTCCACCGCCCTCTCGGCCATGGTGGGAAGGGCGCGGGCGGCAAAAAGGCTCAATACTCTGACCTGTACCGGTGAAGGCGGCTATCCCCAGGAGCTTACTCCCTATGCCGATCATGTTATCACCCAGGTGGCAACCGGCCTCTTCGGTGTCCGCGAGGAGACCATTCTCCTGGCACCGGTGATTGAATTCAAGTATGCCCAGGGCGCAAAGCCGGGCCTGGGCGGGCACCTGCTCGGTGACAAGGTTACCCCGGAAGTTGCCGCCATCAGGGAGACGGTGGTGGGCAGCGCCCTGTTTTCGCCCTTCCCCTTTCACAGCGTCTACTCGGTGGAAGACCACAAGAAGCATGTGGACTGGATGAAGGAGATCAATCCCCGGGCGCTGGTTTCGGTGAAGGTGTCCACCCCCACCGATGTGGATATGGTGGCGGTGGGGAGCTACTATGCCGGAGCGCACATCATCCACATTGACGGGAGCTACGGCGGGACCGGGGCGGCCCCGGACATTGCCAAGAAGAACATCGCCATGCCCATTGAGTATGCCATCCCCAGGGTGCACAAGTTTCTCCGTGACGAAGGGGTGCGCGACAGCGTCTGCCTGATTGCCAGCGGGGGCATCCGCAATGCCATGGACGTGGCCAAGGCCATCGCCCTCGGGGCCGACGGGGTGGTCATCGGCACGGCGGAGATGGTGGCCCTGGAATGCGTACGCTGCGGAAAATGCGAGAGCGGCCGCGGCTGCGCGCGGGGCATTGCCTCAACCGATCCTGAGCTGAGCAACATGATCACTGAGGCCTGGGCGGAACAGCGCATCGTCAATATGTACATGGCCTGGCGCAGGCAGTGGTGCGAGCTGCTCCGGGGATTCGGCATGCGGAGCATACGCGAGCTGACGGGCCGCAGCGACCTGCTGGTGCACCTGGACTACCTTGACGAAGAGGAGCGGGCACGGTATCAGCCGGCCCCCAGCTATCGGATCGTTATTTAGATTTACGCGTGGTCTATAAAAATATTTGGTGGCCCGTGGGGCGGAGGGCCTTTTAAAGCCACAACAATTTGTTTGCGACTTACGTCACGACCCCGTGCCTTACGTATTAAACCGGGGACAGGCAGCTTTCCAGAGACTTCGATAAAGGCTGTTGCTATGGGGTCTGTTAGAACAAAATTACAAGGTCGCTGCCGTTCCACAAGCACCGAAGAATTTTGTTGTGGCTTTAAAAGGCCCTCCGCCCCACGGGCCACGTATCTATAGTCACAGGCAACCGTCGCAAAGGATTGATGAGAGCATGAATCAGGATTACCGGTCCATTGATAAGATTATCGCATCGCGGGGACGGCTGCCAAGGCCGGATGTGACTGTCAGGAAAGCCGCGGAAGAGGGAGGGTGCGGCGTAACTGGCTTTATCGCCTCGATACCCGTGAGGGGACGCCACATTTTCGAGCCGTCGGTGCAGATGCACAACCGGGGTAACGGCAAGGGCGGGGGGATTGCCGCAGTGGGGTTATCGGCCCAAGACCTCGGGGTGACGCAGGAGGTGCTCGACAGCCACTACCTGCTGCAGATTGCCCTGCTTGAGCCCGGGGCGCGCCCGGACGTGGAATTGTCTTATATTGCCCCGTTTCTGGAAGTGCACAAGGCGGAGCGCATCCCCACGGTTGACGACTACCGGGATATTGCGGGGCTGGAGGTCAGGCCCCCCGATGTGTGGCGATACTTTGTGCGGGTGAAAAAGAAGGTGCTCCAAAGATTTATTGAGGAGCACCGCCTTCACGACATGGATCCCTTAAGGGCGGAAGATGAATATATCTACCAGAATTCCTTCCTCATTAACCGGGCGTTTTATGCATCGCTGGGTGAAAAAAAGGCCTTTGTCCTTTCGCATGGCCGCAATATCATGATCCTCAAAATCGTCGGCTATGCCGAGCAGGTGGCCCAGTACTATCTGCTGGATGACTTCCGGGCCCACGGCTGGATTGCGCATCAGCGCTATCCCACCAAGGGAAAGGTCTGGCATCCCGGCGGCGCCCACCCCTTTATCGGGATGGATGAGGCCCTGGTGCACAACGGTGACTTTGCCAACTATCACGCGGTGAGCGAGTATCTGCGGCAGCATAACATCTTTCCCCAGTTTCTCACCGACACCGAGGTCTCGGTGCTCCTGTTTGATCTATGGAACCGCACCTTCGGTTATCCCATGGAGTATATCATCGAGGCCATAGCCCCGACCTCCGAGCATGATTTTGACCAGCTTCCCCCGGACAAGCAGCATGTGTACCGCTATATCCAGGCAGGTCACACCCAGTGCGCGCCCGACGGGCCCTGGTTTTTCATTATCGCGCGCAACAACCCCTATGAAAACTTTTTTCAACTCATCGGCATTACCGATACGGCCATGCTCCGCCCCCAGGTGTTTGCCCTGCAGGAGGGGGAGGTGCAGATAGGACTGATCTGTTCCGAGAAGCAGGCCATTGATGCCACGCTCCAGAATCTGGCCGCGGAAGACAGTCGCTTCTGCCCCATCGCCGACCGGTACTGGAACGCCCGCGGGGGCAGCTCCAGCGATGGCGGGGCCTTTCTTTTCACGGTCAGGGATGCAGGCAGGGGAGACGGAAGCAAGAAGCTGGTCTGCACCAATAAATTCGGTGAGGTGGTCAAGACCTCCTCAGAGCAGAAACATTACCGGCCGTCATCCGTGTCCGCGGTTTCCACGGACCAGCATAAGGGCTCCCAGGGCTTGCTGCGCGATGTAGGCGCAATGAACACACTGGATTTAAAGGACTACTGCGTAAAGAACATGTCCATCTGGGATTATGCTGATCTTGAGCGGATGATTGAGTTCCTCTGCGACCACGCCCGGCAGGATGATGAGGATAAGGCGCGCGCCATAGAAGTGCTGACCCATCTCAACGACCGCTATTTTGACACCGGCGCCAAGAAGCGCAGCTCGGTTTTGACCTTGGTGCGGGATGTGCTGAGCAGAATCTTCACCTCAACACCCAAACTTGATCACCATTCCACAAGCCGATACCGGCTGATTGACTGGACCACCAAGGGGAGCCTGCGGCCCCCGCGGCCGGGCGAGGGAATCCTGGTGCTTAATGCCCGGGACTTTCCTCCCGAGGGGGATGACTGTGACGCGCGGCTTATCTGCTCCGCCTTTGAGCTGGGCTGGCAACAATTTATCTGCTGCGGCTACCGCGGTCAGCGCTTCCTGGGCTGCGGCCTGGGCAAGGCCTCGGACGGGGTGAGGATAGATGTCTATGACAGCTCGGGAGACTACCTGGCATCGGGCATAGACGGCCTGGAGCTGCACGTTCACGGCAATGCCCAGGACCAACTGGGCCAGATCATGAAACGGGGCAAGCTGGTGGTATATGGCGATGTGGGGCAGACATTCATGTACGGCGCAAAGGGCGGTGAGGTGTATGTGATGGGCAACGCGGCGGGCCGCCCGCTGATCAACGCCGTGGGCTATCCCCGGGTGGTGATTAACGGAACCTGCCTGGACTACCTGGCGGAGTCCTTCATGGCGGGGGACCCGTTAAACGGCGGCGGCTTTGTAATCTTAAACGGCGTGCATTTCGATAACACCGGCAAGGTGGTGGGGCTTAAAAATCCCTATCCCGGCTCCAATCTCTTTTCGCTCGCATCAGGCGGTGCCATCTACGTGAGGGACCCCCAGCGAAAAGTTGTTGAAGAACAGCTCAACGGTGGTAGAATTACGGACATCTCCACCGCCGACTGGAGGCTGATCCGTCCCTATCTGGAAGAGAACGAGCGGCTGTTCGGGATTTCGGTAACGGCGGATCTGCTTACCGTGGGGAGAACATTGAAAAAGCCCCAGGAGGTCTACCGCAAGGTAATGCCGGTTCCGGTTGAGGCACTGACCGAGGTGGAGGACGACTGACCGGCTGTTGAAAAAGTAGTGGCGCAGGCTGATAAAGCTTGCTGAATAGTATGTGGCGTCAAAAGCCCGTCCACTTGAGCCACGAATCAGCTGGGTGTTTTTCAAAAGCCTGCTAGCGTTTGACCGCGGGGGCAATGGCCATGGATACTATCAACGCAGCAATTTCCTGGATCAGGGAGCAGGTGGTAAAGGCCGGGGCCAAAGGGATCGTGCTGGGCTTAAGCGGCGGGATTGATTCCGCCGTGGTAGCAGCCCTTTCCCGGCGGGCTCTGGGCCCTGATGTGCTGGGGCTGCTGCTTCCCTGCCACAGTCACCGGCAGGACACCGAGGACGCCCTCACGGTTGCCGGCCAGCTGGGACTGGAGACGGTAACCGTCGACCTGACTCCTGCCTTTGATCTGCTGCTCACCCTTCTTCCCTCCGCCGATGTCATGGTAACCGCCAACCTCAAGCCGCGCTTGCGCATGATGACCCTCTATCACGTCGCGGGCTTAAAAAAATACCTGGTGGCGGGCACCGGCAACAAAAGCGAGATTTCGGTGGGCTACTTTACCAAATATGGCGATGGAGGAGCAGATCTCCTTCCTCTGGGAGACATGCTCAAATCTGAAGTGTGGGCTATGGCCGCGCAGCTTGGACTACCGGAGGCCATTATCAAAAAACCGCCTTCAGCGGGGCTGCTGCCCGGCCAAACGGACGAGGGCGAGCTGAACATTTCCTATGCTGAGCTCGATCAGGCACTCAAAGCCATCGCAGACAGGCGTAATGAGACAATACCCCCCGGCCTCCGCCAGCGGGTGGAGCAGCTTATGAAGATTGCCGAGCACAAGCGGATGCCCGTTCCTGTATTTAAAATGGAACCTGCCCGCAGGTAGGTGGGTACGATACGTGCTAATTCCCGGGTATGATAGAGTGGTGATACGCCATCATCACAAACAGGTATTTTCTGACGGGTCAGGCTGCGGTGCAGCGGGGAGGGGTCCCGGCGTGTCAACCGGGCCTGCGTGTAACCTGCGCAGCCGGATAGCGCGAGCGGCGGTTGCCCTTCTCCTGGTTGCCGGCCAGCACGCGGTTACGGGGCGGGACGCCAACGCCGCCCGCAAGCCGGTGAACATAACCGTTCCCTTTCGCCTGTCGCTGCAGAAGGTTGAGCGGGGCATCACAGAGCAGCTGTTTACCGGCCCGGAGGGCACCTGCACCATCGCTGAAGACAAGCCGGGCTGTCGCCGCTTGTCCCTGAGCGCGCCGCAGGTCACCTCGGTGAAAAAGTTACTCCGCATCACATGCGACACCGCGGCACAATACGGGGGTGACGGTGGGCGTGATTGCAACCATCCTCGGCAGTGGCAGGGAAAGCTTGAACTTTCCGTTAAGCCCCTGTTTGAAACCGCCGGCCGCGTCCTTACCTTTCAGGTGGTGGAAATAGCCTTCTATGATAAGAACCGCCGGGCGGCATCGGCGCCGGGGGTGCCGGGCGATAGTTTGAAGAAGCTCATCGGTGAGCGCTTTGAGCGGGCGGCACTTGATTGCAAGCCCGCCCTTGACCGTTTTGCGGGTTTGCTCGCGGCGCTGCTGCCGGGAGGACGCGAGCGGGCCGATCAGGCGCTCGGTTCGCTCAGCATCAGCCAGCCGCAGGTTTATACATTCAGCCTGGCCATGAAGCTCTCTTTTGCCATCGAGCCCCTGCCGTCAGGTCAAAAACCGCCTGCAACGATGGTCCGTGAGAGGCGGGAAGAGCGGCTGAAGCGCTGGGATGCCTTTGTCACCTTTGTAATCAAACGGCTGGGACGCAACCGGCAGCAGGAACAGCAGCACAACGTTGCCGGTGTTCTGCTGGATGCCCGCTATGACCTGGCAGCGGCACATGAGAGCCCAAAAGACGCATCTTCCGATCCGGTGCCGGGACTACTTGTGCGAACCTGGAAACGCCTGAAACCGGTAGCCCTGGCACAGTCCCGCGAGTCACCCTCCGGGCCGGGCCCCGATCTGGAAAACTTTATTACCGCGGGCAGCGTGCTTGCCTCACTGAGCGCCCAGGAGAAGGCTCTTAACTATCAGGTGTCCGATGAAGGCATGCGCGCGGTTGCGCGGATTGCGGACCCGGAAGGAGCCGAAGATCCTCTTGCCTACAGCACGGAGGTGGACCCTGAGCTGCGCAGACTGCTCGGTTTCGGCGATCCTCTTCCGGCACCGGTCATTTCTCCGTTCATGGCAGTACAACACGACCCTGGGGGTAACCAGGCCGTGCTTCGCCTGCTTGACTCCATGATACCGCGGCAGGCATGGCTTCTTGCCTCCGCATATGCAGCGGAGGAACCTGATGCGGCTGCAAAACTCAATTCCTGGGTGCCCCTGAAAAGTGAGCTCACTGCATACCTGGAGATGGTGCGGACCCTGCTGGTCGAAGTTCGGGGGGAAACCCTGGCAAAGCGCCCGCTTGCGGACCCGTATGCGCAGGTCTACCGGGACCTGGTGCTGGCCACCGCATGGCAGGAGAGCTGCTGGCGGCAGTTCATCCGCAAGGGAGATTCTATTACCCCCCTGGTATCCTCAGCCAGTTCGGTGGGGTTGATGCAGGTCAATCCTCGGGTCTGGCGCGGGGTGTATGATGTGGAGGGGCTGTACGGAGATATCCGCTACAACGGCCGCGCCGGGTGCGAAATTCTGCTCCACTATTTGCGTGACTACGCAATCGCAAAAGGCGAAGACAAGCTTGCCGGCGGCATTGACAATCTGCCCCGGGCCACCTATGCCATCTATAATGGCGGGCCCGGGCACCGGTCACGCTACCGCACGTCCACCACCAGTGCAAGTTTGAAAAAGATTGATGCCGCCCTCTGGCAGAAGTACACCGCGGTGAGGGAGGGAAAAGAGATGGAGGTTGCGGGCTGCTTTTAGCGGCAGCCTCGCATGCACTGAGGCAGCAGCGCTGTGCTGCCGGCCGATGAAGGAGATCGCTATGGGGAAAATGCTGCTGTACCTTATGCTTGCCGCATCCTTTCTGGCCGGGGGGCCGGGCTGCGCTCAAAAACAGGGTGAAGAAGAGGAGAAAAGCGGGATTGAAGCGCTTACGGAACAGGTGGGGCGCGATGCGGCGGAAGAGATAAAAAAGCCCATCGGCAAGGCCCGCGCCATTGAGGACCTGGCAAAAAAACACGTGCAGGAAATGGATGTGGCCGAAGAATCCGAGTAACAGCAGAGGACTGCGTGATGCATCCTGGTCTGCTCAATGGGCGGACATCTTTAAGTTGCAGCGCATGGGGAAAAGTGGTAGTACTGCAGCAGCATAACCGTGTGCGAGGTACCGGAAGCGTTTACATAAACAATTGTAACGAGGTAAGGACTTGAAAACCATGCATGAGAGAAATGTAAAGTGGATTGAAGAAGTCGTTTCCCAGCAGAACGAGTGGCGGCTCGGCACCATCAACCTCATTGCCAGCGAAAACGTGATGAGCGGGCGCGCCCGCGCTATCATGGGTTCTGATTTTGCCCACCGCTATGCTGAAGGGCACCCCGGAGAGCGCTACTATCAGGGGACCGACAAGATTGATGAGATAGAAAGCTGGATCAAGCTGCAGCTGAAGACCCTCTTCAACTGCCAGCACATGGAAGTGAGGCCCATAAGCGGCACGATTGCCAATGATGCGGTGTTCAGCAGGTATATACAACCCGGTGATGTAGTGATGGTGAACTCCACCGCGGGGGGAGGTCACATCAGCCACCACAAATCGGGCTCGGTGGGCAAGTACACAAAGAATATCGTTGACTTTCCCCTCACCCCCGACGGCTACCACATCGACTGCGAGGGGACGGAAAAGCTGATCAGCAAGCTGCATCCCAAGGTGCTCATTCTGGGCAAGAGCCTCTTCCTCTTTCCCGAGCCGGTACGCCAATTGAGGTCAGTCTGCAGCGATAACGGAACCACGGTTATCTATGACGCCGCCCACGTGCTGGGCTTGATCGCCGGAAAGCGCTTCCAGGACCCCCTGGCCGAGGGGGCGGACATCATGACCGCCAGCACCCACAAAACCTTTTTCGGCTCGCAGCGGGGGCTGATCATGAGCAACATGAACAACAAGGAATGGTGGAAAATCGATAAGGGCGCCTTCCCCGGGTCCTCATCCAACCATCACCTGGATACCCTGGTCTCGCTGGCCATCAGCACCTGTGAGGTCATTGCCTTTGCCGAAGCGTACGCCGCGCAGACCATTGCCAATGCCAAGACGCTGGCCCGGAGCCTCTCCGACATGGGTTTTAATGTGCAGGCCAAGGAATTCGACTTTACCGAGTCGCACCAGGTTGCCATCGATGTGTCGGAGCTGGGCGGCGGCAATGAGGTGGCCCGCATTCTGAAAGAGAATGGCATCATCCTCAACATGAACCTTCTCCCCTTTGAGCCCCTCGAGAGAGTGACCAACCCCGCGGGCATTCGCATCGGCGTGCAGGAGATGACCCGGTTCGGCATGAAAGAGGGTGAGATGGAGAAGATCGCGGCACTGTTCAGAAAGTGCCTCAAGGAATCGCGTTCCGTCAACAGCGAGGTGCGGGAGCTGCGGAGCCCCTTTCAAAAGGTGCAGTACTCGTTTGACGAATGATCTCTTCCATCGCGAGGCGGAGCGCTGTCTCTTTCTACCAGGCTGTTGAAAAACACCATCTGCGGCGTTACGCGCATCCTTGGTCATTGCGGCGTACCGGAATGTACGCCTCATTCCTCGGGATTTCGCGTGCCTTGCATCTGGACGTTTTTGAACAGCCTGGGGAAAAATACTTTTTCAACAATCTGCTCCCTGTCATCTTCCGCCGTTTAACCTCTCAGACACATCTGCGGCTGCAGCAGAGCCGCCGGTAGCGGTTTCGTGTTCACATGCTCCGGGCAAACGATTGCGAAGGTCCGGTGCGAGGTCTCCCATGAAGGCCATGCTGGCTTTAGAAGACGGAACAATTTTCAGGGGCATCGCATGCGGCGCCGCCGGCGAACGGGCGGGAGAAGTGGTGTTTAACACCAGCATGACCGGCTACCAGGAAATCCTCACCGATCCTTCCTACAAGGGCCAGATCGTTACCATGACCTACCCGATGATCGGCAACTACGGCGTCAACGATGAGGACCTGGAATCATCAGGCCCCCGGGCCGAAGGGTATGTCGTCAGGGAATTAAGCAGGATTGCCAGCAGCTGGCGCTCCCGCGGGGGACTGTCGGACTACCTGGAGCGGCACGGGGTGGTGGGAATTGAGGGTGTGGATACCCGGGCGCTTACCCGGCACATCAGAACCGCGGGCGCCATGAAGGCGGTGATTTCGACCGAGTGATCTCGACGAAAAAGAGCTCATCAGCAGAGCACAATCCTCGCCCGGTATAGTCGGGCGTGACCTGGTACAGGAGGTCACCTGCGAGGCCGTATATCGGTGGGAGGGGCCGGACAGACAGGTGCCTCCCGGATACCGGGTGGTGGTTCTGGACTGCGGCGCTAAAAGGAATATCATGCGCATGCTTGCTCATTCGGGATGTGAGGTTACCGTGGTTCCCGCTCATACCTGTGCGGAGGAGATCATGGCCCTCAAGCCCCACGGAGTGGTACTTTCCAATGGTCCCGGCGACCCCGCCGCAGTACCCTACGTGGTGGACACGGTTCGGGCGCTGATCGGCAAACTTCCCCTGCTTCGGCATCTGCCTGGGGCATCAGATGCTGGGACTTGCCCTGGGCGGGAAGACCTATAAGCTGAAGTTCGGCCACCGGGGAGGTAACCAGCCGGTCAAAGATCTGGCCAGCGGGAAGGTGAGCATCACCTCCCAGAACCACGGTTTTTGCGTGGATATGGAAAGCCTTAAGGACCGCGAGATAGAGCTGACCCATATCAATCTCAATGACGATACCCCGGAAGGCATGCGGCATAAGAAGCTGCCTGTTTTTTCGGTGCAGTATCACCCGGAAGCCTCTCCCGGGCCCCATGACGCTTCGTATCTCTTCGCGGAGTTCGTGAACATGATGCAGCGGTGGGCACGTGCCTAGGCGGACAGATATCAACAAAATCCTGATCATCGGTTCCGGGCCCTATCGTAATCGGCCAGGCCTGCGAATTCGACTATTCCGGCACCCAGGCCTGCAAGGCGCTTGAAGGAAGAGGGCTATGAGGTGGTGCTGGTCAACAGCAACCCCGCGACCATCATGACCGATCCCGAAATGGCCGACCGCACCTATATCGAGCCCATCACCCCGGAGATCGTCGAGAAGATCATCGTAAAGAGCGGCCGGATGCCCTGCTTCCCACCCTCGGCGGCCAGACGGCGCTTAACCTGGCCATCCGTGCTGGCGGAGAAGGGCGTCCTCGACAAGTCCATGGCGTTGAGCATGATCGGCGCCGATTATGATGCCATACAAGAAGGCGGAGGACCGGGAGCTTTTCAAAGAGGCCATGCAGCGCATCGGCCTGGAGGTGCCGCGAAGCGGCCTCGCCCGCACCATGGAGGAGGCCCGTGAGGGCCGAGGAAATCGGCTATCCCCTCATCATCCGGCCCAGCTTCACCCTGGGCGGCACAGGCGGCGGCATGGCCTACAATGTGGAGGAATTTGAGATGATTGCGGCGCGCGGGCTGGAATGCAGCATGATCAGCGAAATACTGATCGAGGAGTCGGTGCTGGGATGGAAGGAATACGAGCTGGAGGTGATGCGGGACCTCAAGGACAACGTGGTCATCATCTGCTCCATCGAGAACTTCGATCCCATGGGCATTCACACCGGCGACAGCATCACCGTTGCGCCCGCGCAGACGCTGACCGACAGGGAATATCAGGAGATGCGCGACGCTGCCTGCCTGATCATCCGGGAGATCGGGGTTGAGACCGGGCGGATCGAACATCCAGTTTGCCGTTGATCCCGAAACCGGCCGCATGGTGGTGATTGAGATGAATCCCCGCGTTTCGCGCAGTTCCGCCCTGGCGTCCAAGGCCACGGGCTTTCCCATCGCCAAGATCGCGGCAAAACTGGCGGTCGGCTACACGCTGGACGAGATACGCGAACGACATCACCCGGGAGACGCCCGCTTCCTTTGAGCCCACCATCGATTACTGCGTGGTGAAAATTCCCCGCTTTACTTTTGAAAAATTCCCCAGGCGCCGACGATGTGCTGGGCATCTCCATGAAATCGGTGGGCGAGACCATGGCCATCGGCCGGACCTTCAAGGAGGCCCTGCAAAAAGGGCTGCGTTCGCTGGAAATCGGCCGGCACGGTCTGGGGGCCGACGGCAAAGACCTGATGAGCATTGTGCCGGGCATGAGCGCCGCCGCGAGACGGAAGCTGCGCGAGAGCTGAAGCTGCGCATAGCCAAGCGCTGCGGTGCCCCGCGCGAACGGCTCTTTTACATTAAGTATGGATTGCAGCTGGGGCATGAGCGTGGATGAGATCATGACGCTTACCGGCATTGATCCCTGGTTTCATTGATAACATAGCGGCAATTATCGAGATCGGAGAAGGAAATTGCCGCTGCCGCTGCGGAATAAACTGGGAGGAGGGCGCGGGCAGCCCCTGTCCCTTCCGCCCGATCTCCTGCGCGCGTGCGAAGCGGCAGGGCTTTTCGATGTCCAGCTTGCTCACCTGCTGGGGTCGAATGAGGATGCGGTGAGACAGCTGCGAAGGGATGTCGGTGTTCAGCCCGTCTTCAAGCTGGTTGATACCTGCGCGGCCGAATTCGAGGCCTATACCCCCTACTACTATTCCACCTATGAAGAGGAAAACGAGAGCACCAGGACGGACCTGAAGAAAGATCATGATCCTGGGCGGCGGACCCAACCGCATCGGCCAGGGGATTGAATTTGATTATTGCTGTGTCCACGCCTCCTTTGCCCTCCGGGAACTGGGCTACGAAACCATCATGGTCAACAGCAACCCCGAGACGGTGAGCACGGATTACGATACCTCGACAAGCTCTACTTTGAGCCGCTGACCCTGGAGGACGTGCTGGACATTGTCGAGCGCGAAAAACCCGACGGTGTGATCGTGCAGTTCGGCGGACAGACCCCGCTCAACCTGGCGGTCCCGCTGGCACGAAAGCCGGGGTTCCCATCATCGGGACCAGCCCCGACAGCATAGACCGGGCGGAGGACCGGGAGCGCTTCACGCAGCTGCTGAAGAAGCTTAACCTCAATCAGCCGGTCAACGACACGGCCGGCAGCCTGGAAGAGGCCCGGCTCAAGGCGCTGGGCATAGGGTTATCCCGTGGTGGTCCGGCCCTCTTACGTGCTGGGGGGAAGGGCCATGAAGATCGCTTACAACGAAGAGTCTCTCCTGGAATTTGCTGCTGCCGCGCTTCAGGTTTCACCGCAGTACCCCCTGCTGATTGATAAATTTCTCGAGGACGCCATTGAGGTTGATGTGGACGCGGTCGCCGACGGAGAGCGCTGCGTCATCGCGGGTATCATGGAGCACATTGAAGAGGCGGGGATTCACTCCGGCGACAGCGCCTGTGTCATTCCGCCCTACACCCTCGGGGACGAGATGATCCAGGCCATTAAAGAAAGCACCGTCCGGCTTGCCCGCGAACTTGAAGTGGTGGGATTGATGAACATACAGTATGCGATAAAAAATGATGTTCTCTATGTCCTGGAGGTAAACCCCCGGGCCTCCCGTACCGTGCCCTTTGTGAGCAAGGCAACCGGAGTGCCCTGGGCGAAGATAGCAGCCACGGTGATGGCGGGCCGGAAGCTTAAGGAACTCGGAGTCAGGGACGAATACCCGTTAAACCACATCGCGGTCAAAGAGGCTGTCTTTCCCTTCAGTCGCTTTGCCGGGGTGGACCCGGTGCTGGGGCCGGAGATGAAATCCACCGGGGAGGTAATGGGGATCGACATTGATTTCGGAAGGGCGTACGCCAAATCACAGATTGCCGCGGGGCAGCTGCTGCCCACCGCGGGAAAAGTATTTCTCAGCGTCAGAAGCCAGGATAAGCGGTCCATCATCTTCATTGCCAAAAAGCTTTTTGATCTGGGTTTTACCCTGCTTGCAACCGGGGGCACGACCAGGGTCCTCACCCGTACTGGGCTGGAGGTGACGCGGGTCCTGAAAATTATCGAGGGCAGGCCCAATATCGCAGACCTGATTAAAAGCGGCGGGGTCGATTTGATTATCAATACGCCCTCGGGGACAGAGGCCTATGCCGACCAGCTCAGCCTGAGAAGCCTTGCGGTCATGTATAATGTACCCTACATCACCACCATATCAGGCGCCTCGGCGGCGGTCAACGGCATTGAATTTCTGCAGAAGGGGAGCCTGGAGGTCCAGGCCCTACAGGATTACCATGCGCAGGGATGAAGGAGTGATGGTATCAACTATGAGTCACCCACCGACAAATGAGATGGAACGGCCGCTGCGGGAAGCATGCGGCATATTTGGCATCTTCGGCCATGAAGATGCCGCCCGCATTGCCTACCTCGGCCTGTATGCACTGCAGCACCGGGGGCAGGAGAGTGCGGGCATTGTGGTTTCCGACGGGAAGCATCTCACCGGCTACCGGGGTATGGGGCTGGTGCCCGAGATCTTTCACGAAGAGGGGCTGAAAAAGCTGAAAGGAGACCGGGCCATTGGCCACGTGCGCTATTCCACCACGGGCAGCTCGGAGATAAAAAATGCGCAGCCTTTTCAGGTTGAGTATTTGCGGGGATCACTTGCCATAGCCCACAACGGCAACCTGGTCAACACGCTTGATCTCAAAAGAGCGCTGGAAAAAGCAGGGTCGATCTTTCAGTCCACCATGGACAGCGAGATCATTGTTCACCTGCTCGCCCGTTCAAAAGGCGCTGTCCTCGAAGACGCGCTGATTGAATCCCTCCCCCAGCTTAAAGGGGCCTATGCCCTGGTCCTGCTTACCCCGCATGAGATGATCGGCATCAGGGATCCTCACGGGCTGAGGCCTCTCTGCATCGGCATGCTTGACGGATCCTACGTCTTCGCCTCGGAGACCTGCGCCCTGGATCTCATCCAGGCCGACTATGTACGCGAAGTTGAGCCGGGGGAGATAGTCACCGTCGATGAAAACGGGCTGCGTTCGCTTAAGCCCTTTCCCGCGGCACGGCCTGCGCTCTGCATATTTGAGTTCATCTATTTTGCCCGGCCCGACAGCAGTGTCTTCGGCGGGGGCGTTTACCAGGCGCGCAAGCTACTGGGCAGGGAGCTGGCCCGTGAGCAGCCGGTTAATGTCGATCTGGTGATACCCATGCCAGATTCCGGCAACTGTGCCGCCCTCGGCTTTGCTGAAGCCTCACAAATACCCTTCGAAATGGCCATGACCAGGAATCACTACGTGGGCCGCACCTTTATTCAGCCCACCCAGATCAGCAGGGACCTGGCGGTAAAGGTGAAGCTGAATCCGGTCAAGGATGTGATAAGGGACAAGCGGATCGTGGTCATCGAGGATTCCATTGTCCGGGGTACCACCAGCAAGATCAGGGTGAGAAATTTGCGGGAGGCCGGCGCGCGGGAAGTGCACATGCGGATAAGCTGCCCTCCCCACCGCCACCCCTGCTACTATGGCATTGATTTTCCCACCCGCAAGGAACTCATTGCCTCCTCCCACTCGGTGGACGAGATTGCCCGTTTCATGGGGCTGGACAGCCTGGGATACCTCAGCCCGGAAGGCATGATGAAAGCCATGCCCTTCGACCGGGGGAAATTTTGCCTCTCCTGCTTTGACGGCCGGTATCCGGTAATCTAGCAGGCTGCTGAAAAACACCCATCTGCGGCGTACTCACATGTACGCCTCATTCCTCAGAATTTCGCGAGCCTTGCATCTGGATGTTTTTGAACAGCCTGCCAAAAGCTGATTTTTCAACAGCTGTTAGAATCACTACCTGGGTTGCTTGAAGGATAACCCTGCCAGAGAAAGGAGATAATGCATGAAGGTGCTCATCGCGGATGGTCTGGAAAAGGAAGGCATCGAACTCTTCGCGGGAGAGAGCAGGGTCAAGGCTGATGTCTATGCATCCCTGTCTCCCGAAGAGCTCAAGGAAAAAATTCCTAACTACGAGGGCCTCATTGTCCGCAGCGCCAGCAAGGTGACGGCCGCTGTTATGGAGTCAGGCCGCCGGCTCAAGGTTATCGGCCGGGCGGGCATCGGCTATGATAACATTGATGCGGATGCCGCGAGCAGAAAGGGCATCGTGGTGATGAACACGCCGGGCGCCAATGCCATCACCACCGCAGAACATGCCGTAAGCCTGCTCCTGGCGCTTTCCCGTCATATTCCCCAGGCCGCGGCCTCCCTTAAAAGCGGCAAGTGGGAAAAAAAGAAATTCATGGGTGTGGAGGTGTTCAATCAGACGCTGGGCATCATCGGCCTTGGCAATATCGGTCAGGTGGTGGCGGACCGCGCCCGGGGATTGAAAATGCGGGTAATAGCGTTTGACCCCTTTCTCTCCGAGGAAGCCATGGCAAAAAGGGGAGGTGACCGTGTGACCTTTGAACAGCTGCTTGCGCAGTCTGACTATATTACCGTCCATACCCCCCTTACCGATTCCACCAGAAACCTGATCGATAAAAGCGCGTTCAGGCAAATGAAAAAGGGCGTACGCATTATCAACTGCGCACGGGGAGGGATCGTCAATGAAGGGGACCTCTACGACGCCATTAAGCAGGGCATGGTTGCAGGTGCCGCGCTGGATGTGTTCGAACATGAGCCGCCGGAAGGGAGTCCTTTGCTCGGCCTCGATGAGGTGATTGCCACGCCCCATCTCGGCGCTTCAACTACGCAGGGGCAGACCAGGGTCGCGGAGGCGATTGCCCGTCAGGTAAAGGATTACCTGGAAAAGGGAATTATTACCAATGCGGTCAACGTTCCATCGGTGAGCCCGGAGCTGCTGGAGCAGGTGCGGCCCTACCTCATCCTCGCAGAAAAGATGGGCAGCTTCCAGGCGCAGACAGCAGAGGGCAGCATACGGCAGGTGACCGTGGAGTACAGCGGGGAGGTGGCAGCGTACGACCCGGCACCGCTTACCATTTGCATATTAAAGGGTCTTCTGGAACGTGCGCTTGCCGAGGGGGTGAATTACGTCAATGCCGCTCCCATCGCAAAAGAGCGGGGGATTAAGGTGAGTGAGGTCAAGACCAGGGACAGCGAGGGCTTTACCAGTCTCATCACGCTGCGCACCAGAACGGAAGAGGGCGAGCACTCTATCGCCGGCACCCTCTTCGGCAGGGGGGACCCGCGGATCGTGCGGGTTGACAACTTCCTGACCGAGGCCGTGCCCGAGGGCACCATGCTGCTCATGCACAACAATGATAAGCCGGGCGTGATCGGCGCCATCGGGAAGGCGCTGGGGAACAAGGGGATCAACATTGCCAGGATGCACTTGAGCAGGCAGAAAATCGGGGGCGTGGCCATTTCTCTTATCCACGTTGATAAACCGGTGGAGGATGCCGTGCTGCGCAGGCTTTCCAAGGTGGACAACATCCTGTCGGTTAAGCAGATCACCCTTTGATCACATTGTGTAAACGGCACACGAGGTAACGGACATGGCGGACAGCAGGCTGGTGGGCATCATCTCGGATACCCATGATAATCGCAGGGCAATAGAGAAAGCGGTGTCTCTCTTTAACCGGCGGGAGGTGGGAATGGTTTTTCACGCGGGCGATATTGTCTCTCCCTTTACGGTGCGCGATTTCTCCAGGCTGACCTGCGGCATGGCGGTGGTCTTCGGCAACAATGACGGCGAGCGGATCGGTTTGCAGAAGACATTCAGCCCGCTGGGTACCATTGCCGTGGGGCCCTACCAGTGCGAGTTTGAAGGCAGGCGGTTTGTCCTCATGCACGAGCCTGCTTGTCTGGAGGCATTAGCGGCAGGCGGCGGGGTGGATGTGATCATCTACGGGCACACTCACGAGATCGATGTTAAAACCGGCGGGACCCTGATTATCAATCCCGGCGAGGGCGGGGGCTGGCTCAGCGGGCGGGCAACCGCCGCCATCCTTGACCTGGCCACCATGAAGGTGGAGATTGAGGAGATCGGATGACAAGATCCTTCAATGTCGGAAAGGATGCATTGTGCAGGATTCACGATGCAGTGTACACATTGGGGTCAGCCCTTGACATTGGACATTTTCAGGAAGCGGAATCAAGAAGAGAACATACGGCGGTCAGTGTGCAGTCGACCGTGAACTTCTCCTGCCATTTTGTCCAATGTCAAGGGCTGACCCCAATAACATCCCCTCACGCGAGCGGTTCACCACTCTGACGGGGCCGGCGGCTTTCCGCCCAGCTTTGCCAGCAACGATCTGAAATACCGGACTATGCTGGGCAGCAGAAAAAGCGAAAGGATGAGACCGGTCACAACCACGATTAACAGCAGTACCGGATAAAACGCGGCCAGCAGTACCGAACCCACCGCAAGGCCATCCTCGGCCAGGCTCGCTGCCACATTGGTTGCCGGTTCAGGGCTGGTGTTGACCACCATGCGCGCGGCCGCCTTCGTTCCGTGTGAGCTTAATGCAAGTCCTCCCCCCAGCAGAAACGCCACCACCTGCACGCTCCTGTCAAAATCTCCGAATGACGCTGCCGCGAGTACCGCGCCGGCAGGAACCCGAATGAAAGTGTGGATCGCATCCCAGATACTGTCAACCACCGGTATCTTGTCGGCGATAAACTCGATCAGATACAGCACCACCGCGACCCCGATCACCCACCAGCCCGTCAATAGCGATAGATCACCGGGCAGCTGGAGATGTGCAAAGCGGCCCAGCAGACCGAGCGTTGCCACCGAGGCATAGAGGTTAATGCCCGATACCCAGGCAGATCCCAGTGCGAACGCAAGTGTGCTTAAGAAGCTCATAGTTTTTTTACTATTATTGCAGGGGATCGGTGAGAAAAGCCGATTGAAGCGGAAGACGGCAATGGTCAACCATTATTACAAATCAGATCAGCCCTTTGCTTTCAAGATAGTTTAATATCCGGTGAAGATACATGCGGCAGGGCGCTTCCTTGGCACTCCGGCAGGAAATTTTTTCCTTGTCATCCAGCCAGAAGCAGTCTTTGCAGCTTTCAGGGATGCAGGAGCTGATAAAAATCCTCAATTCTTCCGGGTTCATTAAGCCGTTTTTCTCAACTTTTCTGAGCAATGAATCTACGTTCACGTTAAATCCCGGTTTTGATTGAATGGAGCATGGTCTGTATTAAAAACTCTACAGCAATATAAATGCCAGATTCCGAAAAATTGTCCCTTATAGCTATTTAATTGAATTTTAAATAAAAAACGGCATGGAGCCATCGGCCTGCACGCACCGCTTCCTGTGCCAAAGTTGGTACATGCTTGAGCGACAGGGGAGCGGCAAGCAAATAAACAAATATTTTTAAATAGTTATGTTATGTGCTGAAAAGGACACAATACAGATAGATGAGCTGTATCTCTTTTTCTTATTAGATGTTACTTAAAGCAAATAGTTACTTTCTTTTGAATTGTTTGTCAAGGTCGTCCAGGGGCAGCTTGATAAAGGTGGGGCGTCCATGGGGGCAGGTGAAAGGTATTTTAGTCCCTTCGAGCCTTCTGATGAGATGTTCCATTTCCTCTCTGCTCAATCCTGCATTGGCTTTGACCGTGCGGGACTTGCAGGCCAGTATCCTGGCGCTCTGTTCCCGCCGTTCATGAACCGTGCTTTCTCCCCTGCCGTCAGCTACCTCCTCGATGAAGTCGCGAATGATATCCCCCGCGGCCATATTTTCCATCCAGGCGGGCGCGGCGTCGATGCAATAGGTGTTTTTCCCCAGGTGGCGTATGACAAAACCGGTGCCGGTGAGTAGGGGGAGGTACTCTTCAAGCAGCCGGGATTCATTGAAACTGAACTCAAGCGTAATGGGAAACAGCAGGGCCTGGGACGCGGGAGCGCCCCGTTCCATGGCGGACAGTATGTCCTCAAAGATGATGCGCTCGTGCGCGGCGTGCTGGTCGATGATGATGAGACCCCCTTCAGATTCCGCAACAATATAGCTCTGTCCGATCTGTCCCAGAATCACCTGTACCTTAAGTGTCGGCTCACCGCCATGTGCCGTAAAGCTGTCAGGTTGTTCCGCCGCACGCGGCAGAGGCAGATCGCCCTGGCCTGCGCCGGCCAATCCGGATATCTCCCTGACGCCGATGCCTTCTTTGGCAATGATGAACGGCGGGGCATCAGTGGTGCCGGGGGAGTATTTTTTATTTTTGTCCAGCGCGTAGGTGAATGAAATGGAGGGGGCATGGTTCGTCCGCTTGAGATGTTCCCGCACGGCATGGGCCAGCTGGTCGAGCACACACCGCTCATCCTGCAGCCTGACCTCCCGCTTGGTGGGATGCACATTGACGTCAACCAGGGCCGGATCAATGGTGAGCATTATAATGGCAACCGGAAAATGGCCCGGGGGCAAATATCCGTCATAGCCCCGCTGCAGGGCATAACTCAAGGGAAGGCTCTTTATGGGACGCTTGTTGATGAAAAAGAGCTGGGCGGTGCGGTTGGTGCGGGACAGTTCCGCCGTGGCAATATATCCCTGCAGGGAAACGCCTCCCTGCGCGGCATCGAGCGGCAGCAGGTGGGTGTCCCACGCGCGGTAGTGGGTCTGAAGAACGCGCTCCTTAAGATGGGATGCGGGAGGATAATCGAATATCACCTCGCTGTCCCTGGAAAGCTTAAAGGCAACGCCGGGGTGCGCCAGGCTGGCGGTGGTGATGGTTTCCGCGATGGCGGCATACTCGGCCCGCTCCCCCTTGAGGAATTTTTTCCTGGCGGGGGTGTTGAAGAAGAGGTCGCTCACTTCCACGCTGGTCCCGACCGGAATGCCGACCTCCCTGATGCGGTTTCCGCCGTTCCGCCGTCCAGGTGGATCTCGGTTCCCACCGGCTGAGACATGGTCCCTGGTGGTAAGGGTGAGCCTGGATACGGCCGCGATGGAAGCGAGCGCTTCACCCCTGAAGCCGAGGCTGGCGATGGAAAAGATATCCTCAACCGCCCTGATCTTGCTGGTGGTGTGGCTTTTCACACAGAGCAGGGCATCCTCCCGGTCCATGCCCCGGCCGTTATCGGTCACCTTGATGAAGCTTTTCCCCCCGTGCCTGATGCTCACGGAAATCCTGGTGGCCTGAGCGTCCAGCGCGTTTTCCAGCAGCTCCTTGACCACCGATCCCGGACGCTCGACCACTTCACCGGCAGCGATCTTGTTGGTGAGCTCTTCCGGCAAAACCCTGATGATTCCCATGCGTGTTCCTCCGAGCAGGCACGCTCTGAATCAAAGCACTAGCAGGTTGTTGAAAAACAACCATCTGATTTGTGGCGCAAGGGGGAGGGGCTTTTGACGCCACAACAATGTTTCTTCCAGCGCTCCATCACTCCAATACCCCAGCGTCTACAAACCCTAGGAGCTTTTTTTAGACTGCGGGCAAAGAGGCGAAGCGGCAAGCAGCTTCTGCTTGAAGGCGTGCAGGTGATTGAGGGCCTCAAGCGGGGTCATCGCTTCAAGGTTAAGCTGCCTGATCTCCTCAAGCAGGGGGTGGCTGATGATATCAGAGCCGGCAAGGGCGGCGCCCTGAGGCGTCTTTTTAAACTCCAGAAGCTCGGGCGCGCTTACCGTTCCCCGCTGGTTGAAAAGCGGAAGCGGGGTGACCGTTTCCCGCCGCCTGCGGGTGCTCAGCTTTTTTGCCAGCGCCTCTTCGGAGATCTTTTCCTCCTCGAGGTAGAGAAGCACCTCTTTTGACCGCTGCACCACCTCTTCGGGAAGGCCGGCCAGCCTGCCCACCTGGATGCCGTAGCTCTTGTCCGCCACACCCGGCGCGATTTTCCTCATGAACACGATCTCATCGCCCGCCTCCCGGGCGGTGATATTGTAGTTTTTGATACCCTCAAGGGAGCGCTCCAGTTCACCCAGCTCGTGAAAGTGGGTGGCAAACAGCGTCTTGGGCCTGGCGCCGCTTTTTTTATTAAGAAACTCGCACACCGCCCAGGCAATGCTTACCCCGTCAAAGGTTGATGTGCCGCGGCCGATCTCATCGAGGATGACCAGGGATTTGGGCCCCGGCGTTGTTGAGAATGTTCGAGGTTTCAAGCATCTCCACCATAAAGGTGCTTTCTCCCCGGGCCAGGTTCTCGTTGGCGCCGATCCGGGTGTAGATGGTGTCAACCAGACCGATGTGCGCCGCCTCCGCCGGGACAAAAGAGCCCATCTGGGCCATGATGGCAATAAGCGCCACCTGCCTGATATAGGTGGATTTCCCCGCCATGTTGGGACCGGTGATGATGAGCAGCTGGTTTTTTGCCTGGTCGAGCGCGGTGTCGTTGGAAACGAACTGCCCCTCCTCGAGCACCCGTTCCACAACCGGGTGCCTGCCGCCCGTAATGGTAATGGCGGATCCCTCATCGATCTCGGGCTTCACGTAGTTGTTGCTCAGGGCCACCCTGGCCAGGCAGAAGAGCACGTCCACCAGGGCGAGGGCTTCCGCGATGCGCTGGACCTGAGGAACGTAGTTCAGCAGCGCCTGCCGCACCTCTTCGAACAGCGTATACTCCAGCGCGTTTGCCTTCTCCTCCGCACCCAGGATGCTGTCCTCCCATTCCTTCAGCTCGGCGGTGATGAACCGCTCCGCGTTGACCAGCGTCTGCTTGCGGATGTAATCGGACGGCGCGAGGGAAAGATTGGGCCTGGTGATTTCGATGTAGTAACCGAACACCCTGTTGTACTGCACCTTCAGCGACTTGATGCCGGTTCGCTGCCGCTCATTCTCCTGGAAGGCGGCAACCCACTGCTTACCCTGGCGCGCCCTGCCGCGCAGCTCATCGAGACCTTCATGGTAGTGCTGCCTGATGATGCCGCCCTCCTTAACCGGGAAGGGCGGGTCATCGACGATCGCTTTTTCTATGAGGGCGGTGAGCTCCTTCAGCTCGACCAGCGCCTCCCGCCTGTCGGTCAGCAGGGGCGAGGTGAGGCAGGCAAGGGCGCTTTTTATTTCCGGGACCGCCTTGAGCGAGTCCTTCATGGCCACCAGCTCCCTGGCCGAGCATACCCCGCAGGCGATCCGCGAGAGCAGCCGCTCCATGTCGCGCACCGGTTTGAGCAGCGCCGGCAGTGCGCTCAGTCCGTCCCGTTGTGCCAGGAGGTCGTCAATGGCCGCGTGGCGCTCCCGGATGAGCCGCGTGGAAAGGAGGGGCTGCTTGATCCATTGCGCAAGCAGGCGTCCCCCCATGGGGGTCAGGGTTTTGTTCAGGACGGAAAAAAGGGTGAAGCTTTTGCCGTCGCCGGAGAGCGACTCCGTCAGCTCCAGGTTTCTCTGGGTCCGACGGTCCAGCACCATGAACTGGGACGAGCGGTAGGGAAGCGGCCGCTTGAGGTGGCCGAGGGAGGTGAGCAGGTTGTCCTTGAGAAAGTAGAGCAGGGCGCCGGCGGCCCCGATGCCTGCGCTGTAGGAGGATAATCCGAGCCCTTCCAGCGACGTGAGCCCAAACTGCCGCTCCAGGTTTTTTTCGGCCGCCTCCGGATCGAAGACCCACTCCTGGTAATGATTCACCACCGGCGAGCCCGCCTGGGCGAGGATGTGCATGAAGGGCCGGTTTTGCTTCAGTTCCTCGGAAATGATGAACTCCCGGGGACGCAGCCGGCAGATCTCGTCCAGAAGATCTGCATCCTTCTCAAGCTCGGTAAGCCTGAAATCGCCGGTGGAGAGATCAAGATAGCTGAGCCCCCACACCCCGCCCTTCCCGCAGCAGGCCGCGATGTAGCTGTTGTGCGCCCGGGTGAGCTCATCGTCTTCCAGGTTGGTGCCGGGGGTGATGATGCGCACCACTTCTCTTTTGACAATGCCTTTGGCGGCCTGGGGGTCTTCCGTCTGCTCACAGATGGCCACCTTGAAGCCTTCCCGGGTGAGGCGATTGATGTAGCCCTTTGCCGCGTGATAGGGAACACCGCACATGGGCACCTTGCCGGCGCTGCCCCCGTCCCGTGAGGTGAGGGTAATGTCAAGGATGGCGGATGCCTTCAGGGCATCTTCAAAAAACATTTCATAAAAATCTCCCAGCCGGAAAAAGAGAATGGCGTCCTTCAGCTTTTCCTTGATGGATAGGTATTGCCTGAGCATGGGAGTCATAGTATTATGCCTGAGGAAACTGCTTTTACAACAACCCTTGATCAATCTTTCTACTTTATTCCGAACGAACTCACGCAGCAGGTGGGATTAATTGCACCCTATAATGCAATATATGGTATGTCAAGGCTAAAAAACAGAAAAAAACGCGCTGCTCTCTGCCTGGTTCTGCTCCTGCTTACCGTTGTGTCGGGCTGCTGCTTTTTGCCGCACCGGATGGAAGAGGACGAAGATGTCCGGAGAGAAGAAGTGGTCATGGTGGTAACCGCCTATTGTCCCTGCGGGAAATGCTGTGCCTGGAAGAGAAGCATCTGGAGCTGCTGGCTGGTTCCGGTCCACAGCAGCGGGCCGTTCAAGGGAAAGAGAAAGAAGGTGGGGATAACCGCCGACGGGACCAGGGCCCAAAAAGGGGTTATCGCGGCCGATATCAGTAAATATCCTTACGGCACCAGGATGTATGTGCCGGGGTACGGCTGGGGAGAGGTGCATGACCGGGGACGGGAGATGCAGGGAAACCGCATTGATGTCTTTTTCGAGGATCACGACGACGCCCTGAAATGGGGAAAGCAGAAGCTCACGGTGACGGTCATACGGTGAAGAGCCTGGCGGCGATGAGTTTCGTCGGGCTTTAAATCCGAAATTCGAAACCACATAATGATGTGTGATCTGTGATATGAGATTAAAGATTTTTTAGCCCACATCCCACATCGCATATCCCATATCTCAGGGATTTCGTGCTTCGGATTTATGATACCTTGTAAATCTTCCAATATGATCGGCCTGTCGTTCCGCCCCTATTCTTCCAGCACGCACTTGGTGTAGCGGGCGCGGGGAATCTCCTGGATGAAGCGCGAAGGCTGCATGAGCGGGGAGAGATCGCCGCGGGCATAGTCCCAGAGCGGGTGGGTCAGGTACAGTTCGTCGCGGGCGCGGGTGGCGGCAACGTAAAAAAGCCTCCGCTCTTCCTCTTCCCCTTCGATGTCCTGCAGACTTTTGTGTGAGGGGAATCGCCCCTCAACCAGCCAGATGATAAAAACGACGTCCCACTCCAGGCCCTTCGCCTGGTGGATGGTGGTGAGGGTTAGCCGTTCATACCCCGGATCATCGTCGGTCACGTCCTCCGAGGCGACGCTGGTCAGGAGGGCGAGCTCGCTTAAAAAATCATCTGCCGACCCGAACTGGCGGGAGAAATCTATCAGCCGGCCTATGTCCTCCAGCCGGGTCCTGGAGTCGGGGTAGTGGGCAAAGAGATAATCTTCATACTCCTGCCTCAGCACGGTTTGCAGCATCTCTGCGGGTGCCCCGCGCCATTCAGGCAGGTTGAGATGGCGCAGCAGGGCGGCCCGCTCCTGCCAGTCCCTGCGGTATGGCCTGGGAATCAGTTTTTCAATGGCCTCGCTCTGCAGGTTCTTGAGGGGATCCCCTGAACTCGAGAGGGCAGTCCAGATTTTTTCCGCCCGGGCAGTGCCTATTTTGGGAAGCATCTTGGTGATTCTTTTCCAGGACGGCTCATCGTAAGGGTTGACGATAACCTTGAGATAGCTGGTGATGTCTTTTATGTGCGCCTGCTCGAAAAATCGCAGCCCGGATCGAACCTCAAAGGGCACGCCGTGACGGGTCAGTTCCATCTGGAGTTCCATGCTGTGGTAGTGAGCCCGGTAGAGAACCGCTATTTCATTGAGCGATCTGCCCTCGACCTGCAGTTCCATGATTTTTTGCCTCACAAAACCTGACTGCTGCTGCGCATGATCGCAGGGGACCAGTATCGGCTGGGGACCGCTTTCCCTGATGGCCCGCAGCTTTTTGTGAAACTGGTGCTGGTTGTTCACGATGCTGGCATTGGCCAGTCCCAGTATTTCCGGCGTGCTGCGGTAGTTGGTCTGGAGCTTAAAGAGATGGGAGCCGGGATAACGCTTGGGGAAGTCGAGGATGTTGGCGAAGTGGGCTCCCCGGAAGCTGTATATGCTCTGCGAGTCGTCTCCCACCACCATGATGCTCCCGCCACCGGACGCGAGCAGGTCGATCATTTCGGCCTGGATGCGGTTGGTGTCCTGGTATTCATCGACCAGAATGTGATGAAATCTTCCCGCATAGTAGTCGCGCACCGGGTCGTGTTCGGCGAGCAGGGTGAGACAGTTGAGCAGCAGGTCGTCAAAATCCATCAGCATCTCTTTTTTCTTGCGCTCCCGGTAGGCGAGGGCGACCGATTGAATGTCATCGGTTGCGTCCATGAAAAAAGGGTAGCGCGCGTCAATCAGGTCCGGCAGGCTTTTCCGGGTGTTGACCGACAGGCTGATGATCTCCTGGATGACCGAGCTCTGCGGAAACCTCCGGTCCCTGCTTTTGAGGCCGAGGCCCGCCATGCAGTCGCCCAGCAGCTCCCTGGAATCATCCCTGTCCAGGATGGTAAAGGACCGGTCATAGCCGATGAGGTCGCCCCTGCTTCTTAAGATTCGATTGGCAACATGGTGGAAGGTCCCTCCCCACAGCCTGGCGATATCCAGCCTGATCAGCCCCTCCACCCGTCCGAGCATCTCCTTGGCCGCCTTATTGGTAAAGGTGAGCAGCAGGATGGCATCGGGCGGGGTGCCGGATTCCATGAGGCGGGCCACGCGGTAGGTCAGGGTCCGGGTTTTGCCGCTGCCGGCCCCCGCGATGACCAGGAGCGGGCTTTCGTCGCTCATCACCACTTCCAGCTGCTCATCATTGAGCTCGCGGCGATAGTCGATCTTAAAGGGCTGGTGTGCCGGCGGCGCGGCGGGCGTGTGCTGCTTCATACAGTATCAGGGTATACAGCGACGGAATGTTGACAGGCTGTTGAAATAATATTTTTCCTTAGGCCGTTCAAAAGCCTGCGCCACTTCTTTTTCAACAACCTGCTAATGATCGCGCCGGGAAATGTGTTTAAAGAGGGCATCCATAAAAGCCGGTTCGTCATCCATCTCTAGCATAATATCAAGCACGAGTATAGGCAAATGATTGAATCCCGCTCCGTCCATCTTGCAGCCGTCCTTTGCGGTGGTGATAATGCAGTCGACGCGGGGGAGGAAAGCGGCGAGCCGTTCGGCATCCCGGGCAGTGTAGCGGTGGTGATCGGGCAGGATCATCTCTTCGGCAATCCTGATGCCATGGGTGCGCAGGAGGTGGGTAAAGGAGCCGGGGTTACCGATGCCGGCGAGGGCAAGCGCGTTTTTGCCCGCGAGACCTTTGATATCTCCCGCGGGGGATCCGTCAAGGGTGCTGAGCCCCTTGATGGCGTAGCGGGCGGAGAAAATTGAAGCGTGCGGTCTTTGCGCGGAGATGATCCCCTCTGCGGGTTGTCCTTGGGTATCCTCAGTTTTTTTTGTGAGTATGATGATATCGGCCGCCTGCAGGGCACTGAGCGGTTCCCGCAGGATGCCCCGCGGTATGAGGCAGCCGTTGCCGAACCCGTAGTGCCGGTCCACCAGAACTATATCCGCGTCCCTTTTCAGCCGCAGGTGCTGGAACCCGTCATCAAGCAGGATGACGTCCGGGGAATACAGCGAAACCGCCAGGAGGCCCGAACGCACCCGGTCGCGCCCGATAATTACCGGCGTGCCGGGAAGGGCTTTTGCAAGCATCGCCGGTTCATCGCCGGCTTCCCGGGCGGTGAGCAGCATATGCTTCCCGTCGGATACCACCGCGACCGCTTCTTTGCTGTGCGACCGGTATCCGCGGCTGAGCACCGCTGCCTTGAGCCCGCGCTTCCGGAAGAGCTGCGCCAGATAGATAACCGTGGGTGTTTTGCCCGTTCCCCCCACGGTTATATTTCCGACGCTGACCACCCGGCAGGGAAGATCACGGGAGGCACACATCCCCGTGCGATACAGCATCCGTCGCGCACGCATGACAAGTTTATAGAGGAGGGAGAGAAGATAGATCGGGAAGAGCACAATGCGCCTGAGCAGGCTTTCCCGCTTTGTGCCCGAATACAGCAATTCCTGGATGAGTAAGCGTGGGTTCATTGCCCTGCCGGTATCACAGAAAGGAGCTAATGGCCTCCATGGCCTTCCGGGTGGTCCCCTGGTTGCGTGCAATTATGTGGAAGGCCTTTTCTCCCAGCTCGATGCGCAACGATTCATTATCGAGGAGGCTTCTGGCTTTCAGAAAGAGCTCTTCCCGGTCCTGTACCTGCAGGCCTCCGCCGCTTTCGATCAGGCAGCCGGCTATCTCCATAAAATTGTCCATGTGCGGCCCGAAAAGCACCGCTTTCCGGTAGGCGGCCGGCTCGAGCACATTGTGTCCCCCGGTCGGCACCAGGCTGCCTCCCACAAAAATAACCGTGCCGATGCTGTAGAGCTTTGAGAGCTCTCCGATGGTATCAAGCAGGATAACGCTTTGTCCCTGCCTTGCTTCCTGCCTCGCCAGTTCTGTTTTTCGCACGCAGGCAAAGCCGGAGCGGGAGACAAGATTGGCCACTTCGCTGAAGCGCTCGGGATGCCGGGGGGCAAGTATCAGCGTCAGATCAGCGCAGCTCCCCTTAAGCCGCTTAAACACCTCCAGCACCATCTCTTCCTCACCCCGGTGGGTGCTGCCGGCGATAAAAATGTTCTGGCCCTCACGGAGATTAAGGCTGTCGTACAGTCGGGCCTTTTCCCCGCCCGTCAAAAGAGGGACTTCCTGATCGCATTTGAGGTTGCCCAGGGTGATGACCCGGCTGCTGTCGGCGCCGATGCTGATAATCCGCCGGGCGTCTTCCTCGGTCTGCATGTAGAAGGCATCGATGTTGGCCAGGACCCTGCTGAAGAAATGGCGGGCCAGCCGGTATTTGTTGTATGAGTGATTTGAGATGCGGCCGCTTACCACCACGGAGGGAATGCCGTTTCGCTTCATCGCCCGCAGAAAATTAGGCCAGAGTTCGGTCTCCATGGTTATAAAAAGCCGGGGATGGATCTGCTTGATGGCCCGCCCCACCATAAAGGGATAATCGAAGGGGAAATAGATGACCGCGTCAGCCTGGTGGGCCTTCAGCGCGGCGGTATGGTTCCCGGTGGCCGTCACCGTGGAGAGCACAATCGTCTGGCCGGGGTAGCGCCCCTTCATTTCCTGCAGGAGGGGGATGGCGGCCAGCACCTCGCCCACGGACACCGCGTGGATCCAGACCGGCCTGCTGCCAGAAAGCTTTCGGGTGACGGAGGGGGACACGAATCCCAGTTTTTGAGAGATGCCGCTGCGGTATTTCCTGGCGCTCACGGCGGCAACCATCATCAGCAGGCCTAAAACCGGGGAAGCAGCCAGGAGCAGTATATTGTAGAGTAGGTACATAGGTTAGCCGCCGCCCGGACCGGCTAGGAAACGCCGGCAGTGGAGCCGCCCTGCGCCGGGACGTCTTCCTCATGATATTGGGTGGTATACAGCTTGTGGTATTCTCCCTGGCCCGCCATGAGATCGCCGTGGGTCCCCTGTTCCGCTATCCTTCCTTCCGAAAGCACGATGATGCGGTCGGCCTTTTTAATGGTGGAGAGGCGGTGGGCAATGATGAAGGTGGTCCGGCCTTCCATGAGGCGCTCCAGGGCCACCTGCACCTCGGCCTCGGCCTTGCTGTCGAGCGAGGAGGTTGCCTCATCCAGGATGAGGATGGGGGCGTTCTTGAGCAGCGCGCGGGCAATGGCAATCCGCTGCTTCTGGCCGCCGGAGAGCTTGACCCCGTGTTCGCCGATGACCGCGTCATATCCCCCGGGGTTATCCATGATGAAGTCGTGGGCGTGGGCGGCCTCGGCAGCGGCCCTGATCTCCGCTTCGGGTTTGTCCATGCTGCCGTAGGAGATGTTGTGCCGTATAGTGTCGTTGAAGAGTATTATTTCCTGGGTTACCATGCTGATCCGGCTGCGCAGCGATCTGATGGTCACATCCCTGATGTCGACGCCATCGATGAGAATGGCCCCCGAGGTCACGTCGTAGAATCGGGGTATGAGGTTGGCCATGGTTGATTTTCCCGCCCCGCTGCCGCCCACGATGGCGATGATCTGGCCCACCGGGACATTCAGCGTAATGTGCTCCAGGACCGGCTGCGCGTCATACTGAAAGCAGACGTCCCTGAATTCGATCCCTTCACTGACCGGCGGCAGCTCACGCGCGTCGGGCTTGTCCACGATATCCGCTTTGGTGTCGAGAATTTCAAAGGTTCGTACCGCCGCGGCAAGCCCTTCCTGCATGGTCTGGTTGAGCTTGTTGAGCTCGCGCACCGGGCGGTACATCATGGCAAACGCCGCCACAAATGAGAAAAAGTCCCCCGAGGTGATCTCTCCCCTGAGAACGCTGTGCCCGCCGAAGTAGAGAATGACCGCGGAGGCGATGCCGCCCAGCGTTTCCATGGTGGGGGAGGCGAGGGCGCGGATGCGCATCCGCTTTACCCTGATCCTGAGCAAGCGGTGATTTTCATCGGAGAAGCGGCGGCTTTCATACTCCTCCATGCAAAAGGCCTTGACGATGCGGATGCCGGAGATGGTCTCGTAGAGAAATTTGGCGATGTCCGCCATTTTCACCTGGCTCTTGGTGCTGAACTTCCGGCTTTTGATGCCGAAGATGCGGATGGGCACCAGGGCCCAGAGAATGACCAGGTAGGACATGGCGGCAAGCTTCCAGTTTACCCAGAAGGTGTAGCCGGTTAGGCCCGCGATGGTGAGCGCGTCGCGCAGGAAGTTGGTGATGCTGTCCGATACCGTGGACTGCAGCAGGTTGGTGTCGTTGCTGATGCGCGACATGATTATACCGGTGGGATTCCTGATGAAGAAGGCGAGGGACAGCTTCTGCAGGTGGCAATAGATTTCGTCCCGGATGTCAGTGACCACTTTAACCGCCACATATCCCATCAGGTATTCTTGGAAATAGTCAAACAGTCCCTTGAGCAGGTAGAGGCCGACGATGGCCAGGGGTACGAGCCGGAGCATGGTAAGATTCTTCTGCACGAAGATGTCGTCCATCACTTTCTTGACGATCCCGGCGATGCCGGTATTGGCACCCGCCAGCCCCACGGCGGAGAGGACTGCAAGGAGCATCAGCAGCCAGTAGGGCTTGATGTACCTGATCAGGCGCTTGTACAGCCTGATGGAATCTTTGGTTGATATCTTTTTCATCCCTCTTCCTTTAAGAGATTTGTCATAATGTATTCGTGGCTCAAGGGGAGGGGCTTTTGACGCCACAACAATTTGTCTTGAGGCTTACGGCACGACCCGTTGCCTTACGACTTAAACCGCAGACAGGCAGCATTACAGAGGCTTCGATACGGGCTGTTGCCATGCGGGTCTGTCGGACAAAGTTAGAGAGATGCTGCCGTTCTACCGGCTCCGAATAATTTTGTTGTGGCGTCAAAAGCCCCTCCCCTTGAGCCTACATATTATTCAGCACGTTATATAGACCGATTCAGGCGGGCCGGCGCTTAAGCATGCCAAGCGCGATCCGGGCCGCCCGCGCCGATGCCCCCGGTTCGCCGAGCTTCTTTTTGATCAACTCCAGTTCCGCATGAACGGTTCGGTAATACTGAGTATCGGAGAGCAGTCGGGCGGCTTCGGCGGCAATCCGCTCCCCGCTGGCCTCGTCCTGGATCAGCTCCGGCACCACTTTTTTGCCGGCAATGATGTTGGCCATCCCGATGTAAGGTACCTTGACCAGCAGCCGGGCGATGCCATAGCTGAGCGTTGACATCCGGTACACGATAACCATGGGCCTGGCGAGCAGCGCCGTTTCCAGGCTGGCCGTCCCCGACGCCACGATGACCAGGTATGAGCTGTCGATGACATCATAGATGCTGTTTTCGACCAGGGTTGCCGAAACGGCGGCGCCCCGGATCAGCTGCTCCATCTCCGCCTTGTGCAGGCCCGGCGCTACGGGTATGATGAACTGCAGGTCCGCGCGCTCCATGCTCAGCCGGCGGGCGGCATCCAGCATGGGCGGCAGTATGCGCTTTACTTCACTGAGCCTGCTGCCGGGCAGCAGGCCGATGGCGGTGCGGCCCGGCGCAATGCCCAGGCGCTTGCTGTTCTCCTCCCGCGAACGGGAAACCTTCACGATGTCCAGAAGGGGATGACCCACGAAATGCGCGTCAACGCCGGCCTCCCGGTACAGGGAAAGTTCAAAGGGAAACACCACCACCATGGTGCTGACCGACGCGGCAATCTGCTTAATGCGACCGGTTCGCCAGGCCCAGATCTGGGGGCTGACGTAGTACATAACCGGTATGCGGTACTTTTTGGCGACCCTGGCCAGGCGCAGGTTAAAATCAGGGTAATCGACCAGGATGAGCAGGTCCGGCCGGTCGCGCTTGAGGGTGAGCGTCAGCTTCCTGAAGGCGCCGTAGATGGTTCCCAGGTGTCCGATCACTTCGGTGATGCCCATCACCGCGTGCCGGGATATGTCAACGATGATCTCCGCGCCCGCTTCCCGCAACCCATCGCCGCCCATGGCGGAGACGGAAAGCGCGGAGTTCTCCGCGCGCATGGCCTTCACCAGATGGGAGGCCAGGAGATCTCCGGAAGCCTCGCCGGCGACGATGAGAATCCGCTGTGCCGTGTCGCTATTCAACCAGCCTCCGGGTGGTGTTCTTTATCTGCTCGGTAATCTCCAGGGCGACTTTCAGCGCCCGCATCCCCGCCTCGCCGGGCACCGGGGGAATGCTCCGCTGCCTGACCGCGGTGAGGAACGCTTTGATTTCATCCCGGAGTGAGTCCCCGGGCTCGATGGCAAGCTTCTCGCTAACAATGTAGGGAATCCTTCCCTCCTCTTCTATCTTGCGGTAGAGCGAAACCCCCTGGGCGGCAAAATCAATGGAAATGTAGGCATCGGGCTGGAAGATGCGGATCTTCCTCATCCCCTTGTCGGATATGCGGCTGGCGGTGACGTTCACCACGCACCCGCGCTCGAATTCCAGCCGCGCATTGGCGATGTCGCTCATGGTGGAAATAACCGGGATCCCCACCGCGTGGATCGTCTTTACCTCATCATGGACCAGATTGAGGATGAGGTCAATATCATGGATCATGATGTCGAGGATGACGTCCACCTCGGTCCCCCGCTCCTGAAATGAGTTCAGGCGATGGGACTCGATGAACAGGGGATTTTTCACCTTGTCCGCCACGGCCAGGTAGGCGGGGTTGAAGCGCTCCAGATGGCCGATCTGCAGGATGAGGTTCCGTTCGCGGGCAAGGGCGTTTAATTCCTGCGCCTCCGCGAGGGTGACGGTCATTGGCTTTTCCAAAAGCAGGTGGATGCCGTGCTCCAGCAGGTCTTTGGCAATGGCGTGGTGCAGGGGTGTGGGGACCACCACGCTCGCTGCCTGGATCTGCGAGTAGAGGTCCCGGTAATCGCTCAGGGCGGTGCTGCCGGTTTCAGCGGCCAGGGCCTTCGCCCTCCCGCTGTCGGTGTCCACAACCGCCACAAGCGCTGCTTCAGGATGGCCCGCATACTTCTGGGCATGGAATTTCCCCAGGTAGCCGCAGCCGATGACTGCAACCGGTAACCTGTCCATCTAGCGTGCAATGCCCCGTTTTGAAGCCTTGATAAAGGTTATGAGATGGTTGACCTCCGCCGAATTTTGTATCTCCGATTCCAGCTGCTCAAGGGCCTTCTCAACCGTGAGGCCCGACCTGAAGATGAGGCGGTAGGCTTTTTTCAGATTGTTCACCGCCTCCTCCGGGAAGCGGTGCCGCTTCAGCCCTTCAATGTTTAATCCGTACAGCTGGGCCCGCTGGCCGTTGGCCATCATGTACGGCGGAATGTCCTGGCTCACCCCGGAGCAGCCGCCGATGATGCAGTAGCTCCCCAGCCGCACAAACTGGTGGACTGCCGCCAGCCCTCCCACGATGGCGTGGTCTTCCATCTCGATGTGCCCGGCCAGGGTGGCGGCGTTGGCCAGGACCACGTGGCTGCCGATCCTGCAGTCGTGGGCGACATGGCAGTAGGCCATGAGCAGGTTGTTGCTGCCGAGGCGCGTTTCCCCGCCCGCTTGAGCGGTCCCGCGGTTGATGGTGACGAATTCCCGGATGGTGTTGTTGCTGCCGATGATCACCCGGGATTCCTCTCCCCGGTATTTGAGGTCCTGGGGAACAGCCCCGAGGGAGGCGAATTGAAAAATCGTGCACTCCTCACCGATTTCCGTCCAGCCGTCAATGACCACGTGCGGTCCGATGCGGGTGTTTTTCCCGATTTTGACCCGGGGGCCGATAATGGAGTAGGGCCCGACCTCAACCCCGCTGTCCAGCTCGGCGCTGGCGTCGATGATCGCCGTTGAATGTATCATGCGTGTGCCTTTCCTGCGATCTCAAAAGGAGGGATGGCGTGTTGTTACGCCTGTTTGTCAGCGATGGTGGCCATGAGCTCCGCTTCGGCCACCAGCTCTCCGTTCACAAAGGCCTCCCCCTTGAACTTCCAGATGGAGCGCTTCAGGTTGAGCGCCTGCAGCTCAAAGCGGAGCTGGTCACCCGGATAGACCGGCTTGCGGAAGCGCGCGTTGTCGATGCCGAGGAAGAGGATGTTCTTGCTCCCCGCCTTGTCGCGGTCGGACGAGAGCACCAGGATGCCCCAGGTCTGGGCCATTGCCTCGATGATCAGCACGCCGGGCATGATGGGAGATCCGGGGAAGTGCCCCTGGAAGAAGGGCTCGTTGATGGTCACGTTTTTAATGCCCACGATTCTTTTACCCTCTTCCATCTCCAGAATTTTGTCGACCAGAAGGAAGGGGTAGCGGTGCGGAAGCAGACTCATGATCTCCTGTATGTCTTTCATTTCTTCTCTCCAACTCGGTGTTGTAGCTTCTAGCAGGTTGTTAAAAAAGTGTTTTCCTCAGGCTGTTCTAAAGGCTCAAAAGCCCCTTCCCCTTGAGCCACAAATCAGATGGTTAAAAATTCACGTATGCTTATTCAGCATCTCCTCCAGCTTTGCAAGCCGCTCCTCCAGCGCCCTGAGGGTTTTTCTCATCTGGGGCAGCAGGGGGAAACAGCGGGATGCCTTCAGCCACTCACGGTGCGGCATATGCGGATAGCCGGAAACAATGCTGTTGGCGGGCACGCTGCCGCTTATTCCGGTCTGGGCGCCGACCATGACGTTATCCCCGATTTCCACGTGCCCGACCACCCCCACCTGGCCGGCAAGGGTGACGTGGTTGCCGATGACGGTGCTTCCCGAAATGCCCACCTGGGCGACAAGCAAGGTGTCTTCTCCCACCACCACGTTGTGGGCTATGTGCACCAGGTTGTCCGTTTTCACCCCCCGCTTGATCCAGGTCCTGCCCAGGGCTCCCCGGTCAATGGTATTGCCGGCCCCGATCTCCACGTCATCATCGATCTGGACAGTGCCCACCTGGGGTATCTTGTGGTAGCGCGTGCCTTCGGGGGCAAAGCCGAACCCGTCGCTGCCGATGACGCTTCCCGCGTGGATGATCACCCGCTTGCCGATGCGGCATCGCTCCCGTACGGAGACATTGGAGTAGAGTACCGTCCCCTCGTCAATGAAGCAGTCGTCCCCGACAAAGGTATGGGGGTAGATGACCACCCGGTCGCCGACGGTGACCCGGTTTCCGAGCACGACCAGGGGATGGATGGATACGTCGTTCCCGACGCGGGTGTCTTTCCCGATGACGGCGCTCCGGTCAATGCCCGGCGGCCGGTCGGAGGGCCGGTGGAACAGGGTGGCTATCTGCGCGTAGGCAAGATAGGGGTTGGCGGTTATGAGCAGCGATTTGCCCGGCGCCTCGATTTTCTGGGAGACGATGATGGCGGAGGCTTTGGTCGTGTCGGCCTTGGCCAGGTAAGCGGGCTTGGCGATGAAGGTGATTTCTCCCGTCCCGGCATCATCCAGGCTGGAGATGCCGGAAATGGCCAGGCTCTCATCACCGATGATCTTGCCTCCCACCAGTGCCCGCAGCTCTTTGAGCGTGACTGTCTGCATGATTCAACCGTCTCGTGCTGATCCGCTTACTTGCCGCCTTGGGCATAGGATGCGTCGTAGCGCTTGATGATCTCGTCGGTTATTTCCATGGTCTCGTCGGCGAAGAGAAGGGCGCTCTCGCTCTTTTCAAAGACAAAGGTAAAGCCCTTCTCCTTTCCGTAGCTCTGGGTGATTTTCACCAGCTCGGAAAGGATCTCCTTGACCGCGTCGTTGTCCTGCGCCTTCAGCTCGTCCTGGGACTCGTCGTAGAGCCGCTTAAAATCTCTGAGCTTTGCCTCATAGTCCTTCTTCTTTTCCTTTAGTGCCGCTTCATTGAGCATGGACCCCTGCTTTTCAAGGGACTCCTGTAACTTTTTCAGCTCCTCCTGCCTGCCGGCAAGGCTCTGCTCCGCCTTTTCCACCTTCTTGGCAAATTTTTCCTTCGCGTCCTGCCCGGCCTTGCAAAGGTTGAGTGCCTTTTGCAGGTCCACGTAGGCGAGCCGGTACTCGGCTGCCGGCAGGAAGGCAGGCTGCATGATCATCGACAGCATTAGAGCGGCACCTATCAAACATCCTTTTTTCATGTGCTTTCTCCTTGTGTGTTCATTCAAAATTGTCTGACAAAAGGTTGAAACAATTTTTTCAGGCTGTTCAAAAGCCCCTCCCCCTTGAGCCACAAATCAGATAGGTGTTTTTCAAAAGCCTGCTAAAACATGGTTCCCATAGTAAAGTGAATCTGGCTGCTGTCCTCATCCTCTTTGGGAGAGAGGTTCAGACCCCACTCCACCCGCAGGGGGCCGAAGGGAGACTGCCAGCGTATGCCGGCCCCCACGCTCTTCCGCATATCCGAGAAATAGCTTTCGCTCTGCCGGTAAGCGTTCCCGGTATCAAAAAAGATGTCCCCCCGGATGCCCGCGCTCTTGACGATGGGAAAGATATATTCAAAGTTGAAAAAGAGCTCCTTTTCTCCTCCCACCACGTCGTAGTCGTTGGGATCGGTTATGAAACGGTTGTATTCGCTTCGCTTGACCCGGGGGCCGACGGACCTTTCTTCAAAACCGCGCAGGCTGTCCAGCCCGCCCAGAAAGAATTTCTCAAAAATGGGTATGTCGTCCCCGCCGTATCCGAATATGTAGCCGATGGTCCCCCGGATCATGAAGGCCGTATCCCAGGGGAGGGGAAAAAACCTGCTGCTGCTGGCCTCGAGGGTGACGAAGCTGCTGTCTCCCCCCGCTCCGGCGAACTTCCCGGTCAGGGAGTTGAGGGTTCCCCTGCGGGGGGTAAAGCGGTTGTCCAGGGTGTTGCGGATAATCCCCGCGTTGAAGGCGCCGACGGAGGTGCTGCCCTCCTGCTCCAGAATTTCAACGGCAGCTTCATCGTCCACGTTTGATACATCGACGGTTTCGTACTCGTAGCCCAGGTTAAACTTGGTGTACTCACCGACGGGATGCCCGATGCGAACGCCCCCGCCCGTGCTCTCACTGTCAAAGTCCTCGTACCAGCGCTCCATGTTGTAAAGGTCAAAGCCAGCGCTCCACCGGGTGTCGCGGAACCAAGGCTCGGTGAAGGAGAACATGAACCGGTTGGTGCCACCCAGCTGGGCTGAGATGTCAAAGCGCTGCCCCTTGCCCCGGAAGTTTTCCTGGGAAAACTGGATCATGCCCACCAGGCTGTCCACGGAGCTGTAGCCCGCGCCGAAGCTGATGGACCCGGTCGGCTTTTCCTCCACCTCCACATTGAGATTGACCTTGCTGCTGCTGCTTCCCGCGGAAGTGGTGAGATTGGTCTTCTTGAAGTAGCCCAGATTTTCAAGCTCCTGCTGGCTCCGCTTGATTTTGCTGTTGCTGAACAGATCCCCCTCCGCAACCCTTACCTCGCGCCGGATCACCTTGTCCCGGGTGCGGTTGTTGCCGGTGATGTTGATTTTTTCGAAATAGACCTTTTCTCCCTGGGCAATGTCATAGGTGATGTCGACGGTTTTCTGCTCGTCATGAATCGCGGTCAGGGGGGAGATGTCCACGTTGGCGTATCCCTTGTCCGCATAGAGCTCCCGGAGGTTCACCATGTCCTTGTTGAGATAATTGCTGCTGAACACCTTTCCCTCGATGGCTAAAAGGTCCTTGGCGAGCGATTCGCGCGGGAGGATGAGGTCCCCGGTCAGGTCAACCGTGCCGATGTTGAAGCGGTCGCCTTCCTCAACGGGTATGGTGATGAAGATATCCTTGCCCTCGTGGGTGACGGTGGGATTGCTCACCGTGGCCTTGATGTAGCCCTGGTAATAATAATAGGCCATGAGCTTTTCCACGTCCTTTTGCAGCGCCTCCTCCTTGAATATGCCCGCGCTGGTAATGAAGGAGAGGAGGTTTTTCTGGCGGGTTTCCATGATGCCCCTGAGCTGCTTGCTCTTGATCTGGGTATTGCCCACAAAGGATATTTTCTTAATCTTGGAGATTTCATTTTCCCGGATGTAGTAATCCACCGAGGTTTCACCCTCGCCGGAGGACGTGAGTTTGTACTCGATCTCGGCGCTCAGGTAGCCCTTGTCCGTGTACAGCTTTCTGATGCCCTCCGCGTCTTTCCGCACCTGGTTCTGATCCAGCACCCTCCCCAGCTTGACGCCCAGCGTCTTCTGTATGTCCGGCGTCTTGATCTGCTTGTTGCCCTGGATCTTGATCTGGCTTACCACCGGACGCTCCACCACCATGAAGGTGACCAGCTTTCCTCCGGGTACATCCTCGCTTTCAATTTGCACGTCGCTGAAATAGCCCATCCCGTACACCTGGCGCAGATCCTCCTGGAGGGCATCGGGAGCATAGAGGTCGCCTTCCCTGCTCTTGAGCACCAGCATGATGGCGTCCTTTTCTATGTAGCGATTGCCCCGCACGGCAATGCCGGCAATGACCTCCTTGTCGAGTATGGTGAGATCCAGCTGCCGCGCGAGCTGGGCGATGCGGGCGGGAAGAACCTCCAGGCTCTCGCACTGCACGTAGACGTGCCGGTTCTCTTTCTGCCCGGAGGCGTCGATGAGGAGCGCGTCGACGCTGGCGGCGGCGCCGATCTTGGTGAAGCTGCCGGTGATGGCGTACTCCGCCCCCACCGCGCGCGAGAGCTCGCGCACCAGGCGCTCGTCCATCGGTCCCCTGTCCGGGGTCAGCGCCGATTTCAGGGTGTGCTTGTCGACAGTCACGATGTCGGCGCCCTCCTCCATGCGGGTGAGGAGCATGTCGGCTATGCCCTGGCCGAGGTAGTCGAGCTTTTCCCGGCTGTGAATCGCGAAGGGAAACACTGCAACCGTTCGCGGCGCATTGCCCCAGGCGCTGCCTGACAGCAGGCAGCAGGCCACCACCAGGAGGAGTTTTTTGGTCATCATGGTTTTCGTTCGCTCGCGGACGGTTCCGGGGTGTTGCTGCTCATCCGGCCGTCGGTGAGGGTGATACGCCGGGGAATTCTTGATGCCATGCCCTCGTTATGGGTTACCAGCACCACGGTGATGCGCAATTCGCGGTTCAGCGACACCAGGAGCTCGAAGATCGATTCTCCGGTCCGCGAATCAAGGTTTCCGGTGGGTTCGTCCGCCAGGACGATCCCGGGCTTGAGCACCAGCGCCCGGGCAACGGCCACCCGCTGCTGCTCCCCGCCGGAGAGCTCCGACTGCCGGTGGGTCAGCCGGTCTTTAAGCCCCACAAAGGTCAGTATCGATTCCGCCGCCTCAAGCGCCTCGGCCCGCCTGTATCCCCTGATGAGAGCGGGCATCATGGTATTTTCGAGCGCCGTAAATTCGGGCAGCAGGTAGTGAAACTGAAAGATAAATCCCACGTTTTTATTCCTGAAATCAGCCAGCTGCACATCGCTTAAGGAAAAGAGGCTGGCCCCCCGGTAGAGGATGTCTCCCTCGGTGGGGTGGTCCAGCGCGCCCAGCAGATGCAGCAGGGTGCTCTTGCCCGCTCCCGAGGCCCCCACGATGGTCACCAGCTCACCCTCCGCCAGCGAGAAGCTTATATCCTTCAGCGCCTCAACGGTTTTGTGATTCATTCCGTAGATTTTGCAGAGGCTCTTCACCTCGATGAGCATTTTCTCTCCCGTTGCCGGCCCGGCCTGTTTGAGGGGGGGATTATTCATAGCGCAGTGTCTCCGCCGGGTCCAGCTGTGCAGCCTGCCAGGAAGGATAGAGGGTGGCCATGAGGCTAATGCTTATAGCAGAAACGGTCACCAAAATCAAATCCCTGGGCGTAATTTTTATGATGAGATGAGATATGTAATACACGTCGGGGGGCAGGCCTACGATGTGGTAGGTGTTCTGCAGCGCGGCGACAACGAAGCTGCCCAGGATGCCCAGCACGGTGCCGGTGAGGCCGATGATCAGCCCTTCCAGAATGAATATTTTCATGATGCTCAGCGACTGCGCCCCCATGGACTTGAGGATGGCGATGTCCTTGTGCTTGTCCCGCACCACCATGATCAGGGTCCCCACGATGTTGAAGGAGGCCACCAGGATAATCAGCACCAGGATGATAAACATGGCCATTTTCTCAAGCTTCAGCGCCGCGTAGAGGTTCTTGTGCATCTCCATCCAGTCCCGCACCTGGTAGCGCGCGCCCAGGTGCTCCTGGATCTTCAGGGAGAGCTGCTTGACCCGGTATATGTCCTCCACCTTGACCTCTATCTCCGTGGCCACGTCGGGCTGATTGAAAAAGCTCTGCGCCTGCGCCAGCGAGACGTAGGCCAGCGAGGAGTCGTATTCATACATGCCCGAGTCAAAGATCCCCACCACCTGGAAGCGGGAAGCGCGCGGAACCATGCCCGCCGGGGTCATGGTGCCGAAGGGTGATATGATCTTGACTTCATCTCCGGTGACCACCCCGAGAATCATTGCCAGTTCCTTGCCCAGTATGATTCCCGGAAGGCCCGAGGGCAGCTCTTTGTCAAGGTCCTGCAGAGTTCCCTCCTTGATAATGGATCCGAGGTTGGTCACTGTGGGGGCGCTTGCCGGGTCGATGCCCTTGATCATCGGCCCGACGGTGTTGGACGGGGAGGAAATCATCACCTGGTTTAAAATGGCGGGGGTGGCGGATACAACCCCGGCGACGGTTTTGACTTCTTTTATTATCTCGCGGTAGTCGGGCATGCCCGCGCCAAGCTGGTAAATGACCAGGTGGGACTTGGCCCCGAGAATCTTGGTCCGCAGGTCATCGCTGAAGCCGGTCATGACGCCCAGCACAATGATCAGGGCCATAACCCCGATGGCCACCCCGCCTATGGAAATGAAGCTGATGACCGAGACGAAGGCCTGCTTTCTCCGCGCCTTGAGGTAGCGCAGGCTGATAAAGAGCTCGTAGGGTATGTTCCGCATCAGGGCTTACCTTTCAGGCTTGAGCAGGGGGAAAAGGATCACATCGCGTATGGAGGAGGCATTGCAGAGCAGCATCACCAGGCGGTCGATGCCGATGCCTTCGCCCGCCGCCGGGGGCATGCCGTATTCCAGCGCCTCGATAAAGTCCTCGTCCAGCCTTCCTGCTTCTTCGCCGTGTTCCCTGACCGCGGGCTGGTTTTTGAAGCGCCGGTGCTGCTCCAGTGGATCGTTCAGCTCCGAAAAGGCGTTGGCTATCTCCTGCCCGTTGATGAACAGTTCAAAGCGGTCAACCCGGTCCGGGTTGGCGTCGTTGTTCCGCGCGAGGGGGGAGATGGAGGTGGGGTAGCTGGTGATGAACGTCGGCCTGATGAGGCGGGGCTGGACGATTTCCTCGAAGAGATCATTGATGCAGTTTCCCGGGTCCCGGGGGTCGGTCGGGGTCAGGCCGAGGCGGTGGAGCACCTGCAGGGCCCTCCCGCTATCCTTCAGGTCCGCGGGGTCCAAGCGGCCGTAATGGACAATCGCCTCTTCCATGGTAAAGCGCGGCCAGGGAGGGGTGAAGTCTATTTCTCCCTCAAGATAGGGAACGCGCAGGGCTGAATGCAGGCTGCGCGCGAGGTGGCAGATAAGCTCCTCGGTCAGATTCATGCAGTCTTCGTAGGTGGCGTAGGCCTGATAGAATTCGAGCATGGTGAATTCGGGATTGTGCTGGGTGGAAACGCCCTCATTTCTGAAATTGCGGTTGATTTCAAAAACTTTTTCCATGCCCCCCACCAGGAGCCGCTTCAGGTACAGCTCCGGGGATATGCGCAGGTAGAGGTTGAGCTTGTAGGTGTTGTGGTAGGTTTGAAAAGGGCGGGCGGTGGCGCCCCCCGGTATGGCCTGCATCATGGGCGTTTCCACCTCGACGAATCCCCGCTCCTGCAAAAAAGTCCGTATGAGATTGATGATCCGGGAGCGGTTGAGGAAGACCGCCTTGACGCCGGGATTCATGAGCAGGTCCAAATAGCGCTGCCGGTAGCGGATTTCAATGTTTGACAGGCCGTGCCACTTCTCGGGAAGCGGGCGCAGGGATTTGACCAGCAGCTGCAGCCGGTCCCCTTTTATGGTGAGCTCCCCGGTGCGGGTGACAAATGTGGTTCCCTCGATGCCGATAAAATCGCCGACATCAAGTTTTTTGATCAGGCTGAAGTCGCCGTCGCTGAGCAGCCCTTTTTGCAGGTAGGCCTGGATCCTGCCGCTGCCGTCCTGCAGGTGCAGAAAGGCGGCCTTGCCGAAGTTGCGCATGGACATGATGCGTCCGCCCAGGCGGAACTTCTCCTGCACCTGCTCCACAGCTTCGGGCGGCATCTCCCTGAAACGCCCGGCAATTTCGGCCGCGGTGTGCGAGACCCTGAAATCATTGGGAAAGGGATTGATACCGAGAAGCATGCACTCTTCGAGTTTCTTCCTGCGCAGCTCCATCAGGGTGCTTATTTCCTCCATGCAGTTCCTCCCGGATAAAAAAATGCCTAATGGTATCGTACCCGCACGGCCGAGTCAAGGCAAATATCCGGAATATACCGATATTTATTGAGGAAATGCCGGAGGTAGTCCTTGGGTGGGACGCAGAAAGGCTTTGTTCGGCGATGGTGAAAGACCGGCAGCTTCCGTTACTGGATGGCCCCGGCAATCTTGAAGATGGGCATGTACATGGCGAGAAGCATAAACCCTATGGTGCCGCCCAGAAAAACCATCATGAAGGGTTCGATCAGCGCGGTGAGGGCATCTACCGCAGCGTTCACTTCATCTTCATAGAAATCGGCGATTTTACCCAGCATGGTATCCAGCGCGCCGGTTGATTCGCCCACCGAGATCATCTGGGTCACCATGGGCGGGAAGATGCCGCTTTTGGAAAGTGGCTCGGCAATGGTTTTACCTTCGCTGATGCTGGTCCTGGTGTCTATGATGGCCTTCTCGACAACTTTGTTGCCCGCGGTGGCGGCCACAATGCCCAGGCCTTCCAGGATGGGCACGCCGCTTGAGGTCATGGTCTGCAGGGTTCTGGTAAAATTGGCAATGGCCGATTTTCTCAATAAACTGCCGAAGATGGGGAGGCCCAGCAGTATTTTATCCACTGTTACCCTTCCCTTTTCGGTAGCCTTAAACCGGGTGAAGGCAAAAAACGACAGGCCGAGGGCGGCGATGATATAGATAATGTTGTTCCGCAGAAACGAGCTCAGGTCGACGACGAATTGCGTGATACCGGGGAGCTCCCCTCCCAGCCCCTCAAACATTTCCTGAAAAACGGGTATGACAAAGATGAGCAAAATGGCGATGACGATGAGGGCGATGGATAAAACGACGCTGGGGTAGACCATGGCCCCTTTCACTTTTCGCTTCAGCTTTTCGGCCTTTTCGATGTAGGTCGCCAGCCGGTTCAGAATGGTGTCCAGCATGCCCCCCATTTCTCCGGCAGAGACAAGGCTGACATAGAGATCGCTGAATATCTTGGGGTGCTTTTTCAGCGCGTTGGAAAGGGTTGAGCCGCTTTCAACATCACCCCTGATGGTTCCCACGGCCTTTTTCAGGGTGAGATTCGGCTCCTGCGATCCCAGTATTTCCAGGCCCTGGATAAGCGGCAGTCCGGCATCGATCATGGTGGCAAACTGGCGGGTGAAGACGCAGAGGCTTTTACCGCTCACCTTGGATCTGAGGAAGCGCAGGTTTTCCAGGATATCCTTGGGCTTCACTTTGACCTTGGTGACCTGGATTTTCTGCCCCCGCAGGGTGGTTCTGACCGCAGCTTCATTGTTTGCAGTCATCTCGCCCTTCTGCAGCATGCCCCGTGCGTTTTTGCCTTCCCATACGTAAGCTTGCATTATGTCATCCTCTTAATAAAAGTTAAAAGGTATCGTTTGTTTATTTTTTTCAACCGTTCTTATCGGAAAACGGGCAAATAACTTTAGCAGTTAGTTTCATCGGCTCAAACTATTGGGCATGGGTCGCCCGAAGCACTTCTTCGGGTGTGGTAAGCCCCTGTCGCATTTTCTTGACGGCGCTGTCCCGCAGGCTTGACATGCCGCTTCTCATCGCTTCTTTCTTAAAATCGGAAAGGGAGGCCCTTTTCAGTATCAGCTCCCTGCCCTGTTCATTTATGAACAGTACCTCGTAGATGGCCACGCGGCCTTTAAAGCCGGTGTTGTTGCAGTCCCGGCAGCCGGCACCCCTGTAAAGAGCGGCCGTGCCGGGCTCACCGGAAACAATGCCCAGGGAGCGGTACGCGGCCCCGGGCGGACTCAGCGGAACCTTGCAGTGCGGACAAACTTTTCTCACCAGCCGCTGGGCTACGACCAGCGTCAGGGCGGAGGAGATAAGGTAGGGCTCGATGCCCATTTGTATGAGCCGGTTCACGGTGCCAGGGGCATCATTGGTGTGGAGGGTGCTCAGCACCAGGTGGCCGGTAAGAGCCGCCTTTATGGCTATCTCCGCCGTTTCAGCATCCCGGATTTCTCCCACCAGGATAATGTCGGGGTCCTGCCTCAGAAATGCCCGCAGCACATGGGCAAAGGTAAGACCGATTTCTTCGTGAATCTGGACCTGGTTGATCCCCGGCAGGTTGTATTCAACCGGGTCTTCGACGGTACAGATGTTCTTTGAGGCATTATTTAAAGCGTTGAGGGCGGAGTAAAGGGTAGTGGTCTTGCCGCTTCCGGTGGGGCCGGTGACCAGGACCATCCCGAAGGGATAGTTAATCACCTCTTTGAATAAAATCAGGTCATGCTCTTCAAATCCCAGCCGGGTCATGTCCGGCTGCAGGCTTGACTTGTCCAGCAGGCGCAGCACCGCCTTTTCGCCGAACAGGGTGGGCAGCACGGAAACGCGCACGTCCACCTCCTGTGCCTTTTCGGTCCGTATCTTTATCCGTCCGTCCTGGGGCAGTCTCCGTTCGGCAATATCAAGCCGGGCGATGATTTTAATGCGGGAGAGGATGGCGTTTTTGAGCTTCAGGGAGGGCTGCATGACATCATAGAGCACGCCGTCGATGCGAAAACGAACCCTGAGCGTGTGCTCATAGGGCTCTATGTGAATGTCGCTGGCCCCCCTGCTGATGGCGTCGTTGATCATGCCGTTAACCAGCCTGATGACCGGTACCTGCTCGCCCGCGCTTTTCGGCTCGCTCCGCCCCGCGTCCCCTTCCCGGTCAATCATGTGCACCCCGCTTTCCGCGCCGGCCGGCTCCCCGTCTCTCACGCGCGCCGGCTTTTCATAGCAGGAGTCAAGCAGATTGCGCAGGGTGTCCTCGGGCGCGGCGCAGGTCTCAATTCTGTATCCGGTAAGAAATTTTATGTCATCGATGGCAAAGATGTTTGACGGATCGGCCATGGCCACGACCAGGGTGCTGCCGTTTAAGGCAACGGGGAGAACCCCGTATTTGTAGGCCAGGTCAGCCGGAATGAGTTTCATCAGCCGGGGGTTTGTCCGGAGCTGCGAAAGGTCCATGGCGGAAGGTTCAATCTGATTGCCGATCAGGGGCTGCACGGTGTCCTCTTACAAACATCGGTCATGACCCTCCCGGGGCGCATGTGTCCCGACAGGGATTGGGCAAGAACTCTAGCAGGTTGTTGAAATACACCCATCTGATTTGTGGCTCAAGGGGGAGGGGCTTTTGACGCCACAACAATGTGTCTTAACGCTTACGGCACGACCCGGTGCCTTCGACGTGAGCCGAAAGCAGGCAGCTTTGCAGAGGCTTCGATCGGCTGGTGCCGGACGGGTCTGTCTGACAAAGTTAGACAGGCTGTTGAAAAATCCCCAGCTGCTGCGTTACGCTCATCCTTCGTCATTGCAGCGTACCTGAATGTACGCCTCATTCCTCAGGATTTCGCGTGCCTTGCATCTGGTGGTTTTTGAACAGCCTGAAAACCAGCAAGAAAGTTGCTGCCGTTCTACAGGCTCGGAATAATTTTGTTGTGGCTAAAAAGCCCCTCCCCCTTGAGCCTTTGACAGCCTGAGAAAAATACTTTTTCAACAACCTGGTAGAAAACAATGCAGGTTTCATACCAGTTCGTGCCGGCGGCAACATGGAGAAAAGGTGAACACCTTGTAACCGTTTTTTGCACGGGGAAAAAGTGCTGCGTGAGGGCAATGCTGGTCATTACCGGCAGTGTCAGCTTCAGCCACGAATCTATCACGCTGATATGTGCTTCCATCGGAATTTTAATTATTTTCCATACCGTTCTGTATCCTCCAGCAATAGTGATTGCTTAAAAAATTGTTTCATGCTATATTTTTTAAGTGAAGCAGGCATTCAGCAGGGTTCCGAATTTCTGAAAACTATCAAGCGGTTGAACCTGCTCACCTATTTTTTTTGCCGAAAATGCCAGAGCTCACGCATCCAAAAGAGCGCTGGTTTTCAGTCAGGTGCTTCGGGCGTTTTAACTGCGAGAGTGGCGGAATCTGGCAGACGCACTGGATTTAGGATCCAGCGGGAAACCGTGGGGGTTCAATTCCCCCCTCTCGCACCACTATTAACCATGGTTGTTTAACAGAAAGGGATTGTATTCGATGCAGGTTACCGTTGAGCAGTTAGGGCCGGTCAAAAAGAAGATTAATGTGGTCATTCCTCCCGACAAGGTGGCGGAGGAGGTAGCGCTGACCTACCAGAAGCTGCGGCAGCAGATCAGGATAAGAGGTTTTCGCCAGGGCAAGGTTCCCGAGGACATGTTGCGGAAATATTACAAGGAGCAGGTCGAGGGAGAGGTGGTGTCGCGGCTCATCCAGGAGTCTTATCCCGAGGCGTTAAAAACCGTGCAGGCGATGCCCATATCGCAGCCGGTGGTTGAAAACGGCATCTTTGAAGAGGGAAAGGAGTTTTCCTATTCCGCCAGCTTCGAAGTAAAGCCGAAAATCAGCCTGCAGGGCTACCTCGGCCTTGAGGTGGAAAAAGAAAAGCTGAAGGTTTCGGCGGAAGATGTCGAAAAGAGATTGTCGATGATCAGGGAATCCCACGCCTCCTTCAGGGAGGTGGAGGAGGACCGGCCGGTCAGGGCCGGTGATTTTATCGTCGCTGACGTGGACGGAACGGTGGAGTCAAAGCCCTTTGAAGGCGGGAGCCTCAGGGACTATCTGTTTGAGGTGGGCGTCGATCACTATCTTCCGGGGCTGAGCGAAAAGCTGACAGGGCTTTCCAAAGGGGCGGAACAGGAGATCGTGCTCAACCTGCCCGGGGATTTCAAGCGCCAGGAGCTCGCGGGCCGGGAGGTCAGGCTGAAGGTGGCCGTCAAGGGGTTGAAGAGCAAGGTGCTCCCTGAACTCGATGATGCCTTTGCCCGGGACCTCGGCGAGTACCGGGGGCTGGAAGATTTAAAGCTGAAGGTGCGGGAGGGCATGGAACAGGAGGAGCGGGAGCGCATTGACGCCGAGATGAAAAGAAGCCTGATTGCTGCGCTGATCAAAAAAAACCCCCTTGACCTGCCGCCCCTGATGGTGGAGCGGAAGATTGAATTCATGATGGCCGATGCCCAGCGGACGCTGATGGCGCAGGGATCAAGCCTGGAGAAGCTGGGCATACCCGCTGAAAGCATGATGGCCAGCTTCAGGCCGGAGGCGGAGCGGCAGGTGAAGTGCTCACTCCTGGTTGAGGAGATTGCCAGGCGCGAGAACCTCAGCGTCGGTGACGGGGAGGTTGAGGAAAAGCTTGACGAGATCGCCCGGTCGACCGACAAGAGCAGGGAGCAGGTCAGCAATTTTTATAAACGAGAGGGGCTCTGGGAGGGCCTCAAGTTCAGGCTGCTCGAAAACAAAACCATTGATTTTCTGCTGGGCGGGGCTACAATACGTGAAATCGAAAAACCCGCGCAGCAGTGAGGAGAACGCATACATGACCCTGATTCCGATGGTGGTGGAGCAAACCAACCGGGGCGAGAGGGCGTACGATATCTACTCCCGCCTCCTGAAAGACCGCATCATTTTCCTGGGCAGCGTGATTGATGATGACGAAGCCAATATCATCATCGCCCAGATGCTTTTCCTGGAATCCGAGGACCCGGACAAGGACATCCACCTCTACCTTAATTCGCCCGGCGGGGTGGTGACCTCGGGCCTGGCCATTTACGACACCATGCAGTACATCAAGCCCGATGTCTCAACGCTCTGCATGGGGCAGTGCGCCAGCATGGGGGCGGTGCTGCTGGCGGCGGGGGCGAAGGGAAAGCGCTTCGCGCTCCCCCATTCCCGGATTATGCTCCATCAACCCCTGGGAGGGTTTCAGGGGCAGGCCACCGATATCGACATCCACGCCAGGGAAATCCTGCGCATGCGGGAGGAGCTGGATTCAATCCTGATGAAGCACACCCAGCAGCCCCTGGAAAGGATCCGCGCCGATACCGAGAGGGATTTTTTCATGAGCGGCCAGCAGGCCAGGGAGTACGGCATCATCGACGAGGTGATCGCCAAGGCGGAACGGCTGACAGGCATAGAGGGGAAAACACCAGGCAAGGGAGGAAAGCGGTGAACCGGAAAGATGCTGGCAAATACGGCAATCTCTTTTGCTCATTCTGCGGGAAAAACCAGGACGAGGTGCGCAAGCTCATCGCCGGGCCCTCGGTCTACATCTGCGATGAATGCATCGAGCTCTGCAATGACATCATTGCAGAGGAAAATGAGCGGGAGGCCATAAGCCGCAGGAAGTCGACCATACCCAAGCCTTACGAGATAAAGGCGGCGCTCGACGAATACGTCATCGGCCAGGACCGGGCCAAGAAGATCCTCTCGGTGGCGGTGCACAATCACTACAAGCGGGTTGATTCCTCCGGACAGCTGGACGGGGTGGAGCTGCAGAAGAGCAACATTCTGCTCATCGGGCCCACCGGGACCGGCAAGACCCTGCTGGCCCAGACCCTGGCCCGGATTCTGAACGTGCCCTTCACCATCGCCGATGCCACCAGCCTCACCGAGGCGGGATACGTGGGCGAGGACGTGGAGAACATCATCCTGAGCCTGCTCCAGGCCTCCGAGTATAACATCGAGAAGGCCTCCCGCGGCATCGTCTACATTGATGAGATTGACAAGATTTCCCGCAAGTCCGATACCCCCTCCATCACCCGCGACGTATCCGGGGAAGGGGTGCAGCAGGCGCTCTTAAAAATCATCGAAGGCACGGTTGCCAACATACCGCCCAAGGGGGGTAGAAAGCATCCCCAGCAGGAGTTCCTCCAGGTTGACACCACCAACATTCTCTTCATCTGCGGCGGCGCCTTCTGCGGGCTTGAGAACATTATCCAGCACCGCGTCGGCACCAAGACCATGGGGTTCGGCGCCGACATCAAGGGGCGGGAGGAAAAGCGGGTGGGCGAGGTCCTGAAATCGATTCAGACCGAGGACCTGCTCAAGTACGGCCTGATTCCCGAGTTTGTGGGAAGGCTCCCGGTGATCGCCACCCTGGAGGACCTGAGCGAGCAGGCGCTGGTCGACATCATCGCCAAGCCCAGGAACGCGCTGCTCAAGCAGTACACCAAGATTTTCGAGTTCGAGAACGTCAAGCTCAAGTTTAAGGATGACGCCCTGTGGGCGGTAGCCCGGGAGGCCATAGCCCGCAAGTCCGGGGCGAGGGGTTTGAGGGCCATTCTGGAAGAAATCATGCTTGACATCATGTACGACATTCCCTCCCAGGAAAATGTGAAGGAGTGCGTCATCAGCGAAGAGGTGATCCTCAAAAGGGAAAAGCCGCTGATCGTGTATGAAAACAGGACAAAAACCGCGTAGGAGGATAAACAGCCTTGATATTTAAATCCCAAAAGACACCGGATGATAAAGCCAGGGTACAGGTGTACCCGCTTCTGCCGCTGAGAGATATCGTGGTTTTTCCCCACATGATCGTGCCGCTCTTCGTGGGGCGGCAGCGGTCGATCAATGCCCTGGAGGATGCCCTGGCCAAGGACAAGCTGATCGTGCTGTCCACGCAGAAGGACGCCAGGGTGGATGAGCCCGGGCCCCGCGACATGTATCTCACGGGTACCCTGGGCAGCATCATTCAGATGATCCGCCTGCCGGACAACAGCGTCAAGATACTGGTGGAAGGCAAGGGGCGGATACTGCTTAAAGAGTTTCTGCCCAGCCCCGAGCTTTTCCTGGTGGAGACCGAGCTCATTCACGAGGGGGCGGCGGTTACCCCCGAAATAAAGGCCCTGATGAGAAGCGTTCCCGCCACCTTCGAAACCTACGTCAGGCTCAACAAGCGCATCGCGCCCGAGGTGGTTTCATCGGTGAGCGCCCTCGACGATCCCTCGCACCTGGCTGACGCCATTGCCGCTCACCTGACGGTCAAGCTGCATGACAAGCAGTCGTTGCTGGAAACCATCGACGTGACCGAGCGGCTGGAGAAGGCCTACGCGCTGATGCGCTCGGAGATCGAGATCCTGAACATCGAGCGCAAGATCAAGAACCGGGTGAAGAAGCAGATGGAGAAAACCCAGAAGGACTACTACCTGAGCGAGCAGATGCGCGCCATCCAGAAAGAGATGGGCGACAAGGATGACGGCGCGAGCGAGCTCAAGGAGCTCGAGGAGAAGGTGGCCAAGAAGAAGATGTCCGAAGAAGCCACCACCAAGATGATGAAGGAGCTGAAAAAGCTGAAGATGATGCCGCCGCTCTCGGCGGAGGTGACGGTGGTGCGCAACTACATCGACTGGGTGATCTCGCTTCCCTGGTTTGAGCAGACCAAAACCGACCTGGACATCGATGAGGCCCAGCGCATCCTCGAGGAGGATCACTACGGGCTGGAGAAAATCAAGGAGCGGATCCTGGAATACCTGGCGGTGCAGAAGCTGGTGAACAAGATCAAGGGGCCCATCCTCTGCTTTGTGGGACCGGCGGGCGTGGGCAAGACGTCGCTGGCGCGCTCCATAGCGCGGGCCACGGGGCGGAATTTCGTCCGGCTCAGCCTGGGCGGGGTGCGCGACGAGGCCGAAATCAGGGGGCACCGGCGCACGTACATCGGGGCCCTGCCCGGCAAGATTCTGCAGTGCCTGAAGAAGGCCGGGTCCAACAATCCGGTCTTCCTGCTGGATGAAGTTGACAAGATGAGCACTGATTTCAGGGGCGATCCCTCGGCGGCGCTCCTGGAGGTGCTCGACCCGGAGCAGAACAACAGTTTCAACGATCACTACGTTGACGTGGATTATGATCTCTCCGACGTGATGTTCATAACCACCGCCAACACCCTTTTCCAGATCCCCCCGCCGCTGCAGGACCGCATGGAGATTATCCGCATTCCCGGCTATACCGAGTGGGAGAAGCTGCACATTGCCAGGCGGTTTCTGATCCCCAAGCAGATCAAGGCCAACGGGCTGACCGAAAAGAACATCAGCTTCAGCGACAATGCCATACTGACCATCATCCGCAGGTATACCAAGGAGGCCGGGGTGCGCAACCTGGAGCGGGAGATCGCCTCGGTTTGCAGGAAGGTGGCCAAGGAAGTGGTGAAGGGCGGCAGCGAGACCTCCGCCAGGATCGGCTCCAAGGTAGTGAGCAAGTACTTGGGCGTTTACAAGTACCGCTACGGCGAGATGGAGAAGAAGGACGAGGTCGGCATCACCACCGGCATGGCCTGGACCGAGGTGGGAGGCGAGTTGCTCACCATCGAGGTGACCACCATGCCCGGAAAGGGCAAGCTGTTTACCACCGGCAAGCTGGGCGACGTGATGCAGGAGTCGGCGCAGGCCTCCCTGAGCTATGTCAGGTCCCGGGCGGAGCGGCTGGGCTTGGAGAAGGATTTTTACCAGAAGATCGATCTGCACATACATGTTCCCGAAGGGGCCGTTCCCAAGGACGGGCCGTCCGCGGGCATTGCCATCACCACCGCCATTGTTTCCGCCCTGATCGGCAAGCCGGTTCGCAGGGACATCGCCATGACCGGGGAAATAACCCTGAGGGGCAGGGTGCTGCCCATCGGGGGGCTCAAGGAGAAAATTTTAGCGGCCCATCGCGGACATATCGGCCGGGTGCTGGTCCCCCAGGAAAATGATAAGGATCTCAAGGAAATTCCGGCGAAAATACTGGATACGGTCCAGGTGGTGCTGGTGGAGCATATGGATGAGGTGTTAAAGGAATCGCTGGTGCTCGATGATCCTCAGTCCTTCCTGCAGGGCAGGCAGGATAATCGTGATGAAGAAAAGGATGGCAAGCGGTTATACCCTGAAGAGACCACCCCGACCATGGTGACCCATTAGCCGCCGGGGGTGAATGGCTGTTCCCGGGGCGGGTGCGGTCAGAGCTTGTATCCGATCTTTCTCAGGAAGCTTTTGCGCGCGTCCCTGTCCCCCTGCGATTCCGTTCCCTTCGGCCTTGAGCCGTCAATCACGCCGAGTATTCCCCTGCCTTGCGCTGTTTCAGCGACAATCACCTCCACCGGGTTGGCCGTCGCGCAGTAGAGCGAGCACACCTCGGGGCACTGCTTGATGGCATTTAAGACATTGACGGGAAAGGCGTGCCTGAGCACGATCACAAAGCTGTGCCCCGATGCAAGGGCGTGGGCGTTTTTAACCGCCGCCGCCGTGAGCGCTTCATCATTGCCTTCCGCCCGCACCAGGCACGGTCCCGACGCCTCACAAAAGGCAATGCCGAATTTTGCCTGGGGGACGGACGTGACCATTATCTCATAAAGGTCTTCAGCCGTTTTGATGAAGTGGGATTGCCCGACAATCAGGTTGGTTTCATCGGGGATTTCCATGGCAACGGTTGTAAGATCCATCCTGTTACTCCTGTTGTGCGGTGGGGTGCTGGTTGGAGGTTTGCGCTAAAAGAGATGAAGATCTGCCTTTGAGATTTAAATCCGGAATCAGCATATCGAAGCACGAAACAAATCAAAATACCAAATGACCAAAATTCAAAACCGGGCTTGATGCGGCTGATGCAAATGATTATATAAAATTCTGCAAAGGTCAAGTCAAGATTAAGCCTGGACGTGGAGCTGCTCCATTTTAGCGCTTGAATTATTGACAGGCCGGGTATACCATACGAGGAAGTTGAAATGCTCGGATGCAAATTCGAAATCCGAAGCACGAAACAAAGCCGAGCAATGAATGACAAAGTTCAAATGACGAAAATATAAAAACGGACCTGCGCCCACGGATGTTTTGGACATTTGAAAATTTGAATTTTGGATTTGTTTCGAATTTCGGATTCGTGCTTCGGATTTTGCAACAGCAGTGTATGCATCGATAAATGTTTTCCCTCAGAGATGTGTTGGGTGTGATGGAATCATGTTCAGTTTAAGGGGAGGCGGATGATGAAGAGAATCGGCATTCTTACCGGCGGCGGCGACTGTCCCGGGCTCAATGCGGTCATACGGGCGGTGGTGAAACGGGCCATTGATACCTACAAGTTTGAGGTGATCGGCATCAGGGAAGGGTGGGCCGGCCTGATCAAAGGGCAGGTGGAGCCGCTTACCCTTTTTTCCGTCACCGGAATACTTCCCCGCGGGGGGACCATCCTGGGCACCTCCCGGACCAACCCCTTTAAGGCCGAGGAAACCCTGCAGAAAATGCTCAACAACATCAAGCGCTATGGCATAGAGGGCTTCATCTGCGTGGGCGGCGAGGATACCCTTGGCGTTGCAAGCCGGCTGCATGAGATGGGCATTCCGGTGGTGGGTATTCCTAAAACCATTGACAATGACCTTCCCTGCACCGATTATACCTTCGGGTTCGATACGGCAGTCAGCATCGTTACCGAGGCGATTGACCGGCTGCACACCACGGCGGAATCCCATCACCGGGTCATGGTGGTTGAAGTCATGGGGAGGCACACCGGGTGGATTGCCACCGTCGCCGGCATTGCCGGCGGAGCCGATTGCATCCTCATTCCCGAAGTGCCGTTCAGGCTTGAAGAGGTGGCCGAATTGCTCAAGCAGCGCCGCAAACGCGGCAAGACCTTCAGCATCATTGTGGTGGCGGAGGGGGTGGAGCTCAATCACGACAGCGGCGTGGTGGTGCAGGACGAAAAGACCGATGAATTCGGCCACGCGCTCCTGGGGGGCATAGGCAATATCATAGCCAGGAAGCTCGAAGACCTGACGGGCATGGAGACTAGGGTTACCAACCTGGGATATGTGCAGAGGGGAGGCACGCCCACTGCGTTCGACCGGGTGCTGGCCACGCGCTTCGGGGTGAAGGCGGTGGATATGCTGGCAAACAAGGAATTCGGCAAAATGGCCTGTCTGCGGGGTACTAGCATTGAAGCCATTGACCTGAAGGAAGTGGCCTCCGGCAATAAGAAAATCAACCCGGACTTGTATAAGGTTGCCGAGCTTTTCTTCGGCTAGCAGGCTGTTATAAAAACCATCTGATTCGTGGCGCAAAGGGAGGCTATTTTGACGCCACAACAATGTGTCTTTACGCTTACGGCACGACCCGGTGTCTTACGACTTAAACCGCAGACAGGCAGCTTTGCAGGGGCTTGAATACGGGCTGTTGCCCTACGGGCCTGTCGGACAAAATTAGAAAGTCGCTGCCGTTCTACAGGCTCCGAATAATTTTGTTGTGGCTAAAAAGCCCTTCCCCCTTGAGCCACATACTACTTTTATGCTTTTATCTTGACTTTTTCGCTACCTGTCGATAATATGCACCCCGCCGGTGAGTTAACCGGCGATGTTGGTTTATGGTGAAGAGAAGGAAATCGCAAATGAGGCGTCCTTTCATAGCCGGCAACTGGAAAATGCATAATACCTGTGCCGAGAGCGTTGAGCTGGTCTCCCGGCTCAACGGCATGCTGTCTGATCTCTCCGGGGTGGATGTGGCGGTCGCTCCCCCGTTTACCGCCCTTACGGCCGTGGCCGCCGTGCTGAAAAGCGGTCCCATGGCCCTGGCCGCGCAGAACCTGTTCTGGGAGGAAAAAGGCGCGTTTACCGGTGAGATAGCACCGGCCATGCTCAAGGATGCGGGATGCGCCTATGTCATTATCGGCCACTCCGAGAGGCGGCAGTTCTTTCATGAAACCGATGAAACGGTGAACCGAAGGCTTAAATCGGCGCTCAAGGCTTCCCTTATCCCCATTGTCTGCATCGGTGAGACGCTGGCGGAGCGGGAGGCCGATAAAACCTTCACCATTATTGAGCGGCAGATCAGGTCCGGGCTCATCGATTTGTCCCTGGATGAGATCGGGAAGGTGATCATTGCCTACGAGCCGGTGTGGGCCATCGGCACCGGCAAAACCGCAACGCCGGAGCAGGCCCAGGAAGTGCATGGTTTCATACGCAAGCTCATTGCCCAATTGTTCAGCCGGGAGATTGCGGACAGAATGCGGGTACTCTACGGCGGGAGCGTGAAGCCCGACAATATCGACCAGCTGATGGCGCAGGCGGATATTGACGGGGCGCTGGTGGGGGGAGCAAGCTTAAAGGCGGAGGATTTCGCGCGGATCGCGCGGTTCAAGGCGTAATCGCGCCGCGGTCATGATTTCAGAAGAAAGGATGGATCAAACATGTTTGTATTTATCACTGTTGTACACATAGTCATCTGCGTGGTTCTGATCATGGTGGTGCTGCTTCAGACGGGCAAGGGGGCGGAAATGGGCGCCGCTTTCGGAGGCTCCACGCAAACGGTATTCGGCAGCAGCGGACCGGCCGGCTTTTTGAGCAAGATGACCACCGCGGTTGCCGTTCTCTTTATGATAACCACGCTGACGCTGTGCTACCTCATCGGTCGGGCCCCCGTGCCGACGATCATGGAAAAAAAGGTGGAGCAGCAGGCGGCCGAAAGCGCTGTCCCGCAGGCCCCGGAGCAGGCGCCTGTCCAGGCAGCCCCGGCAGCCCCGGCGGCGGAACCGGGTAACGCGGCTGGTCCGGCCGTTCCGGAAGGTCAGCCGTCGCAGAACTGATAAAGCCTATATTAGGCAGCATACCGCAGTGTACCTCAGCCGTGCCGAAGTGGTGGAACTGGCAGACACACCATCTTGAGGGGGTGGCGGGGAGACCCGTGCGGGTTCGAGTCCCGCCTTCGGCACCACCTTCCTATTTTTTAGAAACTTTCCGTTGTGGTACCCATTCCTGCGCAACCCATCAGCGTTTGAATCTTCTTCCGCCTACTATAAGAATAGCTGTTGCCAGATGTGCCTATCTGTCAAGCCAACATACTTCCATACTTATCCCTCTGATGCCAGTCGTATTCCAGCCTGACAGGATTACCTTCTACCATCTGCTTGTGAAGGCAGTGGCTTCCTTACCATATACTCAACCGGGTGGTTAGGGCGTTTGGTTTCCGGGGTATCCACACCAATGAGCCTGACCTTCTCACCGTTGCTCAGTATGATGGTATCGCCGTCAACCACTCTGGTGCAGATGAGGGATTGGGCATGAGAACAGGTTGAAGAAAGAAGCAGAAGAAATATGGTTGGTAACAGGATGCTGAATATTCTAATCCGTGGGGGGCTGCATAGGCTTTCTATAACACAAAACAGTCTCAAGGGTAAAGAAAATGGTAAACCCAGAAAAACCTTGATTTTGCCCTTAAACCATGATTAGATATACATGCAGTATAAGTTGTGATTGACAATCAGGAAGGGGGAACGGTGACTACTCATTATAGATTTAGCCCCGCTTTATCTCAGATGGAGAAGGTCTGAGAGGGTGGGGTAATTTATTGAGGAGGGGATTATGAAGACATCATTTATCAGAATCTTAGTGATTTTGTTATTATTGCTGCCATTAGCTGATTGCCAGATAAATACCAACCCTATTACGGTTGGGGAGGAGGTCGAAGTCGCCACCGAAACCATTGGACCGGAGGGTGGTACGATTACGGTGAGTAAACCCGGTGACCCGCTTGACGGCTTCACCATCGAAGTTCCCGAAGGGGCATACCAGGAAGAAAAGACGTTCAAGATTTCATACCGTCCCATAGAACGGCATCAGCTCGGGGAAAAGTTCAACCCCATAACACCTTTGATCTATGTGGACAATGGCGGTGACATTGCAGAAGATTTCATGACCGTGACCCTTCCAGCGAACATCCCGGAAGGGTATTTTGCCATGGGTTACTATTATGATGAGGAAACTGGCCAACTCAACGCCTTACCGCTGTTAGATGAAGATTCTACTTCCCTGACTATTATGACAACACATTTTACCGGCATTGGTGCTACTGCAGCTAATGAGGACGGGCTGCTTGAAGATCCTGTCGATACAGGGTTTAAACACGGTGTGGATGACTGGCCGTTTGCAAATCAAGGGTCTTATGTCGCCAGAGGAGGACACTGTTCAGGGCAATGTATGGCAGCAATGTATTATTATGATCAGAACTGGACTCGTGATGAACATGGCAGGTATTATCCTGATCTCTACCCACTGTATGATAATGATGGCAACCCTGATTTTAAAACGCCTGATTTTCCGTGGGATGATGAGCTTGCCTATAAATTATGCAGCATGATTCACAAAAAGCAGAACTGGGATAATTCCATGACAGCTTTTTTACGTAACGAGCAAAGAAAATCAGACGACAAACGGACACTGGCACTTTTTGCCTATTCGTTAGCAATAGAACTGAATAGAGATACAAGATCACCCCAGCACATGAGTATCGGGAGGATTTTAAACCAAGGCACACCACAAAAGACATGGGAAGGACATGTGCTTATTATCTTTAAGAAATCCGGAGAAATAACCCTGCCCGATGGGAGAAAAGTCTATATTCTCTATGCATCAGATCCCAATCAGCCATGGAACAAAGTTAAGGACAAAGATGCGGACCCTGATAACGACACGGTAAAAAAGATAATCTATGACATTGCCACCGAGAAATTTGATCCCTGGTATTTTGGAAATGATGACCAGGGCAATAGAATCATGTTTGACGATGTAGCCTATTATGACAAATATTGCCTGATGAAGAAGGAAGGCGTAGCGGCACTGTGGGCAAAGGTAGAAGATAAAAGCATCGGTGTAGGTGATTTTCCTGAATACAGCCTTACGGTTGTAGAAGCAGACACGGAAATGTCGCTGTATGACGGCTTTAAAACCAGCTCTGGTTCAATCACCATAAAACTGTGTGATATTAGTAAAGAACCTTTTCTCTTCCAGCAGCAACTGGTTCTTCACAAGGCAACCATTACCAACAAGATCGGCACGGTCCAGGAAATAGGCACTTACAATCTGGCTAGCGATGATGATGACTGTTTGCGAGTGAGCATCCAACTGCAGGAGGGGGAGAATATCATCGGGTTCCTCGTAAATGATAAGTATATTGATGATCCTATTAACGCTCCAAATAAGATCGACTGGAACTATGTCGGGTTTGACTGGTTCCACATTATTCGTGAAAAAGGGGGGCCGCTCAGTGATATAACTGGAGGTAGTGTCAGCGCTACAGTAGAAAGCACGTGCCAAAATTTTGTCGGTCAACCTCCGTCTGATTATATAACGTGGATATGGTTTTATGAAGGATCATTTTCAGGCAATCGTTTTTGGATCACCTGGGATACAGATCATCCACTTCAATGGGCGGGTGATCATTCAACGGGTAAAATAGATGTAATCCTCGATATTGATCCAAATACCAATGAAGTCAAAGGAGTAAAAACTTTCACCGCAGAAGAGACGCTTACCAACGACTGGGGGGGGTATGGTGTGCATGTTACAACAACAAAAATAAGCGGGCAGAATGTGCCATTAACCGAAGATTTTTATAGCCCTGATAGGCATTTTGTTCATTTTAGACTTGAAGGAGAACAAGCCTGTTCGAGTATTAGTTCTATAGAATGGGAGAAGAAAAGGATTGATCCGGACAGTGGGGAGGAAACCGTTATTGAAACGTGTTCGGGAGCCATGTGTCTTGATAATGAGGGCGATCCTTATTACATTGACATAGGTTTTAGCAGTTAAGTGACAACAATGCATTGGCTTGATAGCCAATTTTATAGTTTTTAATGTTTTCATTGGTGCTTCAATAACCATTACGCCTTGCCCTGCGTGAGAATCTGGGGTGGCGTGGTGTGTGTATTAATAGAACATTAACAAATAACTTTATTTAAACGAGGTATTATGAAAGCAAAAGTATTAATAGCCTCTGTAAGTTTAATAATATTTCTTTTTCCAGTAGTGTCCAAAAGAGGGGACGTAGGTGAATAGGTGCATTATTATGGAGCAGAAGTAGCGCGGTATCTGGGGATGACGACGTCTGCGGTGAATAGAAGTGCAAACTCAAATGAAATCCCTAATATAAAAAACTATCTGTAAGTTGTCTATTCACCTGCGTCCCCTCTTTCCTGTTAATAATAAGCGGGACGTGATTCTATGCCTCTCCTTTCTCACAGAGCCCCCCGGCTGCATGACCGAGGGTTTTTTTGTTGCAAAAATCAGCATTGTATGGTTGAATTACAATACACTACAATCTGCATGGGGAAATCGGTGAGCATGACAACCCCTGGCCCATATGTGCAGGGGTAAAGTGGGGTGGGTATTGATGAGGGAAAAGCGGGTTGTTTGAGAGGTTACTGTGCCATAATAAGAGATGGAGGAAGCGATGCATATTGCTTTATTTGTTATTATCATGTGGCTCCTGGCCTACGGGACGTTTGTTGCAGCGAGTTACCTGCTGCATTCATTAGCGGTTCAGAAAAAGATTGTCCTGCCGTACGAACAACTGAGCAGAAAAAAAGCACTGCAAGTGGCATGCATATTATCCGGAGCGATTGCGATATTAGTCTGGGTGGTTGGAATGGCCAGTGTATAGCCGCACACATCCCCTTCGTTACCTTTCTGCAGGCCAGGCCGGTTTCACTTCTTTTCCCAGGTGACGTTATACACCCCTTCGCGCACATTCCTGTATTTCATCCGGTCCGGGGTAATTTCTATAACCCGGATGTTGAAGTTTGCGGGAAGCTTGGTTTGCCCCATTTTCTTGAGTGATTCATAGACGCGCATCTTCTTCAGGGCGTTTTCAAAGCGGCGGGGATTATCCTTCCGGCTATAGACCTTTGCCTTTCCCCACGCCTGCAATCCCTTGCCCCCCCAATAATCCTTGTCAGGATAATACGGCTCCGCAATGGAAAAGGAGACCGTTTTATTGACCTTCAAATTGTTGAACTTGCTTCCCCCCTCGGAAAGCATGTAAAAGGTAAAGCCATCCGGTCGGTATTCTATGGGGGTGGTTCTGGTGATATTGTTTCTGCAGGTACTGAGATGAAGCACATTGTTCCTGGTGATAAACTGCAAAAGCACTTTTTCAAATGCGGCCGGTGAGGTGAAGTGTTTTATCTTCACCCCGAATTGCTTAAACGATGACAGGACAAATGAAGGTATTGCGGGTTGTTTGATTCTTGGCATACGGCTCTCCTTTTTGTGGATGTAACCTCTTGGCAGGTACGCACCAGCCCTGAAATTTTCTGACATCTTCCCGCATTCTGTTTTGCCTTACGGGCGGCGCTTTCTTAGCGTTATTCCATTCCTATACCACACAACGGCGTGCGGGGTAAAGTCCATTGGAAGCAAGCAGCATGTTTGCCGCAAATGGCTTGACAATGCCAGCCGCAATTTATATAAAAAGCTTGAAAACTTTTGCGTGCGCGGCACATTAAAGACAGGAGTTGCTGATCAATGAGATACAAGCGTCTGGGCAGAACCAATCTGGAGCTGTCGGTCATATCCTACGGGGGACTGGCGCTTTTTTTTAAAGAGATTAATGAGGCCACTGCCCTGATTGAGGCGGCGCTTGATGAGGGGATCAATTATATCGACTGCGATGAGGCGGGAAACCAGTTTGTGCCCGCGGTGGTTTACGAGGATACCCGGAACAAGCTCGGCCCGGTGCTCAAGAAGAGAAGAAACGAGCTATATGTGGGCATAAAAACCATGTTCGCCAAAAAGGATGAGGTGGCGCGCGCCATTGACAAGGCGCTGGATCTTATCTTCAAGGGGACCGGCCGGGAGAAGATTGACCTCTTCCACCTGGCGCACGTGGACATAGATGAGAAGCTGGACCTGCTCACTTCCCGCGAGGGAGGCCTGGCCGCCGTTGAAGAAGCGCGTGAGCAGGGCAAGCTCGATTATGTACTGGTTGCCTCCCACAATCCCAAAGTGCTCATGAGGGCCTTAAAGACGGACCGCTTTGATGTGGCCGAATTTCCTTTTACCATAATTGAGCAGGAATACCTGAAGGAGGTCATACCCTACTGCAAAGAGCACGATATAGGCACCATTGCCATGAAGCCCCTGGGAGGAGGCCAGCTCACCCAGCGCGCGGACCTGTGCATCCGCTGGATTATGAACTATGATGTGGATATCATCATTCCGGGAATGAAGACCATGGAGGAATTGAATCAGAATATCCAGCCCGGGCACAGCTATGTACCGCTTTCAGCCGCGGAGCTGAAAGAGCTGGATGAAATTGCCCGCCCCATCGGCCAGGAATACTGCCACCGCTGCGGATACTGCCTGCCCTGCTCCCAGGGGATACACATATTCAGCCAGTTTGATTTACTCAAGACCTCCACCATCAGCCTGGAGCAGAAGCGGGCCATCTACAAGGGGATGAAGGGGCGGGGCGCGAAGACCGCGGCTGACTGCGTCGCCTGCGGACTGTGTATTGAGAAATGCCCGTTCAAGCTGCCCATCCCCGATATCATGGAGAGAGTCGATAAGACGCTGTCGGGAGAGTAATCGTTTTATCGCTGCGTATGTGCCTGAGCTGGTACACCGAGGGAAAGACTTTTCGCTATTGAGTTTCCTTTCCTTATCCAGGGAGGTTCTATGACTGCCGAAAGAAACCGCACCCTTTCTTTATTGACCGTATGTTGCTTCCTGTCAGGATCTCTGTTTTCGCAGGCAGGTGCCTTGGAAGATGAGGGCACGTGTTGCTGCGGAACAATCAGCAGTCCCGCGTTTGAAGAGCTTTATGAACCAATGGCGTTGCCTGATGATTCCCGCAAGGATAAAGCATGCATCGGGGACGATGATTTTGATCGTATCCGGGTGATGGACGCGGATGTGGTGGGGTGGATTGCGTTATATAATACTTTTATGTTTATTTATTATGGCAGGCAGTGTCTGGAAACGCTGGATCCTGCCCCGTGCAGGGCCATGGTAAATCACTTGTTCCTTGCACTGTTTTTAGGTGTCCTCTTTGAAGCATTTTAACACGAAAAAAGATTTGAAAAGACTCCGTATCTTTTCTCGGTCACTGTCATTTCGAACGAACGTGAGAAATCTTATAAGATTTCTCAGTCGCTTATGCTCCTTCGAAATGACAACTTAAGATGTGGCTGTAGTATAAGACACAATAATTTCATGCATGGTGGTGCCCCGCAGGGGCATGGGGGTTTAACACGAAAATCAGGAAGGGGCGACCGGCCGGTCGCCCCTACATTTAGACAATAAGAGATCACCTCTGCTCCTGATTACAGAAAAATGCCCATGAAACGGCCGAGGTAGTAGGCTGATTTTTTATCAACCTCCTTAAACTGCACCCCGAACGCTTCCCCCTCTTTCCCCCAGTGCCTTATTTCACCCGGAATAATTATGTTCTCCGCAATTCCCTGAATGTCGAATTTGAGCATCAGGGGCGTGTTAACCGGTAGGTAATGAAACCCTTCCGTGTTCTCCACCAGGCAGCCTCCCAGCGAGATGTTTTTTGTCATTCCTGTACATAAAGTAGCCACATCCTGAATACTAACCGAAGTGACAAAACGGGGATAGCTTCTTTTCTCTGTCATCACGGGGTGCCCTTTACGGCTTCCGCCAGCGGGGATACCTATGGTGCATGTATAGCATACAACCCTGAGAGGGTAAAGGAGAAGCTCTCGCAGGACTGTGCCCGGGGATTATCATGCCGTCCCGCTGCTTGGAGGCTTTGCCTATTGCTTTTTAGGGATAATATGTTCTATAGTTAAACACATGATGAAGGCTGATGACTCACGAAGCAGTGCGGAGCATTCGGCCGGATGCACGATTCATGATGCAGGATGCGGCAATCCAAAACCGCATGCCTCTTCCCGTTTTCGAATTGTTTGAGGAGAAAGTTGGCGCATATGAGAAGTCTTTTCAGAGCAGGTGCGATTTTGTGCATGTTGTTATATCTTGCGGCGGCAGGCGGAGGGGTGGGCCGCGCATCCACCCTGGATCTCCTCGGTGCAGGCTGGAATAAACCGCAGGTAACGGTTGCCATAAAAGATTCGGACCGGCTGCCCCGGCAGATTGTGCTGGATGTCGAAACCGCGGTAAACGACTGGAATGAAGTGCTGGCTGACATTGACGACGCTCCCGTCCTCACCTGGGCTGATGATGTAAGGAAGGCGGACGCGGCAATCATAATAAGAACCGGCGATCGATACCCGCTGGGCCAAACGCTGACCAGGACTGTGGGGCAGTCCGGGTGTGTCCTGAGAAGCACGCTGATTCAACTTAATGCGGAGGCCCTGGGGCGGAGGATGAGCGGCGCAGGCATGCGCAGCGTTGCCCGCCACGAGCTCGGACATGCGCTGGGACTGCGTCACAGCGATGATCCCTCCGATCTCATGTATCCGTTCTTCGACTACGGCGAACTCCGTTCGGACCAGGACATTATCATATCTGATTATGACCGGGAGGGCATCGCCGCAATATATCCCATTCAGCAGCATTGCCCGGTGCCGGATTTTCTTTTCTGGGATGAGTGAAGCCATGATGTGGGGTACCGATTAACCATGCCGTCATCGAATTCGTGGTGGGGCAGACGTTCTGCCAGGTGGCTTATCTGCGCCTGCGCGGCAGTGTTTATTACCATGGTCCTGTATGGTGTCCATAAACGGGCGGGCATTTCGACGCCTCTCGGAACTGCCGGATCAGCGGAAGGTGACGGGGGCACCCGTATCGAGACATTGAAAACAGCGAATCAGGAACTGAAAACCCAGGTGAGAAATCTTGAGGAAGCATTGCGCTTGGCCTCACAGGAACGGGACAGTCTGAAGGAAGATAAAAAGCAGCTGTTATACATGGTGGAGAAGCTTCAGCAGCAATCGGTTACATCAGCCGCCTCCGGGCAGGGAGGCGGGGTCAGCGGCAAGGTCGTGCGTTCGTGGCTGGTCCGCATTTCCGAGCTGAAAAATACCGGAGTCCGCGAAGAGGCACAAGCGAGAAACGAGTATATCAAGGAGGTCAACGAGGTGGTAAGAGGGCTCAAGGAGGATTTCTCCGAAGATACCTTTATTATGGGGATCGGGTATGCCAAAACTTCCTCCCGGGTAAAGAATGATATAAACGCGGCGCAGACAAAGCTGGAAGACATCATTCAATACCTGCGCGCGTATGACCCCGGTGTTAATTAGCCCGCATATAAGATTTGATATAAAAACCCCCTCTACCCGTGGGGAGAGGGGGTTTTGTATTTCCGCGGAACGCTAAAAGTTATTTGGCCTTCTTCAGCGCCTCGTCAATCATCTGGTTAAACCCCTGGATCGAGCGGTCTTTGATCGCTTTTCCGTTCAGGAAGATTGCCGGCACCCCCCGCACGCTGATGCTCATTCCCAGCTGTCTGTCTTCATCAATCTGTTTTTTCAGCGCCGGATCATTGTACGCGGCATTAAATTTTGTCATATCCAGCCCGGCTGTTTCTGCGTGTTTCTTGATGGATTCGTCACTTAAGTTCTGGAAATCGCTCATCAGGGCCCCGCTCAGCTCCTGATATTTATTCTGTCTGGCAGCGGCGAGGGCCGCCAGTGAAGCCTTCTCCGCGAAGCGGTGCATGGGGAGAGGGAAGTGCTTGATGACCAGGTTTACATCGTTGGGACGCTGCTTGAGCAACTGCTCAAGTACAGGATAAATCCTGCTGCAGTAGGGTCACTGGTAGTCAAGGAAGGCGAAGATCGTGACCGGCGCAGCGGCTTTGCCGATGACCTGCGACGTGCCTTTGGGGATGTCGTAGACCTGGGAAATTTGAATAATGGAGAGCTGTTTTCCCGTTCCCTGGGTAAGGAAAAGCTGTTCCCCATCAGGTGAGAGCGCCAGTTGTGAGAATTCCCCCGTCAGGGGAATTACGGAAGTTATCTTGTTTTCCGCTATCGAGTAAACCTGCACGCTCTTGCTGCAGAGGATGTAGGCCGTGGTGCCTTCCCGTGAAATGGCTACATCGCGGGGCGTGTCATCGAGGGGTATGTTCTTTAAGACCGACCATTCAATTTTTGCGCCGGCATCAGGAAGGTTACAGAAAAGCGTGATAAGAGCACATAACACTATAAACAACCTGCAGGTGAACGTTTTCATACCATCTCCTTTCGTGAGGATATTGTGAAACACCGTTGAACCCCGTTTTGCCGGACAATTGTAAGAGAAACATGCTTTCCTGTCAATCAATAGTTGCGCATGTTCCCCTGCAGGGGCTGATCCGGAAGGATGGTCATTCAATGCCCTGCTGGAGATACCCCATGGTATTTATCCGGGGAAGGCAACGCAGCGGCTTTAAGAGTTCTTGCAGTGGGTCAGTGGCAATGCGCTGGAACTTGGCGATGATATCGGGCCTTTGCTTCTGTATGACCCCCATTTTCTCCCCGATGGCGGCATTCATCAGCTCCTGTAGCTTGTGAGGGTTCAGGGTGCAGGGAAGCGGCTTCTCGATCAGCCCGTACACGTAAGCAATGTCCTCCGCATTGAAAACGTAGAGCAAAGCCAGGCTCCTTAAGTAGCCCCGGTAATCATTGCGCAAAAATGACTCCTGCCACCAGGTGAGATACCGTGCCACGCCTTCCCTGGAGGGCTTGTTGTCCCGCAGTGCAACGGTTACGGCGTGTGCTGACTTCCAGCCGCACATGATGGCGCCGGTAATTTCCGCCTCAAAATTCCAAGCGGCGTCCCCTATAACCAGCACATTGTCGCAGAACGGGTCCTCTATGGGAGAGAGTATGTTGAGGACCGCACACTGTTTTGTGCCCAGACGGGCGCCTGAAAACCAGGAGGCGAATGGACTCACCTGCATGAAATCCCGCAGCGCGCCATCGTAGTCTATCCTGTCATCTGCCGGCCCGCCGATAAAAAGCCAGAAGGTATCATCTCCTGACGCCCGGGGAACGATGCCATAGGTAAGGGGCAGACCGTACTGTTTTTCGAATATGTTGGTCATTTTATAGGTATGCGGAGATGGCAGCGAAACGCCCGTTACCGCGTAGGAGATTGTTTTAACGGTCCCGTACCACACCCGTTTTTTGTTGAGGCCCAGCCATTCGGCGATGCCTGAGTTGAGACCGTCTGCGGCAATGGCGAAGGTTGCCTCAAATGAAGGGCCGTTGGCGGTGTTTACGGTGACGCTTTCCTTGTTTTTTTGCACCCCGTTCACATTCATGCCGGGTATTATTTCAGCCCCGCTGTCTGCAGCTTCGGTGAGCATGCCCGTTAACAGTTCCTCCTTATCATAGACTACTGATAAACGTCCTTCGTCTCCCCTGGCAAGGTTTTCTTCATAGTTGCCCATCCTGATGCAGGTTTCACCGTCGGGGGCATAGAGCACCTGCCCGTAGAAGTTTTTGTGCGGACCGCCATAGTTCACGCTGAAGCCGTTCACCGGGAACACCAGCTTTTTCTGCCGGGAGTTAAAGTACATCCGCTCACCGAACAGGTAATCATCTTCAATGGCGAACATGGTTGCGCAGGACCGCCGGACAGCGGTCATGTCTTGTTTTCTTTCGAGCAGCGCAACCGACAGCCCGTTCTCGGCCGCTACCTTTGCGGCCATGATGCCCGCCGGACCTGCACCTACTACAACCAGATCATATCGCCCTGTCATACCGCTTCCTCCAGGTGAACGCTCAGTTACTCATGGTCGAGTATATACCGGATCCGTGAGAAAGACGAGCATTCTTTCATCTATGGCACGAAAGTAAAAATGTGGCTCATTTTTCATTTTACCTTATTGCTTTTGGACATTCTGTGCTATAAAAATGATGTTGATGAAAGAAACCAACGGAAAGATTGCTGTTCAGCGGGAAGCAAAAGGCTGCAGCGGGTTGCTCACCGCCGCGGGTGCGTCTAACCTCTGGATAATGCAAAAAGGGCATGGAACAATGGAACATGCAAGAATAGAAGGGAGAGCAGAATCCATCAGGATTCCTACCAGCGTGAAGGCCAGGTATTTTTTGAAAAATAGGCAGTTGCCGGGGAGGGAGTGCACGGTTATTAACATCAGCCTGAATGGCGCCGGACTGGCGTTTTATGCGCATGAAACCATGGAGCAGGGTTCAAAGCTTTCTCTTAAAATGTATGCGCTGGGTGGAAAAGCAACCATTACCGTGGACGGTGTGGTCAGCTGGGTGAAGCAGGGAAAGAAGGATTTTCTCTGCGGCATCAAGTTGATGGACGTGCTTGATAATGCGGAGCAGATGGTGCTTGGCTTATATTAAATTAGATAACCTGAAGAGGAATGGCCGGCAGTTTTTGCCGGCCATTCTGAAGCGCAGGTTTTGTCATGGTGCGGCTTGATCCCGGATCCGATATCAATTCCTGAACGCCGTGGTCTCGTCGGAGCGTGGCCCCCATCATCGGGAACCGCCAATTCGTTGCGTGCCTTTTACGGTTGATACCTGTTGTAGACATGCCAGCAGCGCATCAGCCATCGTTTTCACGTGCTGCCTGAGATCTTCATCCTCTCTGAGCACACGTGCTACGGCCGGGCCATACCGGTAGTAGAGCGTGGTTATCTCCCGCCCTTCATCACTCTGTCGCAAGAATGCATCGCGCAGTTGTCTGAGCAGGTTTGTTTCCTCCGCGTGTTCGCCATAGAGCAGTTCCGCGGGGCACCCGTCCGCAGACGGGTCTCCATGCAGGGTAAACTGTTCGGTGAATTTCAGAACGCCCGCGAAATAAACCTCCACGCGCCACTCGCCCGGTGTGGTCTCGGGAGCATAGCCATGTATCAAAATCCGGGAGTACCAGCAGCCGGATGGATAGGAGGCAAGATTTTTCTGCTCAGCGTACAGCTCACCGTCCGGCTTATACCACTGGCAGACAATCTCATCCGCCGGCACGGCTTTATTCCAGGAAAACCAGCAGTTCGCCTCCTCATCGGTATAGTCGAAGCTATCGACGCGAATCGGTGTGGAACAGCCGGTATCCCACTGTGGATTGCGGGTCATCATATGGTCTATTATTTCCACTTCGGCAGCAGCCGGCATGATGCCCGCGGGGCTTGAGGAAAACAGGAAAAGCCAGTAAAACAGGATACACAGGCTGAAGATTGTTTTTTTCATATTTTTCCTCACGTCTGACTTTCATCCGTGTGATGTGCGACCTTTAAGAAAAACCCCGTTCTGCCTTTCCCGACAGCTGCCAAGCCTGCAGCACCCCTTATATATCGGAAAAAGATACCAAAATATTGAGGGATATGATTGCCGGGAACGCACCCCGGAATACGGACGTGCCGGATTGAAAAATGTGTTTACCTGTTTATGATTATATGCTATAGGGTAATGCCCCGAGGGGAAAGGGAGGAACAGGTATGAAGAAAACGATACTGTTCTTTTTCGGAAGCATGGTCATTGCGGGCGGGTGCAGTACTACCAGGAGCCCCATCCTCTATCCCAACGAGCACCTTAATACCGTAGGTGCCGCGCAGGCAAACAGGGACATAGAGGAATGCTGTCAGCTGGCCGACAATTACCTTAAGTCGAAAAAAGCCAAGGAGATGACAAAAGACGCGGTTGAGAGCGGCGTTGCCGGGGCGGCTGCAGGAGCCGCCGCGGGATCGATATTCGGTCACGTGGGACGGGGAGCAGCAGCCGGAGCGGCGGCAGGAGCTGCATCAACCGTTACGCACGCGCTTTTCCGCATAAAAGATCCCGACCCGGTTTTTATGAATTATGTGAATAGCTGTCTGAGCGAGAGGGGGTATCAGCCCATAGGGTGGGAATGATACCGGTGGCGAACTCGCTGCCGGCAGGAGGCAATTCGTTCACCCCAGGGTAGAAGCCGTGCGTATGTTCTTGCCTGTCAGGAGATGTTCCCTGACGGGAAGTTTGCAATCTTAACCCTTTTCCTCACTGAGCGTGCGGAAAAGAAGAAGGAGGAGTTTAAGGCATGAGCAATAATGATCCAATTATAAGCATGGATGCATTTCCACCAGCTCAAATCGCCGAGAAGGCGGAGAATGTCGGCGTTACCAAGGCCAACCTTGATTTTTGGACGCTTTTTGTGCTGGCTATCCTTGCGGGCACTTTTATCGCCCTGGGTGCGGTATTTTCAACTACCGTTACAGCCGGCGCTGAAGGCAATGTTTATTTCGGCCTGGGCAAGCTGCTGGGAGGACTCACCTTTTGCCTGGGCCTGATTCTGGTGGTTGTATCTGGAGCCGAACTCTTTACCGGCAACAACCTCATTGTCATGGCCTGTGTCAGCGGCAGGGTCACCATACGCCAGCTCCTGCGCAACTGGATAATTGTCTACCTGGGGAATTTCGTCGGAGCGATCACCACGGTATATGTTATGTTGCTCTGCAAGCGCTACATGATTGGCAAGGGTGTTATATGGCTGAACGCGATGACCATCTCCAACGCCAAGTGCGGCAAACCATTTATAGACCTGTTTGCCCTGGGCATCATGTGCAACGCCCTGGTGTGCCTCGCGGTGTGGATGTGCATGGGCGCCCGCAGCACCACCGATAAAATACTTTGCATTATTTTTCCCATCACCGCGTTTGTCACCTGCGGATTTGAGCACTCGGTTGCCAACATGTACTACATACCCGGCGCCATTCTGGCCAAGCAGTGGATGCCCCTGGAAATGTGGCAGACTATCGGAAAGGTGGCGGCGGATTTTCCCAACCTTACCTGGTACAACTTCTTCTTTGTCAATCTTATTCCCGTAACCCTGGGGAATATCGTGGGCGGGTCCTTCTGCGTCGGATTTCTCTACTGGTTGGCCTATCGCCGCAAGCACGGCTGGGAGATTCGCTTCTGAATCAAATGATCATCAAAGAAAGGCAAATGTTATTATCGGTTAACTTCGGTGAAGGAGGAGCTACATGATCAGAAAAAAAACATCGCTTTGTCTATTAATCATTACCTGTTTCGCGGCACACATTTTTTTACTTCCGCCCCTGAATGCGCAAGAGCCTAAAATCAAGGTAAATGTGCAGCCGAAGAAAGCGGAACCCAGCCAGGGGAAGGCCGCTGCCGGAGGGAAACAGCCGGCAATTGCATTTGATGCGATCCAGTTTGATGCAGGTGAGGTGTGGGAAGGGGATACCGTGTCTCATACCTTTATTGTTAAAAACACCGGCAAGGCTGAACTGACCATTGCTAATGTTAAGCCTGGGTGAGGCTGCACCGTAGCCGATTTTGATAAGGCTATAGCCCCCGGTCAGGAGGGCAAAATAACATTAAAGCTCAATACCAGCAGAAGGCAGGGCAAATTGACGAAATCAGCTGCCGTAATGTCAAATGATCCCAACAAACCGACTGCCACCATCACCCTGAGCTGTTTTGTAAAGGAGTACATCAGCATTAAACCCGGCAGCCGGATTAACCTGGTGGGATATGAAGGCGATGAGCTGAGTCAAAGGCTGACCATAACGGCACCTTCGGGAGAGGCGTTTGACATAACGGAAGTAAAGACCGATCTTACCGATAAGGTCAAATATAAGCTGGAAACGATCAAAAAAGGGGCGGAATACACCCTGGACGTGGCCAACATATCCAAAGGAGAGGGGATAATCCGGGGACAGGTTGAGCTTAAAACCACCAGCCAGAAGAAACCATCGATAGTTATTCCGGTCTTTGTCAAAATCCAGGGCGAGGTAGAGGTGAAGCCTGCATCCCTCTATTTCGGCAAAATCGATACAGGCGGGGGGGCCATCAATCCTGATAGCCTTACCAGGTCTGTGGTAATCAAGAAGGCACGCGGCGATGAGCTGACCATCAAGAAGGTGGAAGAGAGCAGCAAATGGATTAAAACCAAGACAGAAACCAATGAAAAGGGAGTCCAGTACACGGTTGTTATTACGCTAGACAAGGACAAGATGCCCAAGGGTAAATTTGACGAAAAAGTTGAAATTAAGACCAATAAAAAGAAAGAGCCCTTGGTGGTGAGCATTAAGGGTGAGATTATTTAGTCGGGTGAGCGTAAACCGAACATCAGTTTGACTCACTCAATAAAGCTATATACGATCAGGCATCTGCAGGATTGTGCAGGTGCCTGATTTTTAATGTGCGCGCGGGGAGGGCTTTCCGCAGGGGCAAACCCCCGATATTAAGATTCGCACGCGTTTTTCCGGACCTTTCGGGTTTTTTCTCTGCTGTCAGTTACCGTTTGATCTGGTCCGCTGCGTGTCGCTTACTGATTCCTCGAGGCATTGTTCTCTTGTTCCAGCGGAAATGGCAGAAGATTAATCTCCAGGGTTGCAGTCGCCTCTTCTGACCCGGTTGTGACCGTTACCTCTATCGCGTCAACCTTCGCCCACCATCTCGGCATCAAAAGGCCAAAGCAGTTGATGGTTGTTTCATCAATCACCCAGGGCAACATTATGACCGCGTTGTCCGGGCTGAAGCTGACCTCGGTAACCGACCGGTCAAAGTGACTGTTTGATCCCTCTATTTTTAAAAACTTGATGAGCGACACCCACCGTGACTGATACCATGCCTCAGGAGTGAGCTGAAGGGTCACCGGGATCACTCCTGATTTACACTCATCAGTTGCCTCAACGCAAACGGGTGTTTCAGATGGACAGGGATTGCCAGTGCTTATACAGGTAGCACTTGCCTCATCACAAAACTCGTCACCGTTGCAGTAAAGCCCGTCATCAGGACAGTCCGAATCGACCTCGCATTCTCCAGCAATAGAGGTGGTAGTCGTCGAGGTAATTACTATTACTGCATTGACATCATCAGGAAAGAGATTATTTAGATCACAATCAGAAACAAACCCATCGTCAAAGCCCTCAATCCCTAGATTGTTTGCTGCCTTTAAGGTAGTATTTCCCGAAGATGTCGCTTCCAATATAATGGTACCGAGTAAAATCCTACCTCCGATAACACTAACGTAATCGAAGCGAGCTGCATTCAGAGAGTATATACCAGCCCTGCCTTCAATAAACCCGCTGAAACTTTGATCAAACGGCCCTCCATGTGTTGTGTCATTGGCAAATGCATCAACTACTTGCAGCTTATTGACGTCAAAGGAAAAATACAACTGAGCACCAAAGAGCAGATCATCAGGTGGACACGAGTAACCGTCTAACCATATTTCTACCGGTACCGATTCCCCCACAGATAAGCTCCCATTAGTATCCCATAACTCGTCTCCATGAAAGTCAAACTCATAGGATAACGGAAATGCCGGTGCAGCGATCAAAGTTAACATAAGAGAAACAAATAGAACCTTTAATAAGTTTTTCATTTCCATTCTCCTCTTGGTTACGGATGCATTAGACACGTCTATCCTATGGCGTGACTTAATTAAAAAAGCAAAGGTGATGCCAAAAATTTCTTTCTGTATCCTTTATCCAAATTCATTAAAATACTCCATGTATAACAAATAGTTATTGATAGTCAGCATTAATCATTATTTTCCTCATGATAGTTAATATCTGATGTGTGAAATGGCTTAAAACAACCATGATTTTTCAATTGTGGTTAAAGACCACCACATCTCTATCCTCGTGGACAGGGAGTTCTGTAATCAATGTGGAAACAATCATTATGAAGTGACATGATGAATAAATCCTGTGAGGCCAGGGACAATACGAAAGAAGGGAAATAATTGAGGCACATAGTATATTATTTAACGTAATCCGGGAGAAGAGGTTTTAAAGACTTCTCCCATAACCATAAAAATCGTAGCGGTCAATAGTGCTAAATAACTATGACTCATCCATCATCGGCATGTAAGATTTTCTAATGACTATGACTGCGCATATATAAACCCCCGGCCTGAAGGTGTCCGGGGGACCATGCCTCATCTTTTTTTTCATTGACACGCTGGACAGTCGGTTCTTAAAAATTCCCCTTTCAGCAAGACGAGGTCAGCCAGGTCAACCCTGCTATCATAGGTAAAGTCTGCCTGACATGGGTTGGTAGCACAATCAGCTCTCAGGAATTCTCCTTTCAGCATCACCAGATCTGCAAGGTCAACCCTTTGATCAGCGTTACAGTCTGCGTCACATTCGCAGGCATCCCCGCATCCATTCCCACCCGGGGGATAGATGTCTGATTGATTTGTGTTGGGTGTGGTGGGACAATTGTCTGTCGCATTGAGCACGCCATCTCCATCAAGATCGTTTGGATTTGCAATGGTAGTCGTGGACGAAGTAGTTCCCCATCCCGCGAGTTTCGCCATCATCCACCAGAACGCTTTTCCTTTCTGCTGGCAGTTGAGGCACTGGGAGTGTGCGCAATCGCATGATGCGCATTCACCCGGATTAAGTGCGCACCATTCTGCCGCCCAGTTACCCCCGTCGTAATAGCATCCATCATCGGCACCCCGGTTTAAAAAATAGTTTCCATCCGGATCATAGCTTTCAATGTCTGCGAAATCGAACAGCACCCCGTCATGGGAAATAACATGGCTGCGAATCTGGTTGTTGCGCTGGTGCAGGTTTCCCGTCTCTCCGCTTCCATCAAGATGGCCGGTCATGTAAATAAAAGTTACATCGGGATAGTCTGCTTCCAGTTGGCTCATAAGGGTAAGGTAGGTGGTAATGTCGGCTTCGGTAGCTGAAGATACCTGTCCGCACCATGACCACATTATGAAATTTCGGTCATCGCCCGGTGTGTCCAGAAGGTTTCTTGTCAGTTGTGCCCAGGTAGTGCGATCAGGATTTCCCAGGTCGCCTGAAGGCTCGTAGTCATGCAGGGAAAGAGCGCCACTGCTGCCGCTATAGTTGAAATCATACAGTGCGCCATACTGATCCTGTAAAACGGTCATCCCGGTTACAATCTGGCTTCCGTGCGAGGTGTGCCCGAAAGAGATTTTGAAGTTGGCTTTTGCCTGGTTAATCCATTCGCTGGGGACTTGACTGATATCGGTGCAGGTATGGTCTATGATAAGATAAGCATCTGCAGTCGAGGCGATAACCAGCAGAAATGCAAGTACTAAAAAAAATGAAATCACTTTTCTTGACTGGTTAAATCTTTCCATTACCACCCTCCTTGCGGTTACCAATAAGTGAGCCGCATTATAAACCATGCAAGCTGGATTACACAATACTTCAGTGGTATTGGGAAAACTCCCAGACTGGATTAATATATCTTGCCGAACAGACAATAGTCGCAGCAGTTCATTTTGCCCAGGGCTTTATCATACATTACCCTCCGATCAAAAATATCTATGTCACCATCACTTTCACAGTTCGTGGATCCCGGTGGATTTCCGCAATAGGGGGGAGTACCGTTTGGCACATCACCGTTACGGAGCTGGCAGGCAGTGGGCGTTTGCAGACCCTGAATAATATCATCTATCTCCAGAACATCAAATAAATCTACGACACCGTCTCCGCAGCATGCCGGGAAACAGCCCTGGGGATAAACATCCCCGCAGGTTCTGAAGCAAACTTCACCCGGGCTCTCGCAGACACAGAGCGCTTCGTTAAACTGATCCGACATCTGGATGTCGATTGGACACAGATCAAGGCATGAATCATCGCCGCACACATTACCAAACCCTGCCCCGGTTGAATATACCAACTGGGCAACAGTTCCGCTTCCCGGTTCAATGATGGCCGAAGGGCCGGCAGGGTACATGACTATCTTACAACTTCCATCTGCCTGCTCACTGACCGAACAGGTATAGCCAAGGGCACGGTCAGGATCAACTTCACACAGGTTGCATGCCAGGTTGTCTTCACCACCATCGCATGCTGCAACATTCAGTATAAAGGCGGACACAGCGTGATTGGGGTTGATCAGGTTGATAGCAACCGTAGCCGAATCAATATCAGGCTGAACGGTGGTTTCACCGATATCCATAATCACCTTACCGATGTCTATCTCAACACTGTCAGTAACGTTGTTGCAGGTATCGGTTACTCTGATTGTATAGGTTGCAATCTTTGCAAGCTGCTGGCAGCTGTCATCGATAGTGAGCCTCCAGCAGTAGTCGCCGATTGGCGCAATACTTACAAATGATCCAGGCGGTTCGATTGTCCACAGCAAACATGACGGCTCAAACGGTACGCAATCGGAACAAACGGTGAAATCGATGATATCGTTGCAGGTAGCTGCCAGGCCGCGTCTTCCCGGCCTATTGTATGCGGGATCGTCAATCTCTTCGCTGGCGGGGCATGTGCTGCCGCGGGCAATTGTAATGTCACACTGCGCCACGGTGGTTGTGGTGGTAACCGGCGCTGTGGTCGATGTTGACGGTACTGTGGTAGCACAACGTTCTCCTTCAGCACACAACGTGCACTCAGTTTTTAAGAACTGAGACTTCATTATCACCAGATCTTCCAGATTGACCTTATTATCTTCGTTACAGTCAGCGAGACAGGGGCACGGTTGCAAAAATTCCCCCTTCATGATCACCAGATCATAAAGATTTACATTGAAATCCAGGTTGCAATCTGCATCACAATGGTCTTGTGATAAAGTAGGACTCTGGGTCAGTAACAAGCAGCCTAAGCAAAAGATAGCTCCATTTATAATATACTTTTTCATCATATGCTTTCACTCACTCGCGTTCTCGGGATTTTGGTTTAATTACTTTCATATAATAAATATATCAAAAAACAAAATAACGCAATACAAAGCCCCACTTTGTTAAGTGGGCCCAGCCCTTTCAGTATGATTCTCGATGCTTTAAAAGGGGACGTCAATGGGTAGGCAGGTGAATCATTAGCTTGTCGAAAGATAGAGCAGGTCTATATTGGGTAAGGCGTCCAGAACATTGAGGAAGGTTTGCTTGTCTTAGAAATACAGTAGCAGGGTCCGCAATGGTCCTGCTTTTTTAACGCAAGCCTGCGGATAGCAACTGGCCAGAACATAAAATACATACAGAGCCAGTTAGGTCACAGTTCGATCCAGGTTACCATGGGCGTTTACTGTCACCTCATGAAGCCTGTTAATAATGAGGAGGCTGTGAAGCTCAGAGCTACCCTTTTTAGCAAAAATGAAGCAACCGGTAGCAAAATGGTAGCAGAGGATGTGCGTCCGGCAAAAAAGCACCCAGCTTGTGAGCTAAGTGCTTGATTTTTCTGGTACGCCCAGAGGGATTCGAACCCCCGACCTACAGATTCGTAGTCTGCCGCTCTATCCAGCTGAGCTATGGGCGCACAGTAAGTTAACTATTTATTTTACTTTAATTAATCTCATCAGCGATTGTCAAGTTATTTAGTTGCGGTTTGTTCTGTGTGTGAATTTGTGTGTGAATTTTCTGAAATCTGATCAAAAATCTTCATCGCCTCTCGTTCTGACTCCCCGAGCGAGTGCAGGTAGATTTCAGTGGTGGTCCGGTTTTCATGCCCCAGGATACGTTGGATAGACCCGAGGTTGACATTGGCATCATCGAGGATGAGGCCCCAAATGCCGCATGCATGGTACCTGAAGTACCTAACGCCGGCTTTGCTGCAAAGAGTCTTCATTATTTCCTTCCTATCCTTGTAGGGGCCTTCAACCCAACCCTTTTCCTTCCTGCTCCCAGAACCGGTGCCAGAACACCCACGGTTTACCCTTATCCCGTTCTGGTAACGATGAGAGAGGATATCAAATAAGTTATCGGTCATGGCAACCTTCCGCGGGGTTAAGTGACCGCCCTTTTTCTTCCTCGTGTAGAGAATAACAGAGCGATCTTCAAAATTCACATCCTCCCAAGTTAATCTATTAATCTCCTCATCCTTCCAATGGTTTCTTTAAGTGTGTAAAGGTAGTCCTGGTATCATCAGAGTCGGCGGCCACGATGACCTTCAACACATCTTCCAAGGCGGAACGTACTTTATCTTTTTCTCCACAGGAAACAACGGAATACCTTTGGCAGGATTTACAGTGAACCATTTTTTCCTAGCCCTAGGTTGAACAACGCCATTAAACGCGAAGGTCATGATTGGCGGTAGAAGCGGAGTTATTTTTTTTCGTTTAAAAAGATAGCTTTGAATCATTTCAGTCTGTGATGTCGCTGCAATTGAGTCCTTACCCATTGCTTGATCCATGTTTGGCAAGATAGCAATTGATCCAGGTAATGACCTCAGGTTGGTACGCTAAGAGATGATCCAAGCCGTCTATTCACCAACTCCAAGAATGCCATGTCGGTTTGGGATCCGTATCCCTTGTTTTGATTTTTCACCTCCTTTCTTTTGTCTATTCGGCCTGCTTGGCCTCGGTTTTGGTTTTGAACCAGGTTGATGTGTGCCTGGTTCCCTTGAGGATGAAGTCGTATCTCCACCCCTTCCCCTTTATGAAATAGACGCTCATAGAGGTCCTCCTTTCCAGGAAAAAATAATGACCCCCTGAGCTTCCTGCCGCCCAGTAACTGCCAGTTCTTATAAACCCAGCTCATACTTTTACGCAGATACCGGGCAACCTCCTCAGGAGTCATTATTTCAAATTCGGTCCCTTTGTCAACAGCTGAATGATTCATCTATTTTTTGGGGATTCAGTAACATCAAGGATTGTCACAATGGGAGCACATCCTCTGTGACGCTCAACAGTAACCAATCCGGTATGCTCGAGGTTTTTTAATGCTCGCATTTTCGAATAACGGGTTATGTCAAACTCTATTAATGCAATGTTTGATAGAACTATAGTTCTATTCTTTTTAATGCCTGCCCAATACCAAAGAATAATGCCAACATGAAGGGCTTTCCCAGGCAATTTATAAGCTCTGCGGAGCCATTTTAATGGAATAGGACCCATAAGGAATTTTTCACCGTGTTTATGACGTGGCGGTAGTTGATTTGATACCTTCTGCTTGTGTTGTTTAGGAGAAAACCCAAATTTTTGAAGCTCAATTGAACCCATTGTTATTAAGAATCCTTTTATAAGATAGATATAAGATAGGGCGGGGGTTCACCAATGCCCAGGTAGTGTTGCTCTCATGCACAGGCTTGGTGTGCCTCGATGCACAGGGTGTTCTAATCAAATCGTTTCATTATCTCCCACACGGCATTCCACATTTTTGATCCTCTCCCATCCATGTACCGTTCTGGATGGCGGACAATCTTAGCCTCTGAACGAAGGCGAAACCCATCCAGCACGGCAGCACTGGCATCAGACATTGCTTGTTGGGCTAGTATTACTGCTCCATCAATTTCTTCAAGTGGTGCTTCTATCAGAATAGCGTCGTGCACTGGAGCGCAGATACGGACACCTCTTTCGATGCCCAAACAACAGGCAAGCCGAAGCATCTCAGCACCATTGGCCTGCATGGGAAAGTTACGGAGTGATCTTGGATTTGAAATCATTCCCAGATGAATTGTCCACCCGAAAACAGTATAGAGCTGACCATACTGCATAGCGTAATCAACAACGCCGTCTGACCACCGCCAGAAGATCCGGTATGTTTTACGATGCAGCTGCAACAGTTCCCTAGCACATATCACGGGCTGGCCAATTCTGCTCGCAAGTGACACCTCCCCCATGCCGTATTGCACCGCTAGCACGCATTCTTTGAATTGCGCTCTTTCAACGGGATGGCTTTCTTTTGTGGCATCGAATGGGATTGCACCGGCCTGCTTAGCAAAGGTTAGGTATGGATCTCCTGATTGATATGCCTCTATCATAAGTGGGTCATGAGATAGGGCAGCCGCGATACCAAATTCTTGCTGGGACCAATCGATGTAAGCCACTCCCATTCCCTTATCCGGACGAATCAACCCCCTCATCCATACTGCCGGACCAAAGATAAACCGATTATTACTGGGTTGATTACGACCAGTGCGTGCCTGGAATGTGGAAAGAAGGCAACGGTTGCGCCCGTCCTTGCCAACGGCAAGTTCATCCAGTCGCATTTGTGAGAGCGCTACCCTGAGTTCTCTAACGGAGAAATTTCCGGATGAACTCGTGCCATCTGTTTAAAGGCATCGTCACTTAAATCTAAACTTCCGCTGTTGAGCCGCGGCCAGGGGATCCCTTTTATGGCGAGCCAGGACGCAAAAAGATCCCTTTTGAATGTCCGGCCATCAAAGATTCCGTAATGCAAATCAATCTCTGCTATCAGACTATCTTGGATTTCTCCCCAACGTTCCCGAAGCTTCCGTAGCGCAATAACATCGATAGGTATCCCAACGTTCTCAATTGAAGTGACCGCTTTCATGTACCGTCCCCGAAGCAGGGCGCGGGGCAGATCTATTTTTGGTCCCATTATGCATAAAAGCTTAGTAAGCGCCGCCACATCTGACTCGCAATATTCAAGAATTTTCTCTTGTTCATCGGATGTCCAGGGCCCTCCTCGCATAACGAGTTGTCGCATACTTTCTTTTTCTGCTACCTCTACACCATTGAGCCCAAAATAAATCAATGCCCCTAAAAGACCTTTACCGCATGGAAGAGTAAATCCATTGCTCAAATTCCGAAACTCTGCGTATAGGTCAATGAGATTATCCGGTAGCGGCCAGTTGAGGACCAGATGGCATCCCATTTCCGCAGAAGCATAGTAAGCAATATAAAGTGAATTTCTACCAATTGCATACGGTGGTGCCTCCATGCTCAAGAGCTCATCTTGCCAGACTCTAATTTTGTTACCAGAATTGATCTCCCGCGCCACCATGCATACCGGCATGGGGTTTTCACCTGGTTGTGCGCTAAACTCAAAATCGCAGCACCAAATCTCACTAAATTCAAAAAATATGTTTTGGCTCATAACTCACCCCTAAATCGTCTCAAAACAGGATGGCTTTCATCCTGGATAAAATGATCCTTAAAGGCAAGCTCCACAATTCTTTGGAATGTGAGATCTGGCCATTCAGGCTCAGGAAGATTTCCAGCTGCCTTACAAACTTCATAGCCACCTAGTGATGTATTTACTTCTAAGCGAATCCATTCTCTTTTTGCCAAATTCGCCGCTTCGAGTGCAGACTTATGCCACTGATTATGACGGCCATCTTCACCTGGAAGGCGGATAGGCCATAAGGTCAAAACATTTTGACGGTTAATAGTGGTGTAAAGGATGACCGGGATAATCAGTCCTGGCAGCTCGCTCCAGAGTTCACGACTAACGAGATAGGTCTCACGTTCCTCTTTGAGTGGGAGAGCTGCAGTTTGCATAGCCATTGCATCATCAGAATGGACTCTTATAAATTCCTGAGAATTCGGTTTGCGTACCGGGATTGTTAATATGATCTTTTTTACACCTGCTATCTCAGAAAAATCCTGTGATAGGCGTAGGGAAGAAAGATCCAAGTTACCATTGGCTGGCATTTCGACCTCTCCCGCTGTAACTATACCCCGTCCATCATTCGCTTTTTTGTTCTCATCAATTTTCTTTTCCATCTTTAACTCCTTTATTCAACAAAGAACCCCCCAGAGTTAGGCCCAGCGAAAGGCTCTTGGGAGGTTCTTGTGCCCGTATGGGCGGTTAATCAAATTGAAGTATCGCTGGACCTTTACCCTTTAATTGATAATGATCCTCAATTGGTGAAGATCCAGCTTCATTGCATGAAGATGATAAATATTTTTACATTTTCCAGCAAATATTTTGGTCTGGGTTATAACAGATAGGAAACTTGACGGGTGTTAGATGTCGCTTTAAATGTTCGTACAAAATCATGTTTTCTTCTTCTAATTTTTCTTGAATAGCTTTTAATGCCCTGTTTATACATTGATTAACATATTTCCTTAACTTCTCATAGTCATTATCCGAATTTAGTTCTATTTCCTCTAGCATTTCCTCCCTCTCCCGCAAAAGCTTTTCTTTTGCCCCTACATCGTGATTGTCTTCTGCTTCTTTGAGTTCCTGTTCTAAGTAATGCAGCCTCATTCTTTTCTTCTTAATACTCCTATATAGATTTTTTATAGTGGAACCACTAAAATCCTTTTCCAATTGTTCAACATTCATTTTGCTATAAACATTATCTATTGCATCAACATTGACTCCTTCTACTACTTTTACCAGACCAAGAAGATCGAATGCTCTTCCTTGATTAGCCAGAAGATATGCAATATAGGGCAACCCTTTTTGATCCCTTATTCGCAAGGGCTTTTTCATGCCTTTGTAAAATATAGTCCAATACTCGCCTTCCTTTTGAAACAGATTCATTTCAGAGATATCTTTTGATTTTGAAGCAGGGCAAGTGGTCCCGGTACTAGCACTCGATATAAACAATCTTTGTATTTCGGGCAATTTTTCAACCAAGGGCAACAAATGACTACTTATCGTGATTTGTATTTTTGAGGACCATTCCTCCCCATATATCTTTTTTAAATCGTCGTGTCTTAACCATCCAGGTGGTATTGTAGCATAAAATGGTTTTCCACAACTGTTATCAGGACTGTCAATAAAGCCCTCTGATATTCGCGCTCCAACATGATTCCAGAAATTCAATAGTGTTTCCAATTTAAGCAGCGGCGTACTGATATAATTATCTATTATCTTTTTCTGTACAGGAACTTTTTTAAGCAATTGCTCTAATGTTGGGTTAAATAGCATAAACGATGCGCCCCGATTGTCGCTAAAAAAATCTCTTACTAAAATGTATGTCTGCAACATGAAGGCAAGCCCATCTTTAAAATCGATGCCCTGTAGCTTTTGAATAACTGTTAGTGCCGTCTCAAGGGCATTCGCCGATCGCAAAGTAAGCGGTTCCCTTAAGAGATATCGTGCAACTCCACAATCCCACACATTGAGTGGTTCTTTGTATGAATGACTTTCATCCCTAGGATCAAGATAAGCACGAATGCGGACTGATATTATATCGCCTTCTGCCAGGGGTTCTTGCATTATTACAAATAAGAAAAAGGGGGTTCTTGTGTGCTTTTCTTCCCACCTTTTTAGGAAGTCTATATATCCATCATTTTTTTGCTGGGCCATTTATTTATCTTTCCTTATACAGAATGCTTAGAACAGTTCTTTCACTTATTGAAGCAATAAACAACCGCTGATAAAAAACAAAAATTTCTCTGTAGGAGAGATCGCGAGGGAAGCAATCTACCTGTTATGCCCACAAATTTCACAGTAATCACCCTATATCTGTTTACAGATGTCAACAGTTGTGATGGTATCAGAATTATAGTAAATTATTGGATAGTACCGATTTTAATTTGACCATTTCATAACTAAGATTGGAATAAGGCAGAACAATTTTTTCTAACTTTTTCGTATTATCATAGTATAATGCTTAATGCAATGATAATTGTGATATTAATTGGTTATAATAGGTAAGATTTTTTGTCAAGGATGTGCTTGGGTAGGAAACTACAAGATACTACTGCGATATTTGGTGCTTTAACACTTTGGGGACCTCTTGGATCCAGAGTTGTGTGACTATGTAACGCCTCAGCCCATATCCCCCAATATTTTTCACTATTCACATACTTTCATCTGCGTTTTTACCTGGTCGAATCAATCTTTGCTTGCCATCTTTATCTACCTCCAGAGTCATAGCACTCTTTTCACACTCTTCCAGCAACTTGTCTATTGCTTTGACCATATTCTCCTTACTTTCATCCTCCATGCTTTCCACCCAGTTTTTAAAACGGGCATCGAATTTCTTCCGCTTGCGTTCCCATTCGCGCTGTCTAACGGGGTCAAGACCATTATTTTTAATTTCCCAATCCTTCTCCCTCGTAATGGCCTTGGATAATGAAGTAAGGGCTTGGATGGCCCTGTTTATATCAGGATGTCTTATGCCCATCTGCTCCTCATCTCGCATTAGTTGCAGAATGCGGCTTTGCTGTAACTTTGCGATTCGCTCCATCCCCTCTAGGGTATCATCCATTGTTTCCAGCTCTTCAGTGGGAATATCAACGGCAGGTGGGGTTAATAACAGTTGGGCTATCCTTTTTTGAAACTTCCCTATCCCCTGAGAGATTGAATGAATTGAAGATTCAGGAAGCACACCCCACGATTTCTGAATAAATCGTGCAATTGATTTTGCTGATTCTCTATTGCGAAGACGAAGAAAGAGTTCATAGAGCTGTTCATCGGTTAATTCAGCTACCCACGTTTTCTGCTTTCCCCGAACATGAGATAGCTCTCGAAGCTGTTCTATCAGATATGCTTTCATAACCATTGCCCTTTTCAAAAAATGGTCTGCAATTTTTAATGCCATAAAAAACCCGGTCAAAGCCTTTGGCATTAAGATTTTAACATCTTTTTCCCCCAACTACCTTCCCTCACTCATTCAACGGTGCAAACGTTTGCACCATTGCCTAGCTGGTTAATGCGTTCCAGATTGTAAAAGATATTTCACAATAACATTAGGATAAGGCATAACTGAATGAGTGTAAACGAAAACTTTTGTACTTGATATGGGCAATCTTTTGGGAGACTTGGCGGGGGTTCCGTGCGGCTACTGTAGCAGGATTGTGGATTAGGTTTGTCTAGAGTGATTCAACAGCCACCCTTACGTTCTTTGGATTGAGTTAATAACAAACCCTTATTTTATCGGACGCTCACAAAAGATATGGGTATTGCCCTGTAATACAACTGAGCCGGATGCATACATTAGCAAATCGGACGAGCTGGAAAGGAAAAGGCAGGGGGGTGATACTGACCCCTGCTTTTATGCCCTGCCTTGTCTATGGATAATTAAGCACAGCGTAGTTTGTAATACTGCATGCCATTACGTCTTTGGTGAAAAAAATGATGCGATACGCTTAAAAACACTTTTCGGCTTAGGTTTAATGAAAAAATGTTCTAAGATTAATTCATTTGTAATTTCTCTATCAGCTTTTAAATCTGCAATAATTATTTTTGCTAATTCAGGCCAATCAGCTTCCTTGATGCCTTCATAAAACATCCAATCGTGATTCCCCGCATCTTGCCAGCTATCTCAAAAGTTCAAGCCAATAAATAGATTTTTATATCTCGGGTCATCACGCCATGGCTTTTTGTTGGTGTAACTTTTTTAAAATCAAAAATTATTTCTGTATCAAACACATTAAGTCTATTGTTTTCAGTTATTCTTTCACTCGCATTTCAGATCCAAAATCGACATTACATTCAGTTAATCTTTTTTTAGTAAAAGAAACGAATGGATGATCGACCCCCAATGCTTTCTCCCCAATTGACAAAGCATGTTTGTAAAGGGGTACTGCTTCCTTTATTTTGCCCTCTTTACGATAAAGCTCAGCTTGGTAATATAAGGTAAAAGCAACAATGGGATGATCGACCCCCAATGCTTTCTCCCTAATTGACAAAGCACGTTTATAAAGGAGTTCTGCTTCTTTATATTTACCTTGAACAACATTCAATTCAGCAATATTCACAAGCACAGCGGCTACATCTGGATGATCAGGACCAAGCATTTTCTCGTCGATTGTTAACGCTCGTTTAAGAAATGATTCAGCTTCATCATATTTTCCCTGTTTACGATAGAAGACGGCTACATTATTTAATGAATTTGCTACATCGGGATGTTCTGGACCGAGAACCTCCTCTCTAATTGATAATGCTCGCTTGATGAAAGGTTCGGCTTCTTTATACTGGCCATTCTTAACATACACCCCAGCAAGATTATTGTATATAGTAGCAACATCGAGATGATCGGTCCCCAATGCTTTCTCCCTAATTGACAGAGCACGTTTATAAAGGAGTTCTGCTTCTTTATACTTACCCTGGGAAACAAACATCGAAGCTTGAGATTGGAGAATTGTAGCTACATCGGGATGATCAGGACCAAATAATTCCACTATAATAGATAACGCACGTTCAAAAAGGGGTTCAGCTTCTTCATACTTACCCTGGCGATCGTAAAGAGTAGCCAAACCATTAAGTGCAGTCGCAACATCCTGATGGTTAGACCCCGATGCTTTCTCCCAAATTGACAAAGCACGTTTGTAAAGGGGTTCAGCTTCTTTATACATACCCTGCAATTTATAAGCTTCAGCCAAATTGAATAGAGCTGTTGCAACGTTTGGATGTTCCGAACCCCATGTTTCTTCCGTCAAAGAAAGGGTTTCGCTGGCTATTGGGATGGCTTCTTTATAGTGGCCAATGTCCATTAGTATAATGCTTTCCTTATTGAGTTCTCGCGGAGAGGATGATTGAGCAAAACATACCTTATTATCACTGTGCAAATTAAAAAATAAAAAAATGGAAAACAGAAGCAAAACGTTGAAAAAACGGGTATGCATTACAATCTCCGATCTCTTGTTGGTTTAATTGCAATTAATAATCTTGATTCATTTATCTCCTTGTACTGCTTTAGAAAACGGCGTGGTTTGTAATCCTGTATTCCATAAGGTTACTTTAAAGATTGATGACTCTCTCGCTTACTCAACCCGATGACCGGAACAGTCTGCTGCAAAGCGGGTAATGTAAGTTTTTAATCTATCCCAGACTTTTCTTCAAGTTTGTCCAAAATAGTATCGTATCTGTCAGCTTGTTTTTCCCATGTATCAATTAACTTAGAAAATCTCTCTATATTTTCACCTTGGATTCTAAGCTGTTGTTCCACAATTTTTTGCTGGTCATTTACTACTTGTTGTTGCCGCTCTGTTTCTTCAAGCGCCCTATTGTATGCTTGTACCTGTTCAGAGTTGCGATTTGAACACCCTAAAAAGGATAATAAAAGAATCATAAATAATGTAAAAGCTGTTTTACGCATAACTATTCCCCTTCACTATGCAACAATTATTTTTGCCTTTTTATTACTGTATCGTTTCAGACAGCCTAGTTCATAAGCAAATAGAAAACGGCGTGGTTTGTAACGAAGCCTGTACCAAGTAATATCACGGGGCTTTATATCGGCAGAAATATGGCCATTGATAAGCATAGATTATACCCTTGATACAGTCCTCATACAAGCCAATCATCACCCCCATTCAAGACCAGCCAGCCTACCGTTTACTGACTCCGTCACATCAAAAACATTAATCATTCCTAATTTTCATCCGAATTAAATATCATCTGTTCAACCATCACAATGACCACTTGGGGACACCACTTGCCATGACTAATGCAACTGGTGCTGTCGTCTGGAGTGCGGCTTATACCCCCCTTGGGAAGGCTGAGGTTGCTGGTTCATCTACGCAAACCAACAACTTCAGATTCCCGGGCCAGTACTATGATCAAGAGTCAGGCCTTCACTACAACTGGCACCGGTACTATGATCCCAAGACGGGGAGGTATCTCACGGCGGATCCGATTGGGTTGGAAAAGGGGTTCAACCATCTTTATAATTACGCGTTAAATAATCCAATAGGAATGATCGATCCAACGGGCTTACTGCCGAGAGAGGATGCGGAAAGATTTGTAAGATATATGGAGGTGAGCCTGTGCCAGAATAAGGCTACATATGTAGAAATTTGTATTATTGCTTGTGAGAATCGATTGAAACCTTTATGTCCTGACAAATATAAACAACCAGTGTTGGGGGTTATATGTGAGAAGGGAGCTTTTTATATGTGCAAAAGAATTTGTGAAGCTGCATATGATCTCGCAAAGCGTATTTTTTAAGACGAAGGCAAAAGGGTGTAACCGTGATCATATTCATGAGTTATGCAGCCGACATTTAAAAGATTGCACCTGGGAGGATTATCCAAATTTTAAAGGGCATAACGGTACGAGAGTTTTTCGAAAAAAAACTTCAATCAAAAAAGAACTGTAGGTCAGGGAGTTATGGACTGATTGATACTGTGTAACAACAGTTAGTTAACGTGGAAATTTGGGCTATCATAGAAGCCTATGTCAGAAAAACAGGCCAATGCAAAGTAACTGTTCGCCAGCTCAAATTTTTTGACTTTTAATACTCTGCAGCTTTCTTCAAGTTAGTTCATTAGCATTTTCCCTTGAAAATGCGCAGGTATTTTTTTATGGAGACAATATGAAGAGGTTTGAAAAATTGTTGCTATATTTGATCCCTATCGTTATCGTAGGAATATGTGTTGATACATTTACATTATCTTTTACGGAAAAATTTTTTAAAGAAAAAATTGAACAAGAAGTGTTGCCATTCTATTTCCTTCTTCCACTTATGTCTCTTTTTTCCAAACAAATGCTGATTAATATTTCAATTTCTATCTGGTTATGGCTTTTAGTAAAGAAGAAAAATACAAGATATGCGCTGAGTTGGTCTGTTATTGGTTTGTTTTTGGATTCTTAGGATTAATTCTATTTTTGATCACCGAAATATTCTATGCAGCAAATAACTCTCTTCTTAAAGAAAGGACCGTAATCATTTTTGGTAATCTTTTGTTACCATTAGTTTTTATCATTCCTCTATTATCAATTGCTGGAATAATCTTAGCGGCACCAGCGCAACAAACAACGGAAAATTTGAAATCAATGATATTTTTTGCAAATGAAAATAACCTCACTTTATCTACATTAGTACTTATGGTTATTCCACCTTTACCTAAAATAACAGCAACAATATGGATTGCTATCACTGCAAAAAGAGCAACTAACTATTTATGGCTATGGTGTTTGGCTACTTTTTTCATGGGTATTATACCTATCATTATTCTTTCGTTATTTGTAGTTGCTGAGGCCGACAGTTATAAAACAAAAATAACAATATCTTAATGCCATAGGCAACATCACCCAGGTGGAAACAACCACCCTTGGGGTAATTGCCAGCCAGGCTTCCTATGAGCCGTTCGGGGGATTAAAGGGCATAACCTTTGCCAATGGCATTGCTACTACCTTCACTCATGATACCCGCTACCAGGTGAAGACCATCCAGGCAGGAACAGTGCTCAACCGGACATTTACCCATGACTTTAACGGCAATGTCACCTCCACAGTTAAAAATGATACTCTCCCCCTGCCAAGCCTAGTGTCAGTAACCGAAGATTACACCTATGTAATCTCTACCGACTGGATTGATGAGATTGTTGACGGCACCAACGTTACAGCCCTGATGCAACCTCTTTATCCCCCCATTAGCACCCCCATTCAAGACCACCTAGCCCCCGTCAGCCCCATGCCTCATATCCAGCAGATTCCCATCCAAAACCCCAGCCTGTTTTCAGGGAACATTTTCTGCCACCCATCACTCCACGCCAATATTCGTGTTCATGCTTATCAACTGTTTCCATTCTTGAAAAATGGTCTCAGATTTTTAGCCAGCTTAAGAAAAAATTTAAAGCCCTCCGCTCTGATATTTTAACATCCATTTTCCCCCAGCCCACCCCCGCACTCATTATGCATCGGTGCAAACGTTTGCAAACTGCCTAGCCGTATAATGCATTCCTGCTTGTAAAAGATATTTCATTACAATTATGATAAGGCATAACTGAAAGAGTGTAAACGAAAACTTTTATACTTGATATGGGCAATCTAGGGGGACTTGGCGGGGGAGCTGGGCGGCTACTGAGGCGGGATTCCGCGCTGTTGTCTTGAGTGATTTGGTGTTATCTTCAGGCTCTTTGGATTGAGGTAATAACAGACCCTGATTTTTATGGAAGGCTTACAGGAGATATGGATACTGCCCTGTTATACACCTGAACCCGCTGGGGCATATAGCATACTGGGGGAGCTGAAAAGCAAAAAGGCAGGAGTGATACTGACCCCTGCTTTTAAGATTTGACTGAATCTGCTGACCGGAACTGTCTGCTGCAATGCTGGTGCTAGAGATTTTATAAATCAACAATAATGATTCAATGTTTACTCGGACAGTACTGACCTGATGATTATTATACCTATTAGTAATTTAACGGAAGCAATAGCCTATTAAGAAATAACACCCAGAAGTTGAAGGATAAATCCGAATGGCATAAACAAGAAGCCTATTAATTGCGGTCCGGCAATAACTGAGCCAATACACCCACCGATAATAATTAATATACCTATTAAGCATGCGTTATCGGGTTTTTCAATTTCTTCATTTAAAAAGGCCGAGCCAAACCCGATTGATGCTCCAATCAGCCAACCTAATGGGCAAGTAACCAAGAACCTAAAAATGTATTGGCCGTCATTCATCAATTCAGGCTGTTGGATTAAATCAAATAAAATAAGAACAAATGATAATGCTACTGCACCAATAACACCCCTAGCAATTATGATGCCCTTGAAATCTGTTATAAACTTCAAACATTCATATTTTATTCTTGATAACTCACTCATTGTATTTCACCTTCAATGTGTGGTTGAATAGTTACATTCGATTTCAAATCTTTGCATAATATCGTTTCAAGAGAGCAAACGGCGTGGTTTGTAATCCTGTATGCCATTAGGCCACTTTAAAGATTGATGACTCTCTCGCTTACTCAACCCTATGCCCGGAACTGTCTGCTGCAATGCTGGGGCTATGGGGTTTTAATTCAGTTTATTCCAGACACTAACTTACTATGCAAATAAAAAAGCATAATTGGTAATACCCACCACGTCCCTCCTAGTAAATTAAAAAACTTTATGAAAAGAATTTGCTTATTTCATCCCTGTATAGAAATTCCAATCCTTCTTTTATCTTCCGACCAATAAATATATAAGGGTTTCCCTCTGACATGTTCGGCATTAACAAATCCCCAAAAGCGACTATCTGCACTTCTATCTCGATTATCTCCTAATACAAAAAAAGAATTCTTTGGAACCACCACAGGACCAAAATTATCTCTTGGTTTAACATCGCCAGAAATTATAGCAGTATCACTATGCACCCCATACGGGTCATTATAAAGCATATCGTTCAAGAAGATTTTTTTATCTTTAATTAATATAATATCCCCTTCAACACCTATTACTCTTTTTATAAATGTTTTTGAAACATCTTTGGGATAATCAAATATGATGATTTCACCTCTTTCAGGACTTTTGGATGCATAGCATTTCATATCTGCTACTAGACGGTCACCTTTAATTAGTGTGGGTGCCATTGTGTCAGAGGGTATTTTAAAAGTTTTGTAAGTTTTGGAGATGAAGAAATATTTATCTGTTGCCCATGTTTCTGGGAATGTCAGTGAAAGCATTTCATTTATGAACATAGACATTAGTATAGCAATGATATAGACATACCATCTGTTATACGGTTTAAGGTTTAACTCCTTCATTTTGACTGCGCAAACAAAAGCATCTCCCCAAACAAATAGTAAGTAGCAAAAGAATATTAAGGTAATAATAATCATATTCTCAAATTCACGAAATGTGCCTGCGGAAGAATAGGCACCTAGTAAAAGAAAACCGAAAAAATAACTCCCCACATAAAAAACAATCCCTTTTTTTAACTGGCCATTATAGATTTGACCAAGTCCTGTGCAAAATATTGATAACATCAAAGCTATAATTGGCTGTCTTTTTTTTGTATCACGCATTTCTACTATCACCTTTAAAAAGTGAAACCATCAATTGTAAATAGACCGTGCTTACCATCCCTATTTTTATAAGTAAGCCCGATAGACATTTTATCTCCATAAGCAGATAGAAAACGGCGTGGTTTGTAATATTATGGGGTTGGTGAAACTCTTATCTGCAACTCAATGTTATTTTCATATTTCCCCAAATTATGGTCAGGTTCAACAACTGTAATTTTTATTATTGTGCCATCTAGGGAAAAGCCTTTTGGGGGTACTGGGAATGTATATAGACAGATTGATTTTATATAATTCATGTTTTTATCTTGATAACCAATGCTGTCCCAATCTGTTACTTCCTCGTCTGAAACCTTCTCCCCGTGATTAAATAATTCAAATTTAATTTTTCCTTCAAACTCATAAGTTCTATTTTCTTTCCCGCACCCCGATGGAATGGTGTCGGGTGAACTTGAAATGATAACTTCGTAATTATCTCGATACTTTGGTTTTAAAGGGTAAGTTTTAGAATAACCCCTTTCATAAAAAGAAAACTTGTCGGTTACTATTGGTTGATACAGGTCTTCTGGTGGATACGCAAGATGAACTATTTGCCATACCCATAAAGGTATAGGAATGACACCGAATGAAAATCCAAGAAAGAGTAGGACAATAAAAATTAAGCATAAACGGCGAATCCATTGAAAACGTATAATTAACCAGAAAAATAGAGCTGCAAATACCAACACCATTAGACCTAATGCCACCATAAATTCTATTCCTTCTTAAAGATGATGCCTGTTTTATGGCTTAATTGCTAACTTTGGTATGAAAGCGTACCCCCCCTGTCGGTTGCTTTATAAAGACACTGAGTATATAGTGGCAGCTCCAAATGTTTTAGAAAGGAGCTGCAGTGTCATGAAACAGGAAGAGGCAAAAAAATTTTCAGGAGACACACCGTCTTTCCAAAAGTGGTAAAAGTAAAAATGAAATATCAAGAATCCTGAAGATCAGGAAGCCAACCATTATAAAATGGTTAAACCAGGATACTTACACTGAAACCCGTGGCTGGCAAAAAGGTCAGGCTCACACATATGGATCAAACATTGCTGAACGTATATGTGCCATAAAACGTCAGCGTGTCGAGAACAATAAGTATTTTGTCGGCAGTGAATATGTTCAGATGGACTATGCAAAACAGTACCCGAGTGAAGAACTGCCATCAATCTGGTTCATCGATGAAACAGTACGTCAAGCCGGACTGCAGACACGAAAGCCGAAAAAGCATAAAAAGGGTGGATCGCAATACCTGTTATATCCGGTCCAGTCAATCAGGAATTTAGGCTCTGTGCAGCAGTCAGCTGACTTTATCGGCAAAAAGTATATTACCGGTCAACGAGAGCCGGTCAACATTTTTTCGACCAGTTATTATGCACCCTTTAAGCTGTATCAAATCAAGCCGGTACAGGCGGCAACAGCTGCGCATGCTATTGAAAACCTGATGTGGTTATGGCGGAAATATCCGCTTCCTGATGTGCTTCGCATTGACAACGGCCTGCAGTTCAAAGGTTCGGGCCGTGGCAAGAGAAGCCTTGGAACATTTTTAAAGTTCCTTTTGAATTTAAAGATTACACCGCTATTCGGTTCTCCTTCGAAGCCGTGGACCAACCCACACATAGAAGGACATAATCGGGTATTCAATGAAAAAGTCTGGGGCCGAAACTTTTTTACGCATGGAGATCAGATTGCCGCAGAGTGCAAACGTTTTAACAGTGAAAACTTGGAGTATTTTCACTATAAGTATGCTCATCTCATATTCAATGGCAACTATGTATATATAGATCCCGACCAGGAACTTGAAATAGAAAAATTAGTATCTGTAAAAAACAAAAGAATATTTTTCATACGGTTTGTTCAATTACTGGAAAAACAGAAGAAAGCATATGTCAAAATTCTTAATGAAGACATTTGGCTGCCTGAGCAATATAACCATCAGTTCGTGCTCGCTGAATGGAACATTGAGAAAGAAAGATTATTCATCTATTCAGAGTTTGAAAAAATCGCTACTTTGATTATGGAGCATACCTTCAATCTAAATATATAAACCGACAGGGGGGGGTACGCTTTCATACCAAACCTAGCCCTTAATAATTAACGGCGTGGTTGTAACAAAGCCTGTACCAAGTTATACCACATTGCTTTCTATCGGCAGAAATAAGGCCATTGATAAGCATAGATTATACCCTTGATACAGCCCCAATCCTTCCTCATTACCACCCCATTCAAGACCACCCAGCCCCCCATTAGCCCCATGCCTCATATCCAGTAGATTCCCATCCAAAACCCCGGCCTGTTTTCAGGGAACATTTTCCACCACCTATCCCGCCACCCCAATATTACTAATTGATTCATCTCAACTGTTTCCGTTCTTGAAAAATAGGCTCAGATTTTTAGCCAGCTTAAGAAAAAATTAAAAGCCCTCCGCTCTGATATTTTAACATCCATTTTCCCCCGGCCGCCCCCTCACTTATTTGTCAATCGGTGCAAACGTTTGCAAACTGCCTAGCCGTATCAATCCATTCCTGACCGTCCGTAAATTCCAAGGCTGTCCATTAAGGGCATCTCCATTGAGTATGTCTGCTATCATCTTATGAGTCATTCTCTGCTCTTCTTTGGGCTTCTTTTTGGGTTTAATTTAAAATCCTGATTGCCCCCACTATTTTCTTCATTGGTGCAAACGTTTGCAAATTGCATAACCTCTAACTACATGATAAATAAGATATTTATACAATGTTAATGAATAAGTTATTGGGTAAATATGGTATTGAGGGAGAAAAATTAGCTTGACATTATATGTAAAATACTGTAGAATTATACATAATAGATGATTAATTGATAAATATATCAATAAATAAGGAGATTATCATATGAAGAATAAAGTGGCTTATGGATACTTGAGAGTAAGCACAAAAGGTCAGGCGAAAGAGGATAAGCATGGATTTAAGAGGCAGAGAGAAGCCATAGAATCATTCGCCCCAAAAGCAGGTTTTAAAATCATCAGGTATTTCAAAGAACCAGTTTCTGGATGCAAGAATGCTGATGAGCGCCCTGCTTTCATGGAAATGATAAATACTATCCTAAGAGATAACGGTGTTAGCTGTATCGTAATTGAGGGCATGGACAGGCTGGCAAGAGAACTTATGATTCAGGAGCAGTTAATCTCCTACTTAGCCAGCAAAGGCATTGACCTCTACACTGCCAACACCGGAGAAAATGTGACTCAGGCTATCAAAGATGACCCGGTTAAGAAGGCTATGGTACAGATGCAGGGTGTGTTCTCAGAGCTTGAGAAATCTAGGCTTGTAAGGAAGCTGCGTAAGGCTAGAGAAGCTATTAGGGAAAGAAAGGGTAAATGTGAAGGCAGGAAGCCATATGGTGCCTTAGAAGGCGAACAGGACGTTATTAAGCTCATTCAATCACTATATCGCAAGCCGAAAGGGAAGAAGCGGATGAGCTATCAGAAAATAGCAGAGGAACTAAACACCCAAGGCATCAAGCCCCGCGCAGCTGATAAGTGGGAAGCCAAGACCATTTACAACATCATCAATCGCAAAGAACGCAATTAATCTTACGAAACCTTTTCAGAAAATGTAGATACTGTCCTGTAATAAATCTGTGCCAATTCGGGAAATGCTAAAATGACTTCGTAAGCAGTCTGATGGAGTCTACGTAGGTGAGATGAAATTACCGTCCGAGGTATTGGAAAATCTGGAACTGCTGAAAAGAAGAAGCAGGAACGAGTTTAGTTGGCTTGCACGCGCAGTTTTAACCCGGTGCTCTCAAGAATTGAGGTAAATGTTGAAAGATGCGGATTTCCTTTTGCAGAGAGCACACGGTACATGTTTTCGCGATTGATTTTTGCCTTTCTGGCTGTGCGCGCCATGCCATGAGCCTCACACACATTCTTAAGAGCAACTAATAGCTCCTCCTGAGTCCCATTCTCCAGTGCAGCATTTACATATGCCTCTGCAAGTTTTGGGTCTTTAAGTCTTTTGAGTAATTCGCTTTTATAATCTTTGCTTGGTCTGGTCATTTCTTCATTTCCCTTTCTTTTAATTGATTCTAAACTAAACGCTGAGGTTTTTTCTGGCTTTATAGTCTTGCCAATACTCTTTGGCTTTTCTAATGTCTTTCTCTTGATGTCTTTTTGTTCCCCCGCAGAGCAGGATTACAAGCGTCTTTCCATCATTGCCAAAATATATCCGGTATCCGGGACCATAGTCTATTCTTACTTCGTGAACCCCATCCCCGACAGGTTCACAGTCACCGAAATTCCCCAACGCGATTCTGTCAATCCTTTGAAGTATTCTTGCTTGTGCATTAATGTCATTGAGATTATCCAGCCAATCCTCAAAGGGGCTCTCTTTGTCTTTGGTTTGATAAATCCGTATTTGCGTCACAGAACTTTCCTGACCGCTCATGATTATTAACATAGTGTAGCTTAATAGCTACAGTTTGTCAAATATAAACTGGCAGCTTAAATATCGGGTGCATTGCCAAAGAAAGTTAAATGCGATTTAGATTTTTTAAGATTTGCTGTGTGTGAATTTGTGTGAGAAAAGTTTTCCAAAGCTTACAAAAAACTGCTACTACGAGGAAAATCTGCCAAAGAGGGAATTGCGATAATTCAAACAGTTAAACAATATTGAGGAGGTTAGGAAACTCAGAGGTATCAATTCGTAGTCTGCCGCTCTATCCAGCTGAGCTATGGGCGCACTGCGGCGTTTTTCAAGAATGCCAGAAGAACAATTTATTTGTATTAATTATCACCAGTATCCGGGAAAGGCAAGACCTTTTCGAGGGCTCTTCAATGAATAGAGACCGATGCTTCGCTGGATTCAATGTGCTGCGATAAAAATTAAAGGGGGGGAATGATAGGTGTGGTCAGGTTCCGTTATAGGAGTCTTTGATCTTCAGGCCTTCTTCGACCAGCTTGAAAATTTCGTCCACCTTGAACGGCTTGTTGATGATCAAGTCTACGCCTTTTTCCTTCTTCTCTGCGTCATTTAATTGGATGTGCCAGCCGGTTATAAGCGCGACCGGCGTCCTGTCATCCAGTTTCTTTATCTCCTTGGCCACCTGCCAGCCGGACATTTCGGGCATGCCCAGGTCGGTGAAAACCAGGTCAAAGTGCCTGTTGACAAATGACGCGATTCCTTCCCGACCGTTTGCCGCCGCCTCAACCTCATGGCCCTCCATTTTCAGGATGTCGGTAAGAAGGTTGCGCAAATCATCCTCATCTTCAATGATCAGAATGGACGCTTTTTTCATTGTTCCGGTTACAGGCTGCGCCTTGTGCTCTTCGACCGGTTTTCCTGAAACCGGAAACCTGATGGTAAAAGATGATCCTCTGCCCTTCAGGCCATCCAGCGCAATGGTTCCGCTATGCCGGCTGATGATCCCGTAGGAGGCGCTCAGCCCGAGCCCTGTTGCCTGGACGCCCTTGGTGGTGAAAAATGGATCAAAGATCCTGTCCCGGATGTCTTCGGGAATGCCGGCCCCGGTATCCTCCACTTTAATAACCACCTGTCCATTTTCGCTGAAGGTCTTTAAAATCAGCTTACCGCCCCCGGGCATGGCATCAAAGGCATTGTTGACCAGATTGGTAAAAAGTTCCCTCAGCTCGGAGACATTGCCCTCTATGGGTGGAAGCGGGGAGAAATCTTTCTTGATGGCAATGGTGATGTCCTTTAACTGTGCCTCATCTTTCCAGCGCGCGCGGGTAAGTTCCAGGCTCTGTTCTATAATTTCATTGAGGTCAACCCTGGTAAAGTTGGTGTCCTCCCGCTTGCGGGAGAAGTCCTGGATCTGCTTCACGGTGCGGGCTCCTTCCATGGCGGCCTGCTCGATTACCTCAAGGCTCTTCTTCAGCTCCAGCATCACCTTCCTTCTTTCCTGCACGTGCGGCTGGTCGGTGAATTTCATCATCAGAAGCTGAGCCCTTCCCAGGATGGCGGCAAGAATATTATTGAAGTTGTGGGCTACTCCCCCCGCCAGCTCTTCCAGCGACTTTATTTTCTCGGACTGGATGAGGTGCCGTTCCATTTGCTTTCTTTCGGTGATGTCCCGTATGATCGATACACCGGCAATATACTCTCCTTCAGCGTTCCGTACCATCGAGGACAGGCACTCGGCTTCGATGTTTTTTCCCTCTTTCGACTTGAAGGTCGGCTCATAGGTGGTGAACCCTTTTTCAAAGAGCTCAGCCGTCTTTTCCAGGATCGTTTTCCTCATTTCCTTATCCTCGATGACCAGCATGGACGCATGTTTGCCCATCAGCTCTTCCTTGCTGAACCCGCTCATCTGCGCCAGGGCAGTGTTGCACGCGATTATGTTGCCCATGGTATCAACAATCAGTATTCCGTCCTTGCTGTTTTCAATAACCTGCTCTAAAAATTCATTGGCCTCCCGCAGCTCCTTTTCCGACTGCTTCCTCTGGGTTATATCCCGGAAATTTTCGACAATGCCCATGGGTTCGTTGGCGCTGCCCTGGAAAGGTGTTGCGGTGACCGAGCAGGGTATGGTGCGGTTGTCTTTGCGGTGGATCTCTGTGTCGAGGGCAATATGAGATGCACCCCCGAAAATTCGGTTTAAAAAGCAGTCGGGGGTGTGGCAGAGCGAACAGCTGAATACCTCGAAGCACTTTTTCCCGGTCATTTCCTCCTCGCTCATGCCGGCCAGATTGGCGAAGGTTTTGTTGACCAGGAGCACATTGTAATCCTTATCGATGACACGCACCCCCTCGACGATGTTATTAAATATCTGCATCAGTTCAGCATAGGCCATCTTGATTGATTCTATTTTCTCTTTTTGCTTGGTTATGTCTCGTGAAATGAAGAGGAGCTCATCGTTGATCATGTTAACGGTGCTCTCCAGAAAGTGCCAATTTCCGGACTTGTCTCTGACCCGGTAATCCAGCAGTTCTGACAGTTCACGATTTTTTAAGCCCAGTAATTTCGATGCCTTGAGGGTGATATATTTTTGCAGTAACGGGAGCAGTCTTTTTTTATCGTCGGGGTGCACAAAATCAATACCCTTTTTTCCTATCAAATCTTCAGGGTCATAACCCAAAACCTGTTTATGGGATGGACTTATGTAAGTGTACGTGGGGTTCAGGCTGAAGGTGGTGACGGCAATAAGATCACTGGTGTTTTCGTTTATGAGGCGGTAGCGGTCCCCTTTGCGCTCTGCTTCCGTCTTCCACTGCTTGAGTCGCTCTTTTTCCTCCTGCAGCTCGGCTACCTGACGGCGCAGCTCATCTATTTCTTCCATGAGCTGTTTTTTTGATATGCCTTCCATAGAAGTTACTTGTCCTGCTTCATAAAAAATGATGTCACCCGGGTCAAAAAAGAAATTACCACGATTCACTTGCAATGCTACCGTCGAGTGAAGACGTGCCTATAAGATTATTGCGAGGAGGGAATGCAACCGAGCAATCTCATAGTGAAAGATTAAGAGAATCAAAAGGTTAAAATTCTTATCTTGGGCGCTAATGCCAGCATGTTTAACCGGTGGCGCCTCTTTGCTTACTGTTTATCGGTAATAAGCCGTAAAACTTGATGAAAGTTTTATTTTTTTGAACCCGATGGGCATCTTTTTTATAATGTGGCTGGTGGCATGTAACTATAATGTCCATCCGGTCGAATAAGTATATTTGAGCAAATAAAAATTAAGTTATTAATATATTTACTATTTTTTAAAGATGCATTGACTTTTGAATTTAATATTGATTTAATATTAAAGTATAAGGCTTTTCGAAGCCAAAAATCAGGGTTTTCGAAGCCAAAAATCAGGGTTTTGCCTATAGACAAAATCGGAAAATGAAGTAAAATTCGTCAAAATCATTCATATTATATACAAGACTAAATTTACTACATTACACAAGTTGCTAGCTATCTGCTCTTTTTTCCCTGGATTCTTTTTTCTGAGGTCGTAGAGCGAGATGGATTTAGAGAGGTTTTATTTTTAAATGCTATTGAGAAAAGCAGCGGGAAAATTGTTATCATCGATCATCATGGGGAAAGAAAAAATAAGGTTCCTCGTATTGATGATCTTCATTTTTGTAATCATCTTGAGCCCTTCTTTTTTCCTTGGTGCGTCGGCATCGGCCCAGGAATGTAAAGTGGATCCAAACGGGGTGGATGATGCACCGAATCAGCAGGATATGACAGAGATATGTGTAGAACCGGGTTCATCTCCGTTTGAGATGACGGTGTCATTCAACTTTGATGATACAGCATGGACTGGCTCTAACACAGGTGACGGATGTATTCTTTTCGATACGGACAGCGATTTTGCCGCCAACTATGCCCTTTGCATTACTGTTGAAGGCGGTGCGCCGGCTACTCAGAAGGATAGCAGCCCACGACTTTTTTTGTGTGACGATGCTTCGCCGGATCAGTGTACTGGACCCATTGAGATTGGAGCACCTTTTTCTCAATGTTATGTAAACATAGGCGGAAGTGAACCAGGTGGAGAAGATGCTGATCCCTTCGCGAATTATCCGCGCGACCCTAATGGCTGTAAGGGATTAGACTGTCTAACGGAAGATACATTTGTCATATGCTTTATTGAAATTAATGACTTCATGCCCGGTGAATTCTGTAACAGTGGCACATGCGACCAGAGTGGAACTACTTGCAGCTCAGATTTTGATTGTGTGCCCATTTCTGAAGCCTGTGCTATTGTCTCACAGCAACCGCAATCTGGAGACCCAAAGGATTGTATTGAAGCTCCGACTTCATCTTCTACTACAACTATTCCTATAACCACCACCACTGCTCCTCCGGTAACTACGACCTCAATATCAACGACAACCTCGAGTGTGATACCGACGACGACTACCTCACAACCAACAACCACGACGTCACAGCCGACCACCACCACTTCGCAGCCGACGACTACCAGTTCGGTATCAACGACTACCACCTCGCAACCGACAACAACGAGTTCGGTATCGACGACCACTACGTCACAACCGACGACTACCAGCTCGGTATCGACGACTACCACCTCACAGCCAACGACTACTACGTCACAACCGACAACCACCACTTCTCAGCCTACAACTACGACCTCGCAGCCAACAACAACCAGCTCGGTATCGACGACCACTACGTCACAACCGACCACCACCACTTCGCAGCCGACGACTACCAGTTCGGTATCAACGACCACTACGTCACAACCGACGACTACCACTTCTCAGCCTACAACTACGACCTCGCAGCCAACAACAACCAGCTCGGTATCGACAACTACGACCTCGCAGCCGACGACTACTACGAGCTTGATACCGACAACCACGACCTCACAACCTACAACCACGAGTTCGGTATCAACGACTACTACGTCACAACCGACGACTACCACTTCTCAACCGACGACTACCACTTCTCAGCCTACAACTACGACCTCGCAGCCAACGACTACCAGCTCAGTATCGACAACTACCACCTCGCAGCCAACGACTACTACGAGCTTGATACCAACAACCACGACCTCACAACCTACAACCACGAGTTCGGTATCAACGACCACGACCTCACAGCCGACAACAACCAGCTCGGTATCAACGACCACGACCTCGCAGCCGACAACAACCAGCTCGGTATCGACGACTACGACTATTGAATCGACAACGACTACTACGCCGTCATCAACAACAACCACGGTAGAGGGTCAGTGTAGCGGTGAGATCTATTTGGGCGGGGCGGAAGGGTATTGCTCCTGCGTGGAGCAGCCGCCGGTGGATGATCCGCCCTACAACCGGCCGGGGAGAAGGGGCCTTGCCCTTACCTGCGGTGACGTGGTTGATTTCTGCGCCTGCTTCGACTGTGAAGGTACGGTTGACACAAGCTGGACGATAGAGTGCACCAAGCCGGATCTTGCTGGCATCGCCGAGACGGCTGAATGCGCCGCCCGGGTGATCGTTTCCGACACCCTCTGTGATTTCCCGGCAGAGGTGGGCGAGTGCACGGTGACGGTGACAGACCCGGTCAACAACTGGACCGACTCGATCGTGCTGCAGATCGGCGAGATCATCGCCGACCTCTCCGAGGAGACGGTGGCACCGGAGACCGATTCCATCGGGGTGGATGTCAGTGTCACCAACAACAGCAACACCATCCGGGCGATGGTGATGACCATTGCAGAGTGTGACCAGGGAGAGGATAATCTGAGATGTAATGAGTGCTTTGCCGATCCTGACCGGGCGCTCGGCTTCACCTGCACCGCCGAAGAACAGCCTGATGGTTCCTGCAGGGTGGTGCTCTACTCGGCTGTTGGATTGATCAGGGAAGGTGACGGGGTAATTGCCACGGTATTGTATGATGTGATCAATGCCGATGCGTGTCCGGACTGCGTGGATCTGTGCATAACCGAGGTGGAGGCAGCCGATCAGTTTAACGAATCGCTTTGCAGTTGCACGGACAGCGGTCAGGTCTGCTTTGATGTGTGCGGGGATCTTTATCCGCGGGACTGCCTTGATCCGGGCTGCGCCCCCTGCGGCGACGGGGTGGTGAACCTGTTTGACATACTGGAAATGGTGGACATTATCCTGGGGTTCGTGGAGCCGACGCCGTGCCAGGTGGATAATGGGGACGTGCCCAACGGCATGCCGCCGTACTGCGGGAGCCCGGCCGGCACCACCAACTGTCTGGCTGATGATGTCATCGACATTTACGATCTGCTGGTGATTATTGACATGGCCCTTGGCAAGGCTAACTGCTGCAACTACTGTTTATCAGGTGAGATATACTAATCTCCGGTCCCGAGATGCCGGATTCTATTTTGATAAGGAGGGGGACCCCTCAGCACAATGTGAGCTGAGGGGTCTTTTCTTAAGTGGGATTGCGCGTTTTACTGCACCAATTGATTGCTTGACAAAAAAGCTATTTGCACTATGATGCACTCATAAACTATGCAGCCGTGTGAAGCAATTCCTTTGATTTTAGGCATGTTTTTTGCTTTTTTTATAGAAGGAAGGGGAGGTATCAGCAATGAAACAGACTGATTTATGCCTGTGTAGCATGATTGCACTGGGATGGGTTCTGGTCATGGTTGCTTCCTGCGGCACAAGAGAAGAGAAAGAAAAAAGTGCCGATAGTGCTGCGGCGCTTCCTGCCATCAGTTCAGTAGAAATCTTACCTGCGAATCCTTCCAAAAGCGGCCTCTTAGAAACCGTGGTGAAATTTAATCAAGCGCAAACCGCAGACGTGCGCTACCGGTGGATGAAAAACGGGAAAGAGATCATGGGGGAAACGGAGAGCACACTTAAACAGGATAACTTTCAAAAGGGGGATACCATTGCGGTTGAGGTAACTCCGTATCTTAATAAAGTGAAAGGTAATTCGATCCAATCAAATCCTGTTGTTATTGTAAACAGTCTTCCTGTCCTGAGGTCCTTTGCCATTGAGCCGCTACCCACACATTCCAAAGATGATGTGACGGCCCGGCTGGATGTGTTTGATGCTGATGGTGACTATGTCAGAACTTCATATCAGTGGAAAAAGGGCAAGGAGGACATTCCGGGAGCGACAGGATCTACACTGTCTACTGACTATTTCAAAAAGGGCGACAGAATCGGCTGTCAGGTACGTGTCAGTGACGGTGAGTCTCCCGAAGTATCATACTATGCCAGCGAAGCAGTTATTCTCAACAGCGCTCCTCGCATTACCTCCAAGCCGGCCGCGGAGGCCATGGAAGGTTCTTCATATGAATACACGGTCACTGCCGAGGATCCGGACGAGGATGAGGTGAAATTCAGTCTGTCTTCGGCCCCTGAAGGCATGACCATCGATTCCGATTCAGGACTGATCAGGTGGCAGATCAGTGATCAGCAGCAGGGGGGCACCTACAATTTCGAGGTTATCGCCATTGACCCTGAAGGGGCGCAGTCTGTTCAGCCGATAACCCTGACACTGACTTCTGGAGGAGAAGGAGGGCAGCCGGAGGAGGATTAGCTTATTTTGGATGTTGGAAGTTGGATGTAGAGAAGAAGTCAGGAGTCAGGAGTCAGAATGTGAACGCCCAACATCGAACGTCCAACGTTCAACATCCAACGAAAAGGAACTTCTTCTTCGTTCAAAGTTGGACGTTGAAAATTGAATGTTCAACGTTCATCTTTTTATTTAAATGCAATAGCGTTTCTTTGAAACTTGATGTTTTGGTCATTTGAAAATTTGAATTTTCGGATTTGTTTCGAATTTCGGATTTCGCGCTTCGAATTTAAAAAAGGGGTCTTAATAGTGGACGTCAGAAAGGCCATTATTCCTGCAGCGGGATGGGGAACACGGCTGTTGCCCGCGAGCAAGGCGATTCCCAAAGAAATGCTGCCCATCGTGGACAGGCCGGGAATCCAGTATATTGTAGAAGAGGCAGTTGCATCCAGGCTTAAGGAGATAATCCTGGTTACCGGCAAAGGCAAGGGATGCATCGAGGACCATTTTGACATCCAGGGGGAGCTTGAGGACATCCTCGAAAGAAAAAGCAAAAAAGAGCTGCTCGCCACCGTCAGGGAAATCTCCCGAATGGTCAACATCATCGCGGTTAGGCAGAAGAGGCAGCTGGGAACGGGTGACGCGGTATTGTGCGCGGCACCTGTCGTAGAAGGAGAGGCTGTTGCCGTTCTGTATCCTGACGATATGATAGACGCGGAGGTGCCGGTTACCCGTCAGCTTCTCGATGTCTATGAGCGCCATCAAACAGCAGCGGTAATCGCGCTGCGGGAAGTTCCCGAAGAAGACACTCCTCTTTATGGGATCGTTGAAGGTGAGCGTGTTGAGGATAAGCTCTACCTGGTCAGGCGCATTGTCGAAAAGCCCACCCGGGGGAAGGCGCCTTCAAACCTTGCCATCATTGGCCGCTACATTCTACCCCCCGAGATGTTTCCTGTCCTGAGGCAGCTTCGACCGAGCGCGGACGGAGAAATTCAACTGGCGGAGGGCCTGGCGGAGTTAAGCCGGCGGGGAAGGGTGCTGGGCTATCAGTTCTCGGGCACCCGGTATGACGTCGGCGACAAGCTGGGGTATGTGCAGGCTACCGTCGGTTACGCCTTGAAAAGGCCGGAGTTACGTGATCGATTCAAGCAGTGGTTGCGCGAAGTTGTCAGGGATGAATAGTGAAAGGGCAGATTTTTTTATAGAAGTGGCATTGGGCATACCCCTCGCCAAGCTGCTTTCCTACCGCGTTCCAGACGAGCTCCGGTCCGGCATAGAAGTGGGGAAACGGGTCCTCGTACCTTTGGGCAAGCGAAAGGTGACGGGGTATGTGGTCGGCAGTGACGCGAAGCCCGAAGGGCTTGAGATCAAGGACGTTATCGAGGTCCTGGACGACCAGCCGCTGTTTACCTCCCATCATCTCGCCTTTTACCGGTGGATCAGCGACTACTATTTTTTCCCCCTCGGGGGAGTAATCAAAACCGCGCTTCCCGCCAGCATCGATGTCACCAGCAGGCAGGTGATCTCCCTGACAGAAAAAGGGGAGAACCTCCCAGCCTGCCGGGGATAACATTCCTGCCGGGAACGTGCTCAAAGCGCTTAGGGAGAAAAAAGGGATTTCCTTTAAGGCCCTGCAAAAGAGTGCGGGGGGTGAAGCACTGCAGAGCGTGCTGGCGCAGCTTGAGCGGGAGGGGCTGGTCCGACGAGAAATACAGGAGGGACGCAAACCGGTCGCGATAAAAAAAGAGAAGTGGATACGGCTTGAGGAAAAGGGGTGTCAGGTGCTCAAATCCCCCGGGCTCCTGGAGGCGTGGGGAAGAAAAGCCCCCCGGCAGGTTTCTCTGCTGCGCTTCCTTGAACCGGAGTGTATCATTCCCCTGGCATTGATAAATAAAAAATTCGGGCCATGCGCGCCCCTTCTCAGCGGTCTTACAAAAAAGGGCTGTGTCAGCTTTGAGATGCGGGAGGTCTACCGCGATCCATTAAGCGGGGAGGCGGTGGTGTGCGAAGAAAGACGCGACCCGACCCCTGAGCAGCGAAAGGTTCTTACAAGCATCAGGGAGGCGATTAAATCAGGGGTGTACGCACCGTTTCTCCTCCATGGTGTTACGGGAAGCGGGAAAACAGAGGTTTACCTGGCCTCCGTCGAAGAAGTGCTGAAGCAGGGCAGGGAGGCGCTGGTTCTGGTTCCGGAAATTTCTCTAACCCCCCAGCTGGTGGGTCGGTTCCAGTCCCGCTTTGGTGATGCCATTACCGTGCTGCACAGCAGGCTTTCTCCCGGTGAGCGGTATGATGGATGGCGGCGGATTAAAAAGGGCCTGGCAAACGTCGCCATCGGCACCCGTTCCGCCATCTTCGCGCCATTTACCCGTCCCGGCATTATTGTTGTCGATGAGGAGCACGACACCTCATATAAGCAGGAGGAAAAACTCAGGTACAACGCGCGAGACCTGGCCCTGGTGAGGGGGCGGATGGACAATGCCGTTGTCATCCTGGGTTCGGCCACACCATCGGTGGAGTCCTATTTCAATGCGCGGACGGGAAAGCTTACCCTGTTGGAACTGACCCGGCGTGTGGAAGGCAGGCCGCTGCCCAGCATCGAAATCGTTGATATGAAGCAGGAGAGGCTACAGCACCCTGAAACCGCCCGGGAGCTTTCCCGCAGGCTGAAAGAAACCCTGGCGGAACGGGTCAGGCAGAACCAGCAAAGCCTGCTCTTCCTCAACCGCCGGGGCTTTGCCCCCTGCATCATCTGCAGGGAATGCGGCCATGTCTTCGGCTGCCCCAATTGCAGCGTATCCCTTATTCACCACCAGCGGGTGAAAAAGCTGCAGTGTCATTACTGCGGTTATGCCATTGCCGCGCCGGATACCTGCCCCGGCTGCGGCGGCATTCGTCTTAATCTCATGGGGCGGGGCACGGAACGGCTCGAGGACGAGGTAAAGGCTTTATTGCCCCAGTCGCGGGTGGAGCGCATGGACCGCGATACCACGCGGGGCAAATGGGGACATAGGAGCGTGCTCAATCGCTTCAGCGCCAGCGCCGCCGGCATTCTTATAGGAACCCAGATGATTGCCAAGGGGCATGACCTGCCCGGCATCACCCTGGTGGGCGTCGTGTCCGCCGATTCGTCCCTGAACTTTCCCGACTTCCGCGCGGGTGAAAGAACCTTTCAGCTGCTCACCCAGGTTGCAGGGCGGGCGGGAAGGGGCGATATCGCCGGCGAGGTGATTATCCAGACATTTAATCCCCGGCATTACAGCATTGAGGCATCCAGGAAGCAGGCCTATTCCCTGTTTTACGAGGAAGAAGTAAAATTCAGAAAAGAGCTCAATTATCCGCCCTTCAGCAGGCTCATCAACTTCAGGATGGAAGGAACGAGCAGAACAAAAGCGGCCGACTTTTCCGATCGACTGGGAGCGCTGGCCCACTCGCTGCTGCGCAAGGAAGGCAGGTTCCGTGACGGCATCGAACTGCTGGGGCCTGCTGCCGCACCGTGGGAAAAGATAAAGGGAAAATACCGCTTCCAGATGGTGTTGAAGGGATCTTCCCTGACCCTGCTTCGCGGCTTCGCCTCGCGACTGATAAACCGGGCGCCGGAGATGCTAAAGGGAAGCGGGGTGGCGTTTTCTGTGGATGTGGATCCGGTTTCTTTGCTATAATGGCCCTTACAGGGAAATCCGAAATCAATGTCAAAAACAACAGCAGGGTTTGTTTTTGTCTCTGCTATCGACTGTGGACCATGGACCACAGCCTGCCTTGTTTGAATTTTGGTCATTTGAAGTTGTTTCGAATTTCTGATTTCGTGCTTCGGATTTATGAAGAGTCATTTTAAATGGTTTCAACCAGAATTGAGACAATTGATTTAACTGCACAGAGAGGAGGGTTAGATGGAAGAGAAAGCATTGACCAGGATGACGGTGACCAAATTGAGGGAAGAGGCAAAAAAGTACACCAGCATTGAAGGTGTCAGCGCCATGAAGAAGGAAGATCTCATCAAGGCCATCGCCGATGCCCGGGGAGAACCTATCGAGATCAGGAAAAAGAAATCCAGGAAGAAAAGAAGGAAGTCGATGCGGCCGGCCTCAAGAAAAAGATCAAGGTGCTGAGGAAGGAAAAGGCGGAGGGGCGGAAGTCCAAAAGCAGAAAAGAGACGAACCGGCTGCGAAAGAAGATCAAGGTGCTGAAGCGGCAAAGCAGGAAATTCGGCAAGGAGAAAGCAGAGGTAATCGCCGCAGCCAAAAAAGGCGGGAAGGAGGCAGCCCCCGCGGCCGCTGCCCCCTGCAGCCGAGACGGCTTCTGCTGATGCGCCGAAAGTGGAATGAGCGCGCGCGACAACTACTGCTGAGAGGTTAAAAAAGGAGTACCATGATAAAGGAAAAAATCAGGAAGGACCTGACGGCGGCAATGAAGGAGAAACAGGAACTGAGGGTTTCCACCCTGAGGATGATGCTCGCCGAACTGGTGAATAAAGAGAAGGAGAAGGGAGATCCCATTACCGAAGATGCGGCGGTGAAGGTTTTTTTCAGCATGATCAAGAAGCGCGAGGATGCCGCAACCCAATTTGAGGCGGTGAACAGAAAAGATGCCGCGCAGAAGGAGCGGGAGGAAATTGTGATTATCAGGGCTTATATGCCCGCTCAGCTCACTGACGATGAAATCCGGGCGGAGGCGAGGGCGGTTATTGCCGAAACCGGCGCTACCGACCTTAAAGGCCTCGGAAAGGTAATGGGGATCCTGTCAAAAAAGTTATCGGGAAAGGCGTCAGGCGGTGACATGAGCAGGATTGTCAGGGAAGAGCTGGAAAAGGCGCACTAACAGGCTGTTGAAAAACACCCATCCCCTGCGTTACACGCTCATCCTTCGTCATTGCAGCGTACTCGTATGTACGCCTCATTCCTCAGGATTTCACGTGCCTTGCATCTGGATGTTTTTGAACAGCCTGAGGAAAACTTCTTTTTCAACAACCTTCTAATAATTTACAGGCGGCATACGGCTGCCTTCTCTGTTGGGAGCAGCGGTAATGAACAGGTCAGGTTTGATCTACGCCCTTCTGGCGGCAATCCTGTGGGGGATCGCACCCGTGTTTGAAAAACTGGGGCTGATCAACATCAGCCCCCTGGCGGGGCTCACCATCAGAACAGTCTCTGCCACCATCATCCTGATCCTGATCATGCTCTTCACCAATGTGCATACGGAGATTATCCGGGCGGATGCCCGAACGGTCGGCTTTCTTGTCCTGAGCGGCATTGTGGCGGGACTACTGGGTATGTGGTCGTATTTCAACGCCATGAAATATTGTGAGGCCTCCCGGGTCGTGCCCATCGTGGGTTCCTACCCGCTCTTTGCCTTCCTTTTTTCGCTGCTCCTGCTGGGAGAGCAGATAACCGTACAAAAGTGCATCGGGGTGATACTGATTGTCGGCGGCGTGGTGCTGCTGGGGTAATAAGCTCAATTTTTTTATTTTGAGCGCAGCGAGAAATCTTATTCTTTTACGAATCGGCAAGGCGGGGCTGATGCCAACCCCGCCTTCACTTTAATATTCCCTGGTCAATGCGGTTTACTCTCCGCCTGCCTCTTCCCGTTTTCTTTACTCTGCCGTGGTGTAGAAAACACCCAGCAGGTCTTCAGTTTGGGAGATGGGGCCGGTGTCCCGCCAGCTCGTTGCCCTGAACTGGTAATACATGCCCGCCTGCAAGGGACTTCCCGCGTAGGTAACCGTAACATTTTCCGATCCCGTAACCTTGGGCACGCTGTCATTCCTCCATACCTCATCACCGAAGGCGTTATACACGACCAGTTCGTACCTGGTCTCGCTTGAATCGTCTCTCCAGACAAAATCGGGAGTGCCGGTTATGAGTTCCGGCTCGGCGGCACCCGGTGAAACAATCACCAGGGCCTCGGTGACCTTGAAAGAGTCTGATATGTTTATGGTGTAGGAGGATCCGTTGGGAACCTGCAGGTGAAGAATTTGTGTTCCCGCAATGGAAGGATCGGGGTCACGCACCAGGATATCATTCTCGAAGGCGGCAAGCACTACGTACCGGCCGTCAGGAACCCCTTCAATGGTGAATGCACCTGCAATAGAGGGAGGTTCCGGTGGCGCCGGCGCGCGCAAACCGGGAGGCACCTCACCTTTCACGAAGGTATCGTTGAAGGTTGACTCCGGAACCAGCACCACGCTGGTGGCTGAACCGCCCGGCGCGTTGACGATATTAATTGACCCGCTGACCGTCCCGTAGGGTTTGTCATTGGACATGAGATCCGCCCCGGTTCTGTCCTCTCCCGCGGCCAGCGTCACCGCCACCGGGGTGAGCTGCAAAAATGCCTTGTACCCGTGGATCTCCCAGCTGCCTTCGGGCACGTTGAAGAGGGTGTAGGCGCCGCTTTTATCGCTGAAGCCAATGGTTTGATCCTGCGTTGCGCCTTCAAGCACAACCAGTACGCCGCCCGCTCCGGCATCGTCTTCATCGGTTACGATGTTTCCCGCGATGCTGCCCTGTCCCCTCTTTTCCGGGGGAAGGGCTATCAGGGCGATTTCGGTTGCGGCATTTTCCAGAACCCATGCACCTTCGTCCTGTGATGCCGTCGCGGCATCAACGGGTATGGCCGGCCTGATGCCATGGGGGAAGGGGAGGTAATCAGCTGCTGAAGCGCGCAGGGTGAAGGTCCCTTCGTCGAGGGTGCCGTCGGGATTTCTCACCACCGGGACCTGGAGTTCATACGCTCCCTCGCCGTCGGTGACCGCGACATCGGTCGCGGCCGCCCCGGTTTTGTCTATGGCGATGACATGAGCGCCTTCTACCGGGCTTTCCGAGGCGGAATCAAAAATGGTCCCTCTTACGTACACGGGATCGTAACAGGCATACAGACCGTCCGTTCTCAGCTCGCATACCTGGTTTTCACCGCAATCAGACCCCTGCGGGTCGCACTGGGCCATGCAGGCGGCCGTGCCGTCGGGCAGCGGCTGGCAGACCTCGTTGTCTTCGCAGAGATTGGTGCTCAGGTCGCACTCCGGCCGGCACACGTGCTCATCACCCATCACCGGAACGCATACCCAATCGGCCGGACAGGTATTTATGCCGCCGGGAGTGCATCGGGGCGTGCAGGCATAGGTGTCGTCGGCATAGCGCAGGCAAACCTCGTTTTTCAGGACGCAGGGGTTGTCATCACCGGCTTCGCAGGTGTAGAGACACTGGCCCTTGCCGGATGACACTGCCTTGCAAATGGTTCCGGAGGGGCACACCGACCCTTCATCCGGGTTGCAGGAAATTTTTCTTTTACATGAGAGTGCTGCCGTCAGGCTCATCGCCAGGATGAGCATAAGCCCGGTTTTCATGAAAAAAATGGTCCTGTAAGTCATGTTCGTATCCTCCCTTTAGAGTTGCCAACAAGTAATTGTATCGGAAATGAAAACAGAGAAGGTTAGGGAAAAATGTGGGCTGATATCCAAAGGTACCACAGTGATAAAGAGACTGCTTAACATGGCAGGAGGAAACCAGGTTCGTCATCCTGAGTGCAACGAAGGATCTGATTTTTCTGCGAGGAAGGAAGTTCTTCGCTAAGTTTATCCTGAACTTAACATCTGAGCAGTTTCTGCAGGGTTATCTTTCCGTCGCCCGGCGTGTAGAAATCGGCGATGAAACTGATCTGACGATATCCCATTTCCCGGTAAAACCGGTGCGTACCGCGGTACTCATCCTTTGACGAGGTCTCAATCAAGATCATCCTTCCTCCCGCGTTTTGTATCTCCTGCTCGGCATGGCGCAGGAGCGCTCTGCCGATGCCGGTGCCGCGAAAGGCGTTATCCACGACGATCCAGTAAATGTCCCAGGTCCCCTCGGTGAGGGGAGTCGGCCCGAAGCATACATACCCCCTTCTGACCGCTGTGCCTTCCTCCACCGCCACCCAGACATAATATCCCGAAGTCAGCGGCTGCTCGAGAAACGCGGTGAGCAGCTCTTCGGCAACCGGCACTTCCGAGGCCTTGAACTCCGGCGTCGAGCGCAGGATGGCAAGCAGCGGCTCCTTGTCGTCGGCCCTCATTTCACGCAGATATACCGGCGGTACGGACTGACGGGGTTGAAGCGGCGAAGGTGCCGGCGGGTCGGTTATTTTCTGCATGGGGTGTTATCAGGACAGGTATGCACAGGCGCCGGGGGCGGTTGAATCCCGTCCGGACCAGGCCTGTGCCATGATTGTACAGAGGAAGTCGTTATAGCTCATGCCGGACGCCTCTGCTTCTCTCTTGGCGCCGCTTGCCGGGCCGATGTCAGGATTGGGGTTTATTTCCAGTATGTTAATCTCACCCGAACGGTCTGCGCGCAGGTCAATCCGCGCATAACCCTTTCCGACCAGCCCGTCAAAGGCGCGGGCGGCCAGGTCTTCAATCATCTGCGCATCTGCCGCAGACAGATGGGCCGGACACTGCACCTGGGTTGCGGCATAGTATTCATCCTGCTCTTCCCACTTGGATGCGTAGGTGTACAGCTGCGGTTTGCCAGCCGGCAGGCTGTAGCAGATTTCAGCGATGGAGAACTGGCGCAGGGGAGGTCCCATGACCAGAACGTTAAACTCGCGACCGGGGAGGAATTCCTCCACCAGGGCCGCCTGCCCGTAGCGGGAATGCACCTGCCCAACCTGCTCGCACATTTCATGAAAGCTGCTGACCAGGCTCCGCTCGGTCAGCCCGTAGCTCGCGTCGGCAGCCAGGGGCTTGACAACGCATGGGAATGGAAGCCCGGTGACGGCAGCTGCATGGCAGCACCGGGTTCGCACAGATGCCAGTCAGCAGTCGGCAGACCGATGCTGCGCAGGTGGGATTTGGTTTTCACCTTGTTGATGCACGTCGGTAAGGGCGCGCGACGGTGCGCCGGTGACGGCGAATACCCGGTTTTTTCAAGAAGGACGGCAACCATGCCCTCACTCTCCGGCTCCCGGTCAAAGCCCTCAAAGAGGTTGAAGATTACCCGGGGGTCCAACCGGATCAGTCGCCGGAGCATGTCGTTGCATCCGCCGGGTTTGACCGGAAGCAGATGATAGGAATATCCCTTCTCATGAAGAGCTTCCGTAACTGCGTTCACCGCGTCAAGCACGCTGGCGACAGCAATGCTCTCGCCGGTGGCGTCGAAGCCACCGGACAGTGGTTCATTGTATACTATGCAGACATCCGTGCGCATGGTTGCTGCCGGCTGATGGCGCTGTCAATGATGGAGCCGATGAGTGTATGATAGTCAATACCCCGGTACTGGGCAATCATCGGGTAATCGCTGTGTCCCGGCTTGAGCCCCGGCAGGGGATTGGCCTCAATAAAATACGGCTGTCCCTGCGAGTCGAGACGGAAATCAATGCGGGCCATGTCCCTGCACCCCAGGATTTTAAACAGCTTCAGGCTGTGGGTGACAATGCGTTCTTCCAGTCCGGCGGACAAATCAGCGGGGCATTGGTAGCGCACCTGGCGCTGCCAGTCGCGCTTGATGTCAATCGAGTAAAAAAAGTCGGGGTCATTCCCCCGGCGGGGAATCACTTCCATAATGCCCATGACCCGGGGCGGGGTACCGACGATGCCCACGGTAAGCTCTCTTCCCTGAATAAATTCCTCCACCAGGACCGGCTGGCGGTACAGGGTGAGCAGTCGGATGACTTCACGCTCCATCTCCGGGAACCCGGTCACCCTGGAGGTTTTGCCGATGCCTTTGCTGGATCCCTCCCAGGCGGGTTTGACAAAGGCGGGGAAGGTGAATCCGGCCGGGCTGTCAAGTGCCTTCCGGTCGGCTATTAAATGCCAGCGGGGCGTCGGAATGCCGGCCGATGCCGCCAAGTGTTTTGCCAGGGGCTTGTCCAGGCAGACGGCAAGGCATGCCGGGTCAGAGCCGATGTAGGGGATGTCGAGCATCTCCAGGACCGCCGGCACCTGCACCTCCCTGCTCCGGTAATTGCCCCGTCCTTCAGAGATGTTGAAGACCATGTCCACCCGGTGGCTGAGAACCGAGGTGAGAAAGGTTTTTCCGCCCCCCAGGTGAACCACCTTGTGTTTAAGGGAAACAAGCGCGCCGGCTATGCAGTCCACGGTTTCCGCCGAATCGTACTCCTCCAGCGCGTCATCGGGATCGGCCGCACCGGGGAGGATATCGCTTTTCAGATCGTATGCCAGGCCCAGTATCATTTAAATGCGCACCTTAAGATCTGCGGTTACATGAGGGTTGTATGCGGCTTGTGCATGACGGTTAAAGGGACCCTGCCAGGCTCCTTCTGCCTTCGGGGATTTCTGCAGTGGTAGACCTGACCCTCGTAGTTACGGAATACAAATTCCTCTTCATTCTGCTCCAGCAGGTAATCGGGCTGAAGCGGCACCTTTCCCCCCTCCGCCCGGCAGGTCGACGACGAACTGCGGGACGGCAAGCCCCGAGGTGTGACCGCGCAGGGCTTCCATGATGGCGATGCCGGTTTCGATGGGGACGCGCAGGTGTTCCGTTCCCTCCACATCATCGGTCTGAAAAAGGTAGTAGGGCCTGACCTTGATGCGCAGGAGTCCCTGGCAGAGAGCGCGCTGGGTTTCCGCCGTGTCGTTAACGCCCCTCAGCAGAACCGACTGGTTGTTAAGGGGGATGCCGCTCCGCAGCAGGCGGTCGCAGGCCGCGGCCGCCTCCGCGGTGAGTTCCCGGGGATGATTGAAATGGGTGTTGACCCAGATGGGCCCGTGCCTGGCCAGCATGGAGCAGAGGTCTTTATCGATGCGCTGGGGGAGCACCACCGGGTAGCGCGTGCCGATGCGGATGATCTCCAGGTGCGGGATGGCGCGCAGCTGCGCGATGACCGACTCAAGCCTCCTGGTGGAGAGGCTCAGCACGTCACCCCCGGATATGATTACATCTCTGATGGAGGTGTTTGAGCGAACGTAGCTCAGCATGTGCTGGACCTCCTGCTGCGTGCGCACCCAGGCCCCGCTTTTCCACGCCCATTTGCGCGTGCAGTGCCGGCAGAGCATGGGGCAGATGTTGGTCAGAACCATCAGGCAGCGGTCGGGATAGCGGTGCACCAGGCCGGGGACGGCGGCATCCTCATTTTCAGCCAGGGGATCCTCCTGGCCGTACTGGCTGAGCGCAATCTCTTCCACGCGGGGGACGGCCTGAAGCCGGATGGGATCGTCGGGATCGGCGCCGGAAATGAGGGAAAAATAATAGGGGGTTATGGCCATGGGGTAGGTTGCAATGGTAAGCGCAAGGGCCGCCTTTTCATCCGCGGTCAGCGGGAGGTAGCGGTTAAGCTGATCAACGGTGGTGATGCGGTTCCGAAACTGCCACCGCCAGTCATTCCACTGTGAGGGAGTAACGCCGCAGAACATCTGCGGGACGGTAAGCCTGCCATGACTGGGGGGTTTGTCATCCGGACCGTCTGCCTCCTCCAATAGATAGGATTTCTTGTGACGGTTGCACCGGGCCAGGGATCTTGTGTGTGATTCCATGCATGTCTCCAAATTTGATTGTATGATCCACGTGCATATATATCCGCGGAAATGTAAAGCAATTTATGTACCAAAAAACCGGGAGACGCTGTCCCGCACATCCACTCGTTCCATCGTCTGAAAAACAGGCGGGAGGAGAAGATTCGCGGGATTGCAGCATGGTTCGTTTCCAATCGGCGATTTTGGAGTAATAGGAAGCGTTATGCCGATATGATTGCGCTATCGGTTGCTTTAACTCCGATAATCAGTTTAAGCGCCCCCTGGCAATCTGCCCGGGGTTGCATGTGGCAGGTCAGCATTCAACGATTTCCCTGAGTATGGCGTTCATTGAATACTGCGGCCGGCCCAGCTGGGCTGCTGTGGCTGAAATGTCCCTGGTGATATCGTAGCCGAACATTTTAAGATAGAGAGGCGGCACGGGGCAGAGGCCGATGCGCCAGAGAATCCCCACCAGTCCCAGGGTCGGTCCCTCGGGGAGTTTCAGGGGGGAGGGTTTTTTCCCTCCAATCCTGGCGGCTTCGCTGAACATCTCCCGGAGCGGCATGGTCTGTTCGGAGCCAATGTCGAAGATGCCGCTTTTCCCGATGGCATTGAAGCAGGCGTCGGAGACGTCGTCCACGTGCACCAGCTGGATCGGCGGGTTGTGCTTCCCCAGGGTGATGAAGCGTCCGCTTCTCGCGGTTGCCTTGAGCATGTCACCCATGCCTGCTCCTCCGCCCCTCCAGCAGACGATGGCCAGGCGGAGCACGGCAACCCTGATTCCGTGGTCATCAGCCGCTTTGAGGAACAGAGATTCAGCCTTGATCTTGTTCCGGGCGTAGCGGTCATCCGCGGGGTTAAGGTAATTCCCGCAGCGGTCTTGCCATCCCCCGGACTGCTTCCGGTCCCCGTATACCCTTCCGCTGCTCGCGAAGACGATGTTGCGCACTCCGTACCGCACCGCGCAATCGGCAATGTTTTGGGATCCGTCCAGGTCGATGGAATCGCGTGTCCGGTCATCAATGCGCGCTTTGGTGCAAAAGGCGAGATGAATTATGGTGTCAATGCCCTTCTTTTCAATCAATGACCCCAGGGCAGGATCCCTGATGTCCATGACCTGCGTGATCTTTTCCGGGAGCTGACCGCTGCTGATGCAGTCGATGCCCATGCAGTCAATGCCTCTTTTGATAAATCTGCCCGCCATTCTTTTCCCGATGTGGCCGGCGGCGCCGGTGATGAGGATCATTTCGACCTCCCTTTTTCAGTATTTTACCCGGAGCAGATACGGGGCACGCAGATTATTCATGCGCATCCCCGCGTGCGGGTGCATGGTGATGCCTTGCCGGATGTTGCTATTTAGCTACAGTAGTGTAGTGCGTCCAACACTTCTTTACTGATGAAAGGCTCCGGTGCGTTGCGAATAGCATGCTGTCGAAGAAGTTCAGTGGCTCAAGGGGGAGGGGCTTTTGACGCCACAACAATGTGTCTTTACGCTTACGGCACGACCCGGTGCCTTACGACACAAACCGCAGACAGGCAGCTTTGCAGAGGCTTCAATATAGGCTGGTGCCACGCGGGTCTGTCGGACCAAGTTAGAGATTCGCTGCCGTTCTACAGGTTCCGGAATAATTTTGTTGTGGCTAAAAAGCCCCTCCCCCTTGAGCCACATATAAATAAAGAATCAATGACGCACTACACTAGCATCCTGCCTTATTATGTCAACCGCTATCTCACCGCCTCAAACGGCCCGGTGCGGGCAGGAAACTGTTGCATAATTTTTTTACTTGGGATAATCACATCTGGTATTGAAGGATATGCTGACAGGGCGGGGGTTAGCTGAGGGGGCTATCTCACTCTATTCTCGTATTCAAATAATTGCAGTGTATCGCCAGAGGAGGTTTCTATGAGGAAATACAGGTTATGCAAAATTATGTTCATGGTGGTTGGGGCCGTAATCGCACTCATGAGCTGCTGCCGGTTTGACCTCTATGTCAGCCGGGGCAACTTTTATGATCCGGGAGAGCTTTCCGTGGAGGTTATTTCCCTCTCCGGTGATACTGCGCCGGTTGAGATGGATATCTACACGCCTTCAGGATGCGGGAGATACCCGGTGGTAATGTTTCAGCATGGATTTACCGCATCCATCAAAGGCTATGAAACAATTATGACCCAACTTGCCAGCCATGGGTTTGTTGTCGTGGTCCCGCAGATGTACCCGCCGTTTAATGGGACGGCAGCTCCTACACCTGAGGAAGAGGCAGCCCTGGGGGTGGACATCATCCGATGGCTCGAGAAGAACTTACAAGAGGTTGTTCCGGTTAATGCTGATATGAGATTGCTCGGCTTGGCAGGTCACTCGCGAGGGGGGCAGATAGCGTACCGGATGGCCCTTGCAGTTCCGAGAAAAATACGTGCGCTGGCGGGAGTGGATCCGGTAGACGGACTGGAGATATTCGGGCAGACCCCGGCAGTAAGCGGGCCCCTCACCTTCAGAATACCAACCTACATCCTGGGAACGGGATTGGGGCCGATTGTAGTGGGGGGATTTATTGCCTGTGCCCCGGAAGAAGTGGGCCCCCGTCATTTCTATGAAGCCAATCCCAGTCCCTCCTGGCTGATTACAGCAACTGAAAACGGCCACGCGGATATGCTTGACGAAGATAATTTTGCACCGGTTTGTCCGGGCGGGGAAGACCGCGATGGCATGCGCGCGCTTACCGGGGGTACCCTGGCGGCTTTTTTCAGCGGCACGCTTCAGAAAAACCAGGACGCGCTGACAGTATTGAGCGACGTTGCTTCAGCCCCTGTTCCGGTCACAATGGAGATGAAGTAGAGACGGCCGGTAGGAAACGATTATAAAATGAGTAGGCGTAACCACGGGGGTTGCCTCTATTTAGGATACCGGGCGAACAGCTGTCCCCACGGCGATTGGGTTTCCCATTGCCGGACAACCGGTATCCCTTTGAACCGGTACCAGATTGAATCGTGGTAAAACTCCGAGGCAAAGATGAAAATATTAACGATAAATGTTTGAAAAAACAACTTCTGAAGGTGCTTCAGGGGCGTGTCAAACCAGAAGATCCTGCCTACGCCGGTTGCCAGATTGACCCCTACCTTAAAGTTCCAGTTTTCCCTGGCCGCATCCGTATCGCCGACAATCTCGATCTCCGCCGGGTCTCCAATGCCAAGCCCATGCTGATGGGCCAGGTAGATGCAGGGAAGATCCTTCCAGCCGAATCCCATCATCCGCGCGGCTACCGAATCAATGGCCACCTGGTCAGCTGATGCCAGAATGAGACTGCGATCGTGGGGTATTACCGTGCGCGGCCCCGGACCTGAGCCCACGGTGGTCCCGTCCATGGTGGCAAACATGCCGGTGTGAATCTCCCTGCCGATGGCGAGCAGGTCGACCAGGGTTTCATGGATCCAGGTGTGAGTGTAATGGCGATGGTAGTTGAGAAGTCCCCCGAAGGCATTTTTGAGTGCCCCGGTGTAGGTAGTGTAGGAGTGGGTTTTTACCGTGGGCATGTGCACAATGTTTTTGCCCTGAAAATAATCCGGGATGCGTATCCCATCCGGGAAAATCTTGTGCAGCGCCAGTGTCTTGAATTTCGGCTTGTATTCTATCCAGCGCATATCCGATTCTTTGAAGTTAAAGAGCACCGGGATCTTGTGCCGTTCATAGATGGGCTTGAACTTTAAATCCTGCTCCCCCTTTTCCGGTATGGTAACAACGGTGTGGTTGTGGACGGTGACCAGGTCGTTGAGGCCTGCCGCCTTGAGACTTTCGATGGTTCCTTCAAGCTGCCAGGGGGTGGTATTCACGCCGGGAAAGACATTGTGCCAGGTGATGTTGTCCTTCAAAATGGTTTTGGCGGATGGATCGAGGGCGCTTTTCAGTCCCGCCAGCTCGCAGAGACGCTGGTAATCTTTCACTACCGTTTCCGGTTTTGTTCTCAGGATTGCCACTTTTGCCTTGGCCATGTATGACTCCTTATGATGGGAAGTACTATGAGACAATCAATAAAAGCTCACCGTTACTGCCTATGCAATGAAAATCCCCAGAGTTGCCACGATTATATAGGGTTATAAAAGTGGTGTCAAGCTGACCGATGTAATTCTCATATGCTCATAGCAGAAGCAGCATATGTTATTGCGCGGCGGAAAACGCTTTTAAAAAATACATCGCTGCACGTCGCTTCTTTGAATGTGAGGTAGCACGGCTAGAGGTTTTTGTCTTGACGCACAATGTGTAATTCCCTATACTTGTTTACGAAGTATTTTGAAATTTCTGTAGGAGCGCATTCATGCGCGATGCATTCGCGGCTTAAAGCTGCTCCTGCAGGTTAATCTATCAAATATATATTAGACATGGTAGAAAGAAGCACAGACTGGTACAGGCAGGCAGAGAGAGATTTGAAAAGTGCTCAATCGCAGCTGGATGCTGAGTTCTTTGAGTGGTCGTGCTTTATTGCTCAGCAGGCAGCCGAAAAGGCAGTTAAGGCATTGTACCAAAAGCACGCAGGTGAAGCATGGGGCCATTCGGTCCATGATCTGCTGAGGGGTATCGCAGAAAAAGTAGATGTCCCGGAATTGTTGTTTGAGAGCGCAAAAGGACTGGACCGATTTTACATCCCTGCCCGTTACCCCAATGGCTGGTCATCCGGTTTTCCAGGTGAGTATATCACCAAAAAGGACGCAAAAAGTGCAATCAGTCATTCAAAAAAAATCTTACGGTTCTGTAAAAGTATTTTGGCTGGATAAAGATCTTCTCAGAAAAAGAATACAAAAAGCAGCCAGAAGAATACTATCCACAAATGCCAATGTGGAGAAAGTAATTCTTTTTGGTTCCCTCTCAGAGGATAAAGCGACCGCATTCAGTGATGCTGATATTCTTATTGTGGTTAAAGATTCTGCGAAAAGGTTTATAGACCGGTCTATTGATTTTGCCCCGTATTTTCAGAATATCGGCATAGAGGTTGATTTGTTTGTGTATACGAGAAAAGAATTAGAGCACCACACAGCAATGGTTAATGCACGGAGTATATAACCTCAATCGTTCGATCAGGTCCCTCCCACGGTATCACGCCTATTTTGCAATCACCTGCCGTTGCCTTAAACCTCTGAACCCGGCTTGTTTCATTTCATCAGGGCGCACCTCATCATCGAGCAACTCTCATCAATAACGACACAAAAAAACCCGGTACCGATTCAGGGTACCGGGCTGCGTATTCAATGTGCCTGATGCGCAGAAACTATTTGGACGGAAGAATGGCGTCTTTGCAGGCCTTGGCCACGCGGAACTTCACCACCGTTTTGGCCTTGATCTGGATCTCTTCGCCGGTCGCGGGGTTTCTGCCTTTGCGGGCCTTCCGTTTCACCAGGACCAGCTTGCCCATACCGGGCATGGTAAAAACACCCTTCTTCTTTGTTTCCCCATAAGCGACATTGATAAGCGTGTCAAGGAATCCATTGACATCGCTTTTTTTGGCGCCCAGCTTTTCGGAAAGCTCCGTTACCAGCTGTGCCTTGGTCATGGGTTTTGTCTTGGTTGCCATAGCGTACACCCTCCATCATTGTTAGTTGGTTTTGTTTATGAATGCGATCCAATCTTGCGCGCCTATTATAGTACGGCGGGGAAATATAGCAATAAAAATTTTGCCGAAAGCTCATTTTTCGGGCACATTGTGAGGATGACGTTCACCATCCCTCTTCTATTCCGGCAAGTGTTTCACCGTTTGAGCCGGGCATCCTGTGCTTTAGATAATCATTTGACTTGTCAGGTGAAGAGTGATTGTGTACGATATTAATACTAGCTTTTAAACCTCCGGCAGGCTGTTGAAAAACACCCATCTGCTGCGTTACGCTCATCCTTTGTCACTGCGGAGTACATGCATGTACGCCTCATTCCTCAGGATTTCGCGTGCCTTGCATCTGGATGTTTTTGATCAGCCTGCTGAAAATACTTTTTTAACAATGCCAGGGAGCCTGACGCATGGGTTTTACCTGCGGCATTGTAGGATTGCCCAATGTGGGCAAATCGACGATTTTCAACGCGCTGGCATCAGCGCAGGTGCCTGCCTCCAGCTATCCCTTCTGCACCATCGACTGCAACAAGGGGACGGTTGCCGTTCCGGACCGGCGGTTGCAGACCATCGCGGCGATGATCAAGCCGCCCGCGGTTACCCCGACCACCATTGAATTTGTGGATATTGCCGGCCTGGTCAAAGGCGCCAGCCGGGGGGAAGGGCTGGGAAACCAGTTTTTGGGGCACATCCGCGCGGTGGATGCCATCGCCCACGTGGTCCGCTGCTTTAAAAAGCAGGATGTTTCTCACCTCTACGGGGATCTTGATCCGGGGCGGGACATGGAGATTGTTGCCACGGAACTGATGCTGGCCGATCTGCAGACGGTGGAAAAACGGATGGAAAAAGCGGGGAAGCTCCTGCGGGTCGGGGATAAAAAAGCGGAGGAGGAAATGGCCGTGTACCGCAAGGCGCAGTCGGGCCTGGAGCAGGGGAGGACGGTGCGAACCATGGAGTGGGACGAGCAGGAGCTTCATGTCCTGCACGAGCTCTCCCTCCTGACCGCCAAGCCGCTCCTGTATGTGGCAAATGTGGACGAGGAGGATCTCCGGGCGAAGAGCCGCTCGGCAGCCGTCGAGGAGAGGGCGCGGCGGGAACAGGCGGGGTTCGTTGTCATTTGCGGTGACCTGGAGGCCGAGATCGCGCTGCTTGAGAGCGAGGAGGAGCGGAGGGAATTTATGGCGGACATGGGACTCGCGGAATCGGGCCTGGAGCAGCTGGTTAAGGCCGGCTACGGCGTGCTCAACCTGATTACTTTTTATACCACCGTGGGCACGGAGCTGCGGGCGTGGACCGTGGCCCGGGGGACCAAAGCGCCGCAGGCCGCCGGAAAAATCCATTCCGACATGGAGCACGGCTTCATCAAGGCCGAGGTGGTGTCCTATGATGACTTTGTGAAAGCGGGCTCCCTTTCAGCTGCCCGGGAGGAAGGGCACCTGCGCCTGGAGGGAAAAGAGTATACCGTCTATGACGGGGACATTCTGCACTTCAAGTTCAGCCACGTAGCAGCCTCAGCGCTCGCGATACTCCCCGAACACGCCCCGCAGCACATCCGCAATCTCACCAAGGGTCGCATAGGCCCGCACCGCATCAACAACCGGCGGCATGAGATTGGCGGTTCCCTCGGCGGCTTTTTTCAGGGCGCCGAGCGTCTCGCTTACCCGGGCGTTGTCCCGCGCTTCCTTCAGTTTCTTAAGCTTGCTTTTCTGCAGGTTTTCAACCTCGGTGCTGACCTTGAGCAGCTTGCAGACAAACGGGTCACCGGTGGTGAACTGGTTCATCCCCACAATGATCACGCTTTTTGCTTTCCACCTCTTTCTGATAGGTGTAGGCGCTGTTTGCGATTTCCTTCTGCACGTATCCCTCTTCGATGGCCCTGATCATTCCGCCCATGGCGTCAATCTTCTCAATGTAGCCCTTCGATTCCCGCTCGATGTCATTGGTAAGGGACTCCACCAGGTAGGAGCCGCCGAGGGGATCGATGGTGTCGGCCACCTCGGTTTCATAGGCCGATGATCTGCTGCGTCCGCAGGGCGAGGCTGACGGCCTCTTCGGTGGGCAGGCAGAACGCCTCATCCAAGGAGTTGGTGTGCAGGGACTGGGTGCCGCCCAGCACCGCGGCCAGCGCCTGGAAGGCGACCCGGACCACATTGTTGTAGGGCTGCTGCGCGGTGAGGGTGCAGCCCGCGGTCTGGGTGTGAAAGCGGAGCATCAGGATGCGGGCTCTTTGGCGTTGAAGCGCTCCTTCATGATGCGGGCCCAGAGCCGCCGGGCCGCGCGGAACTTGGCGATCTCTTCGAAAAAATCGTTGTGGGCAGTTGAAGAAGAAGGAGAGCCGCTGGGCAAAGTCGTCGACATCCAGGCCCGGCCTGCATGGCCGCGTCCACATAAGCGATGCCGTCGGCCAGGGTAAAGGCCACTTCCTGGACCGCCGTGGAGCCGGCCTCCCGGATGTGGTACCCGCTGATGCTGATGGTGTTCCACTGGGGGAGATGATCCTTGCAGAAGGCGAAGATGTCGGTGACGATTCGCATGGACGGCTGCGGCGGGTAGATGTAGGTTCCTCTGGGCGATGTATTCCTTCAGGATGTCGTTCTGAATGGTTCCGCCGGAGCTCTGCCGGGGCAACCCCCTGTTTTTCAGCAACCGCCATGTACATGGCCAGCAGGATGGCGGCGGGGGAGTTGATGGTCATGGAGGTGCTCACCTTGTCCAGGGGGATGCCGTCGAAGAGGATCTCCATGTCCCCGAGGGAGTCGATGGCCACGCCGCACTTGCCCACCTCCCCCATGGCCAGGGGATGGTCCGAGTCGTATCCGATCTGGGTGGGCAGATCAAAGGCGACGCTCAAGCCCGGTCTGTCCCTGGTCCAGGAGATACTTGTAGCGCCTGTTGGTGTCCTCGGCGGTACCGAAGCCGGAGTACTGGCGCATGGTCCAGTACCTGCCCCGGTACATGGTGGGCTGAACGCCCCGGGTGAAGGGATATTCGCCCGGGAACCCCAGCTCGGTGAGATAGTCTGTATCATTGATATCCGCAGGCGTATGCAGCCGCTTCATGGTGATCCCCGAGGTGGTGCGGAACCCCTCCGTGCGCTCGGGGAATTTCTGCAGGGACTTTTTGACGGTGGTGTTTTCCCAGCGTTCGGTCTCTTCCTTTATGCCTGCCATGGTTCCTCCTGTCTGAATCGTTGTGGCATGGAAAATCCTCGAAGGCCGCCCTTCAAGGATCAGTACACGAGTGAACAGCCCCGCTTTCTTTACCAGAAGGCGCCGAGGCTGTCACGTATTTTTCTTAAGAGGGCGCTGTTGTCCGAGTGGCCGGTCATCTGCGCGGTCACCAGGCCGCGTATGGGTTTGCCCAGCAGGTAAAAGTCACCGATGAGATCAAGTATTTTGTGGCGGGCAAACTCTTCCGGGAAGCGCAGCTCGGTGTTCACCACTTTTTCATCATCGATGAGGATGCAGTTGAGCAGCTTTCCCCCGCTGGCCAGGCCGCGCTTCTGCAGTTCCCCGATGTCCTTGAGGAAGCCGAAGGTGCGCGCCGGGGCGATGAGGTCCTTAAAGGATTGAGCGTCCTTTAAGGTGAAGGTGAATTCCTGCCTGCCCACGGGGCTGGGGTAGTTGAGCAGATATTTGACGGTGAAGGCGGGGTGCGGCTCTATGGAAATATACTTGGTGTCCGGAGAGGGATCGCCGACCGCATACTTCTCCTCGATGACGATTTCCTCGAGGGGGGCGTCCTGCTCATCGATGCCCGCCTCCTCGATAAGCTGGCAGAATTCAAGCGCCGAGCCGTCCATAATGGGGATTTCGCCGCTGATTTTGACCTGCAGGTTGCTGATGTGATAGGCATGGAGCACGGCCATGAAATGTTCGATGGTCCGGGCGAAGGTCTGCCCGCTCTTCAGGGAGGTTGCGTAGTCGGTGGATTCCACGAAGTCGAGATGGGCGGGCACGGTGTCGCTGGTGGTGATGTTGCCGAACACGATCCCGCTGTTGGGCGGCAGGGGAGACAATATCAGCCCCGACTTCATTCCCGAATGAAGCCCCTCGCCGCTCAGGACCACGCTTTTCTTGAGCGTTCTCTGGCGGGGACCCGCCGCTGTTTTTTTGCCGGGTATCAGCTTGATGCCGAAGGTGGCTATATGTCGCTTCAGCGTGTCCTGGCGCATGCCCAGGCTCCGCGCAGTGGCGGGAATGTCGACGTTGTGCTTCTTGAGGTGGAAGATGAGAAACTCCTTTTTCCAGGCATTTTCCGCCTCCTTCATGGAAGTGTATTTGTCGAAGGCGCGCGTTTTTGAAGCGGCGAGCTCTCCCCGCATGGAAAGGGGCAGGCTTTCCAGACCGATTTTGACGGTGGTCACTACGGATGTTACCAGCCGCTCGGCAAAATTTTTAAGCTCTTTGCTGTTGCCCGGCCAGTGGTAGTTCATCAGCGCTTCCTGTGCCTCTTCATCCAGTTCTTTTACCTTCCGGCCGTGTTTTTGCGAGAACCCCTCCATGAAGAAGGTGAAAATCTTCAGGATATCATCCTTTCGCTCCCGCAGGGGAGGCAGCACGATGGTGCCCTCCGCCAGCAGCCCATAAAGCTCCTGGTTCAACTTGCCCTCTTTGACCATTAAGGCCGGATCGTCAATCGACGATGCCAGGATTCTCGGCTCATTTGCCCTGTCCTGTTTGCCGCCCCCCTTGCTTTTTTTCTTCTTGAGTACCTCCGCCAGCTCTTCCTGGATGGAAAGAGGCATTTCCTCGATAGTGTCCAGAAACAGGGTCCCCTTTGCCGCCCGCTCCAGCTCGCCCGCTTTTCGGACCAGGTTTTTCCTGGATGTCTGCGCTGCCGTCCCGAAAAGATTGTGGCTCATTTCTTCGGGGGAATAGATGGTGCAGCTGAATTTGATAAAGGGGTTTTTCCTCCGCGGGCTCTCGTGGTGAATGAGCCGGGCCGCAAACTCCTTGCCCGTTCCGCTCTCCCCGGTGATGAAGAGGTTTTTCCCGGTTTTGGCAAGCTTCTTTATCTCCTTCTTGACCTGCATGATGGGGAGGCTTTCACCGATGAAATCGTCCGGCTCCTCGATCGCCGGCTCCACCTCCTCGGCCCTGCCCCTTTTTTGTTCCAGGGCGCTGTGAATGACGGAGAAAATGGAGTCCAGGGAAAGTGGTTTTTCCAGAAAGTCAAATGCACCGAGCTTGATGGCCTGCGATGGCGGTATTCATGGTCCCGTGTCCGGTCATGATCACCACGTCGAGGTTCTGGTCATATTCCTTGATGGCCTTGAGGGTTTCCATGCCGTCCATCCCCGGGAGCCAGATGTCAAGAAAAACCAGTTCGGGATTTTCCGAGCGGACTTTCTCCATGGCCTCCTGCCCGTCCTTGGCGGTGAGCACTTCATAATCCTCATCTTCCAGGCTTCCCTTCATGGTTTGAAGGATCTTTTCTTCGTCATCGACAATCAGCAGCTTCACTCGTTTCATTACCTCTCCTTACATCCTGACCGGCAGCTCGATAATAAATTTGGTTCCCCGGGGATAATTGTCCCTGACCCTGATGTAGCCGTTGTGGTCGGAAATGATGGTGCTCACGATTGACAGGCCAAGGCCCATATTTGACTTTTTGGTGGAAAAGTAGGGCTCGAAGAGCTTTTCCCGCGTGCCGTGGGGTATGCCGCAGCCGGTGTCGGCTATCTCGATCCGGGCAATGTTAAATATGTGGTCATGGGATATTTCAATGGTGATGCTTCCCTTGCCGCTCATGGCATCAATGGCATTGTCGATGATGTTTATGATCGCCCGCTTCATCTGGTCCTTGTCGAGGCTGAAGACGGGCGGCTTGCTCTTTTCTATCACCGTTATGGATATGTCTTTCAGCGAGGCGGTAAAAAGGGCGACTGCCTCATTGATTACCTCGGTGAGATCATTGGGCTGTGGCGTGGTCGCGGGCATCCGGGCAAAGTTTGAAAATTCGCTGACCAGGTTTTTGATCTCTTCCGTCTGGTCAATGATGATCCGGGTGCATTCATCGAAGATTTTCCCGTCGGCCTCGAACCGGTCCATGTACTTTTTCCTCAGGCGCTGCGCGGAGAGCTGAATGGGGGTCAGGGGATTTTTGATTTCATGGGCAATTCTGCGCGCCACCTCCCGCCATGCCGCCGCCCGCTGCGCCTTCTGGATGTGGGTTATGTCTTCGAACACCAGAACCAGTCCCAGATAGTTTTCCTGGTCATCGTGCAGCATGGTTCCGCTTACCAGCAGCTCGATGCTGTCGTCGGGAAAGTTGAGCCTGATCTGCTGGTCGAAGGAGCTCCTCCCCGAGGAGAGTATGTCTCTGACCAGCTGACGCACAGCCTGAACCTGCTCCTGGGCAAATGCCTCTTCGTAGGGTTTGGAGAGGGACACCCCGGCAGTGGTCCTGAGGAGGTTTTCAGCGGATTTGTTTATGCTGGTTATGAGGCCCCTTTCGTCGATGGCGACCACTCCTGCCGCGACGTTGGTAAGGATGGTTTCCGTGTACCGCCGCCGGCGCTCCAGTTCCAGATTGCTTTCCTGCAGGTCATGGGTGGCCTGTTCAATTTTGATTTTGCTCGCTTTCAGGTCCGCGGTCATCTTGTTAAAGGATGTAACCAGGCTTCCCATTTCATCATCAGTGCCCGTTTCTATGGTGAAATCCAGGTCACCCTGGGTGATGCGGTTGGTCGCCTCAGCCAGCTGCTGGATAGGTCCCGTAAGTCCCTTGGAAAGAAAAAAGCCGAACCAGGTCGCGGAGAAGATAATCAGCAGGGTAACAATGGCCAGAATCATCAGGTTCGCCGTTTTTATGGGATTCTTCAGCAGCTCCTGCTGCTTGTACTCCCTGAAGGCGTAGGAAATGGTGGACATCTTGGAAACGAGACTTTTGGGTACATAATAGTTGACTACCAGCGTCCCCACCACCTCGTCCTTTTTCCAGCTGGAGTAGATGGGCGCCACTCCCCTGATGAGATCACCTGAACCTGCCGGCTGGATTTTGGTAATCTCCTTTCCCTCCAGGCCTTTTTGTACAAGCGCTGATTCGGAACCGACAAAGTCTTTTACCGGCACGCCGGGATTCATGGACTTTACCAGCTCCTCCAGGGTTGAGGAGAAGACCTCAACCACCCCGAGGTTGTATTCCTCCTGCTTCTGATTGATGAAATCCTGGAGCTGCTCGAGATTGGCCTCGCTTAAAAGCCTGTCCCTGGTAATGATCCTGCTGATTTGCCGGGCATAGTGCATGGCGTTATCAGTGGTATTCTGGTAATATACCTCGGCAACCTCGAGTGATTGCGACAGGGAGTATTCCACCTGGGAGCTGAACCACCTTTCTACGGTGGCGGTGATAAATTCCGCGGCGACCCAGAAGAGGAGGACGGAGGGAACGATGGACAGCCCGACAAATGCCGCTATTAACCGGGTCCGCAGCTTTGCCCCGAGGATGCCCCGCCTGCGCTCGAAGACAAGCTTGACGACATTGCGCACCACCAGGAAAATGAGCAGCAGCAGGAGGGTTATATTAATATTGATGAGACCGTAAATGAGGATGTTTTTGGTCGTGGGCAGCTGGCGTTCGGAAGCGGTAATGGATGCCTGCAGGAGGGTGAGGACGACAATGGAGAGCACGACGGCAATGATAATGAATAATTCCCGCTTGCGCCGGGTTTTTTCCTGCAGTATCGACGATGCCTTCGGCTTATGAAATTCAGGAAATTTCACAAGATAGAACTCCTCTCCATATCCTGTGCGGGGGTTATCAACAAGTGCCCGTTTTAACTGGATTTTATACAATGCTGCCCGGTTGCTACTATAGCTAATAACCAGGATAATTGCAACCTTATTATATATACGGCGCTGTGGTCAACATTCCGGATGCCCCGGTCCGGTCTTTTGTGATATGATCATGCTGGATGCGGTCATCTTACCCGTGGAAAACTATGAGCAGGATTATGCCCATTCACTCAGCGACAATGGCGCATTGTAAAAGGCATGCACCGGGGGGCAACAGGAGATCGGGACGCAGCGGGCGGATAAATCTCCTGATAGACTTGTTCCTGGCCGCGGCGTTGCCTGATGCTTATCTCGTCCTGCACCTCGCTGCCGAAGATAAAGTCCCCCCCTTCCGCGCGGCAGAGCTTGATACCGCAGCCTTGAGGGATAAGGTCATAGTCATAGACCCGGGGCACGGGGGACCGTACGGGGGAGCGGTGGGAACGCTGGGGCTGAAGGAATCGGAGGTAAATCTGGGTGTGGCCCTCTACCTCTGGGGCCTGCTTTATAACGCCGGGGCTCATCCGGTTATGACGCGCACGGCCGACACGGCGGTTGTCCGCGGCACGTCCAAAGGTTTACATGATGATCTGCTGGCCAGAAGCCGGATCGGCAGCAATGCCGCCGCCGACCTTTTTATCAGTATCCATCACAACTCAAATATTCATGACCCGGCTAAGAATGATCTCGCTATCTTCTACAAACTTTCCCCGCCTGACCCCTCGAGAGAGATGGCGATCTGCGTCATGGAGCGTATGAAAGAGAGCTTTGACGCGCCGCATGCCCGGGTGCTTCCCGGAAACTTCAGCGTCCTGAGAGAAACCGGCTCCACGGCAATCCTGGGTGAGGCATCCTATCTCACCCACCGGGAAAATGAGAAAAGGCTCCACCTCCATGAATATCTCAAAATGGAAGCCGAGGCATATTTCGCGGGTATATGTGACTACTGCACGCGGGGCATTCCCTCCATCAGCGGCATTTCCCCTTCGGGAGTTGTTGTTGAAGAGGCCAGGCCCGAGGTGGTTGCCGGGGTTGCCGATGATAAGCACGGGAAAGGCATCGATATCTCATCCATCAAGCTGTACCTTGACGGGAAGCCGGTCAGCCACCGCTATGAGGCGGAGGCAGGTCTGGTGCGTTATGTGCCGGAGAAGCCGCTTGCCGGCGGCACACATTCCATCAGATTGGAGGCAAGGAATCTGGGGGGAAACAGCGCCCGGCCCGGCAGAGCGGAGTTTACCGTGTCGCGTCCGCCCGCAAGCATAGAAGGCGGCATTTTCCCTGACATCATTCCTCCTGACGGCAGCTCGCGGTGCAGGGTAACGGCGCGGGTTGTGGATGACAACCGCAACCCGGTCGCTGACGGCACGCCGGTCAGCTTCTCTGTTACAGCGGGGAGGCTGGTGGAGACGGTGGTGCCGACCCGGGAAGGAGTGGCGGTTACCCATCTTGAGGCGGACGTTCATCCGGGCAGCGTGCTGGTGACGGTGGCGTGCGGAGCCGTGTCAGCTTCGTATCAGGGGCGATTTGCTTCACCGGAGCGGGGTCTGGTGGAGATATATATCCACGATTCCCCGGGCAGTCCGGTCGAGCATGCCCAGGTGGCATGGGGTAAGGAGCGCTATTGCGAAACCGATCGCCTCGGGTACTGCTTGTTTCAGTCTGATGCCGCCGGGATTCCCTTTACCGTTCAGCGGGATGGCTACCGGCCGGTCATGGGGATGCTCAAGCAGGGAGCGGGATTGGTGCGGAAAGAGGAGGTGGCGCTCCGGCCGGTGGATGGCGGGCTGCTCCGGGACAAGGTCATCATGCTTGATCCCCGCGGGGAAAATGAAGGGCCTGGGACCGGTGATTCCCGCGACCGGCAGCGGTTCACCGACAATCTTCAGCTGGCGCTTCACATAGGAGAGCTGCTCAGGTTTGCCGGTGCCGGTGTCGTGCTGACCCGAATGGATGATACTTCACCCGTGGCTGCGGAGAAGGTTTTACAATCAGAGGAGGTATCTGCTGACCTGGTCATTTCCCTTGACCACGCGAAACGGTCCGGGATAGCCTACTATTACAACAGCAGTAAAGGAAAGCTGCTTGCCGGCCTGCTCGGGAAGCACATTGCCGAAGGGTTTTCCTGCAAGCGGGTGGCCCTTAGTGAGAGCACGGATTTTCTCATCGTGCATACCGGCATGCCCGCGGTGGCGGTCAACTTCGGAGATCGGGGGTGCAAGAATGTTCCCGGGGATGGGGAAGTGACGGCATGGAAAAAAGCGCAGGCTGTATACCAGGCAGTACGCTCTTACTTTGCTGAGCTGTCGAGGGGAGACGGGGAAAAGCAGTGAGGAGAAAATTAATCGGGCAATCATGAGGAGGAGTGGCGTGGATAAGGAGATCTTCAGGGAATACGATATCAGGGGTGTGGTGGGCGAAACCCTCACCGGCGAAGATGCGGTGCGCATCGGCAGGGGATTCGGGACCTACCTCAAAGAGAGGGGCGGACACTCGGTTGCGCTCGGCAGGGATAACCGGATGAGCTCACGCGAGCTGCAGGGGGCAGCCATGGAAGGCCTGCTCTCGACCGGAT
>CAVVUR010000014.1:0-248094 GCA_963751515.1 uncultured delta proteobacterium
CCGGGTCTATGATGTCGGCCAGCTTCCCACGCCTGCCTTTTACTTTTCAGTGATGCATTACAAAGCCGATGGCGGCATCATGATAACCGCGAGCCACAACCCCCCCCGGTATAACGGCTTTAAAATGCGCCTGGGGGAAGCGGCGGTGTTCGGGGAAGAAATTCAAAAGATAGCATCGATTATTGAGTCCGGAAGGTATGCCGCCGGCAAGGGAAGCAGCGAGGCGCGCGGGATTGTCGATGAGTACCTTGCTGCCATAAAGGCGCGAATACGCCTGAAGCGCCGTCTGAAGGTGGTGGCCGACGCGGGCAACGGCACGGCGGGACCGCTGGCGGCGCGCCTTCTGAAGGAGCTGGGCTGTGACCTGGTTGAACTGTACTGCGAACCTGATGGCACCTTCCCTCACCATCTGCCTGATCCCACGGTGGATGAAAACGTGGCTGACCTGAGCGCGCGGGTACGGGAAGCGGGGGCGGACGCGGGAGTCGCGTACGACGGAGACGCGGACCGCCTGGGGGCGGTTGATGAGCAGGGGGCGATTGTGCGGGGTGATCAGCTCCTGTCGCTCTTCGCAGGCGAGGCATTAAAGCGGAATCCGGCCCCGGTGGTCTTTGATGTCAAGTGTTCCGAGGCGCTGATAGAGACGATTACCCGGGCCGGGGGAACCCCGGTGATGTGGAAGACCGGCTATCCCAACATCCAGGCCAAGATGAAGGAGGTTCACGCGCCGGTGGGCGGGGAGATGAGCGGCCACTTTTATTTCATGGATGACTATTTCGGTTTTGATGACGGGATATTCGCATCCTGCCGCCTGCTGCAACTGCTGTCAAACGCGGAGGGGCCGCTGAGCGCGCTGGTCCGCGCCCTTCCTTTTTACTGGTCAACCCCCGAAATCAGGGCCGAGTGCACGGAGGAGGAAAAGTTCAGCATCGTCAAAGACCTTAAGGAACAGTTCGGCAGGCAGTATCAGACGATTGACATTGACGGCATCCGGATACGCTTTGACGACGGCTGGGCATTGATCAGGGCCTCAAACACCCAGCCCATCCTGGTGTTGCGCTTCGAGGCCAAAACCCGGGAGAGAATGAAGGAGATACAAGAGCTGGTCAGGGAAAAGCTTTCCCGCTACCCTTCGGTCAAGCTGGATTTTTAGCCGGATGTTATGTGATCGCAGCTAAAGCTGCTCCTACCGATGCTGCGTGGTATGGGAAAACAGATTGTGGGTAGGAGCGGCCTCCGGCCGCCAAGCGATCTAACAGGTTGTTGAAAAAGTAGTTTTTCCAGACTGTTCACAGGCTCAAGGGGGAGGGGCTTTTTAGCCACAACAAAATTATTCGGAACCTGTAGAACGGCAGCGTCTCTCTAACTTTGTCCGACAGACCCGCATGGCAACAGCCTGTATCGAAGCCTCTGCAAAGCTGCCTGTCTGGCGGTTTAAGTCGTAAGGCACCGGGTCGTGCCGTAAGCGTAAAGACACATTGTTGTGGCGTCAAAAGTCCCTCCCCCTTGAGCCACATATAAATAAAGAAAACAATGACGCACTAAACTAGCGTCCCGTGAAGGCAGAGCCGTGGGGCATCACGCATACGGGGCACTCGGGGGCGTATCCCGCAGCGCTGTACCCGGTCATGCCGCCTGCCACGCTGAATACATCAGGAAATCCGTTCATTTTCAGAATGCTTCCCCCGATGCTTGACCTGATGCCGGTGCTGCACACCACAACGATGGAGAGATTTCTATCCAACTCCCGGTGCCTCGTGCGGAGGTCCTGAACCGGAATATTGATGGCCTTCTCCACGTGGTAACCCGCGTATTCAGCTGGCGCGCGAACATCCACCAGGGTCATGGCCCTGCCGCTCGTGGCCATGGTGCGCAGCTCTTCCACGGAGAGCTGGGGCAGGTGCGCCGCGGGAAAGCCGGCCTTGGTCCATTCAGCCATGCCGCCTTTAAGATACCCGACGGTCTTATCCAGTCCAACCCTTCTCAGCCACACCGTTGCCTCCTTAACCTGCTCCGGAGTTTCCGATACGAGCAGGATATCTTTGTCGGGAGGTGTGATCCAGCCCGCAAAGGTGGCAAAGTTGCCTCTGAAATCAATGTGGAGAGACCCGGGGACATGAAGGCCGCCGAACGCCTCAAAGGTGCGCGTGTCCAGCACCGTACAGGAATCCCCGCCTAATCTATCCCGGAATGCAGCGGGGGTGAGAGACACTGCCTCGGGCAGGTCTTGCACCTGCCGCGGTCCCTTTCCGTTAACTGCGCTGCACCGGCTGAAATGGTCCGGCGCAGCAGGCATATGCGTGGTGAGTGACGCAATAAATTCCTCCTCTTTTTTTATCTGCAGCGCGGCGTTGTAGTGCCGTTCGTACCCGACAGTGCTGGTTCGCTTTGCGCCCATGGCCCTCCCGCAGAGCGATCCCGCGCCGTGCGCGGGATACACCTCGCAAAAATCGGGAAGGACAAGCAGCTTGTGGTGCAGGCTGTCGTACAGTTTTGAGGCCAGCTCCCGTGCCCTGCCCGGGAAAAGGTCAGGGCGGCCCACGTCCCCGACAAAGAGTGTGTCCCCGCAAAAAAGTGCGGCAGGCTCTTCACCCCTCGCCCGGTCAGTTACAACAAAGCTGATGTGCTCGGGCGTGTGTCCCGGTGTTTCCAGCACCTTTATAATCATATCTTCGATGGCGAAGGTATCCCCTTCTGACACCCCCGTATGACTGAACGCGCACCCGGCAGAGTGCGGCACATAAATGGCGGCACCAGTTTTGTCGGCGAGGTCAATGTGACCTGAAATGAAGTCGGCGTGCAGGTGAGTTTCCAGGATGTGGGTTATCTGCATCCCCATCTCCTGCGCAGCATCGAGGTATATCTGCACGTCGCGCCGGGGATCAACGATGGCGCAGGTTTTTGCGCCTCCCAGCAGGTATGAGCTGTGGGCAATGCCCTTGACAAAAAACTGTTGGATGAACATGGTGCTTCTCCTTTGGGATCCTCTCACTTGCCCTTGTTCTCTGCTTCCATGCAGCTGTCGCACACCCCCCTCAATTCCACCTGTATGGATTTAACCCGGCCCCATTTTTTTGTCTCATGCGGCAGCTGCATATCGTCAAAAGCCGGCCAGTAAAAGTCAATGATGTTTTTGCACTTCGTGCAGACCATATGATGGTGCGGCAGCGGGTTGCCGTCAAACCGGGCCCGGTCATCGAGTGCCTGCACTTTGGATATAATACTAAGCTTTTCGAATGTGAACAGTGTGCGGTAGACTGTGTCCAGCGACAAGGAGGGATACCGGGATACGAGACTTTTATAGATACTTTCCGCCGAGGGATGTTCCGAGTATGAGGCCAGTTCGGAAAAGATTTGTATGCGCTGGTGGGTCAGTTTAAGTCCATTGGACCTGCATATTTTTTGAAACTCGCCTATCTTATTTTGCACATCAGGACTTTTATCTTTCATTGCCGGCTTGTTTTATGATAAGAATAGTTCTTATTTAATAATCAAAACCTACAATATTATCAAATGAATGTCAAGGCCGGCTGATAAAATAATCAACGGGAATACAAAGATTTTTAGAAGGGTTTTTTGAGGGGATCAGGGCGGCTCCGGAGAGTCATGGCGCACAAGCGGCCGCTTGCCCAAAAACCTTGACAAATGATAGAAACCTTTGTATAAGAATCAGTTTTATAATCCCATTTTTATCGGGCTTTCATGCATATACGGGAATTCGATTATGATCTTCCGCCGGAACTGGTTGCACAGCACCCGGCAGAAAAGCGCGATCACTCCCGGCTAATGGTTCTGCACCGGAGAGACAGGCGCATTGAACACCGTTTGTTCTTTGAGATCACCGATTATCTTCAGGAAGGGGATGTGCTGGTTTTGAACGATGCCAGGGTTATCCCTGCCCGTTTGCTGGGGAAAAAAGAGACCGGCGGCAGGGTGGAGGTGTTTCTCCTCCGGCACCTTTCCAACGGGAGCGACCATGAATCGGTCTGGCATTGCCTGGTCTCCTGCAGCAAGAAGCCGCGCTCCGGGGCGAGGATCCTGATCCGGGGATCCCTGGCCGCGGAAATTATGGAAGAGATGGAAGATGGATACGCGGTCAGGTTTACCTGCGCGGAAAAGGTGACGGACGCGCTCAGGCAGGCGGGATGGATGCCGCTTCCCCCCTATATCAAGCGTGACCACTCCCTGCGGGATGACGGTCTGGACCGGGAGCGCTATCAAACGGTGTATGCCCGCTCCGAGGGGGCGGTGGCGGCCCCGACCGCGGGGCTGCATTTCACCGAGGCGCTGCTCAACCGGATCAGGGAGAAGGGGGTGAACGTGCTCTTCCTTACCCTTGATGTGGGATGGGGCACCTTTCAGCCGGTGCGGGAGGAACAGATCGAAGAGCACCGCATGCACCGCGAACGGTACGCCGTGCCTGCCGCGGTGGCCGGGGCCCTTAACGGGGCGAGGCGGCAAAAAAAAAGAGTGGTGTGCGTGGGAACCACCGCCGTGCGCTCCCTTGAATCGGCGGTGATGGAAGACGGTTCCATCGCCCGGGGCGAGGGACACACAGACCTTTTCATTTATCCGGGTTACCGCTTTAAAGCCGTGGATACCCTGGTTACCAATTTTCATCTCCCGCGTTCCACCCTGGTAATGCTGGTGGCAGCGTTCGCGGGCAATGACTTTATCTTTCAGGCGTACCGTGAGGCTGTGGAGCAGGGCTACCGCTTTTTCAGCTATGGCGACGCGATGATTATTATATAACCCGGACCCTGATTTCAAATGTCAAAATCCAAAGTTCCCATGAATGTCAAAATCCCAATGCCGAATCATTTCCTTGTTTCCGGTCCGGGGTAGTGTTCACGCTCATTAGTCAGGACGCACGCACGGCCGCCCGTTTAGGGACCATACATACGCAGCACGGGGCGGTTCAAACCCCCGCTTTCATCCCGGTCGGCACGCAGGCCACGGTTAAGGCCCTTACCCCTGAGGACCTCAGGGAGCTGGGGGCTGAAATTGTTCTTTGCAATACCTATCATCTTTATTTGCGGCCGGGTCACGAGCTGATACAAGGCTTGGGCGGGCTGCACCGGTTCATGCACTGGGACCGCCCCCTGCTGACCGACAGCGGAGGCTTCCAGGTTTACAGCATAGCGGCAAACCAGAAGGTAAGCGAGGAGGGCATCAGCTTTCAGTCCCACCTGGACGGTTCCCGGCACCTGCTTACCCCGGAGCTGTGCATGGAGGTGCAGATGGCGCTGGGGGTGGACATCATGATGTGCCTTGATGAATGCGTGCCCTATCCCGCGTCCCGCGACTATTGCAGTCGTTCTCTTGAGCTCACAACGCGCTGGGCGAGGCGATGCAGGGAGAAGAGCAGGGGAGGCAATCAGGCGCTGTTCGGCATCGTGCAGGGGGGGATGTTCAGGGACCTGCGGGAAAAGGGCGCGAGTGATCTGGTGGAACTGGAATTTGACGGTTACGCGCTGGGAGGCCTGAGCGTGGGTGAAAGCACCGGCCTCATGCGGGAAATGGTGGGGCATGCCGCCCCGCTGCTGCCGGCCCATAAGCCCCGCTATCTCATGGGCGTGGGCACGCCGGAGGACATTGTGGAGGCGGTGAGTTGTGGCATGGACATATTTGACTGCGTTCTGCCCACGCGCAATGCGCGAAACGGCATGCTCTTTACCAGCTTCGGGAGGATGGTGATTAAAAATGCCCGGCACCGGACCGAGGACATGCCGGTGGATCCGGAGTGCGGCTGCTACACCTGCACGCACTATTCCCGTGCCTATTTGCACCACCTTTTTTCAGCCAGGGAGATTTTATCATACAGGCTCAACACCATCCACAATCTCTTCTTCTACCTTAACCTGATGGCGGCCATGCGCAAGGCGCTTTCGGAAGGAACCTTTGCCGAATTCCGCCGGGAATTCCATGCAGGAAGAAGGGACGGGGATGACAGCTACCACAAAGAGGTGATTTAAGAATTTTAAGACAAGGAGGAACGATGTTTACACAGCTTGCTCATGCTATGGCCCCACAGGGGGGCGGAGGCGGTGGTGCCCAGGGTTTTACCGCTTTTATACCGCTGATTCTCATCTTCGTCATTTTTTACTTTCTGCTGCTGCGGCCGCAGCAAAAGAAGGCCAAGGATCACCGGAATTTTCTGGACAGCCTCAAGGCGGGGGACGCGGTAGTGACCTCAGGCGGGATTCATGGCAGGATCACTAGCGTAGAAGATACTATTGTTACCCTGGAAATAGCCGATAAGGTCCGGGTCCGGGTTTCCAAGGGTCAGATAGCCAGCGCGCCTGAGCGCAAAAAGAAACAGTAATTGTGAGGGAGCACGCTCATGGATAAAAGTCTAAAGTGGAGATTTTTGCTTCTGGTGGTTGTCGTCGCCGTATCCGTCCTGTATTTGATCCCGAGCTTTGTAAAGGTGCCGAGCTGGTGGGAGGGAACCTTCCCCAGCGAAAAGATTTCCCTGGGGCTTGATTTGCAGGGCGGGATGCATCTGATTCTGGAGGTGGAAACGGAAAAGGCGCTTTCCAACACGGTTGACCGGATGATCAGCGACTTAAGCGACCTGCTCTTTAACGAGCGGATTCCCTTCGACAAGATCGAGCGGGTGGGAAGCGACAAGCTGACCCTGGAGCTGCTCAATACCAGCTTCCAGGACAAGCTGAACAAGCTGCTCAAGGACCGCTTTCCCAATCTGGACAAGCTCCGCTACGATGAAAAGGAAGGCATTGCTCTCTACACCCTGGGACTGCGCCAGGAGGATAAGGAGTATCTCAAGCAGTTTGCCGTGGACCAGGGGCTGGAAACCATCCGCAACCGGATCGACGAGTTCGGTGTCAGCGAGCCCACCATCCAGAAGCAGGGTAATGACCGCATTTTAATCCAGCTGCCCGGCATCAAGGATTCCAAGCGGGCGCTGGCGCTTATCGGTAAAACCGCCCTGCTGGAATTCAAGATCGTCAATGACGACTACGATGTTAAAAAGGCCGTCGCCGGTGAGATGCCTCCCGATTCAGAGGTTCTCTATTCCAAGCGGGAAAACCGGGAGACAGGTGAAACCACCAATGAGCCCTATCTGGTCAAAAAGATTACCGCGCTCACCGGAGAACACCTCCAGACGGCGCGGGTGAACTTTGACCAGTTTAATGAGGCCTACGTAACCATCAGCTTTGACACCCTGGGGGCAAAGATCTTTGAGCGCATCACCAGGGAGAACGTCAAGAAGCGGCTTGCCATTATTCTTGATAACAATGTCTATTCGGCACCGGTTATCAGGGAGCCCATTGCCGGCGGAAGGGCCAGCATCGAGGGAAGATTCACCACTGAAGAAGCCCGGGACCTGGCCATCGTGTTGCGCGCGGGCTCGCTTCCCGCACCGGTTAAGATTCTTGAGCAGCGAATGGTGGGCCCATCCCTGGGCCAGGACTCCATCCGTACAGGGATCAGGTCCTGTCTCATCGCCGGCGCGGCCGTGTTTCTCTTTATGGCCGTGTACTACCTGCTCTCGGGTCTCATTGCCAACGCGGCCCTCTTCCTTAACATGGTGATTATCATGGCTGCCCTGGCGGCCTTTCGGGCCAGCCTCACCCTGCCGGGCATTGCGGGCATTGTGCTTACCATCGGCATGGCGGTTGATGCCAACGTGCTTATCTTCGAGCGCATCCGCGAGGAGCTGCGGGCGGGTAAAACACCCCGCGCCTCGGTTGATGCCGGTTACTCACGGGCGATGTCTGCCATCATTGATTCCAACGTTACCACCATTATTGCCGCCCTCTTCCTCTTCCAGTTCGGAACAGGGCCCATCAAGGGGTTTGCGGTTACCCTGACCATAGGACTGACGGCGAGTGTTTTTACCGCTGTTGTCTGCACCAGGATTGTGTATGATTACTTTCTCTCTAAAAGAAGGATTAAGAAACTGAGTATTTAGTCAGGGCGTTACGGAGCAATGCTGTCTTTCACCTCACATGGTTAAAAGGAAAGGGATATGGAACTGTTTAAGTCGACGATGAACATCGATTTTATAGGTAAAATAAAGTGGGCTCTCCTCTTCTCGATTGCCCTGATGGCAATCAGCGTGATCTCACTCCTGGTAAAAGGTGGACCGCGCTACGGACTGGACTTTGAGGGAGGGACCCTGGTGCAGGTTAAATTTTCCAAGGAGGTCGATATCGGGGCGGTGCGGGATGCGGTGAGCGGCCTCAACATCGAGAATGTGAGCGTCCAGGAGTTCGGCGAAAAGGGAACGCATGAATTCATCATCGGCATGAAAAAGACAACCGAGGAGCTGGAGGGCATTGCCGATACGGTACGGGAGACGCTGCAAAGCAGGTTCGGCGCCGAATCCATGGAGATACGGCGGATAGAAATGGTGGGGCCGAAGGTCGGGGAGGACCTGAGGAAGAAGGGAACGCTCGCCATTATCTTTTCCCTTATTGGAATGCTCATCTATATCTGGTGGCGGTTTGAGCTTCGCTTCGGTGTGGGCGGAGTGCTCTGCCTTTTCCACGACGTGACCATAACCGTGGGCTTCCTCTCGATCTTCAATAAGCCCATAGACCTGATCATCGTTGCCGCCCTGCTCACCATTGTCGGGTACTCGATTAATGACACCATCGTCGTCTGCGACCGCATCCGGGAGAATCTGAAGAAAATGTCCCATAAGGGACTGCCGGAGATTATCAACACCAGCATCAATCAAACCTTCAGCCGGACCATCCTCACCAATTTGACGGTGATCATTGTGCTCTTCTCCCTTTATTTCCTGGGGGGTGAGGTGATTCACGACTTTGCCTTCAGCCTGCTGGTGGGCTGCTTCTTCGGTACCTACTCAACGATATACATTGCCGGCCCGCTGGTTATTTACTGGGAAAAGGTCTTTCCCGCCAAGCGAAGACGGTAACAACCCTCTTAATGGTCCATACGGTACCCGCCTATGATATCAGTTGACGACGCCCTCACGATTATCCTGGATGCGATTCAGGTGCTGGGTCTGGAGCGGGTGCATATCCTCGATTCCCTGGACCGGGTGCTCGGTGAGGATGTGTATGCCCCATACAGCATACCTCCCTGGGACAATTCCGCCATGGACGGCTACGCGGTGATTCACGGGGATATTGAAGGAGCCTCCCGCCGGAATCCCGCGGTGCTCACCGTTGTGGGGGATCTCCCCGCGGGGTACACCGCTCAGAAACCCATCTTCCGGGGCGAGGCCATACGCATTATGACCGGGGCACCGATTCCCGGCGGCTGCGATACGGTGGTCAAGGTGGAGGATACCGGTTCAGAGGGGGACCGGGTGAAGATTTTCAACGTGCCGGCGCGGGGAGAGCATGTCCGCAGGGCGGGCGAAGACGTGATGCAAGGAAGTCTCGTCCTCTCCCGCGGATCGATTCTCCGCCCCGCGGCGGTAGGAATGCTGTCCTCGCTGAAACGCTCGGTGATCTCTGTCTTCCGGCGTCCCACGGTTGCGGTCATTTCCACCGGTGATGAGCTGATTGACGTGGACGGCGAACTGAGCGCGGGAAAGATAGTAGGCAGCAATACCTACTCCCTGGCATCGCTGGTGAAGGACTCGGGCGGGCAGCCGCTGGTGCTGGGCATAGCCAGGGATAATCCGGAAGCCCTGAGAAGCATCTTCAGGGCGGCGCTGGCCGCCGACATGATTATTTCCTCCGGCGGCGTGTCGGTCGGCGACTATGACCTGGTGAAGGACATGCTGCGCGAGCTGGGCGCGGAGATGAAGTTCTGGAAGGTACACATGCGTCCCGGCCAGCCGCTCGCGTTCGGGGTCATTGGCGGAAAGCCGACCTTCGGTCTTCCCGGCAACCCGGTTTCGTGCATGATTTCATTTGAGCAGTTCGTAAGGCCCGCGATCTTAAAGGCGAGCGGTCACACGCGGATTTTCCGGCCGCTGATCGAGGCGCGCCTGAAGGAGCCTTTGAAGAAAAAAGAGGGCAAAAAGTATTTTATGCGCTGCTGCATAAGCGTCGAGGACGGGGCGTACGCGGTCACCACCACCGGCGGGCAGGGGTCGGGCATCCTGCTTTCAATGGTGAAGGCCGATGGCCTGATAGTTTTGCCGGAAACGAAATCAGAGTTTGCCGCGGGAACCATGGTCAAGGTTCAGGTGCTCAACCGCGATTTTGAATGGAGTGAAAAGGCCGCCTATGAGTGAGCCGCTGGGTAAAGAAAAAAGAAGCCATTACTGTGGAGAATTGCGAGCAGCCGATATCGGCAGGGAAGCGGTGCTCATGGGGTGGGTCCACAGCCGCAGAAACCATGGGGGACTCATTTTCATCGACCTCAGGGACCGGGAAGGGATCGTTCAAATATCCTTCAACCCTGCCGTTGCCGCGGAGGCCCATGCCAAGGCGAACAGCCTGCGCAATGAGTACGTAATTGCCGTGAAGGGCAGGGTGGCGGCGCGTCCCGAAGGAACCGCCAATCCCAACATGAAGACGGGAGAAGTCGAGGTGCTGGCCGGTGAGCTCACCATTTTGAATGAATCCAAAACCCCGCCCTTCGAAATTGTCGCCCGTCATACCGTTTCGGAGGATATCAGGCTCAAGTACCGCTATCTTGACCTGAGAAGACCGGAGCTGCAAAGCAATCTCATGACGCGCCATAAAATCGCGCACTTGGCGCGGAACTATTTCAATCAGCAGGACTTTATCGAGGTGGAAACGCCGTTTCTCACCAAGAGCACGCCGGAGGGGGCGCGGGACTACCTGGTGCCGAGCCGGGTTAATCCGGGGCGGTTCTATGCCCTGCCCCAGTCGCCGCAGCTGTTTAAGCAATTGCTCATGGTCTCCGGCTATGACCGCTATTATCAGGTGGTGAAATGTTTTCGCGATGAGGACCTGCGCGCCGACCGGCAGCCCGAGTTCACCCAGATTGACCTGGAGCTTTCCTTCGTCCGGGAGGAGGACATCTACTCGCTCATCGAGGGACTGCTGGTCCTGCTTTTTAAAGAGGTGAAGGGGCTGACGCATTCCCGCTCCCTTTCCCCGGCTTACCTACCGGGAAGCGCTTTCCCGCTACGGCCTGGACAAGCCGGATGCCCGCTTCGCCCTGGAGCTGAACGAGCTGACCGCGCACCTGGCCTCCTCTTCATTTAAGGTTTTCTCGCAGGCGGCCGCAGGCGGCGCTATCATGGGGCTCAATGCCAAAGGGTGCGCTGAGTTCTCACGCAAGGAGCTCGATGACCTGGCCGGATTGGCTCAGGTGTATGGGGCGCAGGGCCTGGCGTGGTTCAAAGTCACCTCTGAAGGGCTGCAATCGCCGGTGACAAAATTTCTCAGCGACGCTGAGCGAGAAAGTCTCCTGAAGGTGCTTGACGGGCGCCCCGGGGATCTGCTGCTGGTGGTGGCGGACGCAAAGCCCAAGGTTGCCTGCACGGCCCTGGGACAATTGCGGCTTCACCTGGGGCAAAAGCTGAACCTGATCGACAGCGGGAAGTGGTGCCCGCTCTGGGTTACCGATTTCCCGCTCTTGGAGTACAATGAGGAGGAGAAACGGTTTGAGGCCCTTCACCACCCCTTTACCTCTCCTGCTGAGGAGGACATGGCGTATTTGCAGACGGACCCGGGGCGGATAAAGGCCCGGGCATATGACCTGGTTTTAAACGGCAATGAAGTCGGGGGCGGCAGCATCCGGATTCACCGCAGGGAGGTGCAGCAGGCGATGTTTTCGGCGCTGGCGATCGGCGAGGAGGAGGCGCGCATCAAATTCGGTTTTCTCCTTGATGCCCTGGAGTTTGGCGCTCCTCCGCACGGCGGTATCGCGCTCGGCCTGGACCGGCTGGTCATGCTTCTCTGCGGCATTGATTCCATCAGGGACGCCATTGCCTTTCCCAAAACCCAGAAGGCGACCTGCCTGTTGACCGATGCGCCTTCAGCGGTGAGCGACAAGCAGCTGCAGGAACTCTACCTCAGAACCGTCACCCCCAAGTATACCTAGCAGGCTGTTGAAAAACATCCATCCCCTGCGTTACACGCTCATCTTTCGTCATTGCCGGGCTGAGCGCTCGGCCAAGCAGCGTACCTGAATGTGCGCCTCATTTCTCCAGGATTTCGCATGCCTTGCATCTTGATGTTTTTGAACAGCCTGCGAAATCTACGTAGCGATTAAACCGGTAAGGGGCGACCGGCCGTAAGTCGCCCCTACAACGAAGGAATATGATAGCGCTGTGTACCCCTAGGGGCGTGTTGCCATACGCCCCTATTAATTTATGTCCTGCATCGGACGTGCGATAACTCAATTGCCGGCGGGTTCGCCGGCTTTCGCGTCAGGGAAGAAAGGCCCCGTCCGGTTGGTGAGATTGTAAAACTCCTTGTTCATTTCCCAGCGGATCAGCGACCCCACCAGGAACACCCTCGGTTCGTGCTCCCACTTGGCGTAGATGGTGATGGAAGTGGGATTGTCGGTACCCAGCAGAAGGGTCTTCGGCTGCGCTTCGCCTTCCAGCACAACAGAAATAAAAAGGGGAGGGGCATCGAGCCCGAACTGGGCAAGATCGGTTGGATTGTCTCCGGCGGGATCCGTTTCAACGACGTTCAATATGCTGAGAATAATATCATCCACCGCCCGTTCGCTGCCCTTGATGGCTAAGGGTTCCTTCATCCACCACACCCCCTCTTCCTTCCCGTAGACAATGGTGGTGCCTTCCTTGAAAAGGGTGATCTTTTTGAATTCGTGAGGCTGGTAGGGGAAGAGCTGCATGCTACGCCACTCGGCCTGCTTCTTCCGCTCTTCGGCGAGCTTTTTCTCCGCGCCCCCCCTGATTTCGAAGATGTACAGGTAGCCGCTTAAGACGATCAGCCCCAGCAGGACCAGTAAGGTTTTTCCCCATTTCATGGGCTACACCGGTATGTTGCCGTGCTTTTTGTACGGCCTGGTTTCCCTCTTGTTCACCACGGATTCCAGCGCGCTGATCAGGACAGGCCTGGTGTCCCGCGGTCTGATCACCGCGTCAACGTACCCGCGTGAAGCGGCAATGTAAGGATTGGAAAAGAGCTGACGGTACTCGCTTATTTTTTCTTCCCGTTTGGCCCTGGGATCGGCCGCCTCTTTAATCTCTCTCCGGTGAATAATGTTGGCTGCGCCCTCTGCGCCCATGACCGCAATCTCAGCGTTCGGCCAGGCAAAAACAAAGTCGGCACCGAGATGGCGGCTGCACATGGCGATGTAAGCACCGCCATACGCCTTGCGGGTGATGAGGGTGAGCTTGGGCACGGTGGCCTCGGAATAGCACCAGAGCAGCTTTGCCCCGTGGCGGATGATGCCGGACCACTCCTGGTCGCGGCCGGGCAAATAGCCGGGCACGTCGGTTATGGTCAGCAGGGGGATGTTAAAGGCGTCACAGAAACGGATAAAGCGCGTCGCCTTGTCGGAGGCGTTGACATCGAGGCAGCCGGCCAGGTACTTGGGCTGGTTGGCGATGATGCCGATTGGCCGCCCGTTGAGGCGGGCAAAGCAGACGACGATGTTGGGTGCGAAGCGCTGATGGGGCTCAAAGAACGTGCCGTTGTCCACCAGGGAGCTGATGACGTCCTTGATATCGTAGCTCTTGCGGGGATCTTCGGGAATGACTTCATCTAAAAAGGGATCGGTGCGCGCCGGATCGTCGCCGCTCTGAATTATCGGCGGGGTGCTCTTGTTGTTGGAGGGCAGGTAGCTCAGCAGCACCCTGATCGATTGAATGGCATCCTCGTCGTTTTCGCAGGCAAAGTGGGCGACGCCGCTCCTGGTGTTGTGGGCGATGGCGCCTCCCAGGTCCTCCTGGCTGATCTCCTCCCCGGTAACCGCCTTGATCACATCGGGTCCGGTAATGAACATGTAGCTGGTGTTCTTGACCATGAAAATCCAGTCGGTCATGGCGGGTGAATACACAGCGCCTCCCGCGGTCGGCCCCATGATGGCGGTTATCTGAGGGATCACGCCGGAAGCGGCGGAGTTGCGGAAAAAGATCTCCCCGTATCCGCAGAGGGCGTCAACCCCCTCCTGGATTCGGGCGCCGCCCGAATCATCCATGCCGACAATGGGGACCCCTGCCTTCATGGCCAGGTCCATGACCTTGCATATCTTCTTTGACTGCATTTCACCCAGGGTTCCCGCGCGGGACGTGAAATCCTGGGAGAAGGCGAACACCGTCCTGCCGTCAACCAGCCCGTAGCCGGTAATGACGCCGTCGGCCGGGATGGCGGTGCCGGGCATGTCGAAATTGACGCAGCGGTGGGTGACAAACAGATCCAGCTCCCGGAAAGTGCCGGCATCGAACAGGTGCTCCAGCCGCTCCCGGGCGCTCAGTTTGCCCTGTTCATGCTGCTTGGCGATGGCCTTTTCACCGCCCATCTGTTTGAGTTTTGATTCCCGCTCCTGCAATGCATTGATGCTGTCGGCAATTATTCCCATGCGCTTTCTCCTTTATGGTTAACCCGTTGAGCCGGTTTGCCGGTTGAGGGTTTTTCACTATAGATAATTTGATTTTTGGTTGTCAAGGATAAAAACGGCGGGGGTGGACGCTTTACATTCCCGTATCGCGGAGTTGAGGCAAAAGCGATTCAATTTTTTTTACCACCTCGTCCACGGTGATTGCCTTGAGACACCTGTTGTCGCGGCAGGCGGACCGTCGATGATTGTAGGCGGAGACGCAGGGGCTGCACAAAAAGTCGGCGTAAAGGGCCTCGACATTCTCACCGAGCGGTTTGTAGCAGACAGGTGTTTCCGGGCCAAAGAAGACCAGCGTTTTAATATCAGTGAGGGAGGCAAGGTTGGGCGGGCCGGAATCGTTGCTCACCAGCAGGTGGGCTATGTTGTAGAGATCGATCAGCTCCCGGAAGGCGGTTTCCCCCGCAAGGTTGATGCATCGGCTGCTCCCGAGCGCATCGCAGATCATGCTTGCGTCTTTTCTCTCCGACGCGCTGCCCGTGATCACGATATGCACAGAAGGGTGCTCAAGCAGTCTCCGGGCGAGCGCAATATAGTTCTCAGCCGGCCATCGACGCAGCGGCATCAGTGCGCTCCCATTGGGATTAATAACCACTATGGTCTGCCGATTATCAATGCCCGGACAGAGCTTTTTAAGCTTGGCGAGCATTCTCTCCTTCTCCTCCCCCGTTGAGACTGCGCGGGGAATGGCAATATCCTGCGCACTTGCCTTGACCTTGCTCATGGGAAGATCGCCGGGGTCCTCCTTCAGGGCGTACACGAGGGAAAGAAAATTCAGGCTGATATGCTTGAGATGGTTATAGAGAACCCGGTGGGTATGCAGGCTGCCCCGGTAAAGCCCCTCCATGTAAAATTTATTGAACCCCACACGGATGGGTGCGCCGGAGAGGCAGCACAGGATGGAACTCACCCGGGAGAAAAGTTCGAAATCAAGCACGGCATCAATTTTTTCCTTTCTCAGGGCACTGATCACTTTCAGCGTGCTGAAGAAAAGACCGGCCAATGATCGTGAACTGATGGTGAAAATGCTGGATTCAGGGATGCTGCCAAGCAGGGTTATGCTTTCCTTCATTTCCTCGAAGATGACGTAGTAAAGCTCTGCCCGGGGAAAGAGCTGTTTCAGCTTGCGCTGCGCGCTGTAGCCTAAAATTACCGCCCCGCGCTCCGATATCTGAACAATGAGAATCTTTTGAACCTGAGCAGGCGGGATCCTTCGTGCAAAAGGCTTGAGCAGTCTCTCCACTGCCGAAAGCAGCAGGCAAAGGGGAACTCCCAGCCACTTGTCCACAAAGCGCATGAAATCAGGAGTCATAATCTGTCAAAGCTGGTTGGGTTTGGTGCGCAGGTTCCAGGCCCGTGCCATGAAAAGGCGCCGCTGCTCGAGTCCGCTCCGCGTTATGACCAGGTCCGGTAAACGTTCCACCCGCTCGAAATACATCTGCAGAAAATCGAGATTAATATATTTCTCTTTTTCGGCGATCACCACCGCATTCATGCCCTGCGGGTCGGATCTTCTCTCCCAGATGAAAAATTGATGCCCGTCGGCGGGAGGGCGGTCAAAGATGAACGTATCCGCCTCCCCGCCGGAATAAAAACAGAAGTTCGAGGCGGTGCACCAGCCGATGCGGGCAAAGATAAAGGCATGCTGCGGGCCGCCCAGCAGGGTAATTTCATCCTTGAGGCGTTGTCCGATCTCCTGCCAGCCGTATAGTTCCCCGATTTTAGAGGTGTTGAATTTCCGGTTCCGGTGCTTGACCAGGATCATGTTCCGGGGAACGAGATCCGGAAAGAGCAGCAACGTCAATGGAAGAATATAAGCGGTGACCAGTAACACCATATTAACTTTGAGCGCCAGGGGAAGTATCCGCTGCTGCCACCTCGGCCGCGCGGGGTTTCGCATCAGCTCTGTGCCGAGCATGGCGGCCAGAATAATGCCCGAAAGAAAAGCCGGGGCTGACCACTGGGAATCAATTTTTATAAATATACTGAGCAGAAGGAAGAAAGCATAAGGCAGGATGAATGAGATTGAGAGGAAGAGCAAAGCATCCTTTTGTTCCCGAAAGCCTTTGCGCAGACCCCATACCGCACCGGCAACCGATAGGGGGAAGATGATCATTCCTATGAGTGCAAAAGGGGAGGTGAGCATTTCAAGAAGATATACAGGGTTTCCCAGAATGTAATGCTGCCTGCTGGATAGCTGGAAGGTGAATGTCGGCCAGCCTTCCATGATATTCCAGATCAGAATGGGCAGGGTACAGAGTGCGGCAATACCCATTCCCAGGTACAGCCAGCCGCTCCGGAACTGTTTTCGCTGACGATTGGAGATGAGCAGATATGAGAGGATGGAAAGGGCGAGGAGAATGCCGTGGAATTTGGTCAGCATGCACAAGCCCAGAGCAGCACCCGCGGCAATCCACAGGGAAGGCCGCTCTCCGCGTGTGGCTTCTATGGTGAGCCAGAGGGTGAGGGACCATAAGAGAAATAAGTAAGAGTCGGGTATGGCAAGGGTCGCCATGGCGGCAAAAAAGACCGCAACCAGGAAAAGTCCGCCCGCCCAGGCGGCAACCACGCGGTCTTTGGTGATGCGCAAGGTACACAAAAATATAATGAGGGCGGTCAGTGTATTACTCAGCAGCGCAGAAAGTCTCACCGTGAATACCGAATGTCCGAATACGCCGGTAGCAATTCCGATCACCCATGCTATGAGCGGCGGGTGGTCAAAGTAGCAGAGATCAGGATAGCGTGACCACATCCAGTAATAAGCTTCTTCCCCGGAGAGAGGCATGATGCTGTTAAATATGCCCCGCAGGATTACCGCCCCAATCAGGGAGACAAAAAATATCTTCGCCGCAGAATGACTGGCAACGCTCTTCATTGCATACTCAGATAGATATCATACCGTAGTACATTCCTTGCCCTTTTTTTTGGATGCTGCGATCAAGTAGCAGGATGACGCGGGAGGATTTCCGGATGCCCCTTTTTTACCATTTCATATCCGGCTGTGCCCTTTTGGTCATTCCCCGACTTCGTCCGGAAATCCACCTTTCAGGATCAAATGATCGATCGCAATTTTACAGAAGTGCGGGTTAAATTCAAGATAAAGTTGTATCTGTTTTAAACAAGCGTTTTCCCCGAGATCATTATCACGCTGGGCATTGCTGTCTCCGGGTTTTTAAAATGAACTAATTTTAACGGAATCTTAATTTGTAGTTAACCCTGTTGTGGTTAACTAAAATGTAACCACCTTTTTTATGTAGCTCTTCAGGTATAATCGCGATGATTCACCTATACAGAAAAGTTCCGATTGTTTTAGCAACCCTGAGCTTTCTCGTGCTGACCGTGGTGCTTGCCGGCTTTTGGATGGGATATCAGGCGAAACAGAGAGCAGAGATGATGAAGTCCCACCCCTACATCAATAACGACCGCTGCATTGAAAAAGTGAGGGGATTGCCGGAGTCCCGGGGAGGTTTTAACTTTGCCGTCATTGGTGATATTCAAAGGGAGATAAAAAAGCTACCACTTATGATGGATGCACTGAAAAAGGAACCCGCTGTTTCTTTTATTGTTCAGACGGGTGACGCAGTTGCCCATGCTGATTCCGGTCACTACAGGCTGTTTCTTAACGAGCTGGCACAATGCGGCCTTGAGGTACCACTCTTTGTGGTCCCGGGCAATCACGATGCAATAAATGATCATGAAAACTTCTTCCATACCTGTTTTGGTTCAAGAAAATTCTGGTTCGAATACGGGAACGCATTATTTATCGTGGTAGATACTGCGAGAGGCGGGTGGGATGATGAAAAATCAGACTGGCTGCGAAATGTGCTGGAGTCACGCAGTGCCGGCATCCTTCACGTTTTCTTGTTCATGCATCAACTGCCGATCTACAATAAGGGTGATGAAGGGCACTTTATTGATCAGATTGATACACGGTTGGCCAGGATGTTAGAAGACTATGGTGTCGATTATGTTTTTTCAGGGCACTGGCATGAGTACAGGCGAAAGGAGTGGCGAGGAACAACATTTATTATTAACGGGGAGGATGATGATTTTGATACGCACAAAGATGGTGCTCCCTTTTGCTATAATCTGATTCGAGTCGGTGAGCATATGATTGAAGATCAGCGTATCGAGCTTCAACCCGGTTATAGTGGTCATGTTTTCAGTGAACTCCAGGATATCTTTATCGCCCACCTGGGTGATTACCTGATGAGAAAACTATGGACCGGTTTGGGTATGGTGTTGATCTCAGCAATGGGTGTTGTCCTGCCTCTGGTTTTATTGCGTAAATTTGACTTTGCAGCCAGATAAAAAAAAGACGCTTCGCATAAGCCTCCTTATTCACTGCTGGTTAACCCTCTTAAACTCCCCGACTAGTGTTCCATCAGTGCGGGTTATTTTTAAACCGTCCCCTGTGAGGGCAATGCTGTAATCCCGGGGCCTTGAGCCTTTAAATCTTACACGTATAGTATCCTCATCAATAAACTCGTAGCTCCCCGCTGATTGCTTTGACTTCCCATCAGCTACCAGAGTGATTTTTCCGTCCCGGAATAACTCGGCCGTTTGGCCGACACCCTCCCATTTGCCAACCAGCGCCGGGTTTTTAAGCTCAAAGGGCTTTTTTTTGCATGCAGTCAGCATAGCAGTAGAGAACACTGCCGCCAGGAGCATGCAAGATACTGCACATAATGACCGTAAACGCGTCATGCTCATCACCTCCTCTTATCTTTCACCTGGGTTGATTCTTTGCGTTGATGATTCGCCAAGAGGACAAATTGCGGTTATGGATACTGTTTAAACAATATTCCTCTTCATTGCAATCAGAATCTGCTGCCGTTCCCGAACAACTGCGTTGCCATAGTACCCATCCGGATGACAGGAACCCCATCAAACTTATAGATTTCTTGAGGGTTTCATAGCCAACCGTCGCCTGACATACACTCCCCGGCGGACAGGCACATTAATATCTTTTAACCAGTGCTTCATTACAGCTTCATATGTGTTCCCTATAATATGTATTAACTATCATTTATCATTTCCGATACTCCGCTTAAGTACTTACTACGTCACATGGAAGGAAAACAGCATTATGGATCTAGCTCGACTCCGTGAAACTAAATTGTGGCCGTACTTTTTCATTACCTACCTTGTTCTTCTGCTCAATGAAGTCGGTAACTTAAGGAGCGTGAAATACATCGGGACAATCACGCCTTTTTTCACCATTGCCGTGTACCTGACCTATTGTTTTATCTATCTCTTGCCCATAGTGCTTCTCCTCCTCCTTTTAAACAGAGTTTTGTCCCTTGGCTTTATTGTTCGCTCCTCAAAAACGATTTCAAGGCTCAGTTCATGGTTCATCTATAGCCTGACTGTCATTGGATTTAGTCTCCTGCAACTTTTGATCTATGCTGATAAAACCATTTTCCGAATGTACGGCTTTCACTTAAACGGATTTATCTGGAACCTTGTCTCTACACCAGGGGGGCTCGAATCTCTTGGAGGAGGACAATCAACCACGCTTACTTATGGGTTAATTATTGCGGGGTTCTTTTCCCTGCAAGCCCTCATATTAATACTGGTCCTTACCATCAAACGCATACAGGCAGTATGGAGGTCGTTCGCCACTGGACCTGTTATAGTTACGTGCGCTGCTCTCTTTCTCATCATGACCTTTTTTCAGAGCCTTACCTTCGGGGTAAGCAGGCTTGAGGGATATACGCCGGTCCTTACCGCTTCCAAAGTTTTCCCCTTATACCAGGGAATTAGTTTTAGACATTTTGCGAAATCCCTTGGATTGGAGGTAACGTGGGATCAAGCCGTTAAAATGAAAATGGGTGAATCGCTGCAGCTAAACTATCCTCTGCAAGCCGTCAACAGAGAGGCGAATTATAAAACCTATAATATTGTCTGGCTGGTTGCCGAGTCCCTTCGTGCCGACATGGTAGATCAGGAGATTATGCCGGAAACCTGGCGGTTCGCACAGCAATCCTCGTGTTTTAAAAACCACTATAGCGGGGGAAACGGCACCCGCATGGGAATGTTTTCAATGTTCTACGGGCTTTATGGTAATTACTGGTTTGCCTTCCTTGATGAACATCGGGGACCCTTGATTATGGACCTGCTTTCCCAGGATAACTATCAGATGAATATGTTTACCAGTGCAAAATTTACCTATCCGGAATTTGATAGAACTATTTTTTCAAGAATACCAAAGGAGCATTTGCACGAGGCAGGCACGGGACCCGGTTGGCAACGGGACAGAACGAATGTTTCTGAGCTGCTGAACTGTATCGATGGCCGTGATCCTTCACGACCGTTCATGACATTCATGTTTTTTGAATCGCCCCACGCACGATACTTTTTCCCGCCGGAAACAATTATACGCAAGCCGTTTCTTGAGGAGTTGAATTACGCAACCATGGACCTGGAACATGATATGCCCCTGATCAGGAACAGGTACATTAATGCCTGCAACCACCTGGATACGCAAATCCGCCGGATCGTGGAGTATCTTGATGAGCATGCACTGCTGGACTCGACCATTGTTCTGATTACCGGCGATCATGGTGAGGAATTCATGGAGAAAGGGCATTGGGGTCACGGCTCGGCCTTCAACGGTGAACAGGTTCGTGTGCCCCTGATACTCTGGGTCCCGGGCAAATCGCACCAAGAGGTTACCTCCATGACCAGCCACCTTGATATTCCCGCCACCCTGCTGACCGTGCTGGGTGTGAAAAATAAACCGGCGGACTATTCGCTGGGATTTGATCTATTCAGCGAAACGCAGCGGGAATTTACCGTGGTGAGTGACTGGAACAGTCTCGTTTATATGGATCAGGTCTACACGGCCATTTTTCCTCTTAACACCTATGGCTTCAACCAGCAAACGCTGACAACTGCCGATGGGTTGGAACTGACGGACAGGGATGCCTTTTACAAAGCGTGCAAGCCCCAGCTGCTCAGTATTATGGCGGGGCTGGAGGAATTCAGTGAGCATTGAAGCAGCGCTTAGGGATTCCTCTGCTACCGCAACTTTGACGCTATCTATGTTAAGAAGGTGACCTTCCATTATAGATAGGTATCTCTTGGAAAGACTTTAAAAATTGAAAATAAGATATACCCTCATCCGCCCTCGGCACATCGCGTCTTTTTGCTGCTGAGAAGAAACACTAATGAAAATAACTTCAGACGCTATACATACATCTAGACCATACCTGTCGATTGTTATCCCTGTTTTTAATGAGGTCGAAATACTGGAAACTCTCTGTTCCAGATTATCTTCTGTGCTTTCTCCCATAACCGATGATTATGAAGTCATTTTTGTCAATGATGGCAGCACAGATTCTTCATTCCAGCAGCTTACTGCAATAGCGACCGGCGACAAGCGATTCCGTGTTGTTGATTTGTCCCGCAACTTTGGTCATCAGATGGCAATTACAGCCGGACTCCAGTACGCTTCTGGTATGGCCGTGATAATTATGGATGGGGACCTGCAGGATCCCCCGGAGCTCATTCCCTCCTTTCTTGAAAAATGGAAGGAAGGTTTTGAAATTGTTTATGCCGTTAGAGCGACAAGAAAAGAAGGGTTGCTGAAGCGCACACTCTATAAAATATTTTACCGCACGTTGCGTGCGCTGGCAAATATTGATATTCCCCCTGATTCCGGTGATTTTGGCCTCATGGACCGGCGGGTGCTGGATATTATCAACACAATGCCGGAGCGCCACCGTTTTATTCGAGGGCTGAGAAGCTGGGTGGGTTTTCGGCAAACAGGTGTTGCGTATGCCCGTGATGCCCGTTTTTCAGGTTTGCCAAAATATTCTTTTTTGAAACTGATTAAATTAGCCACAGATGGACTTGTTTCTTTTTCCACCGCACCGCTTAAGCTTGCCACCGCCATGGGTTTCATTATTTCGTGCGTGAGCTTTCTCTGCATACTCATATACTTTTATCGATATTTCACCACCCCCCGTGTCCCCGGTTTTACCACGCTCATCATCCTTCTTCTCTTTATTGGAGGAGTACAGCTCATAACCATTGGTATTCTGGGTGAATACATCGGTCGTATTTATGACGAGATAAAACATCGCCCGCTTTTTATAGTGAGGGAAACAGTCAATATAAAAAAAACGATACTCTCCTCAAAAAGTACGTTTAAGGGTTAAGCGTCTACCATGCCACGGTTCAACCCCGCTTTTAGAATTGCATGAACACCGAGTTGCCGCTGATGTCCTCGAATTCTGCCTTGGGAAATAGGTGCTCGAACTTTTTATGGAGTTTTTTAGTGATAATCAATACTATTGTTTTCTTCCCGGACTCTTTATCGTGTAGTTCTCTAAGACTATCAATGTTTAGCTGGCGGTCTTTTGCATCTTCAAAACCCAGCCCGTATTCTAATTCTCCTTGGTCGATCAGCAAGACATCGTTTCTCTTGTAAAACCAGCAGACAGCACTCACGAGGCGTTTATCTGAAACAAGGATGGTTTCTGGAGTAACTTTTTGGGCATGACGCAAGAGAAACTCACCGGGTGCTTTCATTATTATGACTTCTTCGGGCAGAATAAAATGTGCGCTGAACATGCAGACAAGAGGGGCAGCACAGTACAAAATGATTTTTCTCCGGTAGTCTGATGTCTTTGTAGCAAGGACCAGGAACAGACTCCACACCAGTAAACCAACTGCTGCAAGAATCCATTTCCAGGTCTCCTCCGGACCGTAGCTGCTAAAGCCGGGCCATCCGGTTAGCTGGTTCACGATCAGTACAGCCGAAGCAGTTCCGATAAGAACAGAAAAGCAAAGAACAACTATGTTGAATGCCTTATGTTTAGCTGCCTCAAAGTAATTCATAAGACTAACTGTTATGAGCATTACAAGCGGCGGGTAGCAGGGCATTATATAGGTGATAAGCTTGCAGTGGGAAGCGGAGAAGAACAGGAACGGAAAGAGGAACCAGCAGATGGAAAACCTTATAAACGAGTCCTTACGGGGCAGACTGCTCAAGCGGGGAAGCACAACAGGAACAAGAACCGACCAGGGCAGTGCCCCTCCCACTATGAGGGGAAAAAAGAACCAGAATGATTCTGGATGTGGATTTCTTATGGGTGAAATAAACCGGTCGACATGTTCAACCCAGAAAAAGTGGTTCCAGAAATCATGCTCTCGGAGGCAGATCATTAAGCACCAAGGCAGTGCGACCAGAACAGCGGTAATAAGCGGCACCCATGAAATCCTTAACAGCTCCTTACCTTGACGCTCCCAGATCATAAAGAGCGCAATCGCTCCAACTGGCAACAGGAAAGCTATGAATCCCTTGGTGAGAAATGCCAGGCCAATAAAGATCCCGCAAGATAGAAAAAAACACGTCCTCACCCGCACTATAGTTTCCCTATAGGCGAAAAAAAATGAACCCATGGCAAGAGTTAGCAACGCGGAGAACACACTATCCAGAACATTGGTTATCCCAAGAGCGAACACTTCCAGGCAGGTCAAGAATGCTGTGGCAGCAGCAATGCCAGTTAAATGACCGCCTGCGAATCTTCGGACCAGTAGAAAAATGATCAGTGCAGATATGCCAACTCCCATGGCCGCCGGGAGACGCAGGGAAAAATTGTTCTGACCAAACTGGGCCATTGCTATCGCGTTAAGCCAGTAGCCTAAAACAGGTTTCTCGAAATACCTGATTCCATCGAGTCGGGGAACAATCCAATCTCCCGAAGTGAGCATTTCCCGGGGAATCTCTGCATATCTGGTCTCATCAGCGTAAAAAAGTGGACGGGCACCGAGGGGCACGATATAGAGTAACAGGAAAAGACTTATTGCTGCAATGCAAGACTTTCTCATAATCTTTCGTAATGAATTTTCGGAGGAATCCATTATAAAAAACGCCAAATTGTACAGAACAGATATTAAGCTGAAGTTAAAAATGCATTAAAAAAAAGTAATGTGAAAAAAAGGGGGGATCCCTCTATTGATCCTGTCAAGAGAGCAATCCTGGCTAGGGCACGTTTGTTTTCAGTCAAGTCCAGGAAATCATGATTGTCCACCCGTCTGATTTTTTGATGAAAAATTCCTGGACCGGTTTATGCGAGGCGTTCTTATTATCCACGGCGGTTGCATTGTGTTTGTTTTTGTGGTTTAAATAGGGCTATGCAGTCAGATCAAAATACTAAACAGACTCCGCAAAAGCCTGCGCTTTCACTGCTGTTTATCTTCATCGTGTGGCTTTCTTTTTTTCTGCTCCGCCTGGGGGGGGCTCCCGACTTAAGAGCCTATGATCAGGAACGCCCCGCTTCCTATATCATGGACGTTGTTCAAAATGGCAACTGGGTATGTCAGAGGGATTTTCAAAACGATATTTCTTCAAAACCTCCTTTATACACCTGGCTGGCTGCTCTTAACACCATACCTCTGGGCAGAATATGCCGCTTCAGCATTTATTTTCCAAATGCCCTTGCTGTCCTGATAACTGCAGTCATCATATTCTTTGCCGGGCGCAGGTTGTTCGGGCACAGTGCCGGATGTATAGCCGCGCTTTTCTACATCGTATCCGCCCCGGGACTCAAACAGTTGTGCCTCGCCCGCACTGATCCGCTCTTTACGCTGTTTGTTACCTTAACTGGTGTATTAGGATACAGGGCCTGGGTTCTAAGAACAGGATGGACCTGGTTCTGGCTCGCCTCAGCTGTAGTAACCCTGACCAAGGGGCCGCTTGGCATTATCATAGCTGCCGGCGGATTGTTGGCCTATTTTTGGGAAAGAAAAGATGACAACCGCTTGCCTTTCGGTGGAGCCCAGCTTCCCGGAATTTTTCTTTTCCTGGGGATAACCCTGACCTGGTTCTTTTTGGCCTATGCTGCCTGCGGGAAGTCGTTTATTGATACCATGCTGTCAAGGGAACTGGTGGGTCATGCGGCTTGGAGGTTACAAGGATAAGATACCCTTGATTGGATTCTACAAGCCGTCATTTTATTTTTTAACCCGTTTTTTCCCCTGGAGCATTTTAAGCGTCATAGGGTTCTGGAGAATATGGCAGAGTCCCTCGCAGGATTTGAAGTGCCGCACTGCAGAGCGGTTCGTCTTCTGCTATTTTTTCTTCGGACTGGCCGTGTTGTCCCTGGCATCCCACCACCGGGGTGATCTTATTTTCCCGCTTCTGCCTGCAGCCTCTCTGGTGGCAGGAAATGTGGCCGCACAACGTTTTCATTTTCCCACTGCCAGATCGTTTTTTTTACCTGCGGCATCTTTTGTGGTAATTGCAATTATAGCAACGGGCGCCTATTATTACCGCTTCGGATCTCATGATCCTCATATTCGAGCAACATGCCGTCTGAGGGATGCTGCCGGGCAGATTGATGCTATACTTAAACCGGGGACGCGCATCGAATACGTTGGTACAGACTATACATTACAATTCTATCTCAACACGTTGCAGCCATTAATTACTGCCGGGGAAGCAGTGAAGCTGATGGCCATGCCGGTCAAATTTATATAGTTATGCGCCCTACCTACCACGATGCAATCAAGACGTCTCTCACAGACGTACCTGTTTATGTGCTTTTTCAATCCGAAGATATAGTGGTAATCAGCAATCACCCGCCCTCTCAGACCTGATTTTGCTTTATTGTCCGGATGGCTAAGCATTAAAATGGCTGGTGGTATGCTCGCCTTTCAGATTAAATATCTTTAATGCGGCTTTAATCTTTATTTAATTTTATTGGTGCATTCTTGTATTTTTATGACTCTTTGATCTGCAAGCGCCTTAATCAATCGTACCCGGGAGCAGAGCGGCTTTTTGACGCTGCCGCATACGGCACGAGCGAATAGGCAGCTGATAGCCGGGATTGATGGGGAAGAAAGGAGCAATCATAAGGCATGAAGGCATTTGCTTATGATGTGTTAGGATTATTAACACGCCTGGTTTTTTTCTTAAGCTGCCTTTTGCCGGAGCGCGCTTTTGTTTATTGCTCGAGAAAGGGGGCGGCGCTTTATGTGGCCTCCTCCCGTCGCTACCGGCGGAGGATTGCTAAAAATTTAAGGATTGCCTTTGGATCATCCTATCAGACCGAACAGGTAAAAGCCTTTACCAGGGAGCTGGGAAATCATTTGGGGATAAGTGTTGCCGAGATGTTTCTTTCAGCCACACCCAGGCGCAAAGATCTTTTAAACAGAATACAGATCCAGGGGAAGGAGCACCTGGAAAAGGCCCTTGCGCTGGGAAAAGGAGTAATTGCAGTCAGCGCGCACATAGGGAATTTTACCTTAATCAGCATGAAACTGGTTGCGGAGGGCTATCCCTTTATCATGCTGGTAAAGGAATCCAAATACAAAACGGTGGCAAAGGTGTTGCGTACACTCCAGGATAAGCAGGGAGGGCGATTCATTTATATCAGCCATGGAAGGAAGCGCTCCGGAACATTCTTGCATCGTCTCAGGCGCAATGAAATCATTTGCCTGGTGGCTGATGAAAAAAAGAGGCGGTCTAGGATTGACGTTGATTTTTTCGGTCAGCCTGCGGCAACGGCGCTCGGACCTGCGGTTATCTCACTGAGAACAGGCTCCCCGTGGTACCTGTTTTCATAGTCCGCAATGGGGATGGTACCCATACCATTTATATTGAACCGCCTCTTGAGCACCGTGTAACGGGCGACCGCAAGGAGGATGAACGGACCCTGACGGCTGCTTACACAAAGGTAATTGAACGGTACGTCAGGGCATATCCGGAGCAGTGGTCCTGGATTAATAACCGCTGGCGGCGGTACGATGCGGATCTGACGACCAGGTCTCAACATGGAATAGTCACAATTCTCCCCATTCTTTTTTACACTGGAAGGGTGTGAAATAATTTCGAGAGCAGGAGGCCGGCGGATGAAAATTCTCCTGGTCGAGGACGATCGGAGCATATCCCGTTTTATTGCGAAGGGTCTCAAGGAAAAGGGATATGTGGTGGATGTTTCCCCTGACGGGGAAGAGGGGCTTCACCTTATCCTCAATCAGCCCTATGATCTGGTGATCCTTGACATCCTGCTTCCCGGGCTGAATGGATATGAGATTCTCAAGGCCATGCGGGCACGGAAAGTAGTGACGCCGGTCATCTGCCTGACCGCAAAGGGTGAGCAGGAGGATATCGTTCAGGGCCTTGAGCTGGGAGCGGATGATTATCTGGTAAAGCCCTTCTCCTTTGCCGAACTCCACGCGAGAATTGTGGCGGTGCTCAGGCGGGGTCAGAAAGAAGGGGACATGACCCGGTTGGCCATCGGGGACCTGAAGCTGGATATGATAACCAGGACCGTGCGCAGAAAGGAAAGAGATATCGAGCTGTCAGGGAAGGAATTTCTGCTGCTTGAGTACCTGATGAGAAACGCGGGGCAGATTTTAACCCGGACCATGATTCTGGAGCAGGTGTGGGGGTACAATTTTGATCCCTCCAGCAATATCATTGATGTGCATATCAACCACCTCCGCAGAAAAATCGACAGCGACTCCCCGGACGAAACTGATCCATACCATCAAGGGAGTGGGTTATGTTCTCAAAGCTTCATGACCACCTCCGTGAAAACGGAATCCGGAGAAGCATCTAGCTGAATTTTTCGATCAAGCCGGAATGACGAAAAATTGCATTAATGATACTATTTGTTTTGTATCTTACAATAGATTAAATATTTTAATATATTTTTAATTTTTATTTAATATTAGTATTGCATCTTTATTTGTGTAATATATTTTATCAAATTTTTAAAAAGCCTTTTATGCTCCCCGCACACTCATAAACGGGCATGCTTTTAAGCTGATGAAGGAAGAAGATGCGCAATGATCTCTATTGCTGCCGCAGTACCCTTCACCTGTTTGGGTCTCTGTGGTTATTCCTGTTTTTAACGAGGAGGAAAACCTTCGCCCGCTCACTGCTGAACTGGCAAAAGTTCTGGAATCCTTGCATAAATCATGGGAGATTATTTTTATTAATGACGGTTCAACAGATGGTAGTCATCTCCTTTTGAGTGAACTCAGGCAATCATATCCCCACGTCAGGGTGATCACCTTCAAAAGAAACTGTGGTCAAACTGCTGCCTTTGATGCAGGGTTTAAAGCTGCCAGGGGGAAATAATTGTTACCATGGATGCTGATCTTCAGAATGATCCGCTGGATATTCCGCGCTTGCTGGAAAAGATGGGAGTACGATGCCGCCTGCGGATGGCGTCACCGGAGAAACGACCCCTTCATCAAACTCGTATCCTCGCGTATTGCCAATTATGTCCGCAATAAACTGAGCAATGAAGAAATTATAGATGTGGGCTGTTCGCTCAAAGCGTTTAAGGCCGCCTATGTAAAGAAGCTGAAGCTCTATAGCGGCATGCACCGCTTTTTCCCCACCCTGATCAAAATGGAAGGGGGCAGGGTTGCCGAGGTCAAGGTGAATCACCGCCCCGAAAGCACGGCTTGTCGAAGTACAACATACGCAACAGAATGATGCGATCCTTCATGGATCTCCTGGCGGTGCGCTGGATGAAAAAGAGAAAACTCAACTATGAAATAGAGAGGGGAAGAAAATGAAAGGGTGGGTTATAATCGGTTTTGTTGGTCAGGCCGCTTTTTTCATGCGTTTTTTGATCCAGTGGCTGGCATCGAAAAAAAGGGTGAAAGCTATTTCCCCATCTATTTCTGGTACCTGAGTTTAGTAGGCGGGATAATTCTGCTTGCCTACGCCATTCATATCGCTGATCCGGTCTTTACTGCGGGACAGGCCTGCGGGTTGGTTGTCTACTTAAGAAATCTTATGCTCATCTACAGAGGCAGAAGAAAATTAGCCACTGCCAAAGCAGCCGCCGGTCTGTCGGGTAACGAGTCCAACAGTTTGTAATGTCGTTGTCACCCTGAACGAAGTGAAGGGTCTCATGTACTTTGCATAAAAGAGATTCTTCGCTTCGCTCAGAATGACAAGTTAACTCATTGGATTGAAGATACACTAATCTGTCATTGCATGGTGCCGCCTTGTGTCCAGACATTACAAATAACAATAACAAATCCAACATCCTCTCCCGGCCGGCATTCCATCTCCTGATCCTGGGCCTCCTTGCCTCTGTGATCTTCTTTTACAATCTAGGCGGATGGGACCTCTGGAATCCGGATGAACCCCGCTATGCCCAGATCGCCCATGAGATGGCAGAAGACGGCAACTGGATTCTTCCCCGGCATAATAATCGGATTTACCCTGATAAGCCCCCGGTGTTTTTCTGGCTGATTGCCCTGTCCTATGCCGTTACAGGTGAAGTAAGCTCATTTGCAGCCCGCTTTCCCTCGGCGCTCGCGGGGGTTTTGGGAGTTCTTCTCACCTATTTAATCGGATGCAGGCTGAAGAGTTCACGGGCAGGCTTTATATCCGCGCTGGTGCTCCTACCACGGTAGAATATTTCTGGCTGGGGCGTCGTGTAAATCTTGACATGACCCTGACACTTTTTATTTTAGGTGCACTCTTTTTCTTTTATAAGGGTTATCAGGAAAACTCATCGCGACTATATTATCTCTTTTATTTTTTTATTGGCCTGGCAACCCTTACCAAGGGTCCGGTAGGTTTTATCCTGCCCCTTTTGACGGTCATCTCTTATCTTGTGGTAAAGAAAGACCCGAAACGCAGTAAAAATATTATTTTCCATCCAGGCCTTATACTTTTTTTTGCCCTGATCTTTGCGTGGCTGATTCCTTCCGCACTGGTGGGAGGAAGGGAATACCTGGATGAAATCATTTTTAAACAGATATTCGGCAGGGTCTATGAATCCTGGAGCCATAAAGAGCCATTTTATTACTATTTTCTAAGCTTCCCGCCGCTTGTGATTCCCTGGGTTGTATTCCTTCCCAGCGCATTGCTTTACGCTTTCAGCAGCAGAAGACGGTCTTCGGGAGAGGACACTCTATTTCCGGCCGTCTGGTTCATTGTCGTATTCGTCTTTTTTAGCCTCTGCTCGGGGAAGAGAACCTTGTACCTGCTTCCGCTTGTGCCGGCATGTGCGCTTATGGTGGGATGTTTGTGGGACAGGTTTTTTGATAAAGATGGAAAAGATGCGGTTTCGGGATTGGTCAGGATTCCCTGCTACCTGCTGCTGTGCTCGTCAATTGCCGCAAGCATCCTGCTGCCCTGGTTCTCCGCGTTTTTCAAGAGCGAACACCAGGACTTCAATTATTTTGGCCCGGTGCTTGTTCTGACCGTGAGCACCACAGCCGCGCTGATCATGTTTATTAAGAAGAAAGAAGTCCTGACCCTGGCCATGCTTATGGCGATAATGGCAGGCGGGTTTCTGTATTCGGTGGCGTATGTTTTTCCCGCCCTCAATGAATTCAACTCGGCAAAACCGTTTTCGCTGCGGATAAAATCCCTGATGAAGGACAATGAGCTGTTAGTTTCTTTTTGCCACAAGAACGACGCATTTATTTTTTACACCGGGATTGGGGAAATCAGGGAAATTAAGACCCGCCCCGACTTGCGCGTGTTTTTACTGGATCCACCGAAACGTTTTTTGCTGCTCATGAATAAAGAAGATTTTGAAAAGATAGCATCTGCCCTGCCTTTCCGGATTTATCCATGGGAGGAGGGTAAAGTAGAAGATGATGAATTTATTCTCGCTTCCAACCACGAAAGAAGTTAGTAATAAACACCTTATTTATGGGGTTTACTACCATGAAAATTAAAAAAAGCAGCATAGTGATTGCCGGTTTGCTGGTACTGGTCATCTCGGGCGGGAAATACCTTTATTGGGCTCATGTGGACAACCGTTTTCTGGGCATATCGGAAGGCAAACTTTACCAGTCGGCCGAAATGCCCCCGGGTAAACTCGGGGACAAGATTAAAGCAAAAGGGATCAGGACCGTGGTTGATTTACGCAGCCCGCGAAAAGAGGTTGACAGAGAGCGTATGTACCTGACAGAATTAGGGGTAAAGTATATAGACCTCCCTTCGGGGCAGCATCCCGAGGATCATGTCATCGATAGCTTTCTGGAGATCATGGCACAAAAAGAAAATCTGCCGGTACTGGTGCACTGCAAGCACGGCATGGGAAGATCCGTTCTTTTAGCGGCCTTATACAGAATAGAATTCGAAGGATGGTCTAAAGAGGATGCCATGGATAAGGCGTTCTGGCAATCGGGATTGGGATTTGAATTTCTGCCGTCCGGGGACAAGGGCAGGTTTATTAAAGACTACTCCCCGCGTTTGAAATTCCGGCATGAATACACTCTGCAGAAGGGCAGCATTAACCTGCATTGACAGTTCGCGGCTGACAAATGTACAGATTAATCTGATTAAGGATATGAAAGTGCTCAAGAGATTGCCGAAATTGTTTCGGTTTTTGCTGGCCAGCGTGCTGGTCACACTCATTTTTTTAACCATCATGCGGATTGTTTTCTGGGTCGTCTTTCATGATCCGGCTGATGGTATTCCCTCAACCATAACCCTGAAGTCATTTTACATCGGCTTTAAATTTGATCTGCGGCTGGCGCTGCTCATCCACCTGCCCCTTTTGCTCCTGGCGTGGATAAAGCCGGTGCACGTAGTAAAAACGGCCACGGGCAGACGGCTCTGGTGCGGCTATTTGACAATCCTGAGCACCGTGATGCTTCTCTTCTATTTCTTTGATTTCGGGCACTATGGATACCTGGAGACCAGGATTAACGGTACCATTCTCAGTTTCCTCTATAACCCCGACATTTCCTTTAAAATGATATGGGAAAGCTACCCCGTGATACCGGGTCTATCGTCCTGGTGCTCTTTGTGCTTGTGTATGGCATGGTGACTGCGTGGATGACGCGAAGAATAAACCGGAGCCAGGATTGTGCTGCCGGCAGGGCGGGAAAACTGATAACCGTTGGTTCATTTCTGCTGTTATACCTGCTGGGCATCTATGGAAAGCTCTCCTACTATCCGCTGCGCTGGAGCGATGCCTTCTTCACCAATAACAGCTTTACCACTGCCGTTGCCCTGAATCCCGTGCTTTACTTCTTTGACACGCTCAAGAACAGGGAAGTAAGGTATGATCTGGAAAAAGTCCGAACCTGTTACGACACGATTGCGGCCTACCTGGGTGTTGAGAATCCTGATCAGGAGCGTCTCAATTTTATCAGGGTTTCACACAAAGCCAGCGGCGAAGAGAAAAAGCCCAACGTGGTCATCGTCTTTCTGGAATCGTTTGCCTATTACAAGACCAGCGTTTCCGGCAATCCTCTCGATCCGACCCCTTATTTCAATGATATGGCAAAAAACGGCATCCTCTTTACCCGTTTTTATACTCCTCAGCATGGAACTGCCCAGTCGATTTTCACCACCATCACCGGCATACCGGATGTTGAGCAGAACCAAACCTCTTCCCGCAACCCGCTGGTGGTGAGGCAGCACAGCATTGTGAACGCGTTTGAGGGGTATGAAAAATTCTATTTCCTGGGGGGGAGCCTCAACTGGGCTGAAATCCGCGGGCTCCTTTCACACAACATACCCGGGCTTAAAGTTTACGAGGAGGGCAGCTACACCGCTCCCCGGGCCGACGTGTGGGGCATCAGTGATCTGCACCTTTTTGAGGAGGCCAATAAGGTGCTGCGGGAGATAAAGGACAGGCCTTTTTTCGCCTTCATACAAACGGCCGGCAATCATCGTCCCTACACCATACCCGAGGATAACCGGGGATTCAGGTCGCTGCCGATCAGCGAGAATGACGCAGTCACTTACGGGTTCGAGTCCGTCGCGGGCTTCAATGCCATCCGCTTCATGGATCACAGCATACAGTTCTTTGTGCAGGCCGCTCAAAGGGACGGCTATGCCGAAAACACCATTTTTGTATTCTTCGGTGACCACGGCTCCGGCCGCCGGCATCCCGCGCACATGTACAAGTCTGAAGATCAGCTGCAGCTCACCAAGTACCATGTGCCGCTGCTCATCTACGCGCCGGGCCTGGTGGATAAGGGGAAGACCGACGCAAAGGTGGCGAGCGAAGTGGATGTGCTTCCGACCATCGCCGGCCTGGCGTCAATACCCTGTGTCAATTCAACCCTGGGCAGGGATCTTCTGGACAGCCGGTTTGATTCAATGCGCTACGCCTTTACCATCAGCCACCGGCAGGTGCCCGAGATCGGACTGATAAGCGATGATTTTTACTTTCTCACCGACGCGGACGGCACCAACCGAAGGCTTCACGCGCTCGCCGAGCGATAAGCCCTGGGAAAATGTGATGGATGCGCACCCGGAAGTTACCGCCGAGCGGCCACCCTCTGTCACGGTTTTTATGAAACTGCCAATTTCATGCGCTATAATAACACCCCCGAGATGGTGGCAGCAAGAAGCGGCAGTGCGCCATGAAGGTTTTTGCTTACTACATGCTGGGATTATTAATGCGCGGGGGTGTTTTTCTTAAGCAGTCTTATCCCGGAACGCGCGTTTGTCTATTGCGCGAGGAAGGGGGCAGCGCTGTATGTAGCCTCCTCCCGCCGTTACAGAAAAAGAATTGCGCAAAACTTACAGATTGCCTTCGGGCCATCGTATCAGCCCGAAAAAACGGAGGCCTTTATTGAGCAACTGGGAGGCCATCTGGGTATAAGCGTCGCCGAAATGTTTTTTTCAGCCACCCGCAGGCGAATCGACCTTGTAAACAGGATACGGATCCAGGGGGCCGAGCACCTGGACAAGGCGCTTGGGCTGGGAAGAGGGGTAATAGCGGTCAGCGCCCACTTTGGAAATTTCACCTTGATCGGTATGAAAATGTGTGCGGAGGGCTATGCCTTTGCCTCGCTGGTCAAGCTTCCTAAATATACGGCTGTGGCAAATGTCCTGCGCATGCTCCAGGAAAAACAGCAGGCGCGGTTCATTTATGTCCGGCCGTGGAAGGATGCGCTGCGGAAGATTCTTGCCTGCCTCAGGCGCAATGAAATCGTCTGCATGGTAACCGATGAAAAAAAGAAACACTCGGGGGTTGAGGTTGACTTTTTCGGGCAGCCTGCCGCGACGGCCCTCGGACCCGCCGTCATCTCGCTCCGAACCGGGTCGCCGGTGGTGCCTGTTTTTATTGCCCGAAACGGGGACGGTACTCATACCATCTATATTGAACCGGCCCTTGAGCATCCCGTTACCGGGGACCGCAAGGAGGATGAACGCGCACTGACGGCCGCGTTCACCAGGGTGATTGAGCGATACATCAGGGCATACCCGGAGCAGTGGTTCTGGATCAACAGCCGCTGGCGATACGAGGCGGTATTACCGGGGCAGGGCTGAGTCATCAGCAGTGTATATTCCGAAAAGCCGAACGTTGAACATTCAACTTTCAACATCCAACGTCGAACAAGGGAAATGCTTTTTCGTTGGAAGTTGGATGTTGAGCGTTCGAGTCCTTTATTGCTCAAACTCTAAAAATCTGACTTCAACGCTCTCCACGGCGGGCCGCGCCGTCGCGGCCGCAGACAATCCATTGAGGTGCCTGTTCCATGGCTGAACGATACGAAACTCCCCCTGAATATCCGGTAAGGCTTCACATCCAGACCATATCCTACTGCAACGCGCACTGTCTTTTTTGCGCCTATCCGGCAGTGGCCGACACGATTTCTCATGGCATCATGGAGGATGCGGTTTATAAGAAAATCATCGATGAGGCTTCCGAGTATCAGCCCAAGCGCATATCACTGCTGCTGATGAATGAGCCGCTGCTTGACCGGAAGCTGCCCGAGCGCATTGCCTATGCCAAGGAAAAGCTGGGTGAGGAAACCGAGGTGACCATCACCTCGAATGGTTCCGTGCTCACTCCTACAATTATCGGCAAACTGATAGATTCCGGTCTCGACCGGATCAAGATCAGCATCCAGGGCATAACCAGAGAAACCTATGAGCGCGTCATGGGCCTCAATTATGACCGGACATTTAAGGGTATTAACCTGCTCGTGGATACCCTGAATGAAAGAAGGGCATCCCGGCCCGGGGTGGTGCTTTCCATGGTCAATGTGGGTCACAATGAAGATGAGATTAGGAAGTATAAACGGTACTGGAGGAGAAAAGGCATCAAGGCCACTACCGTCGCCTTTGAAAACAAAGGCGGCAATATTAGAGAGGATATCGAGCTGCATCCCTTCGGTCTGGAGGCGAAGGGCAGGTGCTACCGGTTTAACCGCTGTGCCTATATCCTTTACAACGGAGACGTCATACCCTGCTGCGCGGACTGGTCAAGAACGGTGGTGCTGGGAAACGTTAAGGAAAAAACCCTGCGTGACATCTGGCACGGTGAGAAGCTGAACAGCATCAGAAATCATTTTCTGGCGGGAAACCACGCCCTGCTCCCCGAGATCTGCCGGAGGTGTAAGGTCACCCGGCTGCGCAAGAGGAGCCATGGCAGCCTCGCCGGCATCTATCAAAAACTTGTGAGTTGTTTCCAGGACAAGCGGAGGACATGAACGGTGGTCACCATACTCCATACAGAACGGCAGCGGCTGACCGGTCAGGCCATGCGGACACTGAGCGAAGTGAGGGGGATCAAGAAGCGGGGGTACCGGGTGATACTGGCATGTCAGCCGGGATCCTACCTGGAAAGGATTGCCCGCGAGCACTCACTGGAGGTGCTGCCGCTTGACATGAAACGGTTCCTGCCGGCGCTGCTGCAGCTGTCGCTTTTTTTAAAAAGGGAGCGCGTGGACCTGGTCAATGCGCATGGCTACCGGGACCACCTGCTGAGCGTGCTGGCAGGCATGATTGCCGGGGTCAAGGTTATCGTCAGGACAAAACACAACCATGTGGCGCTCAAAGGCGGCGCTTTCAGCAGATTTATCTACGGCCGGCTTACCCACCGGATCATAAGCATATCCGGTCATATAAAAGAGGTCATGATCGGCTCCGGCATCGCGCCGTCGCACATCACGACTATTCATACCTCGGTCGATCTCGGCTATTTCTCGCCCCGGCCTAAAAATGAGCGGCTGCTCAAGGAATTTGCGCTTGTGCCCGACTGCCCGGTCATCGGGACGGTTGCCCGGCTCTCCGACCGCAAGGGGATGCCGTTTCTTCTGGACGCGCTGAAGCTGCTGATGGATGAGGGGAGACGATTTTCCTGCGTTATCGTCGGCGGGGGAGGCAGCGCTTCCGAAGAAAAGTTGGAGATCCTCAAGCGCAAGGCGGAATCGCAGGGGCTTGCGCCCCGCGTTGTTTTTACCGGCATTCGGGGTGATATTCCGGAAATCCTCTCGCTCTTCGATTTTTTTGTCCTTCCCTCGCTGGATGAGGGGCTGGGGAGATCGATGGTGGAAGCCATGGCGGCCGGAAAGCCGGTGGTGGCATCGAGGGTGGGCGGTATACCCGAGGCGGTGGAAGACGGGAAGACCGGGATCCTCGTTCCCCCCGGCGATGCTCGCGCGCTGGCAAGCGCGCTTGCCGTGATGATGGATAATCCGGAGAAGGCCCTGGAAATGGGCCGGCGGGGACGGGAGAGGGCGGAGAAGCTCTTCGATGAGGAGCGCATGGTCGACAGCATATGCCTGCTCTACCGGGAACTGCTCGGGCAGGTTTCAAACAGCAAAGAGGCGCTGCCCGTAACCGACTGATGATGAAGCTGCGGCGGGAGGCCGGCAGGTGAAAATTCTCCTGGTTGAAGATGATCGGAGCATATCCCGTTTTATCGCCAAGGGACTCAAGGAAAAGGGATACGTGGTTGATGTTTCCCATGACGGGGAAGAGGGGCTGCAGCTCATGCTCAATCAGTCCTACGATCTGGTTATCCTGGACATCCTGCTTCCCGGGCTGAATGGATATGAGATTCTGAAGGCAATGCGGGACAGGAAAGTGGGGACGCCGGTCATCTGCCTGACGGCGAAGGGAGAACAGGAAGATATCGTTCAGGGTCTGGAGCTGGGGGCGGATGATTATCTGGTTAAGCCCTTCTCCTTTGCCGAACTGCAGGCGAGAATTGCGGCGGTGCTCAGACGGGGTCAGAAAGATGCGGACATGACCCGGCTGGCGATCGGGGACTTAAAGCTGGATATGATAAATAGGACCGTGCGCAGAAAGGAGAAAGATATCGAGCTGTCGGGGAAGGAATTCCTGCTGCTCGAGTACCTGATGAGAAACGCCGGGCAGATTTTAACCCGGACCATGATCCTGGAGCAGGTGTGGGGATACAACTTTGATCCCTCCAGCAATGTGATTGATGTGCATATCAACCACCTCCGCGGAAAAATCGACAGCAACTCCCCGGCGAAACTGATTCATACCATCAAGGGAGTGGGTTATGTTCTCAAGGCTTCATGATTACCTGAGAAGGCTCGATATCCGGCTCACCATCTATTATACTTTTCTCCTCCTGATCCTCTGCGTCTTAGTGCTGGTCTTTATTTCATATCGCCTGGAGCGCACGCTTCTCAAACAGGCAGACAGACTATTACAGGAAGAACTGCTCGAACTCACGAGTTTTCATAAGCATAGCAGCGCCGACTTTACGCAGGCGTGCGAAAGCTATGCCCGTGAGGTGGCGCACAGGAAGTTTTATCCCGTCTTTTTCAGGGTGCTGACCCCGGCGGGCGCCATTTATTTTCAGAATTTTGACAGCACCCTGCTTCCGCTCCCTTCGATTGCCCCTCACAAGCTGGAGTTTTACACCATCAGCTTATATAAAAAGCCCCTTAACTTCCGTGTTTACCTGTACGATTTTACCATAGCGAACGGCAATCGATACATCATCGAGATGGCAACGCCGCTCAAATTTCTGAAAGAAGTTCTGGCAAACTATCGGGCGAACGTCATAGTCCTTTTGCCCATTATCCTGATTATGGGAATAGCCGGCGGCATACTGGTGTCGAGGAAGCCGCACGCGGTGATAAAAAACATCGTTGCCACCACCAACTGCATCAATGCGCAGAACCTGCGGCAGCGCCTTGAGGAGGGCGGGTCCGACGGGGACGAGACGCAGGACCTGTGCCGCGCCATTAATGCCATGATGGACAGACTGGAAAAGGCGTTCGAGGAAATTAAGTGCTTTACCGCGGATGTTTCCCATGAGCTGAGAAACCCGCTCTTTTCCCTGAAGGGCGCAATCGAAGTGGAGATGACGAAGGAGAGGACGGGTGAAGAATATCAGAGGGTCTTGAATGATTGTATCGACCAGGTTAACGTCCTGATCAAAATGGTCAATGATCTTTTCCTCATCTCGCGCTTTGAGCTCAAACGCGTCGACCTGGAGATTGCGGATATCAATCTCAGCGAGGTGCTGGATGATCTCTATGACTTTTTCTTGCCGCTTGCCGAGGAAAAAAAGATACAATGCTCCATGGAGCGGAGTGACATTGTTCACGTCAAGGCTGACAAGACAAAAATCCACCAGCTCATAAGCAACCTGATTGAAAACAGCATTAAGTTCACCCCCGAAGGCGGGACGGTGAAGATGTGCCTGAGCGCTGATGACAGAGAAGCGACGTTCACCATCAGGGACAGCGGGCCCGGCATACCCGAAGCCGACATGCCCTATATCTTCAATCGCTTCTACCAGGTTGACAAATCCAGGTCGGTATCAAAGCGGCAGGGAAGCGGGCTGGGGCTCAACATATGCAAGAAGATCGTGGAGGCACACGGGGGCAGCATCACCGTTGAATCGGAAGGGGCGCGGGGTTCAACCTTCATGGTGAAGCTTCCCGTCATGTAAAGCGCGCGCACATGCCTTCGCTCAGGTACCGCACATGAATTTCATGCCCGGTTGCGCGGGGAAAATAAAAATAATTTTTCTCTCGCCGGGCAAACAAAATAATTCGGTTCATGCTTCATGATAGGGCTCCAGACAAGGGAGCGCGAAGGATTGATTTTCAGAGTATGCGTGCCGCGAAACCGCGCGCATGCATTTTTTTGTGCGCAAGCGAAATTTTTCCTTGACTAAAAAATTTATAATGCTACATTTATTACAAGTTTGAAGGAAGCTCATTGAAAAAGGACTAAAGTTTTCCATTTGTCAATCGAACTTAAAGTAGTGTTCGGTTGCAATGCGATGTTTAACCTCGAGTGAGGTTAAATAGTTCAGTACTAACCTACAGCAAGGAGGGACTAATGGCAACAAAGAAGAAAGCAGCAAAGAAACCAGCAAAGAAAAAAGCAGCAAAGAAGAAAAAGTAAGCTCGTTGTAACAGACCGTTGGTTTCAGCAAAGCCTCATGGTTTATCGCACCCTCGCGGTGATGGAGACCATGAGGTTTTGTTTTGGGCGATCATGGGCATCAGGGCGATACCGGGTATGACCATGATTATTATGGATGGGGTGAGGGGGACATCCTGGCAGGCTGTTGAAAAACACCCATCTGATTCGTGGCTCAAAGGGGAAGGGCTTTTAACGCCACAACAATGTGTCTTTAGGCTTACGGCACGACCCGGTGCCTTACGATTTCAACCGCAGACAGGCAGCTTTGCAGCGGCTTCGATAGGGGCTGTTGCCATGCGGGTCTGTCGGACAATGTTAGAAATGCGCTGCCGTTCTACAGGATTCGATTAATTTTGTTGTGGCTAAAAAGCCCTCCCCTTTGAGCCACATGCTTTCAGCAAGATTATCAGCCCGCGCCACTACTTTTTCAACAGCCTGATAGAGCTTTGTCCTTGTACATGCAAGGGAACGTCTGTCAGGGCAGGAGCACGGAGGGATAGTAGCACTTGAATATCAGGCAGGGCCACTGGTAGGTTTCCCGGTAGAGGGCGCGGACACGCTTCCTGAATTCCTCCTTGCCGGGGCCGTTTTCAGCGAGCATGGAGCGCAGGGCATGAATGAAGGAGACATCTTTTATCTTTTTGGCGGTTGCATTTTCCCTTCCCACAATCTTCACCCCATACACCCCCGCCTGGTTAAACTCATAGAGCGCGCAGCCGCCGCAGGGCCGGTCGTCAATGTGCAGCCCCGACCAGATTGATTGCCGCTCCCAGGAGATGCGGTCCTTGACCTCCTGCTCAAGCTTGCCGGCCTGCTCTCCATAGACGCCGATGTTGTAGGGCAGCATGCAGGCGTTGAGATAGGAGCGCTTGGTCTCCTCGTCGGTGAAGAGATCCGCCATGCCGTGCTGAAAGGTGCAAAAGCCGTCGACGTTGGCGCAGCGCGAATTGAGGATGAAGACCTCGAGCGGCACCTCCGGAACCTCGCCGGCGAGTGAAGTGATTTCCTCCAGGGTGAGGTGCCGCGGCAGAATGATGCGCGCGGCGCCCAGCTCCTGGTAAAAGCGGATGGCCTCGGCATTAAAAACGGTTCCCGCGGTGCTGATGTGCACGGACAGCGGTATGTGCCGATCGCGCAGGGTTACCATCAGGGCCACATCCCCCACGATGAGGGCGTCGACCTCTGCCGCGCATGCCCGATCTATGTAGGAGAGGAGGTGCGGATACTGGTCCTGGGTGTAGTAGTGCTCATTTAAGGTTAAAAAGACCGGGACCTGTCGCGCGTGCGCCCGCCTGACGCTTTCGGCCAGTTCATCGAAGCTCCTGAAGTGGGGACTGGTGCCGGGTACGGCATTGTCCTCCTGGCGCCGGTTGAGAGAGGCGGACACCGTGTATTGCTCTCTCCAGTCATCGGGCAGAACCCCGCAGTAGAGCTCATCGGCTCCCGCCTCGATAACCTCATCGACTTCGTCAACCCTGCTGACGGGTGAAAGTATTTTGATCATGGCTACAGTGATGGGCTAGAAGGTTGTTGAAAAACACCCATCTGATTTGTGGCTCAAAGGGGGAGGGGCTTTTGACGCCACAACAATTTGTTTGTCGACTTACGGCACGACCCGGTGCCTTACGACTCAAACCGCAGACAGGCAGCTTTGCAGAGACTTCGATACGGCTCTTGCCATGCGGGTCTGTAGGACAAGGTTAGAGAGATGCTGCCGTTCTACAGGTTCCGAATAATTTTGTTGTGGCGTCAAAAGCCCCTCCCCCTTGAGCCTTTGAACAGCCTGAGGAAAAATAATTTTTCAACAACCTGCTAGTCATGCGGGCCGCTACATTCGGCCGCATAAAGCAGCCACACCGCCATGTGCGATGGCGGTGTGGTCAGTTTCCGTTGAACGGGAAAAGTCTCTTTTCGCTGTTCCTACATGGCCTGTCGCACCAGCTCCACCAGATTGAACACCTTCATTGATCCGCCCGTGGCGTCAATGGCGTCCTTCAAGTGGGTCTCGCACCAGGGGCAGGCGCTTACAATGGCGCTGGCGCCGGTTGACTGGGCTTCTTCAACCCGCTCCTTGCCGGTTGAAAGGGCGAAGTCGGGAAACGCTGACTTTGCTCCCGCGCCCGATCCGCAGCACCAGGAATATTCTTTGATGCGCTCCATCTCCACCAGGTTTATCCCGGGGAGGGCCTTTAAAATTTCCCGGGGTGCTTCGTAGTATCCCTCAATGCCGCGGTTGAGATCCCGGGGCGGCTCGGTGAGTCCGTACTCGATCCGTTTTCCTTCCCAGTGCTTGTACGGTTCCCCGCGGCGGCCGAGATGGCACGGATCATGGTAAGTTACGGTCATGTCCAGGGGCTTTTTCAGCTTGATAACGCCCTTCTTGATGAGGTCATTGATATAGACGGTTGAATGCACCACCTGGTAGTCAAGGTCGGCGGTGTCGATTTTGAGGTGATGGGCGTATTTCTCGCTGAAGGTCATGAAGCAGCCTGGGCAGTTGGTGACGATGGTTTTGGCACCCGTCTCCTTGAACATCTTCAGGTTTTTCTCAGCGATGGCGGCGAAGCTCTTTTTATCGCCCACGTTGTCGCAGATGCCGCCGCAGCAGACCTCCTTGGCACCGAGTATGCCGAAGTCGATCCCCGCCTGCTTGAGTATCTCGGCCGTGCCGATGGGGATGTTGGTAACCCCGGGCTTGTAGGCATAGGTGCAGCCGACATAATAAAGCACCTCCGCCTTCTCCTTGGGATTGCTCAGGTCCTTAATGTCCAGCTTTCGTGCCCAGTTGGCCCTGCGGGTGCGGGGCTGTTTCCACACATTATCATACTGCTCAATGCTGGTGATGAATTCCTTGTGCGCGGGCAGGGGGCCGTAGCCTTTTTCACAGGCTTCCTCCCGCAGGGCCTCAAGCACGCCGATGATGTCAAGATCCATTACCCGCTTGCAGTTGATGTCGCAGGCCGCGCACATGGGGCAGCGGTAGATGATCTCGAGCAGCTTGTCGGTGGACTGTTCCCAGGTCAGCTCGCCCTTCAACAGGCCGGTGGCAATGTCATTTTTCCCCTGGGCGGCATAGCAGTCAAACTGACCGTACACCAGGGAAGGGCAGCTTTTGGCAAAGCGATGGCTCTTGATTTCCCAGAGATGCACCCACTTGCAGGTTGAGCATCGTTGACAGTGACTCGCATCATATTCAATTTTCTCTAAAGCCATACAAAAACCTCCTTCTAATCGGTAGATTACCCGGGGAGCATGCTTCCCCCCTCGGCTATTGCCGTCCCCTGTTCGGCTGAGCCAAACCCAAAACAGTGAAACTGGTAACATGTATAGGATGGCTTGTCAAGATTAATTTAAATCTCTGTCATTTAAGAATTAAAAAGGCATAACAGGCAAACTGCTTGACCTACCACAAAGCCTCCCTGGGGGAGAAAAAATGATCGGAGGTCGTGCTGACACGCTTTCTTCGTGCCAACCATGTGGCTGACCGGTTTTGATGTGCAGTGCCTCTCGACGCTCTATCTCGACAAGCCGCTCAAGGCTCACAGCCAGATGGCGCAAACCGGGGCCATACGTAATTTAGCAGATCTGTCGGTAGGCAAGACAAAATTACATTAAATATGGTATCCCCGGAATGTCCTTGTAAAAAGGTTCCATCCTTGAAAAGATCGTCCTTGGTCAGATTATGTAACGGAGCACCAAAGCGGCTCAACGCGAGTAAGACCGCATCCGCGTTCTCATGGGAAGACATCACCAAACATAGGGCCAATCGGGCATAAAGATACATCGGGAGTCCAACCTGACCAAACCATTCTAGTAAAGATGCAACCTTCGAATTCTGATATGATAAAACCTCTTGCCACACTGGGAAACAATATACCTCGAATATCTAATGCCATCTTATCCCCAATAACCACATGAAAAAAGCTTACCATAAAGAGGTCTATATAATTGATGCCGACTGGTATGCAGGAAAGACATTCATCCACAATTTGACAGGTATAGATCCTATCTTCGGAAAATCCGATGTAGTGTATACCATACATAATGTCATTCTTCACATACCACAGTGTATTATCTAATGTGCGAAAAGCCGCTGTTTCAACATCATCCGCATGTGCAGGAAAGGACGATATAAATATCGTTGCAATTAAAACGCACGTCCTTAAAAGTTTTCTTGCCATTGAATTTTCCTCCTTCCCCAACGTGGCACGTCTCCGTTCAGATCCCCTGATTGAGGTTCTCATACCCCGGTTTTCTTGAACATTATGCCCATTCTATATTCAAGAGAAGAATCTGTACAACCGCCGCGGTTGCAACCACCAGGATGATATTCTAGCCATGAAAGCACCCCTAATCCAATTGCTGGTTGCATAATGGCCAGAAAATAATGCAAAGGGTTGATATCGTATGCGACACTAATGACGGGTAGATCCACGTAGGATGGGTATGATACTTGTGTCCAATTACCACCTTGGTTAAAAAATACCATGCGTTGGTAAAATGATAATTCATTATCACAGTTCATGTAAAAAAAAGGGGATTTATTAGAAATAAACTCTATATTACAAACACCCCACAATGTTCCATCAACTGAGAATAAACCGTCAGGTTCCACTTCTGCTAAACAAGGTGCAGCAACCATCACAATGATGACCAATAATATTGCTTTTTTCATGCTTTCCCCAATTATGTGCATAAATATGCCATCCTTTCTCTTTTTAAGGATATCAGAAGTTGCACGCCTAATCCACAGAAATACCTGCTTTCGCCGAAATATGACTCTACGGGATGACAGTGCGGCGGAACGGACCCGGTGAAGAAAAGTGCTTGTCAAAAAAAACAAACTATGATAAATGAAATTACTCTAAAAATAAAGCGAGGAATGCGTATGTCAAAGGTATGTGATGTCTGCGGTAAGGGAAGGCAGGTAGGCCACAACGTCAGCCATGCTAATAACAAGACCCCAAAGGTGTGGCTGCCGAATATTCAGAAAATACGGGTGGTCAAGGACGGCTCCGTCAAGCGGATGAACGTCTGCACCCGGTGCATCCGCTCAGGTGTCATCACCAAGGCCCCCCACAGCAGGATACGCCCTGTTCTTGCCAATGCGGAAGCTTCCTAAGAGATCAGTTCTCGGTTTTTTTTACAGGCTGTTCAAAAACATCCAGCAGGCTGTTGAAAAAGCAGTGGCGCAGGATGAAAAAGCTTGCTGAATAGTATGTGGCTCAAGGGGGAGGGGCTTTTTAGCCACAACAAAATTAATCGAATCCTGTGGAACGGCAGCGAATTTCTAACTTTGTCCGACAGACCCGCCTGGCAAAAGCCGTATCGAAGTCTCTGCAAAGCTGCCTGTCTGCGGTTTAAGTCGTAAGGCACCGGGTCGTGCCGTAAGTGTAAAGACACATTGTTGTGGCGTCAAAAGCCCCTCCCCCTTGAGCCACATACATGTCACTTTTTTTTCAACAGCCTGTTAAGGGTTCAAACGGCTTACCTTAATTACCCCCTTCACCCGCTCAATTGCCCGGATTACATTCCGCAAGTGCTTGTAATCACTAACCTCGAGCTCAAAGGTGGCAACCGCCTTGTTGTCTTCAAGCCTGTGGGCCGAGGCGTTGCAGATATTTGCCTCCGCTGATGAGATGGAGGCGCTTATTTCGGCCAGAAGCCCCTTCTTGTCCACCGAGGTTACCTCGATGGTTACCGTGTAGATAAACTTCTTCCGCTTGTCCCAGGTGACATCAATCAGCCGTGCCCGGTCACAGCTCTGAATGTACATGCAGTTGTAGGAGTGAACCGTCACCCCCCGCCCCCTGGTAATATACCCCCTGATCTTTTCCCCCGGCAGCGGCTTGCAGCATTTTCCGAACCTGACCATGATATCGTCGACCGCTTCAACCATGACCCCGCTTTCTCCCGTGCCCATCAGCCGCCGGGCAATCTTTTTAATCTTGGAAGGCTCCTCCTGCTGCTGCAGCTCTTCGGGCGATATGAAGAGGGAAAGGAGCTGCTTGGCGGATACCCGCCCGTAGCTGATGGCGGTGAACAGATCTTCTTCACTCCTAAGCTTCAGCTCTTCCAGCTGTTTTGCCATGACCTCTTTCTTCATCAGCTTGAAGAAATTGAGGCCGTGCTTTTTGAATTCCTTCTCGCAAATCTGCTTTCCCAGCTCGATGCTCCGCTCCTGCTCCTCCTGCCGCACCCAGTGATTGATCTTGTTCCGGGCACGGGGTGTCCTGACAAAGCGCAGCCAGTCCTTGCTCGGTTTTTGCTGGGGCGAGGTGACGATCTCCACCGTGTCGCCGTTGCGCAACTCATATTTCAGGCTTACCAGCCTCCCGTTGACCCTGGCGCCGATGCACTTGTGCCCTACGTCGGTGTGGATGCTGTAGGCAAAATCAACCGGGGTGGCCCCCATGGGGAACTGCTTTACCGCGCCCTTGGGGGTAAAGACATAGACCTCCTCCGGGAAGAGGTCCACCTTGACGCTGTCCATGAAACTCCCGGGGATCCTTCAGCTCCTGCTGCCATTCCAAAAGCTGCCTCAGCCAGGCAAACTGCTTGTCGTCCTTTTTTTCCAGGTTGTCGCCCTCCTTGTATTTCCAGTGGGCGGCGATGCCCTGTTCCGCGATGCGGTGCATCTCCTGGGTGCGGATCTGCACCTCGATCCGTTTTCCCGCCGGACCGATGACCGTGGTGTGCAGCGACTGGTACATGTTGGCCTTGGGCATGGCGATGTAATCCTTGAAACGGCCGGCGACCGGTTTCCAGAGCAGTGGATGATGCCCAGCACCTCGTAGCAGTCCCTGACGCTGTCGACAATGATCCTGAACGCCGATCAGGTCATAGACGTCCTCGAAATCGAGGTTCTGCATCTGCATCTTCCGGTAAATGCTGTACAGGTGCTTTGACCTGCCGTAGACCTCCGCCCTGGGCCTTGAACTCCTCAAGCCTGCCGCGGATGATGCCGCACACCTCGCTGACGTAGCCCGCGGTTTCCTTTTCCATGCTGGCGCTCTTCTCCTCCAGGGCGTGATAGAACTCGGGGCGCAGGTACAGCAGCGACAGGTCCTCCAGCTCGCTCTTCATCCAGAAGATGCCCAGGCGGTTTGCCAGCGGGGCATAGATGTCCAGGGTCTCCTGGGCAAGCTCACGTGTTTTTTCCGGGGGGAGAAAATGGAGGGTGCGCATGTTGTGCAGCCGGTCGGCCAGCTTGATCAGGATGACCCGGATGTCCTTGGACATGGCCAGGATCATCTTGCGGAAATTTTCCGCCTGCTGTTCTTCCGTCGCGCGGAAGGACATCTTGCTGATCTTGGTGACGCCGTCTACCAGCGAGGCAACTTCAGGTCCGAAGGCCTCCGCTATGGTTTCAGGGGTGGTGTAGGTATCCTCCACCGTGTCATGGAGGAGCCCGGTGGTGACGCTCACATCGTCCAGCTTCAGGTCCGCCAGCAGGGCTGCCACTTCCAGGGGGTGGATGAGGTAGGGCTCGCCGGAGAGCCTGAGCTGGCCCTGGTGTACCTGGGCGGAGAAAACATATGCCTTCTCAATCAGCTCAATGCGGGGATTGGGATGGTAGGAGAGCACTTTGCCGATGATGTCGCTCAGTCTAATCACGGTGTAGCAGGTCTCTGACCGCAGCCGGGAGATCCGACTCCCTGACTTCAATGGTTTCCCGGGATTTTCTCGCCCTGATCTCAACCATGCCCTCCCGCGCCCTGGTGCCGACGGTGATGCGCAGGGGAATGCCGATGAGGTCCGCGTCCTTGAACTTTATCCCCGGCCGCTCGTCCCGGTCATCGAGCAGCGTGTCCACGCCCGAACCGAGCAGGGCCGCGTAGATCCGCTCCGAGGTCTCCCTGATCTGGGGATCGGTGGGCTTCACCGCGCTGATGATCACCTGGAAGGGGGCGATGCTCGGAGGGAAAGATGATGCCGTTCTCGTCATGGTTCTGCTCGATGGCCGCGGCCACCGTTCTGCCCACCCCGATGCCGTAGCATCCCATGACCATCGGCTGCGGCCGGCCCGCGGCGTCGAGGAAGTTTGCTCCCAGCGATGTGCTGTACTTGGTGCCGAGCCTGAAGATGTGGCCCACTTCAATCCCCCTGCTCATCACCAGCGATCCCGTGCTGCAGCGCGGGCAGGGGTCTCCCTCGAGGGCAAAGCGAAGGTCGGCAAAGCGCTCGACCGTGAAGTCTCTGCCCGGGTTGACATTGATGAGATGCACATCCTCTTCGTTGCCGCCGGTCACATAATTCCTGCCCGGGCGCACATCGTGATCGGCGAGCATTGCTACTGGAGAGCCCCACCGGGCCGGCAAAGCCCCTGGGCGCGCGGGTGGCCTTTTCGATGGCTGTGTCGTCGGCAAGGCAGACGGTTTCCGCCCCGAGGAGGTTGCCGAGCTTTACCTCGTTGATTTCGTGGTCGCCCCTGATCAGGGCCGCGATCACCCGGTCTCCCTGCTGAAAAATTAGGGTCTTGATGAGCTGCTCCGGCCGGACCTTGAGGAAGCTGGTGACTTCCTCCACGGTCCGCTGGCCCGGCGTGGCAACTTTGGTGGGCTCTCCCCCGGTGACCGAGACCGCGTTTCCGTCATCCCTCCTGCCGATCTCCGCCTTGTCCCTGCTTGCCGCGTATCCGCAGCTGTTGCAGGAAAAGATGCTGTCTTCCCCGGTATCGGCCAGCACCATGAACTCATGGGAGAAACTGCCGCCGATGGGGCCCGTAGTCCGCCTCCACCGCCCGGAAGGTGAGCCCGCAGCGCTCGAATATGCGCGCAGTATGCCCGGTGCATCTTTTCGTAGCTCGCCGCGGCCCCGGCCTCGTCGGTGTCGAAGCTGTAGGCGTCCTTCATCACGAATTCCCGAGCCGCGCATGACGCCGAAGCGGGGCCGGATCTCATCCCTGAACTTGATGTGTATCTGGTAGAGGGTGAGGGGCAGCTGCCGGTACGAGGTCACCTCGTTTTTAACCAGATCGGTTATTACCTCTTCATGAGTGGGGCCGAGGCAGAACTCCCGGTTGTGGCGGTCCTTGAGGCGCAGCAGCTCCTTGCCGTAGATGTCCCACCGCCCGCGTCTTCTGCCAGAGCTCGGCGGGCTGCACAAAGGGGAGGGTGACCTCCTGGGCGCCCGCCCGGTCCATCTCTTCGCGGATGATCCCTTCGGTTTTCCGCATCACCCGCTGGGCGAGGGGGAGATAGGAGTAGATCCCGGCTGCCAGCTTGCGGATCATGCCCGCCCTGAGCATCAGGCGGTGGCTGATGATCTCGGCCTCGCTGGGGTCTTCCCGCAGGGTTGGTATCAGCATCTGAGAGTAGCGCATCATGAAATCCTTTCCGGTTAAATGAAAAATTGTTGTGGCGTCAAAAGCCCCTCCCCTTGAGCCACGAATCAGATGGGTGTTTTTCAACAGCCTGTTACAGTGATCGCGCCTCTTTGATAAGGGCGGCGACGAGATCCTTTTCCTTAAGCCGCTTCACCAGTTTTCCTTTTTTAAACAGTACCCCGCTTCCCCTGCCGCCGGCAATGCCCAGATCCGCCTCCCGAGCCTCTCCCGGGCCGTTCACCGCGCATCCCATGACGGCGATGGTAATGTCGCGCGGAAAGGCGGCCAGCTCCCGCTCGATGGCTTTTGCCATGCCGATGATATCAATCCGGCAGCGCCCGCAGGTGGGGCAGCTGATGATCTCCGGGCCCCGGGGACGGAGCTTGAGCGCCTTCAGAATCTCCCGGCCGACGCGCACTTCCTCAACCGGGCTGCCGGTGAGCGAGACCCGGATGGTATCGCCGATTCCCTCCGCCAGGAGCATGCCGATGCCGATGGACGATTTGACCGTTCCGGAAAAGGTCGGTCCGGCGGCGGTGATGCCGAGATGCAGGGGATAGTTCACCGTGCGGTGAAGCAGGCGGTAGGCCCTGACCGTGTCCAGCAGGTCTGAAGATTTAAGCGAAACCTTGATGTCAAAAAAATCGAGCTTCTCCAGGAGGCGGATGTGCTCCATGGCGCTTGCCACCATGGCCTCCGGGGTGGGATGCCCGTACGCTTTCAGGATCCGTTTGGAGAGCGAGCCGGTGTTGACGCCGATGCGGATGGGGACCTTTCTCTCCCCTGCCGCCTTCACCACCGCTTTTACCCTGTCCGCGCTCCCGATGTTGCCGGGGTTGATGCGCAGTCCGTCCACGCCCTGCCTGAGCGCCTCCAGGGCAAGCCGGTAATCAAAGTGGATGTCCGCCACCAGGGGTATGCTGATGGCACGCCTGATCGATCCGAGGTTGCGGGCCGCCTCCATGTCGGGCACCGCCACCCGCACGATTTCGCAGCCTTCCCGCTCCAGGCGGCGAATCTGCCTGACCGTCAGGCCGGTGTCCCTGGTGTCGGTCTTGGTCATGGCCTGGACCGAAACCGGGGCCCCGCCGCCAATCATTACAGTTCCCAAACGGATTGTCCGCGTGCGTTTTTTCATGGTTGTCAGTGCGGGGAGGCGATGAGGCTCCCCACCAGCTCCTTCAGGCCGGTCATGCCCTGCGTCCGGAGATAGTCCCCTATACCGCTGACTACCTCCCCGGCGACGCGGGGATTGACAAATTGTGCCGTGCCGATCTGGACTGCCGAGGCACCGGCAATGATGAACTCGAGGGCATCCCTGCTGCTGCAAATTCCTCCGATGCCCACCACCGGAATGGAAACCGACCGGTACACTTCCCAGACCATCCGCAGCGCGACCGGCTTGATGGCCGGGCCGGAGAGACCCCCGGTGATATTTCCCAGCCGGGGCCTCCTGGTATCAATGTCAATGGCCATGCCCATGAGGGTGTTGATGAGGGAAATCACGTCAGCCCCCGCATCCTCCGCGCTCCGGGCAATGGCGGTAATGTCCGAGACATTGGGAGAAAGCTTGACCATCAGCGGCCCTGAAAATGACTTGCGCACGGTGCTGACAACCTTGAAGGCTTCGCGGGGATCGGTGCCGAAGGAGATGCCGCCTTTTTTTATGTTGGGGCAGGAGATGTTTACCTCCAGGCCGGCGATGGCGCCGCACCCCTCCAGACTTCTCGCAACCTCGCCATAGGCGCGCCGGGTGTTCCCGAAAATGTTGACAATGACCGGCGTGTTGAACTTTTTAAGCCGGGGGATCTTTTCCCGGAGCAGCCTCTTCACCCCGACGTTTTCCAGGCCGATGGCATTGAGCATGCCGCCTGCCGTCTCGACGATGCGGGGCGGCGGGTTTCCCGGCCGCGGCTGCAGGGAAATGCCCTTGGTAATAAAGGCCCCCAGCAGGGACAGCGGGGCATACTCCGCGTACTCCTCGCCGTACCCGAAGGTGCCGGAGGCGGCCATGACGGGATTTTTCATCTCTATCCCGCCGAGGTTAACCGCGAGCGAAACCTTTTTTACTTTCTGCGTCATTGGCACGATTAACCCTGCAGTAACTGCACTATCGCTCCGGCGCAAGCCGGTCTAGCAGGTTGTTGAAAAACACCCATCTGATTTGTGGCTCAAAGGGGGAGGGGCTTTTGACGCCACAACAATGTATATTTAGGCTTACGGCACGACCCGTTGCCTTCGACGTGAACCGAAAGCAGGCAGCTTTGCAGAGGCTTCGATACGGCTGGTGCCATGCGGGTCTGTCAGATAAAGTTAAAGAGATGCTGCCGTTCTACAGATTCCGAATAATTTTGTTGTGGCTAAAAAGCCCCTCCCCCTTTGAGCCTTTGAACAGCCTTGGAAAACTACTTTTTCAACAACCTGCTAGGCTGTCCCAGGCGATGGTGGTGCTTTGGAAAACAGGCCCTTCTTTGCACACCCTTTGATAGGAAATGGCTCCCCCGTTTGTGCTGCGGACGGGTATGCTGCATCCCAGGCAGGCGCCGACTCCGCAGGCCATGGTGCTCTCCAGGGAGACCTGGCAGGGAAGTGCGCGATCGCGGGCAATGGCTGCCACGCGCTTGAGCATGGGGATCGGCCCGCATGAGTAGATAGCGAGCCGGGCCATGATGGCCGGAGAAAGATACTTCAGAACGTCTTCGAGCAGGTCAGTCGCCAGCCCCCTGATGCCGCTGCTCCCATCTTCCGTGGTTACCGCCACCCTCGCCCCCGCCTTCCTGAAGTCGCTGCGGCAGAGGATATCTCCCCGCGTCGCCCCGCCGATGATCACCGTGCTGCTGACGGCGCCTCTGCCCCTGCCGATAAACTGCGCCAGGGAGAGCAGCGGGGCAACCCCGATGCCTCCTGCCACCAGCACAGCCGTCTCAGTCTGTCGCGGGAGGCTGAACCCGTTGCCGAGAGGACCGAGCAGGTCAATCTCCTCGCCCCGTTTCTTCCCGGACAGCACCAGGGTGCCTTTGCCCACCGTCCGGTAGAGAATCTCAATGCAGGAAGGGGATCTGCCGGCCGGCACGGCCTCCGTTTCCCCACAGAGGCGATGCACGGCAAAGGGGCGCCGCAGGAGGGGATCAATCGAACTGCCTGCCCTGGCCATGACAAACTGGCCGGGTTTTGACCGCGCTGCCAGACGGGGGCAGCTGATCCTCATGCGATAATAGCCATGTGAAACAAGCCGGTTAAAGATAATCCTGGCCATGCAGTGTCATCGCAAGCGGCACGCCTCATCCGGCCGGGCAGCTTAAGGAGGGGGACGATTTCATTTCGAGCGCCATGACGATGGCATCCTCGCGCGTGTCGGTGTAATATCCCTTGCGCAGCCCCACCGGTTTAAATCCGAATTTGCTGTAAAGGGACAGGGCCTGATTATTCGACCGCCGCACTTCAAGATAAGCCCATTGCATGCCATCGGCACCGGCGCGATCGAGGCAGTGCGCGAGCAGCCCGGTGGCTGCTTTCCTCCTCCTGAAGCCGGGATGACAGGCAAGATTGAGGATATGAACCTCGTCCGCCACGAACCACGCGCAGAGGTACCCCGCAACCTGCCGCTCCCCGCTGCCGGTTGTTCTGGCGACGAACATCTTCGAGAGGCGGCTGTGCGATTCCTCCATGAAGCAGTTCCTCGACCAGGGGGTGACAAACGAGCGCTGCTCGATTGTCATGATCTGGTCCAGATCGGCAGGGACCATTTCACCGATCTCAAAACCGCTTTCCCCGGAGAAGGGGTGCCGCTCGTTCCGCAGCGTATGATTACTTTCCCGCGATGACATTTTGTTCCAGGATGGTTCCCGCCGAGCGTATGCCGCGCTGGCCGCTCGCGGTGAGCAGGCCGATCAAGTCGGCAAGGTTTGCCGTGCGGCTGCTGGAGGCAGCCTCTATGATCATGGGGAGATTGACCCCGGTGATGATTTCAATAATGCCCCTGCTGAGCAGGGACAGGCTCAGGTTGGAGGGCGTTCCGCCGAACATATCCACCAGGATCACCGTCCCGTCCGCCGTTTTGACCTCCTTCACGGCGGCCAGCAGCTTCTCCCGCACCTGGTCGGGATTGTCGTCGATGTTGATGGAGACGGTCCTGAAGTTTTCAAGCTGACTGCCGGTAATGATGCGTGCGGTGCTGAGCAGCTCCTCAGCCAGCCGCAGGTGAGCGGCAATGATGACTCCTGTCATGGGTATCCCCCTTTAGGTTTTGCCAAGGTCCCGGTGTATCACCCTCACCTGATACCCCTTCCCGGCAAGGAAGCTTTGAAGACTGTTGATCACGGAGACGGCGCGGTGCATGCCCCCCGTACAGCCGACGCAAATGGTAAGATAGGACTTCCCCTCCTGTTCGTAGAGGGGGGTCAGGAAGGCGATGAGGTCAAAGAATTTTTCCCGGAACCGTCGCGCCACCTCGTTGTTCATCACGTAATCATATACCGGGCTTTCGTTGCCCGAGAGATTGCGGAGCTCGCTCACAAAGAAAGGATTGGGCAGGAACCTGACGTCGAACACCAGATCGGCATCCGCGGGAACGCCATATTTGTAGCCGAAGGAGGTGAGGATGATGTTCATCCTCCGTGCGTCACCGGCGGGTTGGAAAAGCTGGGTAATCAGGTTGCGCAGCTGGTGAATGCTCAGGCTGGAGGTGTCAATGATTTCATCCGCGAGCATGCGCAGGCCGGAGAGCAGCTCCCGCTCTTTCCGTATGCCCTCCAGGACCGTTCCCCGTTCCGCCAGGGGGTGCTGGCGCCTGGTTTCATTGTAACGCCGCACCAGGATCTCGTCAGTGGATTCCAGAAAGAGAATGGTGAGGTCCTGCCCCTGTGCCTTAAGCTCCCTGAAGATCTCGGGGTACTCTTTGAGAAAGGGCCTCTCGCGCACATCCATGACCATGGCGATCTTGGTGATCTCCGCGGATGACGCGGTGCAGAGCTCCAGAAACCTGGGCATCAGCACCGGCGGGAGGTTGTCGATGCAGTGGAATCCCGCGTCTTCCAGCGCCCGCATCACCGTGCTCTTGCCGGAGCCTGAAAGCCCCGTGATGATCAGTGTGGGTATGGAGTGCATATCCTTAATCCAAAAACGCGCCTGCGGGGGAGGTCAGGGGAAGATGAGGAAAGCCGCATTGCTGCAGGAGAGCTGACGCACACAGCACCGCGCAGGCGGCGTGTGAGGGGCGAGTGGTGACGATGCTGCTCCGGCTTCAGTACTTCTCATCTTCCTGGACAATCATCCGGTAGAGGTCTTCCCCGGTTTGCGCCTTCATGCAGTTTTCCCTGAACGACACATCCCGGGCTATGCGGGAGATGCGGGCCAGGGCCTTCAAATGGGCGCCCGCGGAGCTTTCGGGCGCGACCAGGAGAAAGAAAAAATGGCTCGGCTTGCCGTCCAGGGCGCCGAAATCGATGCCGCTTCTGCTGCGCCCGAAGAGCGCCAGCAAACGGTCAATGTTTTTCAGCTTGCCGTGGGGAATGGCCACTCCGTCATTGATTCCGGTGCTGCCCAGCTTTTCCCGTTCCAGCAGAACCTTAACCAGCTCTTCCCGGTTTACCGTGGTTTCCCGCAGCGCCAGGTATTCGACCAGCTCTTCCAGCACGCCCTTTTTGTTTTTCGCTTCCAAATCCGGAATGATCAGCTCTTGCTGTATAATGTCGGTTATTTTCATGATCTCAACAGGAGGTGAAAATAGTAAATAGATGTGCGATCTGTGATCTGCGATATGAGATTAAGAATTTTTCATCCCACATCCCCCATCGCATATCCCATATCTCAGGTATTTCGTGCTTCGAGTTTATCACCCGCCGCGAACGCCTCGCCTCAGAATGTGCTCCTACCGAAATACCGTTGCTCCTCTATATTTCCGGTTCAACCAGTCCCAGATCGCCGTCCTTGCGATGGTAGATCACGCTGATTTTTCCCGTTTCATCATTGATAAACACCAAAAAGTCATTTTGAGCCACTCCCAGCTGCATGACCGCCTCTTCCAGGGACATGGGCTTGGCGAGGACCTGCTCCGTCTTGATGATCTCCGGCCTTTTGTCGTCGCCGATGCTGCTTGAAGACACAATATTGTATCGTCCGGCTATTTTTCTTTCCGCGGGGCTTGCCTTGTGGTCCTTCATCTTGTCCTTGTATTTTTTTATCTGGCGGTTGATCTTGTCCACCACCAGGTCAATGGCTGAGTACATGTCACTTGTTTCTTCTCTGGCGTTGACCGTGGTGCGTCCGGCCTTGAGGGTGATTTCCGCCGTGTAGCGGTGCTTCTCCAGGGAGAGAACCACGTTGACCTCGTTGAGGCCGCCGAAGTATTTGTTTATTTTCGCGGCTTTCTCCTCCGCGTATGCCTTCAATGCGGGTGTTGCCTCTAGATGTCTGAAGGTAACGAAAACGTCACTCATGTACTTTCCTCCCTGTGATTTTAAGGATAGATACGCATGGGCCACTAAACTTCAATTATGGTGCGGGTGTATCGCCTGCTTGGTTCCGGATGCTGTAGCGGTCAGAGCTGGAACCGCTCTCCCAGGTATACCTCGCGGGCCCTGGGGCTTTCGATAATGGTCTGCGCGGTCCCGTGCTCCAGAATTTCGCCGCGGGATATTATGTAAGACCTGTCGCAGACGCCCAGTGTTTCCCGCACATTGTGGTCCGAAATCAGGATGCCGATGCCGTTTTCCCGAAGCTGGCCGATGATATCCTGGATGTCGTTGACCGCGATGGGGTCGATGCCGGTAAACGGTTCGTCAAACAGCAGGAATGAGGGCGAAGTGACCAGCGCCCGGGTGATCTCAAGCCTTCTTCTTTCACCGCCCGAAAGCACGTAGGCCTTGCTGCGGGCCAGATGGGCCAGCCCCAGGCCGTTGAGCAGCTTGGCCAGACGCTCCTGCTCCTCGTCCGGGCCGAGGGACAGGGTCTGCAGGATGGCCAGGATGTTCTCTTCCACGGTTAATTTCCTGAAAACCGAGGCCTCCTGGGGCAGGTAGCCTATGCCCTTGCGGGCCCGCAAATACATCGGGCAGTCGGTTATGTCCTCACCGTTCAGCGAAATGCTGCCGTCATCGGGCTTGTGGAGGCCCGCGATCATGTAAAAGGTGGTGGTTTTCCCGGCACCGTTGGGACCGAGCAGTCCTACCACCTCTCCCGGCTGTACCTCCAGGGACAGGTCGGCAACTACCTTGCGTTGTCCAAAGCACTTGGTTAGATGCTGTGCTGAAAGTTTATGCATATGACTGAAGTATATATTCCCTGATTCACAATGCCGGGGGGCTTGTCCGCCGCTCAGCGTTTTTCCGTGCCTGACGGTATGGCCTCCACCTGTTTTACGTCCTTTTTCTGCGCATCCTGGATGCTTTTGGGAAAGATGGTGGAATCAACTTTTCCTTCGAAAAAGATCCTGTCCTGTTCCAGCAGAACCGTGATCTTATCGCAGCTGATGAGATTATCACCCTGCCAGATTTTAGGATTGCCGGTCATGACTATTTTTTGCTCGGGGTTGTAAAAAACAATCCGGGTGCCGGTGGCAACCCTGTCCGCCTGGGACATTTTAACATTTCCCGACGCCTGCACCGTATTTATGCCGCCTTCCTTCTCGTAGCCCACGGTCATGGTATCCGCGATGATCACCATGTCGTCCTGCTTGGCCACCACGTTGCCCTTGAAGGTAACGGTATTTTTCTTGTTGTCGGCTTCAAGGCTCTCGGCGGTAATTTTCACCGGCTTGCTGGAGGTAAACGGTGAGGAGAGTCCTTTCGAGCCTTTCCTGTCATCTCTCTCTTTTCTGTCTTCTTTGCCCTTTTTGCCGGGGGAAGGATCGGCTGCAGCTTCCTCGCGGCGCGGCGAGGCAATGACCGGGGCCGGTTCACGCGGGACCTCTTCAGCCGCGGGAGCGACGGCAGCCCGTTCTGCTGCGGCAGCCGCTTCCGGCTCGGGGGCGGCGGGATGCTTTGCTGCCGCGGCACCCGGCTCTTTCGCCGCTTCAGCGGCATCAGCCTCGACCGCCGCATCCAGCAGATTCTCCTCCTGCAAAGGCTTCTCCGGGCGGTCAGCCGCCGGCGGGACAGCCGCAATCTTTTCCTGCGCTCCCGTTTCATCCCGGGGTGCCGGCGCCAGCTTGACAATACGGGCATTGACTTTGGCGGCCACTTCCCCGGTGATGGTGTCGAGGTTTTTCCCCTCGCTGAATTCCTTGGTAAAGGAGGGGGTGCCGTCCACCTTGAAAATGTAAGTATCCAGGCTCATGTTGGCCCCGATCCTGGTCATGCTCCCGAGCACCAGAAAGGGTGCATCAAGCTTTCCCGCAATGGTCCGCAGGGTTGTCTCGTTGAAGGTGAGCGATGCCCTGTCCGCCATTACCTCCCTGACCAGGGCCTGATCCACCACTTCAATCCGGTTATCAGCGGCCAGCCGGGCTGAAAGGTCACCGGCAATGATGTCCTTAAGGGGCTTGGAGCTTTCATCGCTGTAAATTTCAAAGGGCAGCACGGCAACACGAGCTGCCGCCGCCGCAGGCGCGGACGATGCGTGCAGCAGGGCCATAAGCATTATGACTGCGCCGAAACATTGCATGATCATGGTTGGTTTCCCGAGGCCTTCACCTCTTCAAGAATATACAGCTTTTCCTCCTCCAGATCAATGACCATGCCCTTGCCGGTCATGACCATTTCCCTGCTGCTGAAACTGACCGGATCCGCGGTGGAAACCTTTTTGTCGCGGGCGATGTACTTGATGGTGTCGGTGCGGATGGTATATCCCTCGGCGGTTTCCGCCACCACGTTGCCGGACAGGCTCACATCCTGCGATTCGGTGAAGAGTTCGCCGCGGTCGGCAGCAAGCTTGTACACAGTGCCTTCCCGGGAGAAAAAACTTACGGTTATTGACGTCAGGGAGACTTTCTTGTTGTCCTTTTCATACTGCGCGCCCTTGGCAAAGAGCTCCCACTCCCGGCGGCCGTCCTCGTCGATCTGCTCGTAGTGGACCTTGTCCAGCCGCATGTCCACGCCGGGCGGGGGCAATCCCTCCGGCCTTTGCTGCTTTTTGGGAGAGAGGGCGTTTCGCACCAGCGGCACGGCAACCAGGACCAGGATAATCAGGGCGATGGCCATCAGGGCACGGCGAACTCTTTTCATTGCGGTCTCATGCAGCGCCGCGCATGGAGCGATGCGCCGGATGCTAGGTGCACCGGGATGAATCCCGGGGCAGCGAATACTTCTCTGTCACCCGCTCCCACTTGTTCTGGGCCTTGAGCAGGAGCTCGCACAGCTCCCGTACCGCGCCTTTACCCCCTGCCTGGCTGGTAACGTAATCAACCACCTCTTTTACCTCCGGCACCGCGTCGGCCACGGCGGCGGAAAAGCCGACCCTTCTCAGCACCGGGATATCAATGATGTCGTCCCCGACGAAGAGGACATTTTTGTCCTGGATCTTTTTTTCCGCGATGATGCCGCCGTAAGCCGCGAGCTTGTCGGTGGCTTTTTGATACACGCCGGTGATGCCGAGGTCCCGTGCCCGGTGCCCGACCACCTTTGACTCCCTGGCAGTGAGCAGCACCACCTCTATGCCCGCGCGCATCACCAGCTTGAGGCCATGGCCGTCCCGGACATTGAACGCCTTAATCTCTTCCCCGCTGTCGCTGTAGATGATGGTACCATCGGTCAAAACCCCGTCAACATCGAGCATGAGCAGCGTAATGGGCATGAGCTTTTCCCGGTCCATGGGGCTACACCACCCCCGCCCGCAGCAGGTCATGCATGTGGATGATGCCGACGGGCTTCCGGCTCCCCTCGTCGTCGAGTATGAAGAGGGAGGTGATGGAAAATTCCTCCATCCTTCTGAGCGCAGTGGCGGCGAGATCATCCCGGGAGATGGTTTTCGGCTGCGGGGTCATGATGGTGCTCGCCTTCTTGCCGAGCACATCGTCTCCCCTCTCCAGGGCCCTGCGCAGATCTCCGTCGGTGATGATTCCCACCACCATGCCCTGCCTGTCGCACACGCCGGTCACCCCCATCCGCTTTGAGGTCATTTCCAGCAACCCTTCCTTCACCGGGGTGTCATCCCCGATGAGCGGAATCTCGTTTCCCGTGTGCATCAGGTCCTCGACCCGGAGCAGCAGCTTTCTGCCCAGGGTCCCGCCGGGATGGAGAAGGGCAAAGTCCTCCTCCCTGAATCCCCGCTTCACCAGCAGGGCCATGGCCAGGGCGTCGCCAAGGGCCAGGGTGGCCGTGGTGCTGGAGGTGGGAACAAGGCCCAGGGGACAGGCCTCTTCCGGCACGCCGGTGTCGAGCACCACCTCCCCGCTTTGCGCCAGCACCGAGCGCACCTTTCCGGTCATGACGATAAGCGGTATGCCCCAGCGCTTGATGACGGGGAGGATCTGAATGATTTCCCGGGTTTCCCCGCTGTTGGAGATTGCCAGCGCCACGTCGCTTTTGGACATCATGCCGATGTCGCCGTGAATTCCTTCCGCCGGGTGGAGAAAGAAGGCGGGGGTTCCGCTGCAGGAAAAAGTGGAGGCAATCTTCTGGGCGACGATGCCCGACTTGCCGATGCCGATGACGATAACCTTGCCGGCGCAGCCGTTGAGCAGCTCCACCGCCCTGACAAAACTTTCCCCGATCTTCTGCTTCAGAAACTGAATGGCCCGGGCCTCGGTATCCAGCACCTTCTGTGCTTCCCGGATGACCAGCTCCGGGTTTTCACGTGCTTCCTGCTTCTTCATCGGATTGCTCATTACCTATGGTTATGAAGGCTGCGCCTGCCCCGATGGGACCCCGTCGCCCCTCACCAGGGCATCGATTGCCTGTACCTGCCTGAGCAGCGGGGCGAGCGAATCCACCCCGAGCATGTTGGGGCCGTCACACCGGGCGCGGTCAGGATTACCATGCACTTCCATGAACAGCCCGTCAATGCCGGCCGCCGCGGCGGCGCGGGCAAGGCATTCGACAAAGCGGCGCTCCCCGCCGGAGGCCGTTCCCAATCCGCCCGGCAGCTGCACGCTGTGCGAAGCGTCAAAGACCACCGGGTAGCCGAATGAGCGCATGATGGGCAGCCCGCGCATGTCGACCACGAGATTATTGTAACCGAACGAGAATCCCCGTTCAGTTACCAGCACATGGTGATTCCCCGTCGAAGTGGCCTTGGCAATGAGGTTTTTTACCTCGTGGGGCGACATGAACTGCCCCTTTTTGATGTTAACCGCCTTTCCGGCTTCGGCTACCTTAATGATAAAATCGGTTTGCCGCGACAGGAAGGCGGGCACCTGCAGCATATCAACTACCCGGGCAGCGGGCTCTATTTCTTCAAAGCGATGGACGTCAGTCACCACCGGGATGTGCAGGTCACTCTTTACCTTCTCGATGACGGCCAGCCCTTTTTTAAGGCCCGGGCCGCGATATGAAGTGAGCGCGCTCCGGTTGGCCTTATCGTAAGAGGTCTTAAATATAAAGGGAATGGCAAGGGACGCGGTTATCTCTTTGATGGCGCGGGCAAGGGATAAAACCATGGCCTCGTCTTCGATAACGCAGGGCCCTCCAATGAAGACAAAGGGGTGATTCCCCCCCACTGATATGGTGTCTATCCTGACTTCCTTGGTCACTATTCGCCCTTCGGGATTATTATAACAGCAAAGTAAGTGAGCGCAAGTTAAATACCTTGAAATTAAATTAAATCTTCTTATAGCGCCTTATGGGCAATATGTCAATAATCATCCTGAGCCTGCGCAGGTATGCATTGCCAAACCGGCTTATTTTAAAAGTTTTCCTGCGCGCCGCTACAGGGATGCCCGAATAAAATTCTTAAAGATGGGGTGGGGGCTGGTGGGGCGGGATTTAAACTCAGGATGAAACTGGCAGGCAAGAAACCAGGGATGAGAGGGTATTTCAATGATTTCAACCAGTTCTCCCTGCGGGAAGATGCCGCTTATGAGCATGCCGGCTTTGCTTACGCTTTCCCGGAAAAGATTGTTGAATTCATAGCGGTGGCGATGCCGTTCTGAAATTTCAAGTTTTTTATAGGCGTCAAAGGCCCGGCTTTTTTTCACCAGTTTGCAGGGGTAGGCGCCCAGCCGCATGGTGCCGCCCTTTGCGGTGTGCTCGTCCCGCTTCTGAACGGTCTTGCTCTTGGGATCAATCCACTCGGTGAGCAGGCAGATGACCGGGTAGCGGGTTTTGGGATCAAATTCCGTGCTGTGAGCCCCTTTGAGCTTACAAACATTCCTGGCAAATTCTATGACGGCCAGCTGCATGCCCAAACAGATGCCCAGAAAGGGGATGCGCCGCTCCCTGCTGTAGCGGATGGCCTCTATCTTTCCTTCAATACCCCGGCTGCCGAATCCTCCCGGGACCAGAATGCCCTTGGCGTCGCGCAGGGTCCTGTCCGCGCCGTGCTGCTCTATCTGTTCGGAGTCGACAAAGCTGAGTTTGACCGCGGCTTCATTGGCGATGCCGCCGTGAAAGAGGGCCTCATTTAAGCTCTTGTATGAATCCTCCAGGTCAACGTATTTGCCCACGATGGCAATGGAAGTGGCACGTTTGGGACTCCTGGTGGTTTTTGCTATTTTTTTCCATATCTCCAGGCGGGGAGCCCCGGTCCAGATGTTGAGCTTTTCCACGATCTTTTCATCGAGCCCCTCCTGGTGAAAGAGCAGGGGCACTTCATAGATCGACTCCACATCCTTGGCGGTGACCACCGCATCCCGGTCAACATTGCAGAAGAGGGCGATTTTGGACTTGATTTCGGGGGTGAGAAAACGGTCGGTTCTGCAGAGCAGGATGTCCGGCTGGATACCGATTTCCCTCAGTTCCTTCACGCTGTGCTGGGTCGGCTTGGTCTTGAGCTGGCCGGCGGTGCTCACAAAGGGAACCAGGGTGACATGAACATAGAGAACGTTTTCCTTTCCCAGATCCCCCCGCATCTGGCGGATGGCCTCGAGGAAGGGAAGCGATTCGATGTCGCCCACCGTTCCGCCGATTTCAACGATGACGATATCGTTGCCGTCGGCCACGCTCAGTATGTTCTTTTTGATTTCATCGGTGATGTGGGGAATGACCTGAACCGTTCCGCCCAGATATTCTCCCTTTCGCTCCTTGGAGATCACCGCGTCGTAGATCTGCCCGGTGGTGAAATTATTCTGCTTGCCCAGCTTGGCCGTGGTAAAGCGCTCGTAATGTCCCAGATCGAGGTCTGTTTCCGTGCCGTCATCGGTCACGAAGACCTCGCCGTGCTGAAAGGGATTCATGGTGCCCGGGTCAACGTTGATGTAAGGGTCCAGCTTCTGGAGGGTGATCTTCAGCCCTCTTGCTTCGAGCAGGGAGCCGATGGAGGCTGCCGCCAGGCCCTTGCCCAGCGAGGAGAGCACACCCCCGGTAACAAAGATAAATTTTGTTTTCATAGCAGTCACTCCACACAAGAATAAGGGGCTTGGTGGCCCATGGGAGGGGGCTTTTATAGCCGCAACAATTTGTTCTGTGGCTTACGTCACGACCCCGCCAGCTTACGTATTATGCCGAGAACAGGCAGCGACAGGAAACTTCGATAAGGCTGCTGTCATGGGGTCTGTACGGAAAAAGTTACATGGTTGCTGCCGTTCTACATGATCCGACGAACTGTGTTGCGGCTTTAAAAGCCCCCTCCCATTGGCCACCTAACTATAATTTGGGTTTAAAGCCATAACAGTTAGTTAGTCATGGAGATCTTGCAGCCTCGCGCGCACCTTCTCGAGATCTTCCGGTGTGTCCACGCCGGGCGCATCGTAATCGGTCGTCACCAGCTTGATGCGGTACCCGTTTTCCAGGACCCGGAGCTGCTCCAGCCGCTCCTGCCCCTCCAGGGGAGAGGGAGCAATCGTCACCAGCCGCATCAGGAAGTCCTTCCGGTACACATAGATGCCGATGTGCCGGAACCCCGGATTGTTTGCGTTTGCCTCCCCGCCGCCAAAGGGGCAGGGAATAGGAGAGCGGGAAAAATAGAGGGCGAAGTCGCTGCAGTCGGTTACCACCTTGACAATGTTGGGATTCGCATGGTCCTCAGCACGCCTGATGGGGGTTTTGGCGGAGGCCATGTAAATGTCGGGATCATCCCTGACCGCGCTCACCACCCGGTCGATCAGCCCCGGGTCCATGAGGGGTTCGTCTCCCTGAAGGTTTACCACGATATCGCAGGGCAGATGATCGGCCACCTCGGCGACGCGGTCTGTCCCGCTGCGATGCCGGGGCGAGGTAAGCGCGGCCAGTCCTCCGAAGAGGGTTACCGCCTCCACTATCCGCAGGTCATCGGTGGCCACAATAACCCGGTCGACCAGTTTTGCCCGCGCCGCCGCCTCGTAGACCCGCTGGATCATGGGTTTACCGGCGATGTCCAACAGGGGTTTCCCCGGGAGTCGGGTCGATGCGTAGCGGGATGGAATGATGGCCGCAGTCTGCATGGTTCAGGGGCCGTTGGAAAGTGTGAACGGTTTTGTCAATCGTGATCGGGGTATTTTCTGAGCCGAATATGCATGGTGTAGTGCGTCCAACACTTCTTTACTTATGATTCAGTGGCCCATGGGAGGGGGCTTTTCAAGCCACAACAATTTATTCTGTGGCTTACGTCACGACCCCGCCAGCTTACTATTTGTTTGCAGGAGCGCCTATCTCAGCTTCCGCCGTATCAGGGGAACCATTACCATGCCCAGGGTTACAAAGGCCAGCGCAAACCAGCCTAAATAAGGTGGCAGGTAAAACGAGAGCAGCAGGGAGTGAAACAGCCGCTTAAATATATTGCACGACGGCACGGCATTCCGGGTGACCAGGGCAACCTTTTTCAGGGTTTTCCCCTTCAGGGAAATCACCCCCTCGCCCATGGTTTGTCCCTCCGAGACCGGGGCGTAAATGCGCTCGGGAATGGTCTTGGTGAAGCTGAGCTGCGGCGCGTCACCGGCAGCGACGGTAATGATGCCGGGCTCCCTGGCAATAAGGGCAACCTGGTCCTCTGTTCCCTTCCACACGCGTATGACGGCGAGCGGCTCCTGCGCCTTAAAGACCGTCGCGGTGGAAAAATTTTTGAAACCGAAATTGAGCAGCTTCAGCGCCTCGCTTTCCCGGGTGGAGCGGTTTTTGGCGCCCATCACCACGGATATGAAACGCTGGCCGTTCCTCAGTGCCGTGGCCACCAGGTGAAAGCCTTCGTCGTCGCTGATCCATCCCGTCTTGAGGCCGTCAACACCTTCATTGAGCAGCAGCAGGCCGTTCCGGTTGTGCTGGGTGATTCCACTGAAGGTAAAGGTGGTGATGGAATGGATGGGCAGGGCCTCCGGGTGATCCGCCAGGTAGTGATAGGCGAGGGTGGCAATATCGGCGGCAGTGCTGTATTGATCCTCCGCCGGCAAGCCGCTCACATTGACAAAATTGGTATTATTCATCCCCAGCTGTCTGGCCTTTTCGTTCATTTTGGGAACAAAGGCCTCTTCCATTCCCGCTATGTGTTCGGCCACGGCGATACAGGCGTCATTTCCCGAGACCGATGCAATGCCCTGCAGCAGCGTCAGCAGCTCAACCCGGGTTCCCACCTGCACAAACATCTTTGAGCCCTGGGTTGCCCAGGCCTTTTTGCTGATGAGTACCCCGTCATCTATTTTAACCAGGCCCATTTTTATGGCATCGTAAGCGATGTACAGGGTCATGAGTTTGACAAGACTTGCCGGCGCCAGCTTTTCCCCGGCATTCTGTTCGAACAGCGTCTGACCCGAGAGGGCATCAAGAAGCACGGCAGAGGTTGCATCTACGGTGAACTGCGGAAGCGCCGCCCCGGTTGCCTGCCCGGTTACGGCCGGGACGGCCAGGGCCTGTGAGCCTCCGCAGAAACCGGCGCAGCAGAGAAGCAAAGCCAGTGTGATGATTTTTTTTGCTGCCTGTTTGTTCATCGTTTCCCTTTCCTCGATTCCTGTTCAGGATTGCCCGCGCCGGCCTTCCATCCGGTGTCATGCTCATCTCCGCAAAATTGCGCATTATTCTATAAGACAAATTATGTTAGTCAAGCAAAAAGGTTTTTTGCCGGCGTCATGGCCGCGCGTCACGAGTATCCTTTGCAATCGGGGGAAAAGTGATTGACAGCCCGTAGGGCGGATGATACAAGTCTAGCTCTATGAAGAGCATACACGGTACCGCTTATCACCTGTTAAGCGAGGCAGAATGACCCGGGGGACGGTACCCGAGGTTTTTTTTTAGCAACGGTCCAGCAAGGAGGAATCCATGATGTACATTGGGAAGGGTCTGGTGGTCACGAGAGAGACGCTCTGCCGGAAGGCACGGGCGCTGATGACACTGGCATTGCTGATTTCCGCGGCATCTCTTGGCGCGGGGGGCGCTTCTTTTTCTCATGCGGCGGACGCATCCGGCGGGGAGGAAGCCGCAGCGCTGTCCCTGAAGGGGTGCATCGAGCTCATGCTTGCCAACAACCTCGATTTGAAGGTTGAGCAGTACAACCCGGACATGCAGGAAAAAGAAATTGTAAAGGAAAAGGCTGTCTTTGATCCCCTGGCACGTTTTTCACTGCAGGACGAGAAATGGATGATTTCTCCCACCACCTTGCTCAATGGTGTGCTGAGGAATAAAAGCTACGAGCAGGAGACCATCAATTATGATGCCGGACTTTCCAAACGGTTTCTGACCGGAGGAGTGGGCGACGTAAGCTTTACCACCGATAAATACAGAACCAACTCCATCTGGCAATATGAAAGTCCCACCTACTTTTCCCAGGTGGTATTTTCACTCAATCAGCCGCTGCTAAGAAATTTCGGCATCGATCTCAACCGTTCAAGAATTCGCATTTCCACCAACAATAAAGAAATTTCCAGGACGCAGCTCGAGGACCGGACGGCAACAATGGTCGCCCAACTCCAGCAGCTCTATTGGAACCTCTACCTCAGCCAGCAGGTGCTGCAGGTAAAAAAGGGGTCCCTGCAGCTGGCCCAGGATCTTATGAAAAGAAACGAGGCGCTGGTGGAGGTGGGCAAGCTGCCGGCCATTGAGATATTGCGGGCCAAAACCGGTGTGGCCTCGCGGGAGGAGGCGGTCATTGTGGCGGACAACACGGTCCGTGACCTGGAAGATCTTTTGAGAGAGCGTCTTAATGCTCCGCTTCGTGACCGGTCTGTGATCCTGATGGATAAACCCGTCCTGAGGGAATTTCAAAAGCGGGAAGTGAGTGACTACCTCGGCATTGCCCTGGAGAAGCGCCCTGAGTGCGAGCAGGCGCGGATGCAGCTTGAAAATCTGAAGATCGCCCATGCCGCGGCGAAAAATGCCATGCTTCCGCTCCTTGATGTGCAGGCCAGTTATGGCATTAACGCGACCAACCCTCATTATGACAGAAGCATTCATGGATTGGATGCGGGGGGCGATTATTCCTGGCTGGTGGGGTTCAAAATGGAAATACCCCTGGGGAACCGCTGGGCCAAAAATAATTATGACAAGAGCTCCCTGGAGCTGAAAAAGGCGGAAACGGCGTTTACCAGTCTGCAGAACAAGATTGAGCTTGAAATAAAAGAGGCCATACGGCAGATTGAAACCAACCAGCAGCGGATAAGCGCCACCGGGGAGGCGCGCCGCCTGAGTGAAACCAGCCTCCAGGCCGAAGAAGAGCGTATGGCGCTGGGCATGTCAACCAGCGTTGACGTGCTGCGGGTGCAGGAAGAGCTGACGGCGGCACAGGCGGGCGAGACAAAGGCCCTGATTGACTACATCAACTCGCTCGACAGCCTGGAAGCGGCTACAGGGACGCTTCTGGAGAACTGGCGGATTACGGTCGGGGAGGCATCATAGCAGGTTGTTGAAAAACATCCATCTGATTTGAGGCTCAAAGGGGAAGGGGCTTTTGAACAGCCTGAGGAAAACACTTTTTCAACAATCTGCTAGCGTTCCGCCATGGATAATGTGATTGACCGTGCGGGAAAGTTGCGCTAGGCTTATTTCATATAGCGCCGGCTGCGGCTGCCGGCGGAAGGAGTGCCTATGCGGTTTAGAATAGCGATGTGCAGCGCCCTTTTGTTTCTCGCCCTCGGCTGTGCCCACAGGGTGGAGATGATCGATCTGCCCCCGGGAACCGGGGACTTCCTGCCGTCCGAGGTGGGCATCCGGGTGCCTGCCATTCTCGAGAAGATTGATCTCAGGATAAACGGAAGCAGCATCGAGCCCCCTGAAGAGTTCAGGAGGCTGGTTATTCAAAAGCTGCAGCGTACCTACGTGTTTCAGGAAGTTGCCACTCTCGCCGATTCCGGCATGATGAAGGACAGGGAAAAGGCAGTCAATCTGGAGGTATCCATAAACGGGGCGCTTGAGACCAGGGAGCTTGGCAATCTGTTTCGCTCCGCCTTCTTTTTCCTTTCCTCCGAACTGCCCAATAAAGACCAGTTTGATGTCACCATACTTTTGAAAGCGGTGCGCTCTGACAAAGCGGAGCGCCGCTACCGTTCACGAATCCAGGGGGTTGCTTACTATCGCTTTTTTGCGGGTGAGCAGGCGAAATGGGAGGCGCAGGATCAGGTGCTTACCAAGGGACTCAACGACCTCATGCGACAGTTAATGCGGGATGTCGATTTTTTTGCCGGGAAAATGCGCTAGCTCATTGTCCCGGCACGGGCTTTCCATGCCGGATCTTCCCTCCCCAGTGCCGACATAGAGCATCCCGTTCCTGAAATCAGCTGCTCATCGTCCATTCCTGCAGATTCTTGAGTACATCAGGTATATAAATTTATAATTGAGAGGGCTTAAAAATTTCACTCCAGCTCGAGGTGTTGCCCGTAACCTCGGGCCCCATCGGCTTTCTATAGCCATGTCCCAGGTTTAAGAGACTGCAAATGGCTGAATCGGACCATTTGTAACCTGCTTTACGCGTATATTATGCAAAAGCGGTGACATATCTAATGTGCTGTTAAGAAAAAGGTTTTTATAAAGCGGCCTCTGTATCATCCGGCATGAAGCTATTTTGGCATATTATTTGCTAATTCTTTTTATCAATGCAGTCGAATACTAAATATAATAAGGGATGAGGAGGTGATAAACATATCATGTGTGAAGAGTTATCCCTGAAGCCGATTTTCAGGGTTGTATGGTTCATGCCCCGTTTCGCTCATGAAACAGTGCACAATCTTCTAAACAGAGACGCTAACTAACACAGGAGGCAAAGAATGAATCAGAACAAAAAAACCGGTCTGGCAGTATGTTTTGCACTAACCCTTGTAATGTGCTGTTCTGTCAATGCTGCGCAGGCCGCACGAATTGGCGGGATATCCCCCGATGCAGGCTACGAGTTTGCAATCGTGCTGCAGGGACAATCCACGGGCAGTATAAGCACCACTGCTTCAACACCTTTTGATATGTTAAATGTGGCTCTGGTATCGATCGGCAACAGCGCGCTTTCCGCGAACCTGAATATGACTTCAAGCCAGCTCGGCGTATGGTGGATTTTTATGGTAAGCGTTGGACGGACGGTGGATGTTGATTTTGTTTACGGATTTGCTCCGATTGAAGGGAATCCCGCCCAGGTGGCGGTTGATCCGACCTTCGGATTTGCGTGGGTTACCGGGGGGATTATCTCCGCTGTCCCGGTTTCGGCGGAAGAGCCGCTTGAATACAGTATTATTGTAACAGGACAGGCACAATAGCTTATTTTCCTTGTGCCGATCCCTATGATGATGTCCCGCCCGGGATATCAAAAGAGGGAAACACCCGCCATGAACAGAGAGAAGGAGAGGCTGGTGGCCATTGTATACCCCCCTCCATGGCCATCAGCCCTCTCTCTTCTATGTCCAGCTGAACGTCAGATAAATTCAGTGACAAGCACATCGGGCAGAAAAAATGTTGTGGTTTTAAATTCAAATGATAGGTATGTGGCCCATGGGCCACCAAGCCTGGATCACAGCGTGGGTTTCGTCATTACCATTGAGGCGTAAAGATGACGTCCGGTACGCTCAAGAGATGGTTCGGCATGGATGAAGCAATGGCTATTATTGTATGCAGGCTTCTGTGCGTGTTTTTCTGTCTTACATTCTGGCTTGTTGTCTATAAATTGATTGCAAAAGCATTTTCGTGAAAGACAGTACGTCCCTCTGACGGCCTGCAATGTCCCCCCACAAGTTCCACGCTATTACTTTATCTTCTCCAGGGCAACATTGGTAAATTCCCGCTCATCAATGCCGGTATTGACCTTCACCTCTTCGACCCTGATCAATGTTTTCTCGTTATCCCTCACATTTTCCGCCACTGCCTCCCCCCAAAACCAGCGTCCTGATACCTGCTGCCAGGTGATGGTAAGGACCTTGAAGAGCTTTCCTTTTCCGTCATAGTACTCTACGCGCAGGGGGATGAGCGATTGCTGATCGATGCAATTGATACGCTTGCTGTATTTGCAGTTCTTTTCCCCTTGGAGCGGTACGCTTTCGACGATGTAACACTGTTTTCCCTGCACGGTTTCGCTTTTTAAAAGCGTATGCCTTTCCTCTGCGGGATTAATATCCACATAATCGTCGAGATTAAAATCAAACTCGGCCTGGGAACGGACCCGATCGAGATCGGAGGCCCTTTTTGCCGTGGTAAAGCCAAACATGAAATACCAGTATTCCCTCCGGCCGTTGGTATAGTTCCAGATCAGGGTGGATCTCCTGCTTATCTTTGCGGGATCCCGGTAGCGGATGACCGACTTGAAGTTGAAACCCTCCCTTCCCCGGTAGTTCTTTCTCGTCTCGTCGCATTTCATGCTGTTGCGCTCTTTCTCCCCGGTATAAAATGTCCATGACATGGAGCGGGTGTAGTCATCTCCCTGATCTCTCTCAGCGGCCATGGTCATGATCTTGAGGCCGTCAACCTGCTGAGCGTCTGGTGCCTGGGCATACGTCAGTCCGACATCTGAAACAGTTATAAGCAACGGCAAGAGAACATGAAGTATAGGTTTCTTTATCATGGGATAACCTCCTGATTAATGGTGTGAGTAATGGTGTGTCCGCGTTTCTACTTCACCAGGGTTGCTGCGGGAAGATCCGCATCATCAACCTGATCGGCCAGCGGCTTTGCGCCCCAGATATGAGTGCAATATTCCCGTATGGAACGGTCTGAAGAAAATTTTCCCATGCGCGCCACATTGAGGATCGACATGCGTGTCCACTGGGAGCGGTTGCGGAATGCCGCCGCTGCGCGTTCCTGGCAGTCAAGGTAAGACTGGTAGTCTGCAAAAAGCAGGTAGGTGTCATGATACAGGAGTGAGTCGACCAGCGGCCTGAAGAGGTTTGCGTCACCCCGGGAAAAGCATCCCGAACTGATGCAATCGATTGCTTTGCGCAGGGATTCATTGGCGTTGTAGTAATCACGGGGATTATAGCCGCGCGCCTTCAGATCGTTCACTTCCTCCGCGGTCAGTCCAAAGAGGAAAAAGTTCTCAGCCCCCACCTCCTCGCGGATCTCCACGTTGGCCCCATCAAGTGTGCCGATGGTAAGCGCGCCGTTTAAGGCGAACTTCATATTGCCCGTACCCGATGCCTCTTTGCCGGCGGTGGATATCTGCTCGGAGAGATCGGCCGCAGGATAGATCCACTGGCCGTTCTTCACATTAAAGTCGGGAAAGAAGACCACCTTTAAGCGTCCGGCCACATCGGGATCATTGTTTACCACCTCCGCGACGGAGTTGATGAGCTTGATGATCAGTTTGGCCATGAAGTAGCCGGGTGCAGCCTTGCCGCCGAAGATGACCGTACGGGGGGTAATATCGATGCCCGGATGTTCCTTAATACGATTGTACAGAGAGATAAGATGAAGAAGATTCAGGTGCTGGCGCTTGTATTCGTGGATGCGCTTTACCTGCACGTCAAAAAGCGACGCAGGATCCACGGTAATGCCGGTGCGCTCTTTGATCAGTTGAGCAAGGTGAGATTTGTTATCCTGCTTGATGCCGTGCCACTCCCGCTGAAACTCCCGCTCGTCAGCGAAGTCCTCGAGTCTGACAAGCTCTTCCTCGAGATGACGTATCCACCTGCCGCCGAGCCGGCTGCTGATCAATGCGGCAAGTTTCGGGTTGGAGAGAACCATCCAGCGCCGTGGGGTGACCCCGTTGGTCACGTTGTGGAACCGCCCGGGAAACACGCGGCTGAAGTCGCTCAAGACATCCTTTTTGAGTAATTCGGTATGCAGCGCAGCGACACCATTAATGGCGTGGCTTCCCACACTTGCCAGATGTGCCATCCGGACGTATCGTTCACCGGCTTCATCAATAAGCGACATGCGGGAAAGCAGTTCCCGGTCATCGGGATGGAGCGCCGCGATGGTTTCGAGATGCCGGCGATTGATTTCATAAATGATCTCCAGGTGCCGGGGAAGGAGGCTGCCGAAGAGCCCAAGCGGCCACTTTTCAAGGGCCTCGGGAAGCAGGGTGTGGTTGGTGTAGGCGAGGGTATTGGTGGTGATGTGCCATGCCCTATTCCACTCCATCGCGTGTTCATCTACCAGGAGCCGCATCAGCTCCGCCACGGCGATGGAAGGGTGGGTATCGTTCAACTGTACGGCGAAGTGTTCATGAAAATTATCCAGGTCTTTCCCGAGCAGCAGGTGCATCCTGATCATATCCTGGAGTGAGCAGGAGACAAAGAAGTATTGCTGTTCAAGGCGCAGCCGCTTGCCCTGGATGGGTTCATCGTTGGGATAGAGCACCTTGGTGAGGTTCTCCGATGCAACTTTCTCGTCGATCGCCGAATAGTAGTCCCCCTGATTAAATACCTGGAAATCGAACGACTCACAGGCCTCCGCAGTAAAAAGCCGCAGCATGTTGGCCTGATTGACGGCATAGCCCGCTATGGGACTGTCGTATGCCACACCCTTCACCACCCGGTCGGGAACCCATTGCACGCGGTACTTTCCCTCGCGGTCGCAGGTGGATTCGGTGTGCCCGCCAAAGTTTACCTGAAAGGTGATCTCGGGACGGCGTATCTCCCATGGGTTGCCGAGATGGAGCCACTTGTCGGTTAACTCCGTCTGCCAGCCGTCACGAATTTCCTGATCAAAAATGCCGAATTCATAGCGGATCCCGTAACCGATGGCGGGTATCCGGAGGGTGGCCAGAGAATCGAGGTAGCAGGCAGCCAGCCTTCCCAGGCCGCCGTTGCCCAGCCCGGGCTCTTCTTCCTGCGCCATCATTTCATTCAGATCGTGACCCAGTTCCGTCATTGCCTGCTCGACCTGATGGTAGATGCCAAGGTTTATCAGGTTGTTGCCCAGCTGCGGTCCCATCAGAAATTCAGCAGAGAGGTAACTCACTACCTTGACGTCCTGCTGCATATAGCTCTCCACCGTTTTCATCCAGCGATGGAGGAGCCGGTCCCGCACCGTATAGGCAAGAGCCATGTAGAGGTCATTTGGAGTGGCGGCAGCAGGATACCGTCCCAGGGTATAGCAGAGGTGGTCGAGGAAAGCGCGCTTGATCGCCTCGACGCTGATGCCGGTCCGGTCATCCTCTACATGCGGTCTGGTGATGCTGGTGGGTGCAGTGCCGGTTGTTTTTGCATTCATGGCCTTGCTCCTGTTGTTTGTGAAACCCTAAGCGCAAAGAAATTTTGAACATTTGCGCTTGGAATTTTGAATTTGTTTCAGTTTTCTCGTTTCGCACTTCGGTAGGGGCGACCGGCCGGTCGCCCTTACAACACCGGATCCACCATAAGTCTTCTGATGGTCGACCTATCCTTTAAAAAGCGTAGTTCCAGTACCCTTAAGGTCGTGGACTGCCTGCTTTACCCGTTCCGCCATGGCCGCTTCGCCCAGGGCGAGGTAGGTGCGCGGGTCATAGGTCTTCTTATTGCCCACCTCCCCGTCGACCTTGAGCACGCCGTCATAGTTTTTCATCATGTGGTGTGCGATGGGGCGGGTGAAGGCATACTGGGTGTCCGTGTCAATATTCATCTTGACCACGCCGTAATCGATTGCCTCGTGGATGTCGCGGAGCTCCGATCCCGAGCCGCCATGGAACACGAGGTAGAAGCGGGCCTGCTCGCCGTACTGTTTGACAACGGCGTTCTGGCAGTCCTTCAGGATCGATGGCCTCAGCTTAACCTGGCCCGGCTTGTAGACGCCGTGGACATTGCCGAAGGTCGCGGCAAGGAGATAGCGGCCGCCCTTGATCGCATTGAGCCGCCGGGCAACCTCGAGGGTATCCTCAGGGGTAGTGTAGAGCTTGGCGCCTGCCTCACCTTTCACCCCGTCCTCCTCTCCGCCGACAACGCCCGTCTCGATCTCGAGGATGAGATCATTCTTCCCAAAGCGCTCCAGGAGCTTGACGGCGATGTCGAGGTTCTCTTTCAGCGGCAGGGCGCTGCCGTCGAACATGTGGCTGTTGAAAAGGTTGGGCCTGCCTGCGGCCCGGCGCCTTTCGGTCTCCTCCACGAGAGGAATGACCAGCTTATCGAGATTTTCCGCCTGGCAGTGGTCGGTGTGGAGGGCGACATAGATCGGGTAGCGCTGGGCGGCGCGGTGCACGTGCTCGGCAATGGAGATCGCTCCCAGGGCCATGTCCTTAACCGATAATCCCGATGCGAAGGTGCCGCCGCCGGTTGAGACCTGGATAATGCCGTCGCTTTTGCTGTCGGCAAGCCCCTTGAGCACCGCATTGGCGGTGGTGAGCGAGGTCACGTTGATGGCGGGATAGGCGAAGTGCCCCTTCCGTGCCCGGTCGAGCATTTCACCGTATGTTTTATAATCAGCTACCGGCATAATCTTCTCCTTCACTAGCGTTTCGAATAATTTTGTTGTGGCTAAAAAGCCCCTCCTCCTTTGAGCCACAAATCAGATGGGCGTTTTTCAACATCCTGCTAGTCTTTTATTCGGGCGAAAAGTATCACCAGCGAACGCGGCTTCACCGGATAAACCGCTTCCCGCACCACATCCGCCTCCTCCCAGAGGCTGATGTCATCAGGCCCCCTCCGGGAAGTATCGATCCAGCGTTTCCAGGTTCGCCCTTCAAGCTCAGGCACCCGCGGGACCTCAAACTCCAGCTCTTCCCAGTATGCATTCATCATCAGGTGGAGCATGTGCCGGTTTTCGAGGCTCCGGGCGGTGAGGGCAATGCAGTGGGAGTCATCTCCCCAGTCCGGCGCGTTCAGCTTTACCCCGTGCCACTGTATCCGCACCTTCCGGAGGAGCTGGTTCAGGCTCAATCCGGGATCCTTCAACGATACATCCTTACGAAGACGGGCGGCGATGAGCCGCTTGACAAACCGGTGCACATCCGCGTGTTTCTGCAGAAGGTCCCAGTCGAACCAGCTTATTTCGTTATCCTGGCAATAGGCGTTGTTGTTGCCCTGCTGTGTCCTTCGCACCTCGTCCCCCATGAGCAGCATGGGGGCACCCGATGCCAGAAGGGTGATGGCAAAGAAGTTCTTCACCTGCCGGTTCCTGATTTCCTCGATGGCGGTATCAGTGGTCGGTCCCTCGATGCCGCAGTTCCAGCTCCGGTTGTCGTTGGCACCGTCATTATTTTCCTCACCGTTTGCCTCGATTGTGCTTCCGGTTGTATGAAACGAGGTCATTGAGGGTGAATCCGTCATGGCAGGTGACGAAGTTGATGCTCTGCTCCGGCTCCCGTTCCTCATGGCCATAAATATCCGGACTGCCGAGCAGGCGGGAAGCGAAACTCGAGACTGATGATCATGTCACCCTTTATAAAGCTCCGAATGTCATCGCGGAACCGTCCCGTTCCATTCCTTCCAGCGGTCGCCGACGAAGCTGCCCACCTGGTAGAGCCCCGCGGCATCCCATGCCTCGGCGATGAGCTTGACGCCCGCCAGCGCCGGATCTGTCTCGATGTCCCAGAGAACAGGGGGATCGGCAAGGGGATTGCCCTCTTCGTCGCGGGTGAGGATTGATGCGAGGTCAAAGCGGAACCCGTCCACGTGCATTTCTCTCGACCCAGTAGTGGAGGCTGTCAATGATCATGCGGCGCACAATGGGATTGCTTCCGTTGAGCGTGTTGCCGCATCCCGGTGTAATTGGCATAGCCGGCCTTGTCTTTTTCCAGGATGTAGTACGTATCATTGGCGAGTCCCCGAAAGGAGAGGGTCGGACCCTGCTGGCCGCCTTCGGCGGTATGGTTGTAAACCACATCGAGTATCACCTCTATCCCCGCGCGGTGGAGGGCCTTCACCATATCCCGGAACTCATCGAGCGGTGCCGAGGGCATCTTTCCGGGAACTGTACGCGGCATGGGGGGCAAAGAACGAAACAGGGGCATATCCCCAGTAGTTACGGAAACCCGGGGATGCATCCTGTTCGTCGAACTGATAAACCGGCAGGAGTTCCACCGCGGTAATACCGAGATCCTGCAGGTAGGGGATTTTTTCGATCAGGCCTGCGTAGGTTCCCCTCCGTTCCTCAGTAACCCCTGAACTATGATGGCGGGTAAAGCCCTTGACATGAAGCTCATAAATGATGGTGCGTGCAAAGGGGTGTCCGGGGGACGCGTCGCCCTCCCAGTCGTAGGAGGAGGGGTCCGCCACCACGTTCTTCATTGCGGAACTGCAGTTGTCGCCGGGTTTGCTCGCCAGGGTGCGGCTGTACATCCGGGGAACGATAACCGCCCTGCCGTAGGGGTCGAGGAGAACCTTTTCGGGATCGAAGCGCATGCCCCGTTCCGGCTCGCAGGGGCCATGAACACGATACCCGTAGACCTGCCCCGGCTTCACATCGGGGACGAAGGCGTGCCAGTAATAGTAGGTTCTGTTCCGTCGGGGGTCGAGAAGGATGGTACGGGAAGGCGCGGCATCTTCTGCATGGTCAAAGAGCAGCAGTTCAACCGCATCGGCATTCCTGGAATAGATGCTGAAATTGACACCCCCGTGTTCCACGGTTGCACCGAGAGGAAAACTCTTTCCCTGCGTGCTGTCAGTCATGGTAGTGCCTGTGGATAATCTTATTCGGAAGCACTCATGCCTATCATCTTTTAAAAGCTGTGGCAAACGGTTTTTGTCTACTAATTCCGGGGACACCATACTTAATTGAGCATTGTATTGGCCCTTAGTACCATTTTTATAATATTAAGTATGGTGTCCCCGGAACATACTCAGCCCGTTTATGAAGGACTGCTTTCGTCCAATGTTGCCATCTTCCGTATCCTTTGGGCGTAGGTCTTCTGCAAAGAGTCCAGATAACTTGTATCAATAGGACCCTGCCAGGTGACTACCTGTTTGAACCGCTCGGGGATCTTCATGGATTCAGGGTCGAACCCGGTTTTCAGCCGCATGTGCCATCGCATTGTCTGGATCCTCCGGGCCACAGCGTCCATATTTTCCGCCAGATTCCGGTAGCCCACGGCGTTCAGGCAATCGGCCAGTACGGCCTCTTTGTACACTTCCCGGGCAAAGAGGCAGGAGACCATGGAGGTGAGCAAAGACCCGGGCCTTTTCGTCCTGAACCAGAAACTCCACGGCCTTGGCCACATCTTTTCCTTTCTGTTTCTGATCGTACGAGTACCCTCCGGCATCCAGGTGGGAATGGCGAAAGCCCAGTGCCTGGGAGATGAAGAATACCTCCCCGGTTGCATACCCCGCCATCTCCTGGCCGAGGACGCAGGCGAAGTCAGTTCCCCCGTATTGTTCCGCAGCCTTGAGCGTTCCCTGGCCCAGCAAACGGTAAAAATCATTGGCCCCTGTTCCCAGGTGTTTCACCGCCCGGGCATAGGCCCCGGCATCGCCGAATTTCAGGGGGACCAGCGTTTCTTTTTCGGAAATGAGACCCTTCTCAAAGGCCTCGGTGGCCCAGGCCAGGGCCACTCCGGCGGACATTACATCCAGCCCTGCTTTTTCCGCGATTTCCAGAAGGGTCAGAACCTGGAACGCATCCAGCACGCTCAGCATGGCGCCCATGGTAGCGATGGGCTCGTGGTCGTAGGTAACCTGCCGGTAGAGATACTGGTTCGGTTCACTGAACTTTTCGCGCACAAAACCCAGGTGGATACACCCCACCGGGCATCCGGAACAGGCGGCGTTGCGCAGGAGGGTGCGATCGGCAAAGGTCTCTCCGGTGATGCCGGATATAGCTTCGTCGCTGGTGCGCTGGAGATTCCGGCATGGCATGGCCTTGATCCCGTTGAGGACCGCCACGTTAACCGGCGTACCCAGGTTGTGATACTTTTCCATCATGTTCGTTTCGGTGAGTTGCCCGTAGATCTTCTGGAAGAGCGGGGCATACTCCTTGTTCGCGGGCAGCTCGAAGGACTCGTCTCCCACAATCACGATGGCTTTGAGGTTCTTTGCGCCCATGACTGCGCCGCCGCCGAGACGGCCGAAATGGCGGTACGTGTCCACGTTGATGCAGGCCATGGCCGACCGGTTCTCGCCCGCCGGCCCGATCCGGAGAATGGACCGATGCCCGCTACCCCCCGCCAGCTGGCGCAGCATTTGACCGGTCCTCTGGACGCTTTTCCCCCAGAGATAGTGAACGTCTTTCACTTCCAATGTCCTGGATCCCACCACCAGGCAGCTCGGGCGCCTGGCTTTCCCGGTGATCACCAGGGCGTCATAATCGGCAAACCGCAGGGCCAGGGCCGCCCGGCCGCCGCCATGGCTCTCGGCAAACTGATCGTGGTAAGGCGATTTGAAGGCGCAGACGACTTTGCTCATGAGCGGGAAGTATCCGGTGAGTGGCCCGATGGCGAATATCAGCGGCTGCTCCGGATCCTCCCAGCTGCGATCGGGAAAGCCCAATCGGCTGAACAGGAACGTTGCAAGGCCGCTTCCTCCGGCGCAGGTGTCGCGCCCTTCGATCTCTTCGATGTGACCCTGGCCGGTGGAAAGGTCAACCTTGAGCACTCGGAAATGATCGCGGATCATGGCCTCACCTCCCTTCGATCGTCATCACCTGCCGGGCAGGCTGGAACATCGACCATCTCCAGACAGTCATGGGGACAGAATGCAACGCAACGGCCGCATTGAATGCAGACGAAGGGTTCGCCGGACAGGTCCAGATAGATGGCATCTACCGGGCAAGCCCGGGCACAGGCCCCGCAGCGAATGCACAGCTTTTTCTTGACCACCACGCCGCCCCCCTTTCGCTGCGAATAGGCTCCTGTGGGGCAGGCCGCGACACAGGGCGCCGGATCGCAGGCCAGGCACGGTTTGGCTTCGAAGCCGGTGGAAAGACCGCCCGTCGAGCGGATCCGGATTCCCGCCTTGTCCCAGGAAAGCTGCTTGTGCACCAGGCGGGCACAGGCAAGGGAGCAGGAGTGACAGCCAATGCATCGTTCCATGCGCGGCGTGCTCAAAATCTTCATACCCACCTTCTCCTTCAAGAGCGGGATAAAAAGTAACCGGACTTTCCTATCCTTCATCCACCCAGGACTATGGTGATAGCCACCAGCACACAGCCGACAATGACCATTGCAAGGCCCATGTGCCAGGGCCGATGTCCGCCATAGTGTCCCAGCCGGTAACCGCACAGAAAAAGCATCACGATTGCGATGGCGTTGGAGATGCGCAGGGCCCGCAACGGTGTGTGCATGAAGATGAAGGGAATCACCACGGGAAAGGTTGACAGGAAGACGATTAAGAATACGCCCGCCGCACCGAGGAAATCCTGCTTATGCAGACGCGGTCGGGCAGGCGGTTCGGGTAACCGGCTCAGCCGCTGCCGGAGGGACTCTATCTCGCCTCCCTGCAGGACGGAAGCGACCGGCCCCGGTAATGCCTCGGCGATGATGCGCTGCGCCGCCTCCGGGTTTTTGGCCGCACGCACTGCCCGCAGTTTGAGGATGCCTTGACCGCGCTCGGTAAGGGTATTGATAAGATACATGAATGCATCAACGATTCCCCAGGCCAGATTGCAGCCAATGGCGCCAAACAGCATGGTGCGGGTCTCCTCGCGCCCGGCGGTTGCTGCGCTAAGCGATCCGGTAAAAGTGAGCACCATGATCAGGCCAAAGAGCAACTCCGAGATTCGTTCAACCGGATCAAGGACTGGCTTTCGCACTTTGTTTGTTTCTTCCGGCATATATTACCTGATTTTGTTAATGGGCAGCCTCGGGCATGAAGTAAAACAGGAGCGCCATGATTACATAAACGGTGATGAGCTGCACGCCTTTGTACCAGTTGGCATGACCGTCCCCGGAGACCATGGTGCCAATGATAATGGCAAGGAACATGCAGCCAATTTCTGCGCGTCCGAAGGAAAGGGTGAATGGATGGGGAGCCACCGCAAAGCTTGCCAGAACCAGGAGCGGCGCTATGAAGAGGGTTATCTGGATGCAGCTCCCCAGCGCGATGCCAACCGTGAGATCAACCTTGTTCTTGCGGGCCATGGCAATTGCCGAGCCGCTCTCAGCCGCCCCGCCGACAATCGCAAGAAAGATAAGCCCGATAAAAGCCTGGGACATGCCCAGAGCCTCACCCGTGCCTTCCGCTGCGCCGACCAGTATCTCGCTCATCCATGCCGCCAGCACGGAGGCGCCAAGCAGGCTGCCGACTGCCCGGGGAAGTCCCCAGGGCGCCCCTTCGCCGTGGTGATGCTCGCCACCGCCTGAACTGGCAAAGAATTCCGGGTGGGTTTTCAGCATAAATACCAGATAGAGCAGGTAGACCAGCAGCAGGACAACTGCCAGGCCTATGTTAAGTTTGAATTCCTCGATCATCGGGGTACCTGCTGAAAAGAAGCGGCTGAATGCGCTCGGTATTATCAGGCTTATGACCGCGAGCAGCATCATGGTACTGTAGACGCGCGTAGCCCTTACGTTGTATTCCTGGTCATGGTAGCGTATTCCCCCCAGGAGAAAGGCCAGGCCAAGTGCGAGCAGAAGGTTCGCAAGAATGGCACCGATGAGCGAGGCGCGGACCATGTCGAACAATCCCGCTTTAAGGGCGACGACCGCAATGATGAGTTCGGGGGCGTTGCCGAAGGTTGCATTGAGAAGCCCGCCGATGGCATCGCCCGTGCGGGTTGCTAGCTGCTCGGTAGCCGCAACAATCAGCCGCGCAATGGGGACGATGGCGAGAGCGGCGGAAAAAAAGATATACGGCGCTGGAATACCCCCGGCATTATCGAGAAAGAGGGTTATTGGTATGAAGATAAACATCCAGTTAATTGATGGCTTTAAAAGGTTCATGCTTCACCCCTCCTGTCCAGGGTAAGTATGGAGTTACAATATACCATCATCTTTTAGTACCTCTTCAAGAGGTACTGGTTCATGCCGTTAATTCGTTGTGTACCCTATAAGTAGATTATGCTAATGTGAACCATAGTGCAACAATATTTAACTTATAGCACGATAAGCCGGGTGGTAATGTCTTAATTGAACAGTGCCACGGTACTGCTGACCAAGCGGGGTGCCGGCCGAATGCAGCGTGCCCGGCGGATAACAGCCTGACAGGGAGAGAAGCCGGATGAATGTGTATGCGGAAAAGAAAAGACTTGAAGAGACCGGTGAGAAACATGTCCCGTGGAAAAAATGGGGACCCTACCTGAGCGAACGACAATGGGGGACGGTGCGCGAAGATTACAGCGAAAACGGAGACGCCTGGAACTTCTTTACCCATGATCATGCCCGTTCCCGGGCATATCGCTGGGGCGAAGACGGCCTGGGAGGTATCTCCGATGACAAGCAGCGGCTCTGCTTTGCCCTTGCCCTGTGGAACGGCAAGGACCCCATTCTCAAGGAGCGCCTCTTCGGGCTCACTAACAGCGAGGGGAACCACGGCGAGGACGTCAAGGAGTGCTACTTCTACCTCGACAGCACACCGACCCACTCATACATGAAGTACCTCTACAAGTATCCCCATGCAGCTTATCCCTATGCAGACCTGGTGGAGACGAACCGGCGGCGCACCCGCGACGAGAAGGAGTATGAGCTCCTCGATACAGGGGTCTTGAACGAGGACCGTTATTTTGACATTTTTGTGGAGTATGCCAAGAACGGCCCGGAAGACATCCTGATTAAGATCACCGCGGTCAACCGGGGGCCTGAGGCAGCCGGACTTCATATACTGCCAACCCTCTGGTTCCGCAACGACTGGGCATCATGGGTGGCCAGGCCTTCCGAGAAGCCGGAGCTCAAGCAGATCAAGGGGCCGGCGGGCACGAGAGCGGTTGCAGCAAAACATGTGTTACTGGGGAAATACTACCTGTACTGCGAAGGAGATACGCCCCTGCTCTTTACCGAGAACGAAACCAACCACGCCCGGCTCGGCCTCGACTACCCGGATGCGGGCCCGTACCTCAAGGACGGCATCAACAACTATGTGGTGCATGGCCAGAAGACCGCAGTCAATCCTGAGAAGACGGGAACAAAGATGTCGGCCCACTATCAGGCCAACGTCAATGTCGGCGAGTCAGCGGTGATCCGGCTTCGGCTCACCAATTCACCTCCGGAAGGGAAGGACGAACCCTTTGCGAAGAGTTTTGATGAAGTCTTTGTGGCGAGGCTCAGTGAGGCTGATGAGTTTTACAAGTCTGTGACTCCCCCGTCCGTGAGCGAAGATGCAGCAAACGTCATGCGCCAGGCCATCGCCGGCATGCTCTGGTCCAAGCAGTTTTATTACTTCGATGCCGATTCGTGGCTGGAGGAACACCGCGCTCATCCCCTTCATCGCGGCAGCCGCCCCTTTCGGAACCGGGAGTGGTTCCACATGATAAACGAGGACATCATCTCTATGCCCGACAAGTGGGAGTACCCCTGGTATGCGGCCTGGGACCTTGCCTTCCACACACTGCCCATCTCGATCGTGGATCCCGAATTCGCCAAGGACCAGATGGAACTGATGCTTTCCGGAGTGTATCTGCACCCCAACGGCCAGATACCAGCCTACGAGTGGAATTTCAGCGACGTCAACCCCCCGGTGCACGCCTGGGCAACCCTGTTTCTTCACCGCACCGAGCAGGCCCTGCGCGGCGAGAGTGACCTTGATTTTCTCAAATCGGCATTTAACAAGCTCCTGCTCAACTTCACCTGGTGGGTGAACCGCAAGGACCGGTTCGGCAAGAACGTTTTTGAAGGAGGGTTCCTCGGCCTTGATAACATCGGCGTCTTCGACCGCAGCTCTCCGCTTCCCACCGGCGGCTACCTGGAGCAGGCGGACGGCACGGCATGGGTGGCCCTCTTCACCCAGAACATGCTTGAGCTGGCCATGGAGCTCGCCTCCCACGATAGAACCTACGAGGACATGGCCTTCAAGTTCGCGGAGCACTTCAGTTATATCGCCGCAGCCATGAACCAGCCCGGGCAGGATGGCATGTGGGACGAGGAGGACGGCTTCTACTACGACCTGCTGTGCCTTCCCGACGGCAGCACCACCCGGCTCAAGGTGCGCTCCATGGTGGGGCTTCTCCCGCTCTGTGCCACGACGGTGATCGAAGCATGGCAGCGGGAAAGGGTGCCGCGGGCTACGGCAGGGTTTCTGGCGCGCATGCGCCAGATGCCGGAACTCCTGGAGTCCATCCACCCCACGGGTCCGGGTCACTTCGGCGTGGCTGAGCGGGGGATCATTGCCCTGGTCAACCAGCAGCGCCTCCGCCGGATTCTCTCGAAGATGCTCGACGAGAACGAGTTTCTGAGCCCCTATGGCATCCGCTCGCTCTCCAAATTCCATGAGAAGCACCCCTATGTCTTCCACTGCAACGGGGACGGGCACCGGGTGGATTACCTGCCGGCAGAATCGAACAGTGGCATGTTCGGGGGCAATTCCAACTGGAGGGGGCCCATATGGATGCCGGTGAACGCGATGATCATCCGCGCGCTCCTGCAGTACTATCTGTACTACGGCGATACCTTCAAGATCGAATGCCCCACCGGCTCAGGCAGGATGATGAACCTCTTCGAGGTGAGCAGGGAGATCGCGGATCGCCTGACCAGAATCTTTCTGCGTAACCCTTCGACAGGCTCAGGTCAGGCTGGCCGGCGTCCTGTCTATGGGGAAACGGAAAAGTTCCGGTCAGATCCGCACTGGCGCGACCATATCCTTTTTTATGAGTATTTCCATGGCGACACTGGCGCAGGACTGGGCGCAAGTCACCAGACGGGATGGACGGGAGTGGTCGCCAAGCTGATACAGCTCTTTGGATTGCTCGATCCCCGGAAATTTCTTGAAGCCGGTAAGGGCGGGGCATTCATGCGCGAAACGTCCAAAAAGTGAGCTGAAGAAATGAAGCCATGGCCAAAACATCCTGCCTGATCGTCGTGAATCTATCGGCCGCGGGTGCGCAAGGGTACCACAGGATGGTGATTTTTTTCCGCATAACCCCTGCACATACCGAACAATTTAAAATCATATTTTTGTTTCACTATATTTTAAATCATGATATGAAGATACGCAAAGTATAAGTTTCGCATAAAGATCTGCAGACAACACTATCAAATCGTCTTACAATACGTAATCGTTTACTGTATATGAGGACGTTGCAATGAAGGTGCTGATTTTTCTGATAGTGTTTCCATTATGCATCGCCTTATTGGCAGTGGTGCTGCCTGCTGCGTTGGTCACGCTGAGAAGAATTATCGGCGTTAGTGCCAATATAGTTCTGTGCCTCATACCCATCTATCTTCTCCTTACCTACCTTGATAAAGGGCCTGCATATTTCCAGCTTGAGAGCCATGCGATCAATATCTTCATGCTGGTGACAGAGGTTCTTATTGCAGCCTTTATCATTTATATTTCCATCCGGGCAAAAAAATACCTGCCGGTGCTGCTCGTCACCGTTCAATCCCTGATCATGCTGACCTTTGAGTTTACCTCTGGCAGTTCGATGCACATCGAACATAGCCTGTTCGTGGACAAGTTCTCCATCATCATGGCTCTGATTGTCGGCATTATCGGCAGCGCCATTTGCCTGTATGCGATCGGCTACATCCCCGAATATCACGAGCACCACAAGGAAGTAAAAGACCGGCGCAGGTATTTTGCGTTCCTCACCTACCTGTTCCTGTCCGCCATGTTCGGCATCGTCTTTTCCAATAGCCTCATGTGGATCTTTTTCTTCTGGGAGATAACCACCATCTGCTCGGCGCTTCTCATCGGCTACCGGAACGATAAGCAGTCCATTGAGAGCGCATTCCGAGCACTCACTATGAACCTGCTGGGCGGGCTGGCGTTTGCCGTGGGTATTGTCTATCTCTACAACTCCGCCCATGTCATGGAACTGGACAAGCTGCTTCAACTTGACAAGAGCTATGTTCTGCTTCCAGCGGTGTGCATTGCCTTTGCCGGCCTGGTGAAATCAGCCCAATTCCCGTTTTCCTCATGGCTGACCGGCGCCATGGTAGCGCCCACGCCGGTGTCAGCGCTGCTGCATTCAAGCACCATGGTAAAAGCAGGCGTCTATATCATCCTCCGGGTCGCCCCGGTGCTGGAGAACACGGTGGCGGCAAAAATGCTCATGCTTATCGGCGGGGTGAGCTTCCTGATTACGGCCTTGATTGCCATTTCCCAGAGCAACGCGAAGAAAGTGCTCGCCTATTCAACCATTTCCAACCTGGGGCTGATTGTCGCCTGCGCAGGAGTTAATACCTACGCGGCTGTGTGGTCAGCGCTGCTGCTGATTATCTTCCATGCGGTGGCCAAGTCGCTTCTATTTCTCTGCGTGGGGATTATCGAGTACAAGCTGGGCAGCCGCGACATAGAGGACATGGACCATTTAATTATGCGCCTGCCGAAGCTCACCGCGATCATGATGATCGGCATGGCCGGAATGTTTCTTGCCCCCTTCGGCATGATCATCAGCAAGTTCGTCACCCTCAAAGCATTTATCGATACCAATCCGGGAATGGCAATACATTTTAGCCTACGGCAGCGCCGCCACGGTTTTTTTCTGGACTAAATGGATGGGTAAAATCATGTCCATTAAATATGGCGTGACCCAGGTTGTGGAGCATACAGTGAGTCGCTGGGAACAGTTTACCCTGGCAATTTTAGCCATGGCTACCGTTGTCGTGTGTCTTGCGTTCCCGTTTATTTCCTTTCGCATCATAGACCCCTATCTTCAGGAGGTGTTCGGGGAAATAGCTGTTGTTGATACTTTCAATGTGCTTATTATTTTCGTCATCATGATCGGTCTTTTAATCATTCTTCCTCTTGGGCTCATGTACTTCGCATACATTAATAAGGATTATCGGCGGGTAGGAACCTATCTCGGGGGAGCAAATGTCGATAATGTCAGCTTTGAAGGTGCCATGGACCGTAAACAGACAGCTGACCTTAAAAATTACTACCTGACGAAGTACTTTGGCGAAGACATATTATTCAATATCGGGGTGTTAGTTTCGCTGACATTGATTTTTATCATGTTCGGGGTTGCAGCCGTATGAATGCACTGTGTGAGTTTTTTCAATCCCTGGGCCTTGTCGAACGGATGCTGATGTATGTCCTTATCGCACCATTCATTGGCGGTGTGCTGGCCGGGATTGATCGCAAATTGACCGCCCGGCTGCAGGGCAGGTTTGGCCCCCCCATACGGCAGCCGTTTTATGACGTGTTAAAACTGTTGCAAAAGGAACGCATCGTCGTTAACAAATTTCAGAACTTCAATATCATCCTGTTCTTTATATTTACTGTGTTCTCCGGTGCCCTGTTCTTCTCCGGTGCTGATATCCTGCTGATGATCTTCAGCCTGGCACTGGCAGGGACGTTCTTTGTACTGGCCGGGTACTCGGTCAGCTCCCCTTACAGCCACCTGGGCGCTGAGCGCGAGATAATCCAGATGGTGTCCTATGAGCCCATGGTCATTCTTACCGCTGTGGGCATGTACATGGTGACCGGAAGCTTCAAGGTCGCGGATATCGCGCTGTACCAGAAACCGCTTATCCTGGCCCTGCCCGGTGTGTTTGCCGGCTTTCTCTATATTCTCACCATCAAGTTCAGAAAATCGCCGTTTGACCTCTCCATGTCACATCATGCCCATCAGGAAATCGTGCGCGGGCTCACTACTGAATTTTCCGGACCGGCGCTGGCCCTTATAGAAGTGTCCCACTGGTATGAAAACGTGCTGCTCCTGGGCATCGTATATCTGTTCTTTGCCTTCAATCCCTGGCTGGCTCTTACGGTGGCTATAGTTGCTTATCTGTTTGAGATTTTTATTGACAACAATTATTCCCGGTTCAAGTGGCAGCTTACCTTTCTGAGCTCATGGCTGTTTACTGCTGTGGCCGGGGTATCAAATATTATCGTGCTCCATTTGATTAAATAACAACGGGGAAATGAAATGAGCTGGTTCAAACGCTCACCATGGGTGCTTCACTATAATGCGACAAGCTGTAATGGCTGCGATATCGAGGTCATAGCCTGCCTGACCCCCCTGTATGATCTGGAGCGGTTCGGCATTATCAACACCGGTAATCCCAAACATGCCGACATCCTGCTGGTGACCGGTTCGGTGAATGAAAAAAGCAAGCATGTTTTAAAAACCCTGTATGAGCAGATGCCCAATCCCAGGGTCGTGGTGGCGGTGGGCCTCTGTGCATGTTCCGGCTGCGTCTTCCAGGACTGTTACAACGTGCAGGGAGGCGCTGATAAGGTGCTGCCGGTTGATGTGTATGTCCCCGGCTGCGCTGCACGGCCGGAATCCATTATTGATGGCGTGCTCAAGGCGTGCGAGGTGCTTGAAAAAAAATATGCGCAGCAGAAGAACACACCACAATCCATAAACGCCTAACAAACAGCATCGGTAATAACCTATGAGCGAACCGCAGGAAATAATCCCCATCCAAAAAGACGCTCTGCTGGGAGCTGTCTCTGACCTGTTTGCACAGGGCTATCGAATGGTGCAGATCGGCTGCACCACGCTTGAAAATGCCTATGAACTGAACTATTCATTCGATAAAGACTATCATTTTAAAAACCTGCGGGTTACGGTAAACAAGGAAGAAGAGATTCAAAGCATCAGTGTTATCTATCCGAATGCTTTTTTATATGAGAATGAAATCCATGACCTCTTTGGCATTATCATCAAAAACATGAGCGTTGATTATAAAGGCACGCTTTATCGCACTGCAATGAAGACGCCCTTCAGCATCGAGAATCTGCCAAAGCCCGAGCCGCCAAAACAACCCAAGCATGTTCCAAAACAGCCTGCCGGTGATTCCAGACAACAGGCAGAAGGAGTGAAGCAGCCCGCAGCAGAACCAGGGCAGCAGACAGAGGGATCACATCAGCAGCAGAAAAACTCTCAACCGCAGAAGGACGTTAAGGAGTGATAATTGTATGGCTCGTACGAATGTAATTCCCTTCGGGCCGCAGCACCCGGTGCTTCCTGAGCCGATTCATTTTGAGCTCATCACCGAGGATGAGCTGATTGTTGATGCTATCCCGTCCATAAGCTTTGTCCACCGGGGGCTGGAAAAGCTGGTGGAACAACGGGATTTTATAGATTTTTCTTATGTTGCTGACAGAATCTGCGGCCTGTGCAGCTTTATGCACAGCATGGGGTATTGCCAGGCAGTGGAACAGATTATGGCTATTGAGGTGCCGGAGCGGTGCCAGTATCTGAGAGTCATCTGGGCGGAACTGGGGCGGCTGCACAGCCATATCTTCTGGCTCGGAGTTGCAGCAGATGCCTTCGGCTTTGAAAGTCTGTTCATGCAGGCGCTGCGGGTGCGGGAAAAGGTTCTTGACATCATTGAGGAAACTACCGGCGGACGGATTATATTCGGCATGAACAAGGTGGGCGGCGTGAGGAGAGACATTGACAATGATAAGTTAAAAGAAATCATAAGCCGATTGTCCGGCATGAAAACAGAGATTGAGGAGCTTACCGGCGTGTTTATTAATGATTACTCGGTTAAGCACCGGCTGGTCGGGGTGGGCGTTCTTTCCAAGGAAGATGCCTACCGGCTGGGATGCGTCGGCCCCATGCTGCGGGCCAGCGGTCACGCCAGCGACATGCGGAAGATCGGTTACGCTGCCTACAAGCACCTTGCTGTGGAACCGGTGGTCGAATCCTCCGGTGACTGTTATGCACGCTGCCTGGTGAGAATCGGTGAAATTTTTCAGTCCATTGATTTGATCTGCCAAGCGGCGGGCAAAATGCCTGAAGGGCCGTTTGATGTTAAAATCAAGGGCACACCCAACGGCGAATATTTTTCCCGGATCGAACAGCCCCGGGGTGAGGTGATCCACTATGTGAAGGCCAATGGCACAAAATTCCTGCAGCGGTTCCGGGTAAGAACGCCAACCTTCAGCAACATCCCGGCGATGATCGCAGCGCTTAAGGGATCCCAGGTTGCTGATGTCCCGAATATCATCCTTACCCTTGATCCCTGTATAAGCTGTACGGAAAGGTAGCGGACGTATGCCCATGAAACTGTTCAGCATGACAAAAACGCTGATGAAGAATCTGGTGAGCGGGCCGGCGACGCTCATGTACCCGATGAGGAAACGGGTTTATCCAGAGATTACCAGAGGCAGAGTTGAAATTTCTATTAACGACTGCATTTTCTGTGGCTCGTGCGACAGGCGCTGCCCCACCCATGCTATTATGGCCAGCAAGAACGCCAAAGAATGGCAGATCGATCGTCTCAAATGCTGCGCCTGCAATCTGTGTGTTGAAATCTGTCCTACAAAGTGTCTCTCCATGGAGAATCAGTATTTCCCGCCCGTGACAGAGAGAGGCCAGGGGAAATATAGGTTTCAGGCAGAAATACTTCATGCAGACAAAATGTATCGCGTTAACATGTCAACACTCACGGCAAAAGTTGAGGATGTGCCCGAGAAATGGAAAGGTCTTGGCGGCAGAGGCCTGACATCAACCATTGTTGCAGAGGAAGTAAAGCCCACCTGTGATCCCTTGAGCAAGGATAATAAACTCATCTTTGCTCCCGGCTTGCTCGCCGGGACCATGTGCCCAAACTCCGGACGGCTTTCTGCAGGAGCCAAAAGCCCGCTGACCGGCACCATCAAAGAAAGTAACGCCGGCGGCACTGCGGCCCAGTGTCTCGCCCGACTGGGCATTAAGGCACTTATTATTGAAGGCCTGCCTGAGAAAGACACCTTTTATTCACTCCATGTTGACAAGAACGGCGTCACCATTCGGGAAGAGAAAGAGTTGGTAGGTAAATGGAATTATGAAGTAATGAAAACCCTTATTAAAAAACATGGAGATAAAACTGGTATTCTGTCCATTGGCCCGGCAGGTGAAATGTGCATGGCAGCGGCCAACATCTCGGTAAAGGATCCTGATGGTAATATCCGCAGCCATGGCCGTGGCGGATTGGGCGCGGTCATGGGCTCCAAGAAGATAAAGTACATCACCATTGACCCTGCTGATGGCCCCGGCGCACAGAGAGTCAGTCAGGAATTTAAAATTGCTGCGCGTGCGTTTGCAAAGGCGCTGCTGGCCCATCCCGTGAGCGGTGAGGCATTGAAGCTGTACGGCACCAATGTGCTGGTGAATATCATGAATGAATCGGGAGGGCTGCCGACCAGGAATTTCCGGGAAGGTCAATTTGCCGGAGCACAAAAAATAAGCGGCGAAACCCTGCGCGACGTTATTATTGCGCGCAAGGGAAGGCCCCATCATTTCTGCCATACGGGATGCATTATTCAATGCTCCCAGGTATACAATGATAAGGATGGCAATTATGTGACCTCTGGTTTTGAATTTGAAACCATCTGGGGTTTCGGGGCCGACTGCTGTATTGATGATCTGGATATCATTGCCGAAGCAGACCATATTATGGACGATATCGGTATTGACTCGATTGAAACAGTGGTTGCCATGGGGGTCGTCATGGAAGCAGGCATCATTGCCTTTGGTGACGGACCTGGCGCACTGCGGCTGCTGAAGGAAATCGGAGCCGGCACACTCCTGGGCCGCACTATCGGTGCCGGTGCCGGAGCAGTCGGCAAGGCCCATGGTATTACCAGAGTACCGGTTGTTAAAAATCAGGGACTTTCTGCATACGACCCTCGCGCGGTTAAAGGGATGGGCATCACCTATGCAACCTCAACCATGGGCAGTGACCATACCGTAGGGTACTGTATCCCGGTAAATATCCTGCGGGTTGGGGGGTTTGTTGATCCCCTGAAGAAGGAAGGGCAGGTGGAGCTGTCAAGAAGGCTGCAGATCGGCACTGCATACCTGGACAGTACCGGTCTTTGTGTCTTTGTTGGATTCGCGGCATTAGATAATCCTTCAGTGGCATCACATTTAGCTGACATGCTTAATGCAAAGGAGGGGCTGAACAAAACTGCCGAAGAGTGGCGCGCCCTGGGACAAAAGGTTCTTCTCACCGAGCATACATTCAACCTGGCAGCCGGATTCACCAATAAAGACGACCGCCTTCCGGAATTTTTCAAAGAACCGGTGCCGCCGCACAATGCGGTCTGGGATTTTACTGAAGAGGAAATTGATTCCTTCTGGAATTTCTGAAGACAGGGGGATCTTGCATTTGATAGTTATGTTCCGGATAGGGTGTTTTACGGGATCGTGATGTGTTGAGGACCATGTTCAAGGAAGGAGGTACCTATGGACAAAGACCGGTCGGACAAAATATTCGAAGGAATGACGCGTCGAAATTTCCTGGTAATGGTGGGAGCTGGCGGCGTCGCTCTTGCAGGCTATTCGATTGCTGCAAAGCAGGCGGCAGGCGCCGAAATCATTACGGTAGGGAAGGTAAAGAAGGGCGAGGGCGTCTTTGCATATGTCAGCAGAGTAAAAGGGGGCTTTGATCAGACATTCTATCAACAGGTGATCGGGGCTTCAAATGCATTCAAGGAAGGCGATCAGACCATCGGGGTGGGCGCCAAAGATGAAGAGACCAGGCAAAATGCCCGGGCGCTTCTGGCCAACACGACGATCAAAGACCTCTATGAGCACCCTCTGCTTGTCGACGACCTGCAGAAGCTGATCTGGCAGACTACTGATCAGGCCCAGTACGAAAAGATCAAAGACTGGACCATGGGGCAGCTGAAAGAGTTTCTTTTGACCAAGTCTGAGGCAGAGATCAAGGGCATCATGCACGGCTTGACCAGCGAGGCGATTGGGTGTATCCCCAAGCTGATGAGCAATGAAGAGCTGATCGTCCTGAATCAAAAGATATTCAACCCCCTGCCGGGAACCAAGATGGGGGCAAAAGGGTACTTGAGCGCGCGCATCCAGCCCAATTCACCCACGGACCATCCCGGATGACATGGTCTGGCAAGTGTTTGACGGGTTTTCCTATGCCACGGGCGATATTGTTATCGGAACCAACCCGGTGGACAGCCAGGTCGAGAGCGTGGCCACGGTGGAGAAAGCGCTCAAGGATGTGGTCGATACCTTCAAGCTTCAGGATATCGTTCCCTGGTGTGTGCTTTCCCATATCGATGTCCAGGCAGAGGTTGCCAAGAAATACCCGGGATCGGTTGCGACCATGTTCCAGAGCCTTGCCGGAACGGATGACTGCAACAATACCTTTGATGTTACGGTTGAGAAGATACTGAATTATGCGAAATCCAAGAAAGGAGAGAGATACGGGCTCTACTTCGAGACCGGCCAGGGCTCTGAATTTACCAACGGCGCGGCAAATGGTGTTGACATGATGGTGCTGGAATCCAGGAAGTACGGCTTCAGCAGGGCGGTACAGATGGAACTGGCCAAGGTCCAGCCTAAAGGGGCGTGGCTCCATATCAATGATGTGGCCGGGTTCATCGGACCCGAGGTCTTCAGGACCCGCGAGCAACTGGTGAGGTGCTGCCTGGAGGATATCGCCATGGGTAAACTCCACGGATTAAACATCGGTCTTGATATCTGTTCAACCCTGCACATGACCGTCAGCCTCGATGACCTGGACTGGTGCCAGGACCAGATTATGCCGGCTGCCCCTGTCTATCTTATTGCGCTTCCCACCAAAAATGATCCCATGTTGAGCTATCTGACCACGTCATTTCAGGATCATGTCCGCCTCCGGGAAAAATTCGGCCTAAAAGTGAACGATGCCATGTGGGACTTTCTATAAGCGCATCGGGATTGTGGACAAGAACAACAAGTACACCGAACACTTCGGCGATCCAATCTGGGTATACTACCAGTACCGGCTGGCCAAGGGCGATAAGCGTTCCAAGGAAGCAATCTATGCTGAAGGAAAGAAGAAGATCAAGGAAGTTGAGGCGAGAGGCGTTGATATTGCCATTGGCCATGGAAAGAATATCTGGGATCTCAATCCGCAACTGGCGGCCAAGGTCAAGTCCTACTACGACGATGCCAAGATATCACTCAGGGCCGAGCTTACCCCCGTCTTTATCAAGACAATCCCCAATGCAGTGCAGGTCAGCACCCTGTCCAAGGATCGGGAGGACTATATCCTCCATCCGGCCACCGGCGAGAAACTGAGCCCGGAATCTGTCGCTGCGCTTGAAAAGCTCAGGGACTCATGGGCAGGAAAGGAGCCGCAATGCACAGATCGTGATCTCCGACGGCCTGAACGCCAAGGCCATTATGGATGAGGGGCATCTTACGCCCTACCTGGAGGAGATCCGGAAGCTGCTGACCGCAACCGGCGCTGTTAGGAGCGGAAAGGCCGCTGTTGTGAGCGAAAAGAACATCGTCGTCACCAGCGGCAGGGTACGGGCCGGGTATGAGATCGGCTGCATACTCTTTGGGAAATCAGATCCGAATAAGCTGAAGGGCGATTCTTCACATCATCGGGGAGCGGCCCGGAACCATGCACCATTCCTATTCGGTGTATATCACCGTTGCCAAAGGCAAGGCATGGGCTGAAAAGAAGATCGATCACGATATTACGAAACTCGTATGCAACATAGCCGATACAGCCTTACCTCCGAAAGAAGCGGCCAAGGAGACCCTCACCATCATAAGGGAAATGGTTGCGAAGCAGGCTCCTCACAGCCGGAGCCAAGGTCGCACATAAGTGTAGCATGTTTTACTGAGGGCATTCGCATCAATGTTCCGATCTGCGAGCGAACGGTACCGAGCCCCCGGCGACCGCGCTAGCTCTGGGAAGAAAGGAGACACTGTGCGACGAGCGATCCTAGTCATTCTCGCAACCGCCGTGGCGGCCCTGATGATGGGCGCGCAGTCTCGAGCAGCACAGGAGACCATCCGGATCACCTGCTGGAAGGGCTACGCCGAGCCCCAGATGATCGACGCCTACAGGAAACTGGTCAAGCAGAAGCACAAAGTCGACGTGGAGGTGGTGCCCTATTACCCCACGGACCAGGACGAGTTCTACAAGGCCGCCAAGGACGACACGGCCGACCTCATCTCTCCCCCCGCGGACCTGGCAAAGACACCCCGGTTCAACTGTTTCAAGGAGGGAAACTACCTCCTGCAGGAGATCGACCCCAAGAATGTGCCAAACATGAAGAACCTGCTGCCGTTCTTCGACAAGGACGAATCCCTGATCCACAAGGGAAAACGTTACGGGCTGCCCTACAACTGCGGGCCCTATGGGCTCGCTTACAACACCGAGGTCGTGAAGCAGGCTCCAACGAGCTGGAAGGTCTTCTGGGACGAGCAGTACAAGGGCAGGTACACCGTCACCAATAACTTTCCTAAGTGCAACATCTGGATCAGCGCGCTCTCCCTCGGCTACGAGTACGACCAGATCTTCGACATCGAAAAACTGGATCGGAAGAGGATCCAGGAGAAGCTGACCGTCCTTGCTCAGAACGCCAAGAGCCTCTGGAACGGCGAGGCCAACCCCGACGAGTTCCCCCAGCTCGCCCTGGCCACCACCTGGGGATTTGCGGCACAGGCGGCGAACCTCAAGGGTGGCAAGTGGTGCCTGGCCGCTCCCAAGGAGGGCGGTACGGCCTGGATCGACTACTGGTGCATCACCAAGGCAGCCAAGGGTCAGAAGAAGGTGCTCTGCGAGGAGTGGATCAACCTCCAGCTCTCGCCCGAGTTCCAGGCAAAGGTGGTGAAATCCCAGGGCGTGTCTCCCGTGGTTAACAACGTGGGCAACCTGGTGACGGCGGAGGAGAAGTCGGTGTTCCATGTGGGCGACAACGAGTACTTCAAAAGCGTGGCCATCTGGCGCGTGATGAGCGAGAAGACCGAGAAGGCCTTTGGAGAGATGTGGGAAGAGGCAAAAAAGCTGAGAAAAAAATAAAGGTCACCAAAGAGGAGATGAAAAGCCCTGTCCGGGAACTGCAAACTTTATGGAGGACGGAATGAAGAGGTCATGCAAATTACAAGTATGTATTGCAGGGTTTTTACTGGCCATCCTGTGCGGGGCGCCTTCCTCTGCTCAGGTTGCGACACCGGCGGAACCTGTTGAAAGCAGCCTGCCGGAAGGACTTTCGCTGAACCTGAACACGTCATTCTTTTCCCAGTACATCTGGCGGGGACAGGAATTGAGCCAGGACAGCCTGGTCATGTTCCCCTCGCTGACTGTTGGGTACAAGGGATTTTATTTAAATCTGTGGCTTGATGTAGACTCCGACTATAAAGGCGACCCTGATGGCATACAGCTATGGGAAAAAGATTATACCTTCTATTATAGCAACGCCTTGAGCAAGCTGAATTATACCCTTGGATATATCTATTATGACACGATGCCCCTGCATAATCAGGAGCTCTATGTGACACTGGGACTCGACTTTCCCCTCGCGCCTACCTTCAGCGTTTATCGGGAAATAGAGCTTGGAGAGACATGGTATTTTAATTTTGCCCTGTCACACAGCTTTCAGATGAGCCCCACGTTCCTGAGCAAACTACCCGAACCCTGTTCCCTGGATGTCGGGGGGTGGGTGAGCTATTGGGACATAGGATATGGGGATGATAGTTCGAGCACCAGGAGGTCGTTAAGACGCCGTCCACGCAAGGGGTTTAGGTCCGCGGAAGGTTCGTCTGATTATGATGCCATGAATGACGGCAACCTGTGGGTTGGCTTCAAGATTCCCCTGAACAAACATATGTCGATTATGCCAAAGCTACAGTACTCATTCCCCTTGAGTTCCGAAGCCAACGATTTTCTCAAGGATGTGAGTTTTGATGGTAATGATTCACAGTTTGTCTATGGCGGCATAATTCTCGATATAAACTTCCCCTGACCTACCGCTGAATGCCATGGTCGCCTTGCTTAAAGAGTTCTCCCGCAATTTTCTCTTATATAAAATTAAGATAGACATTCAATAACTAATGATTTAATAATGCTATTACGTTACCATGCTATGAGATGTAAAATAATCTGATAGAATGAAAATAGACCTGATAGGAGTTATGCAATGGGAATCAGACGGGTAGCCTATGTATTTTCCTGGATTGTTGCCGCAGGCCTGTCGGTGGTTTTTCTGACCGGCTGCGCCGAGGAGCAGAAGGTTGAGCCGAGTCCACCGGAGGTGACGGTGCGTGACATCGCACAGCAGGATGTGCCGGTCAGCTTCGAGTATGTCGCACAAACGCAAAGCTCCCGTGAGGTCAATATCCAGGCCCGGGTGAACGGCTTCCTCGAAAAAAGGGTTTATACCGAAGGATCGATTGTGAAGGAGGGACAGGTTCTGTTCCTCATGGACAAAAAACCCTTTGAGGTCCAGGTGAATGCGGCTGAGGCGGCCCTCGCCAGGCAGGAAGCGGCAATGGAAACCGCCCGGCGGAACTTGGAACGCACCAAACCGCTGGCCGCCCGGAACGCTCTTTCCCAGAAGGACTTGGACAATGCGACCGGACTGTTCGAGACTTCGGCCGCAAATGTGGAAGAGGCCAAGGCTCAGCTGGAGACGGCGTTGCTCAACCTGTCGTACTGCACCATTATCTCTCCGGTGAACGGCATCACCGGAGCCGCCCTGCAGCAGGACGGTACCTACGTCAATGTCGTGAACAGCCAGCTCACCACCGTGGCGGAGCTTTCGCCCATGTGGGTCAACTTCAGCCTGTCGGAGAACGAGATGCAGTCCTACCGTAACCAGGTGGCGCAAGGAACCCTGCGCGTTCCCAAAGACAGCAACTATGACGTCCAGATCATCCTGGTCGACGGCTCGATCTTTCCCTTTACCGGTAAAATAACCTTTGCCGCCCCTTCGTACGATTCACAGACCGGGACGTTCCTAATCCGCGTCAGCGTCAATAATCCTGATGGCGCACTCCGGCCGAATCAGTATGTTCGGGTGCAGCTGAAAGGTGCGCTCAGGCCGAACGCTATTCTGGTACCGCAGCGTGCGGTACAGCAGGGCTTGAAGGGGCACTTCGTCTGGGTGGTTGACAAGGACAACAAGGTTAATCCCCGCCCGGTGGTGGTGGGTGACTTGTACGGCAATGACTGGTTCATTTCCGACGGAATCAAGGGCGGTGAAAAGGTGGTCACCGACGGTGTTCTCACGCTGCAGCCGGGTTCACTGGTGACGGTAAAGTCTGCCACTGCAGCCACAGAGCCGGCTGCAGCCGGCGCCGCATCAAAAGCAGCGCCCCAGAAGGCTGAAAGCGGCCACGACAAACCGTAAGCGCGAAAGGTTCACTCCATGTTCTCCCGATTCTTCATCGAACGCCCGATCTTTGCGACGGTCATTTCCCTTATTATCGTTATTGCCGGGCTGGTCACCATGTTCGCGCTGCCGGTGGAGCAATATCCGACCATCACGCCGGTGCAGATCCAGGTGACCACAACCTATCCCGGCGCCGATTCCAAAACGGTCGCTGACTCGGTTGCAGCGCCCATCGAGGCCCAGGTCAACGGCGTTGACAACATGCTCTACATGATCTCCACCAGCTCCAGCACCGGCCAGATGACCCTGACGGTTTATTTCACCCTCGATACCGACCCTGACATCGCCCAGGTGCAGGTTCAGAACCGGGTCAACCTGGCCATGCCGCAGCTGCCGGAGGCAGTAAAACAGTTTGGCGTATCGGTGCAGAAAAAGTCTTCCAGCACCCTGATGATCATTGCCCTATTCAACAAGGACGGCCGTTACAGCCCGGACTACGTGACCAACTATACCAACGTATATGTACTGGATGCAATCAAGCGGGTAAACGGCGCCGGCCAGGCACACGATCTTCGGCGTGCCGGACCAGGCCATGCGCATCTGGATGAACCCCGACCGGATGGCATCGCTGGGCATCACCACCACCGATATCCAACAGGCGGTCGCCAACCAGAACGCGCTTTTCGGCGCCGGCCAGATCGGCCAGCAGCCGAACGCCGGGGAGGTGCAGCTGACATTTCCGGTGGTTACCCAGCCGCCGTTCATTCAGCCCTCGCGAGTATGAGAATATCATCCTGCGCGCAAGCCAGGACGGCAGCGCCATTGTCCGCGTCGGAGACGTTGCCCGTGCTGAAGTCGGCCGCAAGCAGTACATTGATGACAACAGGTTCAACGGTGCGCCAGCAACCCCCATCATTGTGTATCAGCAGCCGGGCGCCAACGGCCTTGATGTTTCCAAGGGCGTCCGCAAGATCATGGAGGAACTGAAGCGGACCATGCCCGACGGCATTGAGTACGTCATCGCCCTGGACACCACCGATTTCGTGCGCCTCTCCATCGAGGAGGTCATTGACACGCTGTTCGAAGCGGTGCTGCTGGTGGTACTGGTGGTGTATTTGTTCCTGCAGAGTTTCCGCTCCACCATTATCTGCACCGTCGCCATCTTTGTCGCACTGATCGGCACCTTCAGCGGCATGCTCGCGCTGGGCTTTTCCATCAATCTGCTGACGCTTTTCGGCATTGTGCTTGCCATCGGCATGGTGGTGGATGACGCCATCGTGGTGGTGGAAAACGTGGAGCGCAACATGAAGCAGTCCCACTCCCGCCCAAAGAAGCCACCATCAAGGCCATGGAGGAGATTTCCGGTTCCCTGGTAGCGGTGGTGCTGGTGATGGCATCGGTGTTTATCCCGGCGGCATTTTTACCCGGCACCACCGGCCAGCTCTACAAGCAGTTCGCCATCACCATCGTCATTTCCGTTGCCCTCTCCGGGTTCGTGGCGCTCACGCTGACCCCGGCCATGTGCGGACTTCTGCTGAAGCACACCGCCCCTCCCCAGAAGGGCTTTTTTGCCTGGTTCAACCGCCAGGTTGACCGCATAACCCTTGGCTTTGGCGAAGCGGTGCTGCTGATTATCAAGCGCATGGCGGTGGCCTTCGTGCTGCTTGCCGTGTTTATGTGGGGCCTGGTAACCCTCTTCAGGGCGCTGCCCACCAGCTTTGTGCCCAATGAGGACCAGGGCTACGTGATGGCCCAGCTTATCATGCCTGATGCCGCGAGCCTGGAACGCACCGTGCAGACCTCGGACCGCATCGAAGCACTCTTGCAAAGAGAATCCGGCAGTATTCAACCGCACCGTGATCAACGGTTACAGCCTGATCGACAGCCAGTACAAATCCAACGTGGCGACTTTTTTTGTGACCTTAAAGGACTTTGAAGAGCGTTATTCCTCTTCCGAAAAGGCCCGCGAGGAAAGCTACGATGCGGTATTGAGAGAGGTGACAGCCGGGACACGCGACATTGAGCAGGGGCTCTTTATCCCGATTGCGCCGCCGGCGATTCCCGGTATCGGCACCACCGGCGGTTTTGAGTTCTGGGTCCAGGACAAGGGGTCCGGTGACCCGGCCCGCTTATATGAGCTGACCCAGCAGTTCCTGGCGAAGGCGCGCACCCGGCCCGAGCTTTCAGGCCTGAGCAGCACCTTCCAGGCAGCCTCACAGCAGTTGCGTGCCGAAGTGAACCGGGACAAGGCAGTGCTCCTCGGCGTCCCGGTTCAGGATGTGTACAGCGCCCTGCAGGCCCAGTTCGGCTCGATGCATGGTCAGCCAGTTCAATCAGTACAGCCGCGTCTGGAATGTCATCCTCCAGTCTGATGCCCGTTACCGGCAGAACCCCCTGGACATTACCAGGCTGTACACACGATCCGATGCAGGCCGGATGATACCCTTGTCTGCCATGGTGACGACGAAGTATGTCACCGGGCCTGATCTGCTGCCGCATTTCAACGGGTTCCCGGCTGCCCAGATTACCGGCGGAGCCGCACCGGGGTATAGTTCGGGTGCGGCTCTCAAGGCGATGGAAGAGGTGGCAGGCGAGGTGCTGCCCCAGGGGTACGATTTTACCTGGTCAGGTATGGCCTATGAGGAGAAAAAATCCGGAGGAACATCTGCAGCCGCCTTTGCCTTCGGACTTATCATTGTATTCCTGGTACTGGCGGCCCAGTTTGAATCATGGACGCTGCCGGGATCGGTCATGACAGCGGTGCCCTTTGGAATTCTCGGTGCCATCCTGCTCAACTGGATGCGCGGCCTGGACAATGATGTTTATTTTCAGATCGGCCTTCTGGTGCTGATCGGACTGGGGGCAAAGAATGCGGTCTTGCGCGTCACCTTTGCCGTCGAGCTGCGCAAGCAGGGAATGTCCATCATCGATGCCACGGTCAAAGCGGGAGAAGAGCGGCTGCGACCCATCATCATGACGTCGCTTGCCTTCATACTGGGCGTGCTGCCGCTTGCGCTTGCGACCGGCGCCGGCGCCAATGCCCGTCACTCCATCGGCACCGGCATCATCGGCGGCATGATCGGCGAGACGACACTTGCCATGCTCTATGTGCCGCTCTTTTTCTACCTCTTTGACCGGCTCTCTGAGCGCTCGCACAACAAAAAGGAATCACCTCCAGCCCCAACATCCCCCGCTGGAAGTGAAACGGAAAGTACCCGGCACACCCCTGAGAAAGGTAGCTGACATGCGCCGATATATTAGCCTTTTGATACTTTTTATGGTAGCGGCCGGCTGCAAAATCGGCCCTGATTACCGCAGACCTGCGGTAGATGTTCCTACAGCATGGCGCTTTGAAGAGAAAGAAGCACAGGATCTTATTAACACCACCTGGTGGGAGCAGTTTAACGACCCGGCATTGAATGGGCTGATAGCCATCGCCCTGAGGGAAAACAAGGATTTGATGATTGCCACGGCCCGGGTGGAGGAATTTATCGGGCTCTACGGTGAAACCCGGTCTTTTCTCTTTCCACAGGTTGGCGCCGGCGCATCAGCGGCACGGGAGCGGGTGACTGAAGAGGGGCGCACCTCTTTGCCGGACGGTGTCAATCCAATCGACCGGGACTATGAAGGGCTCATCACGGCAGCCTGGGAACTCGATATATGGGGGAAGCTGAGGCGGGCCACCGAGGCTGCCCGCGCGGACCTGCTGAGCAGTGAAGAAGCGCGTTATGGTGTCATCCTGACCCTGGTTGCCAGTGTAGCCAACACGTATATTGATCTGCGGCGGCTGGACCGAGAGCTTGAAATAGCGCTGCGCACGGCGAAAACCCGCGAGGAAACCTACCAGCTCTTCAAGCTGCGGTTTGACGGCGGCGTCATCTCGGAGCTTGAGCTGAGCCAGGTAGCCTCTGAGTATGAAGATGCGCTTGCTACCATTCCCCAGATTGAAAAAGATATTGCCCAGGTGGAAAATGGGCTGAGCGTACTGTTGGGAGGTAATCCTGCTCCCATCCAGCGCGGGAAATCGATTGATGAATTGATCCCACCTGCCGTACCCGCTGGATTGCCCTCAGAGCTGCTGGAGCGAAGGCCCGACATCCGGCAGGCCGAGGAAGACCTCATCGCGGCGAACGCGCGCATCGGTGTCGCCCGCGGCCTCTACTTCCCTACCATTTCCTTAACCGGATTTAACGGCACTGCCAGCGCCGAATTCGATGAGCTGTTCAGCGGTCCCGCCAGCGTCTGGAACTATGGGGGTCAATTAACCGTCCCCATTTTCACCGCCGGGGGGATTGCGGGAATCGTTAAAGCCTCGGAGGCGGTGCAGCAGCAGGCGCTCGCCCGCTACCGGCAGGCTATCGAGAATGGTTTCCGCGAGGTGGATGATTCGCTTATTGACCAGCAAAAATCCCGGCAACGGCTTGCGGCGCAAGCCCGCCAAGTGGCTGCGCTGCGAACCTATGCCGGCACCGCCCGCCTCCGCTTTGATGAGGGCTACACCAGCTACATCGAGGTGCTCGATGCCGAGCGCAGCCTCTTTAACGTGGAGCGCTCCTACGCCCAGACACAGGCTACCCTCCTGCAATCCCTGGTCAACCTCTACAAGGCAATGGGCGGCGGCTGGGTGACAGAAGCCGACCGCATGACCGCAGACAGCGCTGCAGCAGCCCCGTCCGGGGAGGCCGAGAAGAGCAGCCCGGCACAATAACCATGGATGATTATTATGGCAAAGGTTAGTAACCTTTCCTCACGCTTCTGGTCAACCGATACCAGCCTTTCAGCCATTCTCCTCTTTCTGTTCACCATCATTTTCCTGTTTTATCCTTTCTATCATATACCCGTCTTCAAGCTTATTATAAAAATCCTTTTTTTGCTGATATTGGTTTCCGGATGCGTAAAAGTTCTTAAAAGGCGCTGGCTGGGAATGGGTGTGGCACTCCTTATCGCCGCATACATCCTGGGCAACGGGGGGGAAGTTCTGACTGAAGAAAGTTCATTTTCATTCTGGAATTGTATTATAAGCTTTTTATGCTGTGGTTTGCTGGCAGTGGTCATCGCGGTGCAGGTATTCAAGGAGGGGCGCGTTACAGCTAACCATATTCAGGGTGCGGTTGCAATTTATCTGCTGCTCGGGCTGATGTGGGGTTTTCTCTATCAGGCAATAGCGCTCAAAGACCCCGGGGCGTTTGTGCGGTCAGCCTCATCGGTTCCGGATTCGACCGATGCGCTGAAAAGAGATTTGATCTATTACAGCTTCGTAACACTCACCACCATGGGATATGGCGACATCGCGCCGGTTCACCCAGGTGCACGGATGCTGGCGGCCCTCGAAGCTGTTATCGGACAGCTGTTTCCTGCCGTTCTCATTAGCTGGCTGGTTTCGATGCAAATCATGCACAGAAGGGGAGATCATGGATGAAAGGTACGCGTTCTTGTCTGGTATAGGCACTCCCTATTGACGTAAGCAGCAACCAAACCACATTTGACAAAGGAGAAAGAAGACATGAAAACAATTCGAATCATCTGTGCCCTGTTCTTCTGTATGGTATGGGTTACCCCTGTTATATCTCAAGAGGGGTCCTCAAAGTCCATGGAACTCGTTCGTGATGCCGCGAAATCTAACAAAAAGGCGCTGATTGCCGTTAATCTGCAGCTTACCACCGCCGAAGAAAAGGGATTCTGGCCGGTGTATGACAGCTACCAGGCAGACCTTGATAAGATTACTGAGCGGTTGGGAAAACTGATTGTTGATTATGCGAAGGAATTTAACGCCGATTCCCTTTCCGATGCAAAGGCAAAAGAGCTGATGAAAAATTACCTGGCGTGTGAAGAGGACATTATCAAGCTTAAGAAATCCTACCTCAGCAAGTTCGACGCTGTTATACCCGGGAAAAAAGTCATGACCTACTATCAGCTGGAGAACAAAATAGGGGCGGTCATACGGTATGACATAGCCGGACAAATACCGCTCGCCCTCCAGTAGCTTGACATAGTATCCTTTATGTTCACGAGGTCATTTGACTGAAATGATCTTGAAGATATGTGCCTGGCCGTTGATGCTGCTGTGCATCACCTGGGGGGCGCTCGCCCTGTGGTTCGATGGCCCCTCGGTCCGATGGCTCGCCGGGGTAACGTCAGCACTATTTGCCGTCGGGTGCCTGGCGCTGCTCATCCGGCTCCGTCCCTTTTCGCGTACCGTGCTCATAGTCGGTGTCATCCTGCTGGCAATGGCAACCTGGTGGAACCTGATCCCGCCCCGCAATGACCGGGACTGGTATCCCGACGTTGCCCGCCTTCCGCGCGCCGTAATTGAAGGAAGCAGGATGACCATCGAGAACCTGCGCAACTTTGATTACCGCACCGAGACCGATTATACAGAGCGCTGGGAGACGCGTACCTACGATCTCGATACGCTGCGGGGGGTCGATATGTTCCTGTTTTACTGGGGCCCGACTCTTATTGCCCACACCATCACCAGCTGGGACTTCGGCGGCGGGCAGCATCTGGCCATCTCTATCGAGACGCGCAAGGAAAAGGGTGAGTTCTACTCGGCGGTACGCGGCTTCTTCCGGCAGTATGAGCTTTACTACGTGGTGGCTGATGAGCGTGACGCGGTCCGCCTGCGCACGAACTATCGCGGAGACCAGGGGTACCTCTACCGATTACGCATGAGACCGGATCATGCGCGTGCCCTGCTCATCGATTACCTGAGGGAAGTGAACCGACTGGCGGAACACCCGCGCTGGTATAATGCCCTGACCCACAACTGCACCACCATGATCCGCTATCACGTGAAGGAGGTAGGTGGTGACCAGCCATGGGACTGGCGGATTTTGGCAAACGGCCGTCTTGATGAGCTCGGGTACGAGCGGGGAAGCATCGACACAAGCATGCCGTTCCCCGAGCTGAAGAAGCGGAGCAACATCATGGAGAAGGCAAGAGCAGCAGACAGCTCCCCCAACTTTTCAGTGCAGATCCGGGAGGGCTTGCCGGGTGAAGAAAGGAGCTCGTTCTCTGAGGAAAGGGGGTAAGGTATGCCGGCCAAACGATTTATAGCATTGACCGCGCTGGTGATCGTCCTCTTCGGTGCGTCCGGTTGTGCAACGCCGGTGGGAGTTAAGCGGACCAGCGAGCAGGCTGTTTACCAACAGTTGACGGCGAGCATTTTAACCAGCGGGAAGCCGAGTGCCTACTCGATGCAATTCCTTGAGCGGCTGAGCCTGTTCGATCAATACGAAAGGGACCCGAAGCGGGCACTTGCCGGACTGCACGAGGGACTCGGTGGTTTGGACGAGCATGACCGCCTGTTTGCCCTCTCCGAGCTGTCCTATGCCTGCGCCAGGAAGCATCACGACCAATCCTATTTTCTGGCCGCGGCGGTATACGCCTATGCATTCCTGTTTCCCGCTGATGCCGGCAAGGCCCCGATCCCCTACGACCCGCGCCTCCGTCTTGCCATGGATCTTTACAATCGCAGCATTAAGAACGGGCTCCAAAAGCCCAAAGGCGACGAGGTTGATCTGAACGCGGGGCGCTTCGTCCTGCCCTTCGGTTCTATCGACCTCTCTTTAGAACCTTCAGGATTTTTGTATGGCGGATATAAGCTCGTGCACTTTGTTTCGGTTGCTGATCTTGAGGTGCGCGGGTTCCGGAACCGCTATCGAAAGCCGGGGATCGGAGCCCCCCTCTCAGCCCAGGTTGAGAGGACTGAAGGTCATGCCGGTGACAAGTGGATAGCCCCGCAGAGCAAGGTGCCGGTGACTGCCTTCATCCGGTTCGACCAGCCGCGCAGCGCCCTGTCCACGGGGGGCATTGACGGGAAAGATCGAGCTCTACAACGTTGATGCAATCCCCGAGGTGAACCTCGGCGGACATTCGGTACCGCTGGAATTTGATCCAAGCGCAGCGTTAGCTTACAGACTTGAGGGATCGCCGGTCTGGGATTTCGAGATCGCTGGATTCCGCAGGGGTGATTTTAACCTGTTCGGCAAAAAAGCAGAGGGCGATTTGATATTTCTCAATCCCTATTACCCCGGCAAGATCCCGTTGGTCTTTGTCCACGGCACGGGATCCAGTCCGGCGCGCTGGGCGGAGATGGTCAACGAGCTCCTCGGTGATTCGCACATTGCCGGCCGCTATCAGTTCTGGTTCTTCATTTACAACAGCGGCAATCCCATTCCCCTGTCAGCCATGCACCTGCGGGAGAACCTTGAGCAGGCTTTCAAGGAACTCGATCCCGCAGGCACTGATGCTGCGCTGCGGCAGATGGTCGTCATCGGACACAGCCAGGGGGGGCTGCTCACCAAGATGACGGCGGTGAACAGCGGCACCCGCTTCTGGGAAAACGTCAGCAGGGAACCGTTTGAGCAGGCGGATCTCTCCGCGGAGACGAAGGATCTGCTGGGCCGCAGCCTCTTCATCGAGCCGCTGCCGTTCGTGAAACGGGTGGTCTTCATCGCCACGCCGCACCGGGGGAGCTTCCTGAGCGAGAACATCATCGGGAAGCTCGGCCGCAGGCTCATCCGTCTGCCGGCAACGGTGACAAAGGTGGGTGTCGAGATAGTCAAGCTGAACCCGGTCGGCGCAGCCAGGACATCGATCCGCGTTCCAACCTCCCTCGAAAACATGGACTGGTCGAATCCCTTCCTGCGGACGCTTGCGTCGCTGCCGATCGCAGAGGGGGTGCAGGTGAACTCGATCATTCCCGTGAAAGGGGAGGGGCCTCCTGAGAAAGGAGACGACGGGGTGGTACGATATGCGAGCGCTCACATCGAACCGGTGGAGTCGGAGCTGGTGGTGCGCTCGGGTCACTCTTCCCAGTCGACTCCGCACACCATCGAAGAGGTGCGGCGCATTCTCTACCGGCATGCCGGGATAGACTAACAGGCTGTTGAAAAACGCCCATCTGCTGCGTTACGTTCATCCTTCGTCATTACAGCGTACTTGCAGGTACGCCTCATTCCCCAGGATTTCGCGTGCCTTGCATCTGGATGTTTTTGAACAGCCTGTGAAAAGTTTCAACAAACTGCTAATATTTATATCGATGGAGGTACAACAATGCAACGAATTACTATGGCGCGCTGTTTAGGTATTGTTTGGATGGGCATCGCGGTTCTCAGTTTTCCCTTATGGGTGCAGGCAGAAGAAACACCGGCTACCGGCGCGCCGCTGGATGCACAAAAATATCCGGTCCTCTCGCAGTCAGAAGTTGCTGTTTTAAAGGGTGACCTGTGGACCACCGCGAGCCAGGACTCAAAAGTTGCTTTTGTCTGGGGTGTGTGCTCGATGATTGAAGTGGAACGGATAGCCATGGAGCGCATCCCGGAACTCAAGGTACGCAACGTCTCGGCGGTCGCTGCCGAAGGCTTGAAAAATGTCTCTTTGAATGACATTGTCCGGGCGGTGGATGAGTACTATAAGACCAACCCGGCAAACCTCGATGTCCCGGTGCTGCGGATTATCTGGGACACGATGATAGTACCCAGGGTTACAACCGGCGTTGCAGGCAGGCCGCTGTCGCACTAATGCGGGGGCTTCACAACTCGAAGAGAGAGCACAAAGTTAAGCAGCGCCTTGTACGAATATTCTTAATGAACAGAACAATTACTTCAAGGAGCAATGCTATGAGACCTGTCATAACAGCATGCATAATTATAGTGGTCCTGTTTACCATGGGCTGTTCCGGACTTTCAGACAAGCAGCAGAAAACCATGACCGGCGGTCTTATTGGAGCTGCCGGCGGGGCCGGTATCGCGGCCATAGCCGGGGGCAATGCGGGTGTTGGTGCCGCAATAGGAGCTGCTGCCGGCGGTCTCACCGGATACATACTCGGTGAGAAAAAAGAGCGGGACCAGCAAAAGTCCACCAATCAGACAAAATGAAAGTCGGCAGGCATGCATCAGGGGCTGTTATTTTGACTGCAGTAAATTTCTCTACCCCTCTCCCCAGAGGGGAGAGGGGGGCTCATTGATTCTCTCTTTCTTATAGGACATAGAAGAAAGCAAATAGTTCCCTCTCCCCACCGGGCCTGCCCGTTGCAAGCTCATTGACCATGAGTATCTCCGGCCAGGGGGAGAGGGTGAGTGAGATCACAGATCTATTTTCGTGTCAAAAAGTGGTGTTATGTAGCCACCACCGAAAAATAATGGCTGTTTTTAGCCATGGGGTGATCCGGCGGTTTCTTTCAGCAGGATGCAGAGCGGTTGATGCCACTATGAATAACTATATGTAATGATAGCAATATTATAATTAACCCGGGTTACCGCGGGGGAAAGCAATGTTTGGCATCACCTTTGCATTATTAGCAACGCGCCATAAACCAGGAGTAATAGTGGACCAGGGATACTGAGGCGACACAAAAAAAGAAAATTACCTTGAAAAAATTCATGGATTTTGATAGGAATTAAACCAGGAAGCATTGATGAATGAAGCATCAGTTCAGTAATAGCTATCTCCTGTTAGACGGTTTTCCACTCGTGTTTTTTAAAGGCTAGCCTCTCTGACGTTTAATGAACCCCTAAACCTTAATTATTACTTAAGAAAGGAGGTGTTTAATTAAAAATCCTTTATGAGAAATAATTATAAAGGCTCCAGTCTGAATGGCAATTAACCCTTAACCCTTAGTTAGTAATAAGAAAGGAGATGTGTGATGAAAAAGCCATTTGCGTTACTTTTTTGTCTTGGTCTTTGTTTAAGCCTTGCAGTTTTTTGTCCGGCAGTTGTAACCGCTACTCCTAATGTTGATGATACCAATTGTCTGACATGTCATGATGCCGGTTTTGGCGATGGAACACTCCATGGTATTCATACCGGTCAGGCATGTAACATATGCCATGCATCAGCATCAGGTGGCGACAAACCCGTTGCCTCTTCAAAATGTATTGTGTGTCATCCAGTCGGAAGTCCAGGGGCATGTCCATTGGTTAATAATCATGAAGCTGCCAGCGCTGACTGCTTAAGCTGTCATTCCACCTGCCAGGCAGGGGCAGAGGTTGCCATAGATCCGGCTACAGTGACTTTGAATCCTGGTGATACACAAACATTCACCGCTACTACCACCGGCGGGGATAACACACCTGCGTACACATGGGAGGTCCAGGGTGGTACTGCCGGTACTGGTAATACGACCACGGGAGATAGCATAGAGTACACCGCAGGGAATACTCCGGGTAACTACACCATAACGGTGACCGATACCGCCAATGGAAATGTCCAAGCAACTGCCGCAGTTACCATTGAAGCCGAAGTTTCATGTTCTATTGTGTTACTGCGTGATCAGCTTCCGAAGTCACACTGGGTGGCACTGCCGGGGTTGATTCGAATCCTGACAACGGGTTTTGAAATCTCTCAGGCCACGGAAGTGACCTTCACCTCTGATAATGAAGGCGCTTTAGAGTCGGTCATACCGCTGGTCAAACTGGTGAATCCGACAATGGGAATCATCAACCAGTTTGCGATCATACCGCCCGCGCTTTTGACAGGGAACTTTGATGCGGAAAGCGAAACGATCACGGTTGAGGTTGCGGGCTGTGCGCAAACTGATACCTTGGAGCTCAAGCTTCTAAGTGCCGGCCCGATTCCTTTGAGCAAATAGCGTGCTTAAAGATTTCCGAGGCATTAGAAAGTAAGCAAAGAGCCTGATGGTTTGAAGCAAGCCATCAGGCTCTTCCTGTTTTATAGAAAGGGGATCAGCGCTCTACGTTGCAATAAGTCATTAATAATCTCATCATCTATCTAGGGAGGATGGTATGAAAAGAGCAGTAAGAGCAGTAGTGGTATCAGGTTTGGTATTTGTTTTTGCAACATCCCTCATGTCCTGCGCATCGACGGGGTCCGCAGCAAAAAGATCAGGGCCGGGATTTCTGGGTAACTATGCACAGAAGTTAGAGCCCGGGCCGGATGGGGGGGCCAAGATGCGCTGGCTAAAACCCGGGGTTAATTTTGCAAAGTACGACAAGATTATCCTGGAACATGTTGTTTTCTTTCTTGACGACACCGCACAGTATAAAGGCATTGATACAGCGGAGATGGATGAGCTGGCAAAAAAATGCGACCTGGCGCTGGTCAATGCTCTTAAAGATACGTATGCGATCGTCACTGAGCCGGGTCCTGATGTTGTCCAGATTCGCATGGCTATTACCGATCTAAAGCAAAGCAGCCCGGTACGGAGTGGCATATCGACGGTCACTATGGTCACACCTATAGGGTTGGGGGTGAATCTCATAAGGAGGGGTGCCACGGGCAAATGGACCGGTTCGGGTGAGACCGGCTCGGAACTGATGGCCCTCGACTCCACGACCGGAGAGGTTATCGCCGTTGCGAAGGATGAAAAAGAGCGCGGGATTTACGAAAAGGTACGGCAAGTTGGATTCAGTCGAAGAAGCCTTTAAGTTCTGGGGAGAGAGATTAAAGCTGTTCCTGGACCAGGCGAGGAGCACAGTGGGTGAGGCAAAACAATAAAGGCTTAAGAAAAAAGAATTATGGCAGGAGCACACATCATCTGCTTGCCTGGATAAAGGCCTGTGTTTACCTGGCTGTCCAACAGGTGAAGGCAAAATGACCGGAGGTACACCAATGAAAGTCATCATTGTTGGAGGAGTCGCCGGAGGCGCATCGTGTGCGGCGCGCCTGCGCAGGCTGGATGAAAAAGCTGAAATCATCATGGTGGAACGCGGACCGTATGTTTCCTACGCAAACTGCGGGTTGCCCTACCATGTCGGCGGCGTGATTGAGCAGGAGTCGAGCCTTCTCGTGTTCACTGCCCAGATGTTCCGTGCAATGTTCGCGATCGACGCGCGGGCGAACACCGAGGCAATTTCTATCTCGCCGAAGAATAAGACCGTGGACCTGCGGAATCTAACGACCGGCGAGGTCACCACCGAAAAATACGACAGGCTGGTGCTCTCGCCCGGGGCGGCTCCGATCCGTCCTCCCCTGCCCGGAATTGATCTTCCGGGGATCTTTTCGGTGAGGACTGTGCCGGATGCAAGGGTGATCCGGGAGTGGATTGAACGGGGTGCAAGTGATTTAGCCGAGGAACACGCATCCACGGGATTCCAGCCGCTGGACAAGGCAAAGCGCGCGGTGGTGGTCGGCGGCGGATACATCGGCCTCGAGATGGCTGAAAACCTGGTCCATCGCGGTCTCGAAGTGACGATTGTCGAGATGCTCGATCAGGTCATGGCCCCGCTCGATCCGGAATGCGCCCGCCTCGTCGAGCGCCACCTGGAGAAGAACGGTGTCCGCCTCGCGCTCAGTGACGCGGTGGCCGGCTTCAACCGGACGGCCAATGGCTCGCTCGAGGTTCTCACGAAGTCCGGCAAGGCTCACCCGGCGGACATCGTGATTCTCGCCATCGGCGTGCGTCCAGAGACCTCGCTGGCAAAGGCGGCCGGGCTCGAGATCGGCCGGCGCGGCGGGATCCGCGTCGACGAACACATGCGCACGAGCGACCCGGATATTTTCGCCGTGGGCGATGCGGTCGAAGTAAAGGATTTCGTCACCGGCGAATGGTCCCTGATTCCGCTCGCAGGGCCTGCGAACCGGCAGGGTCGCATCGCGGCCGATGTGATCGCCGGCCGCGACTCGAGGTTCCGCGGCACCCAGGGCACCTCGGTCATCGGGATCTTCGGGGAAACGGTCGCCGCGACCGGCGCCAACGAAAAGCTTCTCACCCGGCTGGGCCAAAATGATTTCGAAAAAGTCTATATCTTCCCGAATTCCCACGCGGGGTACTACCCGGGCGCCAAGACCATCGTGCTGAAAGTCATTTTCCGGAAATCCGACGGGCGTCTTCTCGGGGCCCAGGCGCTGGGCATGGATGGCGTTGAGAAGCGGATCGATGCCCTGGCAATGGCGATCCAGATGGGAGCGACGGTGTACGACCTGGAAGAAGCCGAGCTCTGCTACGCGCCACCTTTCGGAAGCGCCAAGGATCCCGTCAACTTCGCGGGGATGGTTCCGGCCAATGTCCTTCGGGGCGACATGCCGCTCTGCCACTGGGACTCCGTGGACGGCAAGTTCCTCCTCGACGTGCGCAACCCGCCGGAAGTCTCCGCAGAGGCCGTGCCGGGTGCAGTCAACATTCCGCTGCCGCAACTCCGCGAACGCCTGGGCGAACTGCCCCACGACCGCGAGATCAATATCATCTGCCGCTCCGGTGGGCGTGCCTACTTCGCGACGCGCATCCTGATGCAGAACGGGTTCAAAGCACGAATCATCTCCGGCGGTATGCTGTCCCGTTCGATGCTCGCCGTGGATTGAAATCATAAAAAGCGAAGAATCTACCGTGGAGTTCCGTGGACACCATACTTGCTATTTGGTTTTAGTAGAAGGCCCAAGTCTATAATTAAGTATGGTGTCCCCGGTCATTTGTGATGCACTGTGTGGTAAATCAGTTAACCATAACAGACAAGTTGAAAGGAGATGTTATGCACAATTCATACAAACTGATATTTATTTCTTTATCCACCATTTGTCTGTCGATGGGATGTGCCTCAACCAAGGTTACCAAAAACCAGATGCTGGTGAATGAAAAGCTCCCCCGGCCCGGTCACATCCTGGTGTATGATTTTGTTGCCACGCCGACCGATGTTCCGGCAGATTCCGCAATCGCCGGCAAGTTTACCGAACACCCTGCGCCCCAAACCGCCGAGCAGATCGAGGCCGGGCGAAAGGCAGGCGCTGAAATTGCGGTGCAACTGGTCGAGCAGGTTAAGGGCATGGGACTTCCAGGAGAACGGGCTTCGGCGCAAAAGAAGCCGCAGATCAATGACATTGTTATCCGCGGCTATCTCCTCTCGATCGACGAGGGCAGTGCCGACAAACGCGTCGCGGTGGGATTTGGCTCCGGGGCGTCCGACTTAAAGGTAGCGGTCGAAGGTTTTCAGATGACCGATCAGGGTCTGCGGAAACTCGGATCCGGCACGGTTGATTCCGGCGGAGGTAAAACCCCGGGAGCAAGTGCCGGTCTTGCCTCCCTTCTTGTCACCGGCAACCCGGTGGGCCTCATTGTCGGCGGCGGGATGAAAGTGTATGGGGAAAAAAGCGGCAGCAGTAAGATTGAGGGCAGAGTCAAACAGACGGTCAAGGAAATATCCGACCAGCTCAAGCTGAGATTTCAGCAGCAGGGCTGGATCGAGTGAGGCCTGCACGGGAACTGTATAAAGTACCGCAAAGTCACGGAAGAAGACAAAACAAGCTATGTAATTGTTGACTCAGTGATGCCAGGCTCAGATTGAACATTCTTCAAAAGATAAGAGATTATCTATAGAACGTAGCCGGTGCGAGGAAAGCCGGATGAAAGGCTGGGCAAGGAGGACCTATGAACAACATCCATAATTCGAATGAACCGCCGGATTTCTCGCTCGTTCTGGGAGGGCCGCTGTTCCAGCTTCTGGTGCGTTCGCGGCTCACCACCACGGCTCTCGATCTCCTGACGCGGAGGATTATCTTCATCAGCCTGTTTGCCTGGCTGCCGATCCTGCTCCTCTCCCTGGTCGATGGCAACGCGTTGGGGGGCAGCGGACTGCCGTTCCTTTATGATATAGAAATGCAAACCCGATTTCTGCTAGTGCTGCCGCTGTTCATTGGAGCCGAGCTTCTGGTTCACCAGCGGCTGCGCCTGGTCGTGGGACAGTTCACTGATCGGGGCATCATCACCGAGGCGGTGCTCCCGAGGTTCAGGGTGATCATTGACTCGGCGATGAAGCTCCGGAATTCGGTGGCCATTGAACTGATTTTGTTCATCGTGATCTTCGTCGCGGGCTATTACACCTGGAGCGCGTTTAGCAGTACGGCAAAGATCGGGGCTGGTACGGGAACCTGGTATGCCACCATGACCGATGACGGCACACATCTCTCTCCGGCAGGCTACTGGTACATTTTCGTCAGCAGGCCTCTGCTTCAATGTATCCAAATTCGCTGGTATTTCCGGCTGTTCATCTGGGCCCGTTTTCTCTGGCAGTGTTCACGACTTGAGCTAAATCTTATCCCGACCCATCCCGACCGTGCCGCCGGCCTCGGTTTCCTCGGCGTGAGCAGTGCTGCCTTTGCGCCGCTGCTTATGGCGCATGGTGCGCTGCTGGCGGGACTGGTTGCCAACCCGATCTTTTTTGCGGGGGCGAAACTGACTGATTTCAAGATGGAAATCATCGGCCTCGTGGTAATTCTCCTGCTGATAGTACTGGGACCGCTGCTGTTTTTTTCGCTCCACCTGATGCGCGCTAAAAGAACCGGCCTGCGTGAGTACGGCAGGCTTGCCAGCAGGTATGTCAGTGAATTCGATCTCAAATGGATACGGGGAGGCGCAACCGGTGATGAGCAGCTCATGGGCAGCGGTGACATCCAATCACTCGCCGACCTCGGGAACAGCTTCCAGGTGATCCGCGACATCAAGCCATTCCCGTTCGGAAGAGATGCGGTCACCCAGCTTGTCGTCATTACCCTGATACCAGTACTGCCGCTGGTGTTGACCCTCATCCCGTTGGAAGAGCTGATCACGAAACTCCTTGGGATTGTGATTTGACACAGGTGAACTGAGCACGTTCGGGAATGCTGAAGATGCATAAACATTTCGGGTACAGCGGTTGAGTCCATGGCTTGATGAGGTGCGCGTAAAGCAAACGCTAATCTTTACTACAGAGAGAGCCAGACCTGTGAGAACCTGCTGCAGTATGTATATGAGCTGGGCGGGCTTGATACCCGCCTGCCGTTCGAGGTGCTGCGCAGAACAAGCCTCATCAATGAAAAGGCCAACCGGGCAGGCAACGACCCCGGGTTTTCTGAAAAGATCCGGGAGGGCTTGCCTCGGCCCGGCGGGTTCAAAGCAGGAAGGGGGGAGGAATAACATGAAAACCATTGCCTGTCTGTTATCAGGGTTCGTGATTCTTTTACTCACAGGGTGTGCGGGCATCGGCCCGCGAACCGTATCCCGGGACCGGTTCGATTATACGGAAGCCATTTCCGATTCGTGGAAGCGTCAGATGCTCTTTAACATGGTCAAAATTCGTTATGGGGATGCCCCGGTTTTCCTGGACGTCTCTTCGGTGATCAGCCAGTACCAGATTGCCGGGCAGATCGATATTGGCACAACCATCAACAATAACCCCTGGAGCACGTCTCAAACCCTGGGGGCGACCGGCCAGTATGTGGATCGTCCGACCATCACCTTCACCCCCATCATCGGGGATAAATTTGCCCGCAGCATGATGTCACCCGTCCCTCCCTCTGCCATCCTGAGCCTTATCCAGGGCGGCTATCCGGTGGACTTTGTCTTCCGGGCGTTAGTTCATGAGATTAACGGGATTCGGAATCGCTTTGGCGGTGAAGGGAGGGCTCATGCCGCTGATCCCGAGTTCTATGCCCTGCTCGAAAAGTTGCAGCAAATCCAGTCGGCAGGGGGCATCGGGATGCGATTGAAAAAAATAGACAGGGAAGAAGCGACCTTGCTGGTTATGCGGGGGAAACGGGATCCAGCCATTGAGGCTTTGACGGTGGAGGTTCGCAGGATTTTAAGCGTGGACCCTCAGGCCGATGATTTGCATGTGGTGTATGGGGCCGTTCCCAAGGATGATAAAGAGATCGCGATCCTGACCCGATCAATCCTGGAAGTTCTCGTGGATCTGGCTGCGGATATTGAAGTTCCTGCCACCGATGTGCAGGAAAAGAGGGTGTCGCCCACTTTTGCGGAAACGGTTGGAGGTGAGAAGATTATTCCCTTGATCAGAATTCAGAATTCACCGGGAAAGCCCGGCGATGCTTTTGTTTCAGTTTCCTATCGGGATTCATACTTCTGGATCGACGACCGGGACCTGATGTCCAAGAAAATCTTCTCTTTCTTGATGTTTGTCTTCACCCTGGTGGAAACCGGGGAAAAAGGGACTGCTCCCATCGTAACCATACCCACCGGATAGGAAATATGGGCGGACAGGACGAAAATAAAAAAAGCCTTGATAACTCCCTTTTGCCATGTACAATGAAGTCATGTATTCCGGATTACAAAGAACAATATATATGATGGATCACAAAAAAGCGCGCCCAGTTTTGTTATCCAAGATGGTAAGCACTTTTTTTGTATAACCCTGGGACTGCTGATCACGTCATCTGCAGGGGCGGGTGAAATCTTAACCCGGGTTCGCGAAAACGGCGAAGTGCGCTGCGGGGTGACTGAACAATTATTGGGATTTTCCTTCAAGGATGAGAAGGGTCAGTGGCAGGGATTTAATATTGATTTCTGCCGGGCAGTCGCGGCCGCCGCACTGGGCAATGCCGAAAAAGTGAGTTTCACACCGCTCAGCGCACCAGGCCGCTTTCCGGCACTGCTCTCAAACAGGATTGATCTGCTTGCGCATACGGCCACCTGGACCTTCGGGCGGGAGGCGGGTATCGGGATAGAATTTCCCGGAATTTATTTTTATGACGGCCAGACATTTGGGGTGCCGGCCGGCACGATAAACGCAAATGTTATAGAAGATTTAAACGCCATGACCATTTGTGTGGAGAAGGGAACAACCTATGGGACAAATATGGCAGATGTTTTCAAGGGACGCGGTATACAGTATACCCCCCTGGTGCTTGATTCCAAAAAAGAGTTAGGTGAAGCTTTCCGGGGCGGGCGATGCCAGGCGCTTACTGCTGAGCGGACAGTTCTTGCAGCACTGCGGTCAGCAGCCCCGAACGGAGCCGAGCGGTATACAATCCTGCCCGGCGCAATTTCCAAGGAGCCGCTTGCCCCCGCGGTACGGCGCGGTGACGATGAGTGGACAAAGCTGATACGCTGGGTTCTCTTCGCGCTCATCGAGGCCGAGGAACGCGGGGTCACGAAATCGAATGTGCGTTCACTCCAGCAAGAAAGCGCTGACCCGTCGCTGCAATGGTTTCTCAACTCATGCGGGCAGCGCGGGAAATCCCTTGGACTGAAGCCTGACTGGGTGGCAGAGGTAATTTCCGCAGTGGGCAACTACGGAGAGATCTATGAGCGCAATTTCGGCGGCGGAAGCGGGCTCAATATCGAGCGGGGTTTAAACCGCCTCTGGAACCAGGGAGGCCTGCTCTACGCCCCCCCGTTCCAATAATTTAGAACAAGTAATATGTTACATTTTTTTGGTTCCCTTTTAACACGAAAATAGATTTAGCATACCCCCTCACCCTAACCCTCTCCCGCGGTGGGGAGAGGGAAATCAAAAATTTTCATGCCTTGTGGTGCCCCGAAGGGACATGGGGGGTTAATAAGAATGACGGATCTGAGGGATAACACACATTTTTAGAAATAACCTATAGTTCTTCGTGAGAGCACAAAAATAATTCCTCCCCCTTGATGGGGGAGGTTAGGTGGGGGTGATGAAATCTTGCAGCTTATCCCAAAACGCCCGCGCTCTTCGTACTCAATCCACCGACGCGGAAAAGCTGCTTTGGAGCAAGATACGAGCTCGGCAAATAGAAGGTTGCAAGTTCCGCCGCCAACAGCTAATTGGATCTTACATTGTAGATTTTGTATGCTTTGACCGGAAACTCGTCATAGAACTGGATGGCGGCCAGCATGCTGTAAGGAAGGAAAGGGATATAAAAAGAGACAATTGGATGAAGGAAAAAGGGTTTGAGGTGATGAGGTTTTGGAATAATGAGGTATTGCAGAACTTAGAAGGAGTGTTGGAAACGATTAGACGCCGTCTTGTTGCCCCCTCACCCTAACCCTCTCCCACGGAGGGGAGAGGGGACTTCAGGGAGGCAATAGGATCATTTATCTATTTATGGTGTGTGATATTTTGTCGTAGGACGATATTCCTAACCCTCTACCGCGGAGGGGAGAGGGGATTATAGAATCGACTCTTTTTATAATGGTCAGAAATCCTTAAACTCCTTGGTATGCAGGGTTTATTAATCTTAATCATGTCTAACTCGTAAGCCATGAACTCATTCGACTTCCATACCACCGCGACGCTGGTTGTTTTTGCCGGGGTCATCCTGCTCATAGCCTTTGACCTCATGGACATGCTGCTGGCGGCCATGATAGGGGTGAGTGCCCTCATCGTACTGGGGATCTTTACCGCGCGGGATGTTGTCGCTATAAGCCAGACGGCCGGCGGCCCCATTGCGCTCCTTTTTGGCGGCATGGTGGTGGCGCGGGTGCTCGCGCCCACCGGCATTTTTGAACTCCTGGGCACCTTTTATCTGCGCGCCACCAGGGGGAGCGGCAAACGGTTCCTGCTGGGACTGATTATCCTGGTTGCCCCGCTCTGCGCGGTATTGCCCAATGCTACAACGGTTATTCTTCTCGCCCCGATCATCATCCGGGTTGCGACAGCCCTGGAAATTGATTTTGTCCCTGCCATGGTGCTGGCTGCTATCATCAGCAATTCCGCAGGCCTGCTTACCTTGGTCGGCGATCCGGCCACCTTTCTGGTGGGCAGTTCCATCGGAATGACCTTCAATCAGTACCTGGAGAGGGTGAGCCTGGGGGGATTTCTCTCCCTGCTGGTAATTGTTCCCCTGCTGCCGCGGCTGATGAAGGAGCAGTGGCAGGTACAGCGCACCCTGCCGGGTGATTTGCGGCTCAAGCCGCTGGAGCGTCCGTGGTTTGCCCTGTTTGCGCTCATGGTGCTGGCGGTGATGGTGTTCCTCTTTATCTTCGGTGAGCGAACCCCCACCCACATTGTCCCACCCGGCGTGGCAATCATCGTCGCAACCCTGGCGTTGCTGGTGATCTATGCCTTGAAAGTTGAGCCAATTACCAGTGTATTAAAAGATATTGACTGGCGAACCATTATTTTTCTGGTGTGCCTTTTCTGCCTGGTCCAGGCCTTTAACAAGACCGGAATTCTGCAGAGCTTCTCCCAGAGCCTGTATGCCTGGTTTGGCACCAACCTTATGGTAGTTGCACTCATTATACTGGCTGGTGTGGGATGTTTGTCCAGCCTGCTTGCCAACATACCGGTCGTTGCGGCAACATTGCTCATGGTTAAAGGATACCTGGTAACGGCTGAACTGGTACCCGATCTGGCGTTAGACCCGACATTTACCGAATGGCCTGCACGGGTTATTCCCCTGTTTGTGGCCATGATGTTCTCGGCAACATTGGGCGGCAACGCAACCCTGATAGGGGCCTCGGCCAACGTGGCGAGCACCGGCATCTGCGCCGCGCACGGAAGGCCGGTGTCATTCATCACCTTCATGCGCTACGGCGTGCGGATAACCCTCTGGCAGCTGGGCATAGCCGCTCTCTATGTCCTGGGACTTTTCTACTTCACAGGTTGATAGGGAAGTCTGTCCTTGGAAATAACGGTAATGCTTTAGGCAACCCACGCTAATTCTGCACAAGGGATTATTTATGAACGGAAACGGGCGTGACATTACCAGCATTATATTGGCGGTGCTCTTTATCGGCGGGCTGATCGGCACCTCCCTCTGGATCCTGAGCCCCTTCCTCGGGCCTGCGATCTGGGCGACCACCCTGGTGGTGTCGACCTGGCCGCTCATGACCGCCGTCCAGAAATGGCTCTGGGGACGCCGTTCGCTGGCCATTACATTGATGACCATAGTGATTTTCTGTCTTTTCATCGTGCCCCTGGGGCTTGCAATCAATGCCATCGTCACCCACTCTGAACAGATTGCGGGATGGGTGAAAGCGCTGGCAACATTCAAGATACCACCGCCTCCGGCATGGCTCATAAGCATTCCTCTTGTCGGCGGTAAAGCGGCAGAATTCTGGCAAAGAATCGCCGATTCGGGCATTGAGGAATTTGTGGTAATGGCGGCACCTTATGCCGGCGGAGTGATCAAGTGGTTTGTTGCCAAGATAGGCGGTTTCGGTCTCCTGTTTGTCCAGTTCCTCCTCACCGTTTTGTTCGCGGTGATTCTCTATGCTAACGGAGAAAAGGCGGCCAAGGGGGTCAGGGATTTCGCACGCCGCCTGGCAGGACACCGTGGGGAGTCTTCGGTCCATCTGGCCGGCCAGTCGATCCGCGGCGTTGCCATGGGTGTGGTGCTGACCGCGCTTTCACAGACGGCGGTTGGCGGCATCGGCCTCGCCGTGTGCGGCATTCCCTTTGCCGCCGTCCTCACGGCAGCGATGTTCATGCTGGCCATTGCACAGATCGGCGCCATACTGGTCATGATTCCATCGGTGGTGTGGCTCTACTGGAGCGGCAGTACAGGATGGGGAACGGTGCTTCTGGTCTGGACCCTGGTGGTGGGCATTATGGACAACCTTATACGCCCTATTCTGATAAAAAGAGGGGCCAACCTTTCCCTGATGCTGGTTTTTTCCGGGGTGGTGGGGGGCCTCATCGCCTTCGGGTTCATCGGCATTTTCATCGGCCCGGTGGTGCTCGCCGTCGCCCAGACGCTGCTGAGTGCCTGGATGTATAGTGATGACTCCACTCAAGAAGAACCTGCCCCGCTGGACAACGGCGGGGTCAGGTCTCAACAATAGACAAATGCCTGAACGCGAAGTGCATTCCTTATGGTGCGGATGCAATGACAATATCACGCACATATATGCTTTTGAAGCAAAACGCATGTCCCTGATGGGAAGAAAGTCACATGGAAAGGAGAAAACATATGGGTAAGACGATAGCACCGAGAATGAAAGACATCGTATCGCTGGGAGCCGTGCTGCTGATACTGGGCGGATGTGCGTCGGCTACGGTGAAACCGCTCAAGAAAGCAGCCGGGACGCTCCCCCGGCCGGATGTGGTCATTATTAATGACTTCGCGGTTAAATCAGCGGACGTGAAGCTGGATCAGGGCATGATGGCCAAGGTCATGCGTGACAGCGACAGCAAGTCAGTATCGGAGGAAGAGGATAAAATCGGCCACGTGGTAGCTGACAAGCTCTCGGAGTTTTTGGTGGAGGAGCTTCGTGCTAAAGGTATTCCGGCAACCCGTGCCGACAGCACGGTAAAACCCTCGGCGACCACGCTGACACTTACCGGGCAATTTATCACCATTGATAAAGGAAATCAGACGGCGCGGGTGTGGGTCGGTTTTGGAATGGGAGGTTCAGAACTGAGCACTCGCATGCAGGGCTGGCAGGGCGGGAAAATGGTCGCCGAGGCTGAGACTACGACACAAAGCAGCCTCAAGCCGGGCATGTTAACCAGTCTTGGTGTTGGGGCGGCTGCAACAAGCGTCGCGCCGCTGGTAGTCGGCGGGGTAACTACCGGGTTAAGTGAGACGGTTCGGGGAACGATCGAAGCAGATGCCAAACGCACTGCCAAGGAGGTTGCCAAGCGGGTGGAAACAGCCTACCGTGACAGGGGATGGCTGCCCTAGCAGGCTGTTGAAAAACACCCATCTGCTGCGTTACGCTCATCCTTCGTCATTGCGGCGTACCGAAAAGTACTCCTCATTCCTCAGGATTTCGCGTGCCTTGCATCTGGATGTTTTTGACCAGCCTGGGGAAAATTACTTTTTCAACAACCCGCTCGTGGCTACTTATTCAGCAGGGCGGCAATCCCCGGGAGCACTTTCCCTTCCACCAGTGCAAGCGAAGCGCCGCCGCCGGTTGATATATGGGTCATTTTCCCTGCCAGACCCGCGCGATTCACCGCCAATATGGTATCCCCGCCGCCGATCACCGTAATCGCCCCGTTGAGTTTCGCGAGTATGCCTGCTACTTCCAGAGTGCCCCGGGCAAACTTTTCCATTTCGAAGACACCCATGGGGCCGTTCCAGAAAACGGTTTTGGCGGTTGATAAAGCCTTTCTGATTGCATCGATGGTTTTGGGACCGATGTCCATTCCCATCATATCGGGCGGTATCTTGTCGCAGTCGACGGTTCTGATTTCCGCATCTTCTGAAAACGTGCTGCTGACAACCAGGTCAACCGGAAGAACCAGAGAAATCCGGTTGACCGCCGCTTTCTCTATAAGAGAACCGGCCAGGTCAAGCTGGTCTTCTTCCACCAGCGACTTGCCTGTCTCAAGCCCTTTTGCCCTGAGGAAGGTGTTGGCCATCGCGCCGCCGATAACCAGGCAATCCACCTTTTTCAGGAGCGAGTAAATCATAGTGATCTTGGAAGACACCTTCGCGCCTCCCAGGATGGCCACGGAAGGCCTGATCGGGCCTTTGACCACCTTGTCTTCCAGGTAATCAAGCTCCTTTTCCATGAGCAGGCCGGCGACCGCCGGAAGGAACTTGGCAACGGTGGCGGTTGAGGCATGCTCACGATGAGCGGTGCCGAAGGCGTCGTTCACAAAAATATCACCGTATGTCGCAAGTTCCCTGGCAAAAGTCTCACGCACGGCCGCATCCTTTGATTTTTCACCCTGGTGAAGCCGCGTGTTTTCCAGCATCAGCACCTGTCCGTCGCTCAGGCCGTTAACCATGGCCGCTGTTTCCGGACCGATGCATGAGGGGGCAAATTTCACCTCCCGGTCCAGAAGTTCCGAAAACCGGCGCGCCACCGGCGCCATTTTGAACTTGCCCTCGGAGAACTTCTTTTCATCAAAGGACTTGCCGTCCTTCTCAGACTTTTCACGCGCCTTGGGAATATCTTTATCGGGGTCCCCCAGATGCGACATGAGCACAATGCTTTTTGCGCCCTGGCTGAAGACGTAGTGAATCGTCGGCAGCGCCGCCCGGATCCTGGTATCGTCCTGCACCACGCCGTCCTTCATGGGAACATTAAAGTCAACCCGCATGAGCACCCGTTTGCCCCTGAAGTCCACGTCCCTTACGGTCTTTTTGTTAATCGCCATGTATGGCCCCCCGTTTACGTTTCGCATGCGGTTCATAGGGTTTGTCCAGGTGCTCTTTCATCCCTTCTTTATCATGTGCCGGAGAAGATCGACGGTCCGGTGGGAGTAGCCCCATTCGTTGTCATACCAGGAGACAAGCTTAAAGAACCGCTTCTCCCCCTTGAGGTTGTTTTGCAGCGTCGCCAGCGAATCATAGATGGATGAGCTCTTGCAATGGATCAGGTCCGTGGAAACAAGCTCCTCGTTGCTGTACTCGAGGATTCCCTTGAGATAGGATTCCGAGGCCTTTTTCATCATGCCGTCGATTTCTTCGATGGAGGTCTCCTTTACAGATCGGAAGGTGAGATCCACAACCGAGACATCGGGCGTGGGCACGCGGAAGGCCATGCCGGTCATTTTGCCCTTTACCGCCGGGATTACTTCTCCTACCGCTTTTGCCGCGCCGGTACTGGAGGGAATGATGTTGATGGCCGCGGCCCTGCCGCCCCGCCAGTCTTTCTTGGAGGGGCCGTCCACGGTTTTCTGCGTTGCGGTGTAGGAATGGATGGTGGTCATGAGTCCGGTTTCAATGCCGATGCCCTCTTTCAGAAGCACATGTACCAGAGGGGCAAGGCAGTTGGTGGTGCAGGAGGCGTTTGAAACAACATGGTGCTGCTTGGGATCATACTCGCCTTCGTTCACCCCTATGAGCAGGGTTTTCACGCTTCCTTTGGCGGGAGCGGAGATGATGACTTTTTTTGCCCCTGCCTTGAGGTGAAGCTCCGCTTTTGAAAAATCCGTGTACAGACCGGTCGATTCAATCACATATTCAATCCCCAGCTCCTTCCAGGGCAGGAGGTCGGGGCTTTTTGCGGCAGGCAGGCATTTGATGGTGTCTCCGTTCACCGTGAGCAGGTCCTCTTCTTCCAGCGAGGGGCTGCTTTTACCGGTCCCGAGCTTGCCCTGGAACCGCCCGTGGATCGAGTCATATTTAAGCTGGTAGGCAAAATAATCAGCGTCGGTGCTGACATCAACGACAGCCACCACGTCAATGTCTTTTCCCAGAACACCCTGCTCGACCATGGCCATCAGGACAAGCCTGCCGATTCTGCCAAAACCGTTTATCGCAACTTTTGTAGCCATACGTTCCTCCTTTTCAGCTTTTATTATCCCACGCAGGGATGATGATAAAAATTATTTGCGTTTTCTTGAACCCTCGAATCCTTGTATCTCACTTTTTTACCTTTCCCTGGCTGGCGACCGCCTCCATCGCCTGCTTTACCTTCTCTTCATCGCCGATGTAGTAGTTCTTGAGAGGCTTGAGGTTTGCATCAAGCTCGTATACGAGCGGCATCCCGGTGGGAATGTTAAGCTCCGGGATCACGTCGTCAGGGATGTTATCAAGGTATTTTACCAGGGCGCGCAGGCTGTTGCCGTGCGCGGCAATGATAACCCGCTGCCCGGTCCTGATGACGGGGGTAATCACCTCATGCCAGCAGGGGAGAAACCGCTCCACGGTATCCTTCAAACACTCGGTGAGTGGTGCCTGGTCTTTTTTAAGCGACCGGTAGCGCGGGTCTCCGGCAGGATTCCTCGGGTCACGCTCTTCCAGCGCCGGGGGCCTGATATCGTAGCTCCTGCGCCAGACCTTGACCTGCTGCTCCCCGAACTTGTCTGCCGTCTGGGCCTTGTTGAGTCCCTGCAGCGCGCCGTAGTGCCGTTCGTTGAGGCGCCAGTCCCTGACCACCGGGATCCACATCAGGTCCATCTCATCGAGCACAATCCAGAGGGTGCGTATGGCCCGCTTTAAAACAGAGGTGAAGGCAATATCAAATACAAAACCCTTTTCCTTGAGAACCCGGCCTGCTTCATGTGCCTCTTGCGTACCTTTGTCCGACAGGTCAACGTCAATCCAGCCGGTAAACAGGTTCTCCTTGTTCCAAACGCTCTCGCCGTGCCGCAACAGTACCACTGTGTACATGGGGTGGAATCCCTTTAGTTGCTTCGAAAATAAATTGACAGGTCGGTGTGCCCCCTCACCCTAACCCTCTCCCCCGCTGGGGCGAGGGAATTATTTGTTTTCCTCGATGACCTGATAGAAAGAGCAAATCAAGGATCCCCCTCTCCCCTCTGTGGGAGAGGGATGGGGTGAGGGGGATATCTCTCGGCCATGCTTAGTGATGAACCCATTACTGCCTGAAGGCCTTGCGGCCGGCGAAGACGGCGGCTGTGCCCAGTTCCTCCTCGATGCGCATAAGCTGGTTGTACTTGGCGATGCGGTCGGTCCGGCTCGCCGATCCGGTCTTGATCTGCCCCGCACCTGTCGCTACCACCAGGTCAGCGATGAAGGTGTCCTCGGTTTCCCCGGAGCGGTGCGAAACCACCGCGGTGTAGCCTGCATGAGCGGCCATGCGCATGGCATTGAGCGTCTCAGTCAGGGTGCCGATTTGATTTACCTTGATGAGAATGGAGTTCGCGATTCCTTCCCTGATGCCCCTCGCCAGCCTCTCGGTGTTGGTCACAAACAGGTCGTCGCCGACGAGCTGAATTTTCTCTCCCAGGCTTTGGGTCATGAGTTTCCAGCCCTTCCAGTCATCCTCGGCCATCCCGTCTTCGATGGAAATGATGGGGTACCGGTGGACCCATGAAGCCCAGAACTTAACCATCTCTTCAGGAGAATGGCTGCTTTTATCCGACTTTTTAAAGATGTATTTCTTTTTTGTGCTGTCATAGAACTCGCTTGCCGCCGGGTCGAGCGCGATCGCGATGTCCTTCCCCGGTTTGTAACCCGCTTTTTTAATAGCCTCCAGGATCACTGCCGGGGCCTCGTCGTTTGACTTGAGATTGGGTGCAAATCCTCCCTCGTCCCCCACCGCGGTGGAATAGCCCCTGCTTTTCAGTACCGATTTAAGCGTGTGGAAGACCTCCGCTCCCATGCGCAGCGCATCGGAGAAGCTGGATGCGCCGATCGGGGCGATCATGAACTCCTGAAAGTCAAGGGAGTTGTCAGCGTGAGCGCCGCCGTTTAAGATGTTCATCATGGGGACAGGAAGCACTGATGCCTGGATCCCGCCGAGATAGCGATAGAGGGGCGTCTTCTGCGATGCAGCGGCCGCGCGGGCAACCGCCATGGAAACGGCGAGAATGGCGTTGGCCCCCAGCCGGCCTTTATTTGCGGTCCGGTCGAGGCGGATCATCGTGCGGTCTATTTCCTCCTGCCCCGTTGCGTCCATGCCCTGAATGGCAGCGGCAATCTCGCGATTTACATGGCGGCAGGCCTTGAGCGTACCCTTGCCCAGGTAGCGCGATTTGTCTCCGTCACGCAGCTCCACGGCTTCGTGCTCTCCCGTGGAAGCGCCCGAGGGGACAGCGGCACGCCCCATGCAGCCATCATCGAGCAAGACATCAGCCTCAACGGTCGGGTTGCCGCGCGAATCCAGAATTTCTCTGCCGATGGTTTTGATGATTTTTGCCATGCTGCGCTCCTTCAGTACGTGCAGTTTATCGATTCCTTGCCGTGTTTCAATGCCGGCGCCGAGTATAGTAAAGTTGCGGGGGAGTGTCAAGCGTAGAAGAAAGAAGCCTTACTTATTGGGTATAGTGAAATAAACCATATAATATCAAATGGATGACCTTTGCGCACAAAGCTTGAAATGTGTGCCGAATGTTTGCAATTTGATGCGACACAGTGTAAAGTTAATCAAAGCGTACCAGTTTGTGCTCAACCTATTGCCGGAGGATCACCGCCATGAAAAAAAACAGCCTCATCAGCCGTGCCATTGCTTTGCTATGGTTCTGCATGGCAGCAGTAATCCTGACACTGGCAGGATGTAATGGTAATCCTGAGCCCCCCTCTCTTGAAATAAAACTTTTCGCCCGGGGATTCACCAATCCGACTGCCTGTGCCGCACCCCGTGACGGCTCCGGGCGACTCTTTGTGACCGAGCAGACCGGTACGGTCAGGATCGTGGACAGCAGCGGTGCGGTTTTAAGGGAGCCGTTCATTGATATCAGCAGAAAAATGGTCAATCCGTTTTTTGCCTATGATGAAAGCGGGCTGCTGGGCATCGTCTTTCATCCCGAATATGCCGTCAATGGACGGTTTTTCATTTTCTATAACGCTTTGCCTACGACTGACACACCGGCAGGATACCATTCCAACGTGCGCGTTTCCGAGTTTCTCGTTTCCAATGATGATCCAAACCGGGCAGATCCTGCGAGCGAAAAAGTGCTGCTGGATGTTCCCCATCCCCAGTCAAACCACAATGGCGGGCAGCTGGCCTTCGGGCCAGACGGATATCTCTACATCGGCATTGGCGACGGGGGTAATGCGAATGATGTAGGGGAGGGACATACACCGGATATCGGCAACGGGCAGGATACCACAAACCTGCTGGGGAAAATCCTCAGGATCGATGTTGCCGAACGGGGTGTGGCCACCATTCCCGCGGATAATCCTTTTGCCGCTGACCCGCAGCAGAAGGGTGAAATTTATGCCTATGGCTTCAGAAACCCCTGGCGCTTTTCATTCGACAGTGGAGGCTCAGGACGGTTGTTCTGTGGTGATGTCGGTCAGAACCTCTACGAGGAGATCAATCTTGTGGAAGCGGGGGGCAACTACGGATGGAATATTAAGGAGGGTCTGAGCTGCTTCAACAAAGAGCGGGCATCGGTGCCGCTTCCTGACTGCTCTGACAGCGGTGCTGATGGTGAGCCGCTGCTGGACCCGGTGATAGCTTATGGACATCCGGGAAGCGGCGACATGATCGTGGGCAGGTCCGTCGTAGGCGGATATGTCTACCGGGGAGCACTGATTTCTGAACTGCAGGGATATTATGTTTTTGGAGACTGGTCGACAAGCTTTGCACGTGGAGACGGATCATTGTTTATTGCCAATGAGGATAATTCAGATGCCTGGCAGGTACAGGAAGTGTCCGTGAACAAGGAGAACAGGCGGGGAAGCAGGCTCAACCGGTTTTTGCTCAGTTTTGGGGAAGATGAAGATGGGGAGCTGTATCTTCTGACCAGTAAATCCCTGGGGCCGATCGGCTCATCAGGTGAAGTCTATAAAATTGTCGGGGCCACCCTGGAGTAGGATAGGGGGGACGCTCTTAAATAAGTAAAATGACACAAAACCGGGTTGGGAAAAAACGGATCGCCGCTGCAGCTGCTCCTACCCTCTTATGAGACATAAGATATTTTTCCCCCGGTAGGAAGCGGCCTTGGGCCGCGAAAAAAATCGCAGCTGAAGCAGTTCCTGCTGGAAGTAAAATAGCAATGAACAGGAGTTAAGTGAACCTTATGAGAAAAACAATGCTGAAAGTTTTAATCTGCTCTGTTGCTCTGCTTGTACAAACCAACCTCTATGCGTTTGTTGACCCAAACGCCTATCATTGGGAGGGACAGCAGCAATTCTTCGAAGGCTGGTATTTCAAAGTCTCGGACCCGGACACCGGCAAATCGTTTCTGTTTATTTATGCGGTTTTCAACCCCGACGGTGAGTCGCCTGAAAGCTGCGGCTTTATGATGGCAGGCAACAACAGCCCGGGGTACGCCGGTTTTATCTATCAGCATTTCCCGGTTGAACAGTTCAGCTCATCCTATGAGCAATTCGACACACGCGTCAGCGAGGATAATTTGGCCTGGGGTGACCGGGACATGCTGCATGCCGAAGGCAGCGCCACTGATGGTGAGGACGCTTGCTCCTGGAACATCGATTTTGAGATTGATGAACGGTGGGACAAAACCATGGGCTGGATGGCGGGACTGCCGAACCTGCAGACCTACTGGCACGTGGGGGCGATGAAAGCGCGTGCCACCGGGTGGATCGAGTGGAACAGCGAATTGTTTGAATTTGAGGATATCATCGGCTATCAGGAAAAAAACTGGGGTGATGAGTTTCCCGAAAGCTGGTACTGGCTGCAGGCCAACAACTTTGATGACCCCAAGGCCTGCTGCCTCTCGGTGGGCGCAGCGAGCATGCCCATCGGCTCGGTTGTCTTTCCCGCCTGCGGCATAGGGCTCATCTATGACGACAGGCTTTACACCTTCAGTTTTCCCCAGCAGCCGGCATTCATCCGGCCGGAGATAGTCCCGGGAAGCTGGAATATTACCGCCGTCAAGGGAAGACACAAGATTGTCATTGAAGCTTCCTGCGATCCCGCGTACCTGCTCAACCTGGTGAACCCGACGGAGCAGGGTATCAAGCCCTGGACCTGGGAGGCCATAAACGGCCGGGTCCGCTTTCAGCTCTACGAAAAATGGGGTCTCCGCTGGTTCATGATCGCCGAGGCTACATCCAACCTTGCCGGCACCGAATTCGGCGGTAAAAAATGGCTCGGCTGGAATGACGGCCTGCCGGATTAGACACCTCCCTTTGTTCTTTCCCTCCTTTTAAGTTGCTTTAGCAGGCTGTTGAAAAACACCCATCTGCTGCGTTACGCTCATCCTTCGTCATTGCAGCGTACTCGCATGTACGCCTCATTCCTCAGGATTTCGCGTGCCTTGCATCTGGATGTTTTTGAACAGCCTGAGGAAAACTATTTTTTCAACAACCTGTTAGAACCTATCTTCCCTTACCGGGTTTCAATGCCGGCGCCGAGTGTAGTAAAGTTACGAAGGACTGTTAAGCGCAGAAGCAGGAAGTCGGTTGAATCGGGAAAATGAAGAAAGCTGGACATTTTCAAGTGTCCGGCGCGGTAGATGGACTTGCTCGGTTTAGCGGGTTGGCTTGATTTCTCTTATTATTCCTGTCAGGTGACCATAAGAGTGCGGTTTTATGAATGTCACAAATCAGCGTAGGGCAGGGCAGTGATATCAGATCCCAGGGGCAGATGGATTTTGCCAGGATGAACCACATAGCCGGGCATAGCCGTGTTGCCGAAATCCTCCATAAATGTTTTAATCGATGAGGCCATTGCCGGATGGGGTGTTGCGGAAAGCTTAACCTCGACAGGCACAATTTTGCCACCGGCTTCGATCAGTATATCCACCTCTGTACCGGTGGATGTACGCCAGAAATAAACCTGGGGATCGATGCCCCGGTGTGTCAGTGTCTTGACGATTTCGGAAAGTACCGCTGTCTCCATGATCGGACCGCCCAGAGGACCGGAGGCCGCATGAACAGGATCTCTCAGGCCGGTGAGATAGCATAGGGTTCCGACGTCCATAAAGTAAATTTTGGGTGTCTTGACCAGTCGTTTACTTATGTTGGTGTGGTAGGGGCGGAGTACGATCACTTGGTAGGTGGCTTCAAGTAGAGAGATCCAGGATTTAACCGTGTTCACGGCGACGCCGAGGTCTCGAGCCAGATCGGTCAGACTAAGCAACTGGGCGCACCGTGCCGCCAGGGCTCTTAAGAAAGTTTGGAACTGTGATAAATCAGCCACCTGACGGATGGTGCGCACATCCCGCTCCAGATATGTCTGAACATAGGAGGCGTGCCAGAGATTGGTGTCACGTCCGGGATGTGCAACAAGCTCGGGGTAGCATCCCCGAAGGAAATCGCGCCAGATGTGCTGGGGCGAAAGCCCCCTTTTTGAGCTGCCCTTATTTTTTCTTTCCCATGGGAGGAGAGCCTGAGGGCGACCTTCAGTTTCGCGCCTGGACAGCGGCAGTAGCCGCAGCATTGCAACCCTGCCGGCAAGCGACTCCGTGATTTTCTCCGCCAGCAGGAGATTTTGTGAACCTGTCAGCACAAATTGTCCGCATTGCTTGCGGTTGCTGTCGATGCGTTCTTTTATGTAAGGAAGCAGGTTAGGTGCGTAGTGGACCTCATCAAAAATAATCGGTGGTGAATGAATTTCAAGGAAACCCCGGGGATCTTCCATGGCGGCTGCACGGATGTCGGGTGGCTCCAGGGAGATATACTGATACTCCTTGCTGAAGAGGTGTTTCAGAAGCGTCGTTTTTCCCGACTGCCGGGGACCTGTCAGGACGACTGCAGGAAACTCGGAAACTGCTTTTTTAAGAACAGTTTCCAGAGACCGTTTGATATAGGAGCGAACCATAGAAGACCTCTTTTTGTTTGTAATTATGCATTTAAAATGCAAAATTGCAAACAAAAAAATATTTTTTAACCACTGCTATTACTTCATCAGGGGAGAAAACCATTAACTATTCAAATTTTATTGACATACAGGGCAATATCCGTAATAGTTTTTAACAGCAACTGCCCGATGTGCATTGTTCTCAAAGAGTTCCGGGGACACCTTACTTAATATTTGATGAAATCAATATAAGGCCCATGTTTATAATTAAGTATGGTGTCCCCAGACATGCTTGCATGCATTGAAAAGATGAGCGATAATCTGCGTGGGGATGTAAAGCGCCTCACCGATTTGACACCTGAGTACCGGTTGAGAGTCGGTGATTACAGAGTTCTCTTTGAGATTGAGAAAGATTCAATTATAATTTATCGTATTCGACATCGTCGAGAGGCATACCGATAGGAGGTTAAAAGAATGGCTGCGCTCAAAGCCCAAATAATAAAGAGAGAAGGAAAGAAGGAGTATGCTGTCATACCTTACGAAGAGTTCTTGAAACTTCAGGAAGCATTACACAGCTACGAGGACCTTCGTTGCCTTAGAGCAGCAAAGGAGGCCGAAAGGAATGCCCCGACCACCGGGATTAAGGAAATGAAGAAGCGCGTTACCGGGCGAACAAGTCGTTCCCCGGGATCGGCCAAAAAGCGGACCTCACGGTGAACTTCACGTTGGGCGAAGAAAACAAAGGGTAAAGGGAGACGCCCTTAAATATCTAAGTTATTAAGTTGGAGGGAAGGAGAAGCGAATCTTAGAATTTTAACGGCGTCCCTCTTACTGTTTCTCCCCCCGCATCTTCTTGTATGCATTGATCAATCCGTTGGTGGAGGAGTCATGGGAATGGTACGGGATCCTCATGCTTCATCTCGGGGAGGATTTTGTTTGCCAGCTGCTTGCCCAGTTCAACGCCCCACTGGTCGAAGCTGAAGATGTTCCAGATCACGCCCTGCACGAAGATCTTATGCTCATACATCGCGATGAGGCTGCCGAGCGTCCGTGGGGTGAGTTTTTTGAAGAGGATGGAGTTGGTCGGCCTGTTGCCCTCAAAGACCTTATAAGGCGCAAGCTTTTCAATCTCCTCTTCGCTTTTGCCTGCCCGCCTCAGCTCCTCGATGACTGCCTCTTTCGTTTTGCCCTTCATCAGCGCCTCTGTCTGGGCGAAGAAATTGGAGAGCAGTATGTCGTGATGGTCGCCCAGGGGTTGTGGCTTATTGCCGGCGCCAGAAAATCCGCCGGGATCAGCTTTGTTCCCTGGTGGATGAGCTGGTAGAAGGCATGCTGGCCGTTTGTCCCCGGCTCTCCCCAGATGACCGGGCCTGTCTGATAGCTCACCCTGTTGCCGTTCCGGTCAACGCGATTTGCCGTTGCTTTCCATGTCGCCCTGCTGGAAATAGGCGGGAAAGCGGTGCATATACTGGTCATAGGGCAGGATGGCATGGGTCTCGGCATCGAAAAAATTGTTGTACCAGATGCCGATGAGAGCGAGCAGCACAGGGATGTTTTTTTCAAAGGGGGCGTGTCCTGAAATGGTCGGTCCATTGCGTGGCCGCCTTCGAGCAGTTCGATGAAGTTATCAAACCCGATGGCGCAGGCGATCGAAAGCCCTATCGCAGACCAGAGCGAATACCTGCCGCCGACCCAGTCCCAGAATTCGAACATGTTTTCCGCGGTCGATGCCGAAGGCTGTCACCTTTTTCCGATTGGTGGAAATGGCGACAAAGTGCTTGCGCCACATGCCTGATCGTCCTTTGCCGTCAAGGAACCAGTCCCGGGCCGTGAATGGGCGTTGGTCATGGTTTCCTGGGTGGTGAAGGTCTTGGAGGCGATCATGAAGAGGGTGGTCTCCGGCGTCAGCTTTTTCAGTGTTTCCGCGATATGGGTGCCGTCAACATTGGAGACAAAGTGGACGGAAGATCGCGTCATGAGCGTAGGGGCGCAGGCCTCGGTGACCATCACCGGTCCCAGGTCTGAGCCGCCGATGCCGATATTGACGATGTCGGTGATCCTTTTGCCGGAGAATCCCTTCCATGTCACCGGAAATGACGCTGTGCGAAAATGCCTTCATCTTGTTTAACGACAGCATTTACCTCGGGCATGACATCTTTGCCGTTAACATAGATCGGGTTATTGCTCCGGTTTCTCAGGGCAACATGCAGGACTGCGCGGTTTTCGGTTTCATTGATCACATCACCGGTGAACATTTTCTCGATAGCTTCCTGCAGGCTGAGTTCCTCTGCCAGGTCGAGCAGCAGGGCCATGGTCTCCCCGGTGATGATGTTCTTTGAATAGTCAACCAGGATGTCATTAAAGCGAAGGGAGAATTTTGCGAAGCGTTCGGGATCACCGGCGAAGAGCGACTTCATGTGCACCGTTTTCATTTTCTCATAGTGCGCGGCCAGCTTCTTCCAGCTCTGAGTGGTGGTAGGATCAATCTTTGGCAGCATAATAAGCACCTCTTGCATTACCAAGTAAGCATATGAACGTCCAACATCGAACGACCAACTTTCAACGTCCAATAAAAACTGTCCTGGGTTCGACGTTGGATGTTGAGCGTTGAATGTTCAACGTTCATCTCTCCTCTACTTGCTCAAATCCATCAGCTCGATGCGATTGTTAGTTTCAGGATATTTGGAAGAAGGACCCTCGGTCAGGACCACCAGATTTCCTTCCGCGCCGTAAGATTTCAGCAGGTCCTTTGCAAACGGTTTCCAGTTGTCCGGGTGATCAGCCAGGTACACAGGATTGACCCCGTAGGAAAACTGCAGTCGCTGACAGGTGTCCGCTTGCGTACTCACGGCGGTTATCCATAACGGAAGTCTGAACCGGCTGATGCTTCGTGCCGTTGCGCCGCTCCTGGTGGGAACAATCACCGCTGCCGGGGAAATGCCCACCACGGTGGTGGCAACATTGAGGGCAATGAGATCAGTGATATTTACCCCGCCCTCCCTATATGCCTTTTCCAGGGTTTCCCGCAGGTGAGAGCGCGACCGGTGAGGCTCGACCGCCGCGGCAATCTTCCCAAGCATTTCCACCGATTCCACCGGGAATGCACCCATTGCCGATTCGGCGGAAAGCATGACGCAGTCGGTACCGTCCAGGATGGCGTTGGCCACATCGGTGGCCTCCGCCCGAGTGGGGCGCCGGTTGCCGGTCATGGACTCAAGCATCTGGGTTGCGGTGATGACCGGCTTGCCAATCAGATTGGCTTTTTTCATCAGTTCTTTCTGCACCACTGCTATCTGTTCTATGGGAATCTCCACCCCCAGGTCTCCCCGGGCAATCATAATGCCATCCGCGGCCTCAAGGATGCCATCAATATGGTTGAGCGCTCCCGAGCGCTCAATCTTGGCAATGATGAAAGGATTATATCCCATGTGCTGTTGCGGCACTGCGCACTGCATCAATGTCTTTGGCCGACTCAACAAAAGACTGGCTGACGGCATCAATGACTGGTCCATGGCGAAGGCGAGGCACTCGCGGTCGCGGTCAGTGAAGGCGCTGATGCCAAGATTGATTCCGGGCAGGTTAAGGCCCTTCCGCGAGCGGAGTTCACCTCCGACCAGCACCCGGCAATTGACATCCCTGCCCTTTACCCCAACCACTTCGAGCTCGATGTAACCGTCATTGATGAAAAGCCGGTCCCCGGCCTTTACTGCCTGGGGGAGCCGGTCAAAACTTACCGATACCCTGCTCGAGCTTCCGGTCACTTCTTCAGTGGTGAGGGTGAAGGTGTCGCCTTTTTTCAGCTCCAGCGGTTCATGTGCGAATGTCCCGATGCGCATCTTGGGGCCGGGCAGATCAGCCATGATGGCCACCCGGCGGCCCGCCTTTTTGGAAGCTGCGCGTACTGTTTCAATCACCTTTTTCTTGCCCGCGAAGTCGCCGTGGGAGAAGTTAAGGCGTGCCACATCCATACCTGCCCGCATCATGGCCTCCATGACCTCGGGCTTCTCGGATGCGGGTCCGATAGTGCATACGATCCTGGTCTTATGTGCCGACAGAGTCATTGGGGGGTGCTCCTCGCAATGTATTCAACGCATGTCCCGCGGCTGTCCCGTGCTCTCGATGACGCTGCTCCACAATCTGCCGTGGGGATCAATTTTCTTGCGCTGGGCAACGGCGGCGGGGATGGAGAGATGGGTAAACTCGTTTTTCCAGAACCCGACAACCATATTTGTTCTCCCGGCCATGCCGGCGTGCGCTGCGTTGTGGCCCAGCAGCAGGCAGAAGGCGGAATCGCGGGCGTTGGCAGGCATACTCCGGATGGTATAGCTGGGATCTATATACTTGAGATTCACCTCCATGCCAATCTTTTTGAAATAAGATGCGATCTCGTCCTTCAGGAAAATGCCGATGTCTCCGAAGCGAACATTGCCGGATGCATCCCTATCGCCCCGTTCCTCCATTAGATATTGACCCGCGCCTTCACCCACTACGATGAGGGCATGTCCCCTCTTTTTGAGCCTTTCTTCGAGGGCCTTGAGGAAGGTTGGAAGCGAAAATGACACCTCGGGCACCAGGCAAAAATTCACCTCGCTGTTGGCGAGAGTGGCATAAACCGCGATAAACCCTGACTCGCGGCCCATCAGCTTAACCAGGCCGATGCCATTTCGCGCACCGATGGCCTCGGTGTGTGCCGAGTAGAGGGCCGTTCTTGATTCGGTAACAGCGGTGTCAAAACCGAAGGACTGCTGCACACAGGATATGTCATTGTCTATGGTTTTGGGGATTCCGATAACCGAGATTTTCAAACCCCGCCTCTCAATTTCTTCAGCGATGGCCCGGGAGCCTCGCAGTGTCCCGTCCCCTCCGATGGTAAAGAGGATGCCCACGCTCGTTCGCTCCAGGGTATCGACCATGTCAGCGATGTCCTGGGGGCCTCGAGAAGAGCCCAGGATGGTCCCTCCCATCTGGTGAATGATGTTAACGGTATCAGGAATGAGCGAAAGCGGCGCATGCCCGTAACGTGAGGCAAGGCCCTCGTAGCCATAGCGAAAGCCCAGCACTTTTTTTACCCCGTAGTGATAGAAGAGGCTCATAACAATGGCCCTGATCACGTCGTTGATTCCCGGACAGAGCCCGCCGCAGGTCACGATGCCGCAAGTCAGCTTGGAGGGGTCGAAGAATATCCGCTCTCTCGGCCCCGCAAGCTCGAAGCGGGGCGGTTGCGTTCCCGCGTTGAGGCAGGATTCAATCTCGGATGCGCTTGACTGATAAAGCACATGCTCATCGTCTTTGACGAATGGTGTCCCTTTCATGGGTGAAGGAAAACGGCATTCACCCAGTCTCGAAACCTCAAAATTGAGCGTAGGCACGGTAATCTCCTTCTTGGAAGCGATCAGCTAAGCGGCGAAATGTAATTTTGAGGTAATGAAGTACTGGAGTGTTGGAGTACTGGAGTAATGGGAAAAGATCCGTTCAGTGTTCTTCCAGCACCGCATCACTCCATTACTCCATCACTCCTGTATTTACTCCGCTGCCTCATTACTCCAACAACCCGGCAATTTTATGGTAACCTGCTGAGCCAGGAAGCATCCTTAAACCAGCGTTCCACCAGGGTCTGCAGGCCGTCGCTTCCCTCAATCGTCATGAGGTAATTCTGCACCCAGTTAATGAGCAGCGGATCATCTCCCGGCACTGCTATACCCAATGGCTCAAAGGTGAAGGGCTCATCCAGGGTGGCCAGTTTTTTTTCGGGATTGCGGAGCACGGCAAGCGCGCAAAAGGGGAAATCCGCAACCATGGCATCGGCCTTCCCTTCAATAACCAATGCAAGTGCCTTATCATAATCGGTGGTGGTCTGAAGCTGGGCCAAGGGCATAACCGTCTTTACCAGGGTCTGGCTGGTGGATCCCTCAAGGGCGACAATCTTTACATCAGGCGCGGCAAGATCAGCGGCGCTGCTCAACGACTCCGCCTTTTCTGCTTTGGTAACAATGGACTTGCCGGAAACGAAGTAAGGTCCCACGAAGGCAACTTTCAGGTTCCGGTCGGGAGACATGCTCATTCCGGACACCACCATGTCCACCCTGCCGGTCAGCAGCGCGGGCAACAGCTCGGCGAAGGGCATGGGGCTGAAGGTCAGCTTCACTCCCATGCCGGCTGCCATGTAAGTTGCCAGATCGGCGTCAAGGCCGATAATCTGCCCCTCTTTGGTGGTGGCGTTCAGAGGCGGCTGGTTGCCGGAGATGCCCACGATGAGCTCCTTCCTTTGCAGTATGCGGTCGAGCGCGGGTCCGGCTGATGTGTCACATGGCATGAGCAGGGGAGCGCACATGACTGTAATAATCAGTAACCAGACATTTTTCATCCTTTCTTCTCCTCGGCAGGCTTTGCTTTCCGGTAAGGTGAAGCGACGATGACGTAGGTTGTTTTCTTTCCTTCACTGATCTTGCGGTAAAAAAGCTTATCGTACTGGTAGTAGGTCGTTCCCTCCACTTTTACTTCCACCGCCTTCTCGGGTATGCTCTCCACCTCGGCCCCGTAAGGGGCATCAACGACGACATAGATATCTTTACCGTCCCGCTTGATTTTTTCGTAGAAAACGTGTTCGCTTATATAATAGGTTTTGCCGTTCACCTCGATGGTTTTCGGGTTGGAAAGTGAAGTGATTTCCGCCCCTTTGGGTGCTGAAATCTCAACGTATTGCACCTCACCCTTGGAATAGACCTGATTGTACCAGACGCTGCCGCACTGATAGTAGGTTACATTGCCAACCTGGACGACGGTATGGGTGCAGGGCATGCCCACAAAGACGTAGGAGGGATAGTAGTGCTGGTCGTAATGCCAGTAGTCATCATACCAATCCTCCCAATCATCATAGTAATCATCAAGATAATCCTGGCGATTTTCCTGAAGCCCGCGCGCCTTTGCATAGCTGCCGTCGTAATTTTCACGGCGCTCATCGCGTGTTCCCTGCCGATCTTCCTGGCGGGTGGCCCGTTCATCCTGACGTTCAGTGCGTGCATCCTCCCGTTCGCCCTGACGATCAGTACGGGTGTCCTGCCGGTCACCCTGGCGATCAGTTCGGGTATCTTGCCTGTCAGTTTGTTGATCAGCCCGGCTATCCTTCCGATCAGTTTGGCTGGTCTGCCGTTCGCCCTGGCGATCGGTGCGTGCAGTATCACGTTCACCCTGGCGGTCGGAACGCCCTTGCTGACGCTCTGCATTACTGCCGGCAACTAGGGGCTCCCGTTGACTGCGGGTATCCTGCCGCTGGCTGCGGCTGTCAAGCGATGAACTCTGCCGGCTTGAACCGTAGGATGAGGATCGGGAATAATCCCGGCTGCTGCGGCCGTAGCTTCCGCTGTTGCGGATTGATCCCATCGAGCCGCCGCCACGTGAGAAACCACCCCCACCCCTTCCCCCCCCACCGCCACGGCCACCGCCACGGCCATCCGCCATGTGGAAGGGAATGATCAGAAGCAGGATAGAAAGCAAGCATGTCCCTGTGAGCATATGTCCTTTTCTCATTGTGCACCTCCTTCATTGCTGTCCCGCCTTTGCGACCTGATAATCGGTATCCGCCGGGCACCTTCAGGGATGCTGGACTGGAATAGCGTGTCAGAAATCTCAGGCCGGGTGTCCCATTCTGCCAATCGGGCAGAAAGCTGCGGTTCACCGGGCAATTCTTTGTAGGTAATCACTATTTTCCGGATAAGCGGTTTTTCACCACGGTCAATCCACATCTGCCAGTCAACCGATTCCCCCCGGAAGGCGAGATGGTCACAGGCAATATTTTGGATAAAGCTTATATCTATGTACACCCCGGACAGGGCACGCTCAGCAAGAAAGGAAAGATCATTATAAAGAATATCTGCCAGCGGGGGCGGGGATTCAAGAACCGTCTCCAGATAATCAAGCATCTCATCAATGGTTTCAGGAACTTGAATCTGACTAAAAACCTTTTCCCCTTCATCATACATGGTGGCAGTTTTCCCATCGTACCAGAACCGGCGCATGATGCCGTCGTCATCTGTGCGTGATACGAATAGGCGATTGGGGCGCTTAAGATGTACATCATAGGAAGAAAAGAACTGCAGCTTCTGCCCGGATTCCTGGACAGCATCCACTTCCTTGTACCCCTTAAAGCGGAACTGCGGCAGCCCGGTGAGATAGTCGGTTGCTTTCTTTAAAATGGCGAGAGCTTCCGGATCGATTGCCGCTCCTTGATCGCCGGTGACCTGCTGGCCTGGGGTGTTGTCCGCCGCAAGGGCATGATTTCCCATTCCTGTAAATACAAACAAGCCCAGGAATATGAGGAGAAACAGCCTGATTGCAAGCCTTGTCTTTTTATGTTTTCCCATGAAAACCTCCTTACCTATAAGGTTGCTCAATTTATTTGCTCTTCGCCAAGGATGTGATGGCTGCTGCAATTTCGCGGCTTAACTGTTCAAGCATCCCGCTCTCCGCAGCAACTATGGCTTCATAACCTATCCCGCCTATTTCCCGAGTGATGCCTGAATGCTTGCGCATCAGGACCTCTTTGCCATTCCCTGCGAAAATTGCCCAGCGGGCATTCAGCACCGCATCTCCGCCCTGTGTGGCATCGAAACGGGTAACATCAACCTCGATCTGGTAATCAATATTCGCGGAGCCTGTCCAGGGGTAGAGGTAAATATGCTGTGTGGACAGCAAGGCAGATAAATTTTCTCCCAATGTGCGCGGTACACTATCCTTGAGAGGTTCAGACCATTGGTCGAACTCTGCAAGATCAAGCTCGTGGGGGCCCACAAGAGTAATGATCTGGGGACGGTCCACATATTCCGGAAGCGTAATGGGACCAACCCCAATTCGCACATCCTCAACCTTCCCGGCAGCAGGCGCTCCCGGTGGCGAAGCGGTGATAGGCTGCAGGAGGTAAAATCTAGTAGGTTGACTTCTACCCAGGCACCCGCAGAGTGAGATGAGGGTAACAAAGAATAGTACCATTGCCAATCGTCTGGAAAGATTCGCAGCCATTCTAATTTCCTCCTTTGCCGCGGAGCAGTGATTCGGGATTCCTTTGAAGATAGTCGGTCAAGGCATTTAAGGAACGGGCAGCATCGGCTAGTTCCTTGAGACTGTTGCTGAGTTCGTAACGTATTACCGGGGTGGTATCCTTCAGCTCTGTCTGGACCGCTGTGAGTGTGTCCGTAGCCTGGACCAGTGCATCACTGGTTTTGTTAAGGGTGCTTTCAACATTGGATGTTAGCTGTCCCACTCCGCCATCAAGGTTTTTTATCAGACTCCGGAGATCCTGAACGGTTTCCCTGAGGGTCACAATGGTATCTTTCAATTCCGGTGCGTTTACCAGGCGCTCAATGCCGTCAATTGTCAGTGTCGCCTTGGTTATGAGTTCTTTGAAGGGTACTTCCTCAATCGCCTTGGCTATTTCATCCAGACGGGAAGGAATGGTTGGTATTTCGACATACTCGCCGTCAGTTGCGACAAACCGCGCCGGTTTATCCGGATAAAAATCGAGCTGTATCATGAGCTTTCCGGTAACCATGCTCTGGGAAATAAGTTGTGCCCTGAGACCGCGGTCGATCATAGACTTAATGACCTTGCCTGCCTTCTGCATTGCCTCCCTTCGCTCTTTCCATTGTTGATAATCCTGTTTCTTCACCAATGCGGATGATTCTTGAATCATGTCCGGTTCGACCTCGACGAGTACCGGTATCTGTATATCAGTAAAATCCTCACTTGTGAATTCTACCTTGATATCAGTTACCGATCCTATTTTGATCCCTTTGAAGTTAACCGGGGCCCCCACGTCCAGCCCTTTGAGCGAACCGTCAAAGTAAAGCACAAAGGTTCTTGTCTCCTTGAACAATTTCCCGGAGGAAAAGATGAAAAGAGCGGCGACGGCCAGCGCCACCGCGCCTACTACAAAAGCACCGATCAAGGTTTTATTGGGCTGACGGGCCATGAGGAGGTCTCCAGTAAGGCGTTTAAGAGAACACAGGAGTCAGGAGTCAATGTATCGTGAAAAATGGAGTGATGGAGTAAAGGAGTATTGGAGTGATGGAATTTCAAATTACCCACACCTGTATGCTGCATTGCTTTCCTTTACCATGAGATGATCAATCCATTCTTTACGATCTCTTTTTTGTTCAAGACTTTCTACGAGCTTAAGTAATCCATTTTCTAATTTGTATGCCAGGCTGTCCAGTGCTTGGAAATCCTCTTCATTAATCTGTTTCGATTTACGATAGGCATACAAGCCTGAGACCGATTCACCGAGTGAGCCAAGAGCAATGTTGAGAAAATTGAGGTACTCATGAATTGATCTTCTACAATAACCTTCCGCAATGTTGCGATGCACTGAATCGCTTGATGCTATTGCCTGGCCTGCAACCCGCTTCGACTCGTAGGGCAGCGCGCGAAAAACTTTATGCGTCATAGTGTAGTAATCAACAGCATCATTCCAAACACGGAGTTTTTGATATCCCCGGTTCTTGTTCTTTCGCATTTCCCATTACTCCCTCACTCCAGTACTCCAGTTTTTCCCTCCTCTTCCCCCCTCGTCAAAAAGCACCGCAGCTTGGGATCCCTGGTTTCATTGAGTAGCATTTTAGGATTGCCGGTCGCGGACATGGTCCGCTCATCCGTGTCCAGGAAGACGGAGTTGTCGCCGATGGCAAAGATGCTGGCAAGTTCGTGGGTGACGACGACGATGGTCGCGCCCAGGCTTTCCTTGAGCTCCAGGATGAGGTCATCGAGGCGCCGTGCGCTTACCGGGTCCAGTCCGGCGGAGGGCTCATCAAAAAAAAGGATCTCCGGATCGAGGGCCATGGCACGGGCCAGACCGGCCCGCTTGCGCATGCCGCCGCTTATTTCCGAAGGGTAAAACTCTTCAAAACCTGCCAGGCCCACCAGCGAGAGCTTGAGCGAGACCAGCTCCTGTATCTGGGAGGGGGACAGATCGGTGTATTCCCCGAGGGGTATTGCCACATTTTCCGCCAAGGTCATGGAGCTCCAGAGTGCGCCGCTCTGGTAAAGCACCCCGAATCGCCGCATCATCAACTCCCTCTCTTCCTGCTCCACTTCCCAGAGGCTGGTGTTTCCGTAGAGCACCTTGCCCCGGGCGGGTTTTTTCAGCCCGATGAGGTGCCGCATAAGCGTGCTCTTGCCGCAGCCGCTTCCCCCCATAATGATGAAGACCTCTCCCCGCCCGATGGTGAAATTCAGGTCGCGCATGACCACGAAGTCACCGTAGGCCATGGTGAGATCATGGACGGTAATGTGGGGGGGGGTGGTTTGGGATACTTGTTCTTGTGTCATAGCTTTAAATGGAGTATGAAATCCGAATAGGGACGACAGAACTCAGAATTCAGGAGTCAGAAGGTGCGGGGATATGAAATCCGGGATTTGGAATATGGGAAGGTAGGTGAAAAAGGTTTTTATCGCATATCCCACATCACAGATCACACATCTCACATCGCGATTTACTCGCGGCTCAAGCCGCTCCTACCGGGTTTCATTCTGACTTCTGTTTCCTGCTCCTCCTCCCTCAAATTCCCAGCGCATTACAAATGACGGCAAGCAGGCCGTCGGAGACGATGATAAACACAATCGATGTCACAACGGCAGAGGTGGCCGCGTCACCGACCGCCTGGGCGCTGCGTCCGCACTGCATGCCGCGGAGGCAGCCCGAAAAGGCAATCAGCACACCGTAGATAACGCTCTTGAAAAGGCCGATGTTGATATTGGTCAGGTCAACTGCGGCCCTGGTCTCGACAAAGTATTGCATGGGGGCTATATCCAGCATGCCCACTCCCACAACCACGCCGCCCACCATGCCCATGAGATTGGCATAGAGGCACAGCAGCGGCATCATGAGAATGAGCGCCAGCATCCGGGGCAGCACCAGGAATTCCATGGGGGATATCCCCATAGTGGTGAGGGCATCAATCTCCTCGTTAACCTGCATGGTGCCGAGCTGGGCGGCGAATGCAGCGCCGGTGCGCCCCGCCATGATGATGCCGGTCATCATGGCCCCCATCTCCCGCACCATGGCGATTCCCACCATGTCCGCCACGTAAATCTGCGCCCCGAAGAGTTTGAGTTGAATCGCCCCGACAAAGGCGAGGATCAGTCCCACCAGCAGGCTGATGAGGGAAACGATGGGCAGGGCCTGTGCACCGCACGCCTGGATGATCAATCCCAGATCAGAGCGGCGGTATTGCGCCTTGCCCAGAAAAAACCGTGCCAGGGCAAGGGTTGCTGCCCCTATGAATTCAATCATCTCCGCAGCCGAGCGGCCGGCTGCAATAGTACTCGCGCCTACCCGGGACAGGAACGGTTCGCGTTCCGTGGCGGCGTAGGTTTTTTTCTCAGGGACCGCCGTGGCAATGTCCAGCAGCCGCCTGACACCCTGCGGCAGTCCGCCTTTGTCGCAATCGATCTTTTTCCCCGAGCAGAGGTTGATGAGCTTGATCATGAAGGTGAGCAGGCTTGAATCCCATCCGGAGAGCAATTGGGTATCGAACGTAACGCGGCGAATCTGCGGGCTGGCATCAACTTGATTTTTCAGGTCATCAAAGGAGGGTAGGGCATGCCCCGTTTTCCAACAGCCGGCAAAGCTGACGCAGAGCGAATCAATGGCGGGCCGGCTAAAACTCAGCTCACACCGTTCAGGTACTGTTTCCATAGGGGTGTCACTGTATGCCTGTTGTGAGGTGTAGGGACGAAAATGAAACGAGCAGGTTGTTGAAAAACACCCATCTGATTTGTGGCTCAAAGGGGGAGGGGCTTTTGACGCCACAACAATGTGTCTTTACGCTTACGGCTACTTTTTCAACAACCTGCTAGGGTATTCGTTCAGCAGGGGCTGAGGGGATCCATTGCTTGATGGTGCTTTTCAGCTTTCCGCTGCTTTTCCAGGTTTCAAGAAAGCGATTTGCTGATTCCAAAAGCGCAGAATCATCTTTGCGAATACCCCACGCAAGATTTTCCTCCGTTAAAAAAATCGGGATCAGCATAAGGCCCTGGGCTTCCCTGGAGGTTGCGTTCCACCAAATGACCGGCGCGTCACTTACAACCATGTCGATTCGTTCCTCCGCCAGGGACTGCACGGCATCCTTGATCATGGAAAAGGGGATCTTCCGCGTGGTGAGCTGAAATTCCTTTTGTACCAGGAAATCGCCCGTTGTTCCTTTCACAAAGCCAACCCTGCTCTGGGTATCTTTGATGGATGCCGCAGAAGGATATAATGATAAATCCTGGTTACGCACCAGGGACATCTGGCCGGCCCTGAGATACGGGGCGGTGAAGTTAATGCGTGTCTCCCGCAATTTGGTAACCGACATTCCTGACATAATAATGTCTATCCTCTTTTCCAGAAGCGCCGGCATAAGATCATCCCATGCCAGCACGACAAAACGGGAAGTTTTCCCTAATGACTGTGCAAGGGCAGCTGCAAAATCCGCCTCGATCCCCGCGATCCGGCCTTCCTGATAAAAGATGAGCGGCGGGGCAGAGGGTGTGACGCCTATGCGCAAGCTGTTTTCCTCAAGGGCAGCTGGTGCAGCTGCGGTTTTCCCCTTGTCTGTGCCCGCACATCCTGAAAAAGGAAGAAGACTCACCATGCATATGACCACAACCCACATTTTTTGCCCTGTTTTTTTACTGATCATGTTTGAAAGCCTCCCGTATCGCAAGGATGTTTTAACGAAGGCTAGAATACACTAATCTTTTGAAAAATCAATAAATTTCCTTTTCATTTCCTTGCGGATATGCCTGGCACAAGGATTAAAAAAGCCATAGATTGTGAGAACGGTCTGTGCTATGGTGATACATAAATAACTCTGTAGATGAAACTCTGGAGGAAAAGGCAATGTACGGCTGGGCGGGAACCATTTTGCGGGTTGATTTGAGCAGCGGCAACATCGAGCGACAGCCGCTTGATAAAAAGCTGTGTGATGATTTTATCGGCGGAAGGGGCATAAGCGCAAAAATCATTTTTGACGAGGTGCCACCGGGTACGGACCCTTTTTCCCCTCAGAATAAACTGATCTTTTCCTGCGGACCGCTTTCGGGAACCTCCGCCCCGTGCCCGGCACGGTTTCATGTGACCGGAAAGGCGCCCCTTACCGGCATCATGGGCAACTCCAACGCGGGCGGTTATTTCGGGCCGGCCATGAAACGTGCGGGATACGATCACATTATCATTGAGGGTAAATCCCAGGAGCCGGTGTATCTCTGGATCGACAATGACAAGGTTGAGCTCAAATCTGCCCGCCATCTCTGGGGCAAAAATATCAGGGAGGCGGAGGCGCAGATTAAAAAGGAGCGGAATGACAGAAGGGTGCGGGTGGCTTCCATCGGTCAAGCCGGTGAGAGACTGGTACGCATTGCCAACATCGTTCACGAAGAGCGCTCTGCCTCACGGACCGGCCTCGGGGCGGTGATGGGCTCCAAGCATTTGAAGGCGGTTGCTATCAGGGGAACCAGGGAAGTAAGACTGTTCGACCCGGAGGGCTTCGCGCGCCTTGCCAGGGAAATGCAGCAGCGCATTGCAAAGTCAGACAAGTACGACCATTTCCGCAAGAAGGGTGGTTCGACCGGAACATATGGCACCAGCAAGGCGGGCTTTCTGGCAAGCAGGAACTTCGGGCAAACCGGCGATTTTGAGGGGATTGAAAACTTCAATCCCCGGAATGTTGCCCCCAAGTTTTATCTCTCCAACAAGCCCTGCTTCAAATGCCCCATCGGCTGCGGCAAGCGGTGGGAGGTGAAGGAGGGTCCCTACGCGGGTGAATGGGGGAACAAGATAGAGGAAGGTGCCTTTACGCCGCTGGGACCGGTGTGCGGCAACAGCAACGTTGAGTCCGTTTTCAAGATGAATAACATGGCCAACCAGATGGGACTGGATACGATTGAATGCGCGGCGGGAATGGCGGTGGTAATGGAGTGGTACGAGAAGGGCATTGTCACCAAAAAGGATCTCGACGGCATCGAGCTCACCTGGGGTAACTATGAAGCGATGATCCAGATGATGGAGAAGATAGCCTTCCGGCAGGGGGTGGGTGACATTTTGGCGGAAGGGATTGTCAAGGCCTCCCGCACGTTCGGCAGGGAAGCCGAGAAGTGCGTGAGCCACTGCAAGGGAATGGGCATGTCCGGGGTTGATTCGCGCATCATGAAGGGCACCTCGCTGGGATTTGCCACCTCCACCCGGGGTGCCTGCCACCTGACCGCGCTGGTGCCGGTTGAATTTCCCGCCTTCCCGGTCATGACCAAAGAACAGGCGGAAGCAACATTCGGCACCGCCGAGGTCATGGATCCTTCATCCTATAAAAAAGCGAACGCGCTGATTTACTACCAGCACAGATCCCTGATGTGTGATTTGTTTCAGGTGTGCAAGTTTCTTCTGGGTTTGGGTACCGGTACCAAGGACTTTTCCTACGACAACCTCTACAGCCTTTTTTATCTTGCCACCGGGGTGCAGAGTGATGACAAGAGCATACTCACCGCTGCCGAACGCGTGCATAATGTGGAGCGGGCGTACTCCTGCCGGGAAGGTTTGAGAAGAAAGGATGATCGGCTGGTGGGCAAGTGGGCTGACGAACCGGTTCCCAACGGTCCCCACAAGGGGGAAAGGATCGATCCGGCCAAATGGGAGCAGATGCTCGACGAGTATTATGATCTAAGAGGCTGGACCCGGAATGGCGTTCCCGGCAAGGAGAAGCTTACCGCGCTGGGCCTTGAGGATGTGGCCGCATCGCTGGAGGCAGCGAAGGTATATTAGCAGGCTCTGTTATCGTGAATGGCTTAATAGATTGATGCGACAAGCTGTCATTGCGAGCACCAGCGAAGCAATCTCACTATCATGGGATTGCTTCGTCGCCTGCGCTCCTCGCAATGACCATTTTTTATAGAAATGCCCGCATACCCCACATCTATGATGCGGGGTGTTTCATTCATCCCTTCACCTTCAATACGCCTTCTCAGCCCGCTTCACTGCCTTGACGAGATCCTCCGACTTGGGGTTGCTGACCTTGCGGCGCACGATGATTTCTATGGGCCGTACATCTCTTCCGTAGTATTCGCTGTTCCAGTTATCATTCACCCGCATGGTGGAGCCGGAGAGTGAGAGCCCGGCAAAAGCACCTTTTGACTTGGCAAAGCTGTAGTAGTCTGCGTCGAGGGTGGGCACCGTTGCCGCCTCACCCGTTGCGCCAACCGGCCCGGCAGCAATCGAGGCTTCGGCACCGAGATTGACGGACGAGGTGTAAAATTCCTCCAGGCCGCGAAGGGTCCTGATCAGGACAATTACTTCGGAGGTCTTCCCGCCTATCTGCAATCCCCAGCTCACGCCCAGGTTGATGAGAAACACCGGCTCCGACCATTCGCCGGTCAGATCGTCACGGGCGATGAGGATCGCCCTTCCTCCTGACCCGCCGAAGATGAACCCCCCCTTGATCAGCTGGGGAATGATAATGATGCCGTAGGAATCCTTGATATGCTTCCGGAACCAGTCCAGCTTCGGCTCGGAGGTAAAACTGTTTAAGGTGACAATGGCCTTGTCAATGAGGATTGTCTGGTTGGTTATTTCATCTACTACTACCTCCTCCTGGGCAGAGACGAAACCGGTGAGAAGCAGGATGAGGAAAGCCGCTAACGGAACCGCCGTCACGCTTTTAATCAATGCTTTCATTGCTTCTTCTCCTTTTCTGAGATGTGTGGTTACATTACTTGCTTCAGTTTCTTACGGGGTCCAATCTGAGAATGTACCCGCCGTGGGATGGTGAATTTCTCAGAAATATTTATAACCGGTAGGAGCGGCTTTTAGCCGCGAACGCATCGCGCCTGAAGGCGCTCCTACCGAAATTTCAAATATCTTTGGCTAGACTTTCCTTGTTAATTTTTGCCTTTGCAAGTGCCTTGATTCTTCGCTGCTCCTGGATGAGGTTCCGCCTGTTACTGGTATGCTTCAGGGCGCACCGCATCATGATTGCAACATCTCGCCAGCCCATCATCCGGTGCCGAAACACTTTGCCCAGGACGGACAGTACATGCGGGATCGAATAGAATCTCCGGTGGATTCGCTTGCGTATGGACTTGAGGCGATCTCGGGAATATTCCCTTGAGCAGATATAGCCCTTGCCGTCCACATAATATGTCCCCCCGGATTGTTTCACCATTGCTTCGAGAGGAGAAGCCCGCTCCATTTTAAGATAGCTGGGATAAATAAAATCAAGCCCCAGTTCACGGGCAAAATCCGCGATCCTGAGCATGTCTTCTTCGCTTTCCCCCGGGTTGCCGACGATAAAGTAGCCGGCGAGCAAAAAGGGATACTTCCTGAGACGTCTGCATGCCTCCCGCACCCTGGCAGTGTCAAAGCCTTTTTCCATCTCTCGCAGTGTTGCATCGCTGGTTGATTCTATTCCCAGCGATAAGAATTTAAAGCCAGCCTTCCACAGCTTGGCGAGCACCGCGTCATGAAAAGCAACCTCGATGCGAAGGGCCACTCCGATGGTTTTTTTGATGTTTCTGTCGATGATCAGATCGCACAACTCATCGACCCGTCTGATATCCGCGGCAAAGTGATCGTCGGTAAAGAGAACGTTGTCGGCAGCAAGAGATTCGAGCTCCGCGACAACCGCATGAGGCGATCTTCCGGTCCAGGGCCTTTTTTCGCCAAAGGGGGTTCTGCTGAAGGTGCAAAACTTACAATGAAAAGGACATCCGCGGGAGGAAGAGAGCATATCCAGGGCAATACCGGTTTCCACTGTTCCCATGCGAACCCGGTAGGGCTGCCGCCTGCCTTCCCTGTCGGGAATAATGCTTTCCGGGAAGCTGTCGAATCGGCGGTTGGGATTGTGGCGGACCGACCCGTTTGCGCGGTAGGAAAGACCGGCAATAGTCCGGAGCTCCCTCCCTGAAAAGAGTTCACTTATGGTTTCCTCGCCGTCTCCGCGCACGACAAAATCAACGTTGGGGCAGGTCCTGAAGATCTCCTCGGTGCTGACGGTGGCGGCCCTGCCGCCGACAATAATGGTCTGGTCAGGTTTAAAGAGGGCGGTCAGAAAGGGCAGCAGGGGGAGCTGGTCTTCCCAGTTGGCGCTGATGCACACCGCCTCCGCTTCGCGCTGCCTGAGCTGCTCCGGATCAGGTTCAAGGCGCATGTCCACCAGCCGGGTTTCCGCGCCGGTCTTTTTGACGGCCGCAGAGATGTATTCCAGGCCGAGGGGGGGAAGCCAGTTGGTTGCGCTGACACCTTTCCCCCAGGGATATATGCAAAGGGCATTTCGTGTTGAGGAAAGTGTGTTGCGTGCATCCATCGGATTAGCGTGAGTGCAATAGAATGCGATGTCCTAATGCTGCATGATCCCAATTTGATGCAACCATATCATTTTTCAACGAAAAAGAAAAGCCCCGCAGCACGTTGCGGGGCAGTTGGTTTTTTTATGGTGCGGCAACACGCGGTAACTGCTCCCTGTGTTTACTGAAAGAAGTAGCTTACTCCCACCAGCCCGAAGTGATGATCGATGCCCTCGTTATCACCGTCCATGCCCGCGTTGGACAGGTGGCGGAAACGATAACCGGCGGTCAGCGCGACCTGATTGGTAAGGAAAAAGTGAATGCCCGCGCCAGCCTGTGTCAGGAAGTTGAACTGGGTACCCTGTTCGTGTGTGTGCTGGGTGGTGTATACCATCCCCAATCCACCCTCAATATACGGGGCGATGCGCGAGGCGATCTTTTGTGAATACTTGAGAAAGAACGAACAGCCGACCTCCGCATTGGCGTCAGGATGGGTCACCACATTCATGAGCGGCTCGATGACGCCTTCGAAGGTGCCTTTCGGTTCAATATGGAGTCTTTTTGCCAGCGGGTTGATGTCAAATCCGAACTGCGGCAGGAGGGGAATGACTTCATATTCCGATGCATTCTTCCCGAGAGGTGCCGATCCATAACCACTCAGCAGTCCTATCTCTCTCAGCCATTTGTGAGGCTTTTCCTCCGGCGGGGCCGCATCTGATTTAGATGGGGTAAGCGATACAGGAAGCGCTGCAAGCAGACTCAGCGAAACGACGACACACAGAAGCGTCCTTCTCATCATCTTTCAGCTCCTTTCACCAATGTACATGCGTCAAGGTGCTATCGATCAAATGTACGCGTTCGTTTATCATCATTACCAAAGGGACCGTCAACAAAATTTACCGGTCGGGAGATCGGCGGTTTATTTCATCCGCAGATCCACACGGCTTCCGGCAGATTCTCCTTTTCTCGGGTGCCGGACGACGGTGATTCCACCAGGAACAGCCTTCCCGGGGCAACCTGCCCCTGGACCGAAAGGTAGTCCATCACCGCCCCGGCGCGCCCCTTGGCCAGCGCGCCCAGATCATCATCAGTGATGCTGATATTTTTCTTCATCAGCGCCTCCATTTCCGCTGCCGGCAGGGATTTGGCGACCCCCAGCAGACCTTTCGGCTTCTCGAATTTCGCCGAGCGATACGCCTTGCCGAGCAGCTTTTCATATTCCTCCGGCGCAAGATCTGTCAGGGAAACGGCCGCTCCATCCTGATCCGCTTTTTTCCTTGACCTTTGCGCCAGCAGCTGCTGTTCAAATGCAGCATCAACCAGACCCTGCCGGTCTGCCTCCACGTCCACAAACCCGGAGATGTCAATGCTCAGACCCGGCCGGTCCGCCAGCGCCTTTGCCAGCGTTGCCAGCTTCGCCTGTTCGGTTTCGCTCAGCCGGCCGCTGCCCTGCTCAAAGTTAACATAGCTTAAATCCTCGGATGATCCCATCATGGAGCCGATCAGGGAAAAGGGGGAGGTGGCGGCCTTGAGCAGCAGGTTCTTGAGCACCTTTACAATGATCCCGACAATGCTGAACTCCGGATCATCAAGCCGGCCGGAAACCGGAAGATTAAGTTTTATTTTGCCACTGCTGTCCTTAAGCAGCGAAACGCCCAGTTTTACCGGGAGATCAACGGCATCAGGACTTTCCACCTTTTCCCCGAAGTCAAACTGATCAATGATGATATCATTAGTTGAGTCAAGTTTCTTATCATCAATCAGATAGTGCAGGTCCAGGGAAAGTTTCCCCTTCTGAATCCGGTGACCCACATATTTCCCTGAATAGGGGGTGAAAGGGCTCAGGTCCATATCATTGAGCTTTACGGCAAGGTCCAAAAACAAGGCATCCCTGAAGGGATTGAGCGTGCCGGTAATTTTGACAGGTGCGGAGTTATTAATGCTGGCAGTCAATAGCACATCTGCTTTTTGTTCCTGCTTCGATGAAATGTTACGTATGGTACCGTTCAGACTGGTAATACTGGCGGAGTAAGCGGGCATGACGGATCGGTCGGTAAGATTAATCTTCCCGTTCTTCAGGACAATGACGCCGATGGCAAGCGGCAGCGGTTCCGGTTTCAGCGGCTCAGGCGGGGCCGTCGGAGGCGGTTCCTGCACTTCCCCTTTTGCTGCCGGTTGCGGTGATGCAGTCTCCGGGGTCATACTGTTGGCCAGGTTGACCGTTTTATCCTGGTTGACAATAATATTGGAAAAAGCTTCTCAAGCGTTATGTCCTTTATAGCTGATGGAAAGCGGTGAGCTTCCGAAATCTATACCGCTTACCTTGAGCTGCTTCCATTTCAACAGGTCGGCTGCGGTGTTCTTTTCCTTCAGGGCAAAGTCAGCTATTGCTGAATCGCCGGTAAAGGAAGTTGCCATTACTTCCTGCGCCTGAGAGAGCTTGAGGGTGCCTGCGGTAGAAAGACTGCCGCCGGCAAGGGTGGCATTCATAACGCCTGCGAGAAAGGGTTGAAATTCCGCCATTTCGATTTCTTTAATATCCAGGTTGAGATTTGCGGAAAGAGGAGTGAGGCAGCAGTCACCTTTGGCGGCAACCGTTCCCGCTTCGTTTACCCGGCAGGAAAAATCAATCTGACTTTTTGCGGCAGCACGGGTGGAAACATCCCGGGCGTCGAGGTTTATGCCGTCAAGGGTGAGGTTACTGTCCTCCTGAGCGGTGAGCTGTTCTCCCAGGAAGCTGCAACCCTGCAGGGAGATTTTCTTAACCGTGGTTACCCAGGAGGGGCCGTCCGGGGCAGGGGCCGATTCCTGTTCTGCCGCGGACTCCGGTGGCGCAATGGCCTGCGCATTCAAATCACCGCCGGCGAGCCTCTTGATGAGCGCCGAGCACCCCTCGGCGGCAATGGACTCAATCACTACCGCCTGTTGTGCGGCATCAAGCGACAGGCCGCTTACTGACAGCGCGGGAAGCTTTAAAAAATCCGACCCAGCGGCAGCACCGTTTTCAGTCTGATACGAATCGCTGACCGACACACTGGCATCCTTTAAGATGATTTCATCAATCTTGAGGTCAAACGGTTTTTTCTGAGCTGATTCCGAGGCTGGCGGTGGCTGCTGAGCCCGTCTCCTCTGAGGCGACGACATTGTAAATATTAACTTTACCGTTCCGGTCACGCGCAATGCCTATATCAGCTTCCTGCAGCAGGATTTTTTCGAGGTGCACCTTCCCGGCTAAAAAGCTGGACGGTGCCACCGCTACCTGCAGAAGGCCGAGTTTCAGCAACCGGTTATTGGCAGCATCCATGACATTCAAGTCTCTTATGGTTACATCGCCGGTCACATGCGATTTTGGTTCCTTATCTTTATATCTGGTGAAGGTTAATTCGGCAGCAACGTCAAGCGTGCCCGATGTGACGTCGATGCCGGTTTTAACCGGAAGATAGGCAAAGTAATAGGGAAGATCGATTCCCCTGAGATTGATGTTGAGCGTGCTCTCCAGCGAATCGTGAAAAGGCTTGGTTTGACCCTTCATGTCAATGGGTGTCTTATTGATTTCCGCCGAGAAGCGGGGCTGGGTGAAGATCTCCACATCAGTGCCGATATTTGACACAAACGGCATGTCGAAATTCAGATTATTGATAGTATGAACTTTATTTATTAATTGGTCGTCTATCTCCACGCGCCCGTTTGAGATCTGTATGTTATTGAGGGAGAATTGTAGCGGTTCCGATGCTTGCGGGGGAGGCGCCGGCTTTGTCTCCGTCTCCCCGGGACTGATGATGTCGGAAAAGTTGAAGGTGTTCGCCCCGGTGCGCATCACCCGGACATAGGGACCGTCCAGCTTCAGTTCTTCTATGACCGGGGCAAGCTTGAGAATCGACGATGAGGAGAGGTTTGCGTACAATTTATTGAATGCTACGAAATCAGCCTGCCCCTGCCGTTCCCGGATGGTCAGCTTTTCCACCGTGAGCGAAAGGGCATAGGGGTTGAGCCTCACTGACTGGATACTCACCGGCCGGCCGAGAGCCTCGGCGAGTTGCCTGACCGCGATCAGCTTTACGGTAAAGGGGAGGACCAGGAAACCGAGCAGGGTATAGGCAGCCAGGATAAAGACCACCCAAAGGAAAGGTTTTTTAAATCGTCCCAGGTGGTTAAGGGGCTGTAAGATGTTCATGGCGATCCCTCCTTAATTATTATTCCTAATCAAGGTAAGATCTTATCTATTGCCCGCAATTGAACATCCGGCTTTGCAAAGGGACCGCGGGCGATGAGGTTAAAGGACAGGGTGGCCTTTTTTACTCGGTCTAAATGCTTGCCCACCAGGGGTATTTTTTGCACCAGGGAGTCTATGGTGCCCGTGGGGATGACATTTATGGTGATATCCATTTCTGTCCGGACCAGGTCAAACGCCCCCTTGAAGGCAAAGTCCGCATCATCGCCCACAAAGTATAAATCGTCTGTCCGGGCTATACCATCAGTAATAGTAAACGAACCGTCAATTTTTTTAAAAACCATGCGGCTTACATCGAGGGTGCGGGTGAGTGTTTTCGCAACATCGCGGAGTATGGTAACAATATTCAGATCCCTTATGCCGGGTATGGGCACAATGCCTTGGGAGAAGCGCAAGGCAAAGAGTATGCTGTTAAACAGCGCGGATTGTCTGATTTCTCCCTCAGCGGCTGATATCCGGAGATCTCCCTGCATTGACTGCCACGCCTCTTCCTTTTTGCTGGATGCGCTGCCTCTCAGCCAGCCCTGTGCCCGTAAGAGGCCCTTTGCCGTGGCAATAGTTTTCCCGGTAAAAAATTGGGCGCACAGCGCTTCAATGTCCATGTTTTCCCCGGTAAAGGAGGCAAACCAGGTGGTGCCGCCTCTCTGACAGGAGAGATGGAACGCGCCATCAAGCGTGCCGCCGAACAGATCCGCATAAAGCGGTTCAAACTTCTGGAACCTGCCCGAGGTATGCCATAGGGTTGAAACCGCCCCGGTTCTGAGCTTCCCAAAGCACAGAAACGGGGTGTCGACTGCAATATCGAGTGAAAAAGCCGGTGCGGCGTCAGGTTCGGGCGGCGGTTCCTGAGGAGACTTCTCCGGTTTCCGGAATGCCCTGATGAGCGCGTCTATGTCGAGCCCTGCGGTGTAGAGTTGGCCGTTGATCTGCGGATACCCGGCAATGGTAATCTCGGCTTTGCCGTGACAGGGAGATTCACCCAAAAAAAAAGATACCCGGGGTATAACCACCAGGTTGTTAATCGCTTCAATCGACGCATTCACCTTATCAAAAGGCTCCTGCATGATTTTGAGGGTAAGCATTCCATCCTGCATCAGGGCCTGGGCCCGGTACTGCAGTTCATCCTGGTCCCGGCTTTTTTGCCATGCCTGCGCGGACAGCGTCACTATTCCTCCCCCGCAATGCACGGCTGGCAGTTTATTGAAGAGGGGGAGGGAGAGTGGCGATGTGCGCAGGGAAGTTTGCATCCAGGGATCCGATCCGGGTTTCATGGATGCCGCACCGGTTATCTTGTTCTCCCCCAGCATCAGCTCGAAATTATTGATGATGAGCTCATCAATCGCGGAGAACTGGGCGTCAAAGAGCAGGCTGGCCGGGCTGCCGGATTCCTTGCTCATGATATCAGGCAGGGTAAATGCCGTTTTGGTGAGATCTACGGTTGCGCTCAGGGCTGTCAGGCCCGCTGACGCGTTGAGGTTGATGCGGGCGTCTGCCGGGCCCTTAAGGCCAAGCTTCGAAAGGGCACTGCTCCCCATCAGGGGAACCGTCTCGTCGAGAGAAAGGCTGGAAGTGCCTTTCAGGCGGGCGGCCCGTTCTTTTTGCCAGAGGTTGTTGACGCTCCCTGAAAATGCAAAGGTGTTTTTCCCCCAGCGCAGGTCAAGGTTGTCAATGGTGCATAATCCCGTTTCTGCCTGCAGCGTACCCGTTGCGGAGCCCCGGGCGGGCAGGCCGGCAGTGGCCAGGGGATCAATCGAGAAGGATGTTTTGAGCGCCATTGCTTTGGTGCTGCCCGACGCTCTGAGCGCCACATCGGCAATCTTTGAGCCGGAAGGCAGCCTGCCTGATGCAATGTCCTCGAGCGGACCTTCCTTGCGCAGCTGTACCTTTGCGCTGATGTCAGGCAGGGGGTCCGCGGTAAAAAGATTCGCAATGGTGCCGGAAAGTTCCGCCGTCAGCGAGGGCATTGCCAGCGAAGCGGAATCAATGGTGACGGCTTGCTCGTTCAGGTTGATCGAGCCGGCAAGGTTGTCGAATGTAATATGCCGCCCCAGCTTTTCATCGCTGATTGTAATGGAGCCGTTCCTGATGGTGATCTTTTTGAACTCCAGCCGGGCCGGAGGCTTTGCCTGGTCCGGGGCGGCGGTTCCTGCGCCCGCGTTTCGGAACGCGTCCGCGATATTCCATGCGCCGGCGGCGTTACGCACAATGCTGACCCGGGGAGAGCCGACGCTGACCGTTTCCACGACAAACCTCCGCTTGAGGAGCTGCAAGGTGTCGAGATCGAAGCGAATCTTTTCAGCGGCGGCGATCTCCCGTGACGACGGCAGGTCGAGGATTTTCATGTCATGGGCGGTAAATTCAACATCCGGATAAAAGCCCACGGAAAAGTCGCGCATGGTTACCGTCCGGTTAAGCCTGCTCGAAAGCTCCCCGGTGATAAGGTCCTTCACCTGATCGGGGGGAGCAAAGTACCACAGGGCGGCGACCGCCGCTGCGATCACCAGCAGCAGGAGTAAAACGGCTATGGCAACGGTTTTCGGCAGACGGTTCATAAGGGCAGAAGGAATTTTATCTAGTGTAGTGCGTCCAACACTTGTTTACTTATGATTCAGTGGCTCAAAAGCCACCGACCCATGAGCCACATACCAATCCACGGTCACTCAATAAAGGTATGTAAGGAAATCAATAACGCACTGCACTAGCTTGATGCCGGTGTGAGAGGTCAGTATGCATGCTTACGTCCAGCGCTCTTCTTTTACTATCTCTTTCAGCGACATGCGATTTTTCTTTGCGGGGGAGCTTTTCTCCGGATAGCCTACGGGCAGAAGCGCGACCACTCGGATAGGCTTCGGGATGCCGAGAATCTTCCGGACCTCGCTCTCGTAAAATGCCCCGATCCAGCAGGTGCCCAGTCCCTCGGCCACCGCGCACAGCGTAATGTGATCGACGGCGATGGCGACATCGATGGGATAGCAGAGCTGTCCGCATGCCATCTCGTGGTTGTCGGTTTCCGCGCAGCACACCAGCACCACCGGGGCCTCGCCGACGAATTTCTGGCCCATGGCCGCCGCTGCCAGCTCTTTTCGCTTCCCCGCGTCACGCACCACGATGAAGCGCCATTCCTGCCGGTTGCTGGCGGAGGGGGCGAGCCGCGCCGCTTCCAGCAGCCGGGAAATCATCTCCGGCGCCACGTCTTTTACTTTGAATGATCTCACGCTTTTGCGTGCTTTGATGGCCTCATAGACGTCCATGGCGGTCCTCATGTTGTAAATGCTGCGCATGCCTCCTAGCCGATCACGTTGACTCTCTGTCCGTCTTCAAGGTTCAAAATATCATCCGGAATGGCGCCCTGTCCGAAAAGCGACCACTCCTCATCTCCCCCGGATTCGGTTTTGACGCCGATGACCACCCTTTCGCCCTGCTGCAATCCGGAGGTGACGGCCGTGAACTCATCACCTTCAATGCCGGTGGCAATGGTTTTGCGCGACAGCGTGCCGTCATTGACCGTGAAAACAAACTGGGTGTCCCCTTCGGTGATGACGGCGCTTTTGGGTACCGTGAGCACCTGCTCCTTCTTGCCGAGCAGGAAATCAAGGTTGGCGGTCATGCCCAGCTTGAGCGCCCGGTCCGGATTGGTGATGCGTGCTTTGACCCGGTAGGTGATGCCTACCTCCCGCCTGCTCGAGGTCATGAATGCTATTTCCTTGACCACCCCCTGGTAGGACTTTTCAGGAAAGGCGTCGACTGAAATGGCGGCCTGCTGGCCCACCCGGATCTTGCCGATGTCCACTTCATCAACGTCAACAATGACTTCCAGATCGCCGAGGTCGGCAATCTCCGCCATAAAGGTGGGGGCCGAAAACGTCGCTCCCCCGAGGGGACCTGCCACGATCTCACCCACCGCCACGTTTTTGCTGACGATGGTTCCGCTCGCCGGGGCAGTGATGGTGGTATTGTTCAGCCGGGCGGTTGCCAGCTCATAACTGGCGTGGTTTTGCTTTACCAGCGCCCTTCCCACATCAACCGCCTGCTGGGAGGCGTCAAGCTGTTCCTGGGATGCAAACCCTTTTTTAAAGAGTGTCCGGACGCGGGTCAGATTGCTCTCCACATTGACCAGGTTGATCTGTGCCTGGTTGAGGGCCTCCCGGGCCTGGTTAATCTGGGCCCTCACTTCAGCGTCCTCCAGCTTGATGAGCACCTGGCCCTCGCGCACTTCATCAAGCTCGTTGAAGTGTACGGCGGCCACCCTGCCCGCCATTTCAGAGCCGATTTTGACCCGAAGGGTGGAATCGATCGCCCCCGCGTAGGAAATGGTCTGCGAGAGGTCGCGCAGGGCCGCCTCGGCGGTTTTCACCGTGAGCTTTTCAGGGAAGAGAAATTTCCACGAGGCCAGAGCTATCAGTAAGGCGATACAAATGGTGATGATCAGGAGCTTGCGGGCTTTAACCATAACGGGTTCTCTCAAGGGTTGTTATTCATAGTGCAGCGCGACAATCGGATCGAGGGCGGAGGCCTTAAACGCCGGATAGACGCCGAAAAAGGTACCTATGGAAAAGGCAAAAAGCATGGCCACCAGCAGCGCCAGGTAGGAGATGCCGAACTGAAAGTCGGGATAGAGAAAAGATATGATATAGGCCGCCGCGTAGGACACGATGATGCCGGCCAACCCGCCAACCAGGGAGATGATTATCGACTCCGCCAGGAACTGGAAGAGAATATCATTGTCCTTGGCGCCCACCGCCTTGCGGATGCCGATCTCCTTGGTCCGTTCCGTTACTGCCACCGTCATGATGTTCATGATGCCGATGCCGCCCACCACCAGCGAAATGGTGGCGATGGCACCGAGCATGATGGTGAGGATGGAGGTGATCTGGTTGAAAATGTCCAGCGTCTGCCCCTGGCTTTGAACGTAAAAATCGTTTTCGTCAAGGTGTCGCGAGAGAATGCCGGTGGTTTCGGCTATGGCGGCGCCGATGTTCTTTGCCTCGGGCACCTTGGCCATGATCAGATCAATCTCGGTGGAGTTGAAAAATTTCTGGGCGGTGGTTATGGGAACGAATATGTAGTCATCCTGGTTTATGTTGAAGAGCAGCCCCTTTTTCTCCATAACTCCTACAATCTGGAAATTTCTTCCGTTGACGACCAGCTTTCTGCCGATGGGATCAACCCCGCGGAAGAGGTCCTGGTAGACGCTGTACCCGAGAACACAGACTTTGCGGTTGGAGACGAGATCGCTTTTGCCGATGAATCGGCCTTTCTCAACCTTCCACTCTCTCACCGCGGCGAAATTAGGGGTCGTGCCGGTAATAATCGCCGTGTTGCGGGATTTCTTGCCGTACTTTACCAGCGCGGTTTTGTTGATCACCGGCGAGGTGACAATGCCGAAACTGTTCTCCTGCGTGATGATCCGGGCATGCCATTCCTTGAGCTTGCTGGTGACGTAGGCCAGCGGCTGTTTCTTGGGATCGGCGGGGAAAACAAAATAGAGGTTCGACCCCAGCGACTTGATGCTGCCGGTAACCTGGCTGCGCACCTCGAGCGAGAGCGAGGTGAGGAGCACAATGGCGGCGACCCCGATAATCACACCCAGAATGGTGAGCAGCGATCTGAGCTTGTTTGCCCTCAGTCCCTCAAACGATACCTGTAGGATTTCTGTTGCCTTCACCGTTATTCTTCCTTGCCCCGCGGGAATCTTCTCTGCAGCTCATCAGCCGCATTTTTCTTCTCATCCACCTTTTCTTCCCGGGTTATCCTGCCGTCGGTCAGATGGACGATTCTGTGGGAGTGTTGGGCGATGTACTGGTCGTGGGTAACCATGAGGATGGTCATGGAATTACCGTTGAGCTTCTGCAGCAGCACCATGATCTCCAGCCCGGAGTGGGAGTCAACGTTGCCGGTGGGCTCGTCCGCCAGGATGATGGCCGGGTCATTGATCAGGGCGCGGGCTATGGCAACCCGCTGCTTCTGCCCTCCGGAGAGCTCGTTCGGCTTGTGCATGACCCGATCCTCCAGACCCACGGCCTTTAAAAGCGCGAGACCCTTTTCTTTGGAGCGGGTTTTCGGCTGATCGCTGTAAAGGAAGGGAAGCATCACGTTTTCCAGTGCGCTCATCCGGGGTAGAAGGTTGAAGCTCTGGAAAATGAAACCGATTTTTTTGTTGCGTAGGTAGGCAAGCTGCGAGCGGCTCATCCTGGCAGGTTTCCGTTCCCTCGATTTCCACGCTGCCTTCGGTAGGATGATCCAGGCAGCCGATGATGTTCATCAGGGTGGATTTGCCTGAACCGGACGGTCCCATGATGGTGACGAATCCTCCCCGTTCGATCTCAAGCGAGACGCCTCGTAAGGCCGGGACGGTGATGGAGCCCAGCTCGTAACTCTTTTTCAGATTGGACACGCGAAGAATCATCAGACACGCCTTTCGTACGGTGCCCTAATATAAATGAATTACAATGATTTTTCAAGCACCTTTCCAGTGGGGCATCACTATATCGGGAGCGGCTGGCCGCGAAACACGAGCAGGTTGTTGAAAAAGTATTTTCCCAAGGCTGTCAAAGGCGCTTCCCCCCTTTGAGCCACAAATCAGATGGGTGTTTTTCAACAGTCTGCTAGTCAACCGGAAAGGGCGGAGGATCTGCCAGCGGATGCCACTGCAGCCACCTGCCCGCATCATAGTACAGGAAAAAAGAGCGGGGATGGTCCAGTGGCAGGGTGGATTGCACCACGATGGATTTCACCCTGCCTCCCTCCACGTTCTCAAGGGTTATGGTCAGATCAGGAAGCCGAAAGGTTTCTCCCTGGCGGAAGGCGCGGTTGAGGGAAAAAAGCTTTTCGGTATTGGTTTCAAAATAGTAGCGGGCGGGATGAGAAATCCTCAGCCGGTGCGTGTCAAGCACCTCGACCGAGACCGGCTCGTCAAAGGCGGAGAGGGGATAGAGTTTCATGCCGGTTGCGCTGACCGAGCGCACCGCGGCCGCCAGGTCATTGTTAAAAGCGGAAAGGGGCGGGTGCGGAACCTGCCACTCGGGAAACCGGTAGTAGAGGGCGTAGTAGAGCCCCAGGTACATGTAGTTCTCGCCCGAAAGCCCCGTTTCGGCGACGCCCTGCCGGGGAAAGTTGAGGATGAATAACCTGTCAGCGGTTGACTTGCGGGGGATGATTTCATCCACGGCGCTGTACAATGCCTCGTACTCGGTCTGCAGGACCTTGTCAAACTGGCGGGCCTGGATGATGTTGGTGAGCGGCGGCAGCATCAAGGCGATGACCAGGAAAAAATACGCGAGCCCCTTGCGCTTGAGCATGAAAATGGCGAGGGCCGCAAGGTAGGCATAGCCAATGCTGGGAATGAGCAGGAGGCGGTCATTGATGGGAGGCACCACAATGAAGGGAAGGGGGAGCACCATCCATACGATGAACAGGCTGATTTCGGGAAAGCGGTTCCGCTCCTTCCAGATAACATAGGTGAGATAAGCCGCGACGGAAAACTGCAGTGCCAGGACGTACCAGTAGCGGGTGACAAAATCAGGTCCCACCGAGGCAAGTACCCCGCCGTAAAAAAGTGCCGCGAGGTAGAGCCCGGTTGCTTTTAAAAAATCGATGGGGTAGTCCCGGAGCAGCCGCTCTCCATACCAGTAGCTTCCGTACCCGTTCGCCTGGTAAAAGAAAAAGTAGCTGACGTTTATGATAAACAGGAGCAGGTACACCTTCCATTGGCTGGTAAGCGCGGCCTTGAGGTTTTTCCATCGAATCAGGTCGTGGATAAGGATGAGGACGGGAAAGATGAAGGAGATCTCCTTGGTGCAGAGCGCGAGGATGTACGACAGTATGAAGAAAATCCCCGGGAGGGGCCTTCTCTTTTCTAAGAAGCGCAGGTAGAAGATGAGACTTGCCACCAGAAAGATGGCGCAGATGATATCATTGCGGGATGCGATCCAGCGCACGGTCATGTAGTGGCAGGGCTCAAGGGTGAAGATGAGCGCACCGCAAAAGGCCGCCCAGGCGTGCCGGAAGAAGGCGGCATAGAGAACATAGAGCAGCACCGCCAGCACTGCATAGAGCACGACATTGTGGACATGATAAGGAAGGGGATTGCTTTTCCAGAGGGTGTAGTCGAACAGATGGCTTGCGGAGGCGACCGGCCGGAAGTAGCGGATGCGCCAGCTGGTGTTGGTCCACCAGGGCACGGCGGTCATCTGGGTATAGTAGGTTGCCTCCTCGGGCGTGGTGACGAAGTTAAAAATATTGACTTCCCGCTCCCCGCGGCTGATGAGCTTGAGCATCTCCTGCTGGGCATAGTCGTCAAACATGAAACCGGCATCGAAGGTGTGGGCATACATCAGGAAGACAGTGAAAATGAGAAGAGCAGAGTGGAGGAGCGGATTATTGAATCGCTGCATAGTTAATATGGATGTGATTGATTGCGTGTCGGATTCGGATGTCCTGCTGTGTTCGGAATGATATAAAACATGATGCTATTTTAATGAGTTACGATCACACTATAAACAAGCAGAGACAAATGGTCAAGGTGAAAGTGGCAGTGAGGCAGGCGGATGACAACAGTCAAGCGGGGACAAAAAAACCCATTCCTTCCGGATGTGGTGGAAGGAATGGGGTAAAAACTATTTAATCATCAATGCATCAGTAGCTCAGGTTGACTTTAAACTCGTCCCCCAGTGCCTGCAGGGCATTATCATACCGGCGGGCGTATACCGAGCCGATCCCGGATAAGAGATTGGAGAGGGAGACCTTGTTCCAGGCAACAATAATATTATCCTCGCTGTCGATGGCAATTGAGGGCGAGTTGTTGAAATCGAACCCCTGGCTCACTTTGATTTCGCTGGAAAGGGAGGACCCGCCGCCGTATATAACTTTCAGATAGATGTTGTCATTGAACAGGTTGCTGCCGCCCCAGGTCACAAAGAAGTTTCCGTCGCTGTCCGGCGCAATGTCGATGCCGGTGTTGGAAAGGTAGTTGCCCGCGTCCACGAAGGCCGATGGGGTGTATGCTGAACTGATTCCCATCTGCAGCGGTCCTGAGGAGGAGGTGCCCGTTGGAGAGAACAGGGCTGCCATGATCCGGACCTTGAAGGTGAAGAGATCGACGGCATTCCAGGCGATAAGCGCGGTATTGCCGCTGTTCACCGCGACCCTCGAATTAAAACCCAATCCCACCATCTGCTTGTTGTAACCGCTCACCACCTTGCCGGAGGTGTCATATTTGCTGTAGTAGACGGCGCAGAGGGGAAGATCGGTATTGAGAAAATAGGACTGCAGACCGGCCGCTGTCCAGGTGATCAGTATCTTGCCATTTACATCGAAGGCAACCGACGGGGAAAAGTACAGAACAGGATGTGAGACGGTCGAGCCGTCGCTTGTTTCGATATTGCTTGCCACCTTGACCGGGTTGCCGGCCTTGCCGTCAGGTTTAACCACCACAAGATAAATGCCGCTCTCGTTGGTGCCGACAGTGAAGTAACTCCAGACGATGGCAAGTGTGTCATCGCTGTGAACGGCAATGGCCGGGGAATAGGGAATGCTGAGGATGGCTTGCGGTTCATCCTCCTGCTGCGGCGAAATGACTGAAAGCGGGGAAGGGAATGCGTCCGCAGCTGCCGCCGCCTCAAGAGAGGGACTCACCTTGGTATAGACCACCTGGGCACTTTCTGAGGATAAAAGACCGAGGGCGCACCAGGCAATCACCGCGTTGTCAGTGCTGTCAGTAACAATGTCAGGGTCGTAGTTAAGCAGGGCAGTTGAGCCGAAGCCTGAGTTGACCCAGAAGCCGGTATTGTCGAGAGCCTCCCCGTTTGAATCATAGCGCTTGGCCAGGATGCCGGGCAGATGTCCCAGCCCCATGTAGCCCCAGGTGACGGTGAAGTTGTTATTGCTGTCTGTTGCCACGGCAGGCATTGCGTTGACATCAAATAGGGACCGGGGGCCGATGGTCTGGGCGGAGGTGTTGCCGGCGCTGCCCGCAATCAGGGCGGCAAAGAGAGAAAAAGAACAGAAAAGCAGTATTGAATTCTTCATACCTGAGCTCCTTGGATGTAGAGTCTAAAATCCTGTAATTAAGGGACCATTTCTTGCATTTGAACTCATGATGGTGGGAGCGGCTTCAGCCGCGATGTTATTACATTTTATCGGAACATTACCCACTGCACTTTAATAAATATAGAGGGGCGCATTGAAATATGCCCCTACAGTTGTTCTAACACCGGTCGGGATTTCGAAACATATCCGGTAGGAGCAACCTCCGGTCGCGAAAAGATCCGATAGGAGCGGCCTTTGGCCGCGAATAAATGGTTTGACTTTGCGTACGTTATTTGGTACGTTACTTTTGGAGGTGATTTTCATGACCACAATTAAGGCGACAGAAGCCCGGGCAAAACTTTATAAATTGATCGACCAGGCTGCAGAATCCCACGAGCCGATCCAGATCACCGGCAAGAGATCAAATGCCATTCTGATCTCCGAGGATGACTGGCGGTCTATCCAGGAGACGCTCTATCTTTTATCCATTCCCGGCATGGGGAAATCGATTCGCAGTGGCCTCAAAACACCGGTTGAGAAATGCAGCGAGAAGCCCGGATGGTAAATTGGAGGATTGTCTTTGCCAGGCAGGCGCAGAAAGATGCCAGGATGATTGCAGCAGCGGGTCTCAGGCATAAAGCCGAAAAGCTGCTTAACCTTCTATCCAGGGATCCATTCCAAATTCCTCCTCCCTATGAAAAATTGCGTGGAGACCTTTCAGGTGCTTATTCACGCCGGATCACGATCCAGCATCGCCTCGTATACCAGGTCATCAGTGAAGTCAGGGCCGTCAAAGTTATCAGGATGTGGACCCGTTATGAATAAAGGGTTGGGTGATGAAGGACATCCGTAAATTCATAAATTCCTATCAGGTGAGGGTAGTACAGACAAAGAGCAAGCGCAAGCCATAGCTTGTGGCTACATTGGTGGTTATATTAGCTGGAGGTAAAACGTTATGACTGATTATTACGCTGTGCAACGGTCAGGAGCACTTGAAAGTTTGATGGAGGAAATTGACAGATTGCAGGCGATGATTGCTGAGAAGAAGCCTTTGCAGCCTGACAAGTGGCAGGCGGTTACTGAAAAACTGAAAATGGAATGGACGTGTGACTCCAATGCCATTGAGGGCAGCACGCTGACCCTGGGTGAGACAATCTTTTTTCTGCGAGAGGGGTTAACCGTAGAAGGTAAACCTCTGAAAGATTTTCTTGATGCCCGCAACCATGCTGATGCAATAGATTTTCTTTATGAGGTGGTGAGTAATAAACGGTCCGTCACTGAGGGGCTGCTGAAAGAAATCAATGCTCTGCTACTCCAGGGCGTAGATTTTACCGACGCGGTTGATTCCTCGGGAAGAAAAACAAAAAAGAAAGCTACGCCGGGGCAGTACAAGAAAACCCCCAATACGGTTCTTCAGCTTGACGGTACTATTCATGGATATACCGATCCTCTCCATGTGACGGTAGAAATGGAAGAACTGATTGCCTGGATCGAAAAAAATATCGACCGGGAACATGGGTTGATAACCGGATCTATCGCTCACTATAATATCGTGAGAATTCATCCCTTTGACGATGGCAACGGTCGCGGTGCCCGGTTGCTGATGAATCTTATTTTTATGAAAAAGGGCCTGCCACCTGCTGTGATCAGAAAAGAACAGCGTCGGAATTATTTGTATACACTTGCCGCAGGCGACAAAGGGGATCTTTCACCGTTTGTGAGTTTTGTCGCTCAGTCATTGGTAAATACGCAAAAAATGATTTTGGATGCGCTGTGAGTGCAAGCTGAAGCTTGCGACTACATCAGAGGTTACGTTTGTTGGTGGGAGAGGGAAGGGATTTCCGGTAGGAGCGGCCTCGGGCCGCGAAACATTCGCAGCTGAAGCTGCTCCTGCAGTGGGGGATGTCCGATCAGGAGTTTTATAAAGAAACCATATATCATCCCATTCCATATGGAGCAGGTGGCTTAACGTAGCGAAATAAAATAACGTATGGCGATTTTCTATTGGGCTGCTATAATGCAAAATTGTAAACAAGGGGTATTATAAAGAAACTATCTAATCATTGTTCGACCCCAGGATGAAAATATGATCAGGCCAAAGAAAGAGAAGACCAACCCCCGACTCAAGGCGCAATTTCTGGAGGTCGTTGAGAATCAACTTCGAGACAACAATCCACCGGAAACCAGAGAGACACTCGACAGGTTGATAATGGAGGGGCATTCACGAGAGGATGCCGTTCTGCTGATCGCGCAGGCTGTATGCGTGGAAGTGTACTCGGCCCTGAAAACCAAACAGCCTTTTGACCCCGTGCGATTTGTCCGGAATCTCAAAGCATTGCCGCAGGAACCGCAAGAATAGAGAGGTCGAACAGCAAACTGGTGGGTGTTCTCGCTCCGCTCGAAACCCACAGTTTGGGCGTTATGCGTAAATAATAAATCTTGATTTGATTTTTATATTGGCCTATATATTGGTCAATAATAAATCCAAAATACGGAGCCATATGATGAAACCAATTTCCATTACAAATGACATTGTTCCTATTGCCGAATTCAAGGCGGGTATCTCAAAATGGTTCAAGAGCCTCAAGGAAACCGGCCATCCCGTGATCATTACTCAAAATGGAAAGCCGGCCGGCGTTCTCTTGTCACCTGGCGAGTATGACGACCTTGTATATAAAAAATCTTTTCTTGATTCTGTTAGCAGAGGAATAGCAGATGCTGAAAGCGGAAAAACCTATAGAACCGAGGAGGTACGAACGGCATTAAAAGCAAGAAGAAGCAAGGGATAACCCCTTATGAAAATCAAATGGTCACATGAAGCCCTTGAGCGCTTAATCGAAATTGAAGACTATATTTCAAAAGACAGCCCGGTTCGGGCCATACAATTTGTCGATCAACTTATTGAGCATGCGGAATTATTATCTGACAAACCGCGCATAGGCAGGATAGTCCCCGAACTCGCCACCCCCGACATACGAGAACTGATATTTAAAAAATATCGCATTGTCTACAGGCTTGAAAAAAATCACATTACTATACTTACTGTTTTTGAAGGGCACAGGATGCCTCGATCTGCTGAATTTGATGATGCGCAGATAAAACCCTGAAGAACACACATAACACATCACTTCAGCCGACCCCTTTCAGCGGCGGCTGAGCTTGAACGTTATAAGGTATAAGACGGTGAAGAAAAAGACGTTAGCCATAATCGTTACACTGCTAGTAGTACTAATTGCCCTTTACTTTTATGGTAAACATTTCCTATTCCAAAGGGATTGGAAATTTATTTCATGTGCCACGTCCCCGGATGGGGCATTTACAATCAAATATTATCAGTCTCAAACAGAGGTAGGTCATGCCCCCTATGGTGACAATCTGGTTATAGAGTCATGGAGATCGTTTCCAAACCCCAAAAGAGGTGAAACATTCTTTGCAGGATACTGCGGGAATGACTTTAGTTTCAAATGGGAAGGCAATGAAAAAATCATTATTCGCTGCCCTAATGTAACGCGACAAGATCCAATTCGCACACAGGCAATTATCGTTCATGGCATCAAAGTCGAGGTAGATACAAAATAATGCCTTATTAAAGGGTGGAACATGCTTGATGGCTAACAACACCATCAAAACGGACGTGCGAGATCCGGGGACACCATACTAAATTAGGGCATTGAAGTGATCGGCATACGAAAAGATTTCTTCAAGAAAAGATTCTTTAGGCAATGGGCGCTTTTGTTGTAGTTGTTTAAGAGCAGCAACTATTAAAACGAGATTATAATTGAATTAAGTATGGTGTCCCCGGAATTCTGCTGGTCGGAGAGGGGGACGCTCTTAAATAAGTAAAGAAATCTCTTGAATTCGACTATCCCCGCCCCAAGGGGCGGGGCATTACGCCAAATTCATGGCTAACGCCACCGAGATTTCAAAAACAAATTTTTAAGCCATTCATCCCCACAGCAGAGCTGTGGGGTATTCTAGCTCATTCTTTATAAATTGATAATTCTGCAGGGACGCAAGAGTTGCTGATGGATGGACATTTCTTCCTGACCATGCACTCTTCTATTTTACTGAGGAGCATTATTCGTGAGGGGTACGCCGTGGAGCAGGGGAAGATCATGACCCAAGATAACAATTATCAGTTAGTAAACTGAAATATATTTATTTTCTTAAGAGCGTCCCCCTGTGTAGTAAGGATTGCGCAAGCTAAAGCTTGTGGCTACATCCGGTGATCGAGTGGATAGCCGATGTCAGCAGGGGCGTATTGCTGCCCATTGTTCCTACACCTTCTTGATGATCAGGGTGGAGTTCTGGCCGCCGAAGCCGAAGGAGTTGGAGAGGGCGCAGGAGAATGCCCCCTCGCGGGACTGGTTGGGGACGTAGTCGAGGTCACAATCGGGGTCCGCGTTTTGATAATTGATGGTGGGAGGGATGAAATCATGGTTCATGCCTAGGACGGTGGCAATAAGCTCTAAGATCCCGGCAGCGGCAACCGTATGGCCGATCATCGACTTGGTGCTGCTCACCGGTATTTTATAGGCATGATCCGAAAACACCCTTTTGATGGCCGCGGTCTCGATGCGGTCATTTTTCATGGTCGCGGTGCCGTGGGCGTTGATGTATTCAACATCAGTGATGGCGATCCCGGCGTCCTTTATCGCCCTGCTCATGGCAAGAACTGCGCCGGTGCCTTCCGGATGGGGGTCTGCCACGCTGTATGCATCCAGCGAGGTTCCATATCCCGCCACTTCAGCATAAATGCGCGCCCCGCGCTTCAGGGCGTGTTCGTACTCCTCCAGGATGATCACCCCCGCCCCTTCGCCCAGCACAAATCCGTCACGCTTGCGGTCAAAGGGCTTCATGGCCTCCCGGGGCGTATCATTTTGTACCGACATGGTGCCCAGCCCGCAGAACCCCTCCATGAAAAACGGGTTGAGCATGGAATCATACCCGCCGGTTATAATGAAGTCAGCGTCGTTTCTCTGGATGATTCTCAAGGACTGCCCCACCGCCTCTGATGATGCCGCACAGGCGGAAACCACCGTGTAACAGGGCCCCTTGACGGCGTAGTGGTTCGCCACCGAGAGCGTTCCCATACATGCCCTGTTCCAGAGCGGGGCACTCACACTTTCCTCGAGCCCGCGCGCCCGCGTTTCTTTTTCACTCCCGTATCTGAAGCCCTGGGCTACGATCGTATCCACCCGGGGAATGATGGAGTGCATGCCTGCCCCCAACACGACACCGCCCCGTGCGGCGCTCAGCGCTTCCGCAGCGAGCCCCGCATCTTCAACCGCAAGCAGCGCGGCTGCGTTGGCGAACAGCACCCGGCGGTCCCCGGTCATGTCCAGCACCTTCATGCCGCGCAGCAGATGCCGGGGGCTAAAATCCTTTACCTCGGCGGCTATGGTGGTGGGAAGAGAGGAGGCGTCAAAGAGGGTTATGGGAGCAACACCGGATCTTCCCATCCGGAGTGCCCTGGTGACCTCCCCCTTCTCGCTTCCGATGGGTGAAAGAATGCCGATGCCGGTAATGACCGCCCGCTTCTTCACGAAGGGCTGATTGGAGGGGTGCTTATCGGGTAATGACATTGCCCTCCCTGTCGAGGAAGCCTCCGCTGACGTAGATGTAGCTCTTCTTGATAAAGGCTCTCAAGTGGTCAGGCACGGGGCTGTTGCCGTACATGATGCGCTCCGCGTGGGCCACCACCTCGCCGTTCACCTCCGCCCGGCCTTCGATCAATGACCCGCTTTCGTTTATGGAGAGGACATCCGCCTTAAGGATGAGCTGGTCGCCGGGGCGCACCGGACGGTAAAACTTCACCTTGTCGATGCGGAGCAGGATGGCCACGTATTGCCAGCCGGTGGAGAGGGCAATGGTCCATCCGCCCATCTGGGCCATGGCCTCGATGATCAGGGGCTCGGGCATGAGCGGCGTCAGGCCGTAATGCCGGTTGAAAAAATCCTCTCCCAGGGTGACGTTTTTAACACCCACACCGCTTTTCCCGGGAACAAACTGGATGACCTTGTCAAAAAGATGGAATCTCATGCGCGGAACCAGGAAGCTGTAAAGGGGAAGGTTTCAATCAGGTGGCATAGACACCGAACGGCTTATCGCCGGTGAGATAGTGAAAATAGTCCTGCGCCTCCTGGGGATCGTCAATGGTTTCGATGGGGATGTAGCGGAGACGCGCCGAGGTGAGGATGGTTTTTACCCGGTCCCCGACCCTGACCTGCGCCTTGAAGGTGACCCCATCGCTGTCCATGGATTGGAACGTGACCTCCATGATCATTTGCTCTCCCGGCTTCACGAAATCTCTGAATTTGATGGCCCCCAGCTCGGCCAGGGTACCCTTGCTTTTAAAATCACTGCTCACGAATACCAGCCACGACGCAAGCTGAACAATTGCCTCGAGCTGCATGACCCCGGGCATGACCGGGAAGCGGGGGAAGTGGTCGGCCAGAAAATCCTCGCTCATGGTGACATCCTTGCACCCGGTGGCTGATTTTCCCTTCTCAAATTCCAGTATCCGGTCAACCATGAGAAATCGCATGCGCTTATCCTTTCACCAGCTCCGCGGAAGCGACGGCGTAGTGAGCGGTGTGGGAGAGCGACACCAGAATTTCCCTGATGTTCTTCTCTTCCATGAGCCGCCTTACCTCGCCGTAGGCATTAATGTGCGGCCTCCCCAGGGCATCGTTGATGACTTCTATGTCCGTCCACTTCACATCGCGGGCCCAGCCCACGCCCAATGCCTTGAGCACGCTTTCCTTGGCAGCAAAGCGGGCGGCAAAATGCTGGTGCCGGTTCTTCTTTTTGCTGCAGTAGCTGATCTCGGCCTCGGTATAGACCCTGGCCAGAAACGACTCGTGCTTCTCAGCCAGCTGTTCTATTCTCTGCACCTCAACAATATCTATGCCGATGCCCATGATGGTTGCTTAAGCCTTCCCCTTTTCCTCCAGCATTTTCTTAACAATGCTCACGAAGGTCTGGACGGTAAAAAGGGTGGGAATGTCATCAGCCCTGAATCCGTCGGTGATCCGCGCCGGGTCTACCTCAGGCATGGACTGCTTCAGTTTTTTAATTCCCAATGGGGTCAGGACGCCATCCACCACCAGATCTTCGTCTTTCAGGTTCTCCCCTTCAGCAGACATGGCGCTGGCCTGGACGCCTCCCCGGGGGATTTTTATGCCGAATTCCTTTTCCAGTCTGAAGACGATATCAAGCAGATCGAGGGATTCGGCACCCAGATCGTCAAACAACGCCGAATTGGGTTTCACCTCTTCCTCATCAACACCCAGCGCATCAACCACACTTGCCTTCACCTTTTCATAAATTGTATTCTCATCCATCGTCGCTCACCCCTTGTAAGAAATGGATTATCCTTTAAAGCCTCCATCGACCCGAATGACCTCACCGGTGATATAGGATGAATCATCCGAGGCGAGGAATGCCACTACTTTTGCGATTTCCTCAGGCTGTCCCAGGCGTTTTAAGGCAACGGCGTCAAGGATGATGTCCTTTGCCCTCCTGATGACCGTGCTGCTCATTTCCGTTTCAACCACCCCCGGCGCCACCGCATTGACAGTGATTTTTTTAGGCGCCAGCTCCATGGCCACGGAGCGGGTAAAGGCGTTGATCCCTCCCTTGGAGGCGGCATAGTTGGACTGCCCGCGTCCGCCCCGCTCGCCCGCCACCGAGGAAATGTTTATGATCCTGCCGCTCTTTTGCACCATCATGTATTTTGCCACCGCCTTGGTGCAGTTGAAGAGTCCGCCCAGGTTGGTTTTGATGACAATACCCCAGTCCTCCGGGGTCATGGACAGCAGCAGCTCATCCTTGGTCACGCCCGCATTATTGACCAGGATGTCGATCCGCCCGAACTGCTCGTAGAGGCTGTCCACCATCTTTTCAACCTCCGGCAGCGAGGTTATGTCCGCCCGTATGGCTGCCGCGTTTCCTCCCCGGGAGATGATCTCCTTAACCACTTCCTCCGCCTTGTCGGCGTTTTTCATGTAGTTGACGGTTACCCGCGCGCCTTCCGCAGCCAATTGCAGTGCGATGGCTTTGCCTAGTCCCCTTGAAGCACCGGTAACCAGGGCGACTTTATCTTTCAGTTTCATGGTGCAACCTTTCGCGTGCCTTCAGTTTGACCCTTTGAGAGCCTTTGCCGTGATTTCGTACGTCTGGTCGCTGATGCCCTTATCGAAGCTTAAAAAGTGATCGAAGATGAATCCGTGTTTTTCACTGAGCGCCCCGATTTCCCTGATCTTATCCAGGTCGAGGTCCCTGCCCAGGGAAAAGCTTTCCGGCCGGTTTTCAAGGGCGAGGGTGATGGTCTCGCCCAGGCAGGAAGGGATGAAGATCGGACCCACGCCGGAGTAATTGATGTAAAAGCGCTCCCGGGACTGCCAGGGCAGGATGGGAATGGAAATGAAGGAAAAAAAGGGGAGAGAAATGGAATGCCAGCCATGACTGTTGGTGTGAGGCAGGGAAATGGTCCCCGCATCAATGACGAGCACATCCTTTCTCTTTTCCTTTTTCTGAATCACATCCCGCGGCTGAGCGATATCAAATATGATGGAACCCGGCGCCAGGGTATCGGGATCGATTATATTGCCGGTAGAGGTGGCGCTGAAGACTATCCTTCCCTGCTTCAGCGCTTCTTTAAGATCACAGCTGATCTCAACCCGTTTCTTTGCCTCCCCGTCCAGGTTTGCGAGGAAACGGTCTATGAAGGGGGTTGTTTTCCCCCTGCTTACCAGTATAAGACGAACACCTTCCTGGATAAGCAGTCGCGCTATTGCAAGCCCGATGCTGCCGGGAAAGCCCACAATTACTATTTTCTGCCGATGGATGTCAATCCCTAATTTTTTCACCATGTCCCGGAACGCCCGCAGCGATGAATACACGGTAAGGGAGTTCCCGGTGGTGACCGGTACAGGGGAATGCTGATTGATTTCCTTTCCTCTCGACCCCACCACCGCGGTCATCGCCCCCAGCCCCACAATCTCGGCGCCCCATTCCTTGGCCTGCCTGCATGCCTCGACCACCAGCTCAACGGCCCGCTCCTGGTTGGTGAGCAGCTGCTCCGCGGTGAGAAAAACACAAAATATCTTGCCGCTGCACTTTTCATGCTGGGCAGAGCACACCTGGCGGTAGGTAAAAATATCCTTGATCAAGCCCACCTCAAGCGCCTTGGATACGATTTTCCCCTCGGGCAAAAACGGGATCAGCGACACATCGTGCCGGAGCAGGAATGCCTTTCTCAGTTCACTTGCCCTGCGGGCGTGGGCGATAAAGCCGAATTTCATGTCACTCAACCTTCCTGATGATTAAACAGGTGCACTGTCCTCCCAGACCCTGGTTAATGGAGAGCGCTGTTGTTATTTTTTGTTCCCGGGCATGATTGGGAATGCAGTCGAGCGGGCAGTCAGGATCGGGGGTGGTATAGTTGATGGTGGGCGGAAGGATTCCTTCCTGAAGGGCTAGGGCGCTGAAGATCAGTTCCGCCCCGCCCGCGGCTGTTCCCAGATGCCCGGTCATGGATTTGGTAGAGCTGACAGACAGCTTTTGCGCGTGTGGTCCGAAGGCGGAGGCGATGGCAAGTGATTCTGCTTTGTCGCTCATCACTGTGCCGACCCCGTCAGCGTTAATGTAATCAATATCCGATGGAGCAATCCCGGCATCAGCTAAGCTCTTTTCCAGGGCGATCCTGATGCCGTTTCCCGACGGGCAGGGCTGATAGAGGTGGTGCGCGCTGGAGGCATTGCCGTAGCCGGTGATCTCCGCGTAAATATGCGCGCCCCGGCTGCGGGCGCGGGACAGCTCTTCAATCACCACCATGCCGGCCCCCTCGCTGAGCACCATGCCGTCCCGGTTCAGATCAAAGGGGCGGCAGGCCGCTGCCGGATCGGGATTCCTGGAGAGCAGCTCAAGCTTGTTGAACCCGAAGAGGGTGGTCGGAAGCAGCAGCGAATCATAACCGCCGGCAATGGCGATGTCGGCGGAGCCGCGCCGTATGGTCCGCGCCGCGTCACCGATTGCCTGCGCTCCTCCGGTGAAGGAGGCAATGATGTTGTCGTTTTCCCCCTGTATATTATGCTGAAGGGATATGTAATAAAAGGCGTTGTTGGGAAGCGTTTTCAGAAGGAAGAGCGGGTAGGTGCGGGCGATGCCGTCAGCACCGAACTTGACCGGATCAAATTTTTTCTTTTCCTCGGACCAGGATTGCACGAGCGGTTCCACCAGGTCGGGGAAGCCGGCGCCTTCCTCGAAGCCCCCTCCCCCGGAGCCTATGAAGCCGCCGAATCGCGCGGGCTCAAGGGTCTCAGTTTTTATGCCGGAATCGTCAACCGCAAGCTGCGCGGCACCCACCGCCAGATGGACCATGGGAAAGGTGAGCTTGATGGCCTTCCGGTCCTTGATGAAATCGCTGGCCTTGAAATTTTTTACCTCTCCCGCGGTGTAAACGCCGATTTCCTCCGGCTTGAAACGGGAAAGCGGTCCTATGCCCGATTCACCGGCGCAGAGGCGCTTCCAGTTTTCATCTTTGCCAATTCCAAGCGGGGTAATGACACCGACCCCTGTTATGACTGCCCTTCTTTCCATGTGATTTCCTCTGTCCGTGATCCCCGGCTTCATGCAAAGGCCTTGATCAGCACTGCTCCATTTTCTCCGCTCAGTCCCAGCGTGAGGGAAAGTGCCGCGTGTATCTCCCTCGCGCGTGACCGGTTCGGCGTGTAGTCGAGATCGCAGCGCGGATCCGGCTGCTCATAATTGAGCGTGGGCGGAACCATGCCGTGTTTTATGGCCAGCGTGCTCACGATGATCTCAGCCGGACCCGAGGCGCAGAGCATGTGGCCTGTGGCGGCCTTGGTGGAGCTCACCGAAAGCCGGTAGGCGTGATCACCGAAAACCCGCTTGATGGCCTCTGTTTCAATCCGGTCGGAGAGGACGGTGGCATTGCCGTCCGCATTAATGTAATCTATATCGCTGCGATCAATGGCAGCCTGCCGTAGTGTCTCCTCGATGCAGGCGGAAACACCCTCAACGCGCGCATCAAATGAGCTTTCTTCGCAGGAAAAGTTTCCTCCCTGCAGAGCGCAGGTGTAGCCGCCGACCTCCCCATAGATGGCGGCGTTTCTCTTAAGGGCATGCCCGAGCTCTTCTAAAATGAGAACCGCGGCACCTTCTCCCATCAGAAACCCGCTTCTTCGCTTGTCAAAAGGGCGGCAGGATGACGCCGGATCTGCTTCCTGTGCCGAAAACAGGCCCGCGTCGGCGAGCGAAAGGAGATAGGAGGGATTAAGGCTGCTGCATCCCCCGGCAATGAATATATCAGCATCGCCGTATTGAATGGACTTGAATGCCTCGCCGACCGCCTGGGTTCCTGACGCGGTAAGCGAGCAGAATGCGATATTAGGGCCCTGCAGGGAGTGCGTGATGGCACTGTGGCACAGGCTCATGTTGGGCAGTATGGTAAGCGGCCAGATCGGATTCAGCGTTGTTGTCTCCCCCGGTTCCCTGAGAAAGCTGAAGGCCTCATCAAGGGTATACTGAATGCCGAAGGCCCCGAATGCAATGCCGAACGCAGCGGGCTCAGTTGTCTCCCGGTTGAATCCCGCTTCGGCAAGCGCTTCATCCGTCGCGGCAACGGCCAGCTGTGCATCCCTGTTCATCAGCTTGATATTTTTTTTCTTGCCCGGCAGGCTTGACGGATTAAAACTCTTAACGTCGCCGGCTATTTTGACCTTTAAAGACGGGGACCCGGGGGAAGAGATAGAGCTAATGCCTGAAGTGCCTGCAATGAGAGCGTTCCAACTGTCGCGAACGGTAAGCCCCAGGGGAGAAACAAGCCCCAGACCGGTTATCACGACGCGCCGCTTATGCGTCATAATACCGTTCTACCACCAGGCTGGCGTTCTGACCGCCGAATGCGAACGAGTTTGAGAGCACGGAATTGACTTCATGCTTCCGGGGCTCATTGGGGACGTAGTCGAGGTCGCAATCGGGATCGGGAATCTCGTAATTGATGGTCGCCGGGATGATCTTGTTCTGAATGGTCATGACGCTCATGATCAGCTCAATGGTGCCCGCGCTGGCAATCAGGTGCCCCAGCATGGACTTGTTGGAACTGATGGGCGTATCGTATGCCGTCTCGCCGAAGACCTTTTTTATAGCCTGGGTTTCGCTGCGGTCATTAACCAGCGTCGAGGTGCCGTGCGCGTTTATGTAATCTATCTGATCCGGTGAGATCCCGGCGTCCAGCAGGGCCGTCCTCATTGATTGATCAGCCCCTCTGCCGTCCGGGGGAGAGTCGGTCAGCCGGTAGGCGTTGGAGGATGAACCAAAGCCGGTGATTTCCGCCAGGATACGCGCTCCCCGTGCCCGGGCATGGGATAACTCCTCGAGTACAAGAATGCCCGAGCCTTCGCCGAGCACAAAACCGTCCCGCTTGAGATCAAAGGGCCTGCTTGCCCTTTGGGGATCGTTGTTGTTGTTGGAAAGGGCGCCGAGCAGACCGAACCCCGCAACCGAGAACTCGCTGATGATCGAATCACATCCGCCGGTAATCATTATGTCCGCGTCCGCGTGTTCAATCATGCGCATGGCCTTTCCTATTGCCTGAGCGCTTGAGGCGCACGCCGTGGAAGAAGTGCTCACCGGTCCCCGGGCATTGAAGAGGATGGAGAGTATGTTGGAGGTAGTGTGCGCGCATCTCCTGATCGCCCATAATTGGGCCAGTCGGTTTGAATCCCTGAAATAGGAGAGATCCTTGTTCTGCAGTGAATATAAAATATTTTCCTCTCTGAAGGCGTTTCTGAATTCAGAAAGTTTGGTGGTTTCTTCATTTCCACCCAGGGAAATGCCGAACATGGTAACATCGATGGCGTCGAGGTTAAGGCCGGCATGCTTGATGGCCTCCTGAGCTGCGGCGACACAGAACTTGGTTGCCCTTCCGGTAAATGGCTTCAGCTCTTCGGGCAGCATCAGCTTTGATTCATCAAAACTTTTTACCTCAGCCGCGATCTTCACCGGAAAGGAGGATGCATCGAAGAGGGAAATGTAATCGATGCCGGACAGGGATTTCATCAGACTTTCCCAGGTCTGGTCCAAAGTTCCTCCGAGCGGCGTCACCGCACCCATGCCTGTTATCACAACTCTTCGTTCCATATATATATCCTCTTATTTTATAAGCACGTTTTTAAATGGTTGCCCAGCTAAAAAGCAAAGCGAATGCCATAATTATTTTTTATGCCAACGATTATGACTATTTTATAAATAATTAATTTAATCAGTAGTTTACCAGCATAAAACTTTTTTCTTAAAATAAATCTTTGCAACATCCGGTAAAATGGCCTAGTATGAAGTGGTCAGATTCAGCCAATCCGTTTTATATAAGAGGTTGTATAGAGCCAGCATATATATGCGCAGGCCGGCCTGTAGCGCAGCAGGCATGATGGCCGTACCGGAACCGGAATTGCTTGTCATTCATACATGGTTTAATCAAAAAGATTCAGTAAAACGATGAATCGCACATTTCTCGCGCTTATCTTACTGCTGCTGATCGCAGCCCCGGATCCCGCCCTTTCATCGGGCGAAATCATTATTATTAAAAGCAGCGATATTATTCCCTACCAGAAGGCAGTCGAGGGGTTTAAAAAACATTTTGCCAGCGGCAGCTACCGTGAGCATGTGATCGATGAAGATGTGAAAGAGAAGGGCAAGCTGGTTCTGGCGGGAGCGGTGGAGCGGGGAGGAGATCTCATCGTTGCCGTCGGGCCTGAAGCGGCCTACCTGACCGGCACCGCCTCAATTTCCATTCCGGTGATTTTCACCATGGTATCCAACCCGGAAAAACTTTTTCCGGAAGGGGATACGGCCCACCGAGGTGTAAGTCTCAACCTGCCCATTTCACTTCAACTGGAACAGATAAAGTCCGCCTTTGTGGGCAGAAAAAAGATAGGCGTGATCTACACCCCGGAGCACAATCAGAAAAACCTTGATGCCATCATGTCGCAGGGCGCGGCCCTGGGGCTTATCGTGGCGGGCATGCCCATCAGCTCGCAAAAGCAGATCCCCGAATTTCTTGAATCCCCGCTGTCCGGTATCGATGTGCTGCTGCTTATTCCCGACAGGACCATCGGCACGGAGAAAATCCTCAAGTACCTTGTCAAGAGCATGCTCCTGAAGAAAATTCCCGTGGTGGGATTCAACGAGTGGTTCGCGGAGAACGGGGCAATCCTTTCCTTTTCCCTGGATTACGAGGAAATCGGCAAGCAGACAGCTGAATATGCCCGCAGGCTGCTGGATGAGAAGAGCCCGCCGGGCAGTTTTGTGCAGGAACCATCACGGGTAAGAACCATCATCAACCTCAAAGTTGCTCAAAAGCTTTCCGTGACCATTTCGGCGGAGATGATCAAGCAGGCGAGCGAGGTTATTCAGTGATCAGAGACAGTCTTAACACCAGGATTTTAATACTTACCATCTCGCTCTTCGTGGTCTGCTCGCTGGTGTACGGCATTTTCTTTTCCTTTCAGTCCAAGAGCGCGCTTATGGAGGAGTTTGTCACCCGCGGCAATGCCCTGGTGAAAAACCTGGCATTGAATGCCGAGGTGGAAATCCTGATTGAAAACAGCGGGACCCTGGCTACGCTTGCGGAAAATCTTCTCCAGGAACGGGATGTGCAGCGCGTAAAAATCATGAATGAAAACAAGGAGGTTCTGGTTGACCTCGCCAAGCCGGGTGCCCTGCAGGAAAAGTACCGCGAACCCATGTTTCTGGTGGTGGGAAGGGGAAGCGACAAGAACATCTCAGACCGTTTTGCATTCTCTTTAGCGGAAGGGGGCAACGCGGCTTCGATCGGGGGCAGTGAGCAGGTTATCGGCTACATCGAAGTGGTGTTTTCCAAAAAGGCCATCTTCGATACCATCGATACCATGAGAAGAGACATGTTCATAGCCGCTGTGGTGGCAACCTTCATCGGCTGCATACTGGCCCTCTACTTCTCTCTTTCCATCGTAAAGCCGGTGAGGAGGCTTGCCACCGCCACCACCCGCATTGCAAAGGGAGAATGGGAAACAACCCTTCCCATTGACAGCCGCGACGAAGTGGGGGAGCTGACCGAATCGTTCAATAAAATGTCGGTGGCGCTGATGCAGAAGCGGGACGAGCTGGAGCAAACCTACCGGGAGCTGGCCAAGCGGGAGCGGATGGCTGAAATTGGCAATTTCTCCATGATGATAGCCCACGAGCTGAAGAACCCCCTGGGCATTATCAAGGGATCCATCGATATTATTGCCAAGGAGGGGATCAAATCCAAGGTCAGAAAAACCATGATTGAATACATACAGGATGAGGTCAGGCGGCTTAACCGGCTGGTGGAGGATTTTCTCTCCTTTGCCCGCCCGAAACCCGCCCACAAAAGCCCGGTCAACGTCAACCAGGTGGTGAACAAAATGGTGGCCATGGTGCCGCTCCAGGAGTTCAGTGAGAAGGATATTGCCCTCTCGGTACAGCTGGCGCCGGATGTGCGTGAGGTCAATGTTGACGAGCATCAGATTTATCAGGCGCTGCTCAATATCTTTTCCAATGCCGTTCAGGCCATACCTGAGCGCGGTGAGATTAGCATCAGGACGGCGAATGAGAAAGACGGGGTGCTCATTTCCGTCACCGACAGCGGCATCGGCATAAGCGATGAGGAGAAGGGAAAGGTGTTTGAGCCCTTCTTTACCAAGAAGCCGCGGGGCACGGGGCTGGGGCTGGCAGTGGTGAAAAAAATTATTGACAATCACAGCGGCGAAATCCTGATCGCGGACCGCGCGGGCGGGGGCACCGTCTTTTCACTGTGGCTTCCGGGGAACGGAACAACTGACTGATCTAGGTTGAAAAAATATTTTTCCACAGGCTGTTCAAAGGCTCAAAAGCCCCTCCCCCTTTGAGCCACAAATCAAATGGGTGTTTTTCAATAGCCTGCCAGGGAAACAGGCGTCGCGAGGTGTCGAATGGAATGGATTTTAATAGTCGACGATGAAAAGAAAATGCGGCACATCCTTCAGTTAATGCTGGAGCGGCAAGGTTTCAAAATCGAGCAGGCGGAAAACGGAAGGGTCGCGCTGGATATGCTCAAAAACGGGAAATTTTCCCTGATGATTACCGACCTGAAGATGCCGGAGCTGGACGGGCTGTCGCTGCTGGGCGCGGCCAAGAAAATTGATCCCGATTTCCCGGTGGTGGTGATTACCGCCTTCGGCACCATAGAAAACGCGGTCGAGGCGATGCAGAAGGGCGCCATCGATTACATTACCAAGCCCTTTGAAGAGGAAAAAATACTCATCACCGTCAAGCGGAGCCTCACCATCTCAAAGCTGAGCGAAGAGGTGAAGGTGCTGCGGGAAGAGCTGATGAAGCACTTTGATTTCTCCGGCATCATAGCCCACTCCAAGAAAATGCTGGCGGTTTTAAACCAGGCGTCGCTGGTCTCCAGGACCCCGGACAGCACCGTGCTCATACAGGGTGAGAGCGGTACGGGCAAGGAGCTGCTGGCCCGGGCGATACATTACAACAGCAGCCGAAGCCAGCACCGCTTTGTTGCCATCAACTGCGCGGCCATACCCTCGGAGCTGATCGAAAGCGAGCTCTTCGGCTATGAAAAAGGTGCTTTCACCGGCGCGCAGAAGCGAAAGGAAGGAAAGTTTGAACAGGCACACAACGGAACCATCCTGCTCGATGAGATCGGGGACTTAAGCCTGGATGCGCAGGCCAAGGTGCTGCGCATCATGGAGCAGAAGGAGTTTGACCGGGTGGGAGGCAACGAATCGGTAAAGGTTGATGTCCGGGTCATCGGGGCCACCAACAGGGATCTCGACAAGCTTGCCGCAGAGAATGCCTTCCGCAGGGACCTGCTCTTCCGCATCAAGGTGTTTCCCATCTACATTCCCCCGCTGCGGGAGCGGCGTGAGGATGTGATTACCCTGGCCGATCATTTTCTCAAAAACTTCGCCCAGTCCATGGGTAAGCCTCACCCGGAAATCACCGAGGGGGCAAAGGCTTACCTGCTCAAGCAGACCTGGCCGGGCAATGTCAGGGAGCTGGAGAATACGATCGAGCGGGCGGTTATTCATTCTCCTGACGGGAAGATCGATGTGGCCCATCTGGCGGTTCCCGCTCAGGCGGAGGGGGAAAAGGAGGAGGTGGATGCGAATATCCTGCTTCCCCCCGAGGGGATTGATCTTGAAATGCTGGAAAGAAATGTGGTCAAGCAGGCGCTGGCCGCGGCGGGAAACAACCAAAGCAGGGCCGCCAAGCTGCTGGGCCTGACCAGGGGTAAATTCCGGGTGCTGTTAAAAAACCTCAAGGGAGAGGACGCCAATGAAGACTAGCCGTCGCATCATGGTAATCGCGTTCTGTGCGCTGAGCATCCTCGCCTATCCTCCCTGGCTTCCTGCTCAGGAGGAGGGGGAAAAGACCGGGAATGAAAGCGTGGAGGAAATTTTCGAGGACACCAAGGTCATGTTTATCGGTGAAGACCTGTACACGGTTTCCATTGCCTCGCGGCGCGAAGAACCGCTGAGGAGGGCGCCGGCAGCGGTTACCATCATTGGGGGTGAGGAGCTCAAGCGGTACCGCACCCTGGCGGAAGCCCTTTCCAGCGTCCCGGGATTCTTTGCCGACCGCAATGAGACTAAAAACAGAATGTATTTGCGGGGGGTGCCCGATTCCTTCCTGGTGCTGATGGACGGCGTGCCCTTTTCCAATGACACCTCCACCAGGGACTATCCGCGGGAAATGGAGCTTTCGCTCGACTACCTCGAAAAAATTGAAATCATCCGGGGGCCCGGCTCGGCACTGTGGGGAGCCGATGCCTTCTCGGGAATCGTAAATCTGGTGCCCAGGAAAGGGAAAGACCTGGAGGGAACGACGGTTTCATCAGAGGTGGGTACCTTTAACACGCAGCGCTACAACCTCCTCTCCGGCTATAACGTTCGTGATGTGGACGTTCTTCTGTCGGCCAACTATACCGCGACCGATGATTTTGAGCACAACCTTCCGGGTTTAAATGACCGGAAGCGGGATTACGCGGCCGAATTTTACGGCAAGGTCCGCTACAAGGAGCATCTGGAGATTTCAGGAAGGCTGTCCAACTACAGGAATTTCACCCAGTTTGATATCAATCCCCGCCAGACGTTATTGCCGGTTGCTTCCGCGTACTCACGCGGGTCAGGGTATAAGATGCCCTCATGGGAGGAGCTCGTCCGGGAGCAGTGGGAGGGATTTTTATCCACGCCGCGCCGCGACTTCCATGGCGAGGAATACAGCCCCTTCTCCTTTTTGCAGGCCGCCTATACCAAGGAGATAGGATCATCCTCCAGCCTCCTGCTGGCCGCGTACCTCGAGCGGTTTGAGAATAAGGAGGAATCGTACTGGTACACCTCGAAGAGTGAAAACCGGCAGTATGGCTTTGAGGGAAAGTATGATTTCAATGTTCTGTCCGATCATTTCATGACTCTCGGCTGCTCAATGAAATACAATGATGCCGACAGCACGAGATGGCTGCTGAAGATATTTGACGGCCGGAGACTGACCATCATTCCTTCATTTGAGAGCTATCTCTATTCATGCTACTTTCAGGATAAGTACCGGATAACCGATAATCTCGAGCTGACAGCGGGCGTGCGCTATGACGAGCCCGATGACTATGATAATTCCGTGAGTCCCCGCATCGGCCTGAGCTGGTCTTTCCTGGATAATTTTAATCTTAAGCTGCTTTACGGCAGGGCATATCGAACACCCGCCCGCTACCTGGTGGTCAACGAAAGCAACCTGGACACGGAGAAGATCGAAAGCTGGGAGGTGGAACTGAGCTATCGCTACGGGGAGACACTTTCACTGAAAGGCAATTTTTTCTATAATAAATTAAAGGATATTGTCGAAGAAGTGGCCTTTGGCATTGTTCGCAGCCGGGGGCGCGATCATGTCAAGGGTATAGAATTCTCCGCCCTCTACATACCGGTTTCCCCCCTCTCTTTGTACGGCAATGTCTCCTACCTCTTCAAGAATCGCGATGACTTTGTGTCCCAGGTCAGCCTGCCCGGCCCCGATCTCAGTCAGACTGAAGAGTTCAGCGTCAAAAGCTCTCTCAGCGCTCCCCGGGGCACATTCAACTGGGGGGTGAACTACGATTTCAGGGAGCGGGTTGCGGCAAACCTCAACTTCTCCTATTACATGAAACGGGAGGTCGGGGAGAACCTCTTCTACTCCAGAACCGGCAGCCTCTCTCCGTATCTGCAGGTTGACTGTAACCTGTCGCTCAAGCATCTCTGGCACGACCGGCTGGGGATGTCAGTCAAGATAAGAAATGTTTTTGGCGAAAGTTACAGCTCCCGGGGGACATACAGCGTGGTGGACGGCGCAGGCAGAGGCGCATACTTTTCCCTCCAGTATACGTTTAAATAGAAACGGCTTGCGGAACCCACCGGGAATCCGATAGTATTTTTCATATTTTTTGTTATGTGTGCGGCAGGCGTGGCCGAATAAGAATGGGTATGTTATATTCTTGCATACCGAATCAGATACGGCTGAACAGTTGCCAGCCGGAAGTTGTCACAGCTCTCAGTCAGATGTGTACAGGATTGGTAGGAGCGGCTTTAAGCCGCGAAGGCATTGCGTATAAACACATTCCAGTTTCTCATTATGATTGAGGCAGTGATATAGAGCGTTGAATCTCTCTTTCCTCTAAAGGATGCAGGTAATGCAAAAAAAGTATGATGTCTTTATTTTTCTATCTCTACTGCTGGTGAGCATGCCGGCTTTCGGCGCGCAGGCTGATGATGTTCACTCCCTGCGGTCGGTCAATGGACATATGTGTTCCGCAGGGGAGCTGCTGGTTAAATTCAGGGAGGGGGTCTCGCCGGAAGCAGTGGATACAGTGCATCGGGTTTTAAAAATTTCAGAATGGAGGCAGGGGTTTAACAACAACTACCAGCTTGTTTCATTCACTCCGGGCAGGGAAAGCGAGATGGCCGAGGCTTATAAAAAGCGGCCCGAGGTCGCCTATGCAGAACCCAATTACTATGCCACGACCTGCTCCATTCCCAACGACGAATATTATCCCTTGCAATGGAATTTTCCTTTAATCAATCTTCCCGATGCGTGGGACATAAGTACCGGAGAAGGTGTGGTGGTCGCGGTTGTTGATACCGGCATCAATCCCTTCGGCCGGGATGGCTTCGGCTCTCTTTCTGACGACAGGCTTATGTTGGGGTATAACGCCATTGCGGGTACCCGCGGCGGGATAGATTTCAACCAGCATGGAACTCATGTGGCAGGCACCATTGGGCAGGAGACCAATAACGGAACCGGCGTAGCGGGTATTGCTTATAACGCGACACTGCTTCCGGTCAAGTCCCTTTCTTTCCAGGGGGGCGGATTCTACAGCTGGATTATTAATGGCATCCGCTGGGCTACTGACAACGGTGCGGACGTGATAAACCTGAGTTTGGGATCCGGATCCTATTCCCGCTTGCTGGAAGAAGCCGTAGATTATGCGTATGCAAGAGGGGTGACCGTGGTAGCCGCCGCAGGGAATGACGGCACAGACGAAGTTTTCTATCCGGCGGCACTGGAGCACTGCATAGCGGTGGGTGCCGTCCGCTATGATAAGAAGCTGGCCCTCTATTCGAATTACGGCGATGCGATTGATCTGGTCGCCCCCGGCGGGGATTTGGATGTCGATCAAAATAACGATGGCTATGAAGATGGTATTCTGCAGGAAACCTTCTGGGCTTTCGGCATTGGCTGGGGCTACTGGTTTTCAACCGGAACGTCCATGGCATCACCCCATGTGGCGGGCGTGGCAGCCCTGATAAAAGCAATCCACCCTGAGTACGGGCCCGATGACATCAGGCAGGTTCTCCAGGATACTGCGGAAGATGTGGGGGCACCGGGATGGGATGATCGGTACGGGTATGGGCTGGTTGATGCAAACGCGGCAGTCAGCTATTAGCAGGCTGGTGAAAAACACATGCGAAAGCATTCCATAATTCTGCTCTTACTGCTTTTTGCAGCACCTCTTCCCTGTTTTGCCCAGGCAATCAACTCCGGGCCGCATTCCGCCGACAACACCTTGTGGAAGCTTTTCCCGCAGAATATGTACTTCGGGTTTGCGGACGGAGTGGTGTATATGTGCGACGAATCGCTCACCGACTGCGAGCCTGCCGATGAATCTTTCTACAGCGATTTTCTTCTTTTTACCCTCTTCTATGTTCCCATCCGGGAAGATTACACCGGATTCATGTTCGGTTTTATACCCGCGATCGGCTGGCGCGGCAGGATGATTGTTTATAATATTCCCCTCCGTTATAGGCTGCGCGGTACCCTGCTGCTGGCGAGCGATACCTGGTTCCCCCCAGAATAGCTGGGTGGCAGTGGCGAATGTGTCCCGGGTGTTTTTTAAACGTTGATTCGAAAATAGATTGTGGGGAGGGACGCGCTCCGTCGCGTCCGAATATGGTACGCGGCCATGACAGAGCATGGCCCTCCATCATCAATGTTCATCCTGCGACTTGATCGCAGGATCCAATAAGTGAATGCGAACTGGATTCTGCGGTCAAGCCGCAGAATGACACTTCTATAGCAGTAATTTCATGTTTCGAGGTGTCCTAAAAGGCTCGAGGTTTAAAAACGAGTAAAAATACTGGCTCAGGACAAGCATGCTAAAAGTAATCCAAAAGAGTTTTGTTGTTGTCCTGCTCCTCCATGGCGTTCATGCCTCGGCCGGGCAGTTGTCCCCTGCATTGATTCAGTCTCTCGCGTCGCCGGGTTCAAACTCGATGATTTCAGTGATGGTGCGGATGGCTGAAAGGCCGGCATTGCAAACCATAACAGGGCGGAAGGGCAGGGATGGCAGGGCTGCGCGGTCGCGCCAGGTCATTGAGCTTTGCAGGCAAACTGCCTTGAGAAGCCAGCAGAATATTATTGCAATGATCAAACAGGAGCAGGCACGAGGCCGTGTTTCGCAGTTTAAAGTATTCTGGATCTTTAACGGTATCTCGCTGAAAGCGGTTCCGGAGGTGATCAGAAATATAGCTGTGCGGGACGATGTGGAGATGGTGCTTGATGATTATCCCATTCCGGTGCCGTCTATCCTGCCCGCTGAGCCGCTGCAAGCAGATGATTTTTACGCCTGGAACATCGAGATGGTGAGGGCCCCGGAGGTGTGGGAAAAGGGATATGACGGCGAAGGAGCGGTGGTGGGAATCTTTGATAGCGGTGTTGATGGCACTCATCCTGACCTTGTCGCAAAATTCCGCGGCGGCACTAACAGCTGGTTTGACCCCCACGGAGAGCATGACCTTCCGGTTGACGCTGCGGGTGCATTTACCGGCCACGGCACGCATGTTGCGGGCATCATAGTGGGCGGGGATGAAAGCGGCACGCATATCGGGGTCGCGCCCGGTGCGAAATGGATCGCGGCGCGCATATGGAATGATTCCGGCGATGCAGCCTTAAGCTCGGATGTGCACGGAATTTTTCAATGGTTCATGGATCCCGACGGCGACCCGCTCACCGATGACGCGCCTGATGTGGTAAACAGCTCCTGGGGATTCAAATTACATGACACCTTCCCCTGGTGTCTTGAAGATTTGCGCGATGACATCAGGGCGTGGCGGGAGGCAGGGATCATCCCGGTTTTCTCTGCCGGCAATTCGGGGCCGTGGTTCTTCTCCGGGGAAAGCCCGGGCAATTACCCGGAAACCATTGCGGTGGGAGCAACCACGATGATTGACCGGGTGGCATCGTTCAGCAGCCGGGGGCCGGGGAACTGCGACCGGAAGATCTTTCCGGATATAGCGGCACCCGGGTTTGCCGTTTTTTCATCCGCCCCTCAGGGTCTGTATCAGACAATCTCCGGGACGTCGCAGGCGGCACCTCATGTGACCGGAATTATTGCCCTCATGCTTGATGCCCGGCCGGAGCTGAGCGTGGATGAGGTGGAATCCGTCCTTAAAAAAACTGCGAAACGCACCAGTGTGCTTCACCCTAACTATTCATCGGGATGGGGCAGAGCTGATGCCCTGAGCGCGGTCAACGTGGTTCTGCCTTGATAGCTGGGCTTATTCATTCCCCGCATACTCACGGCCAAAGCATTTCCTTCAGCGCATCCACTGCCTGATTCACCGCGTCACCGGCGGTGTCCCCTGTTACGGTCCAGTAAGCCATGTGACCCTTGCCCGCGTAGCGTATGAGCCGTACCTCTACCCCTTCATCTTTAAGCCGCTTTGCGTAAGCCTCACCGTCGTCTCTCAACACATCATACTCGCCGGTGAGCACAAGCGCCGGCGGCAGATTGCTCAGGTCAGGGGCAAGCAGCGGGGATGCGTAAGGATGGGCGCCATCTCCCGGGTGTGCCAGATACTGTTTACAGAACCACTGCGCGTGGAACTTTGTCAAGCCGTAGCCCTTCGCAAAGGTGCGGTAGGAATCGGTTTCCAGGGTGGCAAGGTTGGTCGAGGGATAGGCGAGAAGCTGAAAAATAAGATGTGGGCCCCCGCGGTCCTTTGCCATCAGGCACACCGCGGCGGCAAAGTTGCCGCCTGAACTTTGTCCACCGATGGAGATGCGCGCAGCGTCACCATTGATGCGTTCCGCGTTCTGCGCTGTCCAGAGCGCGGCGGCGTAGGCATCTTCAACCCCGACAGGGAACTTGTGCCTGGGTGCCAAACGGAAGTCCACGGATACCACCAGACAGCCAACGGTACGCGCGAAATGGCTGCACAAGGTATCGCAGTTATCAAGACTGCCGAATGTAAATCCCCCACCGTGCAGATAGATGAGTATGGGTAATGAACTGCCTTCAAAGGGGGTATAAATGCGCAGTGGTATTTCACCTGCCGGACCGGGAATGCGTATATTTTCAACCCGTGCAACTACTCCCGGCGGACCCTGCAGTTTGTTGCCGTTGTAATTGAGTATCACCCTCAGGACAGGAGCAACACTGCAACCTGTGGCAAGGGTGGTAACCATCAAGCAAAAGATTGTTAAGCAGGCGAGCCGTCTCATCCGGCAACCGTTCATACTCTGCGAACTTTCCCCTTCCGGTAAGAAGCAATACCGTTTCATCTCAATATAAACCTGTCCATTAAGGACACAGTGTTTTTCCATTACTACAAATAAAAAGTCAATAAAATTATTAGGCTGCGCGGTGTGTGCGTTATCACGTCCTCCTTTATAGTCAAAGGCTGCATCACGGCATGCGTGCATTGATCGTAAACTGCTGAGTTGATTGAAACAGGAGGAGTTTCCCGGCTCTGATTTTTTAAGCATGTAATTTGCAGAGTCACGCAACGTGTGTGCTGTGTCCAACTGACAGAGGCAAGAGATATGGGAGCTATCATGGAGCATGATCACGGCGAACTTGTAATAATCGGCAGAAGCAAGTCCATAACCGCTCTTTTCCGCTTTATTGCCAATACCAGGACATCGGAAGCGCCCGTTCTGATTACCGGTGAGACCGGCACGGGTAAAGAACTCGTTGCCCGTGCCATCCACCGCAGCGGGGCAAGACACGGCAGGCCTTTTTTCACGCTGGACTGCTCGGTGCTCAACAAAAATCTGCTCGAATCGGAATTTTTCGGTCATGTGCGGGGGGCTTTCACGGGCGCGGTAGCGGATAAGAAGGGTGTCTTTGAGATGGCCGCGGGGAGCACCCTCTTTTTGGATGAAATAGGGGAAATGAGTTTGGATACCCAGGTTAAACTGCTCAGGGTGCTGGAGGAGGGCACATTTCGGCCGGTGGGCAGTGCGGAAGAAAAAAAGGTGAGTGTCCGGATCATCGCGGCTACCAACCGGGATTTGAAACTGATGATTCAAAAAGGCACATTTCGCGAGGATCTCTACTACCGGATTAATGTGATTGCCGTCCACCTGCCTGTTTTGCGCGAGAGAAAGGAGGATATCCCGGCCCTGATAGACTACTTTATAAAAAATCTCAATACGAGAAACGGCGTTTCCAGGCAATTCACTCCCGAAGCCATGAGCCTGCTTGCGGAATATAGTTACCCCGGGAATGTGAGAGAACTGCGGAATATAATCGAGCGGGTCTTTATGCTTTCTGAACGGGAGATAATGGGGGTGGAGGATTTGCCGCCGGAGGTAAGACGGGTGATAAAACGACCCGATCCAGGATGGGGGTCGGGATGGAACAGCCTGAGTCTGCAGCAGATCATCAAGCGTACGGAAAAAAAGATGATATCGCGGATGCTGCGGCTTATGAACGGCAATAAGGTAAAGGCGGCGAGGATGCTGAATATTTCCAGGTCGACGCTGTACGCAAAGATGGAGGAATACGGGATAGAGTAGGTCAGGAGCATGTGGTCGTTGCGAGGAGGCGGAAAGCCGACGAAGCAATCTCAATGCATAAGATTGCTTCGCACGCGCACGCAATGACACCCAAAATATCAATCTTTAAAGCCGCTAGCCCTCAGTTGTCCCGGGACTTTGATCTGTTGCCATTGAGATAGAGGGTGATGGTGACCTCATTGCCCCTTTCATTGAACGCTACCTTGTCTGTCAGGTATTCCACAATGAAAAGGCCTCGTTTGGCCGGAATGTCGAGCTGATTCTGCTTCATCTGCTGTGAATATTCCTTCGCCTCAAAGCCGTCCCCTTCGTCCTGAACGGTCAGGGAAAATTTTTCGGCATCAAACGTCAGGATAATGGAAACGTTCTTGTGCGCACTGCCCTTGTTGCCGTGGACAAGCGCGTTGGTGAGGATTTCATCAGCGCATACGGAGATATTGTTGAGCATGTTTTCATCATCAATGCCTCGCCACTGGCACTCCTTGAGAATGTAAAAGGTAACCGAGGGTATGAGGTGAGGGTAGCTGGGAATAACAATCTCTGTACGATTGCGTATGTTTCTCAGGATCTTATCGGTGCCCAGCGCCAGCTCCCGCAGCCGCAATCCCTTGTTAATAATATTTTCCACCTCCCTGATGCTGAAGGGTTTGGTAATGAAGTTAAAAGCTCCCCGGGTAAGGGCAAAGGTTGCATTTTTAACATCGCCGTAGGCGGAGATGACGGCGATGGGAATCTTGGGATTCATGCTGCGGCTTTTAACGATGAACTTCATGCCGTCCATCTGGGGCATCATTAAATCGGTAATAATAAGATCGACCCTTTCCGATTGCAGCAGCTCCAGCGCTTGCAATCCATTGCCGGCAGTCAGGGGGGTAAAGCCCAATTGGTCGACTATCGCCGATAAACTGCTGCGGATTTCCTCTTCATCATCGATAATGAGAATGACCTGTTTCATATCTTGTTTACCCTCGCGGATGGATATGGGGTCTAGAGTTTGTTGACCCTTTCCTTCAGTTCTTTCCCCACCTTGAAAAAGGGCCTTCTCTTCGGGTTTACAGAAATGATTTCACCCGATTTCGGGTTTCTTCCCTTTCTTCCGGCGTAGTGCCGCACTTTAAAACTCCCGAACCCGCGGATTTCAATGCTTTCGTTTTTTGCCAGGGCTTCTGTCATTGAGTTAAAAATGGTATTCAGCGCCAATTCCGCGACTTCATGAGTTACACCGACTTTTTCTGACAGATACTTGATAAGCTCAGACCTGATCATTGCACGCCCCTTTCTCTTTACAGCAGGATGGAAAATAAGACCATCAATCGTGCCGCAGCGCTGCGAAAAAGCATGGCCTGAGGATACACCACCATACCGTTCATCCGGGAAAACAGATGCTCCCCGAATCCCGCATAACTGCCTGAAGTCATTATTCTTATTCATTATATGTTTCACATGGAAGTGTCAACACAAATTACAAAAATAGTGAGCATGGACAGATTACGAGGAGTAGCGGTGGATTTGCATGGCAGCAAAAAGCCTTCTTTTAATATTGAGACTGAGTCTCATTTATGATATAGTGATAAAGGTGGGAGTCGGTTAGGCCGATTATGTATCCCCGGTGGAATGGAGAAAACAGTTCTTCATGGTGGTTTGTTGCTGTAATTGATGGCCAGGCAGGAACGCGAAATGAGTCATACCGCAGTTCATAAGGATAAAATAGTCATTGTCGGCAATTCCAACGTGGGGAAAAGCTCTTTGTTTAACCATCTTACCAGAGAGTATTCCATCGTTGCCAACTATCCCTACACCACCATAGAAATAGCCCGGGGAACTCTTGCGATAGGGGGCAGACAGTTTGAGCTTATCGATACCCCGGGTATTTATTCCCTGGAAATACAGTCGGCAGATGAGATTGTGACGAGGGATATTCTGATTAAAGAGCACCCCGAGTGCGTCATTCAATGTATCGACGCGGCCAATTTAAAAACGTCGCTCCTGCTCACCTCCCAGCTGCTGGAGCTGGCCACACCGCTGATCATTTGTCTTAATAATGTAGATGGCGCCGTAAAGAAGGGCATAGAAATTGACAGCATCGAGCTGAGCCGCAGCCTGGGTGTGCCGGTCATTGAAACTGTTGCCAGCGAAGGCAAGGGCCTGCCGGATTTGCGGAGAGCCATTCTTGACACGAAGTATCCTTCCAATGGATTTAAGCACACGGAATTCATACAAGGCCATCTGGAAAAGATAGCCCGCCACTTTCCTGACCACAACCGGCCCCCGTCTGCGCTGGTGCTCCTGCTTCTGCTGGGAGATACATTGATCGAAGAATGGGTGCAAAAGTACTATGGAGATGCAATTTGCCGGAATGCGGCAAATGAGGCCCGCGCCATAAGGGCGAGTGTCACAACCCCGCTCGGCAGGATTGTGTTCAACCGGAGAAATGAGTGGTCAAACGGCATTGTGCGCCTGGTTTCAGGGACAACCGCCCTGACCACCAGTCGATTATTGGAACGTTTCGGAGCGTTAGCCCGCCACCCCGTTTACGGGTGGTTAATTTTAGCCGGGATTGTTTATGTAACCTATCTACTGGTCGGGAAGCTGGGGGCGATCGTGCTGGTTCCCGCTATCAACGAGCACTTTTTTAATCCCCTCACTTTATTCATTGGCAGCCTCGTTCCCTTTGCCTTCTGGCGGGATTTTCTGGTCGGTGATTATGGAATTCTGACGCTGGGCTTCGCCAATGCCGTCGGCACGGTAATCCCCATTCTTGCCCTGTTTTTTTTCGTGCTCAACACGCTGGAGGATATTGGTTATCTGCCCAATTTATGCATTCTCAGCAACCGTTTTTTTCAGCAGATTGGATTAAGCGGGAAATCGGTGCTGCCTATTATTTTAGGGTTCGGCTGCAAGACCGCGGCAACCCTAACCACAAGGATACTGGACTCAAAAAAGGAGCGTTACATTGCCATATTTCTTATTGCCTTTGCCATCCCCTGTTCAGCCCAGCTCGGCATCAACATTGCCGTACTGGCATTTTTCCCCATCAGTGCCTTTATTTTTGTTTTTGGGGTGCTTGCCGTGGTTGAGATTATTGCCGGGGTCATTTTAAACAAGGGCATACAGGAAGAGACCCGTACCGATTTCATATTGGAAATACCGGTTATCCGCGTACCCACGGTTAAGAATCTGCTGCTTAAAACATACTATCGTCTTAAATGGTTTGCCGCTGAAACGGTACCCCTTTTTGTTCTGGGGGCTTTGGTTCTCTTTGTGATGGAGCGGCTGCTCATTCTGGATCTTCTGAAAGCGTTCCTGTCACCGGTTGTTGTCTCATTCCTGGGTCTGCCCGTAAAGTGCGTTGAGGTTTTTTTGCTCTGCATCGCGCGACGAGAGGCAGGCGCGGTCATCCTGCTGCACCTGCTTAAAACAGGGCAGATCGACTATGTGCAGGCCTGCGTGGGTACTATAACCATCTCGCTTTTTATGCCCTGCTTTGCCAATGTTATGGCAATGATAAAAGAACTGGGATGGAAGGCAGCGCTCCTGATGGTGCTGGTGATAACCGGCTCCTCCATTCTCATAGGCGGATTGATAAATCACCTGATGAGCATTTTCCTGCGATGAACATCCTTTGTCTCCGGTACCGCCATGAAGGTGAAAACCGATAAGGTTGAAAAGCTGCTGCGCGGCTATTGTAAGCAAAAGAGCTTAAAATACACCCCCGGGAGAAAAACCATCCTTGAAGCGGTTTGCTCCATGGACAGTCATTTTGAGGCGGATGAATTGTATCTCAAGCTGCGCGAAACAAGCGGCCGCAGGATATCACGGGCAACGGTTTACCGGACGCTCCCTCTGCTGGAAGAAAGCGGACTGATCAGGAGGGTAATTTTTATTGACAAACATACCCACTATGAACAGGTGTATGATCACCTGCACCACGAACATCTTATCTGCCTTACATGCGGCAGGATAATAGAATTTTACAAGAGGTCCCTGGAAGATTCACTTGAAGATATTGCCCGGGAGCACAGCTTCAAATCTGTTGCCCACAAGCTGGAGGTTACCGGTTACTGCGATACCTGCAGCAAGGATGAACGTTAACCCAAGGAGCGGCACGCCATGGAAAAAAAGGAGAGAGACGAACACCTGGAAACCATATGGCACCTTATTGAAAACAATGAATCAGACGTAAACAGTTTCAGGAGTCACAGCAGCGAGATCTTTGATGAGGGGATCTTGGAGAATCTGCGGGAGGACGGGTATATAACCTTGCGGGGAGATCACATTTCGTTTACGGAAAAGGGAAATGGTGAGGCTCAACAGATCATACGCAGGCACCGGCTGGCAGAAAGGTTATTGACCGACGTGCTGGGCATGGGATTGGGCGACATTGAGCCGGGAGCCTGTGAATTTGAGCATGTGCTCGCGCCGGAGCTGGTTGACAGCATTTGTACCCTGCTCGGCCACCCCCGTGAATGTCCCCATGGCGGAAGAATTCCGGAAGGCGAGTGTTGCAGGCAGGCAGTAAAAACCGTGTCAAGTGTTGTTAGGCCGCTTGCCGATGTGCACATTGGGGAAGAGGTCAAAGTTGCTTATGTCAACACCAGATCGAACAGCAGAATGCACAAGTTGTTGCACTTCGGTATTATTCCGGGGGCACTGGTATCCGTTCACCAGCGCTATCCGTCATTTGTGATTGTGTGCGGCAGCAACCAGATTGCGCTTGAGGAGGAAATTGCCCGGGAGATTTATGTATGGCAAAAGGAACGAGTCACTCCTCATGCGGAAGAGCTTCATGAGGAGCGCAAACGCTGGCGCTTCAGGAAAGGCAAAGGGTAGCTCGTGAGGTGTGGGCAGCTTCGGCCCGAAGCTGTTTTCCTAGAATCAGGTGGGAATGGCGCTGGAATTAACAATTAAAGTTTTGTAGGTGAGCTGATCAAGCTCCATTCGATTTTTAAGTAATCTTCCCCTGGCGGTTACATAACCGCCTTCATTTTTTGCCCACCGGGCGAGGTAAACCGCATCGGCGGGGACATATTTTAAAAAACTGTCCTCATAGGCGCGCAGTTGTTTGCCATCTTTTTCCAGGATGAGGTGCCAGGACGTTGAATCCCGCTCTTCAAAATGGGAAACAAGCGCGCTGATTTCTATTTTCCTCCCTTCAAAGGCCCCATAGTTATCCAGGATCTGTGCAAGATCGGCGGCAATAATGATTTGCTTATTTTGATACTGTGCCGGATTCCGGAGATAGGTTCCAGAATCAATCCTGATTTCGTGCGCACAGCCCGCAATTAAAAATGTAAAAATTAATAGTAGGGTACAATGTCTTTGCATGTTTAAACTCCTTTTTTAATAAATATGAACATATTTCGGACCGGGAATCAAATCCCGATGGATTTTTTTTAGGCACGCATAGGGGAGGGTGTTGTTTTCATTGCATAATGACAGCCAGCAGGGCTTAATTAATTAATATTTAAAGTTTTTATTGCATAATGCCGAACAAGTAAAAAATAGTAAATAAATTTATTGACATCATAAATAAATTATTTTATAATTTTAGATTAAAAGTCGGCATTTGGTTGTACGCATACCGGTTTGCCTGCTGAACGAGGAATACAATGCAAATCGGTTTTTTTGTATGTCAATTACGATTGCCTGCGCACGGTATAATGTTAAACCAGGATTAATGAAAGGAGCATGTAGCATGATCTGCCAAACAGTAAAAACCGGAACCGATTGTTTCTTTATGACCAAGAAAGGGTGCAATTTTAATGGCGGCACCTGCTATGCCATCGTCACGAATTGCGAGGGCTGCGGCCGGGTAAAGGAATATCCGGCGGGGAAGTACTGTGCATCGTATCCCCAGCCCGAGATGAAGTGGAAATCCGGAAAGTGCAATTTTGCGACCCATATCGAGATTGAGGCCCCAAAAGAAGAGAAAAAAGTGAATGCCTTGAAGGCATCTAAGAGAAAAGCAGCCGGCAAGATGTAAGCATGGCTGGACGGACGTTTAATTGCATCTGCAGCGATAACGCTTAAAAAACCTGTTGTATTGAAACTGATTGGAAAAAGGGGAATAGTGTCCTGATAAAAGGATTGCCATTCCCCTTATGCTTCATTGTAACTTCCTCTTTACAACGTGCATATAAATTGTTAACCTGCTTGAAGCGAAGCCGGAACGGTCTTCCTCAGATTTCTATCCCATCCAGCCCCGGTTTAAAATCACACGACTTTTTTAAGCGCAGTGGGTTTCCCGTACCGGACATCCTTGTTTGCTCAGCGTTTATAAAACATGGGTTCCATAAAATATTACAGCACCAATAATAAGTCGGAGCTTGTTTCCTTTGAGGCGGCGCTGATGCGGGGTCTGGGCTCTCACTATGGTCTGTATATGATCGGGCGCGCGGACATTCCGAAGCTGGAAGCCTCGTCAATAAAAGCCATGCGCGATCTCAGCTATGCCCGGATTGCGTTTGCCGTTCTCAATCCGTTTCTCAAGGATGAAATTGATCCGCGGGACCTGGAAAAGATACTTGATGATGCCTATGACGACAGGGTTATCCCGACAACCATCCGGCATGTTACAGGCGAGACATCCATCATGTGGCTGTCAAGGGGGCCAACCTACTCGTTTAAGGATTATGCGGCCCGCTTTTTTGCCAGGATACTTAATTATTTTCTTGAGCGGTCCGGGTGCCGGAGAGTGGTTGCGGTAGCCACCAGCGGCGATACCGGCGGCGCGGTTGCTGATGCCCTCCACCGGCAGGACAGCGTGGATAATCTGGTGTTCTTCCCCAGGGGCTCCATTACCGAGCGGCAACGAAGGCAGATGACCACCCTTCAGGACAACATCTATGCCTTCGAAGTGAACGGAGACTTCGATGTCTGTCAGGCGCTGGCGAAACAGCTGCTCGGGGACAAGACATTTGCTCTTGAGGTATTCAGGGATGCCGACAGATTTACTTCGGCCAATTCAATCAGCCTGGGCAGGCTGCTGCCCCAGGCCGTCTATCCCTTTTTTGCCTATTCGCGCGCGGTGAGCTTCGGTGATCCGCTGATTGCCAGTGTGCCCTCGGGAAATTTCGGGGACATGATGGGGACGGTTATTGCCAGGGAAATGGGGCTCCCCGTGGGGAAAATAGTATGCGGCGTCAATGAAAACAGGGAGTTCCCCCGCTTTCTGGAAACGGGAGAATATGTGGTGAGGCCGTCGGTAAAATCCCCCTCCTCAGCTATGATCGTTTCCAATCCGAGCAATTTTGCCAGGCTGCTTGATTTGTACGGTGGCCATGTGTATGACAGGCGTGACGCGAGGGGGAAGATTGTTCAGGAAGGGGTGATAGACATTCAGCCTGACCTGAGCGCCATGCGGAACGATCTTTACTCAATGAGCGTGAGCAATCCCGATCACTATCAGGCAATGAAAGAGGTGTACGACCGCTTCGGCATCATCATGGAGCCGCACGGTGCCGTGGGCTGGAGGGCACTGGATACGTTTCTTGAAGGGAAGCATGACCGGCCCGCGGTCGTGTATGAGACCGCCGACCCGGGCAAATTCCCTGATGACATACAGAAAGCGATCGGCATCGTGCCGGCCACTCCCGAGAACATTGTCAAACAGTCCGCGCTGAAGGAACGAATGTATCGCATTGAGGATCCGCCTGCCTTCAATAAGGACGGTTCCATGACATTGAGTGACTCGCAATATGAAAGAGCACAGGAGATGGTGCGGGAAATTTTTTCATCGGCGGCATAAAACGGGTGCTTTTGAAGCGGCGCCGGTCTTAAAACAGTGAAGCACATAACCATTCATTATTATCAGAGCGAAGGAGTACCTGCATGAGCGAACCAAAAAGCAAGAACATAACCTGGCATCATGGCTTGGTGGACCGGAAGGAGCGTGAGAAGGTTAACAGGAACAGGGGAGTGATACTGTGGTATACGGGGCTTTCCGGCTCGGGGAAATCAACCATTGCCAACGCCGTGGAAAAAAGGGTTTTTGACGCGGGGTATCATACCTATGTTCTGGACGGCGATAACATCCGCTTCGGCTTAAACAGCAATGTGGGCTTCTCACCGGAAGACCGTACCGAGAATATCCGGCGCATCGGCGAAGTTGCCAAGCTCTTTGTCGACGCGGGGATAATGGTCTCCACCGCATTCATCTCCCCTTACAAAAAGGACCGCGACCGGGTGAGAAGCATCGTGGAAGACGGGGACATGGTCGAAATTTATGTAAAGTGCGCCATTGAGATCTGTGAGCAGCGGGACGCCAAGGGGCTCTATCAGAAGGCGCGTGCCGGGCAGATAGCAGAGTTCACGGGAATTTCAGCACCCTATGAAGAGCCGGACAACCCGGAAATCATTATAGATTCGGGAAAGCTCTCGGTGAATGAGTGCTGTGATGTGATAATCGACTATCTCAAGAAAAATACATATATCCTGTAATTCAGCTTGAATAAAGGCGTGCCGCGTTTTTGCCTTATCCAAAACCAGGGGGAATGTTCCGTTCAGACAAGTGCGAAGAGTAACGGCAGCGGGCGTCCTCACATGCAATAAAGCACCTCATGGCCGGCGCCCTGGCTTGAACATAATCCGGAGAATATAGAAGAAGAGAAGTGCTGCATTACAGCCAACCACTATATTTTGTAGTATCTTCCTCCTTGACACCCAATATCCATTCTCCTATACTGAAGGCAATGAAGCAACGCATTGTTTTTACCTCACACCGGTGGTGCGTTCATGAATCATGCTTTTTGACGAGTGGTAGAAGAAGGCTCACGCCTTAAACAATAATGGAAAGAAGGCAGATAATGAGAGGACAATCGAGCGCAGCGGAAGTGGAAGAAAGGGAAACGGTCCGGGCGCTGAAGAAAAACAGGATAGAAACTGCAGAGAGCATGGCGGCCCGCCAGCGGGACATCTCAGTATCGGAATTTTTCGCCAAGAACCGCCACCTGCTGGGTTTTGATAATCCGCGCAAAGCGCTTCTCACGGCGATTAAAGAGGCGGTGGATAATTCTCTGGATGCCTGCGAGGAAGCAGCCATATTGCCCGACATTTTTATCAGCATTGAAGAGCTCGGAAATGACCGTTTCCGCATCGCGTGGAGGACAACGGCCCGGGTATTGTCAAAACGCCAGATTCCCAACATTTTCGGAAAGCTCCTCTATGGTTCAAAATTCCATTGCCTTAAGATGAGCCGGGGACAGCAGGGGATCGGGATCAGCGCGGCCGGCATGTATGGGATGCTGACTACCGGCAAGCCGGTTGAAATCATCAGCCGCACCGACCCGGGAAAACCCGCGCACCATTTTCTTCTGCAGATCGATACCAAGAAAAACAAGCCGGAAATTATAAGCGATACAGAGGTGGAGTGGGCGGTCCCTCACGGCACGCGCGTGGCCATCGAGCTTGAAGGCAAACACACGCGGGGCAGGCAATCGGTGGATGAGTATTTGCGCCAGACCGTCATTGCCAATCCCCACATCCGGGTGCGATACCAGGAGCCTTCGGGAGAGCTGATTACCTATGAAAGGTCCAGCGATCAGCGCCCCGGACATACCAGTGAAATTAAACCTCATCCCCACGGTGTTGAGCTGGGCGTGTTCCAGACCATGCTCAGGGATACCAAAGCGCGCAATCTCGCCGGTTTTTTGCAGAGTGAATTTTCCAGGGTAACACAGCGGGTCGCCGAGGAAATATGCGCCAATGCAGCTATTGCACCATCGCTTTCACCCTCGCGCATCAGGCATCAGGAAGTGGAGAAGCTGATGCAGGGGATTGCCAAAACCAAAATCATGAATCCGCCCACAAATTGTGTTGCCCCCATCGGTGAAGAGCAGCTGCAAAGGGGCCTGGAGTCGACCATCCCGGCTGCATTTTACACCTGTACCACCAGGCCGCCGGCAGTGTACCGGGGCAATCCCTTTATTGTTGAGGCGGCCCTTGCGTACGGCGGTGAAGGTCAGGAAGCTGATGAGCCGGCCCGGGTGCTCCGTTTCGCCAACCGGGTACCGCTGCTGTACCAGCAGGGCGGATGCTGCGCCTATCAGTCGGTGGTGCAGACGAACTGGCGCCAGTATGGCCTGAACCAGCCCCGCGGTACACTTCCCGTGGGCCCCCTCACTATTATCGTGCATATGGCCTCGGTCTGGGTCCCCTTCACCAGCGAGTCGAAGGAAGCCATTGCCGGATACCCGGAGATTGAGGAGCAGATTGTGCTCGCCCTTCAGGAATGCGGCCGCAGGTTGAAGCTGTTCCTTTCCAAGCGCAGGCGGGAAGCTGAAGCGCAGCGCAAGCTTGACTATCTTGAGATGTATCTTCCTCATATCGGAATCGGCCTGCGCGAGCTGCTCAATTTGCCGGAGAAGGAAGAGAAGCAGCTAACGGATACGCTCAAGGAGCTGCTGGAGCGGCACCGGGGCTGACCTGCCCGGGCAATATACTTATTCAGAAGGAAGTAATCAGGTAATTCCGGGGATGGAGATGAACAAAAAGAAAGTAAATCAAGGCAAGGAAAAACAAAAACCTGTGGCAGCCACTAAAGCCATTAAGAGATCATCGCAGCTTGACCTTTCACGTTCACCCGCCATGAAGGGGCTCATAGCGCAGGCACAGGATATACACAAGGATATCAAAAGCGGCCGCCGCCCATCGCTGCGGGTACCCATCCGCAGCCTGTCCAACGTTTCCTTTTCCAAGGACAAGGGCTTCTTCGCCATCGGCAAGAGGGTGAGCAAGCGGACCCTTTCCTACCAGACCATTAAGCCCTTTGCCCAGACGGTGCGAATGATGGCCTTTGCCAAGCACCTGATCGACACCAGCGACTTTGCCTCAAAACGTGAAGTTTACTACACCTCCAAGGGATCAGCCAAGCGGGGCTCGGAAGCGGGAACGGCAGGATGGGGTCCGGCATCGTTTAAAGAGCAGCCGGAATCCGACGCCATCATGGATGACATGGAGGCGATGGTCGGTGTCAACCGGGAGCAGCTCGGCTTTATACCCGCCGAGCAGAACGGTTCGGTTGCGGGCGAACTGATTGTTATCGATATCGACCCCGCCACGGGTAAGAAGATCGAAATTGACTGCACCGCCTTCGGCAGAGGAAGCTATTCCATCCCTTCGCGTGTAGAAGGCCTGGAGTTCCGCACCAAGGCAAAATTTATACTTGCAGTGGAAACCGCGGCGCTTTTCGAGCGCTTAAACGGTCACGCTTACTGGCGAAACGCAAAGTGTATCGTCGTGGCCATGGGCGGCGTTCCCACCCGGGCAAACCGGCGGTTTGTCCGACTGCTGTCAGATTCCTGCAGGCTGCCGGTATATGTTTTCACCGATGGTGACCCCTATGGTTACGGCAATATTTACCGCACCATGAAGGTTGGCTCCGGCAATGCGGCTCACATTAATGAGTTCTTCTGCGTGCCCCAGGCAAAGCTGATCGGTGTGACACCCCAGGACATCGTGGATTACAACCTGCCTACCCATCCCCTGGAAGACAAGGATAAAAAGCGCGCCCAGGATGCGATCAAAAATGATCCCTTCTTCAAGAATAACAAGCAGTGGGTGCAGGCATTGCAGGAAATGGTCAAGATGGGCGTGCGCGTTGAGCAGCAGGCCTTTGCCGCGCGGGGACTCAATTACGTCATGGAGACCTACCTTCCTGAGAAGCTGGGTAATCCCTCCAAGATGCTCCCTTGAACATTGCTGAGGATAGGCATTGCAGGGTGGTTGTGAAGGTGACTATGGTCGCGGGGAAACGAAGAAGTTTGTTGCAACACACAACTGAGATAAGAGCAATACTCTTGTGCGCAACAGTGGCGATCCTTCTCGTTGCAGTTTCCGTACCTCCCGCAGGCGCTGAGAACGCAACCGAAGAGTATCCGCCTGAAGTGATTGAAGCCTTCTACAGTAAAATCATACGCAATCCCATGGAGATTGAGGGCGATCCATACCGGGAGCTGCAGGATGCAGACTGGATTGAGTATCCGGAAGAAGCCGTCTGTGCCATTACATATGAAGATGACCGCATTCATTATGAAATTGCGACCTTTGATGATGAATCCGCTGCTGAGAATAATGGCTACAGAGTGACACACAAGGGGCATTGCGGCACCTGTTCCACCCTGCAGGACCTGGCAACCTACCTCTATCACCGGGACCTGACTTCTCCCGTCCGGAGGTGCTCCGCGCTGGTTTTGTTCCCCGCCTGGAGCATGCATTGCCTGGAGGAACTCGGGTTCAGTTCGGAATGCGCGGAAACCTGGTATTACAATGCGAAGAACACGGCGCGCGAGTGCCTGTGGCCATGCCTTGAATCCTGGATGCATAAAGAGCCCTTTAACAAGCCTGATGGAAGCCTGAACGACTGCCTTGCCTGCGATGAGGAGTGTTCGGGTCCGGTTTTCAAGTATGTCGCCGGCCGGACGCGCCGGAACTCGGGCATCCACTCTGAAATCGACAGGCCGGAAGATGAGGTTTATCCGATCGTGCATGATTATTATTAACCGGGCCTGGGGAAAACTGCTTTTTCAACAGCCTGCTCATGCGCCATATTCGTAAAAGGGAAGGCTGGTGCAAATAGCATAAAGGGCTGGGATCTGTGTGATCTCAGCCCTTTATTGGTGTGCCCAGCATGGGCGCTGTTTTGGAGGTGCAAGTCCTCCCGTAATCAGGCCATCGAGAGCGAAGCGAACGGCAACTGCGTAAGGGGGACCGAGCGTGGGAAGGAAGTCGGGAGCGTAAACCGCGGGCCGATGGACAAGAACCGGATACGAGGCGACGCCGAGCGGGGCGAGCGGGCCAATGACCGCGAAGCCTCGATGGCCAAGGCTCAGGCGGCGTAAATCCGGCGGCCGCGCGGTGAAGGACAGCGTTCTTACCTGGGGAGATCTCGCCTTACGCCTGAAAGGGCGATTCTGCGAAGGCAGGAGAGCGAGGAGTCAGCAGAGGTCGTAGTAGCCCGGTTCTATTGGGGGCGAAGGACCGAACGGAAGAGAGAAGGGATCGAACATGGACCTCGAAGGCAAAAGGCCTCAGATGGTAAGGCAACTTACGCTGCCGTTTGAGAATAGGGGTGAAGCCCCGAAGGGAGGACGGAGCGAGGAAGAGCCGCCGGCGGTCCGTGGAAACGAACGTTCGGGAGCGAGCGACCTGATGGCAAGGGTGGTGAGCCGCCCAAACCTTCAGGCCGCGCTGAAGCGGGTGAGGAAGAACAAGGGCAGCCCCGGCATCGACGGAATGACGGTGGAACAGCTTTCGGGCCATTTACGGGAGAACTGGCCGCAGCTTCGCGAGCAGCTGCTGACGGGCAGGTATCGACCGGCGATGGTCCGACAGAAGCTAATTCCCAAGAGCGGCGGCGGGATGCGCAAACTGGGCATTCCTACGGTACTTGACCGGTTCATCCAGCAGGCGCTTCTGCAGGTACTGCAGCCGATGTTCGACCCAACCTTCTCACGGCACAGCCATGGTTTTCGGCCTGGACGACGCGCTCACGACGCCGTTATCGAGGCGCAGCGGTATATCCAGCAAGGTCGGAAAGTCGTGGTGGACGTGGACCTGGAGCAGTTTTTCGACCGGGTCAATCACGACGTGCTGATGGGCAGGCTGGCAAAGCGCATCGGCGATACGCGCGTGTTGGGGCTCATCCGTCGCTACCTTGAGGCGGGGATACTGGCCAATGGGTGTGCGACGGAACGGTATGAGGGAACGCCGCAAGGGGGACCCTTATCGCCGCTGTTGGCAAACGTGCTGCTCGATGCAGTGGACAAGGAGCTTGAAAAGCGCGGGCACTCGTTCGTGCGCTACGCTGATGACTGCAACGTATACGTGCGGTCACGCCGGGCGGGTGAACGGGTGATGAGGCTGCTCACGCGGCTCTATAGCAAGCTTCGGTTGCGCGTCAACGCATCGAAAAGCGCGGTGGACCTGGCCACACGACGCAAGCTTCTGGGCTACTCGTTCTGGGTGGCTCCGGGGCGGGTGATCAAACGGCGGGTCAGTGCCAAGGCCCTTGGCGCATTGAAGGACATGGTCCGCGCGGTTACCAGGCGGACGGGCGGGCGCAGCATCGAACAGGTGGTGAATGAACTGCGCGTGTATCTTACCGGGTGGAAGCAGTACTACCGCTTGGCCGAGACACCGCGAATATTCGCCCAATTGGACGAATGGCTGCGGCACCGATCTGCGAGCGATCCACCTTAAGCACTGGAAGCGGGGCAAGACCATCTACCGGGAACTGCGGCGGCGAGGATTGTCCGACCTGAGAGCCCAAATGGTGGCGGCCAACGGCCGGCGCTGGTGGCGGAACTCGGCCATGACTATAAATGCAGCTTTCCCAATCCGCTACTTCGACGAGCTGGGGCTTCCCCGGCTTGCCGCGTAACCTCAATCTTCCGAACCGCCCGGTGCGGACCCGCATGCCGGGTGGTGTGGCAGGGGTGCCGTGAGATCTTCACGGTCCCCTATGCCGATTACGTCGAGATGAATACCATGGTTATCAGCGCATGGTATTTTTTGCTATTGACACAAAGCTTTGCTTCATTTTATAGTACTGCGCCCCAAAGGCAGTGCTTATAGATACATCGATCAATTGAGGAAGAACGGAAAGTTGCTTCTGCTTCAGAATACCTTACCCGCGTTCTTATCGTAACATGTTGTTTTGGAACCACGTTACTCATTGCAGGATACAGGAAGGAGAAAACAATGGATGCGCCTACTCAAAACAATGAACTGAAGAAATGGGTCGAGGAGATGGCACGGATGTGCAGGCCGGACAAGGTCTACTGGTGCGACGGCTCGGAGGAGGAGGCGGAGCGGCTGAAGCGGGAGGCAATTTCGACCGGCGAGTTGATTGAGCTGAACCAGGAGCTCATGCCCGGGTGCGTGCTCCACCGCACGGCCTTGAACGACGTGGCCCGTACCGAAGATCTGACCTTCATCTGCACGGATAGGAAGGAGGACGCCACTCCCGTCAACAACTGGAAGCGCCGGGAGGAAGGCTACGCCGAGGCCCGGGAGTATTTCAAGAACTCCATGCAAGGCCGGACCATGTACGTCGTCCCTTTCAGCATGGGGCCCGTGGGTTCGCCCTTTGCCAAATACGGGGTTGAGCTGACCGACTCCATTTATGTGGTCCTCAACATGCGGATCATGACCCGCATGGGGAAGAAGGTCCTGGACGCACTCGACAGGAACGGTGAATTTACCCGCTGCCTCCATGGGAAGGCACAGCTTGATTTAAGCAAGCGCCGCATCATGCACTTTCCCGAGGACAACGCCATCTGGAGCGTCAACTCCGGATACGGCGGCAACGTGCTTCTGGGCAAGAAGTGCCTGGCGCTCCGCATTGCGAGCTGGCTTGCCCGCAAGGAGGGCTGGCTGGCCGAGCACATGCTTATCCTCGGGATCGAGGAACCGGGAGGGCATACCGAGTATATTGCCGCGGCCTTCCCCTCGGCCTGCGGCAAGACCAACCTGGCCATGCTCGTTCCGCCTGAGGGACTGCGCCGCAAGGGCTACCGCATCTGGACCGTGGGCGACGACATCGCCTGGCTGCGGATTGGCAAGGACGGAAGGCTCTGGGCGGTGAACCCGGAGTCCGGCTGTTTCGGCGTGGCCCCCGGAACCAACAATAAATCCAATCCTAACATGATGGCGGCCATCAAAAAGAACACCATCTTTACCAATGTCGTGCTCCGCGACGATGAAACGGTATGGTGGGAGGGTCACGATGAACCGGCGCCGCTCGAGGCGTGGGGCTGGACCGGGAAGCGCTGGTCACCGGACCTGAAGGACGACAAGGGCAACCCCGTTCCCGGGGCCAACAGCAACTCCCGTTTCACTGTGCCCATTGACCAGGTTCCCACCCGTTCCAACCGCCTTGACATGCTGGACGGCGTGCCCATTTCCGCGTTTATCTTCGGCGGACGGCGTTCCCGTCTTGCTCCCGCTTATCTTCCAGGCCTACAATTGGAACCATGGGGTCTTTGTTGCGGCCTCCATGGCCTCCGAGCGCACTGCGGCCCAGTATGGAAAGCAGGGTGAGATCCGCTACGACCCCATGGCCATGCTCCCCTTTGCCGGCTATAACATGGGTGACTACTTGCGCCACTGGCTCGACATGGGAATGCGCATCCCCAATCCCCCGCTCATCTTCCTTGTCAACTGGTTCCGCCAGGATGATCAGGGCAAGATATTTGTGGCCCGGCTTCGGCGAAAACCTCCGCGTCCTCGAATGGGTCCTTCAACGCCGGCGCGAGGAGGTGGCCGCGGTCCAGACCCCCATCGGCTATCTCCCCAACGAGGGCGCGCTTGACATGACCGGACTCGACATTCCTCGGGAGCAAATGGGTCAGCTCTTTGCCGTGGACCAGCAGGGATGGCTCAGGGAGTGCGACGAAGTCAAGGCCTTCTTCAACTCCCTGGGTGAGCGCATGCCCCAGCGTCTCTACGATGAACTCGAGCAGCTCCGCTACCGCCTCCGCCGCTGCTGCGGGCCTCAGGGACGGTTCCACATGGTCTGGTGATATATGCCTGATACTGTGTTGGCCGCGGTGGTGGCTCCGGTTTGGAAGATGGCTGAATGACCCTGCTTTCATGAGCCATGCAATCAGGAATAAAGACTGCAAACGGAAATGAACATAATGATTGCCTGCACGGCTGATACTATTATGCGCGACAAAAAAGATGTTCCGGCGGCATTTAATAGGATTGCGCGGCGATATGATCTGGCAACCCTTCTGAGCCAGGGATACCAGCAGGATTTGCAGACCAGCGTCGACCGGATGGGGCTGAAGGGGAAAGAACTCGTTGCCGACCTCTGTTGCGGAACAGGAAAATCAACCATTGCCTGCCTTAATAATCTTCCCGATGGTACCGTCATCGGGATTGATAATTCGGAGGGCATGCTGCGGGTCGCGCGGGAAAAACTTTCTGAACGGGTTGCAAAGGCAAAAGTGCGTTTCGTGCAGAAGGACGTCATGAATCTTACCGCGGAGGATGCCCCTTTCGATGCGATTTTCATGGCCTACGGAATCAGGAATATGCCGGACGTCAAAAGGTGCATTCAAAATCTCCACCGCCTGCTCAAGCCGGGCGGTACAATCTGTTTTCATGAATACGCCATCAATAAATCGGTGTTCTCACGGTGTTATTGGAGATGCATAGGCTATGTGTTCATACTCCCCTTCGCGGGAGTAATAACCGGTTCAACGGCAATCTTTCGCTACCTTATTGAGAGTGTTGAACGTTTTCTTTCCCCGGAGGAGTTTACCGCCCTCTTGCGGAAGGAAGGCTTTGAAGACGTGACCCACACACCGCTCGGGAGCTGGCGAAAACCGATTCTCCACACTTTTCTGGCACACAAACCTTTATCATGACCATGGGCCTCACATCCTTCATTGCGCACGCTATCGAGAAGAAGCTCGGCGGCTACCGGGTCCAACTGAATGCCATCGACACCGGGCTTCCCGAAAAGCTGTCGAAGGAAAAGAGTGTCGGCATCATCGGCGGTGGACTGGCGGGAGTTTCCGCGGCGCTTTTCCTTGCCGAGAGAGGTTTCGCGGTAAAGATTTTTGAAAAGGAAGCATATCTGGGCGGGAAGGTCGGTTCCTGGCCCGTCACCTTCGATGACGGATTTTCGGCTCAGGTTGAGCACGGCTTTCACGCATTCTTCAGGCAATACCATAACCTCCGCAACCTGTTGAAAAGAATCGATGCATTTCAAAACCTCATTCCGGTGGATGACTATGTTATTCTTACCCGGAAACATGGCAATTTTGCTTTCAAGGACATCAGCAGCATTCCGATCCTGAACATTCTGAGCATGGCCAGGACGGGGCTTTATTCCTACACCGACGCCGTAACCAATCCCGGCTATAGAAAAATGATTTCGCTGCTTCGCTACGACCGGGAGAAAACATTTGCCCAATTCGACGCGGTTTCCTTTCAGGACTTTGCCGACCGGGTTCAATTGACGCCGCAGATGCAGCTGATGTTCACAACATTCGCGCGGGCGTTTTTCGCCGAACCCCGGTACATGTCCATGGCGGAGATGATCAAAAGCTTTCACGCCTATTTTCTCAGCAATAACCTCGGGCTCTTATATGATGTGCTTGACGACGATTTTGACGCAACGCTCTGGAATCCGGTCAGGCAATACGCGCAGAAATACCGGGTCGGGATTTCGCTCGGCACGCCGGTGAGTTCGTTCAGCAAGGTGGGGAATAGCTTTGTGATCAACGGTGAAAGGTTTGACTACGCGATCATCGCCGCGGACGTGAAGGGAACAAAGGGCATCGTCGGCCATTCCGATTACTTTAAACATGAGCACCCGGCCTTCTTCAATCGCCTGACCGCCCTGAAACAGTCCCAGCGGTATTCGGTGTTGCGCGTCTGGATTGACAAAGATATCAGGCCGGATGTGCCGTTTTTTGTTTTCACCGATGCCCTGCAAATACTGGACTCGGTTACCGTCTATCACCGGATGGAAAAGACAAGCCGGGCGTGGGTACAGAAAAACGGCGGAGGAATTTTTGAATTTCATTCATATGCGCTGCCCGATGATTTCCCTGAAAAGGACGTTCGCAACCAGTTTCTCAAGGAATGTGAAACGTATTTCCCCGAGATGAAAGGCTGCACCGTTCAGTATGAACATCTGCAGATAAGGGATGACTTTACCGCCTTCCATACCAATCTTTATAAGCAGCGGCCTGGGGTAAAAACCGAGGTTGACAACCTTTTCCTGGCCGGAGACTGGGTTAAGCTTGATAATCCCGCGATGCTGATGGAGGCCGCGGTGACCTCGGCGCTGTGTGCCGCGAATTTGATTTTCAAGCAGGAAGGATTACGGGAACAACCCGTGTATTCGGTGCCGTTAAGGGGTCTGTTTGCGTAATGTGCTGCAACGGGCTTTGAAGAGCTACTGTAGTGCGTCATTGATTCCTTTACATATATGTGGCTCAAAGGGGGAGGGGCTTTTTAGCCACAGCAAAATTATTCCGGAACCTGTAGAACGGCAGCATCTCTCTAACTTTGTCAGACAGACCCGCATGGCAACAGCCGTATCGAAGTCTCTGCAAAGCTGCCTGTCCGCGGTTTGAGTCGTAAGGCACCGGGTCGTGCCGTAAGCGTAAAGACACATTGTTGTGGCGTCAAAAGCCCCTTTCCATTGAGCCACTGAACCTCTTCTACAGCATGATATTCGCAACGCACAGGAGCCCTGCATAAGTAAAGAAGTGTTGGACGCACTACACTAACTTCTTTGACCTGTGCGTCGACTGCATCGTGAGGGGCGATTGGGCCGGGTACCGGTAAAGGAAAACCGCATGGAAAAACTGCTGCTCATGGGAAAACGGCTTCCCCCGCTTGACCCCCCCGCGCTGTCCGCGGATCCTGATTGGAAACAGTGCGATCCGGCCTTTATCCGCAGGGCCCTCGACAGGGCTTTGGAGCGGCCGTCAGGAGGGTGGTACGCCGTAGATGCAACGGGATCACTCACCGATAAACCCAGATTGATTCACATCAACGGCGAGGAGCTGGTTGCCTACCGCATTGATGGCGCCTCCATAGTGGCGCGCCATGCCTGCCCGCATCTCGGAGGCCCCCTTTCCCTGGGGAAAATCAGCAACGGGAAGCTGGTGTGCCCCTGGCATGGATTGAGATTGCCGAGCCCGAACCACGGACATTGGCAGCCGTTAAAGACCCATGACGATGGCGTGCTCACCTGGGTCCGGATGGGACCGGAGGAGCAAGCGACCCCCGCGCCGATTCTGCCGGTGCGGCCGAAGTTCTTTATCGACTCGGTCATTCGCAGGGACGCGAATTGTGAGGCGAGCGGCATTCTGGCCAACCGCCTGGATCCCTGGCACGGTGCACATTATCATCCGCATACCTTTGCCCGGCTGAAGGTGACCGCAGTAAGCCTTGATCTGCTGAGGGTCCGCGTCGCCTTCCGCGTGTGGGGCCGGTTCTGCATCGAGGTGGACGCGACGTTTCACTCTCCCGAACCGCGGACCATTGTCATGACCATCGTGGACGGTGAAGGCGCCGGCTCCGTGGTCGAGACCCACTCCACGCCGGCGGCACCCGGCAGGAGCATTGTCATTGAAGCGACCCTGGCCACTTCAGATCGCCCGGGGTTCGGTTACGCCCTGAAAGCCGCCCGGTTCATCCGCCCCCTCATGGCGCGAGCCGCCCACAAGTTATGGATCGAGGATGTGGCCTACGCTGAGCGCGCTTATGCGCTCCAGCAGGGCAGGATTCCGGGTTCGTGATTTTTTTGTTTACCGTGAACAACTGCTGATGATGAAATCCACTGCAGTATTTTGGTCGTCGATTCCTGGTGCGCTTCACTTTTTCCGCATCACCGTAGTAATATCACTCTTTTCCTCTTTGAACCTTCCCGCAGACGCGCTTAATTAAATCAAGCTCTCGTGTGGGTCGCCACGCGGCATAAACAGACCTTATTTTCGTGTGGCAACCAAAAAAGGTATCAGCGTTGCACGATGGTTTTTCTTTCCGCGCGGATAATGATGAACGCCAGAATAATAATTGCAGCAGCCATGCTGATGGTGAGGAAAGGGTCAACCGCGGCCAGGGGATCAGGATATTTTCTCCACCGGCCGATGGTTTCAACGCAGCTCCATATGATCACCACCGTGGGAATGGTATAGCGAAAGGCAAACCCCAATTCCTTTGCCTTTAAAAGCCGGTACATGAGATAGCTTCCGACAAAGAAGCAAAAGGTAAAAAGAAATTTTGTAAAAATCCCTCGTTCTCCGAATATCGTCTCATCATAGGCATAATAGAGGGCCACGTGGCCGAACCACATGGTAAAGAACACCTTGACCGCGGTGCGCGGGCACCATCAATCGACCGGGATATCATTCCGCGAATGCTTCTCCAGATGCAAAAGCCTCCTTATCTGCAGGAAAAAAGTACACCTGACATTTTCATTGAAGGATAAGTAAAGAACCAGCGGCACAATGAGAATAAGCGTCAACTCTACCGCCTTCGTATCATTCATGCCGAAGGTTTTTACAAAAAGCCGAAAGCCCATTTCAAAGAGACTTGCCCAGAGCAGAACTCCTGCAATCAGCCCGCAGAATGTCTCCCACGCTTCTGACGACAGGTATTTTGTCATATACATTATGGCAGTGGCTATAGCCAGGGCGATGAGGATAACGGCCATTTGGCCGGATACGGAGAACTTTATGGCGGCGGCGGTGAGAATATGGCCAATGGGGATGATAAACAGAAATGTCAAAAATGCCAGTATGCCTTTCATACCTCCTCCTGAAGTGATGTGCCAAAGTTTGCTGCTTGGACGATCATCCGGCCGGGTATCAGTGATTGAAGGTTGTTGCTGTTGATAGGAATCTCCTCCTTCAGGTGACGGGAGCAGGTACATCAATGGAGGTGAATGGTGGGGCGAACATTGCACCGACCGTTTGGTTTTGTGCAATGGTGTGAGAGAGCGGTTGGGGTGTCCATTCTCCTGCGGGTGCGGGGAGTCCTGCTACAGATAGTCCTTGGTCAACTCAACAGACACATCCCACAGCTTTGTTGCCAGGGTCCTGTCACTCATATGATTTCCCTCGGGTGTAATCGGGCGGCAATTAAAGAACATCTGTCCTGTTACCGTGGCCAGCTCCGGACGTGCAGCAACATAGCAGGTTGTTGCCACGCCCTGTTCAACACTGCGCATGAATGCCCAGCCCATAAGCTTTGATACCATTATTTTCCAGGAGGGCAAATAACGGCCCAGGTTAGTCATAATGACGCCGGGAAGCGCGGAATTGGATGTTACGGTGGTGCCTTCCAGGCGCCGTGCCAATTCCTGTGCAAATAGTGCAATGGCCAGTTTTGACTGTCCATAAGCCGCGAGAGGATCATACCCTTTTTCTCCGGAGAGGTTATCAAACTGTATCCCTTCGGGTGGGGCAGACTTATAGCGACCGCTGCTGAGCATGACTATACGACCCTGCTCAGCGGCTTTAACCTGGTCAAGCAGGCGATTCACCAAAATAAAATGCCCGAGATAATTGACAACAAACTGTTTCTCAAGTCCATACACCTGCTCCAGAGCCGGTAATTCCATTATGCCGGCATTGCAGATCAGCACATCAATAGGTCTATTTAATGCTTTGACGGTTTCTGCAGCTGCAACCACGGAATTGAAGTCAGTTAACTCACATGCAATGGGTGTGGTCTTGTCTCCAATGCGAGCACAGGCCTCCTCAGCTTTTTCCATGGTTCTTGCCAGCCCGATAATATGAGCACCCCGCATTGCCAGCACACGCATGGTTTCGTAGCCGAGACCAGAATTTACGCCGGTAATAAGGATGGTTTTCCCGGTGAGATCGATCCCCTGAGTAACTTCTTCACCGGTTGACTTTGCATCGAAAGTGCCTTTATCAGAGCTGGGTGTTTGTGTACACCCACAGAGAAATAAGGCGCCAAGTGCAAAGGCTGTTACGAGGTGGATAAAAAAACGGCGATGTATCTTTAATGGCATGTTTAATCTCCCGATTGTGTTTTCGTTGGCTTGCACTGATAAGAATCGCCTTTATGAGGGGAGTCTAACAAAAGGGTTTCTGAGTGTCAATGCGCAATTAAGAAGCCACTCGTGAAATAGATTTTGATAATGCTACCAGGAAATGTATAATGAATGGTTAGAGGTTTTCCCGCGGCGGGAGAAGCAGGCCGAAGAGACATGCGGATGGTGAGCAATGACTAAAGAGCACGCAACCGGTTTTACACGTTTTATGAAGGCTGTTTCCCAGGTCGAGCCCAATGAGATACGGGCGGTTACACTCTCTTTTTCGTTTGTCCTGATGCTGATGGCATCCTATTACATTCTTCGGCCCCTTCGTGATGCCATGTCGAGCAACTGGTCTGATGCGGAGCTGAGCACGCTTTTTACCGCCACCTTTGTGTGCAGTTGTATTGCGGTGGCGCTGTACGGGGCGGCATGTTCGCGGATTGCCATCGGCCGCCTGGTGCCCGGCATCTACGGATTGTTCGCCCTCTCATATGGTGCATTCTACGCCGCGTCTCAGGTCTCAGCGAGTTCCCCCCTCATTCCCAAGCTTTTTTACGTCTGGATAAGCATCTTCAGCCTCTTCCATGTATCAGTGTTCTGGAGCTTCATGGCGGACATCTTCAATAGGGAGCAGGCACCCCGGCTCTTCGGCTTTATTGCATCCGGCAGCAGTATCGGGGCACTGATCGGTCCTCTGATTGCCCTGAGCCTTGCAGGCAGAGTCGGCAAGGATGGCCTGCTGCTCATATCCGCTGTTCTCTTGCTGGTGCCCATGATCATTATCGGCTGGCTGGAGCGCCTCAAGCACACCGACCTGCGTAACGAAACGCTCAATGCCGAAACGGACTATCGGCAAACTTTGGGCAGCAATCCGCTGGCCGGGTTCACGCTGTTTGTGCAAAACCCCTACCTTCTTGGTATTGCTTTTTTTATGCTTCTCTATACCTCCATCAGCACCTTCGTGTATTTTGAGCTTAAAAATCTGATGGCTTTCCTGGATGAGGATATCCGCACCCGGCTGTGGGCCGGGATGGATCTGGCGGTGAACATATTAACCATTGTCACTGCTCTCTTCTGCACGGGCCGTCTGGCAACCCGGTTTGGACTCGCGGTGACCCTCGCGTTCATTCCGGTGATTATTGTGGCGGGATTGCTGGTAGTTGCCGTGGCACCTGTAATCTGGCTAGTCGTTGCCCTGCAGATTGTACGTCGTGCCGGCGACTATGGCATTACCCGGCCGGGGAGGGAGATGCTCTTTACCGCAGTTGACCGTGAAAGCCGCTTTAAGGCTAAGAGCGTCATCGACGTTGTTGTATACCGGGGGGGTGACATGATCACCGCCTGGGCATTTACCGGATTGACCCAGGGTTTGGGGCTGGGTCTGGGTGCGGTTGCCTTCATAGGGGCTGCCATTGCAGCTGTTTGGGCGGTTGTCAGCGGATTCCTAGGGAGAACCTATGACCGGAACCGCAAGGCAGCCGCCTGAGAACCCATTAAGGCGGCATAGTAAAGTATTGCCAATAGTTCTTTGCCTGTTGCTGTCATCTTGAACCCTTCGATTCACACTATGGCAAAGAGTCATTATGGTTAAGGAAGTCTGATTGCTTTCTTGGGAGGAGCTATGGCGAAAAAGATTTTGTTTGCCTTTTTCCTGCTGCAGGCTGCCCTTGCCGCGTCCCGGGCCTCTGCTGAGGGAAAAGGGATGGTGGTCGTGGCAGGTGCAACAGGAGGCACGGGACGGTATGTGGTCAGTCATCTGAAGGCTGAAGGCTATGAGGTGCGGGCGATGGTGAGAAGTATGGAAAGGGGCAGGGCGGTACTCGGTGAAGATGTTATCATGGTCCGGGCCGATGTCACCGAACCGTCCACGTTGCCACCCCTTCTCGCAGGGGCTGACTTCGTGGTTTCGGCCATTGGCGTGAGCGGCAGAGGTGAGGCGCGCCCCGAAGACGTTGATTACAGCGGCAGCCTTGCGTTGATCGATGCTTCCAAAGCGGCAGGGATCAAGAAATTTGTGATGGTGACTTCCGGTGGTGTGACCTGGTGGACGCATCCCATAAACTGGTTCGGCGGCGGCGTATTGAAATGGAAACGCAAGGCTGAGAAGTACCTGCGGTCATCCGGGCTCACCCATGTGATTGTGCGTCCCAACGGCGGGCTCACCGACAAGCCGGGCAATGCAGACAGGATTATTTTCACTCAGAATGACGGGTTTCCCTCGAGCATTTCCCGTGAGGATGTGGCCATCGTCTGCGTGCAGGCTTTGGCGCATGAAGAGTCAAACAATAAAACCTTTGAGATAAGAAACGGCGATGACGGGATGGTCACCGGTGCCATCGATTGGAAAAAATGGTTCGGCATGCTGGTGGAACAGTCGGATAATTTCTAGCAGGCTGTTGAAAAGTACCCATCTGCTTCGTTACGCTCATCCTTCGTCATTGCAGCGTACTCGCATGTACGCCTCATTCCTCAGGATTTCGCGTGCCTTGTATCTGGATGTTTTTACCAGCCCGGAAAAACTACTATTTCAACAACCTGGTAGAACGGGGGTCGTGCATCCTGGTTGCTTGCTGCACAAAGGACTTTTTACCCTTCTGTTACACAGCGTCGCAATGACTGCTCGGGGGAAGACGAGTGATTAAAGTTATTGGTGCAGGGTTCGGAAGGACCGGCACGTCCTCGTTGCAGGCTGCTCTTGAAGAGTTGCTGGGAGGGAAATGCTATCACATGAAGGAAATTATGCAGCGGTCAGCCCACCTGCATGCCTGGCATGATTTTGCTACAGGAAAAACACCGGCAATGGACTGGAAGTGGCTGTTCGCAGATTATAGTGCAACTGTTGACTGCCCTGTTTGTATGTATTACCGTGAGCTTATGGAAGTGTTTCCTGAGGCCAAGGTTGTCCTGACCGTTCGGGACCCTGAACAGTGGTGGAAGAGTTTCAACCGACTCATGAGTATGGTTAACAAGGCACGCCTGTTGTGCTTCCTTGTACCAAAGCTTCGCACCATAGCCCAGTTTACTGACAAGATTGTCATAGAAAATGTCTTCGGGGGTAGAATGGAAAAAGAACACTGCATAAAAATATTTAGACGGCACAATGAAACTGTCTGCAGTGTGGTCCCCCGGGATCGGCTGCTGGTATATGATGTAAGACAGGGCTGGGAGCCATTGTGCACGTTTCTTGATGTGCCCATTCCAGGGAAACCGTTTCCTCATCTGAATGTGGGAAGACGATCGCTTTACCGGCTCTTCGGAGCATCTTTGCTCCGTGGCGTGAGAGGCCGTTAAACAAAACGAGACAGGGACATGCATGGTCCTGCCTTGCATATCATCTTCGTCAATGCTCTATCACATCAGTCCATTCCTGTGGCCCGGATATGGCGACAATATCAGGGTGCTGAAATGGATTTTCGAACGGGTGGAAGGTACCGCCGGTGCTGTCGAAACACCCATCGGCTATGTGCCGGGGAAACGGGATACTGCTATTTCCAGATCGAACGGCATGGCAGATAACCCAGATGGGATCCTGAAGGTGGACAGCCGGGAACGGCTTGATGAATGCGACCTCATCGCTGAGCACCATGCGCTGTGCGGCAGCCGGTTGCCCACAGAGATTGCCCGACAATATGTAGCGCTGAAGGCCAGGCTTACCCGATAGAGCATGCGGATGGCTTCCCTTCATTTCAAGCGGGAAGCCTCGTGGTTGTGGCTGAAACAGAGTGATGTTTGGATAACACAGACGGCTTTGAACCAGTGGGGGAAGGAGCACATCGATTTGCAGGTAACACCTCCGGTTACTTCGCACGCTGCTTTCTTATCTCATCCAGGGCTATTTTTGCGTCGGCTACGTTATTGGTTCCCTTTCCAAACACTTCGCACATGACCGTGTATACCCTTTCAAGCTCTTTGCAGACATAGTCATCACAATACGCGCAATTCTCCAGCTTCTTTTCAATGCAGCATCTTCTTATTTCACACATGCTGCAGTAGCCGAGGTGCTCGCCTTCAGAAAGGCAGCCGTCGCAATTTATCGTTTCCGGTAAAATTTCCATTTCAAAAAATTTCGACTGTTCATCGGCATATTGTTTCCTGAGTTCATTGTCATTTTGCTTCTTGCACATAAATGGAACACATTTTGAACAGTCTACGCCACAATATCCAATCATCTTCTCCATGGCACTCTCCGTTTGTGGGTAACGAAAGTTAAAAACCCTCTTTGCACGAAATATCTCAAGCGCAGTATAAAAACAAATGTATCAATGTTGCAATGCCGCCCTTCTTTCCGCGCGGATAATGATGAACGCCAGAATAATAATTGCAGCAGCCATGCTGATGGTGAGGAAAGGGTCAACCGCGGCCAGGGGATCAGGATATTTTCTCCACCGGCCGATGGTTTCAACGCAGCTCCATATGATCACCACCGTGGGAATGGTATAGCGAAACGCAAACCCCAATTCCTTTGCCTTTAAAAGCCGGTACATGAGATAGCTTCCGACAAAGAAGCAAAAGGTAAAAAGAAATTTTGTAAAAATCCCTCTTTCTCCGAATATCGTCTCATCATAGGCATAATAGAGGGCCACGTGGCCGAACCACATGGTAAAGAACACCTTGACTGCGGTGCGCGGGCACCATCGATCGACCGGGATATCATTCCGTGAATGCTTCTCCAGATGCAAAAGCCTCCTTATCTGCAGGAAAAAAGTACACCTGACATTTTCATTGAAGGATAAGTAAAGAACCAGCGGCACAATGAGAATAAGCGTCAACTCTACCGCCTTCGTATCATTCATGCCGAAGGTTTTTACAAAAAGCCGAAAGCCCATTTCAAAGAGACTTGCCCAGAGCAGAACTCCTGCAATCAGCCCGCAGAATGTCTCCCACGCTTCTGACGACAGGTATTTTGTCATATACATTATGGCAGTGGCTATAGCCAGGGCGATGAGGATAACGGCCATTTGGCCGGATACGGAGAACTTTATGGCGGCGGCGGTAAGAATATGGCCAATGGGGATGATAAATAGAAATGTCAAAAATGCCAGTATGCCTTTCATACCTCCTCCTGGAATTGATTTAGTGCAGATCACGCAGCATTCACGTCCGATGGCTTCACCCATAGCATACAACAACCCACAGGTAAAGAGATTGCAATAAAGGAGAGACTGGATCTCTTACAAGGTATTGTCCCGGCTGCCGATACCCAGTCCTTTATTTTCCGCAATACGTGCCGCTCAGGCTCATGATCGTTCTGCCTGGCGCATAAATCCTTTCATCATATCACCTGCTCTTTTAATTATAACCGCCGGCGCCGCGATTTAATCAAGATTTAATTTGATCTTTATAGACACTTAACACGTACATTCTATAACGGTACAAGAACAAGACATGCATTTAGAAATAACCATGGAGACCAACATCTCGGACGAAAGGGGGTGAACACTATGGAAAGCCTTATTAACAGGGCTATGATTGCGATCTGCAGTTTTGCCATTGGAGGGGTGTTGATGAAGTTTCTTTACGCAATGTGGTTATGTAATCTGTACATCATACAACTTGAGAGCATAACGCAGGGGGCTGTTCTTCGCGGCTGGATCTTATAGAGAGCGGAGGAAACCACAGCAATTAAAGTAGAGAGGGATGCAGTCAAGCTCACATCCCTCTCATCCACAGAAAGGAGGTTTTATCCTCCTTTTTTATACATTACACCTTCAGTATCGGGATGTCAAAAAGATAAAAAGAGCAACCACCAAACAGGGCCGGGTAAATTATACTAAAAATTAACAGAAGGTTAATTCTCTCCTAACATAAGTGATATGGAGGAGATTTTTTTTAGTTTTTGATGCCCCGCAGCAGTGCTGCGGGGTAATTCACTGTAGAGAACCACTTACTATATGCGCGGGGTGAGATGCTATCGTCTCACCCCGCGCATGGTTAATCTGCCATGGCCTGATTAGTTGAGCAGGCCGAAAAGTACTTCCGCAATCATGGTATTGTCTATGTAGTTTCCCCGCACCGGGTCACTCAACACTCCCGGGTTTTTTCTGAAGAGGGTTGCGCCTTTTCCCTTGGCAAAGAAGGGGATGAGCGAATTGGTGTGATCCCCGCTGTGCTATTCCATTCCCGGAAGGTATCCCGCGCCGTTATTAACCAGCGGCATCCAGGCAGGGTCCGAGCCGGGGCCGGTGAGATAGCCCGTCTCATGATCTCCGGTGACAATCACCAGGGTTTCACCCCAATTGCTGTTCTTCTCAACCCACTCCACCACTGCCTCCACCGAGTGATTGAAATCAATCTCTTCCTCTATAACCCTTCCTGACTGGTTGGCATGGGCGGCCCAGTCAACGGCACCTCCTTCAACCATCAGCACGAATCCGTCGGGGGATCATTGTCGACTATATTGAGCGCGGCCCTGGTCATCTCCTCGAGTGTTGGAACGCTATCAATCAGGGGTTCAGCATAGGGATCCGCGTAGACATCACCGCCTCTTTCCTGCTGGAGCGTGGTGTAAACCTGTGCGATGCCCATCACGCGATCGGGGGTGCTGCCGGTCATGAGTGCCTGAAATTCATGACGGGTCTGAATAAGCGTCCAAAGATCATCATCTCCGTCTCCATCGGCATCACTCGCCGCTGTCCCGGCCACCAGGTCATTCCAGGTTAATTCATCACCCACATACTTGAATGTATTGGGGGTTGATTTTACGATGCCATTCTTATCAAACCAGGGATGACCGCAGCCCATGATAACATCAGTCGCGCTTGCATACACCATCTCCTGGGCGATTGCCGCGTAATTGTTGCGGGACGGATTATGTGCTACGAAACCGGCGGGTGTGGCATGGCTCCATTCAACGCTGGTGATAACACCGGTTGCCATTCCCCGCTCTTCAGCCTGTTGCATGACGTGTTTCAGATGCATGCCGTCACTGTTCACACCAATGGCCCCGTCATAAGTTTTTTCCCCGCTTGACATGGCCGTTGCTGCCGCGGCCGAATCCGTGGGATTGTCTTTTACGTATTCAAAATCAGTCCAGGCACGCGCCGGATCATAGCTGCTCAAATACATATGGGTGGACATGGCAAGCTGCACCGGAAAGTGTTCATAAACCTGCACGCCGGTCCTTCCGGACTGGTAGAGGCTCGCTGCATCCATGTGGTTGTAGCCGCAGCCGTCAGAAATGAGAACGATGATGTTCTTGGGTGCATGTTTTAAACCATCCCTATTGTTCTCGCCGGCAAAGGTATTATCTGTTAATGGTGAGGAAGCTATAGTAAAGAGCAGCAATGCTGACAATAAGCAACTGTTTTTCTTCATACTGTTTTCCTCCTTGTTTTTGATGGTGATGATCTGTGTTTTCTTACAACAGCATTTACTTAACATCAAGTTCTGCCAAAGTATTGTTTAATGCTATCACCTCCTTTCCTCAATGTAACTACGAAACAATGGAGTTAGCAGATCAATGATGTGAGACACAAGCGATCAAATAACGGCGGTCACACAGCCATTTCTTCTGCCGGCTGATGGTCCACGGTCGTGCCGCTTAAGTGCTGCGCAATGCCGGCATTGATAAACAGCACCTTTCTGCCGTCCGGACTCTCCACGACGCGGTCATCTTCCTGTTGATCGTCGAGCATCAGGAAGACTTTGACCGGCGACAGGGAAATCGCGGTCATTCTGAATGCTATGCGGGGATTTGCCGTCAGATCCCGCAGTTTTTCTTCGAGCTTCTCGATGGCCCTTGCAGTAACCCTTACCATAGCTCCTCCGTTATGAAATAAGATTCTCATAAGCAACAGTCTTGCACGCTCGTGACTGTGTCTCTTTTGCATAGGATATTAGGGCGGGTTTGTTAGGCCTGTATTAGGGGGTAATTAAAATTGAGTTAATAATGGGGATGTGGACAGGATCTTAGGGAATGCAGGCAGGTAATACAAAGGTGGGGATTGGTAAAGATAAGCCCCACCTATCTGAGATGCATAGTGCTTTTTGTAAGATGTGTGCTGTTCAACATCTATCGCCCTTGCGGGAACCTCTGAGCATTAAAATCTCATACCATCGATCAGTCATTCTGCGGCTCGACCGCAGAACCCAGATCGTATTTTTTATTGGATCCTGCCATCAAGGCGCAGGATGACACGTACAACTTTCGGTTACCCGCTTGAGGGCCTTTCCCAGTCTATAGTCTAGGAACAATCCTACCCTACTGGGGAAACGACAGCTCGATGGTATATTGATACGGGTTTTCCCCCAGCGATTGACGCTGATAGCCGGAGTAAAGCCAGACGATAACACCCGGCTGGTCCACGGGAATGGTAATGGTGAATGAACTCCCCGTAGAGCTGCTATACACGCTTCCCCAGAAGGGATATACCCGGTTTTTGTAAAAGGCCAGCGCAATACCCATGAGGCGGTCCCCGAGAGCTGCCTGATCGGTCAGCTTAATATCAAGCTTGTCCCCGGTAAAGCCCACAGCCACAATGATGGTAAAATCGCTGTCAAAAGGAATAGGGTTGGTCAACTGTCGCGGGAGCGGATAATTCTTGATGCCCTCAGTGATCGAAACGATATTGAAGGTTGCCCGCGGACGCAGTGCCAACTCCTCTAATCCCGCCGATCCATCCGGCACTATGGTTTCTTCGTTGTTGCCAGCGCATTCTCCCGTCAGGGGAAGCATGACCGCGAGCAGTGAAACAATGGACACCACGCACAAAAGCAGCCTCAGTTTACAATTTTTTACCTTTCCCTTCATGGTCATAATTCCTTTTTCATTGGTTGCGTCAATCGATGTCAAAACTCATGATTTTAAACTGGTCCTTAATTTCAACAATTGATCCGAAAAGTTTTACTTCCTGTTCCCCGCCGCTCGGGACCCTTACCGTAATCCTCACATCTTTGTGTACGATGCATTCCGCATAAGGGGCTGTTCCCCCGGCGATACGCAGATTTCGGTATTCGAATTGCTGACCTCCGTATTTTTTCAAAACCATTTCCAAGCCGTGACTGCTCCTGGCAGACACCTGCCCCCAGACGAAAGCATACTGCTTCTGCCATTGCTCGATCTTGCTTAAAGGCAGCGCGGGCCATATGTATCGGCGGTACTCTTCCTCCGTCAGGGCGAGCGAGGAGAGTGTCCCTTCGTCTTGACGGCCGAGGGCATCAAGCACTTTATGGACCAACTCTTCCAAACCGGAATTGTTGGGGAGCTGGTCGTTACCCGGTTTGTTTTTACAGGCGGTCAATAGTAACACGGCAGCCATGAACATGGTAAGACTGAGGGTAAACCCTTTCGCAAGGGAAGGGTAGGAAGAGGGTTTGCCGCTCAGTATCTTACCAATGTCCATGGTCTTAAGGCTATACATGTTGCTACCGTGTTTCATGAAACTGTGAAGAGATTGTTAGTTGCTGTTATTGAGAAAATCATCAGCAAATGCTTTAAGCTCCATCTTAAAGGCCGGATCCGCTTTGAGCGCATGGACGACCACCGGGCTTAACTGATAATACATCTTTATCAGTTCCCGTCCTTCGGGTGATCTGCTCAGCACCTGGTCACGAACGGCTCTCAGCATTACAACCTCCTCCGATCCTTCACCGTATATCTCTACTGCCGCGCATGGTCCGCCGGGGATGGATGTTGTGGTTGTAGGAACGGTGGTGGTTGTTGATGTCGGCTCTGTCCAGTCGGCCGTCCCATAGGTTGTCCAGGGCTGCCTGGTCCAGTCGTCATCAGGATCGACGGCGCCGATGTAATCAGTAGCTGCGATGAAGGTGTTGCCTGCCGGCGGAGCGGCCACAGGTACGCTGCCGTTTACTGCGGGAGAATCCGCCGCGGGCCTGAAATCGGGTTCCTGTAAATTATAGGGATCGTTGAGCTTAGGGTCTCCCTGGTAATTATACTGCATGTTTTGGGTCATGAACTGCTCAGTGGTGAAGGGCAGGCTGGCAGTGTCAGGATCGCTGGCGTCGGTATCGAAATTGGGGCTGTTGTTGAAGAATATATTGTTGTCGATGACCAGGTTTCCCTGCTGTGCCTGGACAAAGGTGGCAAGGCTGTCTATATTAACGCCCGCCGATTTGAATCCCATGACGATGGAGTTTCTGATGTTGCCTGCCGTACCCCGGCGAATGAGCATTCCCCGTTTGCTCTCCTCGCCAAAGTCGGGATCGCCGACAAACGTCATATTGTAGAGATTGGGGTTTGAACGCGGCTCGCTGTCATTTGCCTTGTCCAGGTTGTCGGCTTCAATGCCGTTGTCGGCCTCATCCCCGATCTGCTGTACGACCATGAATTGTCCGGAGCCTCTCCAGCCATCGGTCCAGTCCAGCGAGTCATCACCGCAGGCGGTCATAATGATATTTTTTACATCCACGGTGCCGCCGAAAAACTCCACGCAGTCATCCTTGCTGAAGGCGACCTGCACGTGGTCGACCGTCGTGCCTTTCCCCACACCCTGAAAGGCAATGCCGTTGAGCTCGTTGTCCGGGCTGAACTGGATTCCACCGTATTCAACCCTGAAATAGCGAAGCGTTCCGCTGTTGTCATCCTCATTGCAGTCTGAACCGGAGCAGCCGAATATGCCCGTATCGCCCTCGCCTTCCTTGGTGCCTCCCGGTACGTTGAGGGTGGAATAGCCGTTGATGATCAAACCGCCGTTGTCAGCACGGTTGCGTAGTCCCGCAGGCTGATCGCTGGTATAAACAATGGGGTTGTCTTCAGTACCAATGGCGTTTAACTTTGCGCCCCGGTCAATGATCAGCGTACCCAGTGTTGACTTTTCCCCGTATACCGTGACCCCGGGATTAATGGTGAGAGTTGCGCCGGAACGGACAAAAACAGGACCCCTGAGCAGTATATCATTTGACCAGGTGGTGTTTGAGTTAATAAAACCTTCTACAACCGTCTGTGCTGGTGCCTGGCCGGCAATCACAAATCCCGTCATGATGGTTATAGCAAAAATCACTAGCTTCTTCATTGATAGTACTCCTTTCTGTGGTTGTTTGGTTATGGCTTAGTTCCTGCCTTCATCTTGCGCGCTCTTATGCTCTTTGACGCTTCACCTCCTTTCTTTTGCAACGAGGCTGGTAAATGAATTAAATAGTTTTCCATTTGCTGATTACAAGCTACCACTTGTATGAGAAACCCAGTTTGAAAGTCCTGCCGTCCCGGTAGGTGTGATAAATCTCTCCTCCCTGGAGGTAGGTGGTCTTTTCATTAGTAATGTTTTGCGCAACGAACCGGACTTCATAGTGCTTGCCGAATTTTTTGTTTAAGACTGCGTCAAAGGTATCCTGCTCATCAAGAATCACGTCCGGCAGTCCCAGTCCACCCACCTGGTCCAGGCGCTCATCAGTATATTTGTACATCAGCCGACCGGTGAATCCCCAGTCCGGGTTGTCGTATTCCAAAGTCAGGTTTACCAGGTGTTCGGGCTGGCCTGCTAGGGGCCGCTTGTTGGAGGTGGGGACAAAACCGGGTTTCGGTTCAATTTCGGTTTCCGATTCGGTGTAGAGGTAACTCCCGATAAGATTATAATGCCTGAGCCAGGGGGTTATAAACCCCAGGTTTTTGCGCAGCTCAAACTCAATGCCCCAAAGGTAGGCGGAATCGGCATTGGTGTAGGAGAGGCGAAGCTGTGTCGTCGGCTGGATGGTGGGTTCGATGGCATCGGTGATGTCCTTGTAAAAATAACTGAGAGCAATGAGATCGGTGGCATTGATAAACCACTCTGCCCGCACATCGTAGTTCTTGATTTTCGAAACTTGCAGGTCGGGATTGCCCTTGATGGAAGTCCCGCCGATAACATCGGTAAATTCAAACGGCGCCAGCTCATGGAATTCAGGCCGGGCAATGGTCTCGCTGTAATTGAGGCGGATATTAACCGGTTCAATGGGACTGTATTTCAGCGCAAATGACGGCATCCATGTATCATCCTTCAGATCGGTGTCTATGGTGTTGTCGGAATTGAAGAGGTCAAAGGTGGTGACACTGGTATGATCCTTTTCATATCTGCCGCCGGTTACCAGCTGGATCTGCTTGAACAGGGTAAGGTCGAGGAGGCAATAGCCGGCGGCAGTTGATTCCCGGGCGGTGTAGCTGTCGGTGGGCCGGGTGGTTTCGTTTAACTCTAGCTCGAACTGGTTGATATTCCAGGGCTGGAAGATGTGTTCCACATCCTGGGTCAGATCGATTCTGCTGGTATCGTACTGGGTAAAAGCGAATCGTCGGGATGTGAAATCACGGTCACGGTAGTTGTAGGCGCCCCCTGCCTGCAGTTTCGGAGTAAGCCAGGACAACTCGGGAAGGGTTACGTTCCAGTCGAAAGCCCCGTCGTGCATGGTTTCCTCCTGCTCGGTGAACATGCGCAGGGGGTTCTCGCTGTCGCTGGCAAAAACAAACTGCTGCTTATTCTCGTTGAATTCGTAGATGTATTCGCGCATGTCGGGGTCATACAGGCGTCCGTCCGAGTAATTGTAGCGCCATTTTATCGTGCTTTTGAGCAGCGATTCGATGGCATTATCTCCCGCCAGCTGGGTAGTGTAAATCTGCTCTTCGATCCAGCGCAGACGGGTAACCAGGATGTCGCTGGCCTTATCGCTGTTGTAGCCGCCATAGATGCGTGCCTCGTCGGTGGCATTGCGGTTTAAAAACTGGTTTAAATAGATCTTGTGGTCGGGGCTTATGTCCAGACCCATGTTGAGAATTCCTCCCTCCTTGATGTAATGGAAGGAGCGGTTAAAGTCGTAGCTGCTTTCGCGGTTGAGCTTGCCCAGCCCCACCGAGTAAATGTTCTGCTTTTCATCGGAGCGGTTATGGATTTCGTTCTTGTAGTTCAGGGCCAGCACCGCTCCGAATTTGTTAAAGCGGTCGCCCACATAGAAACCGTAATCGCCGTTCAGGGGGGCATTCTTCTCGTAGGTGTTCCATTCATTGTCGAATGCCTCGCCGAATGCTTCCAGTTCCCGGGGCGTGAAGCCGCCGCCGCCGATACCGCCCCGCCTTACCGATTTGTCATTGGGAATGATACTGGGCAGAGCCCTGGTTCCATCGTCATAACCCAGCCAATCCTTGGAGCCACCGTGATAGGTTAGATAATCACGGAAGGTGGTTTCGGTATTATAATTTGCTGTGGCTGAAAACTTCATGATGAAGCTGTCAGGGATGGACTTGGTTTGGACCTGGCACAATCCTCCTGAAAAATTTCCGGGCAGGTCGGGGGAATAGGTCTTCACCACATTGATGGAGTCAACGATACCCGCCGGGAAGAGGTCCAGGGGCGTCTCCTTTTCGTTGGGTCTGGTGGTGGGCAGGATCGAGCCGTTCAAGGTCATCTTGTTGTAGCGCATGGGCATTCCCCGCGCCTGCATGAATTTGCCCTGGTCAAGTACGACGCCCGGTATCCTGGTGAGAATGCCGGCCACGTCAGATTCGGGAATCTTGGCGATGGTTTCCGCGGCGATGCTGTCGGCGATAACCGGGGTGGTTTTGCGCTTTAAGAGCTGAAACATTTCGCTGTTGTCCAGTGCCTTTTCGACCACTTCCATTTCATCAATCTCAAAAACCTCCGAATCAAGGGCAAAGTCGAGGGTGAGGGTCTTTCCCGCTTCAACCGTTACCATGTCCTGTACCCCTGCCTCATACCCGGAATACGTTGCGGTGAGCGTATAGGTGCCGGCGGGTATCTCCAGCACATAGCGGCCGTTGGTGAAGGTAAGAGCAAAACCTTTGTTAAGACCGTTTCCGACTGCGCTGCCCGTTTCCGCTGCCTCCACCCGCGCTTCAATAAGCGGCTGTCCGGCGGATGCATCTGTCACCACGCCTGCAATTTTTCCTGTGGCTGTTTCTGCCCGGGTATCATTCTCTATCACAATGCTGCCCATGCACAGGATGAGGAGAAAAGCACACAGCACTCTTGTTCTATTCATGGTTGTCTTGCGGTAGTATTTTCATCGCCGCCATTTATGTCCTTACGTAATTACTGCCTCGATTGAGCGATGCTTTCCACCTGTTCAAGGTAGCGGGCGACATCATCATTGGGTTTGATCTCCTGGGCGCGCCGCAGGAGCGGGATAGCATCCGCATACCGGCGCAGCCCTACCAGCACCTGCGCGTGACGGATTGAGGCACTGGCTTCAAAAGACTCAATGCTGGCGGCACGTTCGTAATAAAACATCGCCCTGTCCGGCTGCTTTTGCTTTGCATAATGCTGGCCGAGCAGTAACAGCGCTTCGCCGTCGAGGGGGTCAAGTTTCACCACCTCTTCTAAAATGGTGGCTGTCTCGGGGCTGCCGCCTCCCTCGGCCATGCTCAGGCGTGCTTCAAGCTTGAGCAGTGCCCGGCGATCGCCCTCTGCCATCCTTCCCTCCCAGACCTTACCCACATGTGCGGCCACCTGGCGGGCCTGAACAAAAGCACCGCATGCTCCCAAGAGTTCGGCGGACTGCAGGGGCCGGGCATGGGGCTGCTGTGCATCCATGTCAATGGCCCGGATATAGGCGCCCTGGGCCAGGTCCATCAAACTTTCATTCACATAAATGTCCCCGAGGGCGTACAGGTTATCGAGTGTGGCCTTGCCCAGATGATACACCGCCTCAATATTTGCGGCGGCTTTGAGCGGCTGCTTCAGGCCGAGGTACGATTGGGCCTGCAACAGCCAGAAATCGGCCTTGTCCGGATAACGCTCGATGAGACCCTCAAGCAGGGTGATGGCATCCTCATATTTCTGCTGCTTGAAAACGCACCGGGTGATGCCGAGACGCCACTCGGTGTTTTCAGGCTGCAGGAGCAGGGCATTGCGGTAGGCGGCCTCGGCGGCCTGGTAGTCCTGCTTTGCCGCATAGGCAAACCCGAGCAGTCCATAAGAATAGGGGTCGCTGCCGCCCAGCTTGATCATCCTGGTGAAGGCGCTGATGGCGTCGTCATACTTGCCGTCGCGGACATAGATCAGACCAAGGTTTCGCCAGGCGCGGCGAAAACCGGGAAATTTCTGCACAGCGGTCAGATAACAGGCCAGCGCGTCAGGCATTTTATCCTGCTGGAAATAGATGCCGCCCAGGGTGAAATCAAAAATGGCCGAGCACTCCTTGTTTACATGTTTCTTGAGCATGGCTTCCGCCTTGGGCAAATCATTTGCCATCAGGGGCTGGATCTTTTCGAGTATGACAACTTCCTCGGGAGAAATGCGGGGTTCAACTTCCGAATTTACCCCATAGAAGGCAATGAACTGTTTCTTAAAATCCGGGTCATTCCATATTGCCAGTCCCGTGTCATCTGAGGTGGAGCTTGTAGCCGGTTCAGAAGCAAACCCGGTGCCTTGTGCGAGGCTGGTCAGGGTTAATCCACACAAAAGGACCATAATTCTAAAATGCGCTCTTTTCATAGCTGTTGTCCCTTCACAAGGGGATCGGGCCTTTCGGAGCGGCCGCGCCACGCTATCTTGCCGACGACTTTTGCGGGCCTGCTTTTCAACCGATTACCCTTCGCCGCTGCCGGTTTCGCCGGTAGCTCCATCAGCAGTTCCAGCTGAGTGGCTGCAGACTCGATTTCAAGCCGCGCCTTCTCCACCTGCATGTTGAGGAGGTTAAAAGGAACCAGGGCGGTGATGGCTATACCCAGTCCAAACGCCGTGGCAATGAGCGCCTCCGCAATGCCGCCGGTAATGGCGCCCGGTGCGCTGAGCTCTCCGCCGATGAGGGAAAATGAACCCATCATGCCGGTAACCGTCCCGAGCAAGCCCAGCAGCGGCGCCAGCGTAATTACCGTGTCCAGAATGGGGATGCCGGCCCTGAAGCGTTTGATTTCCTGCTTCTGGGCAAACATCAGCGCAGAAGCGAGCGAAGTTTCCCTGTGCTCCAGTGCGTAGCCCAAGGTGCGCAGAACGTAAAACTTCGACGCCGAGCTTATCTGAAGTGCCTTCTTTATGTCCCCCATCCTGATTGCCTCGAAAAAATTCTTCAGGGCCTTGGGATCACGCCTGCCCTGCTCGGCGATGAGAAAGATCGATCGCTCGAACACTGCGCCCATTGCCAGAATCGAAACCATGAGCAGTGGCCACATGATCGGCCCGCCCTTTTTAAAAATATGAACCAGACTGTCCTCTTCAATTATTACCGCGAGCTTCTCTGCAAATGCCGGCTGCTCACCTGCGTCCGGATTGCCCCAGGCAGCGGCTTTCTCGCTTTGTTCCCCGGCACGGCACCAGCCTGAGAGCGCCAGGACCAGGATAAAAACAAACAATGCATTCTTTCCACAGGATTTTTTGCTCATGATCCCTCACGCGGCTGGAAGCGGATCGGGGCGCGCACTTTGCAGGCCACCCGCTTTCCGCCTCTGACGGCCGGCTCAAATTTCCATTGCTTGACTGCATCCACCGCCGGCCTTTCGAATGCTGGGTGCGACGACTTTTCGACGCGCGGGCTGGAAACCTTTCCGGTTGCATCAACCACAAAAAGAACAGTGACCATGCCTTCGGTCTTCTTGCCGGCCAGCTGCGGGGGAAAGACGGGCGCCGATTGAAAAATGGGCCGGGGCTTCTGGTCGATCTCCGAGAGGCTGAAGGCGCTTTTTAAGCTTTCATCCATCGCGCCGGCCTTGCCCATGCCACCGATGCGGCCTCCGGAGGCAAAGCTGAGCGCCTGGGCAAAATCGCCACTGCCACCGACTCCCCCGCTGAGCGCGGCTTCGATCGCGCTCAGGCTTGCCGCTTCAAGCGCGGGTGCGTTGGCGGCGGCGGATAATTCCAGATTACGGATGATCTCCGCGGCGTCGGGAGGCGCTTCCTCCTGCATTTCCTCGGTCATCTCCTTGTCCTGCTCCGGGGGCTTTTCCTTCTCTTTTTCCTTCTCTTTTTCTGTCGCCATATCCGCGCTGCTCAAGAGCTCCACCTGTTGTACCGCCGACTTGTTCTTCCCGTGGCCGGTGAAGAGCGTTTTGCCGAACATGATTACCGCAAGATGCAGCAGCACCGCACAGGTGATGCCGATTGCCAGACCAATTCTCATTTCTTGTCCGTGTTGATGCCGACCTTGCTGATGCCGATCTTGCGCACTTCGTCAAGTACCGCGACAACATGTTTAAAATCAGCGCCGGCATCGCTGTTGATGACCACCTTCGGGTCTTTTGCCGTTGATTTGAGCGTCTGGAGCTTCAAGGGCAATTGCGCGACCGTGATTTTTTCCTTATTGTAAAAAACCTCTCCCTTGGCGTTAACGCTTAAGGTAACCGCCTTCTCCATTTCCGTCTGATCGCCGAGTGAGGCGGCGCTGCTGGCGGTGGGCAGAGCTACCTGCACCCCCTGATTTTTGGTCATGGAGAGGGACACCATGATAAAGGTCGCCAGCAGAAAGAAGATGATGTCAATAAGCGGGATGATTTCGATACGAGCCTTTTTGCCGCCGCCGGCTGCGCCATGCATACTTACTCCTCCTTTGAAGATTTGCCAGCGGTAGTGAAGAAAACGTCATGCTGCATATACTCCGGATCAGTGCCGGAAAGTTCCTGATGGCCCGCCGCAAACGCCCTGCCGGACGCAATCGCGTCCGTCTGATCGTGCATCAGCAGCTCCAGCTGGGTTGCCGCCAGTTCGATTTCCAGCCGGGCCTCTTCCACCTTGGAATTGAGGAAATTAAACGGTATCAGCGAGATGATGGCGATGCCCAGCCCGAATGCCGTGGCAATGAGCGCTTCAGCGATGCCGCCGGTAATGGCGCCTGGAGCGCTGAGCTCGCCGCCGATGAGCGAGAATGAACCCATCATGCCGGTGACGGTTCCAAGCAAACCCAGCAGCGGCGCCAGGGTAATGACGGTATCCAGAACGGGAATGCCGCGACGGAAGCGCTTCAGCTCCTGCCCCTGGGCGAATAAAATAGCGTTGTTCAGGGAGGTCTCTATGTGCCCCAGCGCGTAGCCCAGGGTGCGCACGACGTAATACTTCGTTTCTTTGCTGATGCTAACTGCCGCTTCTATGTCGCCGCAGCTGATGAGGTCGAAAAACTTCTGCAGCGATTTCGGATTGCCCTTAAGCTGCTCGTTGACCAGGAAGATCACACGCTCGATGACCGTGGCTAATGCCAGCAGGGCGGAAAAGAGCAGCGGCCACATGATCGGCCCGCCCTTCTTAAAGATTTGCACCAGGCTGGTTTTCTGGACAATGGCCTTGAGAGCGCCTCCGCGAGATGGATCAAGCGGCACCATACCTTTACCGTCTTCCACCAGCTCCACGATACCGTTCTGCAGCCTGCCTTCCAGGGGCCGGATTAACGGGTAGGGGGAGCCAGACTGGGGAATGGCGATTCCCGCCGCGCCGGCATTTTTGGCGCTGAACAGGGCCACCGGCCCGATAATGGCAAACTGGCCTTCCGCCACCGAGCCCTGCAAATCCACGCCGAAGCCGGGAAAGCGCATGCCACCGATGGCGTCGAACAGCCGTTTCACCGACACATTCACAAAACCGACCTGACGGGTGTATTTCTCGCTTATCGAAAGCGTGGTATCTTCGCCTGCCTGCTTGGCGGCTTCTATATCCTTCCCGTAATATTGCAGCTCGCTGACGTGCACCTTCGATTCAAAATTGCGCACGTACTCGTCGAGAAGATTCCCGATGTACGACAATTCGTCCTGTCGGGCCTTTATTTCAGCCTTGATGGGGATAAGGGAATCGTTGTCTTCCTTCGAAAGAACGGCGTTGCTCTCATGCTCACGCCGCAGCGATGCGAGCTTCTCCTCCATCGAGGTCAATTGCGTCGCCAGGGGAAGTTTTTCCGCCTCGATCTGCTCCCGCACCCGGTCGAGTTCCTGGATGCTCCTGGTCAAATCATTCCCGGCTGAACGCGACAGCTGTTTCATGGTTTCGCCGGTGTCCGGTTCTTCGGCACAGCAGACCGCCAGGTAACAAATGGAAAGAAGGCTGATTGCGATGTGTAGGAGTGTTTTCATTTCAGCACCACCGGAAGCGGCACGAACGCCGGACTGTGTTTGCCATCGAGAATCTCCAATGCCAATACAACGTCACGCGACACCTCCTGGGACGGCTCCCATTTCCATCCCTCGGCTGTCGGGTAGCCAATGCCGCTTTCGCCGCCAGCGCTGACGTAATAAGCCTGGGCAAGGCCGACGTAAATGGCTTTGACCTCGGAGGGCTTGCCGTTGGAAAGGTTGTGGACTTCGTAACTGACCGCAATCTCGTTGTTGGCTTTATTGAGTTCATTCAGTATGCCCAGGACATTTTGGAAGCGCTCCGCGGTGGATACCTTTGTCGAGAGAGAATCTTCAGGAATGCGCTGATACAGGGGCTGCAGTTTGGTCAGGATCGGCTCGGGAAGCTGTTTGAAAAGCCTTAGATTTCGAACCTCCTCCTCCATCCCCATGACCGCATTTTTCAGCAGGTCGTCGGCCTCCTTGAGCTTTTCGTTTTCGGTAATCATCTCGTCCCGTTTTTTGTCAGACTCCGCCATACCGGATTCAGCCTGCCTTACGGTCTCCGAAAGCGAGGCGATTTCATTTTTTACCAGCTCCAGCCGGCCGAGCAAAATCTCTTTGCCCTTCTGCCAGTCTTTACGCTCCTTGGAAATGATCTGCTGCGTCTCGATCCATTTATCCATGGTGATGCGCGTTTCTTCGAGCGTCGGCGCGCCGGCCACGGTGCCGGTATTTTCCGTGCCCGTCTCGGCAGATATCGCCGAAGCGACGACTAGACTGACAGCAAGAATCAGCACAATCGTTCTTACCGCTAGATTAAAGGATATCGGCACCATGTAATATGCCTTCTTGCACTGTCGTTGCGGGCAGCAGTTTGCATCATGAGATGCAGAATAGGTTTTCATACGTACCTTGTCCTTATGGTAATCTCATATCTGGTTATGGATAAGCCCTTCCCATGACGAGGCTTTTGAAATGTTGCCTTATTTTTATACTATGTTTATTAACGGTGAATAAAGTTTGTGTTAATTTTCAGTTAATAGTACGCGGGGGAAAAGTAGCTGAATTGATGATAGATGCTTGGCGGCTTCATCCGGGAAGGGATTGTACCCCGATTCTGAACCGTGAGTCCTATGCAGCGAGGTATTCAAGCCGGTGATGGAGGGCGCCGCACACGATGCGGTCCTTGGTTTTAATAACTAGGAGCGGCGATATCCTGATAATTTCTGCCTCCTCATTTTCAAAGCGCACCTTCTGGCCGTTTCGGTGCTGACGCACGGCGTTGCCATGGTTGTCCTTAATGGAAGAGAAACAATTTTTCTTTGTTGTTGACGGTGCCATGGATTCTCCTTGCAAAGTTTGTGGTTTATCGGTTCACGATAATAAAGCAACCCATTGTTGCTCAAACTCTACAACCTGATTGTTAACCGGGTATAAATGGGGTGTTAATTTTTAATTAAGAACTGCTGCTTAGACGGGGTTTACCGGGAGGCAGATGGAAAAGGTGGTGCCCTGCGAAGGGGTGCTGTGCACGTCGATGGTGCCGTTGTGCAGAAGAACGATGTGCTTCACAATCGAGAGTCCCAGGCCGGTTCCGCCGAGCCGTTTTGAGCGGGATTTGTCCACAACATAGAATCGCTCGAAAATGCGGGACAGATGTTCCTCGGGAATGCCAATGCCGGTGTCACGCACATCAATGACGATATGGCCGTTCCGGTTCTTTAATGAAAGGGTAACCGTGCCACGCTCGGTATACTTGATGGCATTGTCAATCAGGTTGATGATCGCCTGTTCCAGTTTAAAGGAGTCCGCCTTGATGGAGGATATGTTGGGTTCAATGTTCCATGTCCAGGCAAGTCCTTTCTCTCTCATCCGTGGTTCAAAGAGCAGGCTGATGCGGCGTATCAGCTCTTCCGGATTCACCGCTTCCAGTTTGAGCACGGTTTCCCGCTCTTCCAGCTCCGAGAGGGTCAGCAGGTCTTTAACGATGTTGACCAGCCTGTCAGTATGCCGCTTGATGATCTCCACGTAGTGTTTATTGGTCCCGTCCACGGTTTCCTCGAGCGTGTCAACGAACCCCTTGATGGCGGTGAGAGGGGTGCGCAGCTCGTGGGAGACATTGACCACAAAATCCTTTTTCATCCGCTCAACCCGCTTCATTGCGGTTATATCCGAGAGAATCACCACTGTTTCCTCCCGTTCCGGCAGGTAGCTGATGCTGCATAAAAATGTTGCGTCGTGCAGGGGAAGTTCTTCAACCCGGTAGCTCACCGCATCTTCCTGGACTTTCTTGATTAGTTCGTTGAAGCGGGGTATCCGTATTACTTCCCAGTAAAACTTTCCCTCCGGGCTGCCATCCTGCACAATTTTCTTAAAGCTTTCATTGCACAGAGTGATTTTCCCCTTGGGGTCGAAAACGATCAATCCTTCCTGGATGGAGGATACGATGCTCTTGAGCTGATTGCTCTGGTCCGAGAGCCGGGCAAACAGTTTATTGATCTCATCGATCATGTAGTTAAAGCTGTTGGCGAGGTCCTGCATCTCACCGGTGTCCCGGATCAGGACCCGGGTGGTAAAATCCCCGGCAGCCAGCCTGCGCGAGGCGGCGCTCAGCTCTCGTACCGGCCGTGCCGCGTTCCTGCTGAACAGGAAAGCGGCAAGCAACGCCATAAGGGACAGGCCCATTGCGCTATGGAAAATGGACTTTTTCACCTGGGAGAACATCTTGTTGAAATCAGCCAGGAACAGGCTTACCCTCAGGACGCCGGCTGTTTTCTCCCGGCCCGGGATGGGCACGGCAACGTACAGCATCTCTTCCTTCACTGTTGAGCTGAAGCGGATGGAAGTGCCGTGTTCTCCCTCGAGCACCTGGAGAATCTCCGGCCGGAAGCGGTGATTTTCCATGAGAAGGGGATCCTTTTCCGAATCCGCAACGACCACGCCCTCTTTATTGATAATGGTAATGCGGGTGTTAATGCCCTGACCAAGAGTTTTTACCAGGCTGTCCAGTTCCTTATCCTTGTTCTCCAGAAAGAGCGGGGTCACCTGGGGCAACAGTGCAGTGGCTAGATTTTGTAGGTCATGGGTATGGATGGTGATAGAATAATTGCGGAAGGAGTTAAAGGAAACCGAGAGCATGAGCAGGGAGAAAAACAGGATGATGAGCAGATACGCGCAGAATAGTTTGCCAAACAGTGATTTTATCATTCTTCGAGCTTGTAGCCTATGCCACGTATATTTTTTATAAGTGAGGCCGCGCTTCCCAGCTTTTCCCTGAGATGCCGGATGTGCACATCAATGGTCCTGTCCACCACCGCCTTTTCATCACCCCAGAGATAATTAAGGATGTTGTCGCGGGTAAATACATACCCTTTCCGTGAAGCGAGAAGCTGCAGTACCCTGAATTCGGTTGTGGTAAGATCAATTTTTTTGCCTTTTACAGTTACCTCGAATTTTTCCAGATCTATGACAACCCTGCCGGCGATTTCAATTTTCTTGCTTTCCACCTTTCGCGCATGTCTTCGCAGTACCGCCTTCACCCGTGCCACCAGCTCTTTTGGGGAAAAGGGTTTGGTCACATAATCATCGGCTCCCAGCTCCAGGCCGAGTATCTTGTCTGTCTCTTCACCCTTTGCCGTGAGCATGATGACGGGTATGGCGGCAAATGCATCCTTCTTCTTCAGCGTCTTGCAGAGCTCCAATCCGTCGGTATCGGGCAGCATCAGATCGAGCACAATCAGATCAGGTGTATTGGTTTCGATAAACTCGTTGAAGCTGTCTGCGTCAGCAAATTCCTTGACCGAAAATCCCGCCTTGGTCAGATGGAGCGACACCAGTTCCAGAATATCAGGCTCGTCATCTATAATGGCTATCAATTCATTCATTAGACTGCTCATTTATGGCGGGAATTGCAATACGTTCTAAAAAAATTATATATACAGTTATCAATAAGCAAACCCTTGTCAAGGAAAATGTTGTGCTGTTGGAATGATGCTATGCCTCAACGTAATTTGTGTTGATTATAAGGCAAGAGAATTAATTTTAAATTAATTTCATGTTAAGAACCTGTTAATTTTTTCATTCGAGGGCTGGAATAAAATACGGAAACCGTGATTTAGGTCATATACAACCTTTGCTTGAGTTAGAAGAACCTGAAAAAATTAACAGAGAATTAACACAGTCTTAATATGAGGTTAACAAACCATCGCTATTATGTGTCATCTTCAAATAAAATTATTTTAAAGGGGAGGGAAGCTATGGGCTGGATAAGAAGAAGAGGTTGCTTGATTGTAGGTGCATTGCTGATCTTTGTTGCATCAGGGCCTGTTTGTGCTGAAGAGGCGTCAAAAACCACGGTCGATAAGCTGCTCGATATTCTGCAGGAAAAGGGCATCATCAACGGGCAGCAGTACCAGGATCTCAAAAATGAGCTGGGAGCAGAGAAAAAGGTAATTGAAGAGCAGAAACAGGTAATCGAGGAACAGAAAAAGGTGGTTGCGGATGTGAAAAGCCGGGAAGAGAAACTCCCGCATGTGGGATATAAAAACGGTTTTTACCTGGAAACACCGGATGAAAAGTTCAGCCTGAAGGTTGGGGGAAGAATTGATACCGACATGCGGTTTTATAACAGTGACCACCCGGAAAACAACCAGTTTTTTGTCAACCGGGCACGGGTTTACCTCTCGGGTACTATCTATAAATATATAGAATTCAAAATAGAGCCCGATTTCGGCAAGGGGACCAGTGAGTTAAAAGACGGTTTTGTTAATGCCAATTATGTGCCGTACGCGCAGTTCAAAGTGGGACAGTTCAAGGAGCCATTCAGTCTGGAACGGCTCACCTCATCCAACTACATGGACTTTGTGGAGCGATCGCTGCCGGTTGACAATTTGACCCCGGACCGGGACCAGGGCATCATGATCCACGGTTCGTATGAGCGGTTCGGACTTCATTATGGAGTGGGGCTTTTTAACGGGGTGCGGGCGAATGAAAGCGATGTGGATGACCACAAGGATGTGGCCATGCGCATCGGCCTAACCCCCTTTTACAAGAGAAAATCCCTGCTGCTCAAGGGGCTCTACGTTGGTTTCTCCACCACCTACGGGGAAGAGGAGATGGCCTATCCCGATGATGAAGATGCCTTCTGGAGCAAGGGCAAACTGGAAACGGCGGGTGACACCAAGTTTTTCCAGTTCACCAACGGGGTGCAGCACGACGGCAATCGGCAGCGCCTGGGAACGGAATTCGCCTGGGTGGTAGGCCCCTTATCGATCAAGGGTGAGTGGATGCGGCTGGATATGGATGACTTGAAGAACCCCGTCGGCGAGAGTCATGATCTGTCAATGAACGGAGAGTATATCTCGCTTGCCTACTTTTTGACCGGCGAGACGCAGCAATTTGATCCCGCGCAGGCGGTATTTAAGCGGACCAAGCCCAACAAGATATTTGATCCCAAGCAGGGTACCTGGGGAGGCCTGCAGCTCTTGGCCCGGTATGAGCGGTTGGATTTGAGCGACGGGTTTTTTGATCACGGCTATGCCAATCCGACCAAATATACCGACTGTGCCAAGGGGTTCACCCTGGGCCTGAACTGGTACTTGAACGAGATGGTGCGGGTGATGCTCAACTACAATCACATCGAGTTTGACGATTATGTGCTGGAAGCAAATGATGATAATGAGGATGTGTTCCTCGCCCGCTTCCATCTTGAGTTCTAGATGCAAGGCAATCAAACAAGGTTTGTAACAAGAGTCTCAAACACTACAAGGGAGGACACCATGAAAAAAAGATTGCTGCTGTTATTCTCTGTCACACTGATGCTGTGTTCGTGCATCATCCCCCTGGCAGGGGCGGAAGAGCTGCTGGGTGCCGGGGCAACCTTTCCCTATCCCCTGTATTCAAAAATGTTTGATGTATACAGCAAAGAATACGGTGTAAAAATCAATTACCAGGCCATCGGGTCCGGCGGCGGGATACTGCAGCTCAAAAATAAGACGGTGGATTTCGGCGGCACCGATGCGGCCATGAGTGACGCGGAAATGAAAGATCTGTCGCCGATCATCCATATCCCGGTTTGTCTGGGCGCTGTTTCGGTTACCTACAATATACCCGGAAATCCCGAGCTTAACTTCACCCCCGATGTGCTTGCGGATATCTTTCTTGGCACGATCAGCAAATGGAATGATCCCCGGCTTCAGCAGATTAACAGCGGGGTAAAGTTGCCCGATATGAACATCGTGGTGGTACACCGCTCTGATGGCAGCGGAACCACCTTTATTTTTACCGATTATCTTTCAAAGATAAGCCCAGAATGGCGGGTGAAGGTTGGAATGGAAAAGTCAGTTAACTGGCCGACCGGCCTCGGTGCCAAGGGAAATCCCGGAGTCGCGGGGCTGGTAAAACAGCTTCCCGGGAGCATTGGATACGTTGAGCTGATTTACGCGATGCAAAACAGCATGCCGGTGGTAGCGCTGCGCAATAAGAAGGGAACGTATATAAAGCCGACACTTGCATCAACAAGCCTGGCAGCGGAGGTAGCCATACCGGATGATACCCGGGTGTCACTTACCGACACCGATGCACAGGAAGGGTATCCCATAAGCGGGTTTACCTGGATAATAGTTTTTAAAGACCAGAATTACAATCTCAGAACCATGGAAAAAGGCAAGGCTCTAGCGCAACTTCTCTGGTGGATGACTCACGAGGGACAGAAATATGTTGAGCCCCTCCAGTACGCGCCGCTTCCCAAGGCAGCGGTTGAAACGGCCGAAAAAATCATAGGATCTATGACCTATAAGGATAAGTTTTTACAAACACTTGACAAAAAGTAATGAGCGTTGATAAGTACTGAGCTATAAATTTCCATTCCAGAAAGGTGCCGCCATGACAGTATCTACAAAGAATTATATGATTGTCCTTTTTGTCACCATGTTTTTTGTGCTGCCCGTAACCTGCCATCAATGCCTTGCGCAGTCAGATCATGCTGCAGAGATAACCCCCACCGTTTATGGCAGAGGCGTCATCCCATTGACACCCGGATCATCGACCACACTGCAAAATATGCCCGGTCAGGCAAGGACGTTTGTCACCGTGTTTGCCCTGGGGCAGGGAACGCTCAAGGCAAACTTGAGCAAGAAAGACACCGCCAATGATGTCATCAGCATCCTGCTGATCGGTTATCCTGCCGATCCGGCCTTTGTGCCGGGCTTTGGCAGAACCCCGGCCGAGGTCGCTGTAAGCGCTGAGGTCACCGACGCTTTGGGCGGTTACGGTCTCTTCTTTATAATCACCACCATTAATTCGTCAGAAACATACACCAGCTCCCTGTCGCTCAAATTGGAGTAGGTTTTGCCTGTGGCTGACCAAAAGATACTTGCCGGAATAGATGATGCCGCCATTGCACAGTATGCCGTCGGCAGTGATACGGCAGGATACAGGAATCAAGGGCAGAGCGCAGACCGGTTATTTTTTTATCTTCTTAACCTGTCTGCGCTCCTGGTGCTGGTTCTGGTAGCGGCCATTTCCATTACCCTGCTCATCTACGCCCTTCCCTCAATCCGGACCTTCGGGTTCTCCTTCTTTATCCAAAAAACCTGGGATCCGGTGGCACGAATATTCGGAGTGCTGCCCTTTCTGGTGGGGACGCTGCTTACCTCCTTTCTGGCCCTGATTATCTCCATCCCCTTTTCCCTGTCAATAGCCATATTTTTAGGTGAATATGCCACGAAAGGAACTGTATCTTCGCTGCTTAAAAGCTCCATAGAGCTGCTTGCGGGGATTCCATCCATCGTCTACGGCTTCTGGGGTATTTTCGTGCTCGTGCCGGTGATCAGGAATCTTGAGTTGATACTGGGGGTGGCGCCATACGGCGTGGGCATATTCACCGCATCGATTGTGCTTGCCATCATGATTATTCCCTACTCCGCGTCGATCGCGGCGGAGGTAATCCAGCTGGTTCCCGCCGACCTGAAGGAGGCCGCCTATTCACTCGGTGCCACCCGCTTTGAGGTCATTCGCAGGATCATCGTTTCCTACGCCCGCTCGGGGATTTTTGCCGGCATCCTGCTTGCCCTGGGCAGGGCGCTGGGTGAAACCATGGCGGTAACCATGGTAATCGGCAATTCACATTTTCTGCCCACATCCATTTTCAGCCCCGGCAACAGCATGGCAAGCGTGATTGCCAATGAGTTTACCGAGGCCACCGAGAAGATTTACCTCTCCTCGCTGGTACAGATCGCGCTGTTGCTGTTTGTGGTGACCATGATTGTCAATCTCATCGGAAAATACATCATCGGGAGAATGAGCGTTGAAGGTTCCGGCAGCACCTCCTAATCTAATCTACCGGGTGATCAAGGATAGGGTGTTTCAGGCCCTGGTTGTGCTCTTTTCGTTACTCACCTTCCTGCCTCTGCTGTTGATCATTTTCCACATTGTGCAAAACGGCATCGCGGTGGTGGATTGGCAGTTTCTTACCCACCTGCCCCGGCCGGTCGGTGAAGTGGGCGGCGGGATTGCCAACGCCATGGTAGGAACGCTCATGCTGATTGTCATCGCATCGGTGATCGCCATACCGCTCGGCGTGTGCGCCGGCGTGTATCTTACCGAGCGAAAAACAGGAACCGTATGCTATCTGGTCCGCCTGTGCGTTGAGGTTCTGCACGGTGTGCCCTCCATCGTCATCGGCATCATCGCCTACGTGTGGGTGGTGATGGCGCTCGGAACTTTTTCAGCGCTTGCGGGGGGCATTGCGCTGGCCATCATGATGCTGCCGGTGATTGTCAGATCAACTGAAGAGACGCTCAAGCTTATACCCGATACACTCAGGGAGGCCTCCCTGGCACTCGGTGTTCCCTACTACCGGACGGTGCTCAAAGTTATCATTCCCGCCGGCGTGAGCGGTATTGCCACCGGTATTTTGATCAGCGTGGCCCGGGTGGGGGGAGAAACCGCGCCCCTTCTCTTTACCGCGTTCGGCAGCCCCTATATGGAAGTGAATGTCTTCAAGCCGGTCAATTCGCTGCCGCTGGTAATTTTTAACTATGCCACCAGCCCATACCCCGAGTGGCACGCGCTCGCCTGGGGGGCTTCGTTTGTGCTGGTTGCCTTTGTGCTGCTCTTAAACCTGAGCGCGAAGTTCCTGACCAGAAAATGGAAAGTCCAATTTTAAGCGTCAGGGCATTTTCCGCCTACTTCGGGGAGCATGCCGTTCTCAACAACGTCAATCTCTCCATTACCGAGCGGAAGGCCACAGCCATTATGGGCCCCTCGGGGTGCGGGAAGACGACGCTCATACGCTGCATCAACCGCATGCACGAGCTCATTCCCGGCACCCGGGTAAGCGGCGAGATACTGCTCCACGCGGAAAACCTCTACGGCATGAACCCCATCAATGTGCGCAGAAAGATAGGGATGGTATTTCAGAAGCCCAATCCCTTTCCCACCATGAGCATCTATGATAATGTGATCGCCGGATACACCCTCAGCGGGATAAAGCTCAAAAAGAGAGAAGGGACCGCATTGCCGAAGAATCACTGACCAGGGCCGCCCTGTGGGGGGAGGTGAAAGATTCGCTTCACCGCAAGGGGACGTTCTTGTCAGGAGGCCAGCAGCAGCGGCTCTGCATTGCGCGCGCCCTGGCCATGAATCCCGAGATCATGCTGCTTGATGAACCGACCTCGGCGCTTGATCCCAAGGCCACGGCGCATATCGAGGAGTTGATCGAGGAGCTTAAGAAGCAGGTGACCATCGTCATGGTCACTCATAACATCGCCCAGGCGGCACGCATCTCCGACTATACCGCCTTTATTTACCTGGGTGAGCTGGTTGAATACGGCACCACCCAGAAGATGTTTACCGTTCCACAGGATAAAAGGACGGAAGAGTATCTCACCGGCAAGTTTGGCTAAGAGGAATACATATGCTTGAGGAAAAAATAACCGATTTTAAGAGAGAACTGGTCGGATGTGCCATCCTGGTTGAGCACATGATTGAAAAAAGCACTGCCGGGCTGGTGAGGAGGGACAAGGCGCAGCTTGAATCGGTGGAGCGGGTTGATGAGCCGCAGGTGAATGTGCTGAATAACCGGATGGATGAACTGTGCACCTCGCTGATCGCCCAATACCAGCCCCGCGCGAAGGACTTGCGGGTGATTCTCATGATGTTAAAGATGAACGATGTGCTGGAGCGGATGGGAGACCACGCGGTGAACATTGCGCAAAGCAGCCTGTTCCTGCTTGAAAACCCCCTCGTGAAACCGCTCGTTGACATACCCGAAATGGCGGGGCTGGCGGCCCAGATGGTCAGGGACAGCATAACCGCGTTCATCAATGAGGATGGCCCGCTGGCGAAGTCAGTATGTGAGCGGGACAGCATCATCGACCGGCTCAGAGACAAGAACTACAGCGAATTGATCGAGGTGATGAGCGCGAATCCGTCTGCCATTGAAAAGAGCCTCAACCTGCTCCGAATTTCCCGGAACCTGGAGCGCATTGCCGACCTGTCCACCAATATCTCCGAAGACGTCATATTTATCGTTGAAGGGAAAATTATCAAGCATCACGGAATTAACAGCCTAAACCGTTGAGATACAAACTCTCACCGGCGCTCCTTCAGGCAGGGTCACTAACGGCCCTGCCTTTTCATTTGATATGGATCACCCGATCAAATTGGGCAATGACTTCATATCCTGGGCAGGTAACATAAGTGGGAGTAACATGCAAAAATCAACCGACTCAATTAACAAATATTTTCAGAGGTATCTGTAAATCTATTGGTATTGTAAACTTTTTTCTGATTCTCAACTCAGCTATGAGGATAAAACACCTCGGGTACTCAATTAAAAGGTGGTTCGAAAAGTGTTTGGAAATCAATATATCTAATTAATTTTATGATATTTTTTAATATCATATTATTTTAGTAAATTATTTAAAAATAATACTTGACTATAATTATAATTTATATTAGAATATAAGAAAGCACATAGTTCTTAACTCCATTCTGTGAAAAGCCCTTGGAAATAAAAACTAAGGGTTTTTTAAACTGCAAACAGATAGTGCAAAGGGGAAAAGCATATCATGCAAAAACTATTTGAGAAAAAGCAAGGAGGATAAAACCGTGACATGTTTGGTTAAAGGACTATTCACCGATAAACACAAAACAGTCTGGACCGTTGAACCGAGCACTTCGGTGTACGATGCTATAGCATTAATGGCCGAAAAAGAGATTGGATCTTTAGTAGTTCTTGAAGGAACAAAGGTTGTTGGTATCATCACGGAACGAGATTATGCCAGAAAGATAATTCTTCAGGGTAAGTCATCCAAAAAGACTTCAGTTCGTGAGATTATGACGGAGCGAGTGATTTATGTTAATCCCGAACAGACAATTGAAGAATGTATGGCACTAATGTCAGCGAAACACATTCGTCATTTACCAGTTCTTGATGGAGATATCCTATGTGGGATGGTTTCTATCGGTGATGTTGTCAGAGCATTAATTTCCGAAAAAGATTTTGTTATAGACCAGCTTGCGAAATATATTTCCGGCCCCTTACCTCTAACATAATGGGTGATAATATAAACAAACCGGGGGTAAGTTACTCGCTTTTGTGGAGATATGGATAGAAAAATGAATGGGGATGATCGTGCCAGGGTTTCTGCCGACGCCGCTGGGTGAAATTGTAGAATATTTTCCGACCACGCATGAAACGCTCATCTGTATCGGTGTCTGGTCTTTTGGTCTGATTATGTACTCATGGATGATTCGTTTAGCGGTACCAATTCTGCCCGGACAGTTCCAACAGCATGTAAATCTATAAAGTTTTGATAGAGGCCACATCTTTATAATACTTTCTTTGCAAAGAAAACTTAACAGGAGGAAACCATGTTACAACCCTCTATGGAAATCATTAAAGCTTCTGAAAAGGATATTGAAGTGATTTTTTCTTTGAATCAACTCTTGCATGTAGAGGCATCTGAATTTAAGGGAAACACTTATGATTTTGTAGAGCAAGAAGTGGCTAATGGAAATTATTGCGTCGTAAAAGACAGGGGGAAAGTTGTAGCGGCCTTTTGCATCTCACCAAGGAGTGAAGGCGTGTATCTTGAAACCATTGCCATATCTGAAGCATATCAGAGAAAAGGCATTGGCTCAACGCTAATTGAGCATGCAAAAAAGGTCACAAAAGATCATGGATTCGACAAGCTTTTTGTAGATACATACTGTCAGTACAGTGCGGACGATTTTTACACTAAGTGCGGTTTTAAGAAGATACCTACAATGGGTAAATACAAAGGGAAGCCTTATCACAAGTTTTTAATGGAATTGCCGTCCACTACTGACGCTGAATATTCTACAAGCCATGCATGTGTTATTGACTTAAGTCACTTTGGTTGAGCGTTAAAGGGCAGGGGTCAAAGCAGCTCCTGCTCTTTTAATACCGTGTTTAAAAACCTGAGACAGTTGGTATTTGATGTTGTAACATTCTAAACATTGATATTCAACGTTACACAAATTATGTAAATCGTTAGTAAACCTTAGGGATGCTCGCGATTAAAAAGTTTTCATTCAACGCCTTGTTGTAGGAGTTGCCATGCCTTTCATGATTGATCAAAATCTTTGTGTTGCCTGTGGTTCATATATTGGTAACTGTCCTAACCGGGTAATCGTCTGCAGAGGCAATCAAGTTTTAGCGAAATGCCTGATATAGAGAATAGTGCTGTTACCGGGAATAAATTTTCCGAATCCCTATCTCATGTGTAGAACCTTTTGCTTCCGGCTGAAAAGTAAGCTGTACCTCGTCTGCCTCAAACCCTTTCTTTACCGTCCGGAAGAGAATATCTTCATAGACAGAAACGTCCAGAGCTGGGGTCCTGCTTAAGGGTGGTCAAAAATTCAACTTATGACCTTTGTCTGTCATTCCCGCGAAAACGGGAATCCAGAAAAATTAATTATATGGATTCCCCAAGCACGTCGGGGAATGACAAGAAAATGAATAATGAGACGTTTCCTTATGATAGAGAGCACGTAGCGGGATGCCTCGCTTACCACGGCACATTATTCATGCATATCAAAATATCCAGAATTTCAAGCTGATAACCGGTTTTCAAGCACACCATGTGGTTTTTCAAAAGGGTAACGCTATCATAATATACAACATAAATTTTTGAAAAATACAGTAATTACCCCATTGTATTCTATATGCAATGGTATTTAATTATATGCGGTCTATGCTTTAACTTTATGAGGTAGTATAAGGCCCATATCGATCAAGGCATCTCTCATTTATGAGACCCAATCATTCCAGGAACATATTATGGGGCTTTGCAGCGGGCTGCTTGATCATAGCCTCGTCCTTAGCAGTAACAGATGAACACGCGTATCCGACTGGTGCGGGCACCGAGCAGGCAATTCCACCTCAAGCGGACTGGCTTGACAAAACCCCCGTTCGCGGTGAACCACAATTGCAATTTTATCTTAATCAATTTTTTTATAGATGTGATGTCTGCCATATTGCTGACAAGGCTTCGGCATGTGGGTGTGAAAAGAATCTCAAAACACCAAACACCTTTCATTTGCCGTTCGGTGCACACAAGGATATGGTTTTTAATCATGGATTAAATCTTCGCTGTTTCAACTGCCACAATTGTGGGAATCTGGAAACATATGTAAATCATGATGGTACCGAAATTCCCGGCAATCAACCTGTCCTGCTCTGCAGAAAATGCCATGGCACGACCTACCATGACTGGGAAGCGGGTACTCACGGCCGGAGCAACGGTGCATGGGACGCACGCCGCGGCGAGCAGTCAAAGCTTACCTGCAACCAGTGTCATAATCCGCATGCACCGCACTTTCCCCGGTTGATTCCCCGACCTTCTCCATCCACCGTCAGAATTCCGCATTTTACAAGAGGCAGCCATCATGAGTAACCGGAACAACCATGGGCCTGACCAATCCGGTCGCCAAGCTATTCATGATGTCCCTTATGCGCCCATAACGCGGCGGAGCTTTTTAAAGTTTGGTGCTGCTGCGGCAGGTGCCTGGGCAGGGCTGAGCCTTGCGCTGTCCCCCCTTAAAAACTTCAAAGAACATGTCAGCCTCGATGAATTTCTCCAGCAGCACTATCAGCGCTTGACCCCGGAGATGATGAACACGATTCTCAAGCGCATAGAAAGGGAGATAGAGCGTGATTACGGGGTTAAGGCGCAGCTTGATGATTGCAAGCCTCTCCCGGGGGTTGAATATGCCTTTGCATTGAATATCGGAAAGTGCATAGGTTGTCGACGGTGCGTCTATGGCTGCATGAAGGAAAACAATACCTCCCGCAACCCCCAGATGCAATATATACGCGTTCTTGAGATGGACAAAGGCACACAGAATGTTGAAAAAGCAGAACACTATTATGAACACGACGCGGTTCCCCAAAAAGATAAATATTACATGCCGGTCCAGTGCCATCAGTGTAAAAATCCCCCCTGCGTAAAAGCCTGCCCGGTCAAGGCAACCTGGCAGGAGCCGGACGGGATAATCGTTGTAGATTACAACTGGTGTATCGGCTGCCGCTATTGCATGGCAGCATGCCCGTACTGGGCCCGCCGGTTTAATTTTGCCAAACCGGTCATCCCCAGAGAAGATATTACAACCGATATGGCATACCTTGGAAACCGTATCCGGCCGCGCGGGGTTGTCGAAAAATGCACCTTCTGCCTGAGGCGGGTTCGCAAAGGAATGCTTCCTGCGTGCGTTGAGGTCTGCCCTACCGGTTCACGCGTGTTTGGTAATCTGCGGGATCCGGAGAGCCCGATTAACTATATTCTCAAACACAAACTGGTCTATATCTTTAAAGAGGAAGCGGGGACAATCCCCCGTTTCTATTATTGCTTTGATGTATGAGGATTTTATGACCCAACACGCGGTGCGGGATTATGTAATCTTTCTCTGGCGTCTCTATCGATACAGCTTTGTGGGTAGCATGAAGTACTATGCCTGGATGACGGTGCTCACGATTCTTTCTCTGGCCGGCCTTTATGCGTTTGCTGAACAGACCGTTAACGGTCTTGCCGTTACCGGCATGACAGACCAGGTGTCCTGGGGAGTGTACATCGCAAACTTTACTTTTATTGTGGGTCTTGCGGCAGCTGCGGTGATGCTGGTCATTCCCGCCTATATCTATAATAATAAGCATCTCCATGATGTGGTCATACTTGGTGAGCTGCTGGCCATTGCAGCAATCGTCATGTGCCTGCTCTTTGTCAATGTGGACCTGGGGCGGCCGGATCGTTTCTGGCACCTCACCCCGGTCATCGGGGTCTTCAACTTTCCCATTTCGATGCTTTCGTGGGATGTGATTGTGCTCATTGGCTATTTGATTCTGAATGTGCACATTTGCGGATACCTTCTCTATATGCGCTATTTGAACAGGCAACCCTCCACCCTTTTTTACATGCCGTTTGTGTTTATTGCCATCGTATGGGCAATCAGCATTCACACGGTAACTGCATTTCTTTATGTGGGACTGGTCGGCAGGCCGTTCTGGAACGCTGCCATCGTTGCCCCCCGTTTCATCGGGTCTGCATTCACTGCGGGGCCCGGATTGATGATTGTTGCCTTCCAGGTCATTCGGCATTTTACCAATTATAAAATTGATGATGAGGCGCTCCGGATTCTTCGCCAGATTGTGACTGTATCACTGCTGGTGAACTTGTTTCTACTCGGCTGTGAGGCATTCAAAGAGTTTTATGCCGAATCGGTTCATTCCAGTTCCGCACGGTATCTCTTTTTCGGACTTGAGGGATATACCCAGCTCAGATCGTGGATATGGTTTGCCATCGTCATAGAAACCATCGCCGGGGTTATTCTGGTTACCCCATCTCTGGCAAAAACCATGTTTTACACCAATGCAGCCTGCATACTCGCTTTTGTGGGGATATGGATAGAAAAAGGAATGGGGATGATCGTGCCCGGTTTTTTGCCGACGCCGCTGGGAGAAATTGTAGAATATTTTCCAACCATGCTTGAAACGCTCATGTGTATTGGTGTCTGGTCGTTTGGCCTGCTCATGTACTCATGGATGATTCATTTGGCAGTACCCATCCTCGCCGGACAGTTCCAGCGGCATGGAAATCCATAAAAGCAGGGATTGACGGACGCCCGTTAATGTATCCGGCTCGAAGCGCGGATGTCTTGCATTAAGGAAATTAAAATAAAGGCAGAGCCATAAAAGGCCATGCCTTTTTTTTAGCGAGATTGGGAATTAATTACCTGAGCGCTCTATCTCAAATTACCAGCTCATCACCTTGTCAATCGGATCAGGATATATTGAAAGGCATGACAAGGGGGGACGCTCTTAAATAAATAAATTAACAATACGGCAGGGAAATAAGAGTTCGCTCATGCCACGATTAGCCCCGCTTGATGCTCTGGGTGTTATTCATCACGTGACGACTGGGGGGATAGAAGATCGGAAGATATTCAAAGACACGCAGGATCAAGACGATTTCACTGAGTCTGCTGTGCTATTGGCTGTATGAGAGGTGGGTATGCCGCTGGCAGATTTAGTGCGGGGTGGAAATAAGTATTCCAGGTCTGGGGTATGCCATAGGGCGGGGGAAAATAATTACCCAGCATTACCACTATCGGCTGATACACTAAAACTTATTTACTTTTTTAAGAGCGTCCCCCTTTTTATATTGCTTTTTTTCTAATAGCAGCAGCTCTTTTTATACCGGCCCGAATTCTCGGATAGGTGCCGCACCGGCACAGTGTGGTCATGGTTTTATCAATATCCGCATCTGAGGGATCTGGATTATGTGAAAGCAGGGAGGTCGCTTTTATGATCTGGGCCGGCTGACAATAGCCGCACTGGGGAACCTGTTCGGCAATCCAAGCTTCCTTAACCACTTTACCAACATCACTGTTGAGGCCTTCAATGGTAATTATTTCACTATTTTCCACCTCCCCAACAGGAACCATGCACGAGTGGATGGCCGAACCATCCACCAGCACGGTACAGCAGCCACAGACGCCTATGCCACAGCTATACTTGGTACCATTGAGGCCAATATCTTCCCGTAAAACCCATAGCAGGGGCTTTTTAGGGTCCACATCTATTCGATGCAAGCTTCCGTTGACTTTTATGAACCTTTGCATACGTGGTTTCTGCTATGATGTTTTTTTGTATCACCAAACATGGACCGCCACATCGCGATTATTATTTCAACCCCCTCTTTTGTCAAGGTTTATGTAGATCAGTATACGAGACTGTAAAACAGGGTTGCTGCTGTCAGGCAATAAAATGTTCGTCTTTCAGAATACGGTTGCGGTTGTTGACAAGCCCTTGCAAATTTTTTATACTGCTTTCCGAGCATAACCGCGTTGCTTTCACCGATCATGACCAAAAAACCCCTTTTTATTACACGCAGGCAGTTTTTGATCACAGGACTCGCTGTAGGAGGAGGCCTTGCGATTGGATACGGCATCAGACGTCTCGATGACGGTGATGCGGAACAAAAGTTTGTCGCATCAACACCTGATAGCATTGCCCTTAATGCGTGGATTAAAATCACACCACGTGGAGAGATAATCTTTGCCGTGCACCGGGCTGAAATGGGACAGGGGGTTTCTACTTCCCTGCCAATGTTGCTGGCAGAGGAAATGGATGCTGACTGGTCAATGGTGCGCTATGAGTTCGCCCCGGTAGATAAGGATTACTTTAATTTTGGTATTGTTGGCGGAGGACGTCCCTTTGGGGACACTGAAGAAAATTTTTGGGCAGCTGCCGGAACCTGGGCACTCCGCAGGGTCTTTCATGTTATAGGGCTCTCCATGACTATCGGTAGCAGCAGTATCATTGATGCCTATGATACGCTGCGGCCTGCAGGTGCCGCTGCCCGGGCTATGCTGATAGCTGCTGCGGCAAAAAAGTGGAATCTCCCCACGGAATCCCTCAAAACCGAAAACGGGTGGGTGATAGATGAAAGCGGCAGGCGACGCGCTTCCTATGGTGAATTGGCAGAAAGGGCAGCCCACGAACGCCCCCCTTCTGAACTTCCACTTAAGGATCCCAAAGACTACCGTATTGTTGGCACAAATATTCCTCGTCTGGATGTGCCTGACAAAGTAGATGGCTCTGCTGTTTTCGGAACCGACGTAACCTTGCCCAACATGCTCTATGCTGCTATCAAACATTCTCCGGTATTCGGTTCAAAAATTACAAGCTACAACCCGAACCCTCTGCTTACAAGACCGGGAGTAGAGAAAGTGTTACCCATCAGGGAGGATGCCATTGCCGTGATAGCACGCAGTTCCTGGTTAGCAATGGAGGCCGCAGAGGAACTTGAGGTAAGCTACACCATCGGTCCTTCCCAACCCGCCAATAGCGCTACACTCTTTGATCTATACCAGGAGGCTCTCGACGATCCAGATGCGAGTGTATTCCGTGACGATGGCAATACTCAAGCAGCGCTTGCAAAAGCACATGTACAGATTGAGGCTGTTTATGGAGTGCCATTTCTTGCCCACCTTTGTATGGAACCTATTAATTGCACGGCCCTGGTGTCCGATGCAGGGGTTGAATTGTGGGTACCAACCCAGACCAATACCCTGGCCCACAAAATTGCCGCAGAAGCTGCGGGCGTCAGTCCGGAGAAGGTGATTGTCAACAGTACCCTCATCGGGGGTGCTTTTGGACGAAGGGCTGAAACGGACTTTGTCCACCAGGCAGTTACCATCGCTAAAGCGGTACCGGGACAACCGGTTAAACTGATATGGTCGCGTAAAGAAGACCTGCAGCACGATGCATACCGTCCGGCTGCGGTATGTAGAATGCGGGGCGGCTTGGACAAGGAAGGTAATCTGCTGGCCTTGGAAAGCAATCTGGTGACCCAATCAGTCGTGGCAAGCTATAATCAACGAACGCCGACAGCGCGGGGGGGCAACGCCAGGAAAGATCGAAGCGTGTGCTCCGGTATCTATAATATGGTTTATCCCGCACCTAATGTGCGGGTCTCCTACATTCCCTGGACCTGGGATGTGCCTGCCGGGTACTGGCGAAGCGTGGCACAATCTCACAATTGTTTTTTCGTAGAAAGCTTTATCGATGAACTGTCGCATGCCAGCAATGAAGATCCGCTGGCATTCAGGACGCGACTATTACACGAGCACCCACGGCATCTTACAGTTCTGCAGGAAGCTGCTGCACAGGCCGATTGGGGAAAACCATTGGCACCAGGGTACGGCCGTGGCATAGCCATTTCCGATAACCACGGAACTATTGTGGCAGAAATTGTCAAGGTTTCGGTCGGAAAGGAGGGTAAACTATCAGTTGAAGAAGTCATTTGCGTAGTCAATTGTCGACAGGTAATTCATCCGGACACAGTTATCGCCCAGATGGAGGGCTCCATCCTGGATGGTTTATCTGCGGCTCTATACGGCCAGATCACCTTAACCCAGGGTCAAGTGGACCAAAGCAACTTCTCTGATTACAGATTTCTGAACCTTGCCGAAGCCCCAAAAGTAACCGTACATCTAATTCCCGAGAGCGGGCGTCCTGGGGGTGTTGGTGAACCCGGCTTGCCTCCGATCGCCCCGGCACTTGCTAATGCAATCTTTGATGCAACCGGTAGACGGATACGCTCTCTTCCAGTAAGCAAGCAAAAATTCCTAAGGGTTTAAAAAATAAATCTATAATGGTTTTTATGAAAAGGAAAAAACTTTATTTTTCTTGAAATCAGACAAAATAATATAAATTGCATTTTCACTTTATGATTGATTGTGTAGTAGAAAATAATTAAATCCTCCTA
>CAVVUR010000015.1:0-137404 GCA_963751515.1 uncultured delta proteobacterium
GCAGGGAGAAGAGCCAAAGATATGCTTTATGTCACCTGTTTACGGTGCAGCCTCTTTATCTGCCGCTCCGGCCGACGGTTCCGGATCTTCCAGCCATTTATAGGTTTTTTTGATGGGAAGATTGTTTTGAATTAAAAGAAAGTAGTCTTTTTCAAGGGATCCATTGGAGGTAACATAAAGATTATATCTTCCGGTAAATCCCTGGAGCACCGAGTTGATGTTTATTCCTGTTCCCTTTTCCCCTTTATCGGTAAAAAGGAGCGAAACGCGCGCCAGGCCGCTGTAAAAGTAAGCCTTCTCGGCGGTTGTGCGCTGGAATGCCCCGCCATCAAGCATCTCCTCAACCACGATAAGGCTATTCTCCTTGTCTATGATTGATATGATAACACCCTTTTCCACCAGCGCTTGCACAGCAGCCTTCCATGCCGTGTCAAGAGATGCATCTGCTTCAAAATATCTCTTAACCGGCTCCTGGAGCATGGGCGGCGGGGAGGTGCAACCGGAAAGACATAACATGATTCCCGCGCAGCAGAGCATGGCAGCAACGCTTCTTAAAGGGAAACTAATTACTGCTTTCATCCTTCGCTTCCTCACCAAGCAGGTATTTGATATGTTCAATACGGTCCTCTGTTTTGGGGTGGGATGATAATAGTGTAATCTTGACTTCTTCTCCCTTTTCCTTTTCCATGGAGCGAAAGCGCTCCAGGACGGTTACAAAAGCATGTGGGTCATAATCTGCCCGGGAAGTGTAGTTAAAGGCCAGTTCATCCGCCCTGCTTTCCCAGCTCCTGCTGTACCCCTGGGCAATAATCGTGGCTGTGAGGTTGGCGACAATTCTGCTGAAATCACCGACCATGTCTCCCCCCAGTGAGGCTACGGGCGGGACACCCGCCACCATTGCCGCGACATCAATCAGCGTCAGAACATTCTGTATTTTTTGTGCGTTATAGTATGAGCGCACCGAGTGCCTTTCGCACACGTGCCCTATTTCGTGAGCCAACACCGCGGCAAGCTCGTCCTTGCTTTCCAGCTTGTCGAGCAGGCCGACGGTGATATAGACAAAGCCGCCGGGGCCGGCAAAGGCGTTCACTTCGCTGCTGTTGAGCACTTTAAAGGTATAGGACAGTTTGGGCCGGGCGGAGACGGCCACCAGTTCATTGCCAATGGCCGTAACCTGCCGGGTTAAGTGCTCATCCTTTATGATTGGATACTGTGCCCGCACGACGGCGTCGACGTAGTTACCGAATTTAATCTCGTCCTTCTCAGATAAATACGGCAGTTCTTGTTCCCCATCCGGTTTTGCGGGACGGGACGCGCAGGCAGTGATCACAAAGAGAAGACAGAGAGCTAAAACTGAAGGGGCATGCAAAGAATATTTCCCGGTGCGTATCATGGCATAATACCTCCGGTGAGAGAGCAACCCGCTGCGGATCATCATTGCATCCGTGCTAGCATGTATTAATAACCTATTTTCATTAAAAAATAAAGTGGAAGGAGCAATTTCTTATCGCCTTGACGATTGCTCATATGTATAATAGATACTGGCTATTCAGCTTTTCATTGAAGCCTGCTGAAATGTGATGCTCATCAGGGAAGAAGTTTCTGTGTACTCACCCAAGGGATATGGGTGCAGAGAAGACACATGACATATCAGCTTAAGATAAGGCGGCACAGATGTGAAGGAGCGGCCGGGCGCAGTGGACACGAATAAGCTCTACGGATGGACGGGGAAATTATTGGCGGTCGATTTGACCGGGAGGACATGTTCTGTTAGAGAAACCGCCGATTATAGAGACAGATTCATCGGGGGTAAGGGAATGGGGGGAAAGCTTTACTGGGATGATCTTGTCGACGGAAGGGATGCTTTTCATGAAGACAGCGCTCTTATACTGATGACTGGACCGCTTGCCGCCACGCCAGCCCCCAGCGGCTCCCGCTGGCTGGTCTGTGGGAAATCCCCCTCGCTGTACCCGGAGTGCTTCGCCAGCGCCAACCTGGGGGGAAGTTTTGGTGCCCGGCTGAAAAAGGCGGGTTACGATGGACTGATTATTAAAGGAAAAGCAAGCGATAAAATCTATCTGCTCATCACTGACGGCAGGCTCGAATTTAAAGATGCCGGACATCTGAAGGGTTTGCCGGTTTCTGCGACCACAAGGGCCATCCAAAACGAAGCGGGGGAAAAGGTTGCGATCGTTACCACGGGTATCGGCGGGGAAAACAGTGTGCGTTTTGCAACCGTTGCGACTGACGCGGGCGGCAGCGGCTCTGTGGGATTCGGCGCGGTGATGGGCTCAAAAAATGTAAAGGCAATAGCGGTCAGGGGATCAGGCGTCATTCCTTCAGCCCATCCCGACAGAATCAGGAGGATCAGGCAGGAAATAAAAGAAATGACCGGGGAAGGCTATTTCAATCTGTACGGTTCCCCCGCGCCGATTGCCGGGGCCGAGGTGGTAAAGAAAATTCAATGCCATGGATGCCCCCAGGGATGCTGGCGGTCACTGTACAGGGCTGCTTCGGGCGAAGAAGGTATCCGCAAGTGTCAATCAAGTTTTTTTTACACCCTGTGGGATAAACGGTTACACGGTGACCTTTCTGAAGCAACCTTCCTAGCCACCTCGTTTGCCAATGAATATTCTCTGTGCACCATGGAACTTCCCGGCGTTTTGCTCTGGCTGGAGCAATGTATTGAAAACGGCATCATTTCTGAGAAGGAAGCAGAGCTTCCCATGAGCAGGGCTGGCAGCATTGAATTTATCCGGCTCTTCATCCATAAAATAGCAAAACGTGAGGGATTCGGCGCAGTGCTGGCTGAAGGGGTGATGAGGGCAGCAGACATGCTGGGCAGTGACGCCAAGGCATTGGCGCTTGACCACTTCACGCAAACGGGACGGGGTCTTGCCTACGGACCGAAGGTGTTTTTGCCATCGGCACTTATCTACGCCACGGAACCGCGGCCGTCAGTCGCCGAGCTGCACGAAATATGCGAACCGCTTACTAAGTGGGCATTATGGTATACCACCCAGGGAGCTTTTTCCTATCTCTCTACCGATGTTTTAAGAAAAATAGCAAAGCGGTTCTGGGGAACCGAGGAAGCAGCTGATTTCTCAATCACTGCCGGAAAAGCACTCGCTGCGGTTAAGATACAGAATCGCCAGCACGTCAAGGACGCCCTCATTCTCTGTGATTTTGCCTTTCCCGTCATGGATGACGCACGTGACGAAGAGCATGTGGGCGACGCGACGCTGGAAAGCCGCCTCTTCTCGGCCGTAACCGGCAGAGAAGTCTGCGAGGAAGAGCTGAATGCCGCCGGAGAGAGAATGTTTAATCTCATTCGTGCCATCCATCTGCGGGAGGGGAGGCAGGGAAGAGCGGACGACTATCTTCCCGAAAGCCAGTTTACAGAACGGGACGAACCGGTATTTGATGTGTTTGGCATGTTTAATCCTGATCTCTACCTGCCCGGTCAAGGAGATGCGATAATCTCCAGAAAGGGGAAGGCCCTTGCCAGGAATGATTTTGAACAGATGCTGCGGGAATACTACCGACTTCGCGGCTGGGATGAGGCAACGGGTTTTTTAACCAGGGGAAAACTCATCGCCCTGGGGTTACAGGAATTAATTGAGCCATTGAAGGAACAAGCGGTGTAAAGGGAAAGAATTGACCAGGTGACACTTCACATAGTTATCCAACTGCGTTAAAACAATAGAATCGGGGAGGGCTGTGATGAAAAAAATCATTTTCTTTTGCATGGTTTCCATTGTTCTGCTGAGCGGTAGCGCATACACGGAGGTGCCGGATAAAAAACCTGTCTTGGATAAAAAAGAAGAAGCAATGCAGATGGTTATTAAAGGGAATCAATCGTTCAATGCGCAACGCTATGATGAAGCAATCACCTTTTACAAACAAGCCATCGCTTTAGATCCTTCTTCTATAGATGCCAATTATGACTTGGGCGTGGCCTATGGTAAGCAAGGCATGCTTGATGAATCTATAGCAGCATATGAACGGGTGCTTGCAATTGATCCGAATCATGCGCAGGCACACAATAACCTGGGAAGTGCCTATGATAGAAAGGGAATTGCAGATAAGGCCCATTCCGCATATCAAAAGGCAGCGGCAGCCGATCAAAATCTGGCACCGGCGCAGTATAATCTCGGCAAGTCTTTTCTATCGAGAGGTTCTAATGAACAGGCGGCCGACCATTTATATAAAGCAGGAATGCTTTTCCATAAAAGCAAAAACAAAGAATGGGCCAAAAAATCGTATGATCTTTTAAAGCAGACAGATTCCAAAGACCGCGAAAAGGAACTGTATGAGCTGATAAATGCTGATACCATAGGGGGGACGAAAGAAAAAATCATCAAATAGCATTTTTTAATTGTGCTTTATAGACATACTGAAAGGAAATAAAAAAAAGCGAAGAACGATAACCAAAAAGGAGGGGGGCAAAATGGTCATCGACTCTTCGCTTCTTACGTTAAGTGCTTTCTTTAAAGTGGTAAACGAATCTTTCTCAAAATAGTTTTATTTTTTTTTCAGCCGCGCACATAAAAATATCAACTGTTCTTTTGGGAATCTTCTCTGTAGCTTACAGGGTGATGAACCACCTGCGGTAATAGCCTTTTATGTTCATGAAAAGAATAAAAAGAGGAACGATGCTCAGACATCTTTCCTCTTTCTATCTTGGAGGGGTGAAGAATGAAAAGCAATTTCTTGCTTTGATTGTTTAAACGTAAGAGTCTGAAAAAGGTTTCAGCCGGTCAGAAAAAGAGGGGAATGATGTTTCCCGCCATTCCCCTCAACAGGAGGTGTTAAGAATGAAATGCTTTTGCATTCCACAGTTGCATTGAAACATAAAATCAAATAACGCGCAATAGGCAAAACCCTGATTTTTATGCTCGCAAACCCTGATTTTTATGCTCGGAAATTCTGTATAATATGAAGCAGTACATATATTTATATAATCAGCAGGGCTTATGCAAAGCCCGGTTGCCTGGCTTGAGCTCAATTGATCTGGTTATGCTTATTTCTCTATCGCCGGATGGGTCGTGTACTGCTGTTTTTTATGTTCCATCTCTGTTGGTACCTTGAAGAAACGTTGAATCGCCGGGTATGTTGAAAAGCAGGGGCGAAAAGTTGCTCACAACATGCGCAGACGATAAGCCACAATGAAAAAGGCACTAGACCGTAAAAGTCCAAGTGCCCGATTTCTCTGGTACGCCTGGAGGGATTCGAACCCCCGACCTACGGATTAGAAGTCCGTTGCTCTATCCAGCTGAGCTACAGGCGCACATTATTTATCCTTATACAACGTTTGATGGTGCTAGTCAAGCCGGTCATGACGTATTCGTTACTGCTGCAGTTTGAAACTTGACGCCCTCTTTTTTCAGGTGATATAGTTGTAGAAAATCATGTATGAGCCGGTTATAGTTCAGGGGGTCCAGTGCCATCGACGAGAAATTTCTTCAAATTTCTTCTCTGGCTATTGTTTTTCATCACCTTTAGCTTCGAACTGGTAAAAATCCTCTTTGAATTAAGCCCTGCCACAGGACATCAACAACTGGGTTGGGCAAACGCCTTTTTCTGGTCCAGCCTTTTTCTCATGGAAATGGTGATGGCCGGGATGGTCATCTATTATCTGGTGAATTATCCCGCTCGCAGAAAAAGGCTGATTGCTCTGTCAGCCTGTCATTTCTCAGTCATCCTTTTGCTGCCCACTCTCCTCAATGATTGGAGCTGGACGTGCCTGCTCTATCCCTGGCCCCACTCACTGCAGGCCTTTGACCCGGCGACACCGAAGCTTGCTTTTGCCCTCAGCCTCACGGTCGGCTTTGTTCTGGCGCCTTTGCTCACCTATAAATGGGGTATGAAGGGCTTCTGCGGGTATATATGCCCACACGGCGCCTTTTTTTCTGAAACCTATGGGCGGATTTTTCCTTCTCATCCCGAAAGGCTACAATGGGTTACAAAATATATCCCGCCTTTTTATTTTACCCTGATTACACTTGCCCTCGTTAGTATTATTTTTATACCTGAAGTGATCGTTCCTCTGAGATCCGTCCAGAAGCACGTCTATTTTATTACCGCGGAATTTTTCTATTTTGTAATTGCCATTCCCTTGCTCGGCGGCCGTTCATATTGCAGGCTCATCTGCCCCATGGGGTACCTGATGAAACATATTGTCAGATTGAAGAGAAGGGAGTGTGTCAAGAACTTATAAATGCATGGCCAAAAATTTATCATCAATCAGTTAAATGCTGCCGATTGAGTAATACAAGGGTATGAACATAGTAAATCCGGAAAGAAAAATGCCGGATAAGAACCTTCAACCTTAATCAGGCGTTTACAGAAATTATCTGAGAAGCTGTGAGCAGGTACTGCGCATGCACAGAGAATAAGGCTAATATATAATTTATAATTTTGAGTAGCACCACAATGCATCTTTTCAAAAATAAAAGACTTTTTATACTGTTACTACTAACTGCCTGGCTCATTTCATCTTTCCCCCTGCCGGCGCGCGCGGCATGTTCCTGTTGCACAAGTAGTACGTGTAAATGCAGCTGCACAGAAAAAAGCCAGCCGGGAGGGAAAATCTTTCAGCCTCAGGACCACGCTACAAAGGCCCCCTGTATGAACTGCCGGGATATGCCCGTGGACAACCAGCCCGCCCCCGGCAGCCATTATAGCCCCTTGGAGAAGGACCATTTCTTAACCCTTTCTTTCCTGAGTCCCTTGCATCCCGTCCCCTCTGCCCCCGATGCAGCAATCAACAGCAATGCCCCACATACCCCCTATCCCCCAACACCCATTTTTCTCCTCAACACATCATTTCTCCTATAACCACTGTTGCCACTCGCACTATCTCGTTTTACGCACTTGAAGCGCTTCGGTACCCCGGCCAACCCTCTCCTGTTAAGATAGGGAAGAAAATATGGTCTCAGGCATATGAGCCGGCCATAAGCTTCTGCTATTGACAAACAGGTACAAATAGGTTATTTCAGATATACCCTACAGGGGTATGGTACCATCCACATGCACGGGAGAATGGTAATGATAAATGCCAAGGTTAAGGCGGAGTCCTTGAAGCGGCTAAAAAAAATAGAGGGTCAGGTGCGCGGTGTCGCCAAAATGGTAGACCAGGAAAAATACTGCATAGACATCATCAATCAATTGTCAGCGGCGAAGAACGCGCTTGACGGCGTGGCCAGAATGATAATGAAACGCCACATCGAAAGCTGTGTAGCCCAGGCTATTTTAGAGGGAAAGGCAGGCGAAAAGATAGAGGAGCTTATAACCGCTGTGTACAAGCATGGGGTTAAAAAATAGCAGCGCATATATAGTGCTGGTACAGCCAAGCTGACGATCATGGGCGTCTTGAGGAGGATAAAACAATGGAAAGGAAATCAGCCGCTTTTTTCTTTTTTTCTTCCGTTTGGTTGCTGTTCGTTGTGTTGGCACCGCTTCTTTACGCCCAGTCTGATCAAGGCGCACTGGATTTAAACCAGATCATTGAGGAAGCCCTGAGTAATAACCCGGAGCTTAAAGGCGCTCAGGCCAAGGCTGCTGCATACCGCGAGAGACCTTCCCAGGCCGCTTCCCTGGAAGACCCCAGGGTCTCGCTGGGTGTTCAAAATATAGCAACTGATGATTTCGACTTCAATACTATCGATATGACCATGAAGGTTATAGAGCTTTCGCAGGAAGTGCCCCTGCCGGGTATATTATCTTTAAAAAAAGAGGTTGCTGTACATGAGGCGCATGCCATGGAAAAGAAAGCCAGGGAAACGGAGTTTAGCCTGATTAAAAAGGTTAAGCAGGCCTACTATGACCTCTACTATTTAAAAAAGGCGGTTGCTATTGCTGAAGAAAATAAAACTTTATTGGAACGATTTGTAGAAATTACAGAGACCCGCTATGCAGTCGGCAAAGGGATTCAGCAGGATGTGCTCAAGGCACAGGTTGAACTTTCCAAGATTAAGGAAAAGCTTATTGATTTTGAGCAAAAAAGGGCGTCTGCCGCCGCGGAATTGAGGGCATTGCTTAACCGCCCGCCGGAAGCCGCGATCGCGGACCCTCCGGACATAGAGAAGACATCATTTACCTATACCATGGAGGAATTGCAAAACATAGCCATGGAGTGCAATCCTGCCCTGAATGATCTGCAGAGCATTCTCAAAAGCAGGGAATCTGAATACAAACTTGCCAAGAAAGAGTATTTCCCCTCTCTCATGTTCACTGCCGCCTATGGGCAACGTGAGGATGCCAAGCAGAGCCGATCGAGCACGGCGAGGGGTACCACCATGAGTGGAGAATCGGTCGAGGTGGGTATCCCTGGTGAAGACGAACACCGGTCGGATACCTTCTCCTTCATGGTGGGATTCACGGTACCCCTGTGGTTTCACTCCAAACAGAACCGCAGGATCAAGGAAACCCTCGCCTTGATGGAAGAAACAAAATCCCACCAGCAGGCAATGAAAAATGAAATCTTCTTCGGCATAAAAGATATCGGTGAACGTGAACGACGGGGAGCAAAGCTTATTGACCTATATAAGAATAATATCATTCCCCAGGCACAGGCGTCATTGGATTCTGCCAGGGCAGGCTATGAAGTGGGTAACGTGGATTTTATGGCCCTGATTGAAAACCAGATTACACTGTTTGACTATCAAGTAAGCTATCACGAGGTATTGGCCGGCTATGAGAAAGATTTGGCCGAAATTGAATCGGTGGTAGGCAAAAGGCTGTTCTAATCATTGAGGAGGGTGACATGGTATCACAGGGAAGAAGCAAGCTTGTCGTGCTTTTAATAATAGCCCTTGCCGGTCTCGGACTTTATTACTTCCTGAGCAATTTCCAGCCGGGCAAAAGGCAATCGACAGGAAAAGAAGAAGCCGCTCAGGCAGGGCATTTATATTTCTGTCCCATGCACCCTGACTATCATTCAGACAAGCAAGGTGATTGCCCCATCTGCTTCATGAAACTGGTTGAACAGAAACCAGCGGAAGTGGCCAAAGCCACGGGTGCTAAAACAACAGACTCACCAGGGAAAAACATATTTATTTGCCCCATGCATCCGCAAATTATCTCTGATAAGCCAGGTGACTGTCCCATATGCGGTATGAAACTGGTGAAACGCGAGGAATCGGAGAAGGCTGAAACAGAACCGACCGCCGGCCCTTCAGGATTGGCACCTGTGAATGTCAACGAATCACAGAGAAAGCAGATGGGTCTAGCCTTTGGTGTCGTAGGGAGGCAAAGGATTACCAAAGAAATCCGCACCTCGGCACGCATCGTGCCTGATGAAACACGTCTCTACCGGGTCACCACCAAAATTGAAGGCTACATTGACAAGCTCTACGTGAATGTGACCGGCCAGGCCGTCCGGAAAGGCCAGCCGCTCTTCACGGTTTACAGTCCTGAGCTGGTGGCATCCCAGCAGGAGTTTATTACCTCCCTTCCTTTTGCTCAACAGTTAGCCAACAGTTCCGACCCAACCGTCTCCGCCAGTGGCAAAAGACTCAGGGACGCAGCGCGTAAACGGCTCAAGCTCTGGGACATTAGTGACGGACAGATCGACCGGCTCGAAAAAACCGGCCAGGTGGAAAAATACCTCACCTTGTACGCACCGGCAGGTGGGTATGTAATTGAGAAACATATTCTGGCCGGCCAAAAAATTATGCCGGGTGAAGCACTTCTAGTTATAGCCGATCTTTCTGCGGTCTGGGCCGAGGCCGATATCTATGAATCGGATATTCCTTATGTTAAAGAGGGCATGCCGGTAACGCTCACGCTTTCCTATTGGCCGGGCAAGAGTTTCCGGGGAGAAGTAAGCTTTCTCTATCCTTATCTTGACGCACAGACCCGTACGCTCAAGGCACGGCTTAACATTGAAAATCCGGAACTCCTTTTAAAAGCAGAGATGTATGCTGATGCTCACCTGGTGTACGACCTGGGGGAAAAGCTGGCACTACCGGAGGGTGCTCTTATGCAGACCGGCACGCGCAGCTATGTCTTTGTTGCGGGAGACGGCGATGAAATCAGGCCGGTGGAAGTAACCGTCGGAACCAGAAGCGAAGGCTATTACGAGTTGCTGTCCGGGCTTGAGGCCGGTGACCGGGTGGTTACCTCGGCCAACTTCCTGGTTGATTCAGAATCCTCCTTGAAAGCTGCTCTGCAGTCTGTGACCGGGGGTGTGCAATGATCAGAAAAATCATCGAGTTTTCTGCTCACAACCGCATCCTGGTTATTTTGCTGGTAGCGGTAGCGGTTGTCGGAGCTGTCTACATCCTCAAGCAGATCCGGCTCGACGCCATTCCGGATCTCTCCGACACTCAGGTCATCGTGTATACCCGCTGGGACAGAAGTCCTGACATCATTGAAGACCAGGTTACCTATCCCATTATCACGGCACTGCTGGGAACCCCCAAGGTAAAGGCCATACGCGGCTATTCCGACTTCGGCTTCTCTTATGTATACGTAATCTTTCACGATGGCACCGACATCTACTGGGCGCGAAGCCGTGTACTGGAGTACCTCTCTAAAATCCAGGGTAGCCTTCCTGCAGGTTCCAAGACGGAACTGGGACCGGACGCCAGCGGTGTGGGATGGGTCTTCCAGTATGCGTTGATCGATACAAGCGGTAAACACGATCTGGCCCAACTTCGCACCTTTCAGGACTGGTATCTGCGTTATGCCCTCCAGAGCGTTCCCGGGGTGGCTGAAGTGGCAGGCATCGGCGGCTTCCAGAAACAATACCAGGTGACCATCGATCCCAATCGTCTGCAGAACTATAAGATTTCTCTCATGGATATAGTTGAGGCGATTAAGAAAAATAACAACGAAATGGGAGGCAGGCTTATTGAATGGTCCGGCACCGAGTTCATGGTGCGGGCCAAGGGATATGTGAAATCTACCGGCGAACTGGAAAAGGTTGTGGTCAAGGCCAGCGAGACCGGCACACCGGTATTGCTCAGGGATGTGGCTACGGTGGCCGTTGGGCCGCAGATTCGCCGGGGAGTGGCGGATTTTAACGGTGAGGGTGACACCGTAGGCGGAATCGTCGTGATGCGGCATGGTGAAAATGCACTCAATGTTATTGAGAGGATCAAGGATAAACTCGAGGAGCTGAAATCCTCGCTTCCCGAGGGAGTGAAAGTTGTCACCACCTACGACCGCTCCGACCTTATCCAGAAGTCGATTGACAATCTTAAAGAAGAACTGGTGATGGAAATGATCATTGTGAGCCTGGTGATCATGCTCTTTTTGTGGCATTTTCCGTCTGCCCTGGTTCCCATCATCACCATTCCCATTTCCGTACTCCTTTCATTTATCCTGATGTATGTGTGGGGCATTACCTCCAACATCATGAGCCTGGCGGGCATTGCCATTTCCATCGGGGTGCTGGTGGATGGAGCAATTGTCGAGGTGGAAAACGCCTATAAAAAGCTGGAGCTGTGGCAGGAGGGGGGCCGCAAGGGTGATTTTCACCAGATCCGTTTGGAGGCCCTGCTGGAAGTGGGCCCCTCAGTCTTTTTTTCACTGGCGGTCATTGCCGTTTCTTTTCTCCCGGTTTTTACCCTGGTGGATCAGGAAGGGCGGCTGTTCACGCCGCTGGCATACACCAAGACATTTGCCATTGCAATAGCCTGTCTTCTTGCAGTGACGCTTGATCCGGCGGTGCGGATGCTGTTTGCCAGGATGGATCCATTCCTGTTCAAACCACGCCCGCTCGCATGGATTATGAACACGCTCCTTGTGGGCAAGTACTACCCCGAGGAAAAGCATCCGGTCAGCCGTGTTCTATTTAAGCTGTATGAATCGCCCTGCAGGTTTGTGCTGAGACATCCCAAGAAGGTCATTGCCGCGGCCGTCATCATTGTGGCGACCACCGTTCCTGTATACCTCGAACTGGGCCACGAATTCATGCCGCCGCTCAATGAAGGAACCATCCTCTACATGCCCACAACGCTTCCGGGTATCTCGGTCACCCAGGCCGAGCTACTTATGCAATCGCAGGACCGTATTTTAAAAAGCTTCCCCGAGGTAGTGACGGTGTTTGGAAAGGCAGGCCGGGCCGAGACTTCAACCGACCCTGCGCCCTTCTCCATGATGGAAACCACCGTGGTGTTGAAACCCCCGTCAGAATGGCGAGCCAAAGAACGGTGGTACTCTTCCTGGGCGCCTGACTGGTTCAAGGCAGTGATGCGCCACGTCTGGCCCGATACCATGTCCTACGAGGAGCTTATCGACGAGATGGACCGGGCAATTCAGATTCCGGGCAACACCAATTCATGGACCATGCCCATCAAGGGACGCATTGATATGCTTACCACAGGTGTGCGAACGCCTGTCGGCATTAAAATCCTGGGCTCTGACCTGGCAACGATCCAGCGCACCGGTGAGGCCATCGAAAAGGTAGTGAAATCGATCCCCGGCACCCGGAGCGTATTTGCAGAGCGGGTCGCGGGCGGCTATTTTGTGGATTTCACGCCCCGCCGTGAAGCGCTTGCGCGCTACGGGCTTACCATCGAAGATCTTCAGAATGTCATCATGAGTGCTATCGGCGGCGAGACCATTTCCACCACCATCGAAGGCCGCGAGCGCTATTCAATAAACCTGCGCTATCCCCGTGACCTGCGGGCAAATCTGGACCAATTGCAGCGCGTCCTGGTTACTACCATGAACGGCATCCAGGTTCCCATGTCTCTGCTTGCTGACATTACCCTTGTCTCAGGTCCGAGCATGATCAGGGATGAAAACGGCATGCTCGCCGGATATGTATTCGTGGATATTGCGGGAAGAGATGTGGGTTCGTACGTGGAGGAGGCAAAGAAGGCAGTTTTCAAGGACGTAACCCTGCCGACCGGCTATTCGCTCATCTGGAGCGGGCAGTATGAAAACATGCTGCGGGTGAGGGAACGGCTCAAGGTGGTGGTTCCGGTAACCATCTTCCTGATTTTCCTGCTCCTGTACATGAACACCAAATCAGCCTTCAAAGCAACCATAGTCATGCTGGCGGTCCCCTTTTCCGTGGTTGGTGCGGTTTGGCTTATGTATATCCTCGACTACAATATATCTATTGCCGCCTGGGTGGGGATGATCGCCCTCATGGGCCTTGATGCAGAGACCGGTGTATTTATGCTCCTCTTCCTTGACCTTTCGTATGAAGAGGCCCGGAAAGAAGGAAGGCTTAGAAATCTGGCAGAGCTTCACGAAGCCATCATCCATGGCGCAGTCAAACGTATCAGGCCGAAGATGATGACCGTGGGTGCATCAGCGATGGGCCTCATGCCCATTATGTGGTCGATCGGCACAGGCGCTGACGTTATGAAGCGCGTTGCAGCGCCCATGGTGGGCGGCTTATTCACCTCATTTATCATGGAACTGCTGGTTTACCCGGCAATTTATCTTCTCTGGAAATGGCACCGGGATGTTAAGCACGCCCAGGAGAAGGTTTAAGTGCCGCAGGCAACCCGGCAAAATTTGGCAACAGTGACACAACTGGCAAGGAGGTCACCATGAAATGGGAAAAAGATGCTCGGGAGCTGGTCGAGGCTATCCCGATCCATGACATTATTAAAAATCTGATTATCATCTGGGCTGAAAAGTTAGCTCGCAGAAACAAGCGCGATGCGGTTACCATGGAGGACATGGCGCAGACCCGGGACGATTATTTTGCCTGGTTCGGACCGGAGAAAATTGCCAAGATTCAACAGGCCAGGGAAGAAGGCAAGTCAGATGACGCCCTTGATCCCCAGATCGCGCTCAATAAAGATCCGGCTCTCTTTACCATAGAGCTGTGCCATTCCCGCTTCTTCGGCTGCGACCGGGATCTCGTCAATGTGCGTGAGCTGGGGTACAAAATCAAGCAGAAGATGCAGGAGCTGAAAATAACCGAAATCCTGGCAGACAAGGCTTGCGAGGTGCTCATGCCGCACAGCAGCTTTACCATCTCCATCTCCGGATGCTCCAACAGCTGCACCGCGGCCGAATCCAAGGAGGTGGGCATCCACGGCACAGCCAGGCCCGTGGTCACGGACAAGGAGTGCAGCCATTGCGCCAGCTGTGTCAAGACCTGCCTGGACCGGATTATCACCTTGAGTGACAGCGGGCCGGTTATCAATGAAGACTATTGCAAGGTATGCGGCGACTGCATCCGGGTATGCCCCACCGGGACGCTGGCGGCGGCTGAGAAGGGATGCCGCATCATGGTGGGCGGCACCTTTGGCCGCTTTGCCCGGTACGGGAGGGAGCTTTACAAAATAGCCAACACGGATAAGATTTATCCCATCCTGGAAGCCTGCGTCGATCTTGTCAAGAAAGAGTGGAGCGAGGACCACGAGGACCATTTCGCATTTGTGATGAGCCGCACCGGCATCTCGCCCATATTCAAGCATCTTCAGGATGTCGGGAAGATGTGATGCCTGGGCTGCAGCAATGGAGAGGCAGATGGGAGCAATAGCAGACGGTTACTACCTCATGTTCGAAATCGGGTGGTTTATAGACCTGCTCATTCCCACATTGGTGCGGGTAAGAGGCGGCAGGCTGTACCTCGTCGGAAGCAAACCCTCTGCACAAAAGGACCTGAAGCCCTGCTGCATACCGGCCGGCGGTACGGCTGAATGTAAAGCACTGGCCCTTGATGATCCTTCCCTCAAGGCTTTTAAGAGTACTGAGTCTCTGGTTTTGCTCAGCGACCCCGGAGCTCTTGAGCAGGAACTGGAATTGCACCTGGGCAGCCAGGAGATCCAACAGAAGTTTTTCAACTCCAAGGCAAAAAAGCAGCGAGAGGCTACCATCGAAAGGCTGATGAATGATTACCGGGTTCTTTCAAATCTGGAGGTCTGAATGAAAAAGGTGCTGGAAGTAAAGGGCATGACCTGTGGAAGCTGTGTCAAGAGAGTAAACAAGATGATAAGTGGTTTCAAGGGAGTTTCCGACGTTACCGTCGATCTACAGCGGATGGAGGCTGCCTTTGAATGCGATGTACCTGCAACTGATGTTGCAGGTATCGTGCAGGCAATCAACGATTTCGGGTTTACCGCACAGGAAAAGCAATAGGAGGAGTTTCCATGGAAAAGACAGTTACCATATCGATAGAGGGAATGTCCTGCGAGCACTGTGTTCGGGCGGTTAAAGGCGCTCTTGAGGCTCAGAAAGGAGTGAAAGAGGCTGAGGTGTCGCTCGAAGGCAAAAGCGCCCAAGTTGTCTATGAAGAGGGACTCATCGGGCTGGAAGATCTGAAAGCCGCTATTCTGGAAGAAGGGTACCAGGTACTCTCATAGCAGTGAAGATTCTTCTTACTTAATTATACAAGCATGCTTTATCTTATTTATAATAGTGAGGACCTGTAATGGAAGGTAGGAAGATTGACCTGCAGGTGGGCGGAATGACCTGTGCCGCTTGTTCATCGCGGGTTGAGCGCGGCTTGAAAAAAATAGACGGCGTCAGCGATGCCCGTGTCAACCTGGCAACGGAAAAGGCCCTGGTGGTATATGATCCGGCCAGGGCAGGGGCGGCCAGGTTTATAGAAGCCATACAGAAGATGGGGTATACTGTAAAGACTGAGAAAGCAACTATTCCTGTCGGCGGGATGACCTGTGCCGCCTGCTCCGCGCGGGTGGAACGGACACTGAACAAGCTTGATGGAGTGCTGGAAGCCCGGGTCAATCTCGCCACCGAAAAGGCAAGTGTTGACTACCTGCCTGGACAGATCGGCATTGCTGATCTAAAAAATGCCATAAGCAAACTCGGCTATTTCATAAAAGAGGAACTGGCGGAAAAGCTATCGGAGGGAGGGGAGAAGGAAGAAGATGATGTGAGGAAGGTCAGGGAGGCGCGGAGGAGGCTCATTATTGCCTGGGCCTTTACCGGGCCGATGATGCTCATTATGGGCGTCATGATGTTCTGGCACATACACCTTTTTCATCTCTACCACAACGCTATCATGTTTATTCTAGCCACCCCGGTTGTTTTCTGGGCGGGGCATCAAACCAACAAATCGGCGATCAAGGGACTCATCAATCTCAATCCCAACATGGATGCCCTCATTTTTCTGGGCACCTTTTCATCCTATGCTATTTCAATCATTTCCTTTTTTGTGAACATTCCCAATTTTGCTGAGTGCGCGGCGATGATCATGGCGTTTAATCTCATCGGCAGATACCTGGAGACAAAGGCGCGGGGCAGGGCGTCACAGGCAATTAAAAAACTTTTAAAGCTGGAGGCGAAAAGCGCCCGCATTCTGGTGGATGACAAGGAAGTGGAAGTGCCCATTGAAAAGGTGGCGGTTGGGGACGTGATGGTGATAAAGCCGGGGGAAAAGATCCCCACGGACGGGATCGTGGTCGGCGGGGAAAGCAGCGTTGATGAATCCATGGCCACCGGTGAATCGATGCCGGTGGGGAAAAAGAGGGGGATGGGGCCATTGGCGCCACCATCAACCAACAGGGTTTGCTCACGGTGAAGGCAACAAAAGTCGGGAAGGACACGTTTCTCTCCCAGGTGATCAGGATGGTTGAGGAGTGCCAGGGGACCAAGGTGCCCATACAGGTGCTCGCTGATAAGATTACCTACTACTTCGTTCCTACCATCATCGGCTTATCGGTCGTGACCTTTATTGCCTGGCTCGTTGCGCCCGCTTTTTTTGTGAGCATTGCCAACTGGGCAAAGAACTATCTTCCCTGGGTCAACCCTTCTTTAGGATATATTATTCTCGCCCTCTTTGCTTCGATTACGGTTCTGGTGATAGCCTGTCCATGCGCCCTGGGCCTGGCCACTCCCACTGCGCTTATGGTGGGAAGCGGTATGGGCGCGGAAAGGGGCATACTCATCCGCCGGGGTGAGGCGATCCAGACCCTTCAGAATATCAAGGCAGTGGTTTTTGATAAGACCGGCACCATCACCAGCGGCAAGCCCGGGGTTACGGATATTATTCCCTGCAACGGCCTGGATGAGCAAAGGTTGCTGACCATCGCGGCGTCGGTGGAATCCGGTTCCGAGCATCCGCTGGGTAAGGCCGTCATTGCCGAATCGAAAGAATGGGGACTGGAATTGATCAAGCTTGAAAGCTTTGAGGCATTGATCGGCCAGGGGGTCAGAGGCGGTGTTGACGGACGCGAAGTGTTGATCGGAAGCCCGCGATTATTTGAGCAGCGAAACGCTTGCCTTTGATCGAGTCAAGCCCGCCCTGGAGAAACTGGAAGATGAAGCCAAGACGGTTATGCTGGTTGCTGTTGACGGCACGACGGCAGGCATTATCGGTGTTGCTGACCGGATCAAAGGTGATTCTGTCAATGCCATAGTGGAGCTCAGAAGGATGGGTTTTGAAACGGTCATGATTACCGGCGACAATAAAAGGACGGCCCAGGCGATCGCTGAGAAGGTGGGCATTGCGCGGGTCCTGGCGGAAGTAATGCCGGGGGACAAGGTGAATGAGATTAAGCGGCTGCAGGAGAATCTCGGCATGGTGGCCATGGTGGGTGACGGCATTAATGATGCCCCTGCCCTTACCCAGGCCAATGTGGGCATTGCCATTGGAACAGGTACTGATATTGCCATCGAATCATCTGACATTACCCTGGTGCGAGGGGAGTTGAGCGCGGTGGTTTCAGCGGTGAAGCTTTCATCCAATACTTTCAGGAAGATCAAACAGAATCTCTTCTGGGCATTCTTTTACAATTTAATAGCCATACCGGTGGCCGTCATGGGCCTGCTCCACCCGGTCATGGGCATGTCGGCCATGGCCATAAGCTCGCTCTTTGTGGTCACCAATTCGCTGATGCTTAAAAGAGCCAATTTGGAGCCAAGCTATAAATCTGATATCTCAGTTTAATCAGGAGGTTCCCCATGGCAGATGAAACAATACTGTGTCATCAATGCGGCAAAGATCTGGTAATGAAGTTCATCGAATTAAAGGACCTGGTATTTTGTTCAAGCACATGTTTTGAAAACTTTAAAGGCACGATGAGCAGGAAGGATTTCTTTAAGAATTACGGTGATGCGTTCATCCCGGATGAACAGAGGTGGGTTCCCAAGTATGCAAACGATTACATCAAGATGTGCGGTTATTGTCCCCCGAAACTTTCAGAAACATGCCGTGCAGAGCTGGATATCAGCGGGGTGTACCATGACAATGTTGTTGATACTGAGACCATGCACTGGTGCTGCCATGCACGCTTTATACTCAGTGCATCAATGTCAGATGGAACCGTTCCTTTTGAGATAGGCAAAAAGGTTCAGAAACAGGCTGAAGAAATAACGCGGAAACAGGGGATAAAAGTAGTAACCACCATTAATACAACCAATGCCTTTGCTGATCTGGCAAAGGATTTCACCTATAAAAAGCTACAGGAAAATACCCCGGAGCCTAAAGAGCTTGAAATGAGCCATGCGGCAGCCTGCCTCATGTGTAATCCAGATATTGCAAAGCAGTGTGAAGAATGGGTAGTGAAGGAGTTCGCCATGGTGGACACGGTAAAAAATCATCTCAAAGGTAAAGGATTGTGGTGTTCCCATACCATACAGGCCCTTGCTGACATTCTCATTGATAGAGAAAACGGCGGGGAATTGATCGACAAAATCATTCCCTTGGCAGAGGAGGTTGCGCAGGAAAAGGGACACCCGGGGGTAATTACCAGGGATCTGTTTTTGGCTCTGGGAAGGACTGTAAATTAAAGGTCAGCATTATATTTGACAATAACTCTGGTTGTAATCAATTTAGCAACTAAGGTACACCGTGAAAACTGTGGTTAACAATCACTCCATGTAAGTGGATAAGGGGACGTTGTTGACAAATTGTACTTTCTTATTCATTCTGTTCCAGAATATGGGCTACCGCTGATGTTGATACGCCGAGTTGGCGTGCTGTTTCTGCCAATGAAAATCCATATTCCATTACAAATTGACACGCGAGTTTTTTTCTCAGCTTTGGAAGCGGATGCCGACTGCTTCCGGTTTGCAGCAGCGCTTTTGTGATTTTGTACAATTTGTCAACAACGTCCCCCTCATCTCCTCATCTTCACTCATCTCTCATCTTCAGGCAATGGCCAATTATTGACTGCCTACGGTTGTTCATCATGGCATATAATTTACAATAATAATAAACCATGCAATCATTGAAATCTTTAATAGTCTATGTTATATATCAAGTAATAATGCTTGTGGAGAAGAAATATGACGGATTTAAACAGAAGGAATTTTTTAAAGGCTGTCGGCGGCGCATCCGGTCTTTTACTATTCAACATCAGTAATGCACGTGCTTTCATCAATAATGCTTCATTCAGAAATCCCCTTAAATTACCATCTGACAGGGGAATGTTTGGCCTGCTGGAACCGTCAGCCCCATTCACCTTGACCGCCCTTGAGACGGAGTATGAAATATTGCTGCACAGAAGTACGCAACTACTGGCATATGAAGCTGAGGCGGGAGGCAGACAGTATATTAATCCCATATTAAAAATAGAAAAGGGTAATAATTTAAGTTCCCTCTTGGTGAACCATTTACAGGAATCAACAACCATTCACTGGCACGGGTTGCATGTTGACCATAAGAATGATGGCCACCCGTTGTATCAAATTCAGCCACTCGACGAATATCCCTATGACTTTTCTGTGCAAAACCGGGCCGCAACCTACTGGTATCACACTCATGCCCATAGAAGAACTGCATTCCAGGCATATTATGGACTTGCAAGTTTACTCATCGTTGAGGATGAGGACGAACGTCAGTTGACCGGGAACCTCGATCTTAATTTCGGGGAAACCGATATACCGCTGGTGATCCAGGACAAGACCTTTGATGCAAACGGTGACCTTGTCTACTCCCAGAATCCTATGGGGGCAACGGATGGGTTTTTAGGCGATACCATTATCGCCAATCTGACCTACAGACCGTATCTCAATGTTTCATCACGCATCTACCGCTTTCGGATCCTCAACGCCTCAAACGCCCGCATTTACCGGCTTGCTTTCGCGAACAGCCGCACCAGTATGCCTTTTTACCTGATTGGTACTGATGGGGGTTTGCTTACAACACCCCAGCAGGTAACCGAGGCTTTTCTTTCACCCGGTGAACGAATTGATGTCCTGCTTGACCTAAGCAGGTCCAGGGCGGGAGAAACCGTATGGCTCAAGAGCCTTGCATTCTCCGGTGCAAATGACTGCGGTATGATGGGGGGCGGTGGCATGATGGGAGGAGGAACGGGACAATGCTCCAACCTGTCCAACGGCAGTTCGTTTTCCATCCTTAAGCTTAATGTAACCCGAAGGATACCATATGACAAGAAGATACCCGCTGAGTTGTCAACCATAACACCCATCGAAACAAACGATGCGGAAACCAGACGTTTCACCCTGTCCTTTTCCATGATGCGCTGGCTTATCAACGGGCTGAGCTTTGATATGGACTACGTACCCGTGATGGTAACCCGCGGATCAACAGAAGTATGGGAAATAACCAATCCCCTTACCTCCATGGGCATGGGTATGATGGGTATGATGAACATGCCTCACCCCATGCACATTCACGGTTTTCAGTTTCAGGTGCTGCAGCGGATAAACAGCCCCTACCAGGTAAGAAGGCTTGCACTGGATGGTAACGGGGTGATCCCCACGGACATGGGTCTCAAGGATACGGTGCTGGTCTGGCCGGGAGAGAAGGTCAGGATTGCCATTGACTTTTCTCATAATTTCCCGGGAAGCCAGCGTTACCTGTTGCACTGCCATATTCTTGAGCATGAAGACAACGGGATGATGATGAACTATGAGGTGGTCTGATCATAAAAAAATAATTGCCTTTTAAAAAATTCGCTCATGCTGAAAAGGGCCAAGATATAAAAGCCACGTCGCTTGCACAAGAGAAAAGCCCCGCAGTGTCTTTCACCACGGGGCTTTCTGTCAGCAATCTGTTTGAGAGGATTTGAAGACAGGTTCTAAAGATTGTTTACCACCAGCAGGGACCACCGCATCCCCCCCTGCCACCTCCGTAACCTTTCCCCCTGCCGAAACCCTGGCCCTGGCGGGGGCCGCCGCCCATCCCCGGACCGAATTGATCATCGTCACGGTCAAATCGGTTGAGTAGTTCAGAACGCTGCTCGTCACTTAAGAGTGATCGCATCTCCATTTGCCTGCGCAAACATTTCTCCTGAAGCTGTGCCTGAAGGCTGTTCAGCTCTTTCTGCTTTGCCAGAACCCCATCGGTGTTGGGCTGAGGCTGTTCAAAGAGCTGATCAATCTCGATCCCTTTTACGGCAAGCGAGGTTCGCAGCTGAGATGTTTCTTCGATGTGCTTCTTTTGGAGATCAGCTAATTTCCCGGACTGTTCCTGCGTAAGATTGGGAATCCAAGAAGGGCTAAAGGCATTTGGGCCCATTCCACACCAGCTGCATCCTCCCCAGCCTCCCATTCCTCTGACGCAACCATACCTGAAGGCCATGGCATGTGAGGCTGAAAACAATAAGACGACAACAGCAGTTCCTGCCAGCACCAATCCAATCTTTTTCATAACTCGACGCCTCCTCATTATATTGTTTGTTATTTTACGCCGGCTGACAGTATAAACACCTGCTGTTTTTAAAACTTGCGCTGGCACTTTATATTTCTGGGCGAAATTCTTGCTCCATATGGCGGGGGTAAAAGCCGTGCTGATCCTCTTTTCAATCATGAAGATCATTCGGCAATGATTCCTCCTGAAAAATCTTTCATTTGTCAACGCAATAGAAAATGTAGAAACATGTCAGAAAGTATGCTATTGCATTCCTCTGCTCAATGAAGGCAGAATCTGAACAATTTAAGCTATCATTTTGAATGCATCGATGTCACATGTATAAAATCACCTATCAGAACAAGATTTTTAAGAAAGAGGTGGTGGAGCTGGATGAGCACGCCTTTAAAAACTGTGAGTTCAGGGAATGCATGATAGTCCTGCGGACCGGAGACACAGAACTCAAATCCTGCCACTTTGAAAACTGCCGATTGATTTTAAAAGATAATGCCCTGAATATAGGAAAAATAATTACCACCTTTACCGGTAAAGGACCTTTACGGGTGGTTGATTTTGATGAACGGGGGATGTTCTATCCGGAGGAGAAGCAGAATCATGAATGACGAGTGGAAAAATTTATATAAAAAGCCGCAGGAATCTGGCGTTGAGAATACAGGACCGTTGCTCTTTTACAATGAGCTCATTATCGATCACTCCACCAATCCCCGTAATGTGGGAGAGTTAAAAGATGCGGATGGTGAGATAGTCGTCGGTGATCCTGAGTGTGGCGACCAGATGAAAATCGGTATCAAAATATGTGATAATCGCATTGCGGACATAAAATTTAAATCAAATGGATGCGCCGGCGCTATTGCTACCATCAGCATGATGACGGAATTGGCCAAGGGGAAAACCATAGAAGATGCGCTTCAGCTTACCGATGACGATGTTGTTCTTGCACTGGGGGGCATTCCGGAAAGAAAAAACAACTGCTCTCTTATGGGTGTTGCCGGTTTGCGGGGTGCGATACAGGATTGTTACAGAAAGGGTGTGCTTAAGCCTGCGAAATCGGATGGGTAGAGAGCATCATGCATAATGCTGACATTTTCCGGGAAGACACTTTAAAAAAATGATTGATTGAGAAAGGAACGGTTATGCCGATTTACGAATATCAATGCAAATCATGCGGGAAAGTGAGTGAAATTATTTCACCCGGACATTTATCAACGGGTGAAATTTCATGTGGGCACTGCGGGAGCAGCGAGCTTGAAAAAAAACTTTCCGTTGTCTCAATTCCCAGGATGCCTGCGCGTCCCGTGGGGAAAACCTGCTGCGGGAGGGATGAGCGGTGTGGCAGTCCGTCCGGCGGGGAATGCTGCAAGAAATAACAGACACAATAAGCTGCTGAACGAGCGGGCAACGTTTTTTCACAGCTTTTAAAATTAGGAAGGCAGTGCAGTCGCACGCCAGTATGCAAAGGTTTTGCACGTAATGGATGTTCGGGTAACCATTCTGTGTGAGAATTCTGTTTCCTCTCCGCTGCCTGTGCTCGGCGAACACGGGTTTGCCGCCTTTATTGAAACAGAGAAAGGCAGCTACCTTTTTGATACCGGCCAGGGCCTGTCCATATCCCACAATGCGAAATATCTCAAAAAAGATATTTCCGCCATCAAAGGCGTCTTCCTGAGCCACGGTCACTATGATCATACCGGCGGTCTTGCCCATGTGCTGAAGGTGAAAGCACCTGTTCAGGTATTCGCTCATCCTGATATTTTTGCAAAAAAGTATGCAGCGGTGAGAAATAACGGCCAGGAAAATATAAGGTATGTGGGGATGCAGCATGGGCGCGAAGAGCATGAGAAGCAGGGCGCGCAATTTAGGTTGCGAACATCGTTTGAGCAGGTGGCAGAGGATATGTATTTGACAGGAGAGATCCCCCGCGTCACTGATTACGAGAAGGGTGACACCCGCCTTCTGGTGGACAATGCCGGGGCATTGCTTCCTGACTCCATGCCGGACGACCAGTCGCTGGTTATAAAGACGAAACGGGGATTGTTACTCATTCTCGGGTGTGCTCATGCGGGCCTGATTAATATCCTGAAACATGTAAGCGAACATTTCCAGCACGAGACAATTCATACCATCGTGGGAGGAACACACCTGGGTTTTCTTACCGATGAGCAGCTGGAAACGACCATCGAGGATTTAAAGCATTTTGACTTCAAGCAGCTCGGAGCTTCTCACTGCACGGGACCTAAGGCAGCGGGCAGACTTTTTCAGGAGTTTGGCGACAGGTTCTTTGTTGCCCATGCAGGAACAAGCACGAAGGTATAGAACGATCTCTTATGCAAGATGAAAACGAGCAACACTGAATTACGAAAAAAGATCCTGCGGCTCAGGCCCATTGGCATTATCCGCTCCCCATTTAAAACGGTAGTGGGTATGCCCATACAGACCGTGTTCTCCAAAAAAGGAAATGGAATTGTAGAGTTGTTTCCGGAGTTCAAGGAGGGGTTGCGGGATCTTGAAGGTTTTTCACACATCATGCTTATCTATCAATTTCACCAATCGAAAGGTTATCGTCTTGTATGTCGACCCTTTTTGGATGAGGTGGAAAGAGGGGTATTTGCCACGCGCGCTCCCGCGCGGCCCAATCCCATTGGAATTTCCATAGTGCAAGTAAAAAGGATTCGTGGTAATAAGATTGAGGTGGCTTCGCTGGATGTTTTAGACGAAACCCCTCTCCTTGATATCAAGCCCTACCTTCCCCGGTTTGACGCTCCGGCAACAAAAAGCGTGGGATGGTTTGGAAAGGCACTAAAAAAGAAAAAGCCCGGACTTATGGCGGACAACCGATTTGCCGATATAAAACCGAAAGAATAATCAGCACATGGTGCTGTGAATACACAACTAACACGTTAAAGAAGGACCCCTTATGATGATAAATTCTGTATTAGATGCAATGGGCAAGACACCTCTGGTGCGGCTCAAGAAGATGTCTTCTGGTAATGTATTCGGTAAGGCGGAGTTCCTCAATCCCGGGGGCAGTATCAAGGACAGGGTTGCCAGGCACATTATTGAACAGGCTGAAAAAAAGGGGAAACTTAAGCCGGGGATGACCATCATCGAGTCTACATCCGGGAATACCGGAATCGGCCTGAGCCTGGTCGGTGTGCAAAAGGGTTACCCGGTAATCTGTGTGATGCCTGAAAATATGAGTGTGGAGCGAAGAAAAATCATCCAGGCATTCGGGGGAGAGATCGTTTACACCTCTGCTTCGGAGAGTCTGCCGGGTTGCCTAAAAAAAATGCAGGAAATTATTATGACGGACCCGGACAAATATTTTGTCGCCGACCAGTTTGCCAATCCGGATAATCCGGAGATTCATTATTCGCAAACCGGCCCTGAAATCTGGGAGGACATGAATGGAGAGGTTGATATTTTTGTTGCCGGGGTTGGAAGCGGCGGCACCCTCCAGGGAATCGGCAAATTTTTAAAGGAGAAGAAACCGGGCGTCAAAATCGTCGCCGTTGAGCCCAAGAACAGCGCTGCCCTGCTTGGAAGAGAGCCGGGACTGCACCAGATTCAGGGGATCGGTGACGGCTTTATCCCCGATGTGCTCGATTTAAAGATGGTTGATATGGTATTCACCGTGACCGACGAGGAAGCAATTGAAACAACCCGCAGACTTTCGAGAGAAGAAGGACTGCTTGCGGGCACCTCCTCCGGGGCCAATGTTTTTGTGGCGCTGCACATGGATAACGGCCGCAATAAAGTCATAACCATCCTGCCCGACCGGATAGAACGATATTTCAGCACCGCCCTGATTTAAGGTGAGGTACGGATTAAATGACCAGGGAAGAACTCATACGGACGCTCAAGGAATATCTCGAAGTAAAGAAGGAAATCGTTGCCCTCAAAGCGGTAAAAGAACCTCCTCCCGACATTCAACCCTATGAAGGCCAGGCAATACCGGGCATGTGCGCGCTGCTGGGGGAAATTCTGCAGGAAGGAACGGCGTGGTATGTGACCAAAAAGAATCTCGGCTGCTTTATGTCACTTGCCGGGACGGGAACCTGTAAACAACTTTCCCGGGACGCCTATCTCAAATTCATGATCAGCCAAAACGAAATGTATCGCATGCACCGCGATGATGATACCGTTGCATCATATTACAACAAGGTGGATGACTTTTTCAAATATCCCGAACAGTCCGGAAGTGGAATCATCGTCGGCCCTCTCGCCAAGATTGATGATCCGGATCTAGTCTTTCTCATCGTTACACCCCACCAGACAGACATCCTGAACCGCTGCCGGTCCTACCTGGGTGATTTCAGCCGTGGCTTCGGGGGAAGCGGCTCCTGTATCTTCAACATCCGCTATTCGTTTGTGACCGGCGATCCCTGTTTCTCGGTAAGCGATACCGCCTGGAGGGTTTTCGGCGGGTTAGGCCGGGATGAGCTCACCTACACGTTTCCCTATGGCAAATTGCTGGAAATAGCCGACCAGATAAAGCCAACCGCGGATTACATCAACAGCTACAGCCCGCAGCTTTAATCGCAAAGATTTATGTGCGGCCATGACGGAGCATGGCCCTCCATATTAGGCTCAGCATACCCCCTCACCCTAACCCTCTCCCGCGGCGGGGAGAGGGGAGTCATGGATTTTCATGCTTCGTGGTGTCCCTAAGGGGCATGGGGGTTTACATGTAGTGCTAAACCGATTGTTTGAAAGGAGTTGGAACATGGCAAGCACAAAAGGGATTTCCAAGGCGGCGGTCAGAAGGAAAATCATTGAGTTCCTGAACAGGACATCAGGTCAGGTTGACCCCAGGCCGGGGAAGGGGAGCTGTGGGATGATCCATAAAAATGCCCTTGTGCTCGCCACCTCCGCAAAAGACACCCCACGTGCTACCGTGCTTGAATTTTTTAACGAAGGCCTTACGCTCTATATTTTCGGGGAACCCGGCGGCAAGATTGCGAACATAAAAAGGAACCCCCGGGTGTCCGCGGTCATATACGAACAGCCGCTCGACCATTCAAAACTTCAGACAAGCCTTCAGATTTTCGGAACAGCGGCCTTAATCAACGTTCGAAACAATCCAAAACTATTCCGTGCTAAAGCAAAAAAATGCAACATAGCTTATGTAATGGAAAAACTTCTGTCCCCCATGACGAAAGGTCAAAAGCTCACGGGCGAAGAATTGGATAAATTCTACAAGAAGGGCTTTGAGTCACTTAATATAATAAAAATCACTCCAGACCACATCATATTAAAGGAATACTATCCTGATTTTTCCTCAAAAAAGTATGACTGGAGAAATGATGGGCGTTAAAATCAGAGTGCTGAATTATCACCGTCAACTTGGCAAGGAATTTAGAAACAATGCCTGAGATCATCGGCATATGCGGAAGCGCAAGAAAAAAGGGCAGTACAGCTTTGCTCTTACAAGAGGTGCTGCAAGCAACCGGGATGCAGAGTGAACTGATCTTTCTTTCCGACCTTAGCATCGGTTTCTGCACCGGCTGTTTGAGCTGCAGGGAAAACCAAGGCAGATGCCCTAAAGATGATGACATGCGCGTGCTGCTCGATAAAGTTCTTTCATCAAAAGCGGTTGTGCTCGGTTCCCCCAACTATTACTACGACGTATCAGGCCTGATGAAAAACATGATAGACAGGAGTATCGCCTGGTGTTACCTCGGCATCGGGGAGGATACGGGCACGGAATGGCACGGCTGGCGGCCATTCATTGACAAGGCGTGCGGCTTTGTGATGTCGCAGGCAGCGTACGGCGGCGAAAAGGCCCTGGAAACATTCGGCTGCTTTGCCGAGTGGACGGGGCTGGATCAGGCCGGATCGGTGATCGCCTCGGTTGGTGCCCGGACCATAAAAGAGTTTCCCGAATATAGCGAGCAGGCAAGGGATCTCGGGAAGGCGATCCGGGACAGGGTTATGAAAAAGAGAGCAGGAACATAACCTCAAGCAGCACGCTCATCAATAATGCCATTCGTGGAGCAGTGGTGACGCTCGTGTAGTGCGTGATTGATTCCTTTATTTATATGTGGCTCATGGGGAGGGGGCTTGTAACGCCACAACAAAATCATGCTGAACCGGTAGAACGGCAGCGTCTCTCTAACTTTGTCCGACAGACCCGCATGGCACCAGCCTGTATCGAAGCCTCTGCAAAGCTGCCTGTCTGCGGTTTGCGTCGTAAGGTACCGGGTCGTGCCGTAAGCTAAGTGACACATTGTTGTGGCGTCAAAAGCCCCCTCCCCATGAGCCACTGAACCTCTTCTACAGCATGGCATTCGCCACGCACAGGTGCCTTTCATACGTAAAGATGTGTTGGACGCACTACACTAGCAGACTCTCCATGCTTATTCCCTGGCGCTTATATCCACACTTTTCACACCACCATTAAACTCATTCATTGTATGAATTTTCCTCCAAAGTTACACTGACAGTATTGAGCGAAACAATCCATAATCCTCCTTGACTATATTCCCTTTTTAAGGATAATAAACACGGGTTGTTTGATCTGTGATCTGCGATTTGAGATGTGGGATGTGGGATATGCGATGCGTGATGCAGCTTGCACAACATTTTCTTACATGCATCGCGGAATACCATGAAACTTCATAAACACATTACCTGGAGCTCTTGCGGGATGATAATTTAATGAAAAACATGACCAAAGAAGAGATGGACCACCTGCTCAACACCGTCGGCGACGGGGTAATGGCCCTGTCGAGCGGCGATGCTCCTTATTGCATCCCCTTCGGATTTGTATATCTAAAGGAGATGGTCTATCTGTCGCTTTTCCCCATGGGCAGGAAATGGGAGATCATTAATAAAAATAACCGGGTATGCTTCAATGTGTTTTGCTGGAATGATGACCACAGCGAGTGGTCGTCAGTGGTCATTGACGGCAGAATCGTGCAGGTGCGGGATCTCCAGGAGATAGAGCTGGTGGTAAAGGCGAACATCGCGAAGATGGGGCTGGATCCCGAAGCTTATCTGGATAAGCGGATGGCCATGTACAAAAAAACCATTGATAATCCCGCCGCCCTTAAGATATTCAGGATCGAGACCGAGCGCATGGGCGGGAAAAAGATGAAAACACTGATAGGAAGTTAGTCTGCGGAGCAGGCCCACGTGAGACCAGGGGGAAAATGGCATGAAAAAGAAGAGTATTAAGCAAAAGGAAAACATTGCTAAAGCCAGGGGAAAAATTGGAATTCTTATCCCTGGCATAGGGGGGGCGGTGAGCACTACCTTCATGGCAGGTCTTGAGGCCGTGAAACAGGGCCTCGCCAAACCCATTGGCTCCTTAACCCAGATGGGTACCATCAGGCTCGGCAAGCGTGATGAGTACCGGGTCCCCATGATTAAAGACTTTATTAATCTTGCTTCGATCAGGGATTTGATGTTTTGCGGCTGGGATGTGTATGAGGATAATTGCTACGATGGGGCCATAAGGGCCGGGGTTCTGGAGCGGAGCCTGATTGAGAGCGTAAAATATCCCCTGCAGCAATTGAAGCCGCTCCCGGCCGTTTTCCGCAAGGAATTTGTCAAGAATCTTGACGGCACCAACATCAAGCGGCAGAAAAAGCACCTGGACCTGGTTGAGGCATTGAAGGATGACATAAATAGTTTCAAGAAAAAGAACGATATCGACCGGTGCATCATGATCTGGTGCGCGAGCACGGAGTCCTACCTGGCGCCGCAGGATGTGCACAGCAGCATCGCCAAATTCGAGAAGGGCCTGAAAAATAATGACCCCATGATACCTCCAAGCATGATCTACGCCTACGCGGCGATAACCAGCGGCATACCTTACATCAACGGGTCGCCCAGCCTGACGGTGGATGTTCCCGCCATGATCCAGCTTGCCAAGAAGCATGAAGTGCCGATCAGCGGAAAGGATTTCAAGACCGGCCAAACCCTGATGAAAACCATTCTGGCGCCGGGATTGAAGGCGCGGCTGCTGGGCCTTCAGGGATGGTACTCCACCAACATTCTCGGTAACAGGGACGGGGCGGTGCTGGACGACGCGGGCTCTTTCAAAACCAAGGAAGAAAGTAAGCTTTCGGTATTAAAGCAGATATTGCAGCCTGATGTGTACCCCGACCTCTACGGAGATTTCTACCATAAAGTCGCCATCAACTATTATCCGCCGCGGGGAGACAATAAAGAGGGGTGGGACTGCGTCGATATTTTCGGCTGGCTGGGGTATCCCATGCAGATAAAAATCAACTTCCTCTGCCGGGACAGCATTCTCGCCGCCCCCGTTGTGCTGGACCTGCTGCTGTTCACCGACTTTGCAAAAAGGAGCGGCTTGAGGGGCATCCAGGAGTGGCTGTCATTTTATTTTAAGAGCCCCATGCATGCCGAGGGGCTGTACCCGGAGCACGATCTGTTCATCCAGTTAATGAAGCTGAAGAATACCCTGCGATACCTGATGGGCGAGGAGCAGATAACGCACCTGGGGCTGGAGTATTATATCGATTGAGATAAACGCAGCAGCATGGAGGGGGATGGCCATGAAATACTGTCCTGTGTGCAACGCTGAGTATCGTGACACCATCGATGTGTGCTCGGATTGTGACGAGCGGCTTATCAGCCAGGGAGAATTCGAGAGGCGCAGGGCTCAGGATGAGCAGTTCCAGCGAGATACGAAAACCCTGGTTAAGATATTCACGCTCAACAACAAATTCGAGGCCGATTTAATAACCCGGGAGCTGGAGAAAGAAGGCATTACCGTCATGATACGGAACTTCAGGGATACCGCCTACAACGGCATCTACATTCCTCAGAAAGGGTGGGGTGAGGTGCGGGTTCCCGAAAAGGACAGGCAAAGAGCCACGGAACTTATAGCTGCCTTGGAGGATGATTTAGAGGCGGGAAGGGTGAGTATTGCGGACACGGAAAATGTGGTTGCGTGCCCTTTTTGCGGCGTTGAACTCCCGGCAGAAAGTAAAACCTGTCCTGCCTGTAAAAAAACGTTGGGAGATGAGGTGTAGCGGCTTACACCGTGACAGATAAATCACTATTGATGTACTGGGCTTTCAGGAGCAGCTTCTTTGGGGGCGCTAGTTTCATCGCCGCTCTTGGGGCTGCTTTCCTTTTTACTCTCCTTCTTTTTCCCGTTGACACTCTCTTTTTTCCGTAATCGGTTACATACCAGCCGGTGCCTTTCAGGTGAAAGGAACAGTTGGAAACCAGTTTTTGAACCTTGCCCGAGCAGAAGGGACACGCGGATAACGGCTCTTCAGTGATTTTCTGGATATGCTCAAAATGTTTTCCGCACCCCGCGCATTTATATTCGTAAATAGGCACGCTACAGACCTCCTTCGTATTTAGCACTCCCCCGATTTAAGTGCTAAATTATAACGATTCTTTTAATAAATGTCAATGGTTATGATAAACAGCGGCTATCTGGGTTTATTCATTCATTTTTTGTAGAGATGAGGCAAGTCCATTAAACCAGTACGTGTTTCGTCCAGCCACCTGTCGCACGGCATAAGCACCAGAGCATTTCACTTCCCGTTCTTAAGCTTTGCCATTCCCCTGGTGATAAGCCCGGCCATGAGGCTGAGGCTTACCAGGATCATCAGGCAGGAGGAAAAGAAAAGTGTAACCACAATCATGGGATCCTTCAAATTAAAGGAGATGATGAGCAGGTAAATGCCGAAAGTGAGGAACGCAACCAGCAGCATTGCCAGGAGAATGAAACATAACCACCAGTAAAAAGGTTTCATCATGAGCGATTGCTTCCTCTTGAAGGAAAGGGCACATCATTGGCAGGCTTTTCCGGGAAGCAAACTATCTGCAGGCCATAACGTGGGGATGTGCAATGGCCCCGCGCTTAAGCCGGGGGCCGATTATTCTTTATAGCGGCCTCTATGGCTTCAGTCAGGCAGTAAGGTTCCTTACATACCTTATTGCCAACCATGACCTGTTTATCCTTTATGGAGATAATTCCCGCCGAGAGGGTCTTTAAGGTTTGGACAATCAGCGGCAGTTCCCGGATGGCGCCTCTCTTTCTTATTTCCTGGAAAAGTGGATTAGCTTCCCCTTCCTCCCTGATGATCAGATCCAGGCTCTTTTTTATCCTCAGTTTCTGTTCAAAATCATCCCACAGCGGATTTATCGCAGCGTCTCTGAGAGGAAATGTGCAGTAAGTGAGACGGGGCCCTTTGTCAAGCTCCCTGGTTACCAGGTGCATCATTACCCCGCTTTCCGGGACCGTTCTTCCATGAGCTTCCAGATTACCTCCTGCCAGGTGCCGGCCGGTCCGTTCGGCGCTGCCGGATGCAGGTTGATAAGATCATACTTTTCGCACAGCTGGTCGCCGACTATCAGCATGTAGCCGGCAAGAACAACAATATCTGAAGAGAAGGCGGCCAGCCGCACCATGACTTCCCTGTCGTAATCGAGTCTCCACTCCTGCATAACAGCAGGGTCCTGCTTCCCCTGCTTTCTCATGGCAGGTTTAAATGCGCGGGCGGAAAACGTGACCAGGCTGAGACCGTAATTCCTGACCATCCGGATATACTGGTCGCTTCCCTCCGCCTCGCCCTCCTCGCGGCTGCAAAACACATAGGAAATGTGTGCCCTGATATCGCCGGCTGCTATGGCGTCCACGATTGATTTCAGCAGATTGCGCGAGCCGGGACCGCGGCCTGTCGAGAACCATCCGATCGTATAAGCCACCAGAACTATCTCCTTCAGTTAGAGTGCGACAGCAGGCATGGAACACTAAGCGGCAGGGTCGGCAGAATTGCTCTTTACCATGGCAACAATTTTAGGAAGGATTTCTCCCGCTTTGCCTTTGATCAAATAACTGCTGGTGTAGCCGGTGAAGGAGGTTGCTTCTATATTGATTTCAATTATGGTTGCCCCGTGGGATTTGGCGATATCCGGCAGGCTGGCTGCGGGCTGTACCTCTGCTGAAGTGCCTATTACCAGCATGACGTTGCAGCTTCTCGCTTCCTGGTTGGATTGGGTGAGGGCCTGATGGGGTATTGCTTCACCGAAGAAAACAACATCGGGTCTGATGACGCCTCCGCATTCGCAGCGGGGGGGCAGGGTGTCTAGGGAAATCGCCTCGGCTTTGATTCTCTTGCGGCAATCCATGCAATAGGCGTCCCGGTGATTTCCGTGAAATTCGATTATGTTCTTATTGCCGGCCTCATGATGAAGCCCGTCCACGTTCTGAGTGATGATTGAACTCAAATAGCCCAATCGCTCCAGCTCGGCCAGGCTTGCATGTCCGGGATTTGGTTTTGCCTTGAGGATTTCTTTTTGCATCTCGCTCAGCAGAATCCAGGTCTTGCCGGGATTTCTTATTAAGACATCAATGTAGGCATATTCTACCGGGTCATATTTTTCCCAAATACCTCCCTTGCCGCGGAAAGGTGCAATATCGCTCTCAACCGACATGCCCGCCCCTGTCAGGGCAACCACTTTTTTGGCCTTCAAAATATCCCGCGCCGCTCGGGAAATAAGCTCCTCTGTCACTGTTTTTCCTCCCCACAAGTGGCATGCACGTTATTCATCATCCAAAAACTTGTAATCCTTTAAGTGCTTTTTCTTGGACTCGTATTGATCATCCATTCGGTAGTAATAAAAATTATTTATATAATGACTTATGTCGCCGTACATCTCCTTCCAGGTTTTTAAGGTGCTGTTTTCCTTTGCCAGAATATACTCATCCATAATAACCTGGATTTCTTTAAGCAAAAGCTGACGCATCTCCCGATCAAGATCTTCATATTCGTCAGCGGCATAATCGATTCTTTTCTGTTTCTTTCTCAGCTTCTTTAATTCCTCAAGAATAATTTTGTAGAGTTTTGACCTGACATGCTCATCAATGGTAACCTTTGAGTCAGCTCCCTCCTGTGAAACAATCAGTTTTTTATAAAGCAGGTCAATTTGTTTCATTTAACCACACAATTGCTTGATTAACGGCTCGACTGATTTTATAACCCAAATCAGCTGTATTTTCAACACCAAAATACAGAGCCAGGATGGTTATAAAATAGTCATTATTTCGTCTTAAGCGTTGTTTGCTTGACATAATTAAATCTAAAGCTATAATAAGTCAATTTATTGACTATTTTCTTATTTGATGTCATTAAATAGATAGTGAGGAGTTGAGATTATATTAACCACATGAGGAGAAACAACTTCCATGACGAAGAGAATCCTCGTTGCTGAAGACGAAAAATCGGTTAGAGATACCATGGTTGATCTGCTGTCTGAAGCGGGGTTTGAGGTGCAAGGGGCCGGGGATGGTGAGGAAGCACTGCACATGTTGCAGGAAACCAGTTTCAACATCGTCATTACCGACCTGAAGATGCCCGGAGCGGATGGCCTGCAGGTTCTGGAGGGGGTTAAAAAGATTGATCACGAGACCATTGTAATCATCTGCACCGGGTTTGGAACGGTGGACACCGCGGTTAAGGCGATGAAGCTCGGGGCCTTTGAGTATATAACCAAGCCGATAAAAATTGACGAGATAAAACTGGTAATTGCCCGGGCACTGGAATATCAAAAATTAAAAACGGAGAATGTATTTCTTCAGGGTCAATTGAAAGCCAAATACAGGTTTACCAATCTGATCGGCGACAGCGACGAAATGCAGCGGGTGTTTCAGATGATTGAAAAAATAGCCTCAACCAACAGCACCGTTTTGATTTGCGGCGATAGCGGCACCGGCAAGGAGCTGGTGGCGAGGGCCATACATTACAACAGTGATCGCCGTGATCAGCCCATGGTTCCGGTCAACTGCGGCGCCATCCCGGAAGACCTTCTGGAAAGCGAGCTTTTTGGTTATGAAAAGGGCGCTTTCACCGGCGCCCTGAAAACAAGAATAGGCAGGTTTGAGCTGGCGCATGGAGGCACCATCTTTTTGGATGAAATCGGGGACATGAGTCCGTCGCTGCAGGTAAAAATACTCAGGATATTGCAGGAACATGAGTTTGAAAGGGTGGGCGGGATAAAATCAATAAAGGTTGATATCAGGGTTATTGCCGCAACCCACAGAGACCTGGAACTGGCCGTCAAACAGGGTACATTCAGAGAAGACCTCTACTACCGGCTGAACGTGATACCGCTTGTCATTCCTCCCTTGCGTGAGCGCACATATGATATTCCGCTGCTCGCCCGCCATTTTATCGAAAAGTTTAATGCCGAAACCAAGAGGGCCATTAAAGGAATTTCTCCCGAAGCCTTGAACTGTTTTACACAGTACGACTGGCCGGGCAATGTGAGAGAATTAGAGAACCTGATTGAACGGCTGGTTATCCTGAAGGAAGAGGGCACCATTGAAAGAGAAGATTTGCCTGAGAAGATTTTTGGAAGCGCCGCAACCGGTGGTGCCGTTCCTTCACCTGAAATTCCCGATGGCGGCATATCCTTAACAACGGCAGTCAGTGAATTTGAGAAAGATCTTATCATCAGGGCTCTCAAAAAGTCCAACTGGGTTAAAAACAGGGCGGCTAAACTGTTAAATCTGAAACGGACCACGCTGGTTGAAAAAATGAAGAAGATAAATCTGTCGAGGGAAAACGGACCTGCTTAAAACACGATATATGGTTCTCTGGAGGGCCATGCTCCGTCATGGCCGCATATAATAATCGGACGCGACAGAGCGCGTTCCGGCACAAGATCTATTCCCGCATCAAATCAAGCCTGCAAAATATTTAATCACGCCCCCCCACTTCATCTGCATATAAGAAAACGTGAAAATAAATTGAGCTGAACTATTCGCTCTAAAGCAGCTCCTCGGACATGGTCGGGTACTTGGCACATGAGTTGCTCATTATGTGTGCGTCTTTAAAATCCGGCTATTGATAACGACTTTCCCGGCAAACCGATTTTTTAATAAGCAATTGAAATATAAGGTTTTTAAAAATGCCCAGCCGTAAATTTGAACTTCATATCCCTGAAAGAACGTCAAAATATTGACGAAATGTCCGTCAAAATACTTTTCTTGGGTCGGTGCTTTTACAGGACACAGCGAAAGGAAAGATTATGAATCAGGAAGAAATAATGCGCAGATCGACAAAAAAGAAGGGAGAAGCATCGGCAGGTTGCAGCATTGGCTGGAAGCCGGGTGAACACCGGTCAGTGAGAGACCGAGGCAAACCGCAGACAGGTTATCGGTGACGAGCGGTAAGGGAGGAGTAGGAAAGACCAATGTGGTGGCCAATCTTGGATATGCCCTGACCAGGCTCAACAAGCGAGTTTTGCTGGTGGATGCGGACATAGGCCTCGCCAACCTTGACGTGATCCTGGGATTTTCGCCGCGCTACAACTTGCAGCACGTTTTGAGCGGTGAAAAGCCCATTTCAGAGGTGGTCATAAACGCGCCGGGGGGGATGAAAATTCTTCCCGCAAGTTCAGGCATACAGGAACTCTCAGAGCTGACCAAATCACAGAAAATCTGCCTGCTCTCCGAGCTGGAATCCCCTCTCCCGCGGAATCGACATGATTCTGATCGATACCAGCGCCGGCATTTCTTCCAACGTGATGTACTTCAACCTGGCGGCCCACGAAATCCTCATGGTGGTGTCCCCGGAACCCACCTCCATCACCGATGCCTACGCCATGATGAAGGTGCTCTGTGTAAAGTATGAGGAGAACCACTTTAACCTTCTGGTTAACGGTGCGCAGAGCGCTGAAGAGGCCAAAGAGGTTTACAACCACATAAGCCTGGTGGGACAAAGATTTCATCATCTTTCCATCGACTACTGGGGTTACATCGTGCGGGATGAGCATGTGGTAAAGGCTGTACGACAGCAGAAGGCGCTGGTTGAGCTTTATCCCGAGGCGGCTGCCAGTATGTGCATATTTGAACTGGCGCGAAAGGTCTGCGAGCATCAGCTCAACAGGAATTCCCGGGGCGCCATCCGGTTTTTCTGGCATCATTTCATGGAAAATCCCGAGGCACTTCCTTTGTCGATTTCCAGGATGTAGTTACACTTCACCTTAACCAAGGGGGAAACAGATGAAAGGATTATACAACCAGATCGCAGAGAATGACACGCACGGCAAGGAAGATTTTACCCGGCGGGAACGGCTGATCATGGAATACGCGCCCCTGGTCAATGATATATTGCCAACCGTGTTGCCATGAGGCTGCCGCCCCACATTGAGGTGGCGGACCTGGTCAATGCCGGCATTCTGGGTCTGATTGATGCGGTGGAGAAGTTTGATCCCTCCAAAGAGGTCAAGTTCAAGACCTATGCCGAAATCCGCATCAGGGGCGCCAGCTCCGGGATGAATTGCGATTGATGGATTGGATTCCGCGCTCGGTCCGGAAGGTGATCAACCATATGATGAACGCCTACCATGAACTGGAGCAGCACGTCGGCGCGGTTTCGCGCTGTGATGAAGAAATGGCTGAACAGCTGGGCGTGCAGATGGACGAATTTTACCGTCTGCTCGGAGCAATCCTCCCGCCCGGCGTGCCGCTGATCAGCCTTGATGTAGCCAATGGATCCCGAAGACAAGCGCCGTGATATTTTGAGCTGCATTGTCGATCCCAAAGTCCACCAACGCCTTCGGCGTGCTGGGACTGAACGAGGTCAAGGATTCGGTTGCCCGGGCGATTGAGGACTGCTGAAAAAGAAAGAGAAGTCATATCGCTTTACTACTATGACGAGCTTACCATGAAGTTAGAAATCGGCGAGGTGCTGGGGATCTTGACTGAATCACGCGTCTCCCAGATTCATACCAAGGCTATTTTGCGCTTGCGGGTGAGAATCAACAACTTAAAGGGCAAATAACGTTTCCCGTGGAGCTACAATATCTGCCCCCGTCTGACATCCCCAGGGTGCATGGCAAAAGCGCAGCAGGTGTGGTGTGTTGTCCGCGTCTTCACCGTTGTCAGTGAAAAGAGCCTCTGATAGTCGAAGCGGGTCGTGAATAAGGTTACTTAAAAACCCATAACTGCAGAAAGGCGCCATGAGAGAATTTACACCGCCCGGGGCAACGATCACGGACGAATGGCTGGAGATTGCCGGGCAAAAAGCATTGAGCAAAATGTATCGCCTTGCGGGCTTGGGGGAGCTGCTGGACGGATTGGCCCATAATTTAAATACCCCCCTGTCGGCAGTTGTTGCTCGCGCGGAGATGCTCAGGGACCGGCTGCAGGGGCTGAGGCAGGAGACCGCGCACGGCGCGGCCGATGATGCCCTCACCTCCAAACTGGATAAAAGCATAAGGGATGCCGAGGTTATCGTAACCAACGCCCTCAAGCTTGCAAGAGAGATAAAATGTGATGAACAAGCGGCTGCGCGAGGATGAGGATGCGCCCCAGATGATCAGCCTTAATCAGCTTATCAGGGAAGAGCTTCAGTTCCTGGAAGCGGATATGAAGTTTAAACATGAAATAACCAAAACCTGCTCACTTGATGATTCGCTTCCCGCCATCAAGGGTGTGTATCACCATTTTTCCCAATGCATCATACAGATTGTCAGAAATGTATTGGATTCCTTTGCCGGTGCGGATAAAAAGGAGCTGACCATTACCAGCAGGCGCGATAATTCGGTCATTCTCTGGAATTTCGCGATACCGGTCTGGAGCGCGGGAATTCATGCCAGGCGGCCTGCGCGATGCGGCTGGCAAATGTTACCGAATTATTGAAGCCCTATGGAGCAGTGCTCACTGTTGTTCGAAGCCCCAATGATAATCGCCACACCATAAGCATACCCTGCACACCGGCCGGTTAAGGGCCGCCCCGGCTCAGTCGGCCTCATCCTTTGTCAGTTTCCTTCCGTCATCTTCCGTTCGGCTGAAATAAACTGCCTTAGAGTACATGTGGTAACCTCCCCTCATGAAGCGGGAAGGTCCTCTCGACGTACATCCACTCTCCTTTGCCCGTCCAAGACGTTTATGTCACTTCCCCCGCCATTGCGGTACAACCATATTCTTGGAATAAGACCAGGGAAGCATGCTGCAATAGCTTAAAAGGGAAAGCTCACCTGAAAAACAAACAAGCCAAATAACCAAATGCTGAAAATATCAAGATCATTACAATACCTCTGTTTCAAGAAAAAACTAAAGTCTGCATTGTTGCATGCCGATTTAATAGCTGAGCCTTGAGGAGGCACAATTATGAAGATGGGTGGAAAGCAAACCATTGTATATCTGGAAACGTATATGAAAAATGGACACAACAACGGAACCGCAAACAGACCGGCACGACACGCGGGGGAAAGATCCGTACCCGTGGAAATGGTCAGGATATCGGAAAGGGCAAGAAATATTATCAATAAAGCCTGGGAGATAGTTGACGCGACCCCCGAGATCAGAGAGGAAATGGTGGGGCATTTCAAGCGGAAAATGGAAGCAGGCAGCTGTACGGTAAAGTCTGATCAGGTGGCTGAAAAAATGCTGAAGGAATTCCTCCTGGATGGTTTATAAAAATTTGCATGCCCGGTTCGATGCTGTGCCACAGCGTGAAACTCTGCCTCACCAATTGTATCCATTCTTAAAAAATATCCGAATTTATAAAAGTGTGCCAGAATAACCCACAGCTCTGCTGTGGGGATAAATGGCATTGCCTCTCCCTTGGAAGACTGTGTCGTAGTATGGGAGTTGCCATTCCGAACGAATGTGAGGAATCGTAATGACTGTTATCCAGGCCGGCAAAAGATCTGTTTGCAATTACAATCTCTTTCTTCATTGACTGTACCCCGCATGATGCGGTAAACTTTTTTTGTTCCGCACGCGGCAGGCAGCGCAGGGAAAGGGGGTGTAAAGAGGATGCATCACGAAAAGGTAGATCTTTCCCGGAAGACGGCAGACGGCTACATCATACCGCTGGGCACGATCAATCTGGTGAGCGTGGTTACCGACACCGGGATGGTGGGCTGCGGTGTTTTCGACGTTAAAGCACTCGAAGCGTTTGGATATCCCGCGGCAAAAGCGCGCAGTTCCGGCGAGGGGCTTATTGCTACCATCGATGATCTGCTCAACGGCATAATTAAAGAGGTGAACGAAACAGCGCGCAAACGGGGAGTGAGCATCGGTATGTCCGGGAAAGAGGCGCTTGATTTGATGTGAAGTTTACACTCTTCGCCTGTGCCACCGCCCGCGCAGCGATTTCCGCCGTTTGTGATCAGCAAACGGCCAACCTGTTCATACTGTTCTGTAACCGGCGCAAGGAGGATGACATCATGAAGCAAAAAAAATTGTCCCTGGTTTTTCTGATTGGAGCCTTGGTGCTTGTTGCCAGCTGTGTTCCTCTTTATGAAATGATGATACAGGGGGAATGGGAAGTTGACGAGTATTATAAGAACGGAGAGGATGAAACCCAGGAGTTTTATTTCGCCTTTGCTGATTATGTTATCATCTTTCATCCCGACGGGTATTTCACCGAAACGTATATGGGGTTAAATGTTATACCTGTTATTAATTCGGGCAGCTGGAGCTTCATTAACAATGTGCAGCAGCTGAGCCTGGAGGACGAAGGATCCACCAGGATCTACGATATCCGGAGCCTGAAAAAAACAGAGATGAGGCTCTATCGGGATCTTGGAGAAGGCGAGTACGAGGAGCTGGTCCTGGAGCCGAAAGAGGAGATCTAAGAGCGGCTGGGCGCTCAGGGAAACTGAGGGGTGAGAAAAAATAAAAGGGTGATAGCCATAAAGGAGGGGGCCAAAATGGCTATCGACCCTTCGTTGCCCTAACTGATAGGGCATAATACCTATACCACATAACTTATCGCATTTCAAGTTCTCATCTTTTTAAATCGGTTATTCTAAAAGCTGCCCATCTGATTTATGCTCGCCGGACTTCTCACCAGGAATGATTCCCCGCAGCAAAAAAAAGTGGGAATGGCGTCTCCGCCATTCCCGTAATCGAAAGGGTACTGTCATTCTGCAACAGCTTTTAGGAAAAATCAATAGGTAAAACCCTGATTTTTGGCTTCGAAATCCTGATTTTTAGCTTCGCAAAATCTGATTTTTAATCCCGGCGAGTGAAACAAGTGCCTAGGGCGGGAATCGAACCCGCACAGGGCTAAGCCCCGAGGGATTTTAAGTCCCTTGCGTCTGCCAGTTCCGCCACCCAGGCACCGTTGTGGAAGCATGTCAAAAGCCTGATCCAGCCGCGATGTTTCAGTTTGTATAATCTTTTTGCAAAGGGGTGTCAACAGCTAATTATTTGTACCTCTCTATGTTTTTTCCACACCGTGCCTATTAATGGGGTGCTTAAGTTTTTATCAATTATTCCGATATATCTGGATGCAGCAAACATTTAATTCACACATTTTTATATAGGGCAGTACAATGAGCATTACGACCCAGCAGATACAGACAGTTCTCAGGACCTATAATAAACAGCTGAAACTTTCAGGCCTTAACAGAAAAGAGGAAGAAAGACCGCAGCGGTGCCCGGGAAATAAAGTTGCTCGCTGGCAGGCTGATACCAAAACACAGCGGAGGCAGAAAAACGCGGTACCCAATAGGCATTAAACCCAACTGCCCCGTCGGGGTACATCAAATGATGAAATCTATGCCACAAACGATTCATTCTGTATCTCGACCGCAGAATCCAGTTTATGCTTTGTAAGTGGATCCTGCGATCAAATCGCACGATGACTGACGATGATCAGCAGAATAATTTGAATCACTGTATTACTGATTGTAGGGGCGACCGGCCGGTCGCCCCTACTTATTGCCGTTAAGCCTCACATCAGACGATCCGCTTATTTCTATTCCTTGCAGAAGGTTTTATTTTCTTCCCGCAGGAAATCCTACCCCAAAATTCAGGCACAGATGACGCATTGCCTAAAGCGCTTTCCGCTGGAAAACGAGAAGCATGATTATCCAGATTATGATGAGGTAGGCCGTGATGTCAAGCAGGGACCACATGCCCATGGAAGAGGGGAAAACATCACTCATGATAGACAGGGCGTAAAGATGCACCCCACCTAATTGCGGAAGCAGGTAGTGGAGTGCCTGGGTGGGGAGCGATGGTTCCCAGTAGGCCCGCACCTTCTCAAAGAAGAAAAGTATGCTCAGCCACAAGCTGGCGGCATATATGGCAAGTGTCAGGAGCGCGCTTATGGCCCTGGGGAGCAAGAGTGATAAAAGGAAAACAAGCGAGATGACCAGAATGAAGTTAGGTATTACTGCGGCCAGGACGACAAAAATGCGCGGGTCCGCAGTTCCCGATCGCAGGTAAAAGAAAAGTACGAAACCGATGGTCAAGGCTATGAGATTTGTGAACACGATGAAAAAGATGCCGAGGAATTTACCTGCCAGAAACCAGGATCGCTTAACCGGCTTGGTTATGGTTAGAACAATGGTTTCCTCATCAAGCTCTCTGGGGATGGCATTCATGGCAAGCAGGCCGCACAGGGAAAGCCCCCAGAAGAGGATGCAGTTAAAGGTGAAAAGCATGCCCGCCCGGGTAATCTGATCGGGGTTTATAAATCCCTTTTCGATGTTAATTTTTGCCGGCGCGCATCCCCGTGCCATGAAGAGGAAGAGCAGCGCAATGGCAAGCAGGATGTAGATCAGCTTGTTGCGCAGTTCCGCTTTAACCGTAATCCGGGCGATGGCGAGAATTTTACTCATTCGCTTTCGTTTCCTTGACAAGCCGGTAAAAGATATCCTCGAGCGATTCCGCGCTCGAGTTCAATGAAAGCAGCTTTGCCCCGTGATGGATGATTATCTCGGGAAGGACGCTGATGGGTTCGCTGCCGCGCAGGTTGAGCCTGATGGTGTCACCGTCTGCCGTTACCTGTGTGGCGACTTCCTTGATCTTTTCCAGCAGCCGCTCATTTATTCCCTCCACTTTCAGCTCCACCGATGTGGTGCGGGCGGTAAGCTCCTCTTTGGTACCGGACCCCGCCAGCCTTCCGCGGTTGAGAATGGCCACCCGGTCGCAGACCATTTCTATCTCTGAGAGCAGGTGAGAGTTAATGAATATGGTTACCCCTCTCTCTTTGAGCTGCAGAAGTATGTCCCGCATTTCTTTGTTGCTGATGGGGTCGAGCCCCGCGGCCGGTTCATCGAGCAACAAAAGCCTGGGATTATTGAGCAGTGCCTGGGCCAGACCCAGGCGCTGCACCATGCCCTTGGAATATTCTCCGACTTTCCGGTCCCGGTCATCGTACATGCCCACCTGTTTCAAACACGCCGCCGCGCTTGATTCTCTCTGCCTGCTGTCCATGCCGTACAGCCTGCCCTGGTAGTCCAGAAATTCGCTGCCGGTAAGAAAGGGATGTATTTTTACCTTCTCCGGAAGGTATCCTACCTGCTGTCTTATACCCTCATCTGCTGCCGGCCGGTCCAGTAGCCGCGCGGAGCCTGAGGAGGGCCGGATCAGATGGACCAGGATCTTGACCAGGGTGGTCTTGCCGGCGCCGTTCGGCCCTAAAAGCCCGAAGCATTCCCCCTCACGGACTTGGAGGTTCAGGTTATCCAGGGCTCTTACTTTTGCATAATTCTTGGTAAGCTGAATAGCCTCAAGTGCGGCAGATGTCATGTGCTGTTGTCTCTTAATAATGGAGATTGCCTGCAGAGATGTGTTTCGCCTTCGCGTCAAACGGCGGACTTTTTTTATCCCCGGCAGTTTCCCGATACTAGCAAATCCTGGGAAGATCTTCGGAAACAAGCATATCGATCATCCTCGATCCCCCTACCAGGGTTTCCATGGTTACTTTACCGGCAGGCTTTTCTGTTGTCTCACCGATGATGCATGCGTCTTTGCCGAGCGGATTTTTTTTCATTGCCCCAAGAATCACTTCTGCATGTCCTGCCTCAACAAAGGCAACCAGCTTCCCTTCATTCGGCAGGTAGAGTGGATCTAAACCGAGGATTTCACAGACGCCCTGCACCTCCTCCCTGATGGGAAGGAGATTTTCATAAATGGTCATGCCGGTCCCTGACTGCCGGGCGATTTCGTTAAGGAGCGTGCCCAGCCCGCCCCGGGTTGGATCCCGCATGGCCTTGATGGCATGGGCGTGGGGCAGGAGATCGCCGACCAAGAGATTGAGGGGTGCGCAGTCACTGATTATGGAGGTTTCAAATTCTATGCCCTTGCGAGAAGAGAGAATGGCAATGCCGTGATCCCCAAGATATCCGGAGAGGATGATTTTATTGCCTGCCCGGACCTTGTGGCTCCCGAAATCAATACCGCGGCTGACGATGCCTATTCCCGAAGTGTTGATGAAGAGTTTGTCACAGGCGCCCTTTTCCACCACCTTGGTATCGGCGGTTACGATTCTGACCCCGGCTTCTGCGGCAGCAGCACTCAGGGATGACGATATGTTGCTGATTTCCGCAAAGGGGAACCCCTCTTCAATGATGAATCCCGCACTCAAATAAAGAGGGATGGCACCTCCAACCGCAAGATCGTTAACCGTTCCACAGACGGCAAGCTTTCCTATGTCTCCTCCCGGGAAGACAAGCGGATGCACAACAAACGAATCGGTGGTGAAGGCTATGCGGCAGCTATCAACATCAACGATTGCCTGATCGTTTAATTGGTTCAGGACGGGATCCCGGAGGTGAGGAAGAAAGCAGCTCTGAATGAGCCGTGCGGTAAATTTGCCTCCGTTGCCGTGAGCCAAGAGGATGTAATCGTCCATAGGGTGTCCGTTTGCGATTAATTTCGCGGAGCCCGTCCCTCGTATTTGTAGTAGGTGGCACAGGTTCCTTCCGACGATACCATGCAGGCTCCCACCGGTTCCTCGGGGGTACAGAGCTTCGCAAAAAGAGGGCATTCGGGAGGGGTGATAATCCCTTTCAACACCTGGCCGCAGCGGCAGGCCGCGGGCTCAGGAACATCCGGTGCGGTGAGGCCGAACTTTTTAACGGCATCGTAGCGGGAAAACTCATCCTTAAGGGAGAGCCCGCTCTGCGGGATGGTACCGAAACCCCGCCACCGGGCATCGGTCACATCAAATATCCGGCTGAGCAACTGTAATGCCCGGGCATTACCCTCAGCCTGAACCACCCTGCTGTATTCTATTTCTACCCGGGGGGCGCCTTCCTGTATCTGAAGCATGAGTTGGTAGGTGGAAAGCATGATGTCAAGAGGTTCAAACCCGCTGACAACACACCCTTTGCGGTATCGCTCAACGATATGTTGATAGGGTTTAATGCCGATGATGGCTGAAACGTGGCCGGGGCAGAGAAAGCCGTCAATGGCGGTGGTTGCATCCTCGAGGAGGACGTGCATGGCGGGCGGAATAAGCTTGTGGTTGCTGATGATGGAAAAGTTGCCGATGTTTGACTGCTGCGCCTTGAGAAGGGTCGCGGCGATGGTTGGCGAGGTGGTCTCAAAGCCGACGGCAAAGAAAACCACTTCCGCATCCGGGTTCTCCGCGGCGATGGTCAGGGCATCCGCGGGTGAGTAGACAATGCGCACATCAGATCCTCGCGCCTTTTCCTTCATGAGCGAGGAGTCTGAACCGGGAACGCGCATCATGTCCCCGAAGGTTGCTATAATACAGTTTCCACGACATCTGTCTGCCCGGGCCAGCATAATGACCCGGTCAACATCTCCCGGTGAAGTCACGCATACAGGGCAGCCCGGACCCGAAATGAGCCTGATGTGGGAAGGTAAAAGACTTCGCAGGCCGAACTTGGAAATGGAGACGGTGTGCGTTCCGCACACTTCCATGATGGACAGCGGTTTGGAAGGAAGAGACTTGATCCGGGCAAGCACCGCCTGAAGCGGCTCCTTTGCCCTGAATGCATCAAGGTATTTCATCAGCAATTTCCTTGAAGAGCGAAAGGGTTTTTTCCGCTTCCTCCTTATCGAGCTTTTCAATGGCAAAGCCCGCGTGCACCAGTATAAAATCTCCCGCGCTGACCCCCTCCAAGAGGTCAAGATGAACCTCCCGGGTGGCGTTGCCGAAGCGAGCTAGGGCAATATCACCGCGTATCTCCACTACTTCCAGGGGAACAGCTATGCACATGGTTTATTACCCCTTATTTTTGGTAAAATGTTCATTTGCTATGAGGGCCTGTCCAAGGGCAATTCCTCCATCGTTGGGAGGAACAATCTGATGGTATAATACGGTAAATCCCATCTGCCTCAGCTTGCTGATGCTTTGGGAAAGAAGATATCCGTTTTGGAAGCATCCGCCGCTTAAGGCAACGCTATCGAGCCGGTACCTTTCTTTGAGTCTGAGGCATACCGCTACGATCATGGCAGCAATGCTGTTGTGAAATTTTGTGCTTATATAACCGGCAGGCGTGCGGTCTTTGAGATCGGAATAGATGCCCTTAAGAAGTGGTGAAGGGTTGATGCTGCAAGGTCCCTCCTGATCCTGGTAGAGGAATTCATAATAATCTTCAGTACTATTGTCAATGGCCATTTCTAATTCCATGGCTGCCTGTCCCTCATAGGTTGATTCCTCGCACACCCCCAGGATGGCGGATATGGCGTCAAAGAGCCGCCCCATGCTTGAGGTGAGAGGGGAGTTAAATCCTGATTGTATGAGCTTGAGCACCATCTCCTTATCACGGAGGGATTGTTTTCGTATCATTTCCAGGTCACTATACCCGCAGTCCCCGCAGAAGGTTGCGAGATGGCTTAAGGCCATTCTCCAGGGTTTTCGTACCGCCTGGTCTCCGCCGGGCAGGGGAACCGGTGTCAGGTGAGCAACGCGTTCAAATGAACCGTAGTCTGCTATCAGAAATTCACCACCCCACACGGTTCCATCGCTTCCGAATCCCGTACCGTCCAATGCAACACCAATGACCCTGTCCTTAACCAAATTTTCAGCAAGGCAGCTCACGATATGGGCGTGGTGATGCTGGACCTTGAAAACAGGAAGGTCTTGTTGCGCATCGGCAAAGTTGGTGGTTGCGTAGCCGGGATGAAGGTCACAGGCGATTGCCTGGGGTTCTATGGATAAAATCCGCTTCAGGTGATCAATGGTCTTGAGGAAGTGCTCGTAGGTCTCCCGATATCCCATCTCCCCGATGTGCTGGCTCAGAAAGGCCGTTTTCCCCCTGGTGAGGCACATGGCATTCTTCATCTCACCGCCTAAAGCGAGAACAGGGGTAACCTCTTCCCGGAGAAAGACGGGCTGGGGGGTGTAGCCGCGTGCCCTGCGGGTGACCACTTCCTTTCTGATGCCGCTGACCGGAAATGTTTTAATCACCGAGTCATCAGTGCGAAAATAAATATCCCGATCATGCATGAGAAAATAATCAGCGCAGGTGCCCAACCTTTGCAGCGCTTCGCTGTTGTCGATGGCAATGGGCTCATCTTTGAGATTCCCGCTGGTCATGACCAGGGCGGTAAAATTTCCCCTGAGCAGCAGGTGGTGGAGGGGCGTATAGGGAAGCATAACTCCAACGGAAGGATTGTGCGGCGCCACCAGGGGCGAAAGGGGAAAAGGGTCGGCCTTCGCCACCAGGACAATGGGGGCAGCCGCGGATTGTAGCAATGCCTCGTCTTCGGGGGAAATCACGGCAACTGTCTTTATGGTTTCTATATCCGGTGCCATGACCGCAAGCGGTTTCTCCTCCCGGGATTTTAGTGTCCTCAGCCGCTCAACGGATGCGCTATTGGTTGCATCCGCTGCAAGGTGAAATCCTCCCAACCCTTTGACTGCGACGATGGATCCCTGAAGAAGCAGCCTCGCGCACTCAGCTAAAGGGTCGGCTGTATTGACCGGGCGATTGGAGTTGTCAACCAGCTGCACCTTCGGCCCGCAGAGCTCGCAGGCGTTGGGCTGGGCATGGAACCTCCGGTCAGAAGGGTCATCGTATTCTTTCTGGCAGGCCTGGCACATGCGGAAGGTTTTCATCGAGGTAGTGGGGCGGTCGTAAGGAACAGCATCAATGATGGTATAACGGGGGCCGCAGTTGGTGCAGTTTATAAACGGGTAACGGTAGCGGCGGTCCTGCGGGTTGAAAAGCTCGTAAAGGCAGTCATTGCAGATGGCAATGTCCGGAGAGATGAGCGCTGTGCGTTCATCCCGGGAAGTACTCTCCCTTATTTTAAAATCAGTGAAGTTGGCCGGGGGAAGATCCTCCTGCTGTAAGCTGACAATGTGCGCCCGCGGGGGGAGGGACCGTGGGATGAGCCGGAGGAATTCCCTGATAGCATCAGGGGTTCCTTCAACCTCTATCTCGACACCCCGCCCGTTGTTGAGCACATATCCTCGCAGCTTCTGCGATTGGGCAAGGTTATAAATGAAAGGTCGGAATCCCACGCCCTGGACGACGCCTTCAATGGTGATCCTGCTTCTTGCCGGCGCTTGCACCGGTAGCTGTGCGGTATGAGTCATGCGATGATGGCTGCGCGCTTTTTATTCCTTATTGCCGCGGTCAGCCACTCCTTCCATGCAGTCAACCCGGTCATTGTTGTGCAGGAGAGCTGAAATATCTCCAAATCCGGATTAAGGCTTCTCGCGTCGCGAATGATATGTTCGATGCTGCACTGGACATAGGGGAGAAGGTCCACCTTGTTTATCAGCAGTGCCCTGGCAAGTCTGAACATAAGGGGATATTTGAGCGGCTTGTCTTCGCCTTCTGTGACCGAGAGGAGCATCGCCTTCATATCCTCTCCCAGATTGAATTCCGCCGGGCACACCAGGTTTCCTACATTTTCAATAATGAGGGCGTCGAGCTTCTCCAGATTGAGTTCATCAAGGGCCCTTCTGATCATGGTACCATCCAGATGGCAGGCACCGCCGGTGTTGATCTGCACCACCGGGACACCGTGTCTGCTGATCCGTTCGGCATCATATGATGTTGCAATATCCCCTTCTATCACCCCCAGGGACATGGTGCCCTTGAGCAGTTCCAATGTGCGTTCCAACAGGGTTGTTTTTCCCGCGCCGGGGCTGCTCATGAGATTGAGCACGAAGATGCCCCTCTCCCTGAAAAATGCCCTGTTTTCCTGGGCAATGATATCATGGGCGGCCAGAATATCTCTTTTTACCTCAATCTGTTTCATCCTCAATCTCCAGGCGATCTATCTGGAGCTCCTTGCCCGAGACCAGCTCAATCCTGCTGTTTCCGCAGACCTCACATTGATACCGGCTGTGTTCGATGAGAAAGACCCGGTCACATTGGTTACAGCGCCCCCTGGCAGGGACCTTTTCAATGATCAGGGTCGCGTGTTCCGCTATGGTTGATTTGGCAAGGAATTCAAAGCAAAAAGAGAGCGAATCGGGAAGCACACCGGCAAGTTCCCCAACCTTAAGCGAAACCATTTTTACGCTGCGCGCGCGGGCCTTATCCGCTTCATCCAGCACAATCTGCATAATGCTTTGGGCAATGCCATATTCATGCATAGAACGCACCGTACATAAAATACTCTTCGCAGATGCCGGTAAATTAATCCGTACCACTAATAGTGTTAGCATTATTTCTTGATTTAAACAACCCAATCTTTACTGCGGAGATGATTATTAAATGCATAAAAACTTTTAATGCCGGTACAAATGGGTAGAGATACAGGTTGCCGTTAGTGAAATGAACGATGCCATCAGGATAAATAACATCAAAAAACATCAAAACGCAGCTGCATAATGGGAGTTTGTATCCAATGGCATAAGCAAATTATAAAATAAATTTTTTTTTAAAATATGACGAATGTCATATTTTTCGGGGCAATTTTTTTGTAAACTATAATTAGTTTCTAAAGAGAAGGTCTCCCGAACACATTAAATACCGTAATTATATCAATGAACATCAATGAAAGAATAGTTTAGAATGAGTGGTAAAGAGAAAGAGCTTGCTTTTTCACCTATAATGCACTATAATGCTTTACAATTTTAAGGTAATGCTGTTTCAGATCACAAAAAAATAACTACATTATCTGGCCTGGTCAAAAATGGTTCGATTAAAAATTAGGTCATCTAATGTGCTGATTTTTAAGTTTAATATTTTTTGATGTCTTAATATGCAGAAAATCATTTAAGATGAGGGGAAATTTTACTTGACATTTTAAATAAAATATATTAGTAAATAAGTGTAATAATATTTTACATAATTAATATGCAATTTATTTATCTCTTAATTATGAAGCGTATTGGGGGAACAACGCTATGGAGATAAGGATTCCGATTCACGAGACAGAAATGTTTATGATGAATCGGTTTTTTTTAAGGCAGACAAACCTGAATTTCATGTAAGAAGGAGACGGATTATGATTTTGAAAAAGATGCTCTTGTTTACCCTTTTTCCGGTCTTCTCACTCATATGTGTGCTTCACCTTACATCAGCCGGAGCCGCAGTCTGGGAGGCGGCACATCCCGCAGGCAGTTTTCTTGAACTGGTTGCTTTCAATTATGACTATGATCCCGTCAGTAACAAGGTCACCATGACCTACCAGTATAAAAACGTGAGCGGTTCCACCATCACCAACCCCCGGGTGGTGAACTTATTCCTCTGGTCAAACGATATCTGTTCAAGTTCCTGGGATACCATGACATACGGCGGTTCCGGGAACTTTGCCAGCTTGTACCAGAGTTCAACATCGAATGCTTACGATGGTCTTTTTAACTGGAACGCTACCATCAGCAGCCCTGCTCCCCCGCTCAATTCAACCGGAATGTTTCCTGCTCTGCCCACACAGTCTACCCAGAACGGTGTATCCTATCCCTACTTTAATATTTGCACTGAGACAGCAGGGACATGGGCAAATGACGAAGTCATTACCTTCTCAACCTCTTGGAATGTTTCCAACCCGTACTGGGTGCAGAGCGAGAGCGTGGTAGTGAGTTGTGAAGGGGGAGACTGTCCCGCCTTCCCGACTTTTGATGCTGACAGCGACAGCATTACTGCCTGTAACGATACCTGCCCCTCAACCCCCAATGGACCAATTTTGGGCAAATGTGCGAAGTCACTAAGCGGACTGACTGTTGCCACCAGTACCACATGCACCAATAATGGTCAGTGTTCCGGAGGGTTCTGTCTCTTGAATCAGCAACCGGAGGCCTGCATCTGCCATTCTAACATTACCGGTGACAGCAAAGTGGATCTGGCCGACCTGGTCATTTTGAAGGCCCAGTTTTCAAAACCCTGTCCACCCTCTCCCTGCAGCGCCGACATCACCGGTGATTCCAAGGTCGACTTGAGTGATCTGGTCATTCTGAAGGCAGAGTTTCTCAGAACGAATTGCACTTCTTAGCTAATAACGTATTCTTGCATAAGGAGATGGGACATGAAGCTGACTCGTCGAGAATTCTTAAGAATGGCAGCCTATGCGGCAGCGGCGACTGGGGTTTCCCAGTTTGATATAATGAAGTTGCAAAAGGCCATGGCCGCTACAGGAGATCATATCCCGGTCATCTGGTTCGAAGGCTTGGGAGACTCCGGCTGCGTGGTATCCCTTGCCAACTATTTTGACGGCACCAACGGAATTGACTATCACCTGCTCAACACCATTGAACTTAAATTCAACAGCGTCCTCATGGGGGCAAGCGGGCAGCTGGCCATTGATGAGGCTGAGAAAGTGTACCAGGGCACTGCTCCCTATAATCAGCCCTACGTGCTTGTACTCACCGGCGGGTTGAGTAATGTGGACGGTTACTGCGTGGTGGGATATGACACGGACTCGGGCAATGCCATACAAGACGGGTCGATGGAGCTGGTAGAGGCCTTCAGCCGGTGGGAACAGCGGGCTACCTATGTGCTCTTGGTCGGTGCATGTGCCTGCTATGGCGGAGTAAATACCATAGGCGGGAATGTGGCTCATAACATTCCCCTGACTTCTCCTCCTACTCACAAAGGAGGTTCTTATGGTACCACGCGCAATTTTAACTATAACTACAGTAAAACCGTTTATATTCCAGGATGTCCGGCGCATCCGGATTGGATCATTCTGACCATTGCACATCTTCTGACCAACGGGATGCCCACTAGGGATAACTACGGGCGACCTACGACATTGATGGGACAAACCATCTTTGGCGAAACAGTTCATGCAAACTGTCCGAGAAAATTTCAGCATGATTTGGGAAACTTTGCCGACCACGTGGGAGACCCGGTGAAGTGTATGCGGAAAGTAGGCTGCCGCGGGAAGGATACCTACTGTCCCTGCCCGGTCATGGGCTGGAACAACGCTGATCTCTACAATAGCGGAAAAGTGGCCTGGTGTGCCGCTTCCGGGGTAAACCACATCTGCATCGGGTGCACACAACCTTTCTTCCCCGATGTGCCTTTTAACCGGGAAATAAATAATATTACCTTCCCTTGATGCATAGAGAACAAGGCTCTTTTGTTTAATCATTGATTAAGAGGAGCATTATTATGGCCACAACCATTATTGATCCTGTATCCAGAATAGAAGGACATCTCAAAGTAAAACTGGTTATAAACGGCGGTGTCGTGACCGATGCCGAAATGACCGGTAATATGTACCGGGGTTTTGAAACATTTCTTGTCGGGCAGCTGCCCATCGATGCTCCACTCATAACCCAGCGGGTATGCGGTGTGTGCCCCACCGCCCACGCGGAAGCCTCGTCGCTTGCCATAGATGATGCGGCCAAGGTTCAGGCTCCTCCCAACGGATTGATCATGCGTAACCTCATACACGGTGCGGAATACATTCACAGCCACCTGCTCCACTCCTACCATCTGGCACTTCAGGATTACATCGATATGTCCGGAGTAGGGGGCGGTGTGGGCCCTTGGGCACCAATCTATGGTGGTGACAGGAGGATAACCGGTACCGACCTCACCAACCTGATAGGCAGCTACATTACCGCCCTGGAGATGCGGAGAAAGGCACACACTGTCGGGGCAATCATTGCCGGCAAACAGCCCCATGCAGCATCAATTATTGCAGGCGGCTGTTCAGCGACCCTTACTGCAAATGATGTTGCCAATATGACTTCCCTGGTAAACGAGCTCAAGAGCTTTATTGAGAATACCTATCTCCCCGACCTGTCGCTCATATTCGATACCTACTACAGTGATTATTTTTCCATCGGAGCCGGTAGCGGAAAACTTCTCAGTTACGGTGTGTTCAGACAGGGAACTGGAAGCACCAGCGGTATGCTCATCAAGAGAGGAATTTATGACGGGAGCAGCGTTGTTAATATCATGGACCATAATAAGATAGTAGAAGATCTTGCATACGGCTGGTATGTCGGCCCCGATAACCTGCACCCCTCAAATGGTGTTACCAGTCCTGATCCTGCCAAGGCAGGCGGGTACTCCTGGCTCAAGGCACCGAGGTACAAGACCAACGGTTTTAACAAGGATGTTTACGAGGTGGGACCGCTCGCCCGGATGGTGGTAAACGGAAGTTATCCCGCACAGATCTCCGTTGCCGACCGGGAGAAGGCCCGGCCGGTGGAAGCACTCATCGTGGTGAACGCTATGCTCACCTGGCTTGATGAAATCGAAAACACCTACGGTTTCTCATCACCCTCATACATACCCTATGAGGTACCCCCGAGCACCTCGGGGGTGGGACTGACCGAGGCAATCCGGGGGGCGCTGGGCCATTGGGTTGCTTATGATGCCAACGGCAGAATATCACACTATCAGATCATCACTCCCACTTGCTGGAATGCATCACCCCGTGATGGTGACGGCGTCAAGGGAACCATTGAACAGGCGCTCATCGGCATAACAGTTGCAGATGAAACCCAGCCGGTAGAAGCCCTGCGGGTAATTCATTCATATGATCCCTGCCTAGCCTGTGCTGTTCATGTGGTGAAACCAAAGGGCACCATAAAAGAATTTATCGTAAGATAAATGGCATGAAAAGGAGTATTCCCATGAAGAAAAGTCAAAACACCACCATCATGGCAGTATTGGTAGGTTTGGCCTTGCTCTTTACGGCACAGATGGCTATTCATGCCGCAACGGTTACCAATACGTATCCCGGGCATCCTAACAAGTGGGAAGGAATGACCACCAATACCATTATTGAGATAAAACTTGATACACCTGTTGCTTTGATTGGTTCCCCCCCCGCCCCGGATATCGATTACTGTGTTAAGAAGGCAGAGTTTAATGGTCTCGATTTTGTTTTAAGCGATGTTTCCTGCGAAACTGATGTTTCAGACGACCGAAAAACCATAACCATCCACCCGGCCGATGTGCTCGGCGAAAATGGTCTCTACGCGTACAAGATAAATAATATTAACTTTGAGGGAGGTGGCTCACAACAAAATGTCGCCGAGTACTTTGAAACCGGCGACAACCCCATACCGGTGCTTGTGACGCAGGTCAATGAGACCGTACTTCCATCACCACCTTATGAGACTCTACAAGATATGTGTACTGACGAAGGTGGAACCCTTGGCCTCGAGGTAATAAATTACTGGTGTGTGCGGTGCCATAATAGCTGGGCAGTCGGTTACCCAACTGTATGGGGTGTTTGCAAAATCTGTCCTTAGCTAGGTGATGAATAGTAGGTGATTACGCCTTAATTGGCTGGTGTGGACTTTAAAAGCACATATAGGAAGATTATGAACCTTAAGTGCGTATTTGTTCTAATGCAAGCGGATAATTTAAAAGTATCCGCTTTTTTTATTTAATATGACTAAAATAGTAGATTAAAATGGGTTTGATTGGCGTCAGACCAAAAAAGATCGCCATAGTGGGTGTGGGGAATATCCTGCTTAAAGATGAGGGTATTGGTGTGCGGGTTGTGCAGCAACTCGAAAGCATCTATTCCTTCCCCCAGGAAATAGAATTAATTGACGGCGGAACTGCAGGGCCCCATTTACTGGATCTTTTTGGCGCTTGTGATGATATTATAGTCGTAGATGCAGTGCAGGGCGGAGAAAAACCCGGAACTATTTATAAGTTCCGCTTGGACCAAATATCATCCGAAACAACCATGAACCTGTCAATCCATCAGATGGGAGTGCTGGAGATTTTCAGTCAGGCCCGGCTTCTGGGAAAGGAACCCCATGTCACCTTCATCGGCATTGAGCCGCAGGATATCACAACGTGGAGCATGGAGTTAACTCCCCTGATCAGGGAAAAGATATCTGCACTCATTGAACTGATATTCAAGGAGCTTGATCAAAAGGGGGTGAAGAGGTCAGCAATTATCCAGAAAGCCACACATGAAGAGGCCCGTTCATTGTAGTGCTTAAAAAACTAAAAAACAGGAGAAAGGTATAGTACCGGATTATTGCTGGAAGAAAGAGATAAATTATTTTAATAGAGGAGAATGACATGATTTTCAGAAATATTTTTCCCGTGCTGGTAGTGATGGTTGTTTTTTCATCCCATATATCTTGGGCGCAGGACTCCATGGGCAGCCTCAAGGTAGTGGTGAAGGATTTTTACGATGACACGCCGATTGCGGGGGCGCAAGTGATCATCACGCCGTGCACAGACAGCGGCGTGACCGATGTTAGCGGCGAATTCACGCTGAATCCGGTCACCCCGTCCCGCAATTACCAGGTTGACGTTGAGGCAGATGGCTATATCAAGCAATCGGTAGGCTTTGTCACCGTTGAGGCAAACCGGGAAACAGTTTCCTATGTTCCCATGAAGCAGGAGGCTACCATTTCAGGGACGATAACTGACGGATCATCTCCGGTGGCAGACGTGGTGGTTATTCTGGGGAATTATGAAAGTGATGGGGAGTCGACATATTTTGTGGCCAAGCAGTCAACTGTGACCGGCATAGATGGCCTCTATTCACTGGTCAATGTGAATGAAGGTAGCTACAAACTTGTTGCTTTAGCGGATGACTATGTAAAAAATATGGTTGATGTAGCGCCAGTGGCAGGCCAGAATCTTATACGAAACTTCTCTTTGACCTGGCAGGGCAGTTCCACCGCCACCGCATCCATTGTACTGAGAGCGAAGTATAACGGTGATCCGCTTCCACTCCCGACTTACAAGGGGAAGAGTGTCTATTGTGATGGCCGGGGGAGTACTGGGGCGGTAAACTTTTTCTGGTTGAAGGCGGAAGTCCCGCCGGGATCTATTCCCATAGGACAAGAGTATTACTTGGGTGCAAGCCAGGTATACTACTTTATCGTGCCGGCTAGTGGTAACTATGAGGTGAAGCTCTTTGTTGATGACAGTGCAGGTGTCATCTCCAGCGCGAGTTTTGCCTTTTCTGCGGTAAATGTCGCTCCCGAGGCGGTTGCCTCGGTCATCCCAGGCCCATCGGAACTTCCCTATCTCTATAATAATCAGGTGTATTCATCCACCACCGGGAGTAACTTTGTTGCCGCCGATTCAACCGTCTACCTCAGGGGGTTCGGCATCGATATCAATCTCCCTTCACCCGCAGAGTTCAACCCCGACGCTCCCTGTTTTGACATCTATGAGAATAAAAACGGCAATTTCAGTGCCTCCATTTTTGACTATAGCTGGACGCTGAAGGATAAAAACAACACTGATCTCAGTTCCCTGCTCACCCCTTCGTCCGTCTCGGAAAATGTCTCTTTTACCGTTCCCGGTGGTGCCCAAGCAGGTGATTACTATGTTGCAAGCCTGACGGTAACCGATGATGAGGCAACGGTCAGCGCTCCTGCGAATGTCACCATCACGGTTGCTAACGGGGCATTTTATGCCGCGTGCATACCCTGCCACAGTGCGACAGTTACCAGCTACCTGGCAACTGCTCATGCAAGCGTGCCAGGAGGAGCGGACTGCCAGAGCTGTCATGGGCCGGAAAGCGTGCATGTTGCCGATCCGGTAAACAAGAAGCTGTCATCGAGTAACTGGTCGGGAGTGTGCGGGCAATGCCACCTGGAATTTGCCGAGCTGCAGAAAGCCAATCATTCTGATCCGCTTCCCTTCGGCTATTACGAACCCTCCGAGGGGAGGCTCACCAGCTGCTACAAATGCCACTACACCGAAGGCTACATCGGCGCCGTCGAACAGACCGCCCAGCCCTTTCACCAATTTTCCTATTTCCCCTTTACCCCGATCTCGGTGGTACCCAAGGACACCCCGAACGTGTCCTGCTCGGTTTGCCACGATCCTCATGAGGCGGATACCGGCAATCCTTACGGCTTGAGGACCGGGAGTGCGGGAACCGCCTGCGACACCTGTCACTACGAGAAGTGGCAGAACGCCATTCTGGAAGGGCTGGCAGGGCAATTTGAAAACGCCTATCACTATCCGGGGGAGGACTACACCCCCTTCCTCGGGGCGAACAACCCTCATCGTACCGCGGTGAAGTGCGTCCTGTGCCATATGAACGACTCGCTTGCGGTAACCGATGAAAACGGCGTGCGGAAGATCGGCGGGCACACCATGCGCATGCGGGATTATGGAAACGACCAGGTCCCGGAAACCGCTGATGATATCCTCAACATTGCAATTTGTCAGGCCTGCCATCCGGGTGTGACTGATTTTAATAAAGACAACATCCAGACCGAGGTGAAAGGCCTGCTTACCACCCTCGCTGATATTCTCAAGGGATGCAATCATGAGTTCCTCCCCGCCAATGAGCCCGGCAGCTGTGCCCGCTGCCACAAGGGGGGAACGGTCCCCTTCCTCAATGACCCGACCGGCAAATTTGAAAACGCCTACACCAACTACAAGCTCATCCTGAATGACCGGAGCTGGGGGATACACAATCCGGGGTATGTGAAAAAGCTGCTCCAGGACAGCATCGATTCCTGCCGATGCAGGGCGGATATAACCAGTAACGGCAAGGTGGATCTTAACGACCTGGTTATCATGAAAGGAGAATTCATGAAATTCTGTCCTCCTTCCCCCTGTTTGGCTGACGTCGATGGCAATGGCAAGGTTGATCTGGCCGATCTGGTAATCATGAAGAGTGAATTCATGAGAAACGACTGCCCGCTCTGCTCGTAGCAGGCAGATAAGGGGCGCTTAAACAACTACTGAATTGTAGTATTGAGTATACACAAGGGAGGGTGACTTTAATCACCCTCCCTTTTCTGATGCTCCTATATTTTGACGGCGGCATCTTTTTTTTATATAATGCGCGTGCCCTGACGGGGGAAAGGTGCAATGTGTCATGCCGAAAGTCAGCGTTATCATTCCCACCCACAACCGAGCGGCTATGGTGAGGGAAGCCATTGAATCCGTGCTTGTCCAGAGCTATGCCGACCGGGAACTGATTGTGGTGGACGACGGGTCAACCGATGGAACAGAGGCGGCGATTGCCTCCCTCATCCCGCAGCTCACCTATGTCTACCAGGAGCATCGGGGTGTGAGCGCCGCCCGGAACCGGGGTGCTTCGCTTGCGCGGGGCGAGTACCTCGCCTTTCTCGACTCCGATGACCTCTGGCTCAAGGACAAGCTGGGCCGGCAGATGCGGTTCATGGAGTCGAACCCGGAAGCGCTCATCTGCTACACCGATGAGATATGGATACGGAGGGGGGTGCGGGTCAATCCCATGAAGAAGCACAGGAAATACTCGGGAATGATCTTTCCCCACTGCCTCCCGCTCTGCATTATCAGCCCCTCATCGGCTCTTTTTGCCCGCGGGCTTCTGGAGGAGGCGGGCATGTTCGACGAGACGCTTGCGGTGTGTGAGGATTATGACCTCTGGCTCCGCATCGCTGTGCGCTATCCCGTTTACCTGGTGGATGCTCCTCTCATTGTGAAGCGGGGTGGACATGCTGATCAGCTTTCCCGGAGCCGAAACGGCCAGGACCGTTATCGCATCGCGGCCATCGAGAAGCTGTTGCGGGGAGGACAACTCACCGCCGGCCAAAGGGAGCTCGCGGTGAAAGAGCTGGTCAAGAAATGTTCCATTTACGGGAACGGGTGTATTAAACGGGGAAGGCGCGAAGAAGGCGAACGCATCCTGGCCATTGCAGCCGGATACAGCAACCCGGAAGCAGCGAAGGTGGAGCCGATATGATTCCCACCATAGGAGAGATGCTTGCCATTTCAGCCGGAAGGGTTCCCGGAAGGCGGGCGCTGGTATGCGATGATCGGGAGCTGACCTACCGGGAGCTCAATGCCCGGGTGAACCAGACGGTGCGCGGCCTCATAACCTGCGGCATTACCGGCCATGACCGGGTGGCGCTGCTGCTTCATAACAGCGTTGAACTGGCCGTACTGCTGATGAGCCTGGCCAGGGCGGGCATTGCCGGCATCCCGCTCAATTACAGGCTTCACCCGGGGGAGCTTGCCGCTGTGATTGCCCAATCAGGCGCCACTGTTCTGTTCGTGGGCGCGGAGGAGGAACCCCTCTTCACTGCGTGTGATATCCATGATTCTTCGGTCAGGGCTGTCATGCAGGTAAAGCCCTTGTCCGCGAAGGAAGACGGTTTTTGGGAAATCTGCAGGGGCCTGCCCGACAGCCATCCCCCGGCTGCAGTATGGCCCGGCCGCGATTCCTTCATCATTTACACCTCCGGCACCACGGGATTCCCGCGCGGGGTTGTTCTGACCCACAGCAATCACTTTTGGAACGCGGTGAATTATTCGGTCGCCTACGGGATGACGGAGACCGACGTGGAGTTGGGGCTCTCGCCTCTCTTTCATTCATCAACCCTGGGAAGGATGATCACCTGTTTTTTTGTCGGCGCCACCTTTGTGACCTCCCGGCAGTTTCATCCCGAAACCGCCATGGAGCTTATCGCACGAAACCGGGTTACCTCCGTAACCCAGACTCCCACCATGTATGCCGCACTTGGCAATCTCACCGGCGCGGATCGATACGACACCGGATCGGTAAGACGAGTTGTCTCCGGTGCTGCTCCGCTTTTCCCCGGCATACGGAAAGACCTGTCCCGGCTGTTTCCCGGTGCCGGTATATTTGACCTGTACGGGCTGACCGAGGCCGCTCCCGGTGTCTCCATACTGACCCCCCATGATCCCCTTGAACAGATGGACAGCGTGGGCAGGCCGATGGTGAGTGTCCGGATCAGAATTGTCGACGATTGCGGCGACGCAGTGCCTGTCGGGGAGTGCGGTGAAATTCTCTGCCGGGGGCCGAACGTGATGAAGGGCTATTACAACAATGAGGAGGCTACCGCCGCAGCGCTTAAAGACGGATGGCTCCATACGGGGGACGCCGGGAGAATCGATGCGGACGGCTACCTCTATCTGACCGGCAGAAAAAGAGAGATGATCATTCGCGGGGGAGAAAAAATCTGTCCCGCTGATGTGGAACGGGTCCTCCACGCACACCCCGCTGTTGCCGAAGCCGCAGTCATAGGCGTGCCCGATGACTACTGGGGCGAACGGGTTGCGGCGGTTGTGGTCCTCCGCGCGGGGGAAACCCTGGGCGAACAGGACCTGATTGCCTTTTGTTCACGCCATTTGGCCCGCTATAAAATACCCGCGCGCGTTACCTTTACAGACCGCCTGCCTAAAAACGCAGCCGGAAAGGTAATAAAGCCAGCCCTCACCATTTGGGGACGTTGTTGACTAAGTGGAATTAATATGATAATCGATAACACACCTTTTCTCCACCCGGCGGAGAATGTATGCCGAGACAAGCACGGCTTGATGCCTCAGGAACACTGCATCACGTAATCGTGAGAGGCATTGAAAAGAGAAGGATTGTTGATGACCAAAAGGATCGAGAGGCTTTCGTCTCGCGTTTGGGAGATGTTGTTACTGATACCCGGACAGGGATATATGCCTGGTCATTAATGAATAATCATGTACATCTGCTTGTGCGGAGCGGTCCTCCTGGCTTGTCCCAATTCATGCGGCGCTTACTTACCGGCTATGCCGTCGGGTACAACCGGAGGCATTCGCGCATTGGTTATGTTTTTCATAACCGCTACAAGTCAATCGTCTGTGATGAAGACCCCTATTTTCGCGAGTTGATACGCTATATTCATTTGAATCCATTAAGGGTGCAACTGGTTAAGGATATATCTGAGCTCAACCGGTATCCCTGGAGCGGCCATGGGGTCATAATGGGAAACATGAAGCATGAATGGCAGGATCGGCATTATGCATTATCATGGTTCGGTAAAAAGGAAGCCGCGGCAAAAAAAGCCTATCTTGCCTATCTCGAGGAAGGAGTGGCGCAGGGTAGAAGGCCTGATCTTACCGGTGGTGGTTTAGTGCGCTCTCTTGGGGGATGGTCAGAAGTGGTAAGCTTGCGCAGCAACAAGCAACACGTGCTGACCGACGAGCGCATTCTTGGGTCTGGAGATTTTGTTGAGAAGGTTCTTAAAGAAGCTGATGAGAGGTTCGTGTTCCAGATTAAAGCAAAGCAGCAGAGGGGCAGGATGCAGGACATAATCGAGGATATGTGCAGGAAGGAAGGAATTAATATCAAAGAATTGCGCTTGGGCGGCCGCAGAAAAATGGTTTCGAGAGTTAGGGCAGATTTAGCTCATACATTAATTAGCGAATTAGGAATCCCTTTGGCGGAGATTGCGCGTCAGTTGGGGGTGTCTACATCTGCGATTGGCAAGGTTCTTCAAAGAAGGGAGAAAAGTAATTCCACTTAGTCAACAACGTCCCCAAATATGCTCGAGTTACCACAAAAAAAAGTCGGGGTGGTTTTCTCATCGGGGTTCTTCGGGTTTTTTGCCCATGCCGGCTGTTTGCAGGCCCTGGAGGAGATGGGCATACGGCCGGCTGGCTATGGCGGCACCAGCTCGGGCGCCATTGTGGCCGCCTATGCCGCGGGGGGCATGAATGCCCGGGACATAGCCTCCCTCTTTCTGAACCTCAAGAAGAGCGATTTTTGGGATCCCGGACCCTGGTATAAAACCGCTGCCGCGGCCCTGAAACTGTTCAAGGGCTGGCCCGGCTACCTCGAGGGGGCACAGTTCAACCGGCTGCTGGCAGGCACGCTCCCGGTAAAGCGTTTTGAAGATTTATCCGTACCCTGCGTTATTGCCGGCTGCAATCTGACGCGGCATACACAGCAGGTCTTCACCTCGGGAAGCATTGCCGACGCGGTGCAGGCCTCCGGTACCATTCCCTGGATCTTTAAATTCAAAGAGATCGGAGGAGATCTTTTTCTGGACGGCGGGCTGGTTGACAAGGCCCCCCTGGAAGCGCTGGCGGAGAGAATCGATGCCGAGGTCATCATCGTGCACTATATCGCTTCACACAACCTGGGGGACGCGCGGCATTCATTTCTATCAAAGCTATTTTCACCCCAGAAGGCATACAGCCTGGCGGTGAGCATCGCACGCCGGGAGCACTACCGGAGCCAGCTGAAACTGGTGCGGCAGCGGGGAATTTCCGTCATTGAGCTTACACCTTCCCTGCCCCGGGTAACACCCGACCGGCTGCATGCGGGCAGGGATGCCTTCGACGCGGCTTACAGGCATGCGAAGGCAGCTCTGGGGGAAGTTGCCGGCAGGCCGGCATAGGAGATGCGCAATAATGGCAGTAATACCAGGCGAGGAGAAACGGGATGAATCCCATGCACCAGACGGATGATCAAAGAGTGCGGGTCTGTATTGCGAAAGCGGCCGGCGTGGCCGGGGCGGTTGAAAATGCCCTGCGTCTCATGGGAGGCCTTGAGAAGGCGGTGGCAGGCTATGCCTCGGTTGTCATTAAGCCCAATTTGTGCGGCGGCGTTCCCGGAGAGCGCGGCTCGCACACCAGCGTTGCCGCAATCGAGGCCGTACTGCAGCTGCTCTCGCCTCTGAAAAAAACCGTCTATATCGGTGAGGCGGATGGAAGCTTTAACTGGGCCGACGACGTCTGCAACGCCCTCGACATCTATGACCTGGCCAAGCGCTACGGCGCCCGGGTGGTTAATCTCAGCAACGGGCCCTCGGTGGAGCTTGCCGTCAGCCAGCCCCTCTCGCTCAAGACGGTTCGCGTCTCGCGCCTGCTCACGGAGAGCGCCATCATAAGCGTGGCCGCGCTTAAGACCCACCCCTGGACAGGGGTGACCTTCAGCATGAAAAACATGTTCGGCGCCATTTATAAGCAGGAGAAGGCTGTGCTTCATGCGGGGCTGGACAGGAATATCGTCGACATCACGAAAGTTTTGCGGCCCGCCCTGTGCCTGGTGGACGGCAGCTACGCGGTAAAACAGGGGGGATTCAAATACGGGGTATGGGTCGGCTGTCCGCCCGACAGAATGGACCTGGTGGTTGCGGGATACGATCCAGTCGCAACCGACACCATCTGTACCGGTTTGCTCGGCAGGAATCCCGGGCAGGTACAGTACCTCAACCTGGCAGCGGCGCAAAACCTCGGCGTGAACAGCCCGGACCGAATCGAGGTTGCTACGGATAACTTTGACTGCGGTGAGAGCGGTTCAGCTCATTCCAGAACCCGATGAACTCCGCAAGGATCCTGGCAGTCGCCCCCCAGATGACGTGACCTTCATAGCGGTAGACGTGCCCGCGGTAGGCTTTCCCCTCCCGTATGACCGATGCTTCACCGCCGTTGTCCGCGTCGAGGAGGTGGAAAAGAGGAATGGTTATGATTTGTTCCACCTCGCGCGCGCTCAAGACAAAGGGGTAGGGATAAGGAATGACCCCCACCACCGGAGTAACCCGGTATCCGGTCGACTGCGTTCTCATGTCATCCAGCAGGCCAAGCAGCCGCACATCCTCAGGACACATGCCGATTTCTTCATGCGTCTCCCGCAGTGCCGTTCTCTCAAAGCTGCCGTCCGATTCTTCACAGATACCCCCGGGGAAGGAGATCTCGCCTTTGTGGTGCTCGACGTTCCGGCTGCGCTCGATGAAGAGCACGTGGTATGCGCCATTCCTCGTAAACAGGGGAAGCAGAACCGCCGCCTGTCTTAAATTGTCATCCTGAATGGTGTGCCTTGTCCGCCCGTGGAGCCGACGTTGCAACTCTGTTTCCATTCGATCATCCTCTTACCGAATCAAAAAAGATGCCCCCGTTTATAGGGGCATCTTATCGCAAACCACCGTCACCATACAATAGTTTTTACTGTTTAATAGGCTACGTTAACCCTCTGCAGCCTCCGCGCCTTTTCCAGGCTGTCAGCCACCAGCGGCTGCTTGTCCGGGAACTGGCTGATGAGATTGGTATAGCTTTTCTCCGCCTTGTTATAGTCCTCGAGATCCAGGTAGCAGTCCCCCGCCATCTTGTATACCTCGTCGATGTGCGGATACTGCGGATTTTTTCTCTGGATGTCATCCAGCACCTGCACCGCGGTCTTGCAATCATTGAGGTTCTTGTAGCTGAGTGCGAGCTGGTAGCCGATGATGGCCTTCTGGGATTCCTGGGGATTCATGGTTAATGCCAGGGAGTAGGTGGCTATGGCGTTGGCAAATTCTCCCTGGTTGAAATAGAGATTGCCCAGCTCGAAGGCATAGTGCGAATCCCCCGGCTGCGCGGATGGAAGCTGCCGGACATTCCGCTCATCGGGGACCGCTCTCGCCACACGGGTCAGCACGTCAGAAGGGCTGGACGGCGACACCCCCTGAATGGGTGCCCTCGCGTCGGCAAGCTGCCCGCTCGCTGTCTGGGGAGAAGGGGCGGGCCGGTAGCTTTCCTGCCGGGCTGCCATCTGCGCGGTACCGCCCGTCCCGGTAGCGGGAGGATACTGGGTATAAATGTAGATGCCCAGGGCCAGCATGACCAGGGCGGCCATTGCCGGAGCGGGCCTGAAGAGGAAGTGGGCCAGCCAGGATCTTTTCTCCTCGCGGGCGTCGTCCCGGGCGTGCGCCAGAATTCTCTGGTGCACCAGGGCGCCCGGTTCCTGCTCCAGGCGCTTAAAGGACGTGCGGATCAGCTGCAAAGGGGCCAGCTGCTTCGCGCAGTATTCGCAGCCGCCCAGGTGTTCATCCACGGCGCGCTTTTCTTCCGGGGACAGTTCGCCGTAAAGGTAGTCGAGATATTTTTCATCGCATTCGGGACAGTTCACCTTCCATTACCTCTCTTTGTGTGATCCCCTCACGTTTGAGATTCCTGCGCAGATGCTCCAGCGCATAGCGCATTCTGCTCTTTGCCGTGTTGACCGGGCATTTGATCGCCTCTGCAATTTCGGCAAAGCTTAAATTAAGATCCTCGCGCATGAGAAAAATTTCCCTCTGCTCATCCGGCAGCGAGTCAATGGCCCTCTTCAGGATCTCGGCCAGTTCGCCCATGTGGGCATTTTTTTCGGGGGAGGGGCTGCTGTGCGGCAGGGTTGTTTCCACGGACATGTCTTCGTCGGCGTCTATGGGCTGTGAGAGGGAGGTCAGCTTGCGGTGCTTCATTTTCCGAAAGTGGTCTATGCACCCGTTTCTCGCGATCTGATACAGCCAGGTGGTAAACTTGGCTGAGGGTTCATAGCGCTTGCGCGATTTAACCACCTTGAGAAACACGTCCTGGTGCAGCTCCTCGGCCTGGTTGCCGCCTTCCCCGATAAAATGGGAGATGAAATTGAAGATGCCGTGTTGATGTCTCCAGTAGAGGATTTCAAACGCAGCCTCATTGCCACCCTGGTATTGCAGCATCAGTTCCTCGTCGCTCTGTTGATTCGCCTGGTTCCTTTGATCACTGGTCAAAGTTATTCAGCCCATTGAAAGTAAGGTTAGAAACGATGTAAATCATAAAAAGTTTTGACGTTGTGCCGGCACTGCCAATTTCTTTTTTTCATCTATATCATGATTTGTGTTTGTTTTCAACCTGTATGGCAACCGGCAGCATTTTATGGGGCCTGATGCCTTTTGGATTGACAAATCCTGTCTATATCCGGTAATTATTTGCATATGCACGGAGGTAGGGCCGCTTTTACTGTAAAGCAGCGGATGTATTGCTGATCATAACCCTGATCGGGGGGTTGTACGCCGTTACGCTTGATTCAAACAAAGGGGGTTATATGGAAGAAACGGGGCACTCTTTTCGCTGGATAGTCCTTATCCTTTTGTTTTTTAGTCTTTTTACTGCAACGCTGGCCATGCAGTGCATGCCGCCCCTCTTCTCTCAGATCGCGGAAGAGATTCCCCTCACCAAGGCGCAAATGGGTACAATAATGGGAGTGCTTACACTGGCCTCCCTGTTTTTCGCGCCGGTGGGCGGCGCCATGTGCGATAAACTGGGCAGCCGGTGGGCCCTTGGTGTATCGGCGCTCATCGTGGCAGCCGGCAGTATGGTGCGCTATTTCGCATCCAGCGCGACGGGCCTCATCGTGTGCATGTTCATTATCGGCGCCGGTATCGCCATGTACCCTCCCAATCTCCCCAAGGCCCTCGGTAGCTGGTTTGCCCCCGGGGACCTGGCCAAGGTAAACGGTATCTGTCTGGCCGGGATGGGAATAGGCGGGGCGCTGGCGATGGCCACCGCGAGAAGTGTCATGTCTCCCGCCCTGGGAGGATGGAGGGGAACAGTGACGTTCCTGGGCGTGCTGGTGCTTATTGTGGCCGTACTCTGGATGATCTTTTACAGGGACCGCGAAGCTGAGGGCGCCGTTTCCGGGCACAGGCAGAATGTATTTGAAAATTTTAAAAAAGTGCTGCAGGTGCGGGATATCTGGCTTATTGCCCTCTATTACGGCCTGAACATGGTTTCGCTGCTGGCGGTCATTACCCTGCTGCCCCTCACCCTGGAGGAGCGTGGTATGGCGAACGCGGGGGAGCTGGTGGGCATTATGATGGGCACCACGGTTGTGTTCAATATCCTGGGGGGCATACTTTCAGACCGTGTAGGCAGGCGAAAGCCCTTCCTCCTCTTCTGCGTGCTCATTTTTGCTTTCAGCGCAACCGGTTTTGTGACCCTCACCGGTGCTCCGCTCCTGGCGGCGCTGGTCCTGGCGGGCGCGGCCCTGGGCACGATTGCGCCGGTATTAATGTCGGTGCCGGTGGAGATGGAGGGGATAGGCACGTCGCTAGTGGGCACGGCAATGGGCTTTATCTTTATGTTGGGGAATACGGGGGGATTTGTGGGACCGGTTGTGGCCGGCAAGCTGATGGATCGTGCCGGCTCTGCCCTGCCGGGATTTATTTTTATAGCGGCAGCCCTGGCGGCCGCGGCGTTATTAATCATTCCCCTCCGTGAAACGGGGAGAAAAAGAAAACCGGGGGAGGCCCCCCCGGCGCATGTCCATTAAAGATTGCTTCTAGTGCAGTGCATCATTGATTCCTTTATTTATATGTGGCCCAAGGGGGTGGGGCTTTTTAGCCACAACAAAATTATCCGGGGCCTGTAGAACGGCAGCGACTTTCTAACTTTGTCCGACAGACCCGCAGAGTAACAGCCTATATCGAAGCCCCTGCAAAGCTGCCTGTCTGCGGTTGAAGTCGTAAGGCACCGGGTCGTGCCGTAAGCCTAAAGACACATTGTTGTGGCGTCAAAAGCCCCTCCCCCTTGAGCCACTGAACCTCTTCAACAGCCTGCTAACGGTCAAAAAAGATATTGAGTGCCCTGTCAACACCCTTCTTTTCGCCGAAGAGCATTTTATATCCTTTAAACCCCGGGTCATGATCTATCACCGTTTTCAGGTACGCTTCAAAGGCCTGTTTGGCCCTCGCCAGTTCCTCGCCGTCAAGCGACTTTGCCTGTTCAACCAGTTCCATAAAAACGCCGAGATATTCCTTAAAAAGGCTCAAAGCCTGATCGTCAAGTGCCTGGTTTATTTTTACCTGGCAGGTTGCCCTGGAAAAGACGCTTTGAATTTCGCCTTCTATCTTTTTTTGTGTTTTGAGCAGGTCGGGATACTTCCCTCTTATTGTAATGAGCCTGTCAAAGAGGGCGGAATCGTCCTGCCCGGTGCCTTCACCCGTCCGGTGAATATCGAGAATAAACATCCTGTTTTTCCCCATGAGCACCGTTTCGCATGAAAAGACCGGCAGGTCATACTCCATCCGGGGACGGATAAAAAATGAACGCACGGCCATGTAGACGGGCAGGTTGAGCCTGAACAGTACCACCCGGGTTAACTTTTCAGAGCTGAATACCTCACCATCAACCTTGACCAGGCCGAGGGTTCTTGCGGGACGCTCCGGCAAAGGGTGGCGGAGTGACACGGGATGGAGAGTGAAACGCTTTTTTAGTTCTGCCAAAGCAACGGGATGTATGTCTCGTAAGCTTGTCATAGACCAGGATCCTTTTTAACCGGTTATTTCACAATGTACAGCAATGATGCTCCTGACTATTTAAGGTAGGCTCTTATTATCTCCGCCAGCTCCCCGGGCCGCTCCTCCTGCACGTAGTGGCCGCACTCCTTCACCGGCGCCAGTTGTGAGGAGACAATTTCCTTCTGAAGGCGATTGGCAATTTCAAGCGTGTCCCCTACCCCTCTTTGACCCCAGACAATCAGCGTGGGCCGGGTGACTTTCTCAGCTATCCCCGGGTACTGCTTTAACCCCACCGTGCTCATCATGCGCGCCAGCGCATCGACGGCATGAGGGGTTCGGGTGGGCAGCATATAGGCATCAATCATTTCATCCGTCACCAGGGACTTGTTGTAAAACGATCCGGCTAAAAATCTTTTTCTCATGCTCCGGGAATAAAATTGCTTGGCCATGATCCGGTCCAGCGGGAAAAAGAGGTGATTGAGGAACTCAGGACCGGTCTTGTTATAAAACCCCGGTTCAATCATGATCAGGCTCTCTGCCTTCTGCGGGGCCTCAAGAGCGGCAAACGCTATGATGATTCCACCCATGGAGTGGCCGACCAGATGGGCGGAGGACAGCTTGAGCGCCTCCATGAAACCGATGAGCAGCTCCGCCTGGTCGTTCATCTCATAATTACCGTCGGGAGGTTTGTCTGAAAGGCCGAAGGCGAGCATATCGTATGCGTAGACGGTGTACTGCTCTCTGAGGAGGGGGATGAGATGTCTCCAGGTATAGAGGGAACCGGCAAAGCCGTGCACCAGAATTAAGGGGCTGCCTGTTCCCTGTTTGGTATAATGGATGGTGTGGCCATTGACGTCCACAAACCTGCTGTCCGGGCCCGCCAGCTTATCAACCGGGACGGTTTCAGAGGGAAGGTACGCTATGACAATCAGGATGAGATAGAGGATTGCCAGCGCGGCAATCGTCCCTTTGAGTATCTTCTTGATGCGGTTCATGATGTTGAGTCCTTCCCTTTAAAAAAGCATCCGGTATTTTAAGACACTGAAGAAGTGCATCATCCAGGGAACCAAAAAGCTCCCGGACCTTTTGTACGCATAGGCATATACCGCTCCCACCGCACTGAAGAGAATGACCAGCAACGTCTTCACCAGGAAAGGACGCGCCCAGATGGGCGCGGTGGTGAGATAGAAAAGACCGTAGCACAGTGATGACAGGAGGATGGGTACAAACGAACTCTTCATGGAAGCAGACAGTGTTTTAAATACATATCCGCGGAAAAAGAGTTCAGTGGCAAAGGTATGAAAGAGGGCAAGGACAATGGCCGAGAGCTGCGTCGGATCAAAACCTCCCGGATTGCTGAACCCCATGGCGATCCCCACAAGCAGGGAGATGGCAAACCATCTGAACGACAGGCTTAAACCCAGCGCATCTCGGCTTTCCTTGCGGGTCAGCCGCAGTGAGGCGGCGGCAACAATGATCATAATAACCCTCCTCACATATAACAAAGGCGAGGAGGGTTCATGCCTGCTTTCGGGCGGACCCAGGCCGAATCCGATACTTACAATAAAAAACAGCGCGAACAGCACAGTACAGATTACAAGTGCCCTTACTGCATCCCGGTGCATCTTACCTCCCAAGGTCAGCTGCCATCCATTTCTTGCGCAGCGTCCAACCATATATATTGTTTTTTTGGGGGTGTCAATATACAATTGCGCCGCTTTCGGGCTGACCTTTCTTCCCCTATCCAATTGTAGAGGTTGTTTTCATGTTGAAGGGTTGCCCGCGGAATGAGCCCGGCGAGGCATAGAATGCACGGGCCGTATACGGGAATACTTGCGGATTGGCATAAAGTTTTTCCCTCATTTTCCGATAGGTTAACTATTAGTCACGCTGCGCCCTCCCGTGAGAGACTGTGTCAGAATGACAAGCGAAGGGTTCAGAATGACAAACATAGCATTTCACACATTATGACATAGTCTCTGAGGGCCGAGGGGAAAGGCACGACGTTGCAGAGGAGAAGTAATGATAGAAGGAAGTGCTGATACAAGGGCAACACTGACAGCTGACGACGATCCGGTGCGGCTTCAGCTTTTGAGACAGCTGAAGCGCTCTGAGGAGCGCTATCACAGCCTGGTGGAGAATGCGGACGATGCCGTCATTGCAATCCGCGGCGACGGGGTGATCACCGGATTTAACCGGAAGGCCGAGCAGATGTTCGGCTATGGCCGGGAGGAGTTGCTGGGAAAATCGGTGACGCTTCTGGCGCCGCCCCGCATGCGGGAACTGCAGCAGCGGATGTTTGATAAATTCTGCAGGACGGGCAAATTATACATCATCGGGAAAACCCTGGCGGGAAACGGCCTGAGGAAGGATGGACGGGAATTCCCGCTCGAAGGTACTACCCTGCTTGTGGAAGAGGATGGAGCGTACACGCTTACCATTCTCATCCGGGACATCTCTGAGCGCAGGAAGATGGAGGAGCTGATCCTGCAGTCCGAAAAACTCAAATCCATGGGGGAGTTTGCCGGCGGGGTTGCGCATAATTTCAACAACATCCTCTCGGTCATCATGGGCAGAACCCAGCTTTTGAGAAGAAACATGCAGATACCTCCCGACAGGGAAGCGGCGGAAAAATTTATCGAGGAGTTGAAAAAAAACCTGGAGATAATTGAAAAAGCCTCTATTGACGGGGCGAATACGGTCAAACGCATACAGGATTTCTCCGGCACAGCACCGGTTGAGGTTCAGGGCTTTACTGCCGTTAATGTCAATGAGATTATTGAGCAGGCGCTCGAATGTACCAGGCCCAAATGGCATGATGATGCCTGGGCCAGGGGCATTTCCATCTCCATTAAAAAGGATCTCTCTCCGCTTCCGCTCGTGGGTGGAAACGCCTCCGAGCTGAGAGCGGTGTTCGTCAATCTGATTAACAATGCCGTTGACGCCCTGCCCCGGGGCGGACTTATCAGGGTAAAGACTTATTCCGGTGCGGGGCAGGTGGTGGGCATTGTGGAGGACAGCGGCGTCGGCATGTCCAGGGAGGTTCAGGGCAGAATCTTTGACCCCTTTTTCACCACCAAGGGAGTTCAGTCCACGGGGCTGGGCATGAGCGTTTCCCACGGCATCATCACGCGGCACCACGGAACCATTACCGTGGAGAGCGTCGAGGACCGGGGAACAACCTGCTGCCTCAAGTTTCCCGTTTATACCGGCGCGCCGCAGGAAGAAAGGCAGGCGTCATCTCTTCCGGAGAAGGCGAGGAAGGCAAGCATACTGGTGGTGGAAGATGAAGAAGAAGTGCGCGAGCTGCTCAAGGACATTTTGACCGACGGCGGTCACGAGGTGGCGTTTTCCTCCAACGGCCAGAAGGGTCTGGAGCTCTTTCAGGAAAAGAAGTTTGACCTGGTATTCACCGATCTGGGCATGCCCGGGATGTCCGGATGGCAGGTGGCGGAAAAGATCAAGCAGTTGAGCAGCGATACCCCTGTAGCACTGATTACCGGCTGGGAAGTGAAAAAAAAGAAGCAGGAGCTGAAAAAAAACGGGGTCGATGTGGTGGTCAAAAAACCATTCCGGGTGGATGAAATCCTGCGGCTGGTTCAGGAATGGATGGCGGAGCGCGACAACCACGCAAGCGTTCCCGCCTGACTTTATATTTCTTTAGGAAACCATAGAACATCATTTTTTCTCCCACTCCTTCCGCCCGTACCTCCATTTTACACTTGGCAGAGAGACGCGTTCTGTTTATAATGCGCCGTGATTTTACACGGGGTGTCCTGCCTGAAGCGCTGTTGCGAAACCTGCCCGGCCTGGCGTATCCGGACCGGCAAAACAAGGAGATTGCCGATGAGACTCAAGCAAAAGATTGCACTGATTACGGGAGCTTCGGGAGGTATTGGTAGCGCCATCGTGCGGCGCTTCGCGGAGGAGGGCGCCACGATTATCCTCAGCGATATCAAGGAAGAGGGCTGCAAGGCGCTCTTGAGCGAAATAGAAAAGAAGGGGGGCAGGGGGAGTATTATTACGGCGGATGTCACCAGGGAAGAGGAGATTGTCGCGCTCTTCGCCCGGGTGAAGAAGGATTATCCCCGCCTGGACATCCTGGCCAACATCGCGGGAGGAGATTTTGAAAACCAGGCGGCGGTCGATGATATCAGCTACGAGAAGATGAGCTACAATATCGATGCCAATCTCAAGTCATGCATCCTCTGCTGCCGGGAGGCGGCGAAAATCATGATGGAACAGCAGTACGGCAGGATCGTTAACATGGCTTCCATCGTCTACCGGGGCAGCCCCATGCAGTTCACCTATTCGGCCGCCAAGGGGGGCGTGTTTGCCTTTACCCGCAGCATGGCCATGGCGCTGGGCATGTATAATATTACCGTCAATTCCCTCGCCCCGGCCCTCATAGAGGTCGACATCATAAAGAATTCCATCGAGCCTGAAATGTGGGAGGCGCTCAAGGAGGATTGCGCCTCGCGCTACCCGCTGGGGCGGATCGGCCAGCCCATTGACGTGGCAAACTGCGCCCTGTTCCTGGCCTCGGATGAAGCATCCTTTATCACCGGCCAGATTCTTGAGATATCGGGAGGAGGCAGATTATGATTAGAGGAAGCAGGGGCAGTGAAGCTTCTTTGAATGAATCGTGTATCTTAAAAAGTTATATTTCAAGACCTGACCCCATTAGACGCGGAAATTTATTAGACGCGTTCGTGCCCTTTGTGGTTACATCATTTTCTGTAAACTGGCAACCGGCAACTGTAAACTGTTTTTGACCCTGACCCCTGTGCCCTGTTTTTTTGACCCTGCACCCTCAACCCTGTTCCCTGTTTGTATGAACGCCCGTTTTTTAGAACTGGAGATAACCGGCGCCTGTCGCCACCGCTGCCGGCACTGTTACGGTTCCTTTCCCCGGGAAGGAAGTCTTGACCGGGGGACGGTGATGCGCCTGATCGACGAGGCCCGGGGCAGTTTTGACTGCATCATTTTTTCGGGAGGGGAACCATTTCTCCACCCTGATCTCCCATTCTTCACCCGCTATGCGCATGACTTTGTCGTGTTTATTACCACTTCCGGTTACCGCGTGACCGCAGAACAGGTTCACGGGTTGCCGGGGAACGTGGTATTGGTTTTCGGGATCGACGGCATTGGTGAGGTCCATGACCGCTACCGGGGCACGCCCGGGGCTTATGAGGAGCTTATGCGGTTACTCAAGCAGACCCGGGACCGGCCTAAAGAGATTATAACCACTCTCTGGAAAGGTGTTCTCCCTCAGATGGATGCCATGATAGAGCTTGCGGAGGAGCACATGGCAATTCTGCACTTTAATGCCCTGATACCGGTAGGTAGGGCCCGCTCGAATACTGAGATCCTGCTTACCAGGGATGAGCAGGAGGCGGTGTATCAGCGCTTGCAGGAACTCAGATTGAATCGCGAGGCGTCTCTGGCGACGGACCTTTATAAGGTCACCCAGGAAGACAAAGAGGGCATAGACCTGTTCTGCAAGGGACGGTATTCGATCAGTCCCGCGGGGGATGTGCGGCCGTGTGAATTCCATCCCGGCGTGCTGGGCAGTATCTTCCGGGAACCGCTGGGTGCAATCCTGAAGCGGGCGGCAGAGCACCCTTTCATACAGGCCCGCGAGAATGGTTTCAGGAAACAGGCGGGGAAGGCTTTGGACAACCCCTTCGACTATCACACGGAGATATGTCACGCGCTGAGCGCACAGCTCCCGTTTTGAAGGGATTATCACGGAGGCAGGTTAACGGATGAAGAGAACGGTAAAGAGCACTTGCAGCAGGTGCAGCGCGCTGTGCTGCAAATATTTTGCCCTGGAGCTTGACAGGCCCTCTACCTGGAACGATTTTGAAAACATCCGCTGGTACATCAGCCATCAGAAAACCTCGGTCTTTATTCAGCAGGGGAGGTGGTTTCTGAACGTGAAAAACCGGTGCCGGCATTTAACCGCTGACAGCCGCTGCCGCGTTTATGATCATCGCCCGGCCATTTGCCGGCGGCTGGACGCGAACGGATGTGAATACCACGCTATGGAAGGGGTGCGGGAGATCGGGACGGAGCAGCAGCTGGCGGCATATCTGGCCGAGCGGTCCGCAAAACGGAAAGGGAAGAAAAAGAGATGAGGGATGACGTTACATAATGGGACTGAAGAAAAAAAAGACTCAAACCGAAACACTTCGGTTTGAGTCTTTTGCACGATCGAAATGGCTTGTCAGCTGATTGCCGCCCGGGGACAGATATCCTCGCAGATCCTGCATCCGGTGCAGTTGCCGGTAAAGCAGAATGACTTGATTTCCCCCTTTTCCTCCTTGAGCTCCAGCGCGCAGCAGGGGCAGTTGTCGCAGCACTGACCGCATCCCATGCAGATCTCCTCATCAATGGTGGGATAGCTCCGGCAGGTCTGGCAGAGGTTGAACATCTCCGGAGGAAAGATCATCTTGTTTCCCAGCCAGGTCAGCTGCCGTTCCGGGGCGATGGGATTGCCGCATGACTTGCAGAACCTGATGGGCAATTCCGTCTTCCAGTTCTGCATCAGGCGCTGTGCGCCCAGATTCTGCTCCCCGTCGGCATAGACAACCTGGGCGTTGTCAAAATTGTGCATCTTGATGACCTGGGTGGGGCAGACAAGGGCGCAGCTCCCGCAGGCGATGCACTCCTTTGAGCTTTCGTCGAAGGGAACGGCGACCTTCTTGTTGATGCCGCTTCCCTCGAAGTCAATGGCATTGGCCTGCACCACTTCCGCGCAGGTGCGGACGCACAGCCCGCACAGGATGCAGTATTCGTTCTCCAGGCTGAATTCCTCGCGGACGGCGGTGACGCCGACTTCGGCGGCCACGTCCCGTATCTTTTTGGGGTTCGGGCAGCGCGCCAGCAGGAGCTCCATCACCAGCTTTCGGACGTCCTTCACCCGCTCCGTTTCGGTGGCAACCTTCATCCCCTCCTGGACGAGGTAGTTGCAGGAGGTCTCAATGGTGGTGCGGTCCCCCTGGGTGACCTCCACGCTGCAGAGCCTGCAGTTTCCCGCCGGCTTGAGCGCGTCGCTGGAGCACAGGTTCGGGATATGGATGCCCTCATCCCGGGCGACCTCCAGAATGGTCCTGCCTTCCTCTGTTTTGATTTTCTTGCCGTTAATGGTAATGGTTATCATAATCTGCCCAACCTCCTCGGATGGTTGCTTGAGGCAGCCTGCCCGGATGCCTGTTATCCTTTGATATAATGGCTGTAGTCAGCGGCAAAGTGCTTCAGGGTTGAAGTTATCACAACCGGAACCGTCTTGCCCAGTGCGCAGAGTGATCCGTCGATCATGGGCTGTGACATCTGCTTCAGGAGGTCGATGTGCCCCTGCCTGCCCTGTCCCTGGCAGAGTTCCCCCACCACCTCGCACATCTTCTTGACCCCTTCCCGGCAGGTGGTGCACTTGCCGCAGGTCTCCTCTTTAAAGAAATTGAGAAAATAGAGTGCCAGGTCAGCCATGTTGACGCTGTCGTCTATGACGGTAAAGCCCGCACCCAGGATCGCCCCTGCCTTGTTCAGATCATCATAGGTCAGGGGGAGCTTTACGGACTGTGCCGGCAGCACGCTGCCCGACGGGCCGCCAATGGTGACGGCCTTCAGCTTCTTCCCCGCGCTCACACCGCCGCCGATGGCGATGATTTCCTCCAGCGTGGTGCCGAGCGGCACCTCTACCAGGCAGGGCCTGGTGATGCTGCCGTTTAATGAAAGGACCTTGGTCCCGGCGTTGCCCTTGGTGCCGATGCTACTGAACCATTTCCCGCCCCTGGCGATTATGGCGGGAACCATGGCCAGGGTTTCGAGATTGTTTACCACCGTCGGCTGTCCCCACAGCCCCTTCTGGGCCGGGAAGGGGGGACGCGGACGCGGCTCACCGTAACGGCCTTCCAGGGTGGTGATAAGCGCCGTTTCCTCGCCGCACACATACCCGCCGCTGCCTTCGTCGATGATCACATCAAAGCTAAATGTGCTCCCGAGGACGGCTTCCCCAAGGAGTCCATAGTCGTATGCCTGTCGCACCGCTTCCCTGATGTTGGCCAGGGCCGCGGGATAATGGGTGGAGACATAGATGAAACCCTTTGAGGCGCCCACCGCATAGGCCGCTATGATCAGGCCTTCCAGAACGGCATGGGGGTCTCCCTCCATCATGCTGCGGTGCATGCCGATGTCCGGATCACCTTCGCTCCCGTTGGCAACCACGTATTTTGCCTCTCCGGCCGCCTCGCTGCAGGTCTTCCACTTAATGCCGGTGGGAAATCCGGCCCCGCCCCTGCCCCGGAGTCCCGAGGTGATTACCTCCTGGATAACCTGCATGGCCGGCATGGCCAGGGCCGCGGCAAGCGCGCTGTAACCGCCGAAGGCAATGTACTCATCAATACGGTTGGGATCAATCAGGCCTGCGTTGCGCAGCGCGATCTTCTGCTGCTTTTGGTAAAAGGGATACGAGCCGCGTTCCGGCAGTTCCTTGAGCGGTTGCGGGGCCTCATCGGTACCATAGGGAATAGATTCCCCGGCGATGACATTTTCCTCGGCATCAGTCCTGAAGAGGGCGTGATCCTTGAGCACCGATCCGCTCTTGATGGCCTTCACCAGCGCCGCCGCCTTGTCCGCGGTGACCGCCCCGTAGGTGACCTTCGGCCTTCCCTTCTGGATGACATCGACAATGGGCTCCTGGTAGCACATACCGTTGCAGCCCACCTCGACGATGTCAGCGGCAAGGCCCTGCTTTTTAACCTCGGCTTCCAGCGCCTTCTTTAAAAGATCAGCCCGCCGCGACAGCCCGCAGGTGGAGGTTCCCACCTGAATCCGCAGCGCCGCCTCGCTCATCTTTTTTCTGGCTTGCGTGCCGAGTGCCTTGAGATCCTTTTCGTTTGTGACCTTCATGGTAACTCCCCGTTTTTATGAAAGACTACAATTGTCTGATCTTTTCCTGTGCCCAGCTGCCGTCGCCGCATTCTCCGTCCACGCTGACCATGGGTTCCTGTCCGCAGCACCCGATGCAGCGCACCTTTTCCAGGGTGAACGTGCCGCCGGCTTTTTTACTGAGCTCATCATACACCCGGCCCGAGTCCTTCAGGTGGCAGGCAAACCCGTCGCACACCTTGACCACGTGCTGTTTCTTGGGCTCGAGGCTGAAGGCCGGATACGATGTGGCCACCCGGTACACCGCGCTCAGGGGGATGGAGAGCTGCTCGCTCACCTTGCCGAGCACCACCTTGGGAAGGTGGCTGAATTCCCGCTGTACCTCGTGGAGGAGGGAGAGCAGGGCTTCCTGCTGTCCCTTGTAGCGCGAGAGTATGGCGTCCGCCTTGCTTACATCGACCCCGCTTCCCGCGGCCAGCAGGTTCATAATCTGGCTCATGAACGGTTCCGGCGGCTTCATTTCCTTGACCGCCTCAACCACCATATTCTCGGTAACGCTGCCGCCCGGTCCCGCCTTGCCGGCGATGAAATCGAGCAGCTTGGGCCTGACCGCGCCCCGCAGCATTTCCGGGATGACGCTCATGATTTTTTCCACCATCTTTTCGCTTTCACCTTCCCAGGAGAGCTGGGCCGCGGCCGCCGATTCCTGGGCGGGCGGGGCTCCTGATGTCATCCCCAGCGCGCCCATGATCACGCTTTTCTGCGGCTCGGGCAGGTCCTCCCGCACCAGCTTTTCAATGACCGCGTCGGTCACGGGAGCGCCTTTGGCCTTGCCTTCGATCATGGCAATGAGCTGTGGTTTCATTGCGTCGCGCATCGGCTCAGGGACCACCTCCAGTATCTTGGCAAACGTGGCCTGAGCCTTTTTATCCCAATTGGAAAGAGCCATGATATCCTCCTTTAAACCTTTCCCTGCCGCAGCCTGGCATAGGCTGTGTCAGCGGCAGCTTGAACCTCGCGGGCTTCCTTACCCTTGAAGTGTTTAAAACGTTTTTGCGCTGAGAGATACTGCTCAACCGGCCTCTTGCCCGGGTGATCGATGGTCAGGCGGTACGTTCCGGCAACGACCTCGTAGAGGGGGAAGAGCAATGATTCAACGGCAAGGCGGCCGATGGCCACGGACATCTCGCTCTCATAGTCCCAGCCGACCGGGCAGGGCGATAAAACATGAATATAGCTGTTGCCTTCGCTCTCCATGCCGCGCCTGACCTTGTCGATCAGGTCGAAGGGATAGCTGGGGCAGGCGGTGGCCACGTACTGGAATCCCCGCGCGACGGCTGCGGCGGGAAACATTTTTTTAAACACCGTCGGGGCCGGCTTCCCCTCAACCGCCTCGTTGTCAAAGCAGATGAGCAGGCTTGAAGACTGGTCTCCCTTGGCGACCGAAAGCAGGGCGGGACGCACCTCATCCCCGTCCCTTTTGCCGTCTTTGACCAGGCCTCCCGGGAAGGGAATGCTGAAGGGAATTTCCCACCGGGCATGTTCCATCCATCCCCTGTGCTCTTCCAGCGCTTTGTAAGACTGTCGCACGCCGAGCGCAACCCCGCACCCCACGCAGGCGCGGTGGGCCTGGGGCAGAAAGTGCTCTTTGAACGGCAACAATTGTGGTGCGTAGAGCCCGTATTTATCCATTATCCTTCCTCCGTCATGCTAATGGCGCCAAACCAGCATTCCTTGTGACAGATGCCGCATCCCTTGCAATAGTCAAGATCGGCCTCGAAGTACCCGTCCGCTCCCCTCCTGATGGCGGCATCGGGACAAAAGAGGTAGCAGAGGCCGCATCGCACGCACATCTGTTTGTCCCATTGGGGAACGAGCACCGGCTTATCCCCGCGCTCAAACGGTTTTGCCTTCCCCTCTTCCAGCAGGATGCATCCAACCTTGATCTCTTTCCAGGTCTGATTTTCAGACGCGGCAGCTGCCGGTGCCTTCTTAACCACAGTGCTTCTCCTTGTAGATGGTTGTTTACAATATCGATTCATCCGCGATCAGAGGGGAAAATGTATACTATGAGGTGTAATCGTGTCAAGTTTTTTGTCACGGTAAATTGGCGGGCAGGTCAAAGCATGTATGGCGGGTTTTTTTGCAGCACCCGGAGCACTATTCGCCTGGAGGTATGCGGTCCCGCATTTGCCTTCCCTCTCCCATACCCATGCCGGCTCCTTCACGCATACCCATGCCCCGCCCTCGGTGTCCCCGATGTCCCTTTCCGCCCGGGATAAAATCCTGGCAGAGCCTGTGACTCATGAAGTCGGCGTAGCGCTCCTGCTGCTGGGGGTTTAAGAATTCCTTTTCCTTGAAGAGCTGGTCGATGACAGCGATCTGCATCTTAAGCTGGAGCTCGTTTATCTCACGGAGCTTCTGTTCCAGGGAGGGCCGTTCCGGACTTTCCGAGGCCAGGAGATCTGCCAGCTCAGCCCGCTTGATCATCAGGCTGTCTCTGACGGGGGCCGTCCCGGCCATAAAGGTTTTCCTCAGCTCGCGCATCCTGTCCCGCTGCTCCTGGTCTAAAGAGAGTTCCGTGCCAAAGGGGGGCGGGCCGGCCTCTTTTACCGCCTGCCTGCTGCTGTAATCCCTCCCCCAGAAATATCCCATGGTTATGAGAGCGGCCGCGTTGACGGTGAGGGAAAATATAAGCGCAATCATGATGAATTTTTCTTTCATGGGATCTCCTCAGTATGCTTCCGGGGTCGTATTCTGGTAAGCATCTTCCCCCAGGTTAACATAGACGCTGCCAATGGAGTCATCGGGGAAATCATCAAAAATATCAAAGGGAAGCGCCTCCGCCGGTGCCGCAACTACCTCTTCAGGATTAAGGGCATAGGCAGTATTAAGATACAGGTTTTTTCCGAGATAGATACCCGTGGGCAGCGCGAGCAGGGCAATGAGAGTGCCCAAGGCCGGGGCCGGGGTCCTGAAGAGCAAATTCATGAATTTATTAAGTAAATTATCACGGTGCCCGGCACTTTTGATGGTTGCCAGGACACCCGGTGCAATGTCCTTGAAATGCTCCTCCGGCAGGGCTGAGCCCAGGGTCTCCCAGGCCGCGCCCAGATCAGCGGCCTCCCTGCTGCACAAGGGGCAGCCGGCGAGGTGTTCTTTCACTTCCCGGGCGCGTTCCTCTGCCAGCTGCCCGGTCAGGAAGGGCATGATATTTTTTCTTGCTTTTTTACAGGACCGTTTCATGATTATGTCTCCTCATGATTTAACACCGCGCGCCGGCAAAAACTTGCTTGGGTGGCCTGCCTAGGGTGTTTTATAGGGCTGCAACATCTCCTTGAGTGTGCTCATGGCGCGAAAGATCAGGGACTCAACTGCCGATAGCGAACATCCCAGCGCCCGGGCGATTTCCCCGTAGGACAGCCCCTCGAAGCGGAAGAGAATAACCGCCAGGCGCTGCCTGTCCGGAAGCTCGGCCAGGGCCTTCTGAACCGCGGCCTTCAGCTCCTCCTGCTGAAGCCGATTCTCCGCGGGTGCCTCCTGCCCCGCTCCTTTATGAGATGTGTCGGGCATGTCCGTTTCTGACAGGGATGGGTCTAAGCCGCTATCGTATTTGTGCTTCTTTTGGCTGCGGTGAAAATTGAGGCAGTGGTTGGTGACCACTTTGTAAAGCCAGGTTTTGAACTGCGCCCGCGGGGTATAATTTACCGACCCCCGGTATATTTTAAGAAAAATGTCCTGTGCCAGGTCTTCCGCTTCATGGTGCTGCCCGGTGTAGCGGTAGATCATGCGCATGACGCTTGCCTGGTGCTTTTCCATTAAAATTCTGAAAGCGCCGGTGTCACCTGATCCCGTTTTGATCATGAGCTGGTTGTCGGGATCGGAAAGATAGTTTTCCTTATCGTGCCGTGTCCATTTCACTTAACCGGGCGATTGCCTCCATGATGGTGCGGGTAAATGTTTTTGCGTCACCGGCCTGCGCCGCATAAAGAGGGGTTCCAATGGTAATTTTTACCCTCTGTCTCACCTTCTCCCTTCCGTACCTGATACCAACGGGTATGAAGGGGATGGGTGCCGGCGAATCGTCCCGCTCCTGGAATTTAAGCACCATGCTGATCAGCCGTGACTTGCCCCTCCCCACCGCCCCGCGGTAGTAGGTACCTTCGGGAAAGATAACCACCTGCCCTCCCGTTTTGAGAAGATGGTCCAGGTATCTGAAGGAATCCAGGGTCTTTATCGGTGCCTGCCGGTCGAGGGGGATCCCTCCGAGCGCGAGTAAAAAATGGCTGATGAGCGGGATCCTGAAAAGTTCCTGCTTGGCGATATAGTTGAGCCGGATACCGGCGAAGGCGAGGCCGACGAGCGGGATATCCGTCCAGTACTGGTGTTTGGGGAGAATAACGGCGGGCCCGGCAGCGGGCAGGTTGTTTCTTCCGCTCACTTCAAGGCGGTACAACATTTTGCACCAGCAGGGAACCACCACTTTCATGAGGCCATAGAGCGCGGTTCTCGCGGGGGAGCCGGGCGGGATAAAATGTACTGTCATCTGTTTGGTTCCCTTCTCTTGACTTTGATGCTAAAACCATTTATGTATGCATGTCAAGGAAATGTTTGACTTGATTCTTGCTGAGATTTTTTCTATACTATTTATGCACATAGTGTGCATGTTTCCGGTGTCCCGGCAAAAAAGTAACTATTTATTAAATAATTGCCGATATTTTTTCCGGCGGCGGGGCGGCGGTCAACGTGCAGGGAGTGATGAAACATGGATGAGTTTCTGCTGGGCGATCGGGATAGGCAGATCCTGACATCGGTGATCAATGAATATATACTGACCGCAGAGCCGGTTGGATCGCGCAATATCGCCAGACGATATGACATCAACCTGAGTTCTGCCACCATAAGAAATGTCATGTCCGACCTGGAAGAAATGGGCTTCCTCCATCAGCCGCACACCTCGGCCGGACGGATTCCCACCGAAAGGGCGCTCCGCTTCTACGTGGACAGCATTTTGAAGGTAAAGAGCCTGGATCAGCGGGAGAAGGACCGCATCCGGAAACGGTACAAGTTTTCCGAGCTGGAGGCATCCGACCTTGTCCGGCAGACATCGGAGGTGCTGTCGGTGCTTTCCCGCCACGTCAGCATTGTCTCGGCGCCCAAGCTGGTGGGCACGGTTCTCAAGCACATCGAGTTCATCAAGATAAGCAGGGACCGCATTCTGGTTATTTTTGTTTCCCAGTCGGGGTTTGTGCAGAACCGGATCATAGAAGACAGGGACGATATTTCCCAGTCGGAGCTGGACAAGTATACCAACTATCTGGGGGAAGTCCTGGTGGGGGTGAGCCTGGAGGGGGTGCGCGGGAAGATTGAAGAGGAGATGAAAAAGGAGAAGACGGCCTACGATGAGTTGCTCTCAAAGGCGCTGGAGTTAACCCGGAAGGTGTTCGGCAAGGAAAAAGATCCGGAACTCTTCATGGAGGGCCAGGTCAATCTCCTGGAATGCCCGGAGTTTTCCGAGGTGGGCAGCATGAAATCGCTCCTGCAGGCCCTTGAAGAAAAGAAGCTGCTCCTGCATCTTCTGGACAAGACCATGGATGCCGAGGGCATTCAAATATTTATCGGCTCCGAGGTGCCGGTCTCGGAAATGCAAACCCTGAGCGTCATTACCTCTCCCTACCGGCATGGTGAAAAGGTGGTTGGCGCGCTGGGTATTATTGGGCCCACCCGGATGAACTATCTCAAGCTCATACCCATTGTTGAGTATTCTGCCCAGCTGCTTACCGAGTTCCTCAACGGCAAGGGCAGCGAGCTATAATATAAGGAGTGCTGCATGACCAGGAAAAAGCATGATCCCGAAGTTGATGGAACGCCGGCAGGCGGGGAAGCAGGCGCCGCGACGCCGACGGGCGAGCCGGAAGGTGAGGATGCCGGCGCTCACGGCAAACGGGCGACCATAAAGAAGCTGGAGGAGGAGCTGAAGGCCAGGGAGGAGGAGATTAAAAGCCTCAATGACCGGCTGCTCAGGACCCTGGCGGAGTTTGAAAATTTCAAGAAGCGGACCACCCGGGAAAAAAGCGAGCTGCTGCAATATGCCACTGATGAGATAAGCAAGGAGATGCTGCGGACGGTGGACAACCTTGAGAACGCCATCAGGCACGCCCGGGAAGGCAGCCAGGCGGAGAGCATCATTGAAGGTATTGAAATGACCCTGAAGCAGCTGCTCAAGAGCCTGGAACGGTTCGGCGTATCCGGCTTCAATTCCCTGGGAGAGAAGTTTGATCCCAACAGGCACGAGGCGATGCTGCAGGTGGAGAGCGCGGACCATGAGCCCAACACCATAATCGATGAGGCGCAGAAAGGATACTTCCTGCGCGAACGGCTGCTGCGCCCGGCCCAGGTCACGGTGTCACGGGAGCCGCAGGAGGCGGCGGAGGAATAGGAGCAGAAGAGAGAAGCTGTCAATGGTCTACGGTCCACGGTCCACAGGAAATGATGCAACCACGAAGGGCACGAAGGATAAGGCACGAAGAACACGAAGCACGGGTCGGAGTAGGACGCGACCTGCCGCGTCCTACTGCAAGACTTCTCAGTCGTGCACGCACGACTGAGAAGTGAAAAGTTCAGCGCTTTGGTTTTTTTTCTTCGTGTGCTCGTTCTTGGTTTTTCTTCGTGATCTGGTTGAAAAAGCAGGGTACAGGGTGGGTGAAGCTTCTTTGACCTGCATCGTGCATCCTGTATCATGCATCCCCCGTAGAACTGTATGTCTGTTACCGAGCTTGATTATTATGAAATACTGGGCGTGCTGCCCACGGCAAGCCAGCGGGAGATAAAAAGAGCCTTTCGCCGCCTCGCGCTGCTCCATCACCCCGACCGCAATCCCCACGATAAAAAATCAGAAGAGAAGTTCAAGGAAATAGCGGAAGCATACGGGATTTTAAACAACCCGCAGAAAAGAAACGCCTACGATGAGCATACAGCCGCGGCGACGCGCGCAGATGATGATGTCAGCCGGTCCGCCGGAAGCGATTTCAATGGCCCCATACCTTCAAACGACCTGCTCAGGGATGTTTTCCGGGACATCCTGGGATACCCCATCAGGGGACGACAGAAGGGGCAGAAAGGCGAGGACCTGAGATATCACCTTTCCATTACGTTTGAAGAGGCCGCGCTGGGCAGGCAGGTTGAAATAAAAATACCCTCTTACACGTTGTGCACGGCGTGTAAGGGGCTGAAAATGAAGCCCGGCAGCCGGTTGAAGCAGTGTCCCCTGTGCAAGGGGAAGGGCCGGGCAAAAGCGATGAGGAGGAAAGGCACACCGGAGATGGTGTGCAAAAAATGCGGGGGAAAGGGAAAGGTCGCGCGGCAGCCCTGCGCCTGCTGCAGTGGCGCGGGCAGGATAGAGCAGACCCGCCGCATCGCCTTCAGCATTCCCCCCGGCGTCAGGACCGGCTCGCGTCTGAAGGTGCTTAACCGGGGAAACCCGGGCAGCAACGGGGGGCCGGCAGGCGATCTCTATATTGTGCTCAACGTTAATCCCCATAACTTTTTAGAGCGGGCCGGCGATGATATTGTTTTCCACCTGGACATCAGCTTCTCGCAGGCAAGCCTCGGAGGCCGGGTAACGGTGCCCACGCTGGACGGGGCGGTTGAAATGGACATACCCCCCGGGACGCAGCCCGGCGATGTTTTGCGCCTCAAGCACCGGGGCATTCCCTCCCCCCCGGGGGAGCCGGGCGGGGTGACCAGCAGATCGTCATACAGGTGACCACACCCTCCAGATTAACCTCGCGGCAAAAAAATCTCCTGAAGCAATTTGCCCGGATGGATTAGCCTTCAGCCTTGGCTGAACCGGCATCCCCCGCGGCGCTTTTTCTTCCGAAGATCCTGGCCACAATAATGCTGATTTCGTAGAGCAGCAGCAGGGGGGCGGCCATGAGGCACTGGCTGAAGACATCGGGCGGGGTGAGAACGGCGGCAACGATGAAGATGATGACGATGGCGAATTTTCTCTGCTGGCGGAGCATGCGCTCGGTCACCAGACCCAGCTTGGCGAGAAAGAGTATGAACACCGGCAGCTCGAATATGATGCCGAAGGCGAGCAGTATCTGGAAGGCAAAGGAAAGGTATTCCTTCATGGCGGGCAGTGGCTTGAGCGTGTCGGTGCTGTAGCTCATGAAGAATTTAAAGGAGAAGGGAAACACGACCAGGTAGCAGAAGGCAACGCCGGTGAAGAACAGCAGGCTCGCGGAAATCACGAAGGGGAAGACGTACTTTTTCTCATGGTCGTAGAGGCCGGGGGCCACAAAGCACCAGACCTCCCAGAGAATGACCGGGCTGGCCAGGATCAGCCCCGCGTAGAAGGCGAGCTTCAGGTAGACGACAAAGGCCTCGGTCAGGCCGGTAAAAATAAGCCAGCTCTCCGCGGGAAGCTGCTCTTTCAGGGGTTGTACCAGGAGCTCGAAGATGGTCTCGGCAAAGTTGTAGGAAAGTAAAAATCCCGCGACGACAGCGATGAGGCAGATGATGATTCTTTTGCGGAGCTCTTCCAGGTGGCTGGTAAAGGGAATTTTATCGTCGGCCATGAGCGGGTCTAGCCCTTGATTTCCTCTTCAGGTGCGTTCGCCGGGGCGGCGGGTTCAGCGGCCGCCGGTGGGGGTACATCTTGTGCGGCCCTGGCCTGACTGATTTCCTGAACCAGCCTGTCCCGCTCTTCCCTCAGCCCGTTTATATCCAGATCTTCCTTCAGATCATCCGCGGCGCGCTTAAATTCACCGATTGCCCTTCCCAGCGCCCGTGCCAGGTCCGGCAATTTTTTCGGCCCGATGACAATCAGGGCGACCACCAGGATCACGATAACTTCCTGCATCCCCACGCCAAACATAACCACACCTCTTATACCAATAAAGATGGTATTATTCCTATAATCTTTTCTTTACAGTGTCAAGCTGTGTCTTGGGGTCAGGTCTTGAAATATCAGTTTTTGTCAAGCTGTGTCTTGGGGTCAGGTCTTGAAATATCAGTTTTTGCGAGGACATGATGTGAGATTCGTGATGCGTTGCTTAGCAGAAGAAACAGACGATGACCAATGATTGACAATGTCGGGCCAGGTCTTGAAATGTCAGCGCTGTTCTGCTATGGTGCCTTCATGGCCAGACCATTGCGCATAGAATACCCGGGCGCTGTTTATCACGTAACAAGCAGGGGTAATGCCCACGGAAAAATATTTAGCGATAATCAGGACCGGCTCAGCTTTCTAGACGTGCTGGCCGGTGTGGTTAAACGCTACCGCTGGTTATGCCATGCTTATTGTCTGATGGGTAATCACTATCATCTGCTGGTTGAAACGCAGGAAGCGAACCTGTCCATGGGTATGCGCCAGCTCAACGGAGTTTATACCCAGAGATATAACCGCAGGCATAAAAAATGCGGGCACGTTTTTCAAGGGAGGTTTAAGGCAATAGCACTGGATAAAGATAGCTATTTGCTTGAACTGTGCCGTTACGTGGTATTGAATCCGGTGCGTGCGAAGATGGTCAAAAATGTAGAGGAATGGCAATGGAGCAGCTACCGGGCCAGTGTGGCAATGATCAAACCTCCCGATTACCTCACCACGGATTGGATCTTGGGTCTATTCAGCAGCAAGCGCGGGATTGCGCGGAGGAAATATCAGAGTTTTGTCAGAGAAGGGTTGCATCAACAGTCACCCTGGGGTTTACTGCGAGGGCAGGTTTTGCTGGGAGATGAAAAATTTGTAAAAGGATTTAAGGCCCTGCTTTCTGACAAAGATCAGGTAAAAGAGATACCGCGGCAGCAGCGCCACGTGGCCCGACCAGGGCTTGAAGAGCTGTTTCAGAAAAGGGGAGCGGGACAACAGAGGAACAAAAATATCTATGCAGCCCACATGAAATATGGGTATAAACTCTATGAAATTGCAAACTATCTGCAAATCCACTATACTACGGTGAGTAAAATCATTGCAAAGGAAGAAGAACTGCAAGACTGATAATTCAAGACCTGACCCCAAGGGAAAATTCATGGCACCCAAAACCGCTGTTGTAAAAGACCCCATATACCTCATGCACAAAACCGGCGACTACCACCCCGAAAGCCACCACCGTCTGGCGGTTGTGTATGACATGCTCAGGGAGGATGAGCTGCAGGGGAAGTTTTCGGAGCTCGCGCCGCGTCCGGCTTCGCGTGCGGAACTGGAGCTCAATCATTCCGCGGACTATATTGACCAGGTCGCCGGAACCGCGGGACGTGATTTTACCAGCCTTGATCCCGACACCAGCACCTCCCCGCGTTCCTGGGAAGCCGCCCAGATGGCGGCGGGCGGAGTCCTGGAGGCGATTGACCGGGTAATGCAGGGAGAGTTTGAAAACTGCTTTGCGTTGGTCAGGCCGCCCGGCCACCACGCCGAGAAGGGCTGGGGAAAAGGCTTCTGCCTCTTCAATAACATTGCCATCGGCGCGCACTATGCCTTAAAGCAGTACCGGCTGGAGCGCATCCTCATCGTGGACTGGGATTTGCACCACGGCAACGGGACGCAGCATTCGTTTTACAGCGACCCGCGGGTGCTGTTTTTTTCCACGCACCAGTATCCGTACTATCCCGGAAGCGGCAGTGTGGTTGAGGCCGGCGAGGGGCGCGGGGAAGGTTTTACGGTCAACGTTCCGCTTCCCGGGGGACAGGGTGACGGTGACTTCCTGGAAATATACCGGGTGCTGCTGAAGCCGCTGGCACTTGAGTTTAAACCGCAACTGGTGCTGGTTTCCGCCGGGTTCGATATCTATTTTGATGATCCCCTCGGCGGCATGGAGGTTACACCCGAGGGATTTGCGGCCATGACTGCTTCCATCATGGACCTTGCCCGCTCATCCTGCCAGGGGAAAATGGTGCTGAGCCTGGAAGGGGGGTATCACCTGGAGGGTCTGCGCAGATCGGTCAAGGCCACCATACGGCAGCTGGCGGGAGATTCCCTGGAACAGAAAAAAGAAGCGGGGGATCATGTGGCGAACAACACGCTCAAAATCATTGAGGCAGTGAGGAAGGTCCAGAAAGATTACTGGAAGTGCTTATAGGAGGAGACAGGGGCAAAAAGGAGGGTGCAGGGATCAGGGACCAAAAAGCAGGGGACAGGGATCAGGGACCAGGGTCAAAAAGCAGGGTGCGGGGGTCAGGGAACAGGGTCAGTGAGACCTCTTTTACCTGCATCATGTATCATGCATCGTGCATCGTGTTTCGTGCTTCTGATTTCGGATTTGTTGTCCAATCCCCATCGTGCATCCAGCATCCTGTACCCTCCTCCTTGCTACAACTCCGAATTCAACTTGTATCCACCCTGTGCCTTGGAGCGATACAGCACCTTATCCGCCTTGCGCACCAGCGTGTGCTCGTTGCCCACGATATCGCTGGTGATGTCGGCAACGCCCGTGCTTACCGAGATGGTGTAGTATGAGCTGTCTATGTTTACCGGGTGGTTGCTGATATTTGTTTTGAGTCGCTCTGCCAGTATGGCCGCTTCCTCCGCCTTTGTTTCCGGCAGGATGACGGCGAACTCGTCCCCTCCGTAGCGCGCCAGGAAATCTATTTCCCGGATGGAGCCCTGAAGCTGTGAAGCCAGTGTTTTCAGCACGCTGTCGCCGGCTTCATGTCCATAGGTGTCGTTGATGGCCTTGAACCCGTCGACATCGAGCATGATGAGCGAGAGGGGCTTCTGGTACCGCTTTGATCGGCGCAGCTCCCTGTCCAGCACCTTCTGAAAGGCCCTGCGGTTATAGACGCCGGTCAGCTCATCGGTAATGGCCAGCGACTGGGCCTTCCGGTGCTCGGCGGCATTTTTCAGCGCCAGCGCAACCTGGTTGGCGATGGTTGACACAAGCTGCAGCTGCTTTTTGCCCAGTTTTTTGGCGCCGGCGAGACCCATCATCCCCAGCACATTGCCGGCCACCTTGAGCGGAATAAATAACGTGTTATCCCCGGCCGGGGAAGGTTTCTCGGCATGGGCCCGGTGATGGCACTTTATTTTCATCACCCTGGTTTGAATATCACTTTCGACCGGTTTTTTTCCGCTGTAGCGCGCATATTCCCTGATGGATTCGCGGGTGAGCTGCTCCACGATCTCGACTTTTACGGGAGTGGTGCAGGTGCATATGGTCAAAAACAGCTCCTCCCCCAGCGCGTAGAAAAAAAGTACCAGGTCATTGACGATCAGCTCGCTGAACTTGCTGCCGGCGACCTTTTCCACCATCTTGTGCGCGTCCAGGGTTGAATTGATCTGCAGGCTCAGCTGATTGAGTAGGGTGAGCTCCTGGTTGATCTTTTTGAGCGAGAGCTTCTCTTTTCTGAGCTTCTCGCTCTGCCTTTTGAGCTCACTGTTTGTTTTTTTCAACCTGCTGTCAATCTCCAGGATTTTCATAAGCGCCCGCCTGCTCTCAAGCCCCTTATGAACCACGTCTTTCAGCTGGGTGCACACGATGGGCTTGGTAATAAAGCTGAAAGCCCCTTCCTGCATGGCCGAGACGATGGTTCTGAGGTCCGGTGTATCGGCCATGAAAATGACGCAGCTCTTGTAGCATGAGGATTGGATGTCCTTTAAAATATCGATCCCGCTGAATGCGGGCATCCGCTGCTCAACAAAAATCAGGTCAAAATCATTGAGACTCTTGTGCAGTTTTTCCAGCGCCAGCTTTGAATCAGAGGCCTCCTCCACATGCAGCCCCATCTTTTTAAGGGCGCGGGATAATTTGCTTACGTTGTCCAAATCATTGTCTATAATCAATACACTGTGCGTATCCATGGCGACTCCCACTATATAAATATGCTTACATGAAATATTCAGCATATTCTATGCCACGGTCATAACTGCTTATAATGACGGGGATAACAGGCGTGCCGCCTCATAACAATATGTAATTTATGTAATTTTTTTAAAGAGGGTTGGGGAGGGTTTTTGAGCGATTTATATAAAAGATAGTCAAAATTATGTTATGTGCCATTATTTTGACTATTAATGGGGTAAAATTGGGATGGAAGGATGCACGATGCAGGTCAAAGAAGCCTCACGGACCCTGCACCCTGAACCCTGTTTTTTGAACCAGATCACGAAGAAAAACCAAGAACGAGCACACGAAGAAAGAAACTAAAACTCTGAACTTTTCACCTCTCAGTCGTGCATGCACGACTGAGAAGTCTTTGCAGTAGGACGTGGCATGTCGCTTCCTACTCCGACTCTTGCTTCGTGCTCTTCTTGGATTTTTTCTTCGTGCCCTTCGTGGTTGGTTTTTACAGCTTTGAGGAGCCCTCCTGCATCGTGCATCATGTATCCTGCATCCTCCCCTTCAGCATCTCGCACAATTCCTTTATCCGCTTCGGCGTGGGCAGATGGTAGGGGCATTTTTCAACGCACTTCCCGCAGGCATCGCACAGCTCGAGCTGGGGCACCATGCGCTTTGCCATCTCCAGCGTGTAGGCGATATTGTCGTTCATCTCCCTGCCATAGGCCATGAGGTGGATCATGTGCGCGAAAGGAATCATGATGCCCTTTTCGCAGGGCATGCAGTAACTGCAGCGGCGGCAGAAATCCTTTCCCAGTTCGGCGACTTCCTCGCCCAGTTGCTTAAACTCTTCAGTGGAGAGGGGCTTCCCTTCCTCGAACACCCTGCAGTTTGAATCTACTTCCTGGACTGAAGACATGCCCGGCGTAATCACCCCGATGGGATGGTTGAGGAAAAATCGCAACGCAAAGGGTTTGTTTTCGATCATACCCCCTGCCAGGGGTTTCATCACCGATGTCGCAACTTCCAGCCGGTTGGCGGTATCGAGCAGGTTTTGCAGCGGTTCCTGTTCGATGACATTGAAGGGGAACATGCTCATGGCGAACTCGCCTGTCTTGACCGCCTCGGTCATGGTCACCGGGTTGTGGCCGGTGATGGCAATGTGCCTGATCCTACCTTTTTTCTGCTCCTCCTTCAGGAATGCGAGCGGCTCCTTCATCACCGCGGCAAGATCGGGAGGCTGATTGACCGCGTGAAAGCCGTAGAAGTCAATAGTATCGAGCTTTAAGCGATCAAAGCTCTGCTCGAAATCCTTTTTGAAGGCATCAAACCCCATCTTCCAGGAGTGGGACCGGGAAAGAATGGTAAAACCGCTTCGCTTGATGGTTGAGAGCACCCTTCCCAGCTTCTCCTCACTGTCCTGGTAGGCCGATGCCGTGTCGAAATAATTGATGCCCTTCTCCAGTGCCCTCCTGATGGTTCTATCTGATTCCTCTTTGGAGACGCGCGGAATGTACATTGCCCCGAACCCGAGCTGCTTTACCTTTATCCCTGTTTTCCCCAGCGTAATTGTCTTCATTGTAAGTCTCCCTGAGTAATTTTCTGTATGTGAATTCCTTTCGAAGAATCGTGATCGCTAGAGAGAATAACACAACTAAGAATTTTCTTGTAACAAATTTCACCAGTGGGGGAAACGACGGACATAGGGGTCCAGGTGAGAGGCCGCAGGGTTTAGGGAACGGGTTGAGGGTGAAAGGCCAGTTCACAGAGGGCTCTTCGTGACCTTCGTGCTTTCTCCTTCGCGTGCTTGGTTTAGGATCGCGTGTTCCGGATTTATCTTCTTTCTTGCTTCCCCAGAAACTGATATTTCAAGACCTGACCCCTTATGTTACTGAACCCTCTTTTCAACCACGAAGAGCACGAAGAAAAAGCCAAGAACGGAGATCACGAAGAAAGAACCAAAACCTCTTGCTTTGCAATTCTCAGTCGTGCATGCACGACTGAGAAGTCTTGCAGTAGGATGCGGAAACCGCGTCCTACTCCGACGCTTGCTTCGTGTTCTTCGTGGTTCCATCATTTGCTGTGGACTGTCGACTGCGGGCCTTCATTTGGGATTTATCTTTTATCCTGCCGCCTCCTTCTGCCTTGACACCAGCGGTGTAACATATTACACTGATCGGTGTAAAAAAGGGAAAACCAGATGATCTCCTTGCGTTCAGCAATTACAAAAACAGTATTGAATTATTTTTTTATGAATCCCCATGAAAGTCTTTACGTAAATGAATTGGTACAGAAGCTGCATTTGGATAAAAGGAACCTGGTTAAGAAAATCAGGGAGTTAGAACAGGAGGGGATTTTAAGAGGAGGGAAGAGAGGGAATCTGAAATTATATTCTATAAATCAAGAGTATCCATTATATGATGCCTATAGGAATATAGTGCTTACAACCCTCGGTTTTGAAAGAACGATAAAAGAATTATTGAAAGAAACAACCGGAGTTAAAGAGGCATACATTTATGGATCTTATGCACACAATAATATGGATGTCCATAGCGACATTGATATATTAATAATTGGCAACCATGCAATCGTTCCATTGCAGGGCAGGCTCAATAAAATTCAGAAAGCAATTAATAGAACAATAAATTGTACACACATGGACGAAAAGGAATTCAATAAAAGAGTCAAAGACGGCGATGCTTTCATTTCAGCGCTGCTCAGGCAAAAAAATATTAAGATAATTTAATGAAGTTTGAAGAAAGTACATTCATCCGTTTTAGCTTTACCCAACAGCAGATCAAAAAGAATCTTGCAAGCGCCCTCAGGGATTATGATATTGCAAAAAAGGATTCCATCCCGGAGGTCAAATTCACCTATAGTTATAACGCACTTATTAAAGCCGGTATAGCATTGCTCAGTTATTATCAGGTGAGGGTTAGAAGCGTACAGGGTCATCATGTAAAGATTCTAGAGAAAATGGCTGAGATTTTAAAGGACGAGGCAGTTACTGATATAGGTAATGTAATGCGCTCAAAAAGGAATATAGACCTTTACGGCGGTGGCGTAGAGATTACAGAAAAGGAATGCAGGGAATATATTATTTTTGTGGGAAGGGTCCTTAAAAGAATAAAAAATATTATCACAACAAAAACAAAATGAAGTGCTGACCCCAATGGCGCAGTAAGAGACAACCACGAAGGGCACGAAGGGAAAATCCGCGAAGCTCATGAAGTAAGCAACCAAAACGTTTCGCTTATCATTTCTCAGTTGCGCGTGCGCGACTGAGAAGTCATGCAAGAAGGACGCGACAGCGCGCGTCCTTCTATGACTTTCTCTTCCTTCGTGATCTTCGTGGTCAGCCGTTTTTCTTCGTGTGCTTCGTGGTAAATGTTTGGAACAATGGTGCTTTGGATTTGTTTAGGATTTAGATATTGGGATTTAGGATTTATCTTATATCCTGCACCCTCACCCCTGAACCCTGCCCCCTCAAAAACCTAATCGGTAAACAGATACACATCTCCCTGCTGGCTGCCCACCAGCAGGTCCTTCCTGCCGTCATTGTCCCAGTCGATGATGAAGGGAACCGCCGAGCCGTCAACGGCGATGCGCTCATCATTCATCTTGATCAGGCCGGTGGCGATGAACTGCGGCGCGGAGCCGGTGCTGACGTTGAGATAGAGATGGATGTACCCGTCTCCGTCCCCGATCAGCAGGTCCGGCTTGCCGTCACCGTTCCAGTCAGCCATGAAGGGAGCGGCAAAGCTTCCCACATCAATCGGCGCTCCATCGGCCGTGACCGCCTCCGGCGGTGAGAGGCGAGGCTTGCTGTCGGTTCCTTCATTGAGATACAACGAAAGGGTACCCTCGCCGCTGCCTGCAAGCAGATCCTTCTTGTTGTCCCCGTTCCAGTCAACCACCTGCGGCATGCAGTAGCTGCCGACGTTAACCTCCTCCCCGGCAGCATCCCTGACCACCGCAGAAGCCATGTAAACAGGCATGGCGTTGCTGCCCCGGTTAGTGAATGCTATGAGATAGCCCTCACCGGTTCCCACCACCAGGTCCTGAGCCCCGTCATTGTTGTAGTCAACCACAAATGGAGCCGCGTTGCTGCCGACGCTGATGACCTCATTGTTTGCCATGAGCAGGCGGTGGTCGCCAAATGCCGGGTTGTCATCGGTGCCGGCATTGATGAAAAGGGCGATGGTGCCGTCCTGGCTTCCCACCAGCAGGTCTTTGCTGCCGTCAAGATCATAGTCCACCGCGAAGGGGCAGGCGCCTTGTCCGACGGCGATCGGTTGATCGTTGGCGGTAAGCTGCTGGACCTGGCTGAACGCGATTCCCGCGAATGGCGTCAGGGTGATGGCGTAAATGTCCGTTGTCAGCTGGGAGAAATCGATGACCCGGTAGTGGTCGGCGAATCCCGGGTAGGTGAGGCGCAGCACCTGCTTGCCCGGGGTGGCCTGGTTGAACAACTGGGGGGTGTTCCCGGAATAAATGCCGAGATAGGCATAATTGCCGTTCCAGTAAATTTTGGCATCCGTCGGCAGCGAGACAATATTGACCGGCGCGTAATCCAGCTCTAGGGCTTGGGTGGCGGTGTTACCTGCCAGGTCCTCCGCGACAAGGGTGAGGCGATTTCTGCCCGGAACCAGATGCGCGCGGGCGAAGAAAGTCCCATTGGCGGAACTAATACTTGCGTCCTGATCATTCAGCCTGAGAAATTTCAGGTTCGGCTCGTCAAAGGTACCGCGTATGGTGACCGACGCGAACCGGGTCTTGGCCGGTGAGGGCAGGGACTCGATCTCGACGCGGGGCGGCTGCTGATCGCAGATCAGGAGGCTGCTTTGCGGGGAAAACAGTGAAGAAACCCCGGCGGGCGATACGGCAGCTACCGACAGCTTGTATGAGTGATTATGCTCGCATTGGAGCTGGTATTCAGGTCCCGGTGACGTGGCCTGCTTTACCATGGTTATGCCGCCCGTGCCGCCTGAACCCGGGAAAAACCGGGTGTCCCGTATTTCCAGCGCATAATGGTCTACGGCGCCGGCCGGGGGTTGCCACATGGTCCTGACCAGGGCCTGGTTGGTGTATTCAACCGTTTCCGCGTAGCGCGGAAGAGCCCCGATGATAACTGTTATCACCAGGTAGACAATGATGACAAAGGACAGAAATAAAAGGTCCCTCCAGACAGGGAAGTAGCGGAGTATGCTTTTTATCTTGGCATACGCGCGGTCAAAAACGGTCACTTTTAAAAGGTGATTTTGTGCCATAACTTTAATTACCTTTTTTTTAACCACGAAGCCCACGAAGGGCGAAACACGATGCATGATACAGGATGCACGATGCAGGTCAAAGAAGCTTCGCTGACCCTGCCCCCTGTTTTTTTAACCACGAAGACCACGAAGAAAAAGCAAAAAACGAGTTCACAAAGAAAGACTCTTTACTTTTCAATTCCCAGTCGTGCATGCACGACTGGGAAGTCTTGCAGTAGGACGCGGCAGGTCGCGTCCTACTCCGACTCGTGCTTCGTGTTCTTCGTGCCTTACCTTCGTGCCCTTCGTGGTTACATCATTTTCTGTGGACAATGGACTCTTCTTTTGACCCTGTCCCCTGAACCCTGCCCCCTGCTTTTTGACCCTACACCCTGCCCCCTGGTCCCTGTATTTTCCTGATGAGATCATTTATGGCCTGGGCGAGCCGGTAAAACTCATCATGCTTTCGCAGCTTGATTTCCCGCACCTTCTCTCCCGCGGCCAGCGCCTGGAGGATCCGCTCGAACTTGTAAATCGGCCCGGCGATCCGATGAGAGATGAAGACGCTTAGGACGGCAATGGCAAAGATGAGCAGCAGGCTGCGCACAAAGATCTTGGAGGTTATGGCATATTTGATGACGGCCAGGCTTTCGCCATGGAACTGGTTGACCAGGGTTTGCATCACTGCGGTGTAGATGCTCAAGCCCGTGACTAAGGCGATGAGCACCATGGCTATGATGATGACCGCCATGAACCTGATCTGGAATCCCCGTTCCACCATGAACTTCTTTCGGACGACCTTTTGATGTTCCATGGGAATTTGCCCTCAGATGCCAAGTGCTAAACATGAACCACGAAGCCCACGAAGAGAGACAACCACGAAGATCACGAAGGGGCTCCTGTGAACTGTCAACCGTCAACTGCCTTTTGCCCCTCAACCCTGTCCCCTGCTTTTTCAACCACGAAGATCACGAAGAAAAAGAAAAAAACGAGTTCACGAAGAAAGAAACCAACACTCTTTACTTTGCAATTCTCAGTCTTGCGTGCACGACTGAGAAGTCTTGCAGTAGGACGCGGCAGGTCGCGTCCTACTCTGACCCGTGCTTCGTGTTCTTCGTGCCGGACCCTTCGTGGTTAAAAATCAGGGTACAGGGTTTAGGGTGCAGGGTCAAAGCGGCGCTCTGACCTGCATCGTGCATCCCGAATTTTTTCCCCTACACCCTGCCCCCTGAACCCTCCACCCTCATTCATTCTCTTTGAGAATGAATAACGGCTTGCCTGGCCTGCCGGGGGCTGTGCCCTCGATGACTGTTCCTTTTCTTGCGGCAACCTCCCGGTCGAAGGCCTCTTTTGAGAGAAGCAAATCCGCCTTGCCCGCCGACTGGGTTGCGGCCAATGATTCAGGCTCCGGGGTTTCGGGCTCCGCGCATCCATAGACTTCAATTTCTGTAATATACGTCACATAATAAAAGAACATGAATTTTTGCAGCCCGGTGGCAACCAGCTTGACATAACGTGCCTCGGCACCATCAAAAGTCCAGCTATCCGTGCGGGCTGCAGGCAGAGTATAATCCTGTACTACAACAACATCGGTCCAGCTCTGCATGTCGGTGCTTACCTGCACTGTAAAGTCAGAGGGAAAGAGGTCACGGCCGGCAAAACGCTTTGAGCGTATGTCTATGCGGTTAATGATCTTAACTTCGCCCAGGTCCAAGGTTATGTATTCCTCCTGCAGGAAGCGACGCAAGGGGGAAAGCCACCCGGTGAAAGGTTTGCCGTCAACCGCTTTTTCATCCGACCACAGGTTCAGATAGCTCCCTGAACAGTTTATGGCAGCTGGTTCTAATTGAATAGGTTCCGAGCATGATAAGGTAAGTTCTATGCTGTCGGTAACCGGCTCATTCATCCAGTTGCCCGCTGCATCAGAGAATTTGGCATATACTGTTTTAACCCCTTCCCCAACGCTCAGCACCCAGGTTTTTGTCGGGGCAAAGGGCTTGGGGCCGAACCATTTCTCGTTATCATTGCTCAGCATCATCTGAGCACCCGAGCCCATCCCGCTCGTTTCGTCATCCCCTGACAGGTTTAGCGTTACCAGTCGCAAATTGGTAACAGACTCTCCCTGGTTGATGGCTATGGAACCCATCGGTGGGGTTACATCCGATATTACTGTGGTTGTTGTGTTCCGGGGTGTGGTAGTTGTGGTGGGCGGAGGTATGCCGGTAGTGGTTGTCGTGGTTGAACCGGCCAATAATCCGGTGACACAAAGATTCCTCAATTCATACCCCTGATCGCCCGTATGCATAAACCTGAAGCTATTTTCTCCCTGTAGCAGCCATGCTCGATTGATGGAAACGGTGAAGGTGTGTTCAAGATTGTTATAACTCCCGGTCGGCAGATTGATCGGTCCGTTGCCATTAAGGTAAAAGACCCCCTCACCCGCAGTGTCGGCGTCAAAGAGGGTCAACCGCAGAGAAGGAAAGATTGACTGCTGTACGGTAAGAAGCGCAATGTCATCAACCCGTCCGCTCCCCCTGATCAAGAAGCCGTTTACCGCAAGGATGGTTGCCCCCGGCTGGGCTACCTTCAAATCTGCCTGCAGGTCCCTCACAAAAGTATGCCACCTGCCATCATTTGCATCCGTTCCTAGTCCGTATAAAACATATTCAGCATCACCTAGGCTGTTGGTGTTAAGGGGCCTGTAAGTGAGGTAACGGTGCCCGGCGGTGGTATCGAGATCAACATATAAGGTAAAAGGCTCGGAGTATTTCATGTCCCACTTGATGATAAAGTGACTCGTGTTGTTCCACACGGTTCCGTCACTGTTTCTCAACCGGTAGCCGTTGTCAGCTCCGGCACCGGAGAATTGCATAACGTTCGTCTGACGGTCACTGTCAAAGACGTTGCTGATCTGAGCCCCGGCAGGTTCACTGTCGTAAATGCTCCATCCTTCGGTTGACCCGTCCTGAGCATCTTCATAGGTCATGCTGTGCTGGGGGAGGGCGGCGTCAGGTATGGTAATGCTCATGGTCCCTTCTTCCGGAGCAGTGCCGTCGAGGACCAGGTCTAAATCCGGGCTGCAGTATTCCCCCTGGTTTGGACTTACCGTGGTGGTAGTGGCAGAGGGGAAATAATTTAAGAGAGCAATATCATCCACACTCCCGCTCCCCCTGATCAAAAAGCCGTTTACCTCAAGGATGGTTACACCGGGCTGGGATTGTGCCAGGTCAGCTCGCAGATCCCGCACAAAGGTGTGCCACTGCCCGTTAATGGCATCACTGCCCAAACCCTGCTCCACATACTCTCCCAGGCCGAGCTGATCGTAGTCGAGTGGCTTGTAGGTGAGATAGCGGTGTCCCGCCGTGGTATTGAGATCAATGTAGACGATGAAAAACTCAGCGTACTTCATGCTCCACTGAATCACAAAATGGCTGGAATTGTTCCAGAGATTTTTACCTGTATCTCTTAACCGGTAACCGTTGTCGTTACGGGAGCCGGAAAAACTGATGACACGGCTCTGACGATTGGAGTCATATGCGTTGCTGATTTGCGCGCCCTCAGGCAAATTATCGTATATGTACCACCTGTCAGCCGTTTCATCCTCACCGTCTTCATAGGTTATGCTATGCTGAGAAGAAATGGTAGTGGTGCTGCCCGGTATGGTAGTGGGAGTCGAGGTGGTTGAGGGTCCAATGGTACTGGTAGTTGAAGTAATAGGAATAGAGGTGGTTGAAGATCTGATGGTACTGGTAGTTGAGGTAACAGGTGATCTATCCACGGTAATACGAAGCGGCGTGGCAAAATCACTTTCATTAAGAGAACGGTCACTGGCAGTGACGGTCAGGTAGTAATCAGCCCCCGGTGTTATCTGGACATTGGTATAATCACAGTCGGCAGAATTTATATCACAAAATTCTATCGAGGGGCTGGCAAGATTGGTCACATCTTTAAGATGGGTATAATTGCCCGGTGAAGGCCCGTAGTAAACGGTGTAAAAAGCCAGGTCCGGCTCCGCATTTCTGTTCCAGGTCAAGCGAAAAGGAAGGGGGATGGCTAACGACTGTTCAGCAATGCCAAGCAAAAGCAATACAGCAATAGTAATTTTAGGAAAAATATGGTTTTTAAGAAACATAATTTAGGTTCTTACGCACGTAAGTCTGAGAATTTACCAGCCGCTGGCTGGTTTATCTCAGAAATATTGATGGCCGGTAGGAGCGGCTTTAAGCCGCGAATGTATCGCGCATGAATACGCTCCTACCGAAATTTTAAATAATTTTGGCTAGGTTTTTAGATAAAAACAAACCACAAGTGAGATAGATAAAGAGAAAGACGAATCGAAAAGATATGATCTCTAAATGCTTTTTGAACGCAAACCTTTGATCATCAAGGTGGTTGTCATTTCGGAAAAGATTAAACAACCGAGAAATCTGGAACAACCAGAAGAGTCCTCCGGGCTTTTACCCTTAGCAAATTTAAGCGCCAGAAATAACAAAAGCAAAAATCAGAGGTTTTGGTTAAAACATCAACTGACAAACAAATCTTGATTTATTTCTATCACTTTCGTGTCTACTATGCAATTAAATTTTTCCTGACAGGAACTGTATAATGTGGTTGTTAATTTATAGAATACACTATTTTGTATTGATATCGGTAAACGTTTCATTCATAATATATTATATTTTATGCAGTATGAAATCTTGGTGCCAGACTTGAGAATGGAGAAACAGGCATGTGAGGAAGGTATCCCGATCATTTCAGGATTTTTATTGATTGTCCGATAATAATAGAAGGGGACAGGACTTAGGGAAAAGGGTGCAGGGGAAAGACTGAGTCCACGGCAATCAGTCAATAGTCGACAGCAAACACAAAAGGAGTGCTCACGTCTTTCTTCGTGCGCTTCGTGGTTCGGGTTGGATTTGCTTAGGGTTTTGTGCTGAGGATTTGGTATTTAATATTCTGACTGGCATCATGTATCCTTCACTATGAAACTTATTTCCTTCTTATTGCTAAACCTCATTGTCACCCTAGTTTCTCTTCCATCCCATGGGGTAGAACTTCTTTTGTCCTGGGACCAAAACACCGAAGAGGAGCTGGCAGGATATTATTTTTACAGCGGAACTTCTCCGCGAACCTATAATGAAAATCCCCTTATGCTGCCTAAGGAGAGCCTCACTGAGGCAGATGGCAGGGTCAGTTACCAGTTTCCGCTCACCATTTCTGAAGGAGTGACGTACTATTTCGCGGTAACCGCGTATGATTCATCAGGATACGAAACTGGTTTTTCAAATGAAGTGCAATATTCTCCAGAAGACGTAACTGACACAACCCCTCCCGTGGGCAGCATTATTATAAATAATAGTGATCCAGTTACCCATTCACTTGATACTATCTTGACCCTGGCGGCCACCGATGACGGAAGGCCACTTGATAGTAACGCTTTGATGACCTTCAGCAATGATGGTCAGGTTTGGTCTGATGCCGAGTCCTATGCAATTGGAAAAATATGGAGCCTAACACCCGGGGCGGGTGAAAAAACAGTTTATGCTAAGTTCAGGGATGCTGCCGGCAACTGGATGACCGAACCGGCGCAGGACTTGATTTATTATGAAGCATCTGAAAATACCTGTGATGATCCTCAAAATATCCAGCCTGTTTCTGCGACCGCATCGAGTGAGTTATTGCCACGGTATTCAAAAAACAATATCTTTGACGGAAATCCTCTGACGGCCTGGTCAGCCTTCTCCGTTGTCAAAAAGGATCAATTTATCACCCTGGACCTGGGAGAAATGAAAACGCTGCGCGGTCTCAACATGTATGCCTCAAAGATGTTTGGCACCGATTTTTTCCCCACGGATTTTCAGATCGAGATAAGCAGGGACAACGGCACCTGGGCAAGCATAGGCAAGGAATGGGGTTATACACCTCCGCTTCAGCCGCCCTATTCTGACATATGGGCGTTCGATGGAATTGAATGCCGTTATGTAAGAATTGTCATCACCAAATCAAAAACCCTCTTTCTATTCCTTCATCTTGCTCAGATAGCCGAGATAGAAGTGCATGGCTGTGACATCGAGTACGATATGCCCCTGGTTACCGGGGCAGGTTCTGCTATAGGTACAAGCCAGGTAGAATCAGGAAGGTCAATAGGGGAGGATTCAATAAAGACGAACCAGGGAAAACTTACTGCTCCGGGCAGGCCAGAGGTTAGGTTTAAATAGGGGAAAGGAGATTCTGTTTTTTCACCACGAAGCACACGAAGAAAAAGCCAAAGCACGGAGATCACGAAGAAAGACTCTGAACATTTCAATTCTCAGTCGTGCATGCGCGACTGAGAAGTCTTGCAGCAGGACGCGGCAGGTCGCGTCCTGCTACGACTCTTTGCTTCGCGCTCTTCGTGTCTTACCCTTCGTGCCCTTCGTGGTTTCATCATTTTCTATGAACCCTGCCCTTAATTTCCCATATTGCATTTACTTAACATATTTGTTAAGATGCTGCCATGGAATGGGAAAGCTTTCTGAAAATCACCCGCACACTGCCGCTGATCGACACTGAAAATTTAATGGTGGGATCATCTGATCCGTCTTCCGTCCAGGTACAAATCAGCCGCTGGCATAAGGCAGGGAAAATCATTCAGTTGAAAAAAGGAATCTATCTTCTGGCCGAACCGTATCGTAAAGTTGAAGTCTATGAGCCGTATATTGCCGCCGTTTTAAAAAGGCCCTCCTATATCAGCCTGGAAAAGGCACTTGAGTATCATAATCTGATCCCGGAAGCGGTGTCCGTTTATACCTCGGTGACCACCAAAAGAGGAGCGCGTTTTGAATCGGAGGCGGGCATCTTCGATTACAGGCATATTCAGGAATCCCTCTTCTGGGGATATGCCTCCCACACCGTCAATCAGCAGACGTCGTTTATTGCTGTGCCCGAAAAAGCCCTGCTTGATTTTTTCTATCTCAAGAAGATAAAAATGTCTCTGGATTATGTAAGAGAAATGAGGCTGCAAAATCTGGCGTCCATCAATATCAAGACGCTTGAGACGCATGCCCGTCGCTTCGCGAAACCCGCAATGATGACAGTAGCGGCAGCAATTAAAGAATATGCCTCCTCTGTGCACACGGAAAAGGCACTATGAAAGATTATCTTCTGGAATTAGTAGCCTCACGAACAGGTTTCAACGCAAAACTCAATATCATGCGGGAATATCTGCAAGCCTACATCCTGAGAATTATGCACGATGAAGGGGTATTCCGCTCGACTGCTTTTGTGGGCGGTACCGCCCTGCGCTTCCTCTACAAGCTTCCCCGTTTTTCGGAAGATCTGGACTTTTCACTCACCGGGGAAATGGGTTGCAGCTTTATTACCTTGCTTGAGAAAATTAAAAAGGAACTCATTCTCTCGGGATACGAGATTTCACTGTCTTATAATGCCCAAAAATCGGTTAACTATGCCTTTGTAAAGTATGAAAACCTGATGTATGAAGCAGGCCTCTCACCCCACAAGCATCAGAAGTTTTCAACCAAAATTGAAATTGATACCAACCCCCCGCGTGGTGCAGTCGTGACAACGGGCATGGTTAACGTCTATGTTCCTCTCTCGTTTCTTTCCTACGATCTTCCCTCCCTTTTTGCAGGTAAGATACACGCATTGCTGAATAGAAAATACACCAAGGGGAGGGACTTTTTTGATCTGGGATGGTATCTTTCGCGCTGGCACACGCTCACGCCCAATATGAAGCTCCTTCAAAATGCGCTTGAACAGACAGGCTGGGGAAAAAAGATGCCCATAGAAAATACCTGGCGGGATTTTATCTCAAATGTGGTGCAGAAGACTGACTGGAAAAAGGTAACCCGGGATGTGGAAAATTTCCTTGAAAACCCTGCTGACATGCAGGTGTTCAGCAAGGAAAATGTTCTTAAGCTGTTGGCCGATCACTGAGGGAGAATGCAGGGAGGAGGGTGCAGTCTGCTCAACATGTATGCCTCACAAATGTTCGGCACCGATTTTTTTCCCACCGATTTCCAGATAGAGATAAGCAGGAACAATAGCACCTGGGCAAGCATAGGCAAGGAATGGGGTTATACCCCGCCATTTCAGCCGTCCTATTCTGACAAATGGGCGTTCGATGGAATTGAATGCCGTTATGTAAGAATTGTCATCACCAAATCAAAAACCCTTTTTCTATTCCTTCATCTTGCTCAGATAGCCGAGATAGAAGTGCATGGCTGTGACATCGAGTACGATATTCCCTTGGTTATAGGGGAGGGTTTTGCTGTAAATGCGAGTCAGGAAAATTCGGGCAGGGTAATACTAGACGAACCAATAAGCAGGAGCCAGGGAAAAATTACTACACCTGGTAGGCCGGAAGTTAGGTTTGAATAGGGCAGAGGAAGGATAAGAGGGTCGACGAGAGAAGAGAAAAACAAAAGTCTGTAAACCGTCAACTGAAAAAAGGTCCACAGCGGTCAGACCACAGTCGACAGCAAAGGCAAAAGGAGCCCTCCTTTTTTTTCTTCGTGTGGTTCGTGTTTGTAATGCCTCTTTCATTCATCATTATTTATATTATCATGTATTTCTTCCCCAAAGGGTCGTTTATTGTAGGTTCGAAAGCGCTGCAAGAGCGTCCTTGAGGATTTCTTACACGATTCGAATTTCGAAAATTTATAGTAAATCCATCGTAAGAATGGATTTACTATAAGTTCATATCCTTCTGGCAGAAGAAGCACTTCCCCACCGAATTTTAGTTTAAAGAGCGTAGAACCGTCAAGATCATTTGTATAATGTTGGCCATTTACAATATTCTCAGCTGTCTGGCGGGTTATGCCGGAAAAATCATAGAATCGATATCCCATTTTTTTAGCCCACTTAATGGTTTCCCAATGTAAAATTAAATTGGGGCGTAGGATCGAATGCTTTCCGGACCAGCCGATCTTATAGTCAACAAATGTATCTCCAAAAATGATGGCCAGCATTCCGGCAATTGCCTGGTTTGTATGCTCAGCTATAAAAAGTTTAATGTTTTCATTTGGTGCAAGAACAATCCACATTGATTGTATTATTTTTTCATGAGGTGGATTAGGTGGAACCCCCTGCCTATTACAAGTCTCAAGCATAAGCTTAAAAAATATTGGTATGTCGTTTATTGTTCCTTCCCGGATAGTTACCATTTTATTTTTTTTAATGTAGCCACGATTTCGTTTTGAGATATTGTTAAAAATATCTTCAATGTCGTGCGATAAATTAATTTTCGTTGTAGCGCTCGTTAAGTGAAATAGGGAGCATTTAGTAAATTTATTTTGAATAAGAAATGGTGTGATATCCTGACCTGTATGAGAAGGTTGAATCATCAGATATCGTATGTGATTTTTTTTAGCAACGGTGAATAAGCCTTCCAATAAGAATTGGGTCAATTCCGCTGAGTTATCTGAGAAAACAGGACCCTTGCTGATAAATCCCATTCCTCCAATCAGAGGAAACAAGCGCATGAGTATCTGGGCTCCGCCTGCAATGTCTCCTTGCGTAGTTACGGTGATTCTGAGTGTGTTCCAACCTTGAGTTGATTTTACACGTGCCCATTGACTTGACTGTTCATATTCAACAGACGGAATACTCTTAAGGAAATTGTCCCATTCCACGTCCACTAACTCTTCAGATAGTTTTAATTGATAGCGCTGTTCCATGGTGTGCTTAGGAATATGTGTCCCGGCTCTTTATCTTTATATTTTTAGATTAATTGCTGAAAAATGACTTAATTATCTTGCGAAAAGGTTTCGAATGTATTGATATGCTCCTGATAAGGCAAGTGCGCTGCTCATCTTTGGAAAGATTTTAGTGTAGGTATAGCGAAGGGCCGGGTTGGGAAGGTAATCATAGGCCTCAGGAAACAAAGTTACTTTGCCGCCAAATCCTATTTTGAAAGAGGCAGCTCCAGTAATACTATTATTTGCTGAAGAGTCCTTATGCACTATACTTCTGGCGATACGAGGATCAATACCCTCTAAATCATAAAATCTATATCCATGAGATTTTACCCACTTGATTACTTCCCAGTGCATTACTTCGTTTGGATGGAGATTTCCGTGAGCACCTGACCATGCACCTCTCTTGTATATTACAGTGTCTCCAAAAGGTATGATAAGTATTGTTGATAAAACTTCGCCTTCGTATTCTACCAGAAATAGCCTAACGTACCCTTGTTTATAAAGAAGTTTCCACATAAGCCGGAAATATTCTTCCGGCTCCGGAGGAAATTTGTTTCTTTGACCGGTTGCAACCATTAAATGATGAAATATGCTGAGATCGTTTTCATTGCCCTCGCGCACATTTACCCCTTTACGTTGCCCAATGCTGATATTGTAGCGGGTTTTTGGTTTCATCTGTTCTAAGATATCGTCGAGGCTCAGAGATAGATCTAAAATAACTGTAGCGGTTGGCGCAACGCTGTTTTTACTTTGCTGGAACCCATAGTTAAGGAGCTGGCCTGATAATTCAGTATCATCAATTGGCGGCTGAATGATGATGTATGCCATCCGATGCTTATTGATTAGGTTGAATAACGAAGTAGTAACAAGATTTCTCAGCCCCGGCTCTGCTGAACTAAACAGTGGACCTTTCGGAATATACGCTATCGAGCCAATTAGAGGTAAAGATTTGATCAGTAATTGCGCACCCGCAATAATTGTTTCACCCTCTGATATGATTACGCGAGCAGACGACCATCCGGAGAAGGTTTTTACCTGACCCCACAGACTGGTTTGCAGATGATGTCCACCAGGCACCTGAGCTACAAAGGTGTCCCATTCCTGGTCTTCAGTTTGGTATGATGTGCGTATTTCGTAAATGCTGTTCATGGATAAGAATTTCAACTGGGGAATCCTAAATCCACATGTCAGATGTTCAAAAAGGAAAAAGTAATGAAATGTATAAGCAAGAAACTTTCATGCTCATAATAGAATAATAACCCAACTAGAAATTTATATTATAGAATAAGGGCATTATCAATGTTATAATTAGTATCTAGGAAATGGCATATTACAAGCTGTTCGTCCTTGTCGTGGGTCTGGGTTGCGTTTAGCCCGTTGGTCGGCTGACGGTTGGCTAGATTGCAGTTATCAGTGAATCCTTCATGCTCTTCTTGTTTGCTGTTTGGAACATGCTAGAGGAATCAGGAGCCATAATTCAGTAGTCAGAAGATTGCCCACAGCTATCACAGTCTAAGGGCGACAGGAAAAGAGGAAGACAGAATGCTGGCACCTGCCAACCGGCAACTGTAAACTGCTCTTTTCTCCTGTATCGCGCATCTTTTTAGAGGGATTTCAAACAATGAAAGTATTATTCAAAAGTATTATTGTATTCCCTCTGCTCTATGCACTTTGCATACCATTTTGCTGGTCGACTACCTATTATGTGGATGTTAGTAACGGTAACGATTCCAATAAAGGATTCTCTGAAAATGCAGCTTGGCAAACAATTGAGAAAGTCAATAAAAGCAAATTTCAACCGGGTGATTTCATCTTATTTAAACGTGGGGAAACCTGGAGAGAACAACTAACCGTTCCTTCAAGTGGAGCACCAAGTGCACCGATTATATTTGGAGCTTATGGGAGGGGAGACAAGCAGTTATTAATGGTGCTAATTTGATCACTAAGTGGAAAAAAAAGACAGCCAATGTTTGGAATGAAATCTTGATAATAGAACCACACCAAGTGTTTTTCAATAGAACAAAAGGAACAAGAACTAATTTAATTGAATTAAATTCTACTAATGAATGGTGTTGGCAATCAAATATTCTTTATATCTACTCTGAATCTGATCCCAATACAACTTATACTTCACCTGGGATTCAAGTTGGGGCAAGGGATTACTGTATTGGTAACAGAATTGCTGATAGAGACTATATTACGATTGATGGACTTCAGGTCGAAGGGGGCAATTCTATGGATTATGGCCTTATTGATATTATTGGCTCTAATCAGAGCGATAACTGGACGGTACAAATGTAACCGCCACCAAATCCCCAGGTTTTGGAATATATTTTAGAGGAAATAACACAATCATTGATTCTAATACTGTATCCTATTGCCTGAGGGGAATACAAGTTCATAAACTATCTGTTTCTAATAATAGGATTTCTAAAAATGATATTTATTATTGTACTCAAAGGGGAATTAATGTTGATGGGGATGATTGTACTATAGAATTAAATGAGATTCATCATAATAGCTGGGGTGCCATCGCTTTGGAGGGAAGGCCTAGCCAATCAATTAATGCCCAAAATAATACATTGCGGTATAATATGATACATGACAATGGATTAGCGGCAACAGTTCTCGATGCGACAAATCGCTTTGATGTATATAGTCTAGGTGCAGACAACAATTCATTCTATTACAATGTCTTGTATAACGGGAGTACAATAGGAAGGGGTGGGGCCGCTTTTTATTTAGACGAAGGATCTCAGAATTGGTCAGTTTATAATAACACTATATATAATTACCTTGGAGATGCAGGTTACGGTCTTGGATTGGAGAATGGACTTGAAGGGGGTGGAACACAAGACAATATCTTAAAAAATAACATAATTTCCAATTGCTATATCGGCATAGCGATGGCCCCGATTGATTATACCGACCTTGATGGAAATATTTTTGACTATAATTGTATTTACAAGGGAACTGGAACTTATATAGCGCAGGATTTTCAAGGAAATCTGCATACTACGCTGGCAGCATGGCAGTTTGTTGCGGGAAGCCCAGATGCTCACTCAATTTCTTCTGCCCCCTTCTTCACAGATCCTGACGACGATGACTTTACTCTCCAACCAATCTCTCCCTGCATAGATGCTGGGACAGATGTAGGGCTTACACAAGACTATGCAGGTAATGGATTGTCCGGTTCAATGTGGGATATAGGATCTTTTGGATATAAAGAAGATAATTCTCCACTGAATACACCAACTAATCTTAAAATTTTTAAAATATCAATGCGTTAAGGTCGTTATGCTATACTCAAAAACCAATATTTACGAGTCCCTTTTATGCTAGGTGATCACATGTGCTCTGTCAGCCGGGATCATCAATTGTGAGATTTGCATACAGACGCGGCATATTCCAATCCCGTCACCAACATCCGCAAAGAAAAATCATTCGCCGAAAAGATTTAACAAACATTATACACCACCCAAAATACAACCAGAGTGTGCCCATTTGCTTTGCATTTCATTCTGTACTCTCCCTAACCAAATCCTCAATGACTCTTAAATAAATCTTTTTTGTTTCCCTCCACCGAATTTTCTCGTATCGAAGATAAGCATTATCCGCAAGCATGCGTCGCTTCTGTGGATTATGGTAAAGTTCAACGATACATCGTGCCAAATCCTCGTGATCTTCAGGTTCGAAGTACATAACACAGGTGTCATCAAAACTTTCCTCTAGAGCCCTAAGGCGAGAAACAACAACCGGCCTTCTAAGAGCTATGTATTCGAACAACTTGTTTGGTTGACAAAGCTCGGCAAAGGGTGAAGGCAAAAGAGGCACTATTCCGATGTCACTCTCATTAATGAAGTCTCCTATCTTGGAAAAAGGTATGCGTCCTGTGAATGTAATCATATCAGAGCAATCAAGTTCGATACTTAAAGATTTTACTTGTTCTGCATTTTCTCCATCGCCCACGATGAACAAGTGCAAATGCGTCTATTTTGTTGCGCAGAATTGATAAAGCATGTAAAATTATTTGTTGGCCATACCTTTGCAAAATTGTTCCATGGGTCATAATCTCAAACCTTTATTGGAACTCTGTTGCGATATTTTTTCACAAAGTCCTTCAAAAGGCACGTTCCTGACAACGTACAATCTTTTTTCCGTCAGCGCCTCGTTCGATAAACCTTTTTCGAAGCGCTTCATTAACCGTAACTACCCGGTTAGCGTACTGTATAGATAATTTCTCAAACAGACATATAATTGTGTAAATAAATCTATGGCTATGCACCTCATATTTTGTTTCAAATAGTTCCGGCATTGGTTCGTGCATATCAAAAGCGATTTCGTGCCAAAGAAGCGAGGTATAATTGTAACAAAAACCAAAGCGTCAGGCAATGTATTGACTTGTATAAACTTATAGTCACGGCGAAAGAACAATACTGTTACTAGCACAAACATCTTCAAAAAAGATATTCCATACTCGTAAAAATATCGTAGCAATGAATGGCGTTTATGCAGGTGATTAAGCCTGTAAACACATACCCCATCTACGATTTCTTTGCGTTTCTCGCCAGTTTTTCGCAGGCATATCACATCAACGGAATAGCCTGCTTCGTAAAGTGCACGGACCTCCTTGAAAACTCTTACATCCTCAGGATAGTATCCATGTCGAATTACGCAAAACCTCATAAATTTTGATCTCTCTATTTACTTTTATTGTTTGATAAGGCCTTACACAAATCTTACATTTGCTCAGTCTCTCAAAAATTTGACCACATCAAGCGGCACATCCCTTTGATCCCTTCGCAAAAAAGCCCAGTAATAACCGCCTAATCTAAAAAAACTGCCGAGGACGTATGGCTTTTCCCTAGCCCGTAACAAACATCTTGCTATCTCAAATATGGGATGATAGCCGTGACAATACTCCATTTTTCCCTACCAGGAATCTCGCAGATAAAATACCTTGCTTTTCAGTTCCAGTGCGTCTATGATGCAGCACTTTGATTTTAGGAAACGTCCTGACTTCCCACCCATGTATTCGTGCCATAACTTCAGCTATTGCATCCTCGCCTCCTTGTGGTAGTGGAATATACCCACCGATGTCTTCATAACATTCTTTTCGAAACATCTGAATCGGCCCGCTTACGCTCCAAGAGGTGGTTATATACTGCTGGATCCATTTTTCACCACAGTAGTCAAAGAGTATCCACCTGCAATTCCAAGTTTCGGGTATTTCATAAAAATTGAAAAGATGCTCTCATAATAATCTGATTCGAATGATATATCCGCATCCAAATTTCCAATGAAGTCAAATTCAATGCCAGTTAACTGTTCAAGTCCTGCTCGAATGGCATAAACTTTTGAGCCGAAGTCCCGACCTCCGTCAGGCTCTCTACGCAATAATTGGATGAAATCATACTTTGCCTCATATCTCTTCACGATCTCGTCTGTCCGATCGGTAGAACCGTCACTGACAATACTCCATTTCTTTGGCAATATAGTCTGTTTAACTACGGACTTCAGCGTATGCTCAATATAATCTGCCTCATTACGTGCTGCAGTAATTAGAACGTAGGCAGGATCTGCCTCACAATTGTCTGTGTTTGACATTATGGGTCATCTATTCTTCTAACTTTAAGGGAGTTGTCCAAAACAAATAATTATAATACCTCATGTATTTTGGGTTTGGCATTTTATCTAAGGAAGTTGTTCTATATAGTTCAATACTCTCCTTTACCGAACATCGCATTATCAACGTGCTTCATCATAATACTCTTTTAAATAGTGCATTACCCCGCAGCAGAGCCGTGAGGTATTTAACAGCAGGTTTTTATAAAATTTATATGCTGTTATGTCTAGTCGCGTTTGTCTAACGAGTTACTAAGAAACAATTCTCTCGTAAGAAGACCACGAATGCATGCTATTGCTCTCTTGATTTTAAAAGAATTCTCCCGCCGCATCTGTGGTCTGAGTAAAAAAACAAATAATCTTGCTAAGATTCTCGCCGCTTGGTGGAAGCAGAGAATGAGCGCATAGATGATTTTGTGTAACCTCCCCCAGTGTTTCTCCCAATATTTCAAGTTAGCCTTATGCATTTCCAAAAAAAATCCCAATGGTGCATTGCCAGAACTTGCCCCTCCCAAGTGAATTGCCTGCGCCTCAGATACAAATGACACTCGCCAATTCTTATCCCAGAAACGCTTACACCAGTCCAGATCCTCACCGTACATGAAAAATTGTTCGTCAAGGCAACCGACTTGAACGACTGCCTCGCTGCGTACTATCCAGAAACAACCCGTAAGAATGTCGACGTCATGTATCTGATTATAATTCTGATATTTGGGTCTGACACCGGAGATCTCATGCAGATTTTGCAAGACTCTATTAAGAGCAACAGCATTGAATAGTTCTCTACATAGCGTTGGGAAGTATCTGCGCGTCTCTTGGAAAGTGGTGTCGGGATTTAAGATTCTTGGGCCTGATATGCCAACATCAGGATTTTCATCCATGAATCTTACGAGTCTTTCAATACAGCCGGGAAGAATAATAACATCGGAGTTGACCATACAAAAGTACCGGCCATTGCTTTCTTTAAGTGCGAGGTTGTTTGCCTTAGCGAAGCCCTCATTTCGATGGTTCTCAATAAGTTTCACCTCAGGAAATTCCCTCTTAATCATATTGACACTACCATCACTCGAATTGTTATCAACAACAATAATCTCAAACGAAATGTGATGTGTTGTTTTGTATATGGATTGAAGACATTGTCTTGTTAAATCTTTAGTGTTCCAACTTACAATAATGATCGACACATCGTAAAATTTAATGTTCAACAAAAATAAATTTGGAGATGAGTTTATCATCGTTCACCAAAAAACGAAGGTTTAAAATCCAATTTAAAAAGTGAGGCAATCTCTTCATTTCTCTATTGCATCAGCCAGCTTATTAAATCTCACAAAATGAGCAACAAACTAAATCATGCTGTGAAATTGTCTTTGACATAAAATTTTGCTCATTCGCAAAAAAAGTTGAAAGACACCAATGAATATTTTAATAAAACATTAATACTATATAACTTTGTATCCACAAAAACAATTAATGAGAAGGCGTTAACAAAAAGATATTAAACTAGGCAAATTTTCTTTCATCTTCTTCACTAAAAAAAGAAAATTTCTTAGCTCCATATAACTGATACAGGATCAAAAATATGCCTTGAGTCACGATTGGTGTTAAGATCATATATATCATCCCGATAGGTAAATAAAACATTAGAGATAGCATGTAATTAACAAAACACAATCGAGCATCTGTACGTTTTAATTTTAGGTAAAATTTGTCTAACGCTCCTAAACAAAGTCCGAAAGCAAACAATTGCCATACGACACCCGACATTCCATATCCTGCATAGGCTTCACCTATAGGTGTAATTCGTATTCCGTATTCATCGTTGAACATTTGGCCATAGTAATATGCAGCGGTGTATTTTTTAATAATTTGCTCTTTATTATGGCCAAATACCCAGTAAAATTGTCTTGGTACTAATGTTGCGAATTGACCCAAAAATATTTTAGAGCCCAAATAGTCCGATTTTGAATTTGTCTCGTTTATGACGATTGCTCCATAATACCATTCGGTAAAAAAACCCTGAAAAACGAGTTCCGATATTGATTCCTTAGTAGGATCTCTACCAGCTCTAATCTCACCCAGGTATATTGCTGCAAAGAATAATATTATTACCGTAGAGACAATTATGAACCAATGAGTCATTTTGGGTCTATGAAATTTAAAATAAAATAACATGAAAGAAATAATAACTACTAACCCGGGTCGTCTTTGTCCATAAAACATCATTCCAACAGCACATATAATTGTCGAAAATAAATATATCCTCCTATAATTTGTAAGAAAAAAAAGCATCGATGATAATATTCCTGCAATGCACCAAATGCTAGAAAATCTAAATATGTAATGGCCGACGATTCCTGCATATTCATCTCTTTTATCTAATATATCGCCAGAAATAATTGGAATGTACCCAATCTTAATCATCGCAAAAATTGTACAAAAGAAAGCTACGCCAAACGTCAACCATAGAAAGAATTTGATACGTTTAAAATCCCATAAGACAATATAATCGGGATTAGTTCCTCTAATAGTCAAATGTGAAACTAACGTACCCGCGAAGAAAAGGGTTGTACCGACTGCCCACACAAAAGTAGGTTGTGCGAAGGAAATTGCTCCACGACCAAAAAAATCACCATGAGCCTCAAGAAATTGGCGGTATGATAAAGGTCCAATTATGGGACCTATTAAAAATAGAGGTAACAATAAGCTAGATGGTGGAAGAACCTTGGTTTTAAAAACGCTAATAAGAAGAAATATATAAGAAAGCAGGAAAAGCAAAATTGAATATAAATATAATGGCTCAGATATTACCAGTTGAAATAATACACCATTACATAAAGCATATACCACTGCCAATGAAACTAATAGATATAGAAATATAAATCCTTTTTTGAACAAGGAGATCACCAATTAATCTAGTTCCTACGAAAAATTAGAATAATGAGATATAACATTTTAGTTTGACATCTAAGAATCTTAAATAATTTATACACCGTTAAAAAAATTATGATTATCGATACCAATGAGAAAGATCTCGTTCAAGATACTCTGAAAGCATTTGGTTAGGCTTCTCAAAGATTCCTAATAATTGAGTACGTGTTTCAACCGCGATAGGTAATAATTCAAAACGTTTTCTTAACTGTTTTCCTATAAAGGATTGTTTTATTAGTGTATGCACGCGATTTTTCAAGGACTCTGGTAACAGATCAGCCACACGGCCAACTCCCGGAATGTTTCGGAGTCGCCGAGTTGTTTGCTGGCGGATGAAAAAATCAACACCACCTATATTGGCGTTCGATAGCTTTTTTTCTCCTTCGGTTAGGTCTAAATTGTCAACTCCAAGAAAATGCAGGATTTCACTAAAAGTTTTTTGGGGGTTATATATCAAGTCATCGAATAGAAGGAAGAGAAAAGAAGTTCTGGGAAAAAATCGGAGAAACCGTTCAATCTGTTGCATATACATGCTCGTATCAAGAATGTCTGTTTTCTTTAATGCCTCTTCAAAAGTCATCGTTATACCCGAGCGCATGTAATGAGCATAATGAGAATAGGATCGTTCAACTGGATGACGCATGATATAGATAAACTTGAGACAACCCATGTCTTGCGAGATTCGTCTTGGAACGTCCGACGTGTGAGGCCAGCGAGTGTAATCCGTTGAGGCTTCTCCACATAGCTGATCTTTTCCGGCTTCAACGAATAGAGATTGATACCACGCAAGCCCACGGGCATAAACTGAATCATCATTGAAAAATTGTGGCTCCTTAAACTTTGGCATAAATAATCTCGGATGGCGGGAAAGATACTTATGTAATGTGGTAGTCCCACTTTTTGCGGCTCCAATAATGATGAAATCAGGTAAACGAGAAGATCCGCATGCATTTGAATAGTCTAGAGTATATTTTTCAGAGTTTTTACTCATTATCAATATTCCTTAGTTTTTTTTTAAGCTTCTGAGGTTAAAACAGTAAATGTTTATCGAAAGAGAAGTGCTAAGGTTTGACGCTCTTTAGGGGATAAATATCCAATTAGACCCAAAATGAGTATTGCCAATAGTATAAATATACTTAAGGCAGCACATAATCTGATAAAGACTAAAATGCGCTCAGTCAGCTGAAATGGTAAAGGGATAAATGTTATGATGAGGCATATAGTCAGTGAGATTATTGTGACTAATAGAAGTTTTGAGACATCACATGCTAATGTGCTTAAGCCAAAATGGCCCTTAAAATTTTTACTGATGGAAACAAAAATGTAAACAACTCCAAGAAACTCAGCTAATGCATTACCAACTAAAACACCATTGTATCCTAAATGGGATACGAAAACCCCAATAGCGAGTAAGAGGCTCAAAATTCTTAAAATTTGCCATATAATGTCCTTTTTTGATCCGCCTGTCGCACGGTATAGAATAAAGCATACTCTAGCAATGATTCTAAAAAAATTTGCAAAACAGAGAAGGAGAAGCCCAGGCAAGATTAACTGACTCTGCTGGCCAGTCCATGCAAAGACAATCTTTTCACCAAAAACTACAATGAAGGCAAAAACTGGTAAGGAAAAAGTTATTGTTGCTTTGATTGATTTTTCTAAAAAAATACCCATATATTCGAAAGTTTTTGAGCTGTAGTTTAATAGAGTTCCTCCCGATAGCAAGGGTAACAGAAGTGCCTCTGGCGCAACAGTAGCAACATCGACGAGCTTTGTGCAGACTGCATATATTCCTGCGGCTTGTGCACCAAAGAGTTTAAGAATGATCAAAGGCAAGACGTTTAAATATGTGACTGCAAAGATATTAATTAGCTGAAAGCTACCGGCAAATTGAATCAGTTCGGGCATCACTGATCGTGAAAAAAAACTTAAACGTATATGTACTTGTGGCAGTAAGCGAGCTGACATTAGATAATAAAAAATGGATCTGCAAATCTGAGACGCCGATATAATTATTGTCATTGCAGACAAACTATATCCGTTTAACAAAACAATAATGATTGCAACGGCTTCAGCAGGTAGGAGGTATATATCTAATTTTCTTATAATATCAATTCGTTGTACCCCTGTTATTATCGACTCAAAAACACCGCCAATGTTACTAATAGCTAAAGCAAAAGCCAATAATATAATGGAATTCACTGTGTCAACTATAAATTGATCAGGAACACCCATTAGTTGAACTAAGTTGCGCGAGAATACAACAAAAGGTATCAAACCCAAAGTGCAAAATATAATAATGATTATTAAAGCGGTGCTTAGTAGTCTACTTGATCTATTATAATCACCCGTGCCTGTAGCTTCTGCTACGTATTTCTGTAAAGCTGACTTAGCCCCAGTAATCCCAAGTTGCATATAAGCCATAAGCGTCATAAATATTGACCAAATACCATAACCCTCTAAACCCAGGTAAGAAATTATAATTGGGATCATAACCAATCTGGATCCCATTCTTACTATGCTGCTAATAATACCGTACCCAGTATTTTTACTAATCGCTATTATAATATCTTTAACAAGAGGAGTATCCAATTAATTACCCTTAAATAATTATACAAATATCCATTTTAAGAAAAAGCAATACTAAAACAGCCTCCTACTTCACCTACTGAAATCAAATTAAAATATTAAACTCTGGAATTTTTTCTTCCAAAATTATTGTTAGTTTCACGATAAATAAAATAGTTTACTAAAGATTTTGGTAATACATGCCAATAGTTGCCTTCATATTTTTCTTTTATATAATGCAGGAATGTTTTATAATATTTTATAGGGTAAGTGAATTTCTCTTGCGTATGGTCACCAAAATTCATATAATCGGGATGAGTATTTAGGAGAGCCATTCCGCCTTTTTCAGCAATCCAGTCCAGTTTTCTTTTCCAAATATCAATATTTTTTTCTTCCATTATTACAAATAAGGTAAAGTCCTGGGGCAAGGTGTAAGGTAATTCAATATATCCCTGCTTTTGAGAAACATCTTTCACCCTGAAAGGGTATATTGTCCCCATGCCCTGCGGTTGAGGCTCGAAGGGATCAGTATCAAAAGTTGAAATATCATATTGAATATTTAATGCGGATGTCCACTCTAGATTGCGATGCATTGATGGTGAGGAAAAACCTACAGAACCCCATTCATTAAGATAGCGGTTAATTTTTTTTGCACTTGCTTCAAATATGTGTTTATTCAAATAAAGTTTTCCATCGTGCCTTAACCCGTGGATCCCCACTTCAAACCCATTGGTTGTGAGTTGATTTCTTAGATGATCCCAAACAGGATATCCTTCAGGCACGAAATTAAATGCTGACCGGAAGCCTAATTTTTGCTCAAGCTCCATCAAAAAGCTGCATTTTTCCTGACCACGCATTGATTCCACATCGTGGATGAGAATCAGTGCAAACTTTTTGTGCTCGGGCCATCCGGTCCACCCAGCGGGTGGATTGCCTGCCCTGTTATCTATGGGCCAGACGTCCCTGCAACGAGACAATTTGTTTTGCGCGATAGCTCTTCGCATCATAATTTGCAGGCGTCGGGGTATGAATGGCTTTAATGAATAATAAAGGCTCAGGAGTGACATCGACTCTCTCTAAATCATGCAATGTGCTTGTAAAGTAATGTGCCAAAAAGTTTTAACAATGGCAGAGGTGTATCTTGAAAGATTTTTTTTTGCATCGTTCCCAAATGCTGTTTGTCCTGTATAAATGCTTTTTGGGAAAAGTTGTATTTAAAATAATTGATCAGCTTTTCTCTGGACCCCCAGCCGCATTTAAAGTTTCTCAGCCCCTCATTTGCAGTATCTGTTCTGCCGAAACTGAAGGTTTTAAATCCCTTTTGGCAAAAACATTTGATTGCATCCCACATTACAAGCTCATTTGGCCTGAGACTGAGATATTCTTGCTTTGAGGCGCCGAATTTGAACAGCGCCTTTTCACCAAAATAAAAATAAACAGCACCGGCGATAATTCTCTTTGAGTGATAGGCCAAAATAACAAAACCCAACTCTTTAGAAAGTATATTTTCATAAATCTTTTTAAAAAAGATGAAAGGCTGGGGAGGCACTCCATGCCTTTTCCTTGTGATACAGTGTAAGTGGTAGTATTGCCCAATTGACGCTAGGGTGGTATGGATTTCAATTTTAACATCTTCCCGTTCAGCCTTCCGTATGTTGCGTTTGGTGCTATCACGAAAGTTCTCAAAAACTTTATTTTCATCTTTGCAGAGTTCTAAATGGTGTTCATAAAAACTGACGGAAGGTGTTTCATTGTGCAAAAGCTCACTATCTCCTCGAAACTCCGCATATCGCCATCCGGATGCTTTGCCGTATTCTAAAATTGCGCCTAGAACATCCTGCAATTTGTTTTCCGGGCCGACAACAAGATTGCAGAAATCAGAGAAAGGGAGTGATATGCCCCTTTTGCCGGTGACAATGCTGTTAACTTCCATTAGGGGTATCACTATGGATAAATGACCATTAGCTAACGCAGAAAAATAAACAGGATTAAAATGATAAGATTCAAAAAGTACGCTGGCCCAATTGGAGGTATGGAAAAAAGAATAGCCTTGGGTGTTTAGTATTAAGTCATTCCAGCCAGGACAATTTATCGGATTGATAATGTCAATTTTTATAGACATGCCGATTTTAAGTTAGCTAAAGCAAATGAACTTCATGAAAAGGTTTTTATTTCATGAGCGACCTTCTTAATCTGATCCTCTGTAAGTTCCGGAAACATCGGTAGTGAGATCAATTGTTCTGCACATTTTTCGGATACAGGAAAACTTCCTTTTCCAAAACCCAGGTGCTTATAGGCCTCAGTAAGATGCACCGGTATAGGATAGTGGATGCCGCAGTTAATATGTGCCTCTCCCAGAGATTTCATTAATGCCTCGCGCTTTTGCGCGCGAATAACGTAGAGATGATAAACATGACTGCCAATTTCGGCTTCGTACGGGGTGATTATCTGCTCGATGCCGGTCAACAGATCGTTATAGAGATAGGCATTCCTGCGGCGTGCCTCATTCCATCCTTGAAGGTATTTCAATTTAACACTCAATATTGCTCCCTGTAAGCCATCCATGCGTCCATTCCAGCCCACCATTGTGTGGTGGTACTTTCCGGGCTGGCCATGATCGCGCAAAACTCTGAGCTTCCGGTCAAGATCGGGATTGTTGGTAACTATTGTGCCGGCCTCTCCATAAGCACCTAAATTTTTCCCTGGGTAGAAGCTGAAACATCCAGCGTCACTCATTGATCCTGCCCGCCTTCCCTTGTATTCAGCTCCGTGAGCCTGGCAGGCGTCCTCAACAACGAACAGCTTAAAGTCTTTTGCGATTTCCAGAATTGGATCCATGTCAGCCATCTGCCCGAATATATGGACCGGAATGATTGCGGTAACATGCCTGCCGGTTTGACGGTTTACCGGTTTGCCGGTTTTCGTATTGCGGGTGCATTGTGTTTCTAAATATTCACGGAGTTTCTGTGGATCCATGGTATAGGTTCTTTCATCAATATCCACAAAGCCAGGTGTGGCGCCGGTGAAAGAAATTGCTTCTGCAGTGGCAATGAAGGTGTTGGGAACGGTAATGACTTCATCTCCTGGCCCAGTTCCGAGAGCCAGTAAAGATAACCACAGAGCTTCAGTGCCACTGCCGACTCCGACGGCCTGCTTAGACTGGCAAAAAGCCGCAAACTCTTTTTCAAACTGTTCTACGAAAGGCCCTCCGGCAAATACAGTTTTATCGATCACCCGCTGGATTGCCTCGGTGATTTCGTCCTTTATGGGTTCATATTGTGCTTTGAGATCCAGAAATGGTACTTTCATTTTCTCTTACCGTTAACTTCTCTCAGCTTACGGGCCGGATTGCCGGCAACTATGGTGTCTGCCGGCACGTCCCTGGTAACCACGCTGCCGGCTCCTACTATGGCCCTTTCTCCCACAGTAACGTTGGCAAGTATGGTTGCGCCTGACCCTATGGATGCTCCCTGCTTAACCGTTGTCGGCTCCACCTTCCAGTCCTTTTCGGTTTGCAAAGAACCATCAGGATTCGTGGCACGCGGATAGATGTCATTGATGAAGGTGACATTATGGCCTATAAATACATTGTCTTCTATAGTGACTCCCTCACAGATAAAGGTGTGGCTGGAGATTTTGCAGTTCCTGCCAACCCTGGCATTTTTTTGAATCTCGACGAACGCCCCGATCTTGGTGTTATCTCCTATTGAGCAGCCGTAGAGATTGATAAATTTGGAAAAGGTTACATTTTTCCCCAGAATCACATCTTCCGCAATGCACAAGTAATCCTTCAAAGCAGTTCCTCTCGCTCTTCATGTCTTAAATAAAAAAGTTGGATTACCCAACTTACCTGTAAGTTACGTTATTATTAGAGCAGTAAGCGTTATTTGCCGTGGCAATGGCTGCTGGCTATGCGCAGCTATTGTAACCTGATCATCTTCCCGTCATGTTTCAGGGATTTGTTTGATGCCTCAAGAATTTTTACCACCCTCAAGCCCGCATGCCCGTCGTTAAAAGGGGTTTTATTATTTAAAATGCAGTCAACAAAATATACCGCTTCAACCTGGAGCGCCTCAGTTTGCTCAAGTCTGGGCGACCACATGTCCCCTGAACGGTAACTGACCAGCAGGTCATATATGCCCTGCTTTGATTTAATATTAACGCCCTTATCATATACTTTTATTTTTTCGTCAGCATCCAGGTCATTCCAGACAAGCATACGCTTTTCGCCCCCGATGAGAGTCATTCTGACCTTGACCGGTGATAACCAATTGACATTAAAGTGTGCAATCATGTTGTTGCTGAAGCATACGGTGAGATAGGCAACGTCTTCGTGACCGTTAAAGTGTGGTTTGCCGCTCGCTATTATCGCTTCGGGCTTCTCGCTGATGAGATAGTCCATGATTGACAGGTCATGAGGGGCAAGGTCCCAGATGACGTTTACATCATGCTGAAAAAGACCAAGGTTTACCCTCATCGAATCATAGTAGAACAACTCTCCCAGTGAACCGTTGTCTACAAGCTCCTTGATTTTTCTAACAGCCCCGGTGAAAAGGAAAGTATGGTCGATCATGATGGTGCGTTTATGCTTATCCGCTAGTTCTATCAGTTCCTCAGCCTGGGCAACTGTGGCGGTAAAGGGTTTTTCAACGAAAATATGCTTTCCATTTTCAAGTGACTTCTTTGCCAGCTCATAGTGGGTAGAAACCGGCGTAATGATGGCCACTGCGTCGATTTCCTTGGAAGAGACAATATCATTATAATCGGCGGTTACCTTCAAACCAGGATAATTCTTTTGTGCTTTTTTCAGAAAAGCGGCATTTTTATCGCAGACAGAAATGAGCGAGCAGTCTTTCGCCGTGCTGAAATTTCTGACTATATTTGGACCCCAATAGCCGTAACCTATTACGCCAAGGTTAAGCATTGTTTCCCCCGCTTTTATTAAGGTCAGTCAGCACCTTTAGTTGAAAGTATCGCTTGAAAGGTCTTCAATATAATTTTGCAATCTAACCACAAGCTCCAGTTTTGCGCATAATAAAGATCCAGGCGCACCATTTCATCAAATGTTGTATTGCTGCGGCCGCTTACCTGCCAGAGACCTGTTATGCCAGGTTTTACATTCAATATCCTTTTTTTATGCCATGTTTGATATTTGTCTACTTCATAAGGAATAGGCGGTCGTGGACCCACCATGCTCATTTGACCCATCAATACATTGAAGAGCTGCGGCAGTTCATCCAGACTGCTTTTTCTCAGCAATTTTCCAACAGGTGTTATTCTTGGATCGTTTTTAATTTTGTAGTATGGCCTTTCCTCATTTCCCATATTTATCTCTTGATGCTTCCCCTGGATAAGTTTTTCTAAATACTGCCGGTGAAGGCTATCGTCGTTATTGATTTTCATAGTGCGAAACTTTAAAAAATTGAACTTCTTACCCTGATATCCAAGGCGGGTCTGTCTGAATATGGCCGGCCCTTTGGAAGTAAGTTCAATGGCGAGCGCGATTACCATCATAATGGGTGCAAAAAGTAACAGACATATAAGAGAGCCAATAATATCAACAGCTCTTTTCACACGGATTTGCCAATTGCAATGGTTTGAATCGCAGGAAAGTTCATGGATAAGCGAGTGATCAATAACCATGATGTCGGATTTCTGCGGATTGCCTGAGAATTCCATTTTATAGTATGAAGATTTGGATGAAGAAACAGTTTTGTCTGCAGCTGACATTTTGCTTTTCTCAACAGAAGCAATGTCCGGATAGGCGCTCACGGTAAAATCGATTGTCTGGCTACTCCTTCCAAGTTCTGCCATCAGTTTTTCCCTCAGTTTCTTTACCGCCATTTGCGCCCCTTGCAGAGGTGTTACCGGGAGCAAAAGATATATGGAGCTATTGCCGTCCCATGCCAGATGATCAATAGTTCTGACGGACGCAGAAATTACATCAATAACACTTGTAGGGAAGGCCCCATTGGTGTCTTTCGGGGCTTTTGAAAGATCGATATTCACTATTGAAAAAGGCTTATTAGATCTTTCTGAACGCTCACGTTCGTATTGGACGAGTTCAGAAAAATCAGATTGTGTAAGTATTTTTTTGCTTTTCATGTTGATAAAGGAGGGTTAAGGGTCAAAGATACAGGGTCAGAAGAAAACAATTATGAATTACGAATTATAAATTATGAATCAAATCTCCGAATGGGGTCAGGTCTTGAAATATAAGATTAAAAGATACACGATGCTGGTCAAAGAAGCTTCGCTGACCTTGACCCATGCTGTTTCAACCACGAAGGGCGCGAAGAAAAGCCAAGAACGAGCACACGAAGAATAACTCCGACTCTTGCTTCGTGAGCTTCACGGTTCCCTCCGCTAAAGCAGCCTATACGCCCACTGGGGGATGTACATCTTGCGCCGGTTTAAGACGGCACCGAGAATTTTTACCTTCTCGCTCTCTATCCGTTCGCGGGCGCTTTGCGCTACTTCCCAGCGGGTGCTTTCTGCCTGGAGGACCATGATGACCCCGTCCATTTTGGCGGCAAGGGTGCTGGCGTCATTATACGAGTGTATGGGAGGAGCGTCGAACAGCACCCAGTCAGCCTGCTGCTTCATCTGCTCCAGCAATGCGTCGAGCAGCTTTGACTGAAAGATGGAAGAAGCATTTGCCGGCGGGACACCGCTGGTTATGACCGAGAGGTTCGGGATTTCGGTTTTTTTGATTGCGTCATTGAGACTATTGCCGCCGGTCAAAAGCTCTGTCAGTCCGGTTCTTTTCTCCAGACTGAATAAATCATGCAGGACCGGGTTTCTCACATTCGCATCCACCAGGAGGACCGTGTCGCCGATTGAGGCCAAAGTTACCGCGAAGTCGCGGGTAACGGTCGAGGTTCCTTCCCCTTCCCGGGAACTGGAGAAGAGCACCGTTTTTATCCTTCTGTCAGGATTGGCGTTAAGGATAAGCTGCTTCATGCGGTGGTATTCTTCCCCCACCTGGGGAGGCAGCTTGTAATTCTTGGGAATGCTGATCTGCGCCTGGGGCCGGATGTCAAAGACCTTGGCCTCTTCAGGCCGCATCTGGTGTTCCTTTTCCGCCTTCATCAAAGCTTCAAATGTCTTTGCCACAAAACCTCCAAAAGAGGTGAAATTCTAAATTCTAATATCTAAATCCTAAACAAATCCAAAATCCAAATATCTAATGTTCCAAACCTCAGGAGCGAAGTGCCTGTTTGAGTTTTTGTCATTAGGGTTTGTTTGGGATTTAGAGTTTAGTGCTTAGGATTTTTATTTCCCACTCAATTCTGGAATCGTGGCAAGCACGTTGACTCCCAGTTTGCTCTTGACCTCGCTGCTGTTATTGTAAGTGTGACTTAAATACTCCGAGGAGAAGGCAATGCCAAGGGCGGCAAAGGAACCCAGGATCAGAGAGAGCAAAATGTTGAGCAGCTTCTTGGGCTTAATGGGCTTTATGGGCGGCTGGGCCGGTTCGATCACACTGATGTTGGCAATCTTCTGGCTGTCCATGGCGTCAGATATCCTGGCCTCTTCCATATTCTTGATGTAGAGCTGGTAATTTTCCTCGTTCAGCTTTACTTCACGCTCCAGCTCCTTCAGGCGCAGCTCAATGGTGTTGATCCTGTCCAATTCCTGCTGATAGCCCGCAAGGTGCTTTTGCTGGCTTCCCTCCTTGCCCCTCAAGGCATTCAGGGTGTGGGTGATACTGTTCACCGCCTTGTCATGGTAGGTTCTCTCTTCTCTATTCAGCAGTGCCTGGGCGGTCTCTATTTCTTTCCTCACATTGGTGACCATGATGCTTTCTTCGGTATACTTGGCGAGCAGCTCTTCTTCCTTCATCTTCAATTCAGCCAGCCTGCTTCTGATGGAACTGATGGCGTACGGGTTCAGTTCTGTCTCAGTTCCAAGTTTGAGCTCCGCGAGGTTTGCGGATGCCCCGGCCTTGAGGGCATACATTTTACCCTCGTTTTCGCTGATTTCACCCCGGGTTTTGGCTAGCTCCGTTTCAAGTTCTGATATCTGCTTGAGCAAAAGGGTCTTCTGCTCTCCCAGCGAGGAGATATTGTGCTGTCTGCGGATATCCTCAAGCTCATTTTCAGAGTCTTTCAGTTTCTTCTCCAGCAGTTTGACCTGGTCATCGAAAAAGCTGTAGTGCTGCGACTGTTTATAGACGATCAGGTGGTGATCCAGGAAGGCATCTATCAGCCTATTTACCGATTGAGCGGCAATTGTGGGATCCTTGTGTTCGAATTTTATCTCGATCACATCTGATTTTTTCACCCCTTCCACCGTGAGCTTTTTCTCAAAGGCAATGGTTGCCTTCTCCAATGGAGTCAGTTTTTTCCCCCAGGGGCGCGGGATGAGGGGAGCCTCGTCTATGCCGGGATACAGTGTTGTGCTGCCCAGCTCGGTAAGAACTGTTTCGATGAGGTTTCTTCCCTTCAAAATTTCTATCTCAGAGTTGATGCGTTCCTCCCGGGAGGAATCAAAGAGAATGGGCTGGTTGCCGCCTGCCGTGGGGCTGGTGGGGGTGAAGACATTTTCCCTCCCGAACTTGACCAGCACCTTGGACGAGGCTTCATAGACCGGCGCCGTAAGAAAGGTACCCACGGTGACGGTTATGACAATAGTCAGGAAGATGGTGATCATCTTCGCCTTGTGCTTGAAGAGAATATTGAGGAGGTCACGCAAGGAGGTGAGTGCTTCGGTGTCGGGTGTCATGGTTTTTTTGAAGTTAAGTTACATAATAAAAGTTGAGGTCACCAAATCCTAAATCCCAATATCTAAATCCTAAACAAATCCAAAATCCAAATATCAAATGTTCTAAACCTCGGGTGCCAAGTGGTTTTGAATTTTGGTCATTTGATATTGTTTGGGATTTAGAGTTTAGTGCTTAGAATTTGTACCATCAATGAAATCCCAATATCTAAATCCTAAATTGAGCTTTGAATTTGTTTAGAGTTTAGGATTTGGGATTTAGAATTTATTTTTTACCCTGCACACTGTACCCTGCATCCTCTCCCCTCTTATTCCACCACCTGTATCTGCTCGACCTCAGTTTCTTGTTCTTCGTTGTGAAGCTCATAGGTGAAGGTAAGACCTATCCTTGGCGGAATGAAATTATAGATATGTTTCACAAACTCATCTGCCCTGGCCAGGTTGGTTTTGGGAACATAAACCATGTCAAAAGGCTTTAAAACAAAATCCTCTTCCGGCAATTCTCCCTTGAGCGCTTTTTTGAGATCTACCTTTTTTGCAAGCGGTTTATTGTCCTGACCCCTGCTTACAATCATGACGCTGGACATCTTGGCATTGTCCTTGAAGCCCCCCGCGTTGAATATGGCCTGCAGGGCGTTGACCCTGCCAACTACTTCAAGCACCTGGGGAGAATTGACCTCACCACCCACATAAATCCGCTGGCCGCCGAACTCTTTAATGATAACCGTCAGCGTTGCCTGTTTCAGCTGGGTCGCGTACTGTTTGGTGAGCAGATCGTCCAATTGCGCGGGCGTGAGGCCGGCTGCCTGGACCTCTTCAATCAGCTGCAGGGATATTTTCCCATCGGGACGGATGGTCACATTTTCATTCAGCTCGGGATTGTAGAAGAACTTTATGTCCAGGTTATCGCCGGGCTGAAGATAATAATCACCCCCTGTCTCCTGGTAAACCGGCACTGCTTCCACCGGAAGGGATGTCGTGTTTTTGCCGCCGCCGCACCCCATCATGCAGACGAGTCCAAGAATAACCGCGCAGTTCGTGAGCGAGAAATGCTTTTTCACCATTAACCTCTTAAAGTGATTTGTGCTTACTGCTGATTATCTATGGTTCCGGCTGTATTTAGTTTTCACATCTGAAAATTAGTATTAAATACAATAAGTATAATGCATTATTATACAGCAACACATTCTTAAAAAGCAATAGAAATGCCATTTGCGGCAAAAAAAACATTATTATGAGCGAAGCATCAAACTACTTGAAAATTATGTCTATTTATGTTTGCGGTTCAATATTTATCAATAGGCAGTTATGTTACTATAATATTATTAATTGTTCTTAGAAGAACATAAAACTACTGCCGCAAATAACGCTGGTAATAAAATCAAATAATAATATACAGTTAGATATAAAAACTACCCACGGTACTTATGTTTCTTTTGGAACACTAACGGCAGATTGAGAAAATTCAGGAAAGATGACCGGGAATGAAGATGACCCCCTGTTTTATAAGAATATTTACAGCATCCAGGGCCTCATCACGCGAGGCAAAGCTGCCGGCGGTTAAGCGGTACCAGGTATCTCTGGGTGAAAACTTCTGCGCTTTGATGATGGTGTTCTTCCCCAGGCCGGAAAGCTTTGCGGCACACTGGGCTGCCAGATTATGGGTTTCAAAGGTGCCGATGAAGAGAGCGTAGCTTCCGCCGGTTTCCTGGATGAAGGATTCCGGGGTGATCGTGGGCAACCTGATTTTTCTGTTGTCCGGAATGCTCCTTATGTCAGTTATGCCGGGGTTGGCGTTAAGAATCAGGTCGTACATGGTTGGATTTGCCTTTCCATAGTTTTTTATGGCCAGGGAGTAAAGGCTCTTCCCTTCTTTTAAAAAGGCTGTTTTGTATACTTTGTTCTTAGGGGCTGACGGTTTCTTTTGCTCCGGTTCCCGGGGAGGAGACTTCTCAATCTCAGGTTTCTGCGCTGCAGGCTGCTGCGGTGCCGGTTCGGGGACCGGTTGCGGCGACACTTCAACCGGGGCATCAGTCTCTGCGGGGGGAGTCAGTTCGGTCAGCTGAGGCACATTCTCATGGACCGGCTTTTCCCTGAAGAACCCGCGGATAGCCAGGGAAATGGCGACCAGCGCAATGAGCAGGATAATCGATACAAGGTAAAAGCGGATGTTCCGCGATGGAGATGTCTGCTCCGCGGGGGGAAGATGTGTCCCGGCTACCACGGGAGCATAGGCTGTTTCACTGCCGGCGCTGAGGTCTCTGATAACTTCGTTTATAATCTTCCCGGAAATCTTTTCTTTAGAAAGACTGTAGCCTATCAGGAAGGCATTGTCGCAGAGGATGTTGATCATGCGCGGGATCCCCTGGGCATGCTTGCATATGAGGGCCACGGCATCTGAAGTAAAGACCTGGCTGGTAGTGCTTCCCGCCACGTTTAAGCGGTGATTTATGTATTCCCTGGATTCCTCAAGGGTTAGGGGCTTGACGGTTCGCCTGATGCTGATCCGCTGCTTGAGCTGCCTCAGCTCCTGCGAATCCAGCTTTGCCTCCAGTTCGGGCTGCCCGACCAGCAGAATCTGGATCAGCTTCTGTTTGGTTGTTTCCAGATTTGAAAGCAGACGCAGCTCTTCCATGACGCTGACAGGGAGGTTCTGCGCCTCATCGATAATAATGGCCAGGGTTTCATCCCGGGCGATATTGTGAACCATGTGGTCGTTTAATTTTTGCAGAAGAGCCATCTTGTTTTCGTTGGCAACCGGAACATTGAGATCCATGAGGATATAGCCCGAGCAGCTGCTCAAAGGTGGCGGTGGTGTGGTAGACAAAGGCTGTTTTTACCTTCTCGTTGAGATTGTTAAGCAGGGTGTAGATGAGGGTGGTTTTACCGGTCCCCACCTCCCCGGTGATGGCCACGAAACCCCTGCGCTCGTTGATCCCGTAAATCATGGAGGCGAGCGCCTCGCGGTGGCTGGTGGTATAGAAGAGGAACTTGGGATCAGGAGTAAGGTTAAAAGGTTTCTCGGAGAAGTTGTAAAAGGAAGTATACATAGTGGAGGAATTCCTTAAAATGGTTCAGGATGCATGATGCACGATACAGGTTAAAAGACAAATCCGAAATCCGAAGCACGAAATTCCAAACTGAACCACGAAGAGCACGAAGAAAAACCAAAAAGAACCACGAAGGTCACGAAGAAAAACAAGAAGGACACGAAGTTTCCAGCGAAAACAAAATTGTTTGTTAAACAAATTTGTTTTCGCTGGACAGCTTACATGACCGTTTTCTTGATGCCGGTTTTCAGTTGCTTAACAAATGTGTCACGTGGCAATTGCTTCCCGCCTTTCTCTTCGTGCTCTTGGTGTCGTATCTCTTCGTGATGCTTCGTGGTTACAAGTGAGGGTTCAGGGAGAAGCGTCTTTACAAGCCTGCATCGTGGATCCTGTATCCTGCATCATCTATCTCCTTCACTCAGTCATCATCCTCCACGTGCAGCTCGTAGGAGAAGCCGAACCAGATGAAGGGCGGAACGAAGGTGTACACGTGATCGATGAACTCGTTTGCCTTGAGCATGAGACTTTTGGGAACATAGATGATGTCAAAGGGCCTGATGAGCACTTCCTCCTCCGGGAGTTTCCCCTTCAGCGCCTTCTTGACATTCACCGTCCGGGTAAGGGGGCTTTTGTCAGGCGCCCTGCTTACCACCAGCACATCCTTAATGTCAGCATCTGATTTGAATCCCCCTGCTTCAATAATGGCCTGGGCAACCGTGGTGCGTCCCTTAAGGGTGATCACACCCGGCTATTGACCTCGCCCCCGACATACACCCTTTGCCCGCCAAACGAGGTGATGCTCACGGAGGGCATGGGTTTTTTTAAATAGGGGGTGTAGCGTTCAGTCAGCAGCTCTTTTACCCGCGGGGGAGTGAGTCCCGCAACCTGAAGTTCATCAATGAGCTGCAGTGAAATTTTCCCATCAGGCCGCACGACCACGTTTTCATTGAGCTCGGGATTCTGGTAAAAGGTAATGTCAAGCCTGTCCCCGGGCTGAAGATAGTAGTGAGAAAGAATATTTTCAAAGGCCTTTAAATCCTGCGTAATTTGAGGGGGTGATGCTTTTTCTGCCCCGCCGCCACAGCCTGCCGACCAAAATAAAAAAATGGCCAAACAAATAAGTAGCTTATTTCTTGCCATGATCCGCCGGGCGGAGAAGGTTATTAAAGTAAGATTGATACATAGATTGTCATTGCGAGCGTCAGCGAAGCAATCTGATGAGCTTGCCGCGTCGCTAGCGCTCCTCGCAATGACCATTATCTTTCATCGTACTCTATAGTAACCGGGAAAGTCTTTTTTAGTGAGTTATGAAATCAGAAGGATTATCATTATAAACGTTTTTTGCTTTTTTGTTAAGTAAAAACTGCAGGAGAGGAAAAGAACGGGTTCAGGGTCCAGGGAACAGGGTCAAAAATACAGGGTGCAGAAACTGGGGTCAGCCCTTGACATTGGACAAAAAAAGGAGAAGTCAACAAACCACAGTCAGCGGCCCACAGGAAATGAGACAACCACGAAGGGCACGAAGAGGGGATGCACGAAGCACACGAAGAAAACGTACCGACCATCCAGATCACGAAAGGGACAGGAATTAAAGAAGGACGCGTTTTCACGCGTCCTTCTTCTGGCGTTTGGCTATCCTGAGGCGTAACAAACGGCTGATGCCGCGCAATTTTCCAAATGAGGCAGCTTCATGGACGGGGTGGTGGTGTTCATGAAGCTGTTTTTATTTCTCTTGCCCAGCGCTTCTCCCCAGATTTCCGAACGTAACTCGCGCAAAGCCTGTGCCGTGGAGGTGCGCGATTGTCCTTCGAGTCGTTGACGGTGCCACGCTGGAGGCGGGAGTGTGCGCCTTCGTCCGCCGACTTTTTCAAGGGAGAGTAACAGCATGGCGTACACTGCGGCCAAAAACGGCGTGAGGGTTTCGATGCTTCTGCTGGTGCGTACCTGCGCTTCGCCGAGGCCGAGCAAGGTCTTTTCGTCGCGGAAGTTGACCTCTATTTCCCATCGCCAGATGTAGGCCTGAAGGATTGTTTCAAGCGATAGCTCCAGGTTGGTGGTGATAAGATACGCCGGGGCACGGTAGTTCATGGGCGCGCGTTTTCTCAGCCGATAGCCGAGCGGACGGACGATGAGGAGACGGAGCGTACGTTCCCCACCGGCGTGCTTCCATCGGCACGGCGAGATATGCTTGACGTTGAAGATATGCTCTTTACCGGCGGCATGGGCGCGGACGTTGATCCAGGGTATGGTTTGGTTTTGGCGGAGTTCTTCCGGTGTGGGCAGGCGGTTACCGTATGCTCGTTTGCGTCCGCGTCCGCAGGTTTTCTGTTCTGGCGTGGGCAGTTGGTAGAGCCGGGCGTCCTTGCGGATTCGTCCGATCAGATCGATGCGTTCAGGCAGATGTTTGAAGACTTCGCGGCAGGTGAAGGTTCCGTCCGCAGTCATGATGACCTGGCGTTCACGCATCTCCTGGCGATCCAGCTCTTCACGCAAAACGCGCAGACGGTTCGCCCCTTCGGCGGAGATGCGTGCCTTAGAGGAGGCATGCTTCCATTCCTCCCATTGCTCGACAGAAGCGCGTTTGCCGGGTTTGCGCGGTGATGGGCAGTGTCGCAGATCAACGGGAATCATGCGCGCTGGCGACGGCCCCCCAGCACTTTCAGGTATTGCAAGGGAGAGTTGGAGGAAACGACTCGCCCAGATGAAATTGTTGGTAAAGGGCGGGCCCAGAGGATCGCGGCGCCAGGAGGTACCGGCAATCCGCCGTCCCTTCTTGCGAATGAGCGTGTCGTCAAGAGCCCCGACGAGGGGAGCCCCTTCAGGCAGGGTATCGATCACACCGGCAAGCACTGCAGAAAAAAGCGTCGGAACATCAATGCGTTCCTGCTCAAAGACGCGATAGTTTGCCGACCAATCATGGAACTGCTGACCTGACGTGGTGAGCATACCTGTCACCGTGTGACGTCCAAGACACAGAAGCCCCGAAAGCGCAAGTGTTTTGGCACGCTCAAAGGTTCGCTGCTGCCGAAACGCGGGACGCGTGCGCTCGAAGAGGCGCTCAAAAGTTTGTCTCAATCCAAGCCCGTGCCTTCCCGGAGAGTACGCTTCGGCGGTTTTTTTTTACGCGCTGATGCGACGGGAATCTGGCGACGCAAAACGAGCTGGTTCTTGTCCTCGACGATCCATTCCCAGATTTCGCCTTTGTCGAATTCCAAGGCCTGAGCGAGGGCAGCGGGGAAGTTGACGTACCATTGCTCAGATGTCTGACGCTTGATGAGTTGGATTTTAGTGGGATGTCCCATAGTCACCTCCGCATATCTAGTCATAATACTAGATACCAGAAGGCGAACACGTAGTCAATCAAAAATTATGAATAAAATGACTACAGAGAAAAATAAAAAGCCCTCCGATCTAGTCAGAGGGCCAAACGCGAGAAGAAGGACGCGTTTTCACGCGTCCTTCTTGCAAGTCTTCTCAGTCGCGCATGCACGACTGAGACTTACAGATCTTCGGTTTCTTTCTTCGTGCTCTTCGTGATTAGTCGGTTTTTCTTCGTGCCCTTCGTGGTTCAAAAAACAGGGTGCAGGGTCAAAGACCAGTTACCAGTTGCAAGTTTACAGGCAGCCTTCTTTAACTGTCGACTATGGAGCTTTTTCTTGCCTGCACCCTGCCCCCTGAACCCTCACCCCTCCCTTTTGACGAATTCGGCGGGAGTGACGATATTGCAAATCAGGTGATTATCTCTCAATGCCTTTTTAGAAATTGTCAACAGATCCTTATCCCCGGTGATTAAAAAATCGGCCTTGATCTGTTTGCAGAGAGAAAGGTATCGATTGTCTTTTTTGTCCCTGCAAAGGGTAACGCTTTCCGTAACCGGGACCTTTTTGCAGAAGGAGAAGAATTTTGAAAGGTTTCTTTGCAGTGTTTCTATCTGCCGCGCCTGCAATTTGGACTCAAGCTTTTGCAGGACCCCTCTTAGTTCTTTTTCTATATCCTCAGAATAGAAACCTCATGGTGCCGCATCGCAAGGGTGACCGATTCCAGCGGCAGGCCTCCAAATACTGAGGAAATTACTACATTGGCATCAATTACAACCTTAGCCATACAATTCTTTTCTAACCTGTTTGAGGACCCTTGAGGCTTCCTTTTGGTTAATCCCGGCTTCCGTCAGAACACGGCCGATCTCCAGCAATGCCGATTCAGGCGAGTTTCTCTTTATGGGAGAAATCCTGGCTATGGGCTTTTTACGCTTGGTAATAACAATCTCTTCGCCGGAATTGATGCAGGTTACAAAGGACTCCTTCAGTTCCCGTACACCGATATATCGCATAATCATCACCTCGAGTTTTTCTTTTGTCAGAATGTTACCATATATGTGGGAACATTTCAATGGGGAAAGGCAGAAAAGGTGTCCACAGGAAAAGAGACAACCACGAAGGGCACGAAGAGGGAATGCACGAAGCACACGAAGAAAAACCAAAGAAGGACGCGCTTTCACGCGTCCTTCTTGGAAGTCTTCTCAGTCGCGCACGCACGACTGAGACTTACATATCTTCGGTTTCTATCTTCGTGTACTTCGTGAAGTTTTTCTTCGTGCCCTTCGTGGTTACAAAAGCAGGGAACAGGGTGCAGGGATCAGAGTCGGTGAGGCGTCTTTAACCTGCATCGTGTATTATGCATCGTGCATCTTCCCCCTACGCCTTCTCTATCCTCACGGCGCAGACCTTGTACTCGGGGATCTTGGCTATGGGGTCAAGCGCGGCATTGGTGAGGCGGTTGACGGCCGCCTCGCTGTAGTGGAAGGGGATAAAGATCACTCCCTTGGCGCACTTCCCGGATATGTCGGCACTGGCCTGTATACTGCCCCGCCGCGAGGAAACGGTCAGCCTCTCACCCTGGCCGAGATTCCAGCTTCTTTGCGTCTGCCGGGTTGATCTCCACAAAGGCCTCAGGCGTCCTTGAAACCAGTCCCTTGGAGCGCCTGCTCATGGTGGCGGTGTGGTACTGGTAGAGGATGCGGCCCGTGGTGAGGATGAACGGATATTCCGCATCGGTCTGCTTCGGCCGGCAGGGATGTGCTCGACGCGGTGAAGAGACCCTTGCCCCGGGTGAAGGCATCGCTGTGGAGGATGGGCGTGCCCGGGTGCTCCTTGTTCGGGCAGGGCCACTGGATGACCCACATGCTCGATGCGGTCATAGGTGATGCCTGCATAAGACGGGGTCACCGCTGATCTCCTCCATGATCTCCTGCGAGCCGCTGTAGTTCCAGCCGGCGCCCATCTTTTGCCGATCAGTCGGATGATGATCTCCCAGTCGTCCAGCGCTTCGCCCGGGTGCATCCACCGCCTTGCGGATCCGCTGTACCCGGCGTTCGGTGTTGGTGAAGGTGCCGTCCTTTTCGGCCCAGGCGGCCGAGCGGCAGCACCACGTGGGCCAGACTCCGCGGTCTCGTGGAGGAAGATGTCCTGAACGACCAGCAGGTCGAGCTTCTTCAGGGCCTTCTCCACATGGTCGGTGTCGGGATCGGACATCATGGGGTTCTCGCCCATGATGTAGAGCGCCTTGATGGTTCCCTTGCGCTGCGGCCGTCCATGATCTCTGGGATGGTGAGGCCCGGGTTTGCGGGCAGCGTCACGCCCCAGGCCTCCTCGAACTTCTGCGCTCGGCCGTCGTCGGTCACCGCCTGGTAGCCGGGAAGACGTTGCGGCAGCGCGCCCATGTCGCAGGCGCCCTGCACGTTGTTCTGTCCCCGCAGGGGATTGACGCCCGTGCCCGGGCCTGCCGATGTTGCCGGTGAGCATGGCCAGGTTGGCGAGGGACTTCACGTTGTCCGTGCCGGTGATATGCTGGGTGATGCCCATGGCGTAGACGATGGCCGCCGCGCTCGGACGTGGCATAGAGCCGCGGCCGCCTTCCGAGGTCTTCGGCGGGGATGCCGGTGATCTTCTCCACGTATTCCGGGGTGTATTTCTTCACCGTTTCCTTGAGCGCCTCGAAGTTCTCGGTGCGCTCGGCTATGAATTCCTCGTTCGTGAAGGCCTTCGCTGATGATGACGTTCATCATGCCGTTGATCCAGGCGACGTCGGTGCCCGGCTTCTGGCGGAGCCAGACGGTGGCGAACTTGGCGAGGTCGATGTTCCGCGGATCGGCCAGGATGAGCTTGGCGCCGCTCTGGGTGACCGCCCGCTTGATAAAGGTGGCGATCACCGGGTGGTTCTCCGTGGTGTTGGTGCCGGTGATGAGGAAGCACTCCGATTCTCCGATGTCCGCGATGGAGTTCGTCATGGCGCCCGAACCGAATGCTGTGGCCAGACCGGCCACGGTGGAGCTGTGTCAGAGACGGGCGCAGTGATCGACGTTGTTGGTGCCGATCACCGCGCGCAAGAATTTCTGGAAGAGGTAGTTCTCCTCGTTGGTGCACCGGGCCGAGGAGAAGCCGGCAATGGCGTCCGGGCCATGCTTTTCTTTGATGGCCGCGAGCTTGTCGGCCATATAGGCGAGGGCCTCGTCCCAGCTCGCTTCCTTGAGCTCGCCGTCTTTCCTGATCAGGGGCTTGGTGAGCCGGTCCGGGTGGTCGACGAAATCGTACCCGAAGCGGCCCTTGATGCAGAGGCTGCCGTCGTTGGGCGCGCGCGGCATTCCGCGTGGGGTGGTCACCTTGACGATCTTGCCGTCCTTGACGTTGCAGGTCCATCTGGCAGCCGACGCCGCAGTATGCGCAGGTGGTGCTTACCTTCCTGAGTTCGCCGCCCTGCCCTTGAACCGGCCCTGCTTTTCGAACAGCGCGCCCACCGGGCAGAGCCGGACGCATTCGCCGCAGAACACGCACTCGGAATCTTCATAGGTAGTGCCGAAGGCGGGCCCGACGCTGGCGTGGGGCCCCGTCCGATATAATCGAGGACCTGGTTGACCTGGATCTCGTTGCAGGCCCGGACGCAGAGGCCGCAGAGGACGCACTTGTTCATGTCCCTGACGATCATCTCGTTGGCCTGCTCCAGCGTTCCCTTACCTGTGCGGGTTCGCGAAGCGGGGCTTCTCGATGCCCAACGAATAGGCCAGGTCCTGCAGGAAGACAGTCGCCGCTGCCTCGCAGGTGATGCAGTTGTGGTGTCCCTGGGTCAGGAGGAGCTCGACCGTGAGCCGTCTTGACGGCGGTACCCGCTCGGTATCGGTAGGACAACCATGCCCTTCTCGGCGGGCATGGCGCAGGAAGCCACCAGGGTCTTGCCTCCTGCCACCTCCACCACGCAGACCCTGCAGGCGCCCACCGGTTTGAGCTGGTCGTGGTGGCAGAGCACCGGGAATAGAATGCCGTTGTCCCTGGCCACTTCATAAATCGTCTGACCCGGGGTGCACTCGTCATGCTTTTCCATCAATGGTGATCTGCATCAAGCTCCTCCCTATTCTGAAGCTCGGCATCGCAGCGCAGGCAGCGGCATGCCTCTTTACAGGCAATCTCCCGGATATATCCAAGCTCGACCTCTTTAAAGTTTCGCTCCCTCTCAGTTACCCCGAGCTCGGTCATCAGCCCTTTGGGCGGCTGCACCATCTCTGCGTCCACTTCAAAGGGGATCTCAATTTTCTCTTCGCCGGCTCTTGATATGGCCGCTCATTATTTTTCGCGCGGATATGCGCGTCGATGTCCTGGGCCGCCTGGTGACCCGTGTCCATGGCCTCGACCACCGAGGCCGGGCCGCTGACCGCGTCGCCGCAGACGAAGAAGCCTTCGGCGTTGACATGGTCCTGCTGCGGCCGGCGCGCTCAAACGTATCGCCTTTGGTCAACTTGATTCCTGGTCGGGGGTGAGGAACGAGATGTCGGGGGGCTGCGAGATGGCCGGTATGACCAGGTCAACGTGAAGGGTGAATGGCTGCCTTCGATCGGGACCGGACTTCGCCCGCCGGTGCGGTCAAAATCGCCCAGCTTCATCCGCATGACTCGATGCGTTCACGGTGCCGTTTGTGCCGGTGAGCCTGGCCGGCGCCATCAAGAACTCGATGATGATCCCCTCGTGCAGGGCGGCCTCGATCTCTTCTTCCAGGCGGGCATATCCTTGCGCTCCCGCCGATAGTAGATGGTGACCTCTGCTGCCCCGAGCCGTAGGCGGTGCGCGCCGCGTCAACGGCGGAGTTACCGCCGCCGATGACCGCGACGCGTTTGCCGACATAAGATTATTGTTATGCCAGGTTCACCCGGCGCAGAAATTCCGCGCCGCCTTAAACGCCCGTGAGGTTTTCACCTTCCATGCCCAGCGTCTAGCTGCTGTGGGCGCCAATCGCCATGACCACGAAGTCGTAGTTCGCTGCGGATGCGAGCGAAATCCTTGGCGTTCCCGACCCGCAGGGTTTTGATTTCCATCCCCTGCGCAATGAATGTCATCTCCTCCTTGAGGGTCTCGCGCGGCAGCCGGTATTCGGGGATGCCGTAGCGCAGCATCCCCCCGGCATCGGGGAGCTCCTCGAAGACGGTCACCGCATATCCCCGCATGGTCAGATCCCTGGCGGCAGTAGGCCCGGCAGGGCCGGCGCCGATGACGGCGATCTTTTCCTTCCTGGTAATGGCGGCGGGCGCCGGGTCGCGGGCTGCAACGTTATCGGTAATGTACCGCTTCAGCCAGGCGATGCCCATCGGTTCGTCCATCTGGCCGCGGCGGCACTTGGTGCGCGCAGAACTGGTTGCAGACCCTGCCGCAGACGCGCGGGAAGGGATTGGTCTTTCTGAGCAGACCTTGTAGGCGTCGTCCAGCCGGCCTGCCTTGATCAGGGCGATGTATGCCGGGACGTCCATGCCGATCGGGCAGGCGTGCTGGCAGGGCGCCTTGAACAGCGCCGAGCAGACCGCCGCCGGGCACTTCTTGTCGAAGATGTGGGCCTCGTACTCGTCCCGGAAATACCGGATGGTGGAAAGCACCGGGTTGGGCGCGGTCTGGCCCAGCCCGCACAGGGACGCTGTCCTTGATGATGTCGGCCAGTTTCTCCAGCAGTTCGATGTCGCCTTCCTTGCCCTCGCCGTTGCAGATTCTGGTCAGGATCTCCAGCATGCGCTTGGTGCCCACCCGGCAGGGCGTGCACTTGCCGCAGGACTCGTCCTGGCAGAACTCCAGGAAGAACCGGGCCACGTCCACCATGCAGTTGTCTTCGTCCATGACGATCAGGCCGCCGGAGCCCATGATGGCGCCGAGCTTGACGATCGACTCGTAGTCGACGGGCGTGTTCGAGGTACTCGCCGGGATGCACCCGCCGGAGGGACCGCCCAGTCTGCACGGCCTTGAATTTCTTGCCGTTGGGATGCCGCCGCCGATGTCGTAGATGATGTCGCCGAGGGTGGTGCCCATGGGCACCTCGACCAGGCCGACGTTGTTGACGTCGCCGGTCAGGGCAAAGACCTTGGTGCCCTTGCTGCTCTCGGTGCCCATGCCGGCGTACCACTCGCCGCCCTTCAGGATGATCTGGCGGGATGTTGGCAAAGGTCTCCACATTGTTGAGGATCGTCGGTTTTTCCAGAGCCCCTGGAGGCCGGGAACGGCGGTCGCGGGCCGGGGCATGCCGCGTTTTCCCTCGATGGAGGGCATGAGGGCCGTCTCTTCGCCGCAGACGAACGCGCCGGCGCCCTGGTAGATCTCGAGATCGAAATCGAAGCCGGAGCCCAGGATGTTCTCTCCCAGCAGCCCGTATTCCTTGGCCTGGTCGATGGCGAGGTTCAGACGCTTGATGGCCAGGGGATATTCGGCCCGGCAGTAGATGTAGCCCTGGTGGCGCCGATGGCGTGGCCGGCGATGATCATGCCTTCGAGAACGGCATGGGGGTCGGCTTCCAGGACGCACCGGTCCATGAATGCGCCCGGGTCGCCTTCGTCGGCGTTGCAGAGCACGTATTTCACATCCCCCTGGGACTTGGCGGCAAACTCCATTTCAGCCGGTGGGAAAGCCTGCGCCGCCTCGGCCGCGAAGGCCCGAGTTTTTCACCTCGTCGATAATCTGCTCCGGGGTCATTTCGAAAGGGCCTTGCCCATGCCCAGGTATCCGTCCCGGGCGATATATTCATCTATCTTTCGGGATCGATGAGCCCCGGTTCCTGAGGACGACGGTTTTCTGCATGCCGAAAAAGGGGGTCTCCCGCATGTGGGGTATCCCCTTTAGGGCGAAGGCGGCCGTGGTGAAGTCCATTTCCCTGCCACCCGCCAAGACCAGGTCATTCTGCACCACGCCCCCCTTGAGGTGCTTTTTGAAAATGCGCTCGGCCTTTTCCGGCGTCAGATCCGCATACTTCACCGCGTCCTTACCCACTTCCTCCATGGTGATGAGGGGCTCGCGGCTGCAATTCCCTGCAGCCGGACGTGGTAACAAAGATGTCGGCAAAAACTGTTGAGCGGATCAGTTCCCCGAAGAAATCGTAGATTTGTCCTGGGCCCCGGAAGCGATTCCGCAGGTTCCCAATGTGCACGGTGATCCGCGCCCGCTTAAGCCCCGTCTTCAAGGGGTCTGACTGATTGATTTTTTCCCCTGATGGCAGCGAGGTCGGCCCTGCTCAGCTTCTCCATCACATTCCTCCTACTCGTATGATGCCAGCTTCTTTTCCAC
>CAVVUR010000016.1:0-355845 GCA_963751515.1 uncultured delta proteobacterium
CTCGACAAGCTGCGCCAGAACACCGAGTTCGTGCTGGTGCTGGAGGGGGCCGCCGAGACGCGCCAGGCGCATCGGGCGCTGGTGATGCAGGGCCTGCCGGCGGGGTGGGAGATCACCGCGCGGCTGACCGCGGGCGAGGTGGCGGCCATGCCGTTCCTGGGTGAACTCAGCGAGACCGAGGCGCAGCCGGCGGCGGATGATCGGTTCGCCGCGGTGGTGGCGCTGACGCCGGAGCGGCAGAGAGGCTTCAAGGTGGCCGCGCGGGTGCGCGCGGTGACGCCGGGCAGCTACGAGCTTCCCGGTGCCGACCTCGCCGTATGGTGTCCGCCCTGTCAAGGGATAAACAGACCGGGGGTCCCCATTATTTCGGTTGACAAGTAAAGGAGGCATGCGCTACAAAAATACAGCCGGACCAAAACCAAGGGGCGTGAAATGAGGAGAGAAGGAGAGAAAAATGCCGGAAAAGAAAAACGGAGCCTGGAAGTATTGCTACTGGCTGGACGGATCTGCGCTGACTGAGCTGCAGCTGGAATTGGCAAAGCACAACATTGCCATGACACGCGCGGAGAAAAATCCCTGCGAGGCGCTCAGGGGTGAGGCCGGATACGCTGAGCCGGCAACCTGGGACGTTATTTGCAAGCATGACGCAGCGCCCTGGTACCGCGCTTCACCACATGCGGGGGAAATACTGGCAGTCACTTCATTTCCACTTGGCAAACAGTATGAGCCTTTCCTGGAAACAACCATTGAGCCATCAGACTTCGAACCGATTGATTTCCCTCCCGAGGGAGAGCTGTTTGAATTGGCCCATAATCCAAGCTTCCTCTCCCGCATTCCTGAAGGATGGGGCGCATTCCCGAGGGAAATGGGTGAGGCCATTGTCAAAGGTTTAAACAACCTCTCTGAGAAAAAGCTCTCTTCGTTTGGAGATCTCCTTTCAAGCTGGGAGGCAGTGCATGCCAATTTTGCCCATCCCCGCTACCGGGCCGGGAAGGAATTCCTGTCGGCGCCATATTCAGTGGCCGAAAGCACCCACATCGGCACCTGCTGCGTTGAGCTCTTCAACCTCCTCGGCACCAATGAGGGTGCTCTGCTGGTGCGGCCCTGCATCGGCAGCGTCATCGTCAAGGTGCTCGAAAAGAACCGCTACTACCTGGTCCGGCTGGCAAAGGGCGCCAACGATGACAGCACCAGCCGGTAGCATGATCCGGCTATGATATTGGGAATATTTTCTTGACATGCCATTGGGGTTTCGTTATAGCTTACGGGTGTTTCTCAATCCTTTTCAGATACACTCATATAGCATGTAAAGGAGCAGTACGATGTGGAGAGCAATAATCATTGCCATTGCCGGACAGGTAGCTTTTATCGTTTCAGCTATTACCATGTCGCCACTGAGGATGTGGGAAAATCCGGTCGTCAATTACAATCTTTTTTATATGCCCATTCTGGCCATTATCTTCGGCTTCCTCTTCTACCGCTGCTGCACCGTGGAACAGGAAAGCAAGGCATACCTGTACGGTTTTTTCTCCGCCCTGGTGGCATGGCCGCTGCTTGGTGAAATTTCAAGCCTGCCGGTGGACAAGGGTGTGATCACCCAGTTCAGCGATATTGAAATCAAGACCATTGGCGGCTATTACTTTGTGGTGGCCGGATGGATCATCTTAAAGATCCTGTGGCAAACCGGGGCGCTGAAGCGTTCGGTGTGCGTTTTCCTGCTCACCTTTCTTTCCATCTGGTCATTTGAACTGTACATGGACAATTATTCCTCAAAGGTGCCTATCGAACTGATGCCGGTCATCGGGACGTACGTCGCGTCGATTGCCGGCATTATCGCTGTTATTCTGCTTATTTTTGCCAGGAAAACCGCCTCGATTGAGAAAAAGACCCTGATAGGGTGCATGCTCTACATCACCCTTGCCCTTATCATAATGGGCCTGCAGCAATGGCGGCAACCCTCATCGTTCTACGTCACGTATGAGGCTGCTCACATTGACAAAGAAATAGCGGAACTGCAGGAGGAAAAAGAACATCTCAACACGTTAAAGAAATACATGCTGGAGAAAAGCCTGCTCGACGGAAAGTCCATAAAATACATGCGGGACCGAAACCTCATATCCGTAAGTGACGTGCAGGAGGCATTCAACAAGGGACTATTCAAGGAAAAAGACCGCATCTATCTCAAGCAAAAAGGCATCATCACCGAAGAGGCCGCCGCGCAAAATCCCTGAACAGCACGCAGCAGCATCCTGTTTGAGCCCTATGCAAGACCTGTTTCAATAACACCCATGGAGAACGGATATGGCAGACACATACTCAACGCCGCTTGCCCGATGGGCCCGGGTTTTGGAAATCTTCATCCCCGGCTATATGTTCGGCAAGGCCTATGGAATCGCCGATGAGAAAACGGTGGACCTTTTTCGGGCCCAGTTTCCATCGTTTCTCATTAACCTGGCAGAATATCTGAAGACAATCTTCCAAACCGATAATGAGAACCTCCAGCGCTTCGTAACCAATACGGCGGGCGCGGTCATCAGGATTCGTCCTCATAGCTATTCTTGCCATTGTGATGCATATCGTGCTGCGGGATCGCAAATACATAGATACGCTTCGCTTCACCGCGGTAACCCTCTTGCCCATTGCCGTTTTGAACGGAACCTTATCCCACGCGGTGAAAACGCTGGTGGAAAACATGGGCACCCAAACGGTAGAAGCCCTCACCAATAGCGCCATCCAGGGTCCCCGGAACTACATCGTTTTAAACTTCTGCTTTTACATGATATGCCTGTGGATGCTGGGCAGAAGAACCGGGGTTGTACGCACCCGGAGATGGGCAGTTATCTGCGTTGGCATTGTTTTCATGGCAATATATCTGGCCTCCGGGCTCATGATCACGGCTGGGGAATGGCAAATACTCCTGCCGAAACTGCAAGCAGCTCTTGCTCACTAAGGAGAGGTCATGGTTATAACCAAACAGCGTTTTATCAACATCAATAAATACGCACTGATAGCTGCAATCATTGTCTACCTCGCCGGGGTTTTTACCTCGATTAAGGCTCTCCAGCCCGGCATTATCTTTACTTTCGGCGCAGGCTTCTTTCTTCTGCTGCACCAGCCTTATTTCTTGAGCCGGGTGAAGCTGGCTGCCCACCTCTGGCTCGTACCGGCGTTCATCGGTGCCTTAACCTATCCCATCCTGCTTGAGAAAGAACCAAGCGGGCAAAATCTCACCCACCTGGTGCTGGTGCTGCTCATCAGCCTGCTTCCATTTTTATTACTTATCACCGGAACAACGGAAGCGGCACACAGCAAAAAATCGCGTCTTAAAATAGTAAGTGCGCGAACGGTCGTGCAGACATTTATATTCATGTTATGGGCCACGGTCACTGCGTTTGCCTTTATCAAAGGCTCACGGGGTGATCTCCTTTTCTGGGGCATGTTCCATGTCTTCACCGTGGCCATCCTTCCCTTTCTCATAGGGCGGGTACTCTGCGGATGGCTGTGCCCCAATGCCACTATGCAGGACGGCCTTTACAAGAACCTGAACTTCAAGAGGCCTATCAACAATCTCCCTAAGGCCATTGAAGAGCAGAGCCACACATCTGCAATGTATATCAGCGGCCAGATAGACAAGGATGCGCCTTACTTGCCATTTACCCTGCTCCTCTGCTGGTTCCCCATGTTTTTTGCTGAAACGGTGTTTGATCTGACCGGGGTCATGTGGTATCCGGTCGCCTTTATGTACGGGCTCATCGGTCTTTCTCTGTTCATGCCCTGGCGTAAAGTCTGCACCCATTTTTGCTGGCTTTCATCCTACCGGGCCATGTGCGGGCACGGAAGCCTCTGGCGTCTGCGGTTCAACAAATCCCTGTGCAAGGAATGCAAGATTTGCAAAGCCGAGGAGGCATGCCCCTTTTTCATCGATATCCGCAACCAGGACAATGAAATGCCCGCAAGCTGCTGCCTCTGCTTCAGCTGCATGGAAGCATGTCCTTTTAAAGGGGTGATCAGCTTCAGGAGGGCGCCGGAGGAAAAGGCGCGGGTAAAAGCGCTCGGCAAGGCTGCCTGAATGTCAGGATGTACTGCCCGCCGGTACCGTGAGTTGCAAAAATCCCCCGACCAAGTCGGGGGATTTTTTTCGTTTATTCTTAACTGGCGTGACAGCAATTCCTTAACCGCGTCCCCACAAGGCAAATCCCATAGCCGCCCCCGCCACCATAAGAATGGCCGGATGGATGTTGAAAAAGCCCATGAGGCAGAGCGAGACTGCGGCAATCACAGCAGTCGGCCAGGAAACGATACTTGAAGGCCAGATTTCATACGTCACCAGCACGAGGAGCGCAAATACCACCGGCCGCACCCCCTTGAGCAGCCCCTCCACCGCCGGCAAATCCTTGTAGCGCAAATACAATGAGGTGAGGGCCAGCATCATCAGCAGCGAGGGCAGGAGCAGTCCCAGCAGGCTGACCATTGCGCCGTTCAGGCCTGCTGTTTTATATCCCACCATGAAAGACATCTTGACCGCAATGGGTCCGGGAAGCGTATTTGCCATGGCCAGGGTATCGGTAAATTCCTCCATGCTGATCCATTTGTAATTCTCAACCGCTTCAACCTGGATAAAGGGAATGATGGAGTGTCCCCCGCCGTAACCCAGAATTCCCACCTTGATAAACGCATAAAACAGCAGTATAAAATTATGCATCGATGTAACCCTCATGCTGAAAGATTAATCAAACACCCCGGGGCAAACAAATGATGCCCTCGCCCCACCGGGGGAGAGGGTTGGGAGCGGGGGTATCCTGAATCTATTTTTGAATCAAATCCATTCCGGAATGCCGGCCCTTAATGCTGTTACATAAACCACCTGCCAAAGCGATGTCAAGAAAGTTTTCTTGAAGCAGGTATTGTTAATTATAAGAGCGCGAGCTTAGCTGAGCACACGGTACCGTCATTAACCTGCCACGCTCAAGTTTATTGCTCATCTGCCGAAAAGTTATTGTATTGCAAATGGATATTGCATCAGCGGTATTTTTCAAAATACTGCATATAATTATCTGCTTGTGGCACATGCTTTGGTGTGATTGATATGTATTATATACAAATGATGTAGCCAACTTTCATTTTAACCAAAGGGAGGGATCAGTATGAAAAGAAACATGTGTAGTACTCTCATGCTATTATGTGCAGCCCTGGTCACGCTGGGTGCGGCAAACTCCTGCCAGGCACCGATGGATGCCACGGGCGATTACAGCGGAACCTGGTCAATCAATATCAAAGAAGGTGAAACAGTGGTGGACACGCTTGAGTGCGGCGGTATCAGGATGACCTTGGTGCAGGATGTTACCCTCGATCCTCCAGATAACCTCACGGTAACCGGCACCATTACCACTGATGACTATGCGTGCTTTGCAGAAGCTGGCTGGCCGGAAAAACTTATTCCCGATCCCGAACCGATAGAAGTTACAGGAACCATGGGCAGTAATGACGGGAGACTGGTTTTGCTGTCAGGGGGCCTTGGTACAGGAACGGGGGCTATCTTTATCGTAGATGGTATTGGTGTGGCAGACAGCGAAAGCACAGAGGAAATTCCGCCCCTACTTACCTATTCAGGCAAATGGGGTTTTGCGGTGAGCGTGGTTTTCCTCGGTACGGTTGGAGTTGATGGAACATTCGATGTGACCAGGGAATGATAAAAGCACAGTGCCTCGCAGCAGGGTTGCGGGACATCACGTGCTTGCAAATCTGCATGCAGATAGTTTCCAGGTGTAGGGGTGACCGGCCGGTCGCCCCTACTTTATTTCACACATATCAGGGCAGGCTTTATGAAGAATGCATACAACCCATTCGCGGCGCAGGCCGCTTCTCCCCTTGCGCGTGCCGGGTGAGCGGTCAGCAATAGCAATTGCGCCGGTACTGCTGCTGTGGTATTCTGATAACCGGAAACAGAAGCAGGCAGCACGGCTACCGGGGAGCCTTAACCATGCATATCTATAATCTCTACAAATGGCAGCACAAGCACTGCTTTGACCAACCCGACGAGCACAGCGAGCGCAACACCCTGCGCGTCGTTCTGCTTACCGTCTCCATGATGGTCATGGAAATTTGTACCGGCCTGCTGTTCGGCTCCATGGCCCTCCTGGCCGACGGCTGGCACATGGGCACCCATGCCGGAGCGCTCGGCATCGCGGTTTTTGCATACCGGTTTGCACGCCGCAATGCGGAGAACCCCGATTACAGCTTCGGCACCGGCAAGGTAGGAGTCCTGGGGGGCTTCATCAGCGCCGTGGTACTCCTTGTGATAGCACTGTTTATGGGTTTCGAATCAATGCAGCGAATTTTCTCCCCCGTTCCCATACAATTTAATGCCGCCATAGGCGTTGCTGTTGTTGGCCTGATGGTCAATATCGTTAGCGCATGTATCCTTCAGGGCGGCGAGCATGACCATGAAGGCGATTTCCGCATGAGCGATCACCATGACCATAACTTGCGGGCAGCCTATCTCCATGTGATCGCGGATGCCATGACTTCGGTGCTGGCAATTGTTGCGCTTGCCACGGGAAAGTTTTTTGGATGGGTATGGATGGACCCCATCATGGGCATTGTGGGGTCGATGGTCATCGCCAAGTGGTCATACGGGCTGCTGCGCGACACCAGCGCGATCCTGCTCGACCGCATGGCCGACAAGGAGACAGTTGCTGCCATTACATCAGCGATTGAATCGGATGCAGACAACCGGGTTGCAGATATCCATGTTTGGATAGTCGGATCCCACCAGATGTCTGCCATCGTATCGATAGTGACCCACTTCCCCAAAGAGCCGCAGCATTACAAAAAGCTTCTATCGGGCTTTAAAGATCTCGCCCACCTGACGGTTGAAATACATCGCAGCCCTGATGAACCCTGCGTCACCGTGCACACCTAGGGTAGTGCGTCCAACACTTCTTTCCTTATGAAAGGCACCTGTGCGTTGCGAATACCATGCAGTAGAAGAGGTTCAGTGGCTCAAGGGGGAGGGGCTTTTGACGCCACAACAATGTGTCTTGAGGCTTACGGCACGACCCGGTGCCTTACGACTCAAACCGCAGACAGGCAGCTTTGCAGAGGCTTCGATACAGGCTGGTGCCATGCGGGTCTGTCGGACAAGGTTAGCAAGGTGCTGCCGTTCTACAGGTTCCGGAATAATTTTGTTGTGGCTAAAAAGCCCCTCCCCCTTGAGCCACATATGTGTCACGGGATGACTTAAAACAACCTCCGGCACACCAATAAAAAAAGCCCTCAAAACATGAGGGCTTTTTTTATAAGCATAGTACGTAAACTGCTCCGAGGTTAGTATCCCATCTTCTGCAGGTTCTGGATGGTCCAGAAGTCATTCTTTATATCCATACCGATCTCTTTAACATTATCGATGGAAGGACATCCGTGCCTGCGCTGCAGGTCGCTTGAATACAATTCAAAGGTATGTACATGGTCAATATTTTTCTTTGTATCCTTGTATATCATCGTATGGAACAGGAAATGCCTCCATACCCTCCCCTGGCGGTCCCAGGTAACCTTCTGCAGGCAATGCCAGGATTCAGGATCCATATATAAAATCTCGTTGCTATAGACAGCGTCCTTCTCCTTGAATTTTGATTGCAGGACATAGGCGTTTAATCTCTCCAGCTGCATGCCGCTCCAGAGGGCCTGTCCGGTTATCTTGGTATATTTCTCAATATTGGTATGACGGCCCACCAGCATCTCTTTTCGCCCGACAATTTCCCAGTTCTTTCTATTAATATGTCCGTTCCACCCGCCTTCATCGTCGGGACCAAGATCGCTTCCGTCTATGGTATCGGATTTGTATGCAAAGCCCATGCGCCGTATTCTGCGGAAGAGCGGAAACCACACCCACACATCATCCGGTTTGGTAATGTCCAGGTAGCGCAATTCCATGTATCGGGTGCCCCGCACATCCAAAGGCTCATCAATGTACAGATACATGGCCCGGCGTATTCCCTTGGGATTGTCGGGTTTATTGGGAAGCGGTTCGTAATCGCACCTGCCGGTAAAAAAATCATGAATGAACGGCTGTTTGGCCCGGCGCTCCGTTCTGGTTCGGGGATTCACCACCACGCCTTCCCTGTCGTACGACTTGGTATCGCCATCGCTTTTTGATTCAAGGTTCCATGCCATCTCCAGCCCGGTCTTGGGAAAGGGAAAAGGATATCCGGCACCTGCACCCGTTTCCCAGCCCATCAAAAACTCGTTGGGACCAACGCCCCCGTCCCAGAAAGCCTTGCGGGGATTGGGGTCGAGCTTGGCAGTTGGCGCATACTTCCTGGTCATGGCTATCTGTCCCGGCGTAGGAGTAATTGTCGCGTACGGGACGATGTCGAACCATATGTCATCGGCACCCCACTCAGTCGGGTTCTTAAACATTTCATAAAACTGGTCTGTTAAAAATTCCTTCACCTGGTCGATGTTATCCTTGTTGATCCGCTTCCCCACCCAGGTCTTTTCCCACTCGCGAACCTTTTCCAGATCGGCGCCCTGGTAAACGGCCGCCGGCCAGTTTTTGAGCTCTTCCTCAGTGGTTACCGCAGCACCCCGGCTCGCAAGAACACCGGTTAAAATGAGCGCCATAATCATTGCTGTCACAACACCGCACCACTTCCTGCCTTCCTTCATTGCGTTTTCCTCCCTTTTTTAAATGCCGCTGGTTATTAAAACAGGTAGCCGATTTTGAAGTGGATATAGTTCTGCGTATCACTGCTGTTCGTTTGGGATTGGTGTCTACGATCTGCCTTGTTGTTGTAAGGTCCGGCATTCGACCAGGTTACCCGGGGCAGCAGGGTATATCTCCAGTGAACTCCAGGTGCGTACTGAAAAAATGCCCAGAAAGATCCGTAGCCTCCGGTATTGTAGGAGTAGTTAAACTTGGTCATAAGCTCCTGGTTAAACCAGTCCGTGGTAGCATCAAGGCTGAAGGAGGTGGTGCTGGCATCACCAGCTCCCCGGTTATACCCTGACACGTTGAGATTGCGGTCAAAGTTCAGTATCCAGTCCTGAAACATTCCAAAGGTCACATCAACGCTTCGTTCACCGTTATACTTGCAGATAAACCGGGGCATGAAATCATGACCGATTTCCATGGCATAGCCGATGAGATCCCTCCGGGTGACATTTTTCACCAGCCAGGTTTTTTCTCCTACTACTTCCATCCGGTTGAAATGGGTGGCAGGCTTATAAGCCGCTTCAAACCGGATATTTGATTTAAAGGGAAATTCAAATAAACCGAACACGGGTATATTGTAAACATACTTTGTAGCCGTAGCGCCTATGTTATTGCCCCGGTAGTACCTGAAGTTTCTATTTTTGGGATAGGGAAGGCTGACGCCGGTTGTTGCTTTAGTGTAGTTGTATTCCGCCGCAAAGAGATTGAACCCCCCGATTCCGAACCCAACATTCTGCCAGCCGAAATCAGTTTTCGGGAGATAGGAATCAGCCCGCTGTCCCCAGTCAACGCATACCGGGGTTGCTTCATAGCCGTTGTACCAGAGAACGGTCCAGTCCCAGTCCAGGTTGAAACCCCTGATCCGGAAGCCCCCCTGCGCATCGTGCAGGCCGTGCTCATTGACCTCATCATGCTTCCACCGCCGCCACAATCGTGACGTAAACCCACCGGTATAGGTGGTGTTATACATCGTGCCTTCGGGGGGAAGGTCCATGGCCTGAACATCGTAGGGAACAATGATCGTCTCCAGGGTAAGGTCGTTTTTGAAGCTCGTCTGATAAAAGCCCCGGAACATCCAGAGCCCCTTCTTGAAATCCTCCCAGTCATCCACCCCCATCATGTGAGACCTGCTATCCAGCGGGTTAACCACATCCGCCGTCCGCTGCAGGCCCGTCTCGCCCCAGACCACCATTTGCTTACCAAGGCGAAGCGTCCAGGGACCGCTGACGTAATTCAGATATAGTTCCCGGATCATTTCCCATCCGTGCGGGGTCTGATACTTGTTGCGGTCATAGGAAGACATACCGCGGCCCCAGGCACCATTGATATCAGGGGCTACGTCATAAAACCATTCAAACAGGGTATAAAAATCAAGCACCGTGTTCCCCTGCTGATAAGCGTGGTAAAGGGCCTCCAGGTGCACATGGGTTTTCAACATGGCGGGGTTTTGCACCTTCCCGCCATCTGACGCCCATTTCTGAGTGATTGATCTGGGAAGGGGGCTCCCTTGACCGTACACCTCTGATGCCCTTCCCTTTTCCCAATCCTTCAGGTCATACTTGAAATTCACTTTCTCCTCGATAGCGCCGTTAATCTCTATTTTTTTGTCAAGGAGGTAAAAGCGGGCAAGCGATGCTGAAGGGTTAACAAAGAGCACTGCCAGGAAGGATATGAAGAGAATACCCCACAATCGTTTTTGCATAACACCCCCCTTGTCCAATGAAAAAGGTTTATACAATTAATTTAAGCATTGTGACTTTTTTACCAGCAATGCCGATTCTTGTCAATAAATGATTAAAAAAATTCAGCGCTCAAGCTGCAATCACCGTTTGAGAACATGGTGATGCAAGGAATCAATGCCCAAATCTCATTCCCGCTCCGGAACCAATACGCATCGCCGACCGCAGCAATGGATATCAAGATCAGGATAAACTTCGGTACATGTGCCGAACCATTACTTTGCCTGCCCGGTGATGAACTTGGGCTTCAGCAGCACCACGAAGCTGGGAACCAGCAGCAGCGCCCCGACCATGTTCAGGAACAGCACGATGGCCAGGAACAGACCCATCATGGCCTGGAACATCAAAGGCGAAATCACCCAGAAGAAAATGCCCACGGTAAGGGTGGTGGACAAATACACCACCGCCTTGCCGGTGGTAAGCATGGCGTTCTCGATGGCCTTGTTCAGGTCATGGAAGACGCCGTACTCATCCTTGATCCGGCTCAACAAATACACCCCGAAGTCCACCCCCAGCCCGATCCCCACCGAGGTGACCGGAAGGGTGCTGGTGGTGATGGTGATCGGCGTGGGGATCGCCCAGAAGAAGCCGGTGGCCATCATGGCGAAGGCAATGGCATTGGACACGATGAGCGGCAGAATCAGGATAATGCCCGCCATGAAGCTCTTATAAAAGATGCAGCAGAAGGCGAAAATGAGGATGAGCGCCCAGGTTGCCGTCGTGTACTGGTATTCCTCGATAATCTCATTGATGGCCGCCTGCACCCCGAACTCGCCGCCGCAGAGCTTGTAGTGCACGGGAGGCGCCAGCTGGGAGTGCTTATCCATGTACTCATTGATCCTGCCCATTACTGTCTTGATGGTGGGGGTCGTCTTGTCCCGGCAGTAGATGATAATGTTGGCCGCCGTGTCTTCGCCGGCATCAAAGAACCGGTCGGCGGTGCCGGGCACGCCCATTTCGGTAACCCTGCGCAAGCTGTAAATGGTCTCCCGGTCATTGGTCGGGAAAAAGTACCAGTTGGGATCGCCCTCGTGGGCCAGCCAGCCCGCCCCGGAAAAGGTGCTGATCACCGACCGGGTGAACATCACCAGCCTCCCCGGTGTTTCCTTCATGTAGCGCTCGAAGCGTTCCATCTCCTTGAAGCGGTCGCCGCACATCATATACGGCTTGCCGGGACAACTCACCAGGTCACGGTATTTCTCTCCCTCCATCACCACCAGCAGCGGGCTTAAGATGGGCATGGCGAAGGAGATGCGGAAGCCGTCACGATTGAAGCGGTGCCAGGGCCAGAGCAGCGATGAGCCGGGGACCGCGTCTCCCACCTGGATGGTCCGGGCATAATAGGTTCCGAAGATAAACAGGAGCAAAAAGACCGCCAGAATAGGCCAGCAGCCCCACCGGGCAATCCACGCCCCCAGGCGCATCAGCCCGAAGTCAAGGTTGCTCTTCTTATCAGCCCGGGCCACTGACTTGTGGGGAAATGATAAATAAGAAAGAATCGCCGGCAAAAGGCCCATGACGATCAGAACCGTCACGATGGACCAGAAGGTGCAGACAATGGTGATCATCTGCATGATTTTAATGGGAGTAAGGGCAATCAGCATGATACCCGTCGCGTCGGTGATGATGCTCACAAAGCCCGGGACGAAAAGCTCCTCGATCACCCTCTTGCACGAGGCCTTCACATCTTTGGTAATGCCGCACTCTTCAATATAGCGCTTGATCACCTGCACCGAGTGGCAGGCGGCCATGGCCGCAACCAGGAAGGGAAAGACCATCACCAGCGGATCCAGGCTGTAGCCCAGCAGCACCAGAAATCCTATGCCCCAGATGCCGCTGATTATGGCCATAAACACCGGCAGCACCATGCCCCGGATCGAGCGGAAGTAGAAGAGAAACAGGGCCAGCATGACCACCAGGGTTATGGCCATGATGGTCATGATGGTGCCCACATAGCTGTCAATGTACCCCAGGTGCAGCGGCTCACCGGCCATGCTCAGGATATGATTATCATCCTCGTATTTCTTCTGTATCCTGATCAGCTCCTTGAAGACCACCGAGTAGTCAATCTCGTCATCAAAGAAATCGGCGGTGATCAGGGTCTTTTTGTTGTCAAACCAGACCAGCCCGCCGTAGAAAACGCTGGCATAGACCTGCTCCCGCAGTGCTTGCGCCTCCTCCTGCGTCTTGGGCACGTTGGGAAACATCAGGGGAACAAATTCGTAGCCGCCGGACTTGAGCTGCATGTCCACCACCGTATTCACCGCCAGCGAAGTAATCTTAAACCGGTCCACCCCAGGGATGTAGTACAGCTCATCGGTTATCTCCCTGATCTTTTTCAGGGTGGCGGGATTGAAGATGTCCCCCTTGCGCACCTGGAAGATCATGGTCACGGTGTTGGCACCGCCGAACTTGGCCCGGATCTGGTTGTAGGTTTTTATATACTTGTGCCCCTGCGGCAGCAGGTCGGAAAATTTGGTATACACCTTCAAATTGATCATATTGAGCGCAAAGAAAAGCGTTATCAACCCCATAATGATGAGCACCAGTCCCCTTTTCTCAATTATAAAATCAGCAAACTTTTTCATGAGCTTCCCCTTGTGTAAAAAATATACCGGGTAACGATACCCAAAAAGGTTACCGCATTAATTAATTACTCTCCCACCAGTTCCTTGGGCGGTTTAAATTCCGGCCAGTCATATGAGACACCCGAGAGCCATTCAAAGGTCTTGCCCCCGTCAATGGTTTTAAATACCGCCCCTGACTTCCCAACCACCCAGCCCACAGTTTCATTCACGAAAGCAACCGAGGTAAGCCAGCCCTTGGTGTGAATGGCATCATCATTGTTGGTCCAGGTGTTTCCGCCGTCGCTGGACATGATGTAGGCACCGCGGTTACCCACCGCCCAGCACTTGTCTCCTACCATGGCGATGGAAAAGAGCGAGTTGGTGGAGGCGCTGTCAATTTTTTTCCACTCCTTGCCGCCATCGTCTGTTTTAAGCAGGGTGCCGTCAACACCTAAAATGAAGCCCCGCTGCCTGTCGGCAAAACGGATATCAAAGAGGGTCAGCTTCGGCAGCTCCCATTCATTCTCAGCCGTCTTCGGCGCCAAAGCCTCACAGGGACGGATTTCCCAGTTCTTGCCGCCATCCATGGTGTGATAGATGGAACCGAACTCCCCGACCAGCCACCCTTCATTGGCATCATGAAAGAATACCCCGTTGTAAATCACCTCCGCCGCAAAGACATTCTCATCGGTGCTCTGCTGTATGGTTTGGGGCTCCCAGGTCTTTCCCCCGTCAGCGGTATGGATGAGGGTCATCACATCGCCCGCCGCCCAGCCGTTGTTGCTGTCAGGAAAGTGGACGGTAAACAGATGCCTTTTGGTGCCGCTTTGCTGACGTTCCCAGGTCTTTCCCCCGTCCGAAGTATGTATCACGTTGCCCAGAATGCCCACTGCCCAGCCGTTCTGCCGGTCGGGGAAGCTGATATCGCAGATAAGCTCTCCCGACAGGCCGGTATTCTGAACCGTCCAGAAGTCCTTTTTGCTGTTTTCATACCTGATCTGGCTGCCCTGGCCGGTAGTGCCCAGATAGCTGTAGTCACCGGCTATGAGGATGTTGTCTTCATCAAACGCGACCACCTTGGTAAGATTTTCCCCGACAATGGAAGGTATGTGAGGAACCTTAAAGGTTGACTTCTTCTGCTTGCAGCCCAGGGGTGAAGCAATCAAAGCCGCACTGATTACCATAATACATAGTTTATACGTGTTCACCATGCCCGATCCTCCACATACATAACGCGTGAGTTTGGAATGCTTCCTTGCATGCATTTATAAATGAAGCAGAATTATCACTACCCATAATTGCTGTCAATGATAATTTGCCTGCGCGAATCATTTTTAACAAAAAAAATGCCACCGCTGCATCAACCATCACTTGCAGAAGCCTCCTGCAACTGATGACCATGGACGATGGATTGAAATAAGCATTATTCATGCTATGGCTTCTGTATGAAAGACGCTTCAGATTTCAGGTATCTTATTGCCTTTCACCCGTGACATGTGAGTATCCTGCATCGTGTATGTGTAACTCGCTACTTCCTCTCCACCGGAGGCATTTTGTAATGGGCGCGCAGCCCGTTGATGCCGTCAATCATCTCCTGCGGCATGGCCTTCATTTCTTCCTCGCTGAACACCTGCCTGCCGGGCGCGCAAATGCTGCCGGGATCAAAAATCCTTCTCAGCTTTCTGAAGAGCAGGTGCACATTGGGCCCGTGTTCCGGAAAAAAAGTGGTAAGCGGTTCAATGGCCACGCCTATTCCAATGGCAGGGTATTTCTGCGAGACGAAATCAGCCACCGCGGCAACGGTGAGACCCCGCGCCCGGTTGAGCTTCTCCGGGTCAAGCGGATCAGGATACACATCCGCCTCCGACAGCCAGTGCCTGCTTCCCCGTTCGATGGCGTAAAGAAACGGCGTGTCATCGATGCCGCCGCGGTCGGTGATGAAGGTTTCGCCCATGGCATTAATGGTGCGCCCCCAGATTTCCCTTGTTTTATAGGCGGTGTCCTTGAGCAATCCACCGGGAACGATGGATCCCCCGTAAAAAAAGCGGTTCATCCTGAAGCCGGTCACGTGCCTGATGCAGTCCAGGTTCCAGGGCGCAAGTGCGTACAGCACATCCCCCTTGTATTCCGGGGTGAGGAAGGTGGCCTTGTGCTCCGCCATGATCTCGCGAAACACCTTCTCCTCGTACTCCATCTGCGCCTCAGAGGTAACGCCGTAGAGGATCACATAGAGGTTGAACGGGGGAAAGAATTTGCTGGTAACCCTATCCATGGTCATGGCCTGGGTCTGGGAGCAGTAGTATGCGTTGTACACCCCGGTGGCATTGAGCCCCATACCGATGCCCGACTGGGCAACCGCGTGGAGCGCCCTGACCTCGGAATCGTAATCGGGAAATTCAACCCAGAGGAGCTTTACCCGGTCAGGAGGGGGCGCGGTGTCGTAGCGGGGCTCGTGATAGTCGGGAATGGAGGGGCGGCCGGCGGGCGGTTCAGGCAGCTCGACACCCCCCGTCCAGGAATGAAGCTTGACTTTTATTTCGGTGATGATGCCGGTCGTGCCCGCTCCGCCTCTCACCAGGCTCAGCAGGTCCGGGCCGGGCCCGTATTCCCAGAGACAGTTGGCGCCTGAAACGGTGTCCGACCCGGTTATCAGGATATCGCCTGTAGGAAGCACCACCTTAATGCTCACGATGTTCCTGGTGAGCGTTCCGTACTTGAGATCGGTCTGCCAGATGCCGGCGAATGCCGACTGGGAGGATAATTTGCAGAGGGTGGTGGCGAGGGGTGTTCCTCCGTTCCAGAGACCCCGCTTCATCGCTTCCGCCTGCAGCTGTCCGTAGTCCCCATAAGCCTCCAGGGTGGCGGTGAGATTTTCCTCGTCTATATGCACGCGGTTCATCCTGCTCACGTGAACACAAATAGTGGGAAGCGGTGTGGTCGGCCCGTTGAAGGCGATCATCCCGTTGGTAAAGGGAATGACCTGAACCCCGAAGCGGTTGGCGATGCGCATGATCGCCTGCACCTCTTCGGTCGATCCCGGCAGGACAATGCATGCGGGGATCATCGTGGCGTCCCGCTGGTGCTTTCTCAAAACCCCGCCGGTATCCACCGAAAAGCGGCTGTAGGTTTCAATAACCGCCCGGTCTTCCGAAATCCACTCCGGGCCCACCACATCCTGCAGCGCCTGGAAGACATCCCGTGAAACCTTGTTGGGAATTACCTTTGCTTTGGGCTCTGACATATATCATCCTCTCCTGAAAGCCTTCAGAATTTAAAAGCACAATTTTCCGGGGTTGAGAATGGCATTCGGATCAAGCTCCTGTTTGATCTGCCGAAGCTTGGTGGTATACTCACCCGCCCGCCCATAGATCATTTCCGCCCACGGCCCGTAAGGACGGTCAAAATATGCCCCGTGGTTGATGAGTGTCTGCGCGGCCCCGGTCCAGAGGTTCTTGACCCTGCGGGTCTCCAGATCGTCGTTCAGGTCACAGTGAAGATCAAACTCGCAGTGCACCGCCCTGCCCCGTTCCAGCGGGAGCAGGTACCCGCCGAAAGAAGATACGCTGTAACCGGCCGCTTCGCACTCGTTCCGCACAATCTCCTCCATCTCCGCCAGCGACTGCAGCGAGCATTTAAAGCTCAGGCTGTGCACCGATCCCCGGTAATTGAATTTCTTGAGAATGCCCCAGGGATAAAGGATCTCGTTGAGCATCAACCGGCTCAACCCGCTCACCTGGGGGAGGGTTTCTTTAACTTCGACATTAAGAGCGTGACAAACCTCTTGTAATGCCTCTGTTTCATAGGCAATCTTTTCCTCGGGATGCCTGGGCCCACCGATAATACAAAGTGCCAGCATCCAGGCCGGGAGAATGCTCCGGTATCGTTCAAAGCTCTCGGAAGGCCTGGGTGCAGCGGGAAATGCATCCGGCACCGTCCACTCGTGGCTCAAGAGGGAAGCCAGGTTAAACCGGTTGAGGAGAAAGCACTCCAGGCCGATTTCCCTCCGCTGTATCCTTTTCAAAGGCTCACGCGCATCAGCCAGCGCGTTGAAGCTTAAGAAATACATCTTCCGTTCCCTGATGAAAGGCTCAATCTTGACGTTCATCTTGGTCATGATGCCGAGTGTGCCCTGCGCGCCGGTCCAGAGGCGGAAGATGACGTTTCTCACCGGACCCAGCGGTCCTCCCGGAGCGCCCCCCGCGCACCATGTGCCGGTTTTAAACAGCTCGCCATCGGGAAGCACGATCTCGGTGTCCATGATAAGAAAATTGCCCGATTCAAAGCTGGGCGCCGCCATGACCGGATCCCGTTCCAGGAAACTGGTGAGGACGGAACGGGCGGGTGGCACGCCGAAAGGAATCAGCACCCGGAACCCCTTCTCCAGCAAGGCGGCCTGGAGCTGGGCATAGGTAACCCCCGGCTCAACCACCGCGGACCAGTTCTCTTCATCGATCTGAATGATCCTGTTCATGCGCGAAAGGTTCACCATGATCCCGCCGTGGTCCGGGAGGGCTGCGCCATGAAAATTCAAGCCCGAGCTGTAGGGAATGAGCGGGGTCCGGGTTTCATTGGCCAGCCTCACCACCCGCTGCACTTCCTCGGCCGTCCCGGGGAACACCACAAAATCAGGCATGCGCTTCGGCGCAAATGACTGATCATGGGAATATGCCTCAAGCGTTGCGGCATCGTCTAAAACCCGCTTCTCGCCAAAAATATCCACCAGCTGTTGCCGTGTCAGCGCCATATACGGTTCTCCTTAATTTATTCCGATTGGGTATCTATAGTGAATCAGCGTTCATTAGTCAAGCACTAATAGCAGGCAGTGGTGAGCCTCAGGCATGCGCGTCCGGGCATCATTATTCAGTGCAGCCGGGACATCGGCCGGTCTTAAAATCCGAAATCCGAATATCGAAATCCGAAACCACATACTGATGTGTGATGTGAGATCTGGGATATGAGATTAAAATTTTTTTTAGCCCATATCACAAATCGCATATCCCATCCCGCATGGATTTAGTGCTTCGAATTTATACTGTAATAGTATCCATGTTAAAAAGATTACGCAACTGGTTCAGCTTTTGCACCGCCTCTGTGGGATACTTCTTGAGCTCTTGCTCGGTCAGCACCTGCCTGCCGGGGCTGCATATGCCCTGCGGGTCAAAGACCTTTCTTAATTTTCTCAGCAGGAGATGGACATTGGGGCCCTGCTCGGGGAAAAAGGTGACCAATGGTTCAGCCGGGCCACCGAAGCCGAAGGGCGCGCAGTGCCGCTCGGCGCCATTTTTAACCGCGCTGTACATGGTTATGGCAACACATTGTTCCAGCGAATGAGGGTCCAGCGGATCCGGGTAGATATCCGTCTCCGAGAGCGTGTAGCGCCCCGCCGGCTCTATGCCGTACACAAAGGGGGTTGTTTCCGCCCCGCCCCGGTCGGTGACGTGTGTCTCACCGAAGCGCTCGAGCGCTTCACGCCAGAGCCCGCTGTGGTAGAGGGCCACCTCGGGCGGACCCGCGGGAAGGCTCCCGCCCGCGTACATGCGCCGGTTCATGCGATAGCCGCAGACATTCCTGATGCAGTCCAGATTCCAAGGCTGAAGCGCCTCGAGAACCTCCGGCTTGTAGTCGCGGGAGAGAAACCTGCCGCCCTGCTCTTCCGCTATCTCCCTGAGGACCTTTTCCTCATATTCCAGCTGGCCCTCTGATACGATGCCCGCGCAGATGACATAGAGGTTAAAGGCGGGGAAAAAATTGCCCGTCGCCCGCTCCTCGGTCATTTTCTGGGTGGGGGAACAGTAATAGGACGAATACACCCCCGAGGCATTGAGCCCGATGCCGATGCCCGCGTGGGCAATGGCCCGGTATGCCCTGATTTCAGATTCGCAGTCGGGAAACTCTATCCAGTGGATGCGGTGCTGAGGCGGGGCAGGGGCATGATCATAGCGCTCATCGGCATAGCAGGGAATGCAGGGCCTTCCCGCCAGCGGTTCCGGCATCAGCTCCCCGCCGACCCAGGTGTGCAGCTTGACGGTCACCTCGGTAATGATGCCGGTGGTCCCGGCGCTGGCGCGCACCACCCCGGTGAGGTCAGGGCCCGGCCCGCTCTCCCATACGCGGCCAACGCCCGCAACCGCGGGGGAACCGGTGCTCATGATTTCACCGGTGGGCAGCACCAGCTTTATGTCCACGATGTTTCTGTCCAGCAGGCCGTATTTCTTGCTGGTCTGCCAGATGCCCGCAAAGGCCACCTGGGAAGCGAGCTTGCACAGGGTGGTTGCCAGCGGCGTCCCGCCATTCCAGAGCCCCACCCTGGCGGCCTCGGCCATGAGCTGCCCGTAGTCGGCATAGGGCTCAAGTGTGGCCGTCATGAGCTGCTCATCGACGGACAGCACCCGGTTCATCCGGCTCAGGTGAATGCAGATCATGGGCGCGGGAAAGGTGGGGGCGCTCATCATTTGGCCGTTGGTGAAGGGTATGAAAGGAACCCGGTAGCGATGGGCGATCCTCACCACTGACCGCACTTCATCGGTGCTGCCCGGCAGCACCACGCAGGCGGGAATGCTGGAAGCATTTTTTGCGTGCTTCTTTAAAAACCCTTCCGCGTCCAGCGAGAGCTTGCTGTAGGTTTCCAGCACCGCCCGGTCCCGGGAAATCCACTCCCTGCCAACGACACGCTCCAGTGCCTGGTAGATGTCGTCCGGCAGCTGTGCCGGAATTATTTTTTTCTTTTCAGCGGGAGGATTCATGCTCATTGCGCATCATTGTGGAAAGGGGCGGGAAAATGAAAGGCGGGGTGTGGCAGGCATTGTGCTGCACCCCGCTGACTGCTCTTCCCGAATTATCGCCGCAGTGGAGCGGCTAGCCGCGGGCCTGCATGGGGAAGCCCGCCCTGATGCACCCGTCAAAAACGGCGGCAAGCGGCACATTCCGCATCCCTACCAGCTTCTGATGAATAACGGGCCGCTGCTTGGCAACGGCCGGCATTATCTCCGCCAGGGCGCCGCCGACCAGTTTGGGGGTCTCATAAGGATCAAGGATGCTGGGCAGTGATTTTTTAACCAGGCTCAGCACGAAGTCAATCTCGTCAGGGGTGAGCCGGAGGGGAAGCACGGCATTGCGCATCATGCTTCGGTAGTCGTATTTATCCAGCACCTCCTCTTTCCACCAGCGGAGGTAGGATGAAACCCCTTCGCGGGATATTTTTCCATCGGTCAGGGCAAAGCTGACGGCGTTGGCCGCCTTCCAGCCGCTGATAACCGCCCCGGTCATCTCCGCCTCCTGGCACCACACCGCGTCGGAGACAAGCAGCACCTGGTCCTTGTAAGGATCGACAATGTGCGACTGCGCGTTGCCCGCGGAGGTCAGGGTGCGCTTTATCTCTGCCTTTTCGAACCAGGGCGCGAAAAATCCTTGTGTCGAGAATCGTTCAAAGGCGCCGGCGAGGTCCTGGCCGGGGCTGAGCGAGGTGGTCATGACGAAGTAGGTGTCCTCCGTCGTCCGCGGTGTCATCCACACGCGCTTGGAAGGTGTCTCGTCGAGAAATATCTGGAAGAGGGCAAATTTTTCCGGCGGCTTTACCCCCACCATTTCATACCCCAGGGTCACCGCAGTGCCGAAATACTTCCGATCCCGGTTGCAGCCCAGGGTGTGGGCTATTCTAGAGGCGCGGCCGTCGGCGGCGATGACGAAGGTGCCCCTGAAGGACCTTCCTTCGCGGGTGAAAACCGTCACCCTGCCTCCCTGCAACTCGGTCCGGATTACATTATACGGGTTATAGACATCAACCTTCAGGGCGCAGGCCTCCTCCAGGAGGCAGCGCAGCAGCGCCCCCTTATCGTACGTCGCGCTCACCCTGCCGCTCTCGCCCCTGCGCTCATTCTCTTCATAGTTGCCGAGCTGGATTTTGTTGCCCCGGTGGGAGTATATAGCCCAGGTGAAAAAGTCCTGGTGGGGGCCGTCATAGTTGACGGTAAAACCGTATCCCGGGAAGCAAAGCTTCTTGTCCCGGCTGTTTAAGCGTACCCGCTCCTCAAGATATTTCCCGGTCAGGGTCACCACCATCATGCTGCAGGCACGGTTGATATCAGTAATGTGCTCTTTTCGCTCGATCAGGGCCACGCTCAGCCCGTGTTCAGCTGCTGTTTTGGCTGCCATCAGGCCGGCAGGCCCTGCGCCGACTACGATCAGATCATATTCTCCGGGCATCTTCACTCCTCTCATCATTCGTCATTACAATCAGTCTGCGCCGCTGCTCACACGCTCATGAGCGGCCACCGGCCCGTTACTCGTCAAGAATAGTGATCGCCTTTTCCGGGCAGGCGTCCTGGCAGGAAAGACAGCAGTGGCAGATCACGCCCGCCTCTTCGATTGCCTTGGCTTTTTTCTTTCCGTCCGGTGTTTCAATCAAAACCCACAGTTCCAGGCCGCACTGCTCAAGGCACTGCCCGCAGCCGCGGCACTTTTCCAGATCGACCAGATGTTTCACCATATGCATGACACCTCATCACAAAGTAGACTTAACCTCATCAACCATTTTTTTAAAGCGGGGATCTGATTCATACAGCCGGACCATGGCATCGAAAAAGGGAAAGGTGGCCATGAGGTGGACGGGAACGTTGGGATCGGTCATATCGCCCTTCAGCAGCTCACCCTTGTCCTTGATTTCCATGAGATCGAAGGTGTTGTCGATGGCGCTGCAGAGATCAGCCGTTTTCAGCTTCAGCACCACGTGGCAGTCGTCCCGTATCCCCTGCTCCAGATAGAGCTTGCCGTCTTTTACCACCTGGGTGAACTCGTGCGCGTCAAGCTTCATGCCCACCTTGTGGTCACTGAAATCAGCCATCATCCCCTGCGCCGTTTCATCCGCATTGGTAAAATCGGCGCCTGCCGCAAGCATTTCCATAACCGACATGTCTCATCCCTCCCTAAAAATAGACAGCATTAAGCAGCTTGATCATGCCATCACCCAGTTCTTCCCGTACCGGACCCGGCAGCATTTCCGTAAAAAAATGGGCGCGCAGGGTGGTGCGCAGCGCCGAACGTTTTGCCGCCAGCTCCTTTTTCTTCGCCTCATCGGTAACCGGCACCGCCTCGGCAAGAAACGCGAGGTAGCTCTTGAGATATTCAGTGTGCGGGGCCAGGGCCGCCAGGCGCATCCCCTCCTTCTCGATGGGAACCCGGGCCGCGGTGTAAATGATGGAGGCGAGAGAGCGGATGACATCGCTTTCCTCGGGACAAATGCCGGGCAGGGCGGCAAACCGGTCCCAGAGGGGCTGCACCGACTCAATATACTTCTTGCGGTATTCCTCATCCACCAGGCTGTCCACCGTGGGGATGATATCAACCAGAAGCATGACCTCCTCCGGCCCCTCTTCGAGACGCGAGAGAAACAGGGGCAGGTCATAGGCTTCCCCGGGCATGATGCTGCAGAAGGCAAAGTGCCTGCTGCCGGCATGGACAAAGGAGCCGATGCCTATTTTTTCCAGCTTGTCAGCGCGGTATGCGCTGAACCCTCCCCGCGCTTGGCCTCTGGCAAACTCCAGTGCGGGCGCAAGATTCTGCCCATTCCACTCCTGAAGCGCGGTGGGCTGCAGCGAATCAATCAGTCCCTTCATTTTTTCCAGATAGGGTGTCCATTTCACGCCTGCATCCATTTCTCTACCTCCTTTAAAAGACAAGGCTCACGAAGAGGTGGCTTTTTTCCGCGCCAAAAATCTTTTTCATCACCTCTCCGCCCGGATCAAGATCGCGGTAATATTTCTGGGTCTTGCTTTTTCTGCGCAGCATCTCCTGCCGGTACCCCTCATCCCGAATGGGCTCCGCCTGCTTCAGCAGGTCAAGCCACACCCTGGCATAGGCAACCACCGCCTCCATCAGTTTCACCCGGTCCACCTTCTCCTCCACCCGCCCGTCAAGGCTGAAGGGAGAGAGCGACTCGCGCGCCCAGGGCCAGGGCCCGTACCGTCTCTGCACCAGACACCGTCCCTCACTGGTAAATCCCGGTATGGTGCGGTACTTCCGCCACAGCGGCGCTATCTCCCGGTAGTATTTTTGCAGGTACTCCTCGTGCCGGGCGATGTCCACCGTGGGCATTAAATCCATGGTCACGCCCACCCGCGGCGCCGTTTCGTCAAACTCGCAGGCATAGATGGGCAGGTCATAATCGTTGCTCGCGGTCATGTTCAGGGCGCAGTACTTGGCCCGTCCCATGTAATGCAGCTCACCGATGGTAATCTTCTCGATTCTGTCGCTTCCCTTGATGAGGTATGGCTTGTAGAAGCCGGTGGCCATGGGTGTTTTAAACTCCCAGGCCGGCCTGGTGTCCATGCCCTGGTAGGTTTCAAGCGGCACCAGCTCCAGTCCTTCAAACAGCCTATAATCCTCCACGATCACCTTCTCGAACGCCGTCATCTCATTCCATGCTACCTTTGCCATAACCACACTCCTCTTGTACGGTGGGTATTCCTGTCCGGCTTCGCCTTCATTTCCTTACGCTGCGGTTAAGCAACCGGCCGCGGCTGGCCCCTCAAATGCACCGGCATGCAAAACAATAGTTCCATAAAAATTTGACTGTACATTCGGATTCTGCTACCATACCCACATCCGCTTACTTTATTCATAAGGGCTACGCTATGGTTCGAAATTAACTATCATCCGCCTGAGCCTCTGTCAACCGATAAATACAACTTTCCGTAAATCGACTTCTTCTTTCTGTTTGAGTGTATCAACAGACCATAGATATAACAATGTACTCTCCAGACCGTCCGATAAAAACATCCGGTACTCATTCAAGCGCGCGCTGTCGGACGTTGCGCAGGCTGTGCCGGTGGGGTATGTTCATTGTATTCATGATTATCATCCGGCCTGTTACCGCCTCTGCCGATAATGGACCTGTGCCGCCCGGTCAAGTATCAATAATCGGAGATGCGGCATTGCAGGACAGCGGAGTGACGAGACCGGAGGTGCGGCTTTTAGACTACGATGAAAAAGAAACCTCCCCTTCGATGCGGATGCTGCTGAGCGGCAAGAACCGGGCGAACGCAGAAACAGGTGATACGCGGCATGCTGCTCCTGACGATGCGGAATCAGGCAACGGGCAGGCCAACGCCCGGCACAAATGGCAAACGGTTCTGCCGGTGCTGGGAGAGGAGGCTGAAGCAAAGGGGCATACCCTTCCCCTGGCCTTCGGGGTAATGCCGAGTTTCTATTCCGGAAGGCGGCACATCAGCGTGAGCGACGCGCAGGTTTCCATCAAGGGCCGGGCCATTGCCGTGGACGGGCTGACCGACATCAAGGTGAAGAGCAGGGAACTGAACTGGGCGCTGCGCCTTGACGCCTGGCTGTTCCCCTTTATGAACGTCTATGGGCTGTTCGGGTACACGCGCGAGGATGCCGATGCTTCAGTAGGTCTTACCCCCTACGATCGCCTGCGCAAGCGGTTTGGCAAACACCCCCGGGATCTTGACATACACATTGACCTGACCGGCGTCACCTACGGCGTGGGATATACCCTCGTCGGGGGATATAAAAAATTCTTTGCCTCATACGATTGGAATTACACCATCAGCGCGCTTCGGGGCAACATACCTTTGGGAAACAGCCTGAGTCCCGATGTGAAGGCGATGCTGAACTCCGTCCGCCTCGGATGGAGAGCGCAGGCGGCTGACTGTAAGATCAACCTCTGGATCGGCGAGACCTATTGGGACACCACCAACACCATAAAGGGCGACCCCCGGGTTCCGGTTTTGGGAACGGTCAAGTTCAGGGTGCGGGAGAAGACCTCGAAGCCGTGGAGCACTCACATCGGAACCAACGTCGAACTGTCGCCGTCCATTCAACTGGTGCTGGACATGGGATCAAACTTTTCCGGTCTTTTCGCCATCGCCCCCACCATCATGTACCGTTTCTAGCAGCTGGTAAGAAACAAAAGGCCGGGGATGCATGTCCCGGCCTGGTATTATTCAGCAAACGCGCGCGTCTTAGCCGTCCTTGAGGCTGCTTTCAAGGGTACTGCTGCGGACGCTCCTGATTTTTGCGTAGGTGGCAGGGCGTTCCCGCTCAATCTTCTTCGGATCGCGCAGGATTGCGTCCCATATCATCCGGGATGACTTGTACTGGCTGAAGCTCCCGTCCAGGAGCACATCCTCACACAGGCCGAAAAGGTAGTCAAGCTCGTCATCGGTGTAGGTAGGCACAAAGGCATATCCCTGCTGCACCTGCATCATACCCTTGTCATTGAACTCAAATGATTTAAGCCACCAGTCGGCGTATTCCGCGAACCCCGTTTCACCCTTGAGTTCCCTGGCAACCGCCTCCGCGGCCTTATAACCGCAGCTCAAAGCCCCCTGCCCCTGCACTTCAACAAACGCGGCAGAATCTCCTATAATTATAGTATTGCCTTTGCAGGGCTGGGCAATAGGGGTAAATGCCTTGACCGAACAGCAGTAGCGCTCTTCAATCTTGGCGTTGGCGAACCGGTCGGCTATGGGGCTGTCTTTGGTAAACCGGCCAAAGGCCTCCAGCGGCAGGTCCCGGGGACTGCCGAGACTAATCACATCCGCCCAGTCCTCAAAATGGCCGGCAGGCCCGGTGCCGATGATGGGAGCAAGATTTGAGCCGTAGCACCTGCCATACCAGAGAACCCACTCGGCAGGGTTATAGTGCTTCACACCCGACATGTAGCTGGCCATGCAGAGGGCAAAACCCATGTAGCCGCGATTGGCATTGAAACCCATTGCCTGCCCCAGTCGGGTATTGCAACCGTCGGCGATGATGAGCTTTTTCGCCTTCACTTTCTCCTTCTTTCCCCTGCTTACGCACTTGACCTCAACCCCCTGGGCGCTGTCGATCGCGTCATAGCCGCTGGTTTCATTTCTGAAGGTGACCCCCAGCGCCAGACATTCCTCGAGCAGGCTCCCCAGCAGGAAACCCTTGTCGTACTTGTAGGCATACGGCCGGCGGTCAGGCCAGGCGAAGTGGATGGCCCTGCGCTTGGGAGAATAGTACCATTTGTCTATGCAGGGGAACAAAGCCCCCTTATAGTCCACCACCCACCCGTTCACCGTGGAGGTTATGGTGCCTTTTTTAGGATCCACTAAAACCGTATCTCCATTATAGTCTTCATCGAGTATCAAATGCTCGCTGCAGTAACGGGTAATTTTGGAGATGTCTTTGCGCTTCTCAATGAGAATCGTCTTGAGCCCCTTCTTGGCCGCCCACTTGGCAGCATGCACACCTCCGGGACCGGCGCCCACAATGGCAAGATCGTAAACCGTCATTACTTCCTCCTTGGATGCTTACATATTCATTCAGAATTGCGGCAACTCTCTAGCTGATGGCCTGCATGGGACAGATGAGCTCGCAGCTGTGGCAGGCAGTGCAGTTCTGCGGATAGAGCTGCGCCTTTTTATCATAACCGCCCTTATCCTCGAGCTCCAGCGCGCCGCAGGGGCAGTTCTCCATGCAGCCGCCGCAGCCCAGGCACTTGTCCTGGTCAACCACCGGATACTGCCGGCACGAGGGGCAGATGTCAAAAAATTCATTGGGCAGATTCTTTTCCCGCTTCACCTTTTCCAGATGCGGCTCCGGCGCGTAGGGATTGCCGCACTTTTTGCAGCACTTCAGTTTGTGCTCCACCTTCCAGTTCAGGATCTCCCGCTGCGGACCGGTTTGATCGCACCCGTCCGGCGTGCAGAGCGCGGTGGAAAACAGGTCGTTTTTCTTGATGATGCCGGTGGGACAGATGAAGGCGCATGAGCCGCAGGCAATGCAGTCATCCGCGGTCTTGCTGAAGGGCGAGTCCACCAGCTTGCCCAGGCCGCGTCCCGCAAACTGAATGGCGCCCGCCTTGACCACGTCGTTGCAGGCGCGGACGCACAGCCCGCAGAGTATGCAGTACTCATTATCCTTTCCCATCTGCTGGGCGATTTCGGTCACCCCGTACTCCGCGGCCAGCTCCTGGACCATCTGCACGTTGGGGCAGCGCGCCAGATGGAGCTCGAGAATCATCTTGCGCGCTTCTTTGATGCGGGGGGTGTGGGTGTGCACCTCCAGCCCGTCGCTCACCGGGTAGGTGCAGGATGTGTCCACCGTCACCCTCCCGTTTTTCCCGATCTCCACCACGCAGAGGCGGCAGGCGCCATAGGGCTTGAGCGCGTCATTCGAACACAGCGTGGGTATCTCAATCTCATTGGCCCGCGCCGCCTGAAGGATGGTCATGCCCTCCTCTGCCTTTATTTTCCTTCCGTTTATCTTTAAGCTCACCATAAATATCATCCTCTCTCGTATCGCTACGCCGTTTATGCCCTTACGCTTTCTTTCTGAGCAGTTTGCCTTCAATCACCTGCGGGAAATGGGTGAGCACCGAGATAAAGGGCACCGCTGCGGTTTTGCCCAGGGCGCAGGCGCCGGTATCCGACAGTGCCGATGCCAGGCGCTTGACCAGGGCTATGTGCTCGCTTGTTCCCTGCCCTTCCATCACGTCAGTTATGATCTGCTGGAGCCGCTTGGTGCCCTCCCTGCAGATGCTGCACTTTCCGCAGGACTCGTCGGCAAAAAAGTCGGTGAAAAACTTTGCCATCTCCAGCAGGTCCGTGTCCTCATCCATGACCACCAGCCCGCCGGAACCGAGCAGGCTTCCTTCCTTGGCCAGGCGATCGTAGTCGAGCTTGATCTTCAGCAGTTTGGCCGGCAGAATGCCGCCTGAGGGGCCTCCCGCCTGGAAACCTTTTATCTTCTTGCCGTTGGCGGCGCCGCCGCCGAAGGTTTCAATGATCTCCCCGATCTCCATGCCCAGCGGTACCTCCACCCAGCAACTCCGGGCCACATGGCCGGACAGGGCCACAATTTTCGTGCCGGTGCTGCCGGGCGTACCGATACCCGCATACCACTTCCCGCCCTTGGCGATAATGGCGGGAATGGTTGCCAGGGTCTCGAGATTGTTGACCACAGTGGGTTTGTTGAAAAGCCCGCTTTCGGCGGGATACGGGGGCCGCGGCCTCGGCTCGCCGAACGAGCCTTCCAGCGCATTGAGCAGCGCCGTTTCCTCGCCGCACACGTACGCCCCTCCTCCCCGCTTCACCCGCAGGGAGAAAGAAAATCCCGAACCCGCTATATTGCTCCCGATCAGGCCCAGGGCTTCCGCCCCCTCGATGGCCCGGATGAGCCGCTCGTGGGCCACCTGGTACCGGTCATTCAAATAAATGTAGCCTTCCGATGCGCCCACCGCGTAGCCGGCGAGGGCCATCCCCTCTATGACCGCGTGGGGATCCGATTCCAGAAAGCTCCGGTGCATGCCGATTTCGGGATCGCCCTCGCTGCCGTTGGCGACAATGTACTTGGCATTCCCGGCCGCCTGACGGCAGGCCTGCAGCTTAATACCCGCCGGGAATCCGGCGCCGCCCCGGCCGCGGAGCTTGGACACGGTTACTTCCCTGATGACTTCATCCGGACTCATGGAGGTCACCGCTTTCAGCAGCGCCTGGTAGCCGCCCAGCGCGCAATATTCCTCAACCTGCTCCGGGCTGACCGTGCCGGCGTTTTTGCTGATGAGCTTCATCTGCTTTTTGAAAAAATCGAACTTCCCGCATTCTTTGAGCGCGGCCGCGTCCTTGGGGACTTTCGCCCCGGCATACTTGATCGATACACCGCCTTCCGCGGTTAACCTGTCCATCCTCATCAGGGCCAGATCCTTGACCACGCCCCCCTTTGCCACCGAGGCCACCAGGTCAGGAACCCGTTCCACGCTCACCCGGCCATAGGTGATGCGCGGCTTTCCCGGGCAGATCACTTCAACAATGGGTTCGGCATAGCAAAGACCGTTGCAGCCCACCACCACCACATCAGCCTTGGCTTTCTGCTTCTTAATCTCATACTTCAGGGCTTCAAAAATCTTCCCCGCGCCCTTGGCCAATCCGCAGGTTGCCATGCCGACGGTAATCCGGGCACGTGCCGGCGTCAGCATGCTGAGCCCCTTCTTCTGTATCGCGTTCAGGTCAAGCGGTTTATCCTGTTTCATAGACTCCCCTTTATCATTCACCTAACATTTCTGAAATCTTGGTATGGGCATCATCACCGCTGTACATTTCACCGTTCACCAGCACCGCGGGCGAAAGGTCGCAGCAGCCCAGGCATCGCACCTTTTCCAGGTTAATGTCCGCGTCCGGCGAGGCCGCTTTCTCCTCAAGCTGTTTCAGCATTGAACCGCTGCCCTTGAGGTGGCACCCCGTGCCGTCACAGACGCTCACCGTGTATTTTCTGGGCGAATCGGTTGGAAACGCCGTGAATGAGGTTACCAGCCGGTAGAGGGTGCTCATAAAAACGTTTTTCTTCTGGCTCACCACCCGCAGCGCCTCTTCCGGCACATGGCCGAACTTGGCCTTCAGGGCGTGAAGTATGGCGGGGACTGATTCCTGGCCGCCGGGATATGACGCCACGATGCCTTCAACCACGCTTATGTCAACACCTCCCATGGTGGCAAAACCCTTGAGGATGTTGGACTTGAACGGCTCGGGCACTATTTCATTGACGATCTCCACAACCTGGGCTTCCTGGTAGGCCCCGCCCTTCGCCTTCTGCCCGAGTATATCCATCAGTTTCACCCGGAACACATCCTGCAGCGATTCCGGCACCTCCTTGATCATGAGCTCAAACATGGCCTTGCTGCTGCCCGCCCATGCGCCCGGGGCCGCAGCCTGGGGAGCCTGAGCAGTTGCAGGAGACGAAGCTTTCGCCGGTGAGCTCTTCTTTGCGCCTGCTTTCATACGCTTACTCTTAGACATTACCTGCTCCTTTCAACGATATCCCGAAGCCGGGACACTCATCTTATGCAACCGCGTCAAGATACTGCTGTATCAGGCCTTCCAGTTGTTTATACGCCCGGTCAACCGATGCCTGTGCCTCGGCCATTTCCCCCTCGCTCAGCTTTTCAAACCGCCCCTGCGCCTTGAGATAGTCGGCAAGCGGCCTGGGCTTCCCCGTCTTCACCGTAAGGCCGTACGCGCCCGCGCCCGCTTCATACAGAGGAAAGGCCCGGCCTTCCACCGCCAGCCGCCCCAGTTTTACCGTGAAATCCGCATCAAACTTCCAGCCCGGGGGGCAGGGACAGAGCACGTGCACATAGGCGTCGGCAGTGCTTTTGAAGGCCCGCTTCATCTTGTCGTACAGGTCAAAGGGATAGCTGGGACAGGCCGTGGCCACATAGTTGAAACCCTGTGACGCAGCGAGCTGGGGCATGGGTTTCTCAAGCAGGTCGGCGAGAGATCCGCCCGCTTCGTTATCGCAGCAGATCACCAGCTTCCCCCGGGCCTTGGGAATGGTCAAAAAGGTGACATCGGTCGCGCCCGTTCCGAAGTGCCCGGAACCGGCAGTGCCGGCCCTCCCATGCTCCGCTGACGCCCAGGCCCCCTTTTCAATGCTCATGCCCAGGGCCTTGTATGTCTGGCGGATGGCCAGCGCCAGCCCGCATCCCGGGCATGCCTGGTTCAGCTCAGGGACGAAGTATTCCTTACAAGGCAGGAAATTAGAAACATAGAGACTGTACTTATCCATTGTCATTCCTCCTTGAACATGCTGATGGCCCCGAACCAGCATTCCCGGTGGCATATGCCGCAGCCCTTGCACTTGGCGGTATCAGCTTCGAAATAACCCTCCTCATTGCGGAACACCGCACCGTCGGGACAGTACACAAAGCAGAGCCCGCAGCGGATGCATTTGTCCTTGTCCCACTCCGGCGTCCACTCCCGCGCGTCTCCCGGCCGAAATGGCGTGCCACTGCCCTGATCAAGCAACGAGCAGCTGATCATCTTTTTCTGAAATCCCGCAGTCGATTCCAAAATCACATCTCCTTTGCAAAAAGTTTACCTGCACTAACCATGAACCATGTTCATATTCGCCGTGACCGCAATCCTACACTTCTGCCGGCGCCTTCACCGGGCAGACTTTCACGCATGTCCGGCACTCCAGGCAGAGCTGCACGTCCACAAATGCGCGGTCCTTGACAAAACAGATGGCCGTCCGGGGGCAGAGATCCACGCACCCGCCGCACCCAACACACTTTTCCCTGTCAATTCGAATCACCCTGCGTCTCCTTTAAGCGCCGTGCCTGCTTTCACCCGGTTTTGGCACAGCAATCCGGTTATGCGCCCGCTCCCGGGCACGGAAAAATAAGACCGAGACCGTATCTATAATATTTTTATTCCGCGGCTGTCAAGTTTTTTTCACTTTTTTGCTGCAGCCTCATGCGGCGGCTGATCCCGGCCACCGGTGAGACAAAAAAGGCCGTTTGGCATAAGCAAAACAGCCCCCCTTGCTTCATTCACCTCAGCGGGAAAAAGTGGTGGCGGTGCAGGGAGTCGAACCCCGGACACTGCGGATATGAGCCGCATGCTCTAACCACCTGAGCTACACCGCCCTATTCCACGGACTTCCATGAAACCTCAAGCTTCTCCACCCCCGCAGCCGTGCTCAATCTCCGGCAGAGGGCTCATCCGCCTTCGGCTGCGGTTCGGCTGCGTCCTCAAGCTCATCAACTGACTTATCATATGCCGGGTTTTCAGGGGGGGCCTTAATTGCTCCTTTTCTCTTAAACAGAAGATTCTTTAACCCGCCCTCTCCTTCCTTCTCTTCATCGGCAGCTTCTTCTTCACCGGTAGCTGTGGTAGCTTCATCCTCCTGCACCGGCTCCCCGGTTTGAACACCGCCGGATGCGTCCGAAGGCGCCTCAGGCTTTACCGGCTCATCACTTTCTGTCATAGGTTCAGGACCTGCCCTGCCGCCTGCCGCACCTCCCGCACTCTCCGAACGCGCCTTCACTGCCGGTTCGGCGGGCGAAGGAAGATCCTCTTCAGGGGTCAGCACCCCATCCTCAACCGCCCCCCGCACCTCCTGGGCGATGAGCTGCAGACGGGGTATCACCTCGTCCTGCCCCAGGGTTTGTGAAAATACCGGCACGGGGGCACCCGCACCCGAAACGGCAAGCATGTTGACAGCGATGATCAGGTCGTTCCCCATTGTCGCTGCGCTGCCAAAAAGCACGTAATCAGCCCCGAGCGACTTTCCCACCCCCCTCACCTTTTCCAGCGACGGGGTTTCCCGGCCGGCACCTGCATACATTGCTTTTACCGCGGCCTGCTCAATAACCGCCAGGCCGGAGCCGGAAGCGACACGCGAGGCTATCATGTCCCTCAGACCTTCGGCAATATAATCTATATTCTCCTGCCCGCCGGTGGTCAGGGGAAGAATGGCTATCTTTTGCTTCGGCTGCGGCCCGGCATGCAGGGGCATTGCCCTTCCGCAGAGCGCAGCGCTTAAGCACAGGACAAGGACACGAGAAGAGGCTTTCATAAACAAAACGCTCCTTACGCTCAGGAGCACACTACGGGTGCTTGTTTAGTTGTTTACATTGCGGGAATAATTTTTTATTATTATATCGCCTTGCAATTGTCAATAAAAAACAGCCCGCGCGCGGATGCGCACGCCTCGCGCCGGCCATCCAACCAGCATGGCCCTTGTCTGCATAGAAAAAATACAGCAGACCCTGTCTGCCGCCGTGGAGCTGCTGCTGAGTCATGCAGGTCTTCCTGATAGCCTCAGCGGCGAATCCATTCTGCTCAAGCCCAACCTGTTTGAGCCCCTCGCACATCACCGGGCAGACCACCAGCCCTTTCCTGGTGGAAGCGGTGATGCAGTGTTGCCGCCGGCGGGGGGCCCGCGCGGTAACGGTTGGAGAAGGGCCGAGCTACTTTACCGCTGACCATGCCCTCAGGGAATGTTTTACGAAAACCGGCATCTCGGAGGTCTGTGAGCGCTGCAATGCCCCGTGGGTCCTTTTTGATGAACACCCCTACCGTACGTTCAAGGATGTTTCCCCCGACCTGCCTGCCGAATTCAAAATATCAGAGCACGCCTTTGTGCATGACCGGATCATCAACCTTCCGGTCCCCAAAACGCATTATTTGACCACCGTGTCCGTCGCCATGAAGAACCTCAAAGGATTTGTGAAGCGTGAGCACAAGCCGCTTTTTCATCGCGTCGGCGTTGACGGCGCGGTAGTCGCGCTCAACACCATCATCAGGCCGTTCATGAACGTGGTGGACTTTACCACCCAGCCTGGGCAGACGGCATCCTTTGTCCTGGCAGGAAAAGACATCGTGGCCGTGGACAGCGTCAGCACCGCGCTCATGGGGTTAAGCCCCGGGGAGATACGGACCATCCGTCTGGGTTTTCAGGCCGGATTGGGAGAGATGCGTTTTGAGGGGATTGATATCAGGGGGGAGGATATCAAGGGCCTGCGCATGCAGTACGAACTCCCCGCGCAGTGGCTTGTGAAGACATTCCCCGATCTCACCATCAGGGGAGAGGATACGGCCTGCAGCGGATGCATCATTCCCCTGTTTTCATCCCTCCGCCAGCTGGCTCAGGAGAGCCGGGTGTTCAAACATCCCCTTACCGTTGCGCTCGGCACCACCCCGGTCACCGCAGGCGGCGCGTTAATCACCGTCGGAGCATGCGCGTCAAACAGCGCGGAGACTGAACACCGGGTTGGCGGATGTCCCCCGGACCGGGAGGACATGGTGAAGGCCTTACGGGAATTGACCCGGCACAGGGGCTGAGGGGAACGAGGCAATTAAAATTATTACTTCCGCGAAAATCCTAATTTCTCAATCAGCGATCCCTGCATGAAACTTTCCCGCAGGCCTGCAATGATCTTCGTTAGCTCAGGCGAGGCTTCCCGCGCAAATAATGCAAGCAGCTGATCAGCGTGCGCACGCGTACCGCTATCGAGGCCGGCCCGTTCTCCCCTGAGCCGGGACTGTATCACCGGGATCGCTTCTTTTGCCAGGCTGTACGCTGCTACCCTCACCCGCGGGTTGCAGAAGCAGATCACCAGCGCTTCAATGGCGTGGGGTGAATAATAGAGATCGATCAACTGTCTCCCCTCAGGAGTCGCGGCGAGCACCTCGTCCCGAACCCTCCGCAAGGCACCCATTTCAGCCCCGGTCAACGGCAGCGCAAGGGAAGTGAAGCAGGGAAATGGCGGCGCGGCCGCCGCGGTGGTAAAGCTCCAGATGTCACTGTAGACGGGTGGACCTTCGACGCATTCGTCGACCGCCCTGACCTTCCAGTAATAGGTTGTGTCGGGGTTGAGCTGGCCGCCTCCCCGGTTTGGATCACAGTAAGGAACGCTCAGATTGTCACAGACGAGCGCGCTGAAGCTCTCGTTTTCAACCAGCGACCGGTCCGAGGAAAAATAGACGATTTGATGAATGATGCCGTCCACCTGCTCCTGCGACTCCCCTTCCCACCACTTGAGGGTTGTAAAAAGGGACTGGTCGAAAGCACCGTCTTCCGGAGCGGGGGAATTCGGGTACGGAGGCTGCATGTCCCGCTGCAGCACCACCGTCACCGCCGATTCAGCCGGCGGCTCGGCGTTGGAAGAGGTAACCTTTATGGAGGCGCTGTAAAGCCCGGTGCATCCCTCCTGCTTGGAGCGGTCTATTCTCACTTTTATGGCCTCGCTGGTCCCGCTGGATAGCGTACCGCTCAGGCTGCTGCTGCCGTTGATGGTAAACCAGTCCGCGCTTGACGGAACAGCGGCCTTCCAAGCCATTTCTCCCTGGCCGTTGTTCTTAACCAGGAATGTTTCCTCATCCACCAATGAACCGAAATCCAGCTCATTGGGCTCCACCCTGAGAATGTTGTATTCGGCAATGGTCATGGTGGTGTTGACCTCGAGCTGATCCAGCACCAGCAGTGGATCACAGCTTTGCGTCAGCTCATCATACGCGTACTGTTGCACGATGAATTTTCCGGCATGAATGCCGACCGGATCCCTTCCCTCGTTCTTCAGCTGCGGGACAATGCACAGTCCGCAGGCGCCCAGCGATACCTGCGCATACCTCTGATCTCCTGCCGTGAGATCAATCATCCCCGCCGCGTTGCCTTCAACGCTGAGCCAGTCATCATCCGCCACCACTCCCCAGCAGAGCACCCCGTCACCGCAATTGGAAATGGTAATTTTTTGAACTTTTATTTTAGGAGAATAGGGTTCCACCTCTCCGAAGTCGACCGTCTCTGGTATGATCTGGAGCTGCGGCTGAGCATAAGTGGATGAAACAAAAAGCATTGCAAATATTACTGCAGGGAACACTCCGCGCACATGGCTTTTCAGCACCGTTTATCACCTCGCACTTAGTAGTTACGTAATTCTGTCACTGGCATACAATCAGCGCCACACCCTCTGTCTTCGGAAAAAGGCCGGAAAAACTTTAACCGGCATTGAGCTCATTGAGTTATATGCTGCCTGGCATACATACAGTGCACGCACCATGAATGTATCCGGCGGAAACAGGCAGGACATACCGAGTGACAGGCAAATTGTGGCATGCCGGTAATAAAAAGCTTTAATTCCTGCCGCACCTATGCTAGAAAACAGCCACTTGATCCTCGATTACTTAAGGATATGCTGCTGTCAGACCTGTGATACCCAAAGGAGGGGAACATGAAAATTTTGATTACCGGCGGGGCGGGTTTTATCGCCTCCCACGTTGCCGATCTGCTGATAGACAACGGTCATGCCATAGTCATCGTCGACGACCTTTCCAACGGCAGGAGGGAAAATATAAATCCCCATGCCGCCTTCTACCATGCAAGCATTCTGGACCAGACGCTTGCCGACATCTTCAGAAAAGAAAAACCGGAAGTGGTGATCCACCACGCGGCCCAGATCTCGGTCAGGAACTCCGTGCAGGACCCCCTGAACGACATGGAAATAAATATCAGGGGATCTCTGCTGCTGCTCGAGCAGTGTAAGAACTGCCGGGTGCAAAAATTTATTTTTTCATCCACCGGCGGGGCGCTGTACGGGGAACAGGACTATTTCCCCGCGGATGAAAATCACCCCACCCGTCCGCTCAGCCCCTACGCCATCGCCAAGCTGAGCGTGGAGAAATACCTTTTCTTTTATCATACCACCCACCGTCTTCCCTATACCGTTCTCAGGTATGCCAATGTGTATGGCCCCCGGCAGGATCCCTTCGGCGAAGCCGGGGTTATAGCCATCTTCAGCCAGAAAATGCTTAAGGGCGATCAGCCGGTCATTAACGGTGACGGTAACCAGACCAGGGATTTTGTTTACGTGGGTGATGTTGCCCGCGCCAATCTGCTGGCGCTCAATCACCAGGTAACCGGTGAAATAAATATCGGCACCGGCATAGAAACATCCATCAATACCATTTTCCATGAAATCAGATCATTACTGGCACCCGCTACGCCGGCAGTGCACGGGCCGGCCATGCCCGGCGAACAGCTGCGCAGCGTTCTCTCCTGCAAGAAGGCCCATGCTGTTTTAGGGTGGGAACCAACGGTGCCGCTCACCGAAGGGCTCAGGCACACGGTTGACTTTTTCAGGAACCAGCAATAAGCCCCTATCAGAATTCTCCCTTCACTATTCTCCTGCACGTCTTTGATGCAAAAATAGATTTGGGGTGCCCACTCAGCCTGAACCACTCCGGCAGGGAGAGGGATCGATTGGTTTCCTTCTTTTCCTAAAGGGAAGAGAGAATCAATTTGTATTCCCTCGCTCCCCGGGGAGAGAGGGATTTGAGAAAGGAGACGCGTGTGGCATGGGGACATTCGTGCAAACCATGGGTGGTGGACTGAAATGGGGATAACCGGAAGGATATCCTGCTGGGCAATGGCAGCCTTATGCTTTCCCTCAACGAGGGAAGTGACCGTCATCCCCTCTTCGGCCCTGCGCCCTCTGATGGCAGGAGGAAAGGAAATCCAGGTTGATGGCACATCTGCGCCCTGTGTTGTCGACTGGAATGCTGACGGGCAGTTGGATGTGCTGGTGGGTACCGGCAACGGGCAGATAAACGTCTATTACGCAGCTACCGGAGAGGAAGAACCGGCGATCACCCACAGTGAAACCATTGAGCTCAACGGACAGTCGATGATGCTGGAAGGTGCTGTATTCCCCTTCCCCGTGGACTGGAATGAGGACGGAAGCACTGAACTGCTCATCGGAACCGGAGAGGGGGAAATGTATCTCGCCCTCTAGTACACAGAAATCAGGGAACCACCGTACACATAATCAAATCACTTCTCCCGCAACCTTATTATCATAAAAAATAGCCCCCAAGCCTGTTGTTGGCCAAGGGGCTATTCCCATGGTTACGTTCATGGACATAGTGGACAGTCAGTCCGGTTAAATTCGTCCTTCATCATCACCAGGTCAGCAAGGTCGACACTGTTATCGTAGTTGCAATCAGCATTACAGGGGTTCGTTGCACAATCCGTTCTTAAGAAGTCCCGCTTCATTATGACGAGATCAGTAAGATTAACCTTGGTATCACTGTTACAGTCTGCATAACATTCACAAGCATCACCACAGTTGTTGCCAGCCGGGGGATAGGAGTCTAATTGTTCTGGGTTGGGTATGTTAGGGCAGTTGTCACAGACAACATCAACACCGTCACCATCCGGGTCTATAGTATCCAGGTCACAAATGTCTCCTGTTCCGTTATTATCACAGTCAATTTGAAGTGGATTATAGTCATTAGGACAGTTATCACAGCAATCCCCTAAACCATCGTCATCTACATCATATTGATCCGGATTGGGTGTGGCGGGGCAATTATCACAAACATCACCCACGTCATCTTCATCGGCATCAGTTTGGTCTGGGTTAGCAATATTTAAGCAGTTGTCCACCTGATTATAGACACCGTCGCAGTCATTATCGCAATTGACCCCTTCCTCGCAATTGGTGAACACGTCGCAGGTGTTGCCGACTCCATCGCAATCTCCATCTTCCTGATCCGGATTATGGTGAACGGGACAGTTATCGCAGGCATTGCCGTGGGAATCGCTGTCACTATCCTCCTGCCCGGGATTGGGGGCTGCAGGACAATTATCCACAATATCCGGTAGCCCATCGCCATCACTATCAGCTCCGCAATAAGCATCCCAGCCCCCATCTGCAGATGAATAATCAGAATAGTGAGGCACCGCACAGGAATAACCATAGGACCATGAGCCATCTTGACACACATCTTCAGAAACCCCACCAAAAATACAAATGGAGTCATAGTCTTTATAACATGAATTGATATAGTCTTCGGGTTCACCCCCCATCATTAAAACAAATGCCTGGTGCGCTGCTTGTTGCGTTCTTGACAGTTCTTCCGTTGGTGACCATCCTGCTTTATGAGGCGGAGGGCATGACGAACAGGTAGGTGGGTAGGTAAATTCAGTACATTCTGTACATGAGGCGCTGTCAGTCCACCATTTAATAATGCCGTTGTAGCAGGCATCACCTATACCGTCCGCATCACTATCTTCCTGGTTCGGGTTAACAACGGCAGGGCAGTTGTCATTGACATCCAGGATTCCATCATTGTCGTCATCATCATCACAGGCATCCCCGATCCCATCCCCATCCGTATCTCTCTGGTCAGGGTTAGTTGCAGCGGGACAATTGTCACACAAGTCTCCCAGCCCATCCTGATCCCCATTTTCCTGATACGGGTTAAAAAGGTAAGGACAGTTATCTATCTCACCGCACACCCCATCTCCATCACTATCATTTTCGGGATCAATGAGACATTGGTCACACGCATCACCTATGCCATCGCCATCTAAATCCTCCTGATTGGGGTTATAGGTATTTGGACAGTTATCGCAGCCATCGGCTATAATATCTTCGTCCACATCCGATTGGTCCGGATTAAACACATAAGGGCAATTGTCATCCTGATCAAGAATACCGTCATTATCCCAATCCCCATCATAATGAAGGATGATGCCATCTTCACCCACGGCAAAAACATCCGTCCCTGAACTGCCCCCGATCCCATAGAGACCATTAACGGTTCCACTGCTCATGCTAGACCAGATGTTCCCATCATAGTGAATGATGGTGCCACCTTCTCCCACCGCATAGACATCCGTCCCTGAACTGCCCCAGACATCACTGAGAAATCTAGTTGTAGCGTCATCCATCTCCAACCAGATGTTCCCATCATAATGGAGGATGGTGTCACCCACGGCAAAGGCATCTGTTACCGAACTGCCCCAGATACTGGGAACATACTTTGCGGTATCGTCTACCGACCAAGTACTCCCATCATAGTGTCGCATAGTTCCATATGCACCGACGGCATGGACATTTGTTCCCGAGCTGCCCCAGATATCATAAAGAACACGCGTCGTTTCACTATTCATAGCCGACCAGGTATTACCATCATAGTGAAGGATAGTGCCTTCGTCTCCCACAGCAAAGACATCCGTTCCCGAACTTCCCCAGACAGCATGGAGTCTCCCAGCTGTGCCGATGGTCATCTCAGACCATGTGTTTCCATCATAATGAAGGATGATGCCACCAAAATAACCACCCACCGCATAAACATCGGTTGGCGAGCTCCCCCAGACATCCAAAAGATACGCTGTGGTACCGATACCGATGGTCATCTCAGACCATGTGTTTCCATCATAATGAAGGATGATGCCATTACCACCCAATTCGAACCCCACTGCGAACACATCAGTCCCAGAGCTGCCCCAGATTGCATAAAGGTCATTTCCTTGCGGCAGCTGATTCTGCCTTTCCCAGCCCGCATATGAAGGTCTGGTCATTGCAAGCAGTAAAAATGAAATGAATATCAATGCCATGATTGCACTGTAAAATCCTTTCATTTCATCCTCCTTCTCAAATAAAAATACCCGCCCTCTCAGACATGCTCCCTCTGAGATAAGGCGGGGTTGTTTTCCTATAATGCGATCTTCTCACAAAATCCCCCTATCGGATATCTATCATGTTATAATCTAACCATAAAAGGCCCTTTTATTCAACAACAAAAAAAGCAGCCCCAAGCCATTAATGATCAACGGGTGATTTCGCATTACATCCAGGTTCTGTGCTACAATACTTCACCTCATAAGGTTGCTCATAATTGTTATTCCGATTGCAATTTTGTATACAATTCGCTCTTATCCTCCATCAGGCACCCTTAATACAAATCTGCAATGTAGTAAAAGCACCTGCAACGTATCTGGTACAGGGATTGCATTTCATTATAACAGGATAAAAAAAGTATTGGGGTCATTCCGTTCAACATGTATTTCCTGTTGTTGTCACCCGGAACGGAGTGACAGGTCTCCTGGATTGATGCGATAATAAGATCGCGGATACCCCATCATCCTACCCCTCTCCCGCGGCGGGGAGAGGGAAATGCATCAGCACATATGGATTTGGTGTGTAATGCAATTGGGGGGAGAAAACTGCACGGCTAAGGGATATTCTGAAGATTGCTGTTAAGGTGTGTGTATCGTAAGGAGGGGCATTACCATGGAACTAACTACCGATATCGTACTCGAAATCCCGCTCTGGCACATGGCAGTGCTGCTGATCATTATGCTGGCCTGCCTGGGGTTTAAAAAGTATGCTGCGGGATTGATAGCGGCAATCCTTTTTGTCATGTACTGGGGATACGTGTACAACTATGACAAATTCGTCCAGCAGTCATTTCAGTTCAATTACGCGGCATTGTTCTTTTTCCTCATAGGAGCATGCAATGCCCTCATCGTAATCGCTCTATCCATTTGCGCGTTTTCCATGGATGACTGATTGGCGGGTGTCCGCCGCTGCCGGTCATCACAGCCGCAAATTGAATTCACTGATCAACCGGGAGAGATAGGTCCGCTGAATCCCCATGATATCGGCAGCCTTCTTCCGGTTGCCGTGGGTGTAGGCCAGGGTCTTGGTCAAAAATTCCTTCTTGAAAATATCCTGCGCCTCTTTCAGGGTCATGCCCACCTCGACACCGCTCTGCAATCCTGAATCCGTTTTCCCGATGGGCAGATCGGCAACCGCGATCTTTTCCCCGTCACCCATCACCACCGCCCGCTCGATGGCATTCTCCAGCTCGCGCACATTCCCCGGCCAGTCGTAGCTTAAAATTGCCTTGATGGCCTCCGATGAGAACTCCCGTTTCCGCAGGCCCCGGTCACTGGTATATTTGTGCAGAAAGTATTTGGCCAGCACGCCTATATCTTCCCTGCGCTCCCGGAGCGGCGGTATCTTTAACTGGATCACGTTGAGCCGGTAAAAAAGGTCCTCGCGGAACTTGCCTTCCCTGGTCAACTTATTGAGCTGCTTGTTGGTCGCGGATATAACCCTGACATCAACGGTTATGGGCACTGAGCTGCCGATGCGGTTGAAGGTGCCTTCCTGGAGGACCCGCAGCAGCTTCACCTGCATGGTCTGGCTCATCTCTCCGATTTCATCGAGGAATATGGTGCCGCCGTCGGCGGTCTCAAACAGCCCGATCTTCCTGTAGAGCGCGCCGGTGAAGGAACCCTTTTCATGGCCGAAGAGCTCGGCCTCCAGAAGCGTTTCGGGAAGGGCCCCGCAGTTGACAATCACGAAGGGCTGGTCCCGGCGCTGCCCGGACCGGTGGATCAGGCGCGCCAGCAGCTCCTTGCCGGTCCCGCTCTCTCCTTCAATCAAGACCGTGGTCTTGGAGTTGGCCACTTTGAGGGCGTCGGCGATCACCTTCTGTATCTCCTTGCTCTCGCCTACAATCTGGTATTTCATCTCCAGCTGATTTTTCAATCCTGTATTTTCATCAATGACCTTGCGGTATTCCTTTGCCTTGACGATGGCCAGCGCCGCCAGGTTGGCAAAGGCCTCCAGCATTTCCATGTCCTCTCGCCGGATGGGATTGCCGTCCTCGCGGTCGATAATTTCCACCACGCCGATCACTTCCTCGCCGATCTTCATGGGCACGCAGGCAATGGATTTGGTGTCAAAGCCGATCGATTCGCTTATCTTCTTATCCCACAGGTCATCCGTGCTGACATCCTCCACCAGCAGCGGCTTGCCCGTTTTTGCCACGTATCCCGCGATGCCTTCACCCAGGCCGACTTCAAATTTCTTCACGTCATCGCTCTTTTCTCCGGTGGCGACCTGGAAGTAGAGCGTATCGGTTTTTTTATCAAGCAGCAGCAGCGAGCTGGCCCGGGCTTTCATCACCTCGGTGGCGGACTCAATGATCATTCCCAGCAGGTGGTCCAGATCAAAAACCGAGGTCACCAGTGAGGAAATATTGGAAATAAATTGCAGCCTGGGATCGTTAAACTTGCTCTTCCCTTTCATCAGTTCCCCTTGGCACGCTTCCACAGCATGAGGTCAGGACTTACACTGCAGCCGTTTGAGTAAATCAGTAACCGGGTAAGGCGGCGTATGCATGGTCGGAAAATGGTATTATATTGTGCACTCACTGTTATCGACAGCATGCGCTTAATACTTTAATGCTTTAGGGGTGTGCACTTTATTACAACCGGGACGGGAATTTACAAAGGGATGTGACGAAGAACGATCCCTTTATATGCAGTAATGTATGTAAAGGGTAGCCGCAGGCTTCAGCCTGCGTTTTTTTGTGATCTTCTGACATGGATTGCTGATAAAAGATTGCTGCACATTGTTTGCGCAGGCTGAAGCCTGAAGCTACAATCAATAATTGAACTACACACCTGCCTTCATTCCATTGATGATCCCCCAGCCGCCAAGATTACTTCTTATTGGATCCTGCGATCACCGAGCAGGATGGCTATTGGATACTTATCGGCAAATGTTTAGTGTCACTGCCTGATACATGTGCATATCAAAATAAGCCGCTCGTTTTACTAAAGTTATTTATGGAGTCTCCGATACATTTAGGTAGCGTGAGAGCCGGTACCGGCACATGAGAGTGTACCGGCATCCGGCCGTGAACCATAAAAGAGGTCGTTTGCACAGACCATCTGTAAGCAACTGCCCATGCTCTTAACCAAGCTTTTAACCGAGATTAAGCAAAAAAACGCATCGGACCTGCACATCCGCTCCATGTTGCCTCCTGTGATGCGTATTGACGGCAACCTCTATCGGGGAGACCATCCTGCTTTATCAACCGAAGAGATCGAGGCAATGGCCCAGAGCATTATGAATGACAACCTAAAAAAGAAATTCACGCAAAAATTATCTGTTGACACTTCATATTCGGTCCCGGGGGTAGGCAGGTTCCGGGTGAATATATTCCGTCAGCGCGGAACCACCTCTCTGGTTTTCAGAAATATACCCTTTGTCATTCCGACCATCGAGTCCCTCAATCTTCCCCAGGTAATAAAATCCTTCTGTGATAAACCTCAGGGGTTGGTGATTGTTACCGGGCCGACCGGTTGCGGCAAATCCTCAAGCCTGGCGGCCATGATCCAGCTGATCAATCAAACCAACAGCCGCCACATCGTCACCATCGAGGACCCAATCGAATACCTCTTCAAAAATGAGAACTCCATTATCAGCCAGCGGGAAATCGGCATCGATACACCGAACTTTGCCCACGCACTCAAAGATGCTCTCAGGCAGGATCCTGATGTAATCCTGATCGGCGAAATGAGGGACATTGAAACCACCTCCATTGCCATGAACGCAGCGGAAACCGGCCACCTCATCTTCAGCACCATGCATGCCAACAACACCTATGAGGCAGTATCACGCATCATCGACATCTTTCCCAACGATCAGCAAAACCAGATAAAGCTGCAGCTCGCCAATGTGCTTATCGGCGCCATCTCGCAGCGGCTGATCAGCCGGGCGGATATGGCAGGAAGAATCCCGGCAGTGGAAATTCTCATCGCCACTGCCGCCATCAAGAAAATGATTGCCCAAAGCCAATACAAAGAAATACTGGAGCAGATTGAAAAATCGGTGGTTCATTACGGCATGCAATCGCTTGAGCAGTCCCTGCTGGCGCTGCTTGCCAACAAGATGATCAACCTTGACGAGGCGCTAAACACCACCTTGCGGCAGAGCGAGCTGGAACTGATGCGTGAGCAGTTGGGCATCGGCGAACTCGGTGGTTTTCGGTCCAGCAATTAACACCGTCTGTGGAATTACTTTTGTTCGGAGAATAATTATGCCCCAGGAATCCTATGCCGACTTCTCGATTATTCAGAAATATCTCGATCAGAAACGATATTACGACGAAGCAATGAAGGAACATCAGGCCAAGGTTGCCAAGCTGGAAAGCAGCATCGGTGAGCTCAAAGATGAACTGCAGGCCAAGGACCAGGCGCTGAAGCAGCTCCTTGAGCAGGCGGAGGCCTATGAGGCCACCATTAAGGAACGGGAAAAATCGATGCAGGAATTAACCCTTACCATTCACCGGCTCAAGAAGCAGGTGGAGGGGGGAATGCCCGGCAATGGAGGCCAGAACGGCGAAGAGCAGAAGGTCAAATTCGGCTTCATGAAAAAATAAGGGGCGGCCTGCGGCTGCCCCGGTCTGCATATCCCATCATCTTCCATCACAGCGAAGTCTTCTCAGATGCCTTCCTTCACCAGCTCCTCAAGCAGGCCGCGCTGATGCCTGTCGAGCCTGGTGGGGACCTTCACCACAATCCGCACGTAGAGATCGCCCTTTCCCTTGCCCTGAAAGTGGGGAAGACCATATCCCCGCAACCTGATCCTGCTGTGGCTTTGCGTGCCCGCCGGGACTTTCACCGTCCGCGTCGCCCCTTCCAGGGTGGGCACCTCTATGGTAGACCCCAGCGCCGCCTGGGTGAACTGAATCTCCTTGTCACAATAGAGATCGCTCCCCTCCCGCTTGAAGAGGGGATGATCGAGCACGGTTATCCTGATATACAAATCGCCGTGCTGGCCCCCCTCCGATCCGCGCTGTCCCTTTCCCGCGATTCTCGAGCTTTTTCCCGGTGCTGATGCCGGGGGGAATCTTGATGTTCACCCTGTTTAGGGTTTCGTCTTCGTCCCGGAAGGCAATCTGCTTGGAGGTACCGGCGGCGGCCTCCTCCAGGGTTATGGACAGGTCGTAGATCGCGTCCGCTCCCTTCTGGGGTGGACTGTAGTAGCGGCCCCCCGCGGCTCCCGAAAAGGGGCCCCCGCCCGCGTCACGGCCATATGCATTGAAGAAATCCTGGAAGTTGACCGTTTTCGACGTTCTCCTGCCGCCGCCGAAGAGGGTGCTGAAAATGTCCTCCGTCCCCAAGCCGGAATCCTTGAACAGGTCACCGATATCAAAGCCTCTGAAAATGTCCTCCTGGCTGTAGCGGCGGTGAAATCCCGAGTATCCCACGGCATCATATTCCTGCTTCTTTTTCTTGTCGCTGAGCACCGCGTAGGCCTCGCTCACCTCCTTGAACCGCTCCTCCGACTCCTTGTTGCCCTGATTCCTGTCCGGATGATACTTGAGGGCCAGCTTGCGATAGGCCTTCTTTATCTCTTCCTCCGAGGCGGTTTTTTTTACCCCCAGGATGTCGTAGTAATCTCTTTTTGCAGCCATAGCCTTCCGTTCAGTGTGAGTAGGATTGTTTAATGAGGCGATCCAAATATCCCTCCGGGTCCCGCAATGCCTCGCGGCTGAGGGTAAACCGGTGAATGCCGTTCTTCTCCTGTATCAGTGTAAGCCCGTGCTGATAATTCTTAAGCAGCGCGCTCAGAAGCTCCTCTACGGCGGTCCCCTCCTCCAAAGACCGCTTTACCAAACTGTCTACCGCCCGGTCTTCAAACAGGATTTTAATTCCGCACTCCTCAAAAAAGAGCTCCTCGTACTGCCTGACCTCCTCAATCAGTGAATGGATCTTTTCGAGCACGGCGTTCACCTCGGAGCCCTTCATCACCACCCGGTCGATCAGGAGCGAAAGCCGTGCGCCCTTCAACAGTTCCCGCTGCTCCCGGGGAAAGCTGTTCTTCTGCCTGACAATGTGCTCCCGCAATTCCTTCTTTTCCTTCAGAATCGCCCTCCGGTACCGCTTCCTGTCATCGCTGCTCTCACCCTGCTCTAACAGCGCCTGCAGCGATCCGGCGGGATCGTCCACCAGCGCCCTGGTCACCAGCAGCCGTTTGATGGAGGTCGAGGGAAGTTTCTTCTCAAATTTCATCAGCACGCTCTCCACCGCGCTGACCAGGCCCCGGGCACCGGTATTGTGTCCGCAGGCACGCTCCGCAAGGGCGTAGAGCGCATCCTCCTCGAAGCGCAGATCGATGCCGTAGGCCCGGAAATCCCGTTTTTTGGCATTAATCACCGTGCTGTTGCGGTGCCTGAGTATGTGAAACAGGTCTTCCACATCCAGCCTGTCAAAGACGGTGGTCACCGGCAGCCTGCCCACGAATTCCGATTCAAACCCGTAATTGATCAGGTCCTCCGGGGTTACCATTTTCAGATAGTCTGCGTCATTATCGCTCTTCTTAAGCTCCGCGCCGAATCCGATCCCCTGTCTGGCCACCCGCTTTCTGATGGTCTCGCTCAGGCCGTTGAAGGCCCCGCTCACGATAAACAGGATGTCTTTGGTGTTGATGACCCGCTTCTCCTTCTTGCCCGTTTTGCGATACTGCTCCATGGCCTCCATCTGCGACACCAGGTCGTGGGGCACCTTAAGGTCAACCTCGGTTTCCTCCATGGGCTTCAGCAGGCACCGCTGCACCCCGGTGCGTGAGACGTCGATACCGATGACCGTGCCGCCCGAGGCTATTTTATCTATTTCATCAATGTAAATGATCCCGCACTGGGCGAGCTCAATGTCGCCGTCCGCTTCGCGCACCAGGTCTCTCACCAGGTCCTCGACATCGCCTCCCACGTACCCGGTTTCGCTGAACTTGGTGGCATCCCCCTTCACGAAGGGTACGCCGATCTTTTTGGCAATGAGCTTGATGAGGTAGGTTTTCCCCACACCCGTGGGACCGATCATGATGATATTGTTCTTGATCATTCCCACCCGGTCGGGGTTGTCCCGGCCCCGGCATGCCTCCCGGTACTGTATTCTCTTAAAGTGGGTGCAAATTTTGGTGGCCAGCACCTCCTTGGCATCACCCTGCCTGACCACGAACTGGTCAAGGTAGGCCTCCAGCTCTTCCGGCTTTAAATCAAAGGCTATTTTCCTTGACTGTGAGGGCGCTCCCCCCTCTCCATCAAGCACCCCCTCTTCCTTCTGGGGCATGGCCACCGGTGTGGCCAATTTGATCCGGTCGCCGTACTTCTTGGTGAGGTATTCATTCAGCTCTTTTTCCAGTTCTTTCGGATCGGGAAGTGTTCCAACCGCCATGATTATCCTTTCTTGCGAAGATTTCAGCACCGGGCGCTTCCTATTTTATTAGCAGGCTGTTGCAAGTCACCCGTTTGCTTGCGTAGCTCAAGGGGTGGGGCTTTTGATGCCACAACAATGTGTCTTTACTCTTACGGCACGACCCGGAGCCTAACGACTCAAATCGCAGACAGGCAGCTTTGCAGAGGCTTCGATAGAGGCTGTTACTATGCGGGTCTGCAAACAAAGTTAGAAAGTCGCTGCCGTTCTACAGGCTCCGAATAATTTTGTTGTGGCTAAAAAGCCCCACCCCTTGAGCCACGCAAGATTTATCAGCCTGCACCACTACTTTTTCAACAACCTTCTATATAATAACATACTTAACAGCAGTCTGCAAATAAATACCCGGCAAAAAATATTTGCTGTGTCGGCAGGAGCGCATTCATGCGCGATACATTCGCGGTTCAATCCGCTCCTGCCCGATCACACCGTGCTTGATGCAGACCCGCAGCGGTGAACCCGCATGCATGCGGGGCCCTTTCGCAATACCCCGGGATTAGGTATTGACAATGGGCCTCCTTTCATGCTTAATAGGATGCTGCTATGCGGACGCGGTGTGCGAGCATGGCGGGAAGCTGAAGGAAGCGTCAGGGGACTCACTCATTGACAACCGGATACCTGGAAGGGAGAATGGTTCTGTAATGGCCCGATCAAAATTCAAGCACAAAAGAAAAAGGCATAAATGCGATCTGAAACTGAAGCAGAGAAAGGTTCGCGAGCGCGCCGCGGCGGCAAATCCGTCCGGGGAAGCAACGGCCTGAGTCAGGGCGCGAGGGAGGCAATCCTGTCGGCGGCAATGGTCAACAGCACCGATCCTTTTTTGTCACCGGTCACCTTCTTGTAGTAATCAAGTGCTTTCGTCTTATCATTCAGGGCTTCATAACATCGCGCGATGGCAACGTACAGCAGGTCCGGCAGCGAATTGGACTGTTCCTGCAGTGACCGCCCGTAGCATTCGACGGCCGTGGCGTAGTCCTGCTTTTCTTCATGGCAGTATCCCAATCCCTCGTACGCATAACAGCGCAGATAATTTCCGGGGCGGGAGCGGCTGATGAAGCGGGTATAGAAGTCAATTGCCTTATCGTATTCCTTCAGGCGGTAGGAGCTCTCACCCAGATAGAACAGGGCATTCACCCCCGAGTCGGTACCCGGATACTTTTCCTCAAGGGCGCTGAACTGCGCGAGCGCATCGCGGTACTTCCGGTCTGAAGGCCGGTCGTTTCCGCCGGACCCGCCGCCTGATAGAGCGCAACCGCCTGATGAAACGATGCCCGGGCTTCCTGTTCTCTTCCCGCCCGGTAGTAATACCAGACGACGGCGATCAGCACCAGCAGCAGCACCGCGCCTGCGGCGGGCGCCAGCAACCGGTAGCGCGCCTTAACATAAGCCATGACCCGGCTTGAGGTGGAGATGAATTCATCTGGTTCATTGACGTCTTTGCGCTGCACTTTTATTTTTCTGGGCATGGACTCCTCGCTTGCACATGCGTTTACATATCCTTCAGATCATGCTTTCCCGCTTCACCGCAGCTTCCGCGCCGCCGGGCAGGAGCCGGCATCTGATCTCCCCGGGCCGCAACCGCCCCGGGGCAGCAAGCCTGCCGGCAACTGCTAACTGTACACAGTGCGTTTCCCTTTGTCAATCTTTTGTTGGAAGGCACCGCTGATGACGCAGCTTGGACCGTTTATTGATGCGCACGTGCACGGCTTTCTCAGGCCGGCAGACGGCGCCCTCTTCAAGCGCACCATCACCGCCCTCACCGCCCGCGGCCTTGAGAAAATCGTCATCACCGCGCTCCCCCTCCACAACTTCAGCTACGAGCTCAAGATCAGCCTGGCGCCCGACCACATCCGCCCCATCATCAGCGCCGGCAACAGCGATGAAACCGAGCTGCTCAATGCCTGGACGCGGGAATACGGCTTTGAGGAAACAATCGCGCCTTTCCTGGATGTGCGGTTTGTGACCGAACACCCCGGGCCGGTGCTGGACGCTCCCGGGGTCTCGGGGTGGGCGGGCATCAAGGGCGCGTATATCCCCGAAGCGGACAGGGTGCTCGCCATCCAGGGCATCCCCCAGGCACTGGGCATATCACAGGAGCGTTACCGACGCGTCCAGGGGGACATCTTCAGCTGCGCCCAGGAGCGCAACCTGCCCCTCCTCTACCACGTCAACCTTGCGGAGCATTTCGACTGGCTGCACGAGATGCTCACCGCCTACCCCCGTCTCAGGATCTGCATTCCCCACCTGGGATACAGCCTGCGCAGGATTACGGAGCTGCTTGAACGCTTCCGGAACACCTATACCGACCCTTCGTACCTCATCGCGGTGCTCAGGAAAAACAACCCCCGCTACTGCTCCTTTATTCAAGCCTTTCACACCCGCATCCTGTCAGGATCGGATGCCGTCCTGGTCTCAAACCCCACAGAAGAAATCCTCTCCTACGCGCGCTATTTCAGCGAGCTTGCCGTGGGAGAGGAAATGAAGCGGCGGATTTTGCGGGAGAATGCCCGCTCCTTCCTGTCACCGCCCGGGTGAGGGTCAGACCTCAAGGAACGCTTTCATCCGCTCGAAGGTGTGCCGCCCGATGCCCGGAACCGCAAGCAGCGACTGGAGCCGCGGGAAGGGACCGTACCGGTCCCGGTAGCTCACAATGGCGCGGGCGGTTTTTTCTCCGATGCCCGGCACCAGCGCCAGCTCCTCAGCGCCGGCCAGATTGATCGAAAAAGGTACACAATAGAGGAAACGCTTGTGGGGATCCATCAGCGTTACCGCGGTTGACCCGGGACCGGTTCCGATGGAAAGCAGCGAGCCGTTCACCGGCGCCGCACGCAGCACATCTTCCGGCACGAAGGCCCCGCTCTCCAGTCCGCCCGCTTCCCGTATCGCCGCGGCAAAGCCCGTTTGATCCAAAAAGCTGTACACTCCCGGCCGGGCCACCCCTCCGGCCAGCTCGATGACAAAGGGCGGGCGCTTGTGCCCCGCCTTCGTCGCGGGAGGAACTGAGGCGCCGCCGCCGACCGGCAGACCGAAGCGGCACAAAAACAGGACCAGCACCGCAACCGCCATGCCGAACATGACCCGGCACTGCTCCCGGCTGAAACGGATCTTATCTGCGTTCATCCTTATAGAGCTTGTAGTTGACGCTGTCGGCCAGCGCCTGCCAGCTTGCCTCAATGATGTTTTCAGACACGCCGACGGTTCCCCAGGTGTGGGTGCCGTCTCCCGATTCCACCAGCACCCGCACGCGGGAGCCCGTGCCCTGACCCGAGGAGAGCACCCGCACCTTGTAATCGATGAGCGACGTCTCCTTGAGCTGGGGATAAAATTTTTCCAGCGCCTTGCGCAGGGCGTTGTCGAGCGCGTTCACCGGCCCGTTTCCCAGCGCGGCGGTGTGCTCGGTTCTGCCGCCGACCCTGACCATGATGGTCGCCTCGCAGAGCGGCTCTCATCGCCGTGCCGGCGCTCATTGATGATCCGGAAGCCCACCAGCTCGAAATACTTCCGCCGGGTGCCCAGCGCCTCCATCATCAGCAGCTCAAATGATGCCTCGGCGCCTTCAAACTGATAGCCCTGGTTTTCGAGGTGCTTCAGGCGCTCCATGATCTCCTGCACCACCGGGTCCTTGCTTGAAATGTTGATCTTGAACTCCCGGGCCTTCTGCAAAATGCTGCTTTTGCCGGAGAGGTCGGAGATTAAAACCCGCTGCACGTTGCCCACCAGGCCGGGGACGATGTGCTCATAGGTCCGGGGCTTTCTGGCGATGGCGCTGACGTGGACGCCGCCCTTGTGGGCAAAGGCGCTTCTTCCCACATAGGGCTGGTGGCTGAGCGGCTGCAGGTTGGCCAGTTCATAGACAAAGCGTGACACCTCCTGCAGCCCGGCAAGCTGCCTGCCGGTGATGCAGGGCAGCTTGAGCTTCAGCACCAGGTTGGGTATGATGGAGCATAAATTGGCGTTGCCGCAGCGCTCGCCCATGCCGTTGATGGTTCCCTGGACCTGGCTGATGCCCAGCTGCACGGCGATGATGCTGTTGGCCACCGCCACTTCCGAGTCATTGTGGGTATGGATGCCGAGCGGGGTACCCTTGAGATGACCCTGCACCTCGCCAATGATGTCCCGCAGGCTGTCCGGCAGCGTGCCCCCGTTGGTATCGCAGAGGACAACGCAGTCCGCCCCGGCCGCGGCCGCGGCCTGGGCTGTCTTGAGGGCGTATGCGCGATTCGCGGCAAAACCGTCGAAGAAGTGCTCCGCGTCAAAAAATACCCGCGCGCACTGCTGTTTCAGGTAGGAAACGGTATCGGTAATGAGGCGCAGGTTTTCCGCGAGGCTGATGTGCAGGGCGTCCCTGACATGGACGTCCCAGCTTTTCCCGAAAACGGTGACCGCGCCGGTGCGGGACCTGACCAGCGCCTTCAGGTTGCGGTCCTCCTCCGTCGGGGTGCCGGCCTTCGCGGTGCTGCCGAAGGCGACGATGGTAGCGTGCTTGAGGGAAAGGTCGTGCACCTCCTTGAAAAACTGCGCGTCCTTGGGATTGGACCCCGGCCATCCTCCTTCGATGTAATGGATGCCCAGCTCATCAATTTTTCTGGCGATGCGCAGCTTGTCTTCAACGGTAAAGGCAATATCCTCGGCCTGAGAGCCGTCGCGCAAGGTTGTGTCGTACAGCTTCACGTCCCGCATGTGATTTCTCCGATCGGATGAGGTGACGCACTATCCTGCCGCAGTTTCCTGCTTCCCGCCCAGGCCGAAGGCATCATGGAGCACCCGCACCGCCAGCTCCGTGTACTTGGCGTCCACCACGCAGGAAATCTTGATCTCCGAAGTGCTGATCATCATGATATTGATCCCCTCCCCTGCCAGCACCTCGAACATTTTTGCGGCAACACCCGCGTGGCTGCGCATGCCCACGCCCACGATGGAAACCTTGGCGATATCCTTGTTGCACTGCACGTCGGCGGCGCCTATATCCCTGGCGACCTTCCTGACCACCTCCAGGGCCCGGTTCACCTCGGTTTCGGGAACGGTAAAGGTGAGATCGGTACACCCGTCCTCGCTCACGTTCTGGATGATCATGTCCACGTTGATGGAGGCCTGGGAGATGGGCGTAAAAATCCTTGAGGCGGTCCCGGGCCGGTCGGGCACCTTCACGATGGTAATTTTGGCCTCATTCCTGTCATAGGTGACACCCGACACAAGAACTTTTTCCATGATTGCATCCTCCTTGGTGACTATGGTTCCGTCATTTTCAGTAAAGGTAGACCGGACGTGTATGGGAATGGAATATTTCTTGGCAAACTCCACCGAGCGGGTGTGCAGCACCTTCGCGCCCAGGCTGGCCATCTCCAGCATTTCATCATAGGATATGCGCTCCAGCTTGCGGGCGTGCGGACATATGGATGGATCGGTGGTGTACACCCCCTCCACGTCGGTATAGATCTCGCACATATCGGCCTTGAGCACGCCGGCCAGAGCCACCGCCGTGGTATCGGACCCCCCCCTGCCCAGGGTGGTAATGTTGCCTCCCTCATCAATCCCCTGAAACCCCGCGACCACCACGATGCTTCCCTTTTTCAGCGCCCCGGTAATCGCCCCGGTGTCAATGCTCTCGATGCGCGCCTTGGTAAAATCGCTGTCGGTGATAATCCTCACCTGAAAGCCCAGCAGGGAAACGGCGTGATAGCCGAGGGACTGTATGGCCATGGCCAGCAGGGCAACGGAAATCTGCTCGCCGGTGGAAACCATCACGTCATATTCCCGCCCGTCCGGTTTATCCGCCATCTCCTTTGCCAGCCTGATCAGGCGGTCCGTTTCTCCCGCCATGGCGGAAACCACCACCACCAGGTCATGGCCCGCCTTTCTCGTCCCCACGGCCCTGCTGGCCACGTGCCGTATCCGCTCGATGGAACCAACCGATGTACCCCCGAACTTTTGCACAATCAGCGCCACTGTGATATCCTCCTTATCTTTCTATTGCTTCATCGGGGCCGGGGCCGTACGCCGGCCTCCGCCCATCATTCTTCCGCAGGCCCGGCACGGTCTTAATGACCTTCCATGCCCGGCAGCATCTTTTGGAGTGCCCGCACCAGCCGAGCAGAACGATCGCCCGTTGCCGATACCGCCGCCCTCCGCGTGGTTTCATTCAGGTATGCCAGCCGGACCATCAGTCGGTCACGGGGGAGCAGCGCCTCATGTTTATCGGCCCACTCGATCAGGGCAACGCCCGCTCCGCCCAGGTACTCCTCCAATCCGAGGCCCGAGCACTCGGAGGGTCCCTCAATGCGGTAAAAGTCAAGATGGTAGAGCGGCACCCTTCCCCGGTACTCGTTGATCAGGGTGAAGGTGGGGCTGGCAATATAGCTCTCCTCCGGTATGCCTGCACCCCGCGCGATACCCTGCGCCAGGGTGGTCTTGCCCGCGCCCAGCTCGCCGATCAATGCCACGACGTCACCGGCCTCAAGCAGCGTCCCCAGCTTCCTGCCCCAGGCTGCCGTCTCATCGGGGCTGTGCGATACAATGCTGATCTGACATCCCATATCACGCCCTACATTTTCACATCCATCGAAGCATACCCGGCACCGAGGGATGCGGGAAGCCTGCGCTCCAGCAAGGACTTAAGCACGCGGGGCAGCACCCGGATCAGATCGCCGGCCGGGAACCCCTGGGGGCCCTCTTCGCATGCCAGCAGATCCCCGGCCATACCGTGGCAGAATACCGCCGCGTGCACGCTGAGGGCAGCATCATACCCCTGAGCGATGAATCCCGCGATCATTCCGGTGAGCACGTCTCCCATTCCTCCTGAGGCCATGCCGGCATTGCCGGTAAGATTGATGGCAACGGATCCGTCAGGTTCGGCAACCAGTGTGCGCGCCCCCTTGAGCACCAGGCAGCACCCGTAATGCTTGGCGAAATCCCGTGCCGCACCGGCCCGGTCACGCTGCACCTCACGCGTGCCCGATCCCGCCAAACGCGCCATCTCGCCGGGATGGGGAGTCAGCACCACCGGTACCTTCGCCCGTCTGAGCGTCTCCAGGCTGCCGCTCAGCGCGTTGAGCCCGTCGGCATCGATGACCAGGGGGACGGTGCTTCGTTCAATAAGTCCTTGGACCAGCTGTGCGGCCCCGGCCCGGGTGGAAATGCCGGGTCCCAGCGCCAGCACCTTCTTGCCTGCCACCAGTTTCATCACTGCTTCAAGACTGCCGGCTCCGAAATAACCGGCCTCTTCCCCGGGAATGGGCTCCGTCATCACCTCGGTCAGCTTCACCTCCATGATGCTGTTCAGGCTCTCCGGAACAGCCAGGGTAACCAGGCCCGCGCCCGCGCCGGCAGCGCCCCCGCAGCAGAGTGCGGCCGCCCCTGTTTTACCGGGTGAGCCGGCAACCACCAGCACGTGCCCGCAATCGCCCTTATGGGCGGCAGGGCCTCGCGGCCTGAGCATCCGGCAGGCATCGTCAAAGGTCAGCACCCGGTCCCTGATGCCTTCCGCTTCAATGAGCGCGGCAGGAATGCCGATGTCGATCACCCTCACCCTGCCGGCATAGTCCGCCCCGGGATGGACGCACAGGCCTGCCTTGGGAAGACCGAAGGTGACGGTACAAGCGGCCTTCACACAGGTGCCCAGCACCTCGCCGGTATCGGCGTGCAGGCCTGAGGGCAGGTCAACCGACACGACGGGTATTCCCGCCCGGTTGATATGATTAATGACTTCCGCGGTCAGTCCGCTTACCTCACTGGAAAGCCCTGTTCCAAAAATGGCATCCACCACCAGCCCGCAGGCTGAGAGTTCCGGCAGCGCCGCCCTCCAGGCATCCTGTCCGGTGATTGCCCGGATGTCCGCCTTCATCCGCAGGAGAATGTCCAGGTTCGCCCTGGCATCACCCTTCAGCGCTTCGGGTGAAGCGAGAAGCAACACCCGCACCTCGAGGCCGCGGTTGATGAGATACCGGGCGATGACAAAGCCGTCGCCGCCGTTGTTCCCCCTTCCCGCAACAACGGCCACCCTGTTCCCGGTAATGCGGGGATATTCCCGGAATATCTCACCCGCAACGCCCCGGCCGGCATTTTCCATAAGCACCATGCCGGGGATGCCGATCTCTTCAATGGTTTTGCGGTCCAGCCTTCTCATGCGCTCCGCCGTGACAACCTTCATCCTTCCTCCGCAGAAAGGTGATCCGGGTTAGAAAAAGCCTCAGCCTAGTGCAGTGCGTCATTGATTTCTTTATTTATATGTGGCTCAAGGGGGAGGGGCTTTTTAGCCACAACAAAATTATTCCGGAACCGGTAGAACGGCAGCGTCTCTCTAACTTTGTCCGACAGACCCGCATGGCAAAAGCCTGTATCGAAGCCTCTGCAAAGCTGCCTGTCTGCGATTTGCGTCGTAAGGCACCGGGTCGTGCCGTAAGCCTAAAGACACATTGTTGTGGCGTCAAAAGCCCCTCCCCTTTGAGCCACTGAACCTCTTCTACAGCATGCTATTCGCAACGCACAGGAGCCTTTCATACCTAAAGAAGTGTTTGACGCACTACAGTAGCTACCGCTCGGCCTTGCCCGGAGCCGTTTGTATAACCTCAACCATATCCTTCACTGCCTGCCGCATCCCTACCATGAGCGCCCGTGCAACGATACTGTGCCCGATGCTGAATTCTTCGATCTCGGCAATGCCCAGCAGTTTTTTAATATTGAAGTAATTCAATCCGTGGCCGGCATTGACACCCAGCCCCAGCCGGGAGGCAAGTGCCGCGGCCCGCCGAATTCTCTGCAGTTCCTGCTGCTGCCGGAGGGGAGTTTTTGCCTCAGCGAAGCTGCCGGTATGTACCTCGATGTAATCCGCTCCCGCCTCCTTCTTCGCCGCTTTTACCTGGCGCGGGTCCGGATCCACAAACAGGCTCACCGCGATCCCGGCCTGCTGCAATGCCTTTACCGCCGACCGCACCGAGGTACGGTGGGTGACAACATCAAGGCCGCCTTCCGTGGTCAGCTCCTGGCGCTTCTCCGGTACCAGGGTGGCCATCTCCGGCTTGATCTGCCGGGCCTTGCTCACCATCCCCGGTACCGCCGCCATCTCCAGGTTCAGCCTGGTCCGGACCGTTTCGCGCAGCAGCTCCAGGTCCCTGTCCTGAATGTGCCTTCTGTCCTCGCGCAGGTGCACGATGATGCCGTCACAGCCCCCCAGCTCTGCCAGCGCGGCGGCCACCACCGGGTCGGGCTCGTCACCTCTCCTGGCCTGCCTTACGGTTGCGATATGGTCAACATTCACCATTAGTCCAGCCATCGAACCTCACGCTCCTCCCTGAGTCTTTCGCAAGTAAATCTGTGATTACTTCCCTCAGGTGTAAAATTTAAAATACTTTTTTCTGAATTTTACGTGTCTTTGGCCGGTTCCTTGCTCAACACCACCTCACAGCTCTCCGGTATGGACTCCAGCAGTGAGACCCCCTCCGGCAGATTAACCGCCGACTGCCGGCTGTAGGTTCCCGGCTTGCCATCCTTCATGTCGATGGTGGCAATAATCCCGCTGGCGGCAACTGTCTCCTCCAGCTGGTAGGGATACTGTATGCGCACCTGGATGGTATCGGGCACGATGCGCGCCTTGTAACGGCTGCCGACCACGACCACCGGTATGCCCGACAGCGTCTTCTCTCGAATCCGTGAATTAATCGTGACCACCACCTGCACCTTCTTCCTGCCGACCGACCGCGGGGGATCCAAATTGGTAAGGGCCAGGGGGATCTCCCGCGTGACCGATCGTGTCTCCCCGGAGATGTCCACCGGCCGGGTAAGCACTTTCTGCAACGATGCGGCCTCGCTTTCAGCGACAGTGACGTCAACCACGGGCGGGTCAACAGAGACCCCCTGCACCACATATCCCGAAGCGGGCTCTCCCGCCAGATCAACGGTCACCGGGACCCGCCTCGAAGTCAGCGCCTCCATGGTCAGCTCCACTTCGGCGGGGCTGATGCTGGTAATCCTGGTGCCGTTGGGCAGCCTGACGGACTCGCTCAGATCACTGAAAACCATTTTGCCCGGCTTGGCTCCTTCAAGGTCCACCACCGCTTTGAGGCTGCTAAAAGACATGGTTGCCAGCAGACTCCGCGAGCCGCTGACCCGCAAATTCACGCTGCGGGGCGACTGCCGGGTAACCACCATGTCGGGCGGCTTATTGATAAACTCCACGGGAACATCGGCGAAGGAGAACTCCGCCTTCTTCTCCCCCATCACGAAAAACCAGAGGGTGAGCGCCAGCAGGAGCGAAAAAAACTTTATCGCCCGGTTCCTGGTCAGTGCATCCCGTACAAGCGCGCCCAGTTGCATGATTTTACCTACGCCCGTTTCAGCATCACTTTCCCGGCGGGAAGCAGTTTCAGCAGGGTGTCCCGGAGCACCTGCTCGCTCAGGTTAAGCCTAATGGTACCGTCAAAGGACAGGGCAATGGTGTTCCGCTCCTCCGAAATGATAATCACCACCGCGTCGGTCTCCTTGCAGAGGCTCAAGCCGCAGCGGTGCCGCGTCCCGAAGGTGCCGCTTATTTCTATGGTCGCATCCAGGGGCAGCAGGCATCCTGCCGCGGCGATCCGTCCCTCCTGGATGATCACCGCCCCGTCATGGAGGGGCGACTCGGGCAAAAATATGCTGACCATGGTTTCCTGCTGAACGACGGCATCAATGCGCACGCCTTTTTCAATGTAATCATTAAGTCCGGTTTTCCGCTCAAACACGATCAGCGCGCCCACCTTCCGCTCCACCAGCTCCGCGCTGGCCCGCACCACTTCCTCAACCATCTCCACTTCCTGCAGCCTGCCGCCGCTGCCGCCGATGAAGGGGTTTCTGCCGACGCGGCTCAGCGCCCGCCTGATATCCTCCTGGAAGATCACCACCACCACCAGAATGATGGAGGCGAGAAAATTATTGAGGATCCAGTGGAGGGTAAACAGCCCCATGCGATAGGATATGCCGTAGAGCCCGATCACCACCACCAGCCCGATGAGCATCTGGACCGCGCGGGTGCCCTTGATGAGCAGGATGATGCGGTAGATGACATAGGCAACAATGAGGATATCAATGACATCCCAGAGGCGAAGGTTTTGAATTATTTCCAGCACAGCCCATCTCCCGGGAAACAGATGCGGACCGCCCGCAGGCGCCGCGCAGGCGGATTGCTTCAGCCGGCCGACATGATGGCGTCGGCCATGGCGGCCACCCGCTTCATCACCTTAACATCATGCACCCTCACCATGCCGGCGCCGTTGGCGATGGCGATGGCAACCGCGGCGGCGGTTCCCTCTTCCCTCTCGCCCGGGCCAAGGCCGAGCACCTCACCGATGAAGGCCTTCCGCGAGGGACCGACCAGCAGGGGTTTTTCGAGCGATGTAAAGCAGCCGAGGTGTTTCAGCAGGGAGAGATTCCCCTCGGGCACCGATTTGCCGAAACCGATGCCGGGGTCGATCATAATCCTCCGCTCACCGATCCCTGCGGCCAGGGCGGCGTTGATGCGCTCCCGGAAGAAGGCATGAATCTCAGCAATCACATCATGGTACAGGACCTGCCGCTGCATGGTCCGCGGCGTCCCCCTCATGTGCATCAGCACCACCGCAGCGCCGCACCGGGCGACCAGCGGCGCCATGTCCGGATCCGAGCGAAGCGCGCTGATATCGTTGATCATGACGGCACCTGCGTTGATGGCATCAGCCGCAAGTGCCGCCTTGGCGGTGTCGACCGAAAGGGGTATCCGGATCCGGGCGGCAAGCCGCTCAATCACCGGCAGCACCCTCCGTCGCTCCTCCTCAAGGGAAACAGGCCGGGCGCCCGGCCGGGCGGACTCCCCGCCGATATCGATGACGTCAGCACCCTCATCCGCCATGCGCAGGGCGTGGTCCACGGCGCGCCCCTGGTCAAAAAATCTGCCGCCGTCGGAAAACGAATCGGGCGTCACATTGAGGATGCCCATGATATGGGTTCGCCTGCTGAAGTCGAGGCGGTAGCTCCCGCACTCCAGCTGCAGCCGGGAACAATCATCGGGATGTTTGTGGGTAGAAAGGATCGGGGAACCCATTGCCTGTCGCTCGCGAGCCGGTAAAAACCGGCGACTTCAAACCGTCTCCGGGAGAAAACGCCACTGCACCCCGTCTCCGGGGGAATATGACAGGTACAGTAGCATGTTTTTAAAAAGGGGCGGCTTTCCTCAGGCTGTTCAAAAACATCCGGATGCAAGGCACGTCAAATCCTGAGGTATGAGGCGCACTATCCGATACGCCGCAATGGCGAAGGATGAACGTGTAACCCAGGGGATGGGTGTTTTTTAACAGCCTGCGGGAGGAAGCGTGCGGTTATGGTTCAAGCCCGCGCGAGCCGATGAAGAAAGACTAGCTGCCCATTTCCCGCACCGTTGTAAACGCGCCGTTATCGAGGGGGTTATAATCCTTCATTATTTTTTCTATCTCGCTGTTATCCAGCACTTCCTTCTCCAGAAGCACCCTGGCCAGACGGTGGAGCAGGCCCGTGTTCTCAACCAGCAGCTGCTTGGCCCGCTCATAATTCTCCATAATAATCCGTCGCACCTCTTCATCGATCCGCTCGGCCGTATCCTCGCTGTAGTCGCGGTGCTGGGCAATCTCCCGGCCTAGAAAGATCTGCTCCTCCTTTTTGCCGAAGGTAAGCGGCCCCAGCTTGTCGCTCATGCCCCAGTCGCAGACCATCTTTCGTGCCAGGTCGGTTGCGCGCTCCAGGTCATTGCCCGCGCCGGTGCTCACGTCCTTATTGATAATTTCTTCAGCCGCCCTGCCCCCCAGCAGCACCGCAATCTCCGCCAGCAGGAATTTTCTCTGCTTGGTGTACTTCTCGTCGGGCAGATAGTGCGTCTGGCCAAGCGACCAGCCGCGGGGAATGATGGTCACCTTGTGTATGGGATCGGTTTCGGGTATGAGCTTGGCCACCAGCACGTGCCCTATTTCATGGTATGCCGTATTTTCCTTGTCCTGGGCGCTGATGATCATGCTCTTGCGCTCAACACCCATCACCACCTTGTCCTTGGCAACCTCAAAGTCCGAGCGGTCAATCTTCTTCTTCTCTTTGCGGGCCGCCATTAAGGCGGCTTCATTCACCAGGTTGGACAAGTCGGCACCGCAGAAGCCCGGCGTGCTTTTGGCGATGGTCTCCAAATCCACATCGTCCGCAAGCGGCTTGTTCTTGGAATGCACCTTTAAAATTCCCTTGCGGCCCTTGATGTCGGGAATGGGAACCACCACCCGGCGGTCAAACCTGCCCGGGCGCAGCAGGGCGGGATCGAGCACATCCGGCCGGTTGGTGGCGGCAATCAGGATGACCCCTTCATTGGATTCAAACCCGTCCATCTCCACCAGGAGCTGATTCAGCGTCTGCTCGCGCTCATCATGCCCGCCGCCGAGGCCCGCGCCGCGGTGCCTTCCCACGGCGTCGATCTCGTCAATAAATATGATGCAGGGGGCGTTTTTTTTGCCCTGCAAGAAAAGATCCCTCACCCGCGATGCACCCACTCCCACAAACATCTCCACGAAGTCGGACCCGCTGATGCTGAAGAAGGGCACCCCCGCCTCCCCGGCAATGGCCCGGGCAAGGAGGGTCTTGCCGGTCCCCGGCGCACCCATAAGGATGACCCCCTTCGGAATCCGGCCCCCCAGCAGGGTGAACTTTTTGGGATCCTTGAGGAACTCGATAATCTCCTCCAGCTCTTCCTTGGCTTCATCGATGCCGGCGACATCCTCGAAGGTCACCTTCTGCTGCTGTTCGGTCAGCAGCTTGGCCCTGCTTTTGCCGAAGGACATCGCCTTTCCGCCGCCCGTCTGCATCTGCCGCATGAGAAAGATCCAGATGGCGATGATAATGATCATGGGAAACCAGCTGATGAGGATGGTGGTCCAAGGGGACTGCTTTTCCGCTTCACCGGTGATCATGACCCCCTTTTCCCGCAGGTCTTCAACCAGCCTGGCATAGCCGGGGTTGTAAGTCTGAAAGCGCCGGCTGTTCAGGAGCGTGCCCTCAACGTCGTTGCCCTGGATGAGAACCTCGCTCACCTCGCCTTTCGCCACCAGATCCAGGAATTCGGAAAAGTTAATATCATCCCGCTTTACTCTGGGCTGGCTGAACAGATTGATCAGCAGAACAAAAACCAGCACCACGCCGAGCCACAGGGCAATATTTTTATTGAAACGGTTCAATGCGCACCTCGCGGGATAGGAAGAAACTGTTGTGCTTTTTCATGCCCATCGATTGCAATACGGGCATGTGCCGGTACCTGCCCCCTCAAAATTTCAACCATATTTCGTGCAATTCTAACATAAACATTCCCGATCATCAAATGTTTTATCCGAAAACCCGTAACTATTCCATTTCAATTTTCAGCACCCTTCTCGTTTTACCGGTAACCCTCAGGCGGTGATTGATCCTCATGCCCGCCACCCAGGCCACTTCATCACCAAACAGGACCAGGGGAACGCGCCTTCGTTCCGTCCGGGGTATTTTCTCATCGGTAAAGAGGTCCTGTATCTTCTTCTTCCCCCCCATGCCCAGCGGCTGAAAGGAATCCCCGGGTTTGGCGCTGCGAACGGTAAGCGGCATGCGCACCCTGTCAGCGTCAAGACAGGCGACTGCGGCGTTGCTTTCCAGTGCCATTACGCTGCGTCTCCGCAGCACCGTAAAGGTCATCCGCATCCCTGTCTCCTGGATCACCACCTGTTCCGGCACTGCGTCATACTGATAGCTGAAGGCAGAGGTACTGCATGCGGGCCCGGTGGTAAGCGTCAGGAAGCGGTACGACTTTTCGGCGTGAATCCCGTCCGGCAGCTTCAGTGTTTTGTGCGATTCAGCGCCCGCCATGATCCCCATGAGATCATACAGGTGCGCGGCACCTATGCGCATCAGGTTTCCCTTGAGGCCCACCAGGATTGCTCTCAAGCACCGCAGTTGAATGACCGGGGGCACGGCGGCAAAGCGGGCACAGTCTATGACTGCGCTGCTTTCGTTTTGCGATGCCAGAACTGCTTTAAGTTTTTTTTGAGCTATTTCATCCAAGTATTCGTTTTCCATGCTAATAATCGATGCTGTGGTAACCAGGGTTTTTACCAGCTGCGGATTGAAATCCTTTTTTAACAGGGGGAAAATCTCCCGGCGCAAACGGTTTCTCACATACTCACCTTTCAGGTTGGAGCTGTCCGTCACAAAGTCGATTCCCCTGATCCTGAGATAGGCTTCAATCTCCTCACGGGTGGTTTCGATCAGGGGCCGAATGATGATGCCATCCCGTACCGGGGGCATGCCACCCAGTCCCTTGAGCCCCGCCCCTCGCAGCAGCCAGAGCATGACCGTTTCCGCCTGGTCGTCGGCATTATGGCCCAGGGCAATTTTTCCCGCCCGGCATTGTAAGCGCACGTCTTGCAGGAAGCGGTAGCGGACTTCCCGGGCCCCTTCCTGCAGAGAGCGCGAGTGTTCCCTGCAGTAGGCCGGAACATCCTCTTCCTTCACCACGCAGGGCAGTCCGAGACCGCGGGCAAAGCGCTCCACGAACCGCGCATCCCGTGCGGCCTCGGATCCCCTCACCCCATGATTGAGATGGGCTACCGTCAGGGTCAGGTTATAGATGCCGCGGAGCCGGTGCAACACATGGCAGAGCATAATTGAGTCCGGCCCGCCCGACACACCCACCACGACCCTGTCTCCCGGCTCAAGCATCCGGTATTTTTTTATGGTTTTTTTTATCTTTCCCGGTGTAAGCATGACACACGATTCAGAGGTTGAAAGGCATATGCGCCGGCACGTCGTCTTTTCCCTGCCACAAACCCTGCGGGAATATCCTAACACAAAAATGACATTTGCAAAACACAAACCCCGCGTCCAGGTGGTGCTAAACGGGGAAGAGGGACTGCTCGTTCTTTTTTGACTTTTAATTAACTGCCAATGTGGTATATACTTTTATACCAGCGCACCGATGATTGATTACCACCAATGCCCGGGGTTCACTACCATGAAACCAAAACTGATCCTTGCAACAGTGGCGGTCCTCATCTTTGTGATCATCCTGATCCAGAACACCCAGGTTGTGGTGGTGAAACTTTTGTTTTGGGAACTGAGCATGTCCCAAATCATCCTCATCGGGTTAACCCTGCTTCTGGGAATCGGCTTCGGCTTAATCCTTGCCACATTTTACAGTTACCGCGCTGGAAAGCACAAGGGCAAAGGGACGTTTTAGTCACCGCATCTTATTCATACCACAAAGCGAAAGGAGTACCAGCCTCATGGCAAACAGAAAAACCGTTGCTGCACAGCAGGAAACCGATACCCCCTGTTCAGTGAGTCCCGCCGGTGAGCGGTTTCCCATTCCCCGGCAGCAGGATTACGCTGCTGAGTTCGAGCGCATAAAAAAACTGGCGGAGCGGGCACGGGCTGAAGGAAGGGAAATCGTGGTGGTAATGGGCGTGGGCTTTGTCGGCGCGGTGATGGCGGCCATTATTGCCGACACCACGGATGAAAAGGGCGCAGCAGGAAATTCGTCATCGGGTGCCAGAGGCCGAGCACCCGCAGTTACTGGAAAATCCCCCTCCTCAACCGGGGCGAGGCACCGGTCACCGCCGAGGACCCGGAGGTGCCGGCCATTATCAAGCGCTGCGTGGCGGACAAAAAAACCCTGATTGCCACCTACAACAGCCAGTGTCTCTCCCTTGCCGACTGCGTGGTGGTGGACGTGCAGTGCGACTACACCAAGCATGACCTGGGTGACATGCGAACGGGAGAGGCTGAAATGGCGGCCCTCGAGGATACCATGCGCACCATCGGCAGGACCATACCGCCGGCCTGCCTGGTGCTGATTGAGACAACGGTCGCGCCGGGGACAACCGAATTTGTCGCCTGGCCCATTCTCAAGAAGTCGTTCACCCAGCGCGGCATAGAGTCGGAGCCGCTGCTCGCCCACAGCTTTGAGCGGGTGATGCCGGGCAGGGAGTACGTGTCGAGCATACGCGATTTCTGGCGCGTCTGCGCCGGCTGCACCCCCGACGCGCGGGAGCGGGTGGAAAAGTTTCTTCGCGAGGTGCTCAACACCAGGGACTACCCGCTCACCATCATGGACCGGCCCATTGAATCGGAAACCACCAAGATCGTGGAAAACACCTACCGCGCCACCATCCTTGCCTTTCTCAACGAATGGAGCCTTTTTGCCGAACGCAACGGGGTGGACCTGATCAAGGTCATCAGCGCCATAAAAATGCGCCCCACCCACAGCAACATCATCTTTCCCGGGCCCGGCATCGGCGGCTATTGCCTGCCCAAGGACGGCGGCCTCGGCTACTGGGCCTACCGCCACATTCTGGGATTTGAAGACGGGGAGAGCGTCTTCAGGATCACCCCCGCGGTGATTGACATCAACGACACCCGGGCGCTGCACGCGGCCGAGCTTACCCGCGACGCGCTGCGCAACATGGACCGGTATATCGCCGGTGCGGAAGTGCTCCTCTGCGGCGCCAGCTACCGGCAGGACGTAGGTGACACCCGTTACAGCGGAAGCGAGCTGGTGGTCCGCAAGCTTACCGAAATGGGCGCCGATATGCGGGTGCACGATCCCTACGTGGACCACTGGTATGAGCTTGAAAGCCAGGACAGCTATCCCTCAGCGACACATTCCTGGAAGCGCTTTTTCAGAAGCCAGGATGCCCTGGCGCACACCCGGGTCCTCAAGGACCTCCCGGAGGCGCTCCAGGGCGTGGAGGCGGTCATCTTTGCTGTTCCTCACGCCGCCTACCTCAAGCTCAGCCCGGATGAGGTGGTGCGGTGGGCGGGGCGTCCGCTGGCGGTGATCGACTGCTTCGGAATCCTCCCTGATCATGCCATCCGGCGCTACTTCGAGCTGGGATGCGAAGTAAAGGCCCTGGGCCGCGGGCATGTCCAGCGCATCAAAAAAGAAGTGCAGAAGCGGAAATAATTGTTTCATGCAGCAGCATTACATCATCGGGAGCACCAATGCAGCATCACCCGCTCGCAGGCAAGCAGGTTCCCCGGACACTGCTCACCGATATCCCCCTCTTGGTGAGTACGTACTACACCCGCCATCCGGATCCGCAGGTCAAAAGCCAGCAGGTGACCTTCGGCACCTCCGGGCACCGCGGCTCCTCGTTTAAGGGCAGTTTCAACGAAGATCACATCCTTGCCATTACCGAGGCCATCTGCCGTTATCGCGACACTCACGGCATCACCGGCCCTCTTTTCCTGGGCAAGGACACGCATGCCCTCTCCGAGCCGGCCCATTCCACCGCCCTGGAAGTGCTTGCCGCCCACGGCATCGAGGTGATGGTGCACATGGATTCGGGCTACACCCCTACCCCGGTTATTTCGCATGCCATTCTCAGCTACAACCGGGGCAAAAGCTCGCACCCGGCTGACGGCATTGTCATCACTCCTTCTCACAATGGACCGGAAGACGGAGGTTTCAAATACAATCCTCCGCACGGAGGTCCTGCCGATACCGCCACCACCGGCTGGGTTGAAAAAAAAGCCAATGAACTGCTGGCAGACAATAACCAGGAGGTGCGCAGGATATCGTACGCGAAGGCCGTGAGCGCTGATACAACTCACGCATATGACTACATTACTCCCTATGTGGATGATCTCAGGCATTGTATCGACCTCGATGCCGTGCAGTCCGCAGGTCTGAAGATAGCTGCGGATGCCCTGGGAGGGTCAGGCATTGCATTCTGGGAGCCCATTGTCGAGCGCTACAAATTAAACATTGATGTGTTTAACCGGGCAGTTGATCCCACCTTTAGCTTTATGACCGTGGACAAAGACGGAAAAATCAGGATGGATTGTTCTTCCCCCTTTGCCATGGCCGGCCTCATCAAGCTCAAAGACAGCTATGATATTGCCTTTGGCAACGACCCCGATTATGACCGGCATGGCATCGTTACCCGGAGCAGGGGGCTGCTGAACCCCAACCACTACCTCTCGGCGGCGATCTGGTATCTCTTCCAGAACCGGCCGGGCTGGCGGGAAGAAGCCGCGATCGGGAAAACCCTGGTGAGCAGCTCCATGATCGACAGGGTTGCCGGCACATTAAAGCGAAAATTGAGCGAGGTACCCGTGGGATTCAAGTGGTTTGTCGACGGCCTGCTTGACGGATCGTACGCGTTCGGAGGGGAAGAAAGTTCCGGCGCGGCCTTTGTCCGCAGGGATGGCACCGTCTGGACCACCGATAAGGACGGCTTCATCATGGACCTGCTGGCTGCTGAAATTACCGCCAGGACCGGGCGTGATCCCGGTGAACATTATGCAGTGCTTACCGAGCGCTTCGGAAACCCGGTTTATGAAAGGATCGATGCGCCGGCCACCCCCGAGCTTAAGGCGGCGCTGCAGCATCTTTCACCCCGGCACATCACCGCTTCTGAAATGGCCGGGGAAAAGATCACTGCCGTCCTGACCGCAGCCCCCGGCAACGGCGCTTCCATCGGCGGGATTAAGGTGATGACCGAAAACGGCTGGTTCGCGGCACGGCCGTCGGGTACAGAAGATGTGTACAAGATGTACGCGGAAAGCTTCAAGGGCGAAGACCATTTGCGGCGCATCCAGGAGGAAGCGCAGGCACTCATCAACACCGCTTTCCGCAGCGCGGGATAAGATGCACTCACGCCACTAATCTTTTACCACAACGGATCAGTCCCTATGCAAACAAAAAACCGCCCGCCGGACACACCGGTAGACATCCTCACTGCTGCACTGAAAAAAGAAAGGGAAGCCTACGCTTTTTACAATCAGCTCATCAACAGCTCCACGATAACCGTGGTCCAGGAACTGCTGGAGCAGCTGCGCGATGAAGAACACAAGCACATACTCATGATAGAGGGAAAAATCTCAAGGCTCAGGGGTGTCAGCTGAAACTGTTCGGGAGGAATGTACCGGTTACCGGGAATCTGTTTGTGAGGGAACACACAGAAGGAGTCGAGGAATGATTAAAAAAACTATTTCCGCCATAGAAGAAAGGGTCAAACAGCTCGATTCGATGAAGCAGGACAACCGGGCAGAGTTGCTCATGCTGCTTGCAACCCTGAAAACCGAGATCGAAGAGCTGGCCAAAACATGTCGCGAAGAGGCGGAAAGCATTCTGGGATTCACCACCGTCTCGACCCATGAAACCATGCGGCAGGACAAAAACCCCCAACTGGTAAAGGTGTCACTGGAAGGCCTGGCCTCGTCGGTAAAGGGATTTGAGACGTCCCATCCCACCCTGGTCGGGACGGTTAACCGCATATGCGTGATGCTCTCCAATATCGGCATATAGCCTGTCCGTGCCATGGCGCGGCCATGCCGGCACAGTTGAAAGCCGTTTTCCTGCTTGTTCTTCTTTGCAGTTGCACAAACGCTGACATCCCGGGACAGCAGAAGATGCAGCCTTCCCCTCGCTACGCACAATCCGTGTTGCCTACACCGGTGCTGAACATCCCTGAAGTCTCCTCCGTCTTCGGCGCGCAGGCCGTCAAGCCGCGCGACCATTATGATACGGGCCTTTTGCGCGAACTGGAGTTTATTGCCCTGCCGCATACGGTATTTACCATCGAGGCGGTGATCCGCAGGGAAGAGGAGACCGTATACCGGGTCACTACGGCCGATTACCCCTATCCCTCAGCGGGCGGATATTATATAGACAGCAGGTTCGTCCGGGCAAGCGTTGAAAAACCTCCCGAGCGCGCGAAGCGCCTCCCGGACAAAAAAGCCATCATTGCTTTTCTGATCTCGTCGGAGGGAAGCGCGTATCTCTGGGGCGGTAATGTGAGAGAAGGGATATCACAGATGCTTTCGTTCTACCCTCCGCCCGCCGCCCTCACTCAGGAGGAACGCGACCGGTGGATGCTTCAGGGATTGGACTGCTCCGGCCTCCTCTACCAGGCAACCGGCGGCTGCACACCGAGGAACACGGGTTCACTTGTAAACTTCGGAGATGCAGTGCCCATCGCAGATTTAACTCTCTCTCAGATCATTCAGGCGGTCGAGCCGTTTGATATCATTGTCTGGCCGGGACATGTCATCATTGTTCTCGACCGGGACCGGGTCATCGAAAGCCGTCTTGATTATGATAATACCCGGGCCGGCAATCAGGGCGGCGTTAGAATCCGGACTATCGGGGGGGTGCTAACCGAAATTCTCAATGAACGGATACCGGTCAACAGTTACACTGTCAAGGAGATACCCGAACAGAAGCAGTTTGTTATTCGCAGGTGGTATCCGCACGGCAGCCAGCAATGATGGCTGCTCATACCTCCGAAGCACGAAATCCCTGAGACATGCAATGTGGGATAAAAAATTTTTAATCTCATATTGCGGATCGCACATCACACATCATTACGTAGTGCTTCGGATTTCGGATTTAAGCCTATAAGCCGGCCTCAGGAGAAAAACTATGAAGCTGCCTTATATTTTACTACTCCCCCTATTGCTCTTTGTTGCCACGGCGGCATCCTTTCCCGGCACATCAGTTGATCCGGCAAGCCCGGCCGATGACGCGGCAGTGAGCGCTGGAAATACGCGGTTTGCACTTGACCTGTACCGCCAGCTGAGGGCAGCCAAGGGAAACCTTTTTTTCTCTCCCTACAGCATTTCAACCGCACTTGCCATGACCTATGTGGGCGCCCGCGGCACCACCCAGCAGCAGATGGCGGAAACATTGCATTTCATGCCGGATGGGCAGACGCTGCACCCCGCATTTTCATCCCTTCAGTCGCAGCTGAAGCAGGAACAGGAAAAAGGTGAGATTGAGCTGAGCGTCGCCAACGCCCTGTGGATAGAGAAGAATTTTTCATTGCTGCAGACCTTTACCAGCCTGACCGGCCGCTATTACGAGGCGACATTGCACAGGGTTGCTTTTACCAATGAGACTGAAAAGGCGCGCCGTGCCATCAACTCATGGGTGGAAGAAAAAACCAAAAACAAAATACAGGAATTAATTAAACCCGGCGTGCTGGATTCACTCACCCGCCTGGTTCTTACCAATGCCATATATTTTAAAGGGAAATGGGCGCGACAGTTTACAAAGGACCGGACGCAAGAAGAGCAGTTCTGGATGGCACCAGGAAAGGCGGTCATGGTGCCCATGATGAACCAGCAGGATGAATTCGGGTACTTGGAGGATGAAATGCTTCAGGCCCTTGAACTGCCCTACGCCGGCGACAATCTTTCCATGATCGTGCTCCTGCCCCGGAAGGCCGACGGACTGCCTGAGCTCGAAGCTGCTTTGACAGCCGAGGTTCTCGCTTCCCGGCTGGATGCCATCAGGAAACGTGAAGTCCGGGTATGCCTGCCGAAATTCACCATGACCTCTCAGTTCGAACTCGCCAAAACACTGGGCGCCATGGGTATGCCGGATGCGTTCAGCGAGGCGGCGGACTTTTCCGGCATGACCGGCGGCAAGGATCTCTTTATCAGCGCCGTGGTGCACAAGGCCTTCGTGGATGTCAACGAGGAGGGAACCGAGGCGGCCGCGGCAACGGGCGTGGCCATGCGCCTCACCGCAGCACCGGCGCCCCCGCCGCTCTTCCGGGCGGATCACCCCTTCATCTTCCTGGTCCGGCACAATCCGACAGGAAGCATCCTTTTTCTGGGAAGGTTAAGCCGACCGGCTGAAGCGTTGTAATGTTTCCGCCCAATGGTTGAACCTGGGGCAGGTCTGAGGAATCCCTGCCCACCCAAGCGGCTTCACAGATTATCCAAAAAAGTCAAGAGGAGCGCTCAATGTCCGCCTATCTCATACTCGACATCGACGTCCACAATCAGGAGCTGTATGCCCGGTATGTCGCGCGGGCCACGTCAATTATTGAAAAGGCAGGGGGAAGGTATCTGGTGCGGGGCGGCAGGGTAACCCGTCTCTCGGGAGAGTGGCTTCCGAAACGGCTGGTGGTTATAGAATTCAAGTCGGTGGAGCAGGCACAGCAGTGCTTTTCCTCGCCGGAGTATCTGAAGATTGCCCCACTCCGGGAGCAGGCAGCCGTTTCACGCGCCATTATCGTGGAAGGTTACGCCCCGCCTCAATGACACCGGCGGTTATTGAAACGTCTGCAGGATATAGCGGGCGATTGCCTCCGCATCCTTATCCGGTATAACCTTTTCGCTGAAGGAGGTCATGCCGGTGGGCGCCTTGCGGATAATACTCACGATCGCTTCCGGGGTCTCTATCTTATTTTTTTTCAGATCCTGCGCGTACAGCGTCTTTGCCGGATTGATCACATTCTTCCCGCCGGGATGGCACGCCTGGCAGTACCGCTTGAAAAGGGTCTCACCTCCGGAAGCTGCTTCCGTGTTTTGCCCGCAGGCAACTGCGGCACAACACAGAATCAGAAAAGCACACATCCCACTGAATCCCGCTTTTTTCATCAATCGCACCTCCGCGTGCACTTTTACCTTTTCACCAGGAATTTTTATAAAACCTCCTCATTTCCCCTTAACCCAAAGGGCATGCAGTTACCGCTTCGGGCCAGCTTCATCGCAAGGGCACGGGAGGAGGAAAATGCAGTTTCGCCTCTTCCAACTCCTCACCACATTCCGGACAGGGTTTTAATTCTTATAGGCACCAATCCAGTCTATCTCCAGGCGGAAAGGACCATTTTGCTTATCCGCAATCAAAAATCCGAAGGTTTTTATTTGTGCCTTGTCAACCGGAGGGGCACTGGTTGTCTGTCCCATGAATTTGGCAACGAATGACGAAAAGGGGGCATCAATGGTGAGCCATTCGCCGTTTTTAGTGCTGAATGCAAACCGGTAGGAAAAGCCATTGAAGGCACCGTCATTTTTCAGGGTAATCTTATAGTTTTTCCCGTCACCTTTAACCCGGAATCTGATGCCGTCAAACCCGCTCACATCGAATTGTGCCGGTTTCATGTTTGCCGAGGCAAAGCCGCCATTGTTTTCCAATGAGACCGCACCGGAGAAAACGGCGGTTCCCGGCTTCTGCACAATAAAGCTGCTGTTTGAAACCCCTCCCATGACCACATCGTTGATGACGGACCAGTTGGCCGCGTCACCCGATTGTTCAAAATCAAGCAGTATGCGCTGTTTTGCTTCCTCCGCCATAACCGTAGCCCCCGTAAAAAGTATGCTTAAGGAAAATATCAGGAACAATCTGCAATAACTTCTGATCACGCCATCTTTCATGCGGCTGACCTCCTTTCAATCATGCGCCCTCATGCGGCTCAACAGGCTTTGTGCACTCTTTTCCTCATAGGGCATTCACTATCTGTGTAACACATAGCGTCATGATTGTAAACAGTTGCTCTGCAAATCCAACCCGAAAGTTCCGATAATGCCCTTAAACAGCGGCTGTCTCCGCCGTCTAGTGCAGTGCGTCATTGATTCCTTTATTTATATGTGGCTCACGGGAGGGGGCTTGTAACGCCACAACAAAATCATGCTGAACCGGTAGAACGGCAGCGTCTCTCTAACTGGTTTTCAGGCTGTTCAAAAACCACCAGATGCAAGGCACGCGAAATCCTGAGGAATGAGGCTTACATACATGTACGCTGCAGTGACGAAGGATGAGCGTGTAACGCAGGGGATGGGTGTTTTTCAACAGCCCGCTAAACTTCCAGGCTTGAGAGTTGCTGAAGCCCCAGGCGCATGGGGAGAATGGCCACAAGCGCATTCAGCAACGCGGCGGCCGTAAGCAGGCCGGCGATCTCGGTCCGTTCCCAGCCGGTCAGGGGCAAACCCCTGAATTGAGCCATGAAGAAGAGGTAGACCGGCCGCGCCTCCAGCACCACCATCAGCCCTATAAACAGCACCGCCACGATCATGTAAAACATGCCGCCGAAACCCGTGGCCACCTGCGATACGTTTTCCGCGTTGAAGCGGGGGAACCGGGCGCCGCACCCCATGCCCAGGCTGGTAATGCCAAAGGTCATTCCCGCAATGCTCAACACCGAGAGCCACTGCATGAAAGGGGCCGCGTTCATCAGCAGATTGGTGGTGATGATGAGCAGTTCGGCCGGAATGAGCAGAAAGAAGAAATTGACCCAGAACTTGCTCCAGAGCACCGTGCGCAACTCCAGAGGCGACGACTTGAGGATCCAGAAGGATTTTCCCTCGATGCTTACGCCGGGAAAGGTAAACCGCCCGGCGATAGCGGCAATCACAAATGCCGCCAGTCCCAGATTAAGGAAGGCAATGACATTCTGCAGATAGAATGTGGGAAGCGGCGAGCGCTCCATGGGAAGGACGCTGAAATTATACACGTAGATAACGATCAGCGCCCCGATCAGGAAGAGCTGCGTCCACTGGTTGGTGTCCCGCAGAAAAAGCTTCAGATCCTTGAGAATGATGACGCGGACCGCCGGGGAAAGCGGATTCAGCAACCATTCAAGAGCGCGGTTGAACAGTGTTGACCGGGAAAAGCGGGCGGTTCTGGCCTCCTGGGCCTTTGACCAGGCGTCAACGTAGTGGCGCTTGAAGACCCATTCGCCCATGACCGCGAAGGCCAAACCGGTGCTCCAGAGCAGCATGACCGGGAATGGCGACCAGCGCGCGGTATCAAAAAGAAAAGGGGCCAGGCCGTCGGCCGCCCACTGGCTGGGGAAAAAGGGAGAGGTGGGTGTTCGTAAATTGCTGACATAATCCATCATCAGGTAAAAGCTCTCCGGGTCCACCAGCCGCTCGGGCTGAAGGAAGCGGATGAAGAGAAACACCCCCACCACAATCAGGATGAAGGCAAACACGATGATCTCCTTCAGGCGGCGCGCGGGAACGAGGGAGACCAGAAGCAGGATGAGCACGGTTGCTGCCGCGGCAGGGATGAGCACAAAGGGGATGATCACCCCCGCCAGGGCAAGATAATAAGCGAACGAGGCATGGTATACCAGGCCGTAGGCGAGGAAGACGGGCGAGCTGAAGAAAAGCACCGTCCAGGAGCTGCTGATCACGGTTTCAAGAAACCGGCCGGCATAGAGGCCGGTGGCGGAAACGGGCATCGCGTTGAGCAGCTGCAGGTCGTCCGACAAAAAATAGGTGGAAAGCGCGGTGATGGTATTACTGAAGAGCAGCAGTGAGAAGCAGGTGAGAAAGACCATGGAGAGCAGCTTGGCGGCGAGAAGGGTCCCGATGACCTCGATGCCGGCAAAGTAGCCCAGCACCCGGTAAAATATGTAAAAGGTCCCGGCCCAGAAGAGCATCGCGGCGGCAGAAAAAATAATCACGCGAACCAGCTTCCTGCTCCCCGCATCCCTTGAGCTGTTCCGGTAAGAAAGTACTTTTGCCGCAAGCAGCAGTAGGGTTTCACCCATGCCCGTGATCTCCTTAGACGGTTGTTAAAAAAACCCATCTGATTTGCGTCTCAAAGGGGGAGGGGCTTTTGAACAGCCTGAAGAAAACACTTTTTCAACAACCGGTCAGAACTGCATCGAATCCGCCAGACGGCGCTCTTCCTCTCCCCCGGTAAGCTTGAAAAAGAGGGTTTCCAGCTTAACCCCCTCGCTGCCCGCCTTTTGCCTGAGCTCACCGATCGTGCCCGACGCCACAATCCGGCCTCCGTGAATGATGGCAATGCGGTCGCAGACCTCCTCCGCCACTTCCAGGGTATGGGTGGACATGAAAACCGCCCCCCCACGCGAGGCAAAGCTTCGGAACACCTCTTTTACCAGCCGGGCACCGGCCGGATCCAGCCCCACCATGGGCTCATCCACAATGATTATTTTGGGCTGGTGCAGGAACGCGGATATCATCACCAGCCGCTGCTTCATGCCATGAGAAAAACTTTCAATCAGCTCGTCCTTCCACTCCTCGATGCCGAACAGCCGTAAAAGCGCCGTCATACGCTCATCGGTTTCATTGGCTGCGCAGCCGTAAAGCCCGGCAAGAAAACGGAGGAATTCACGCGCGGTCAGCTTTTCATAGAGAAACGGCCGGTCGGGAATGAACCCCACCGCCTTTTTCGCCTCCAGCGGGTGCTCCTCCAGGTCCCACCCGTCAATGATCACCTGCCCGCTGCTGGGCTTGATCAGGCCCGCCAGCATCTTGATGGTGGTGGTCTTCCCCGCCCCGTTCGGGCCCAGGAAACCGAAAATCTCCCCCCGCTTCACCTCCAGGGAAACGCCGTCGACGGCAATGAGATTGCCGAACCGCTTTGAAAGCTCGCGCAGCTGCATCATCGGTATTCCACCACCTCCACCTTCAGCGCTCCGATCAGCCGGATGATTGCAAGCTGCCGGTCCAGCCCCCCTTCAATCAAACGGATATGGGTTGCGTCCGCCGGAAGCTGGTCCAGGGTCGGGTCCGCGCTCACCCAGCGCCCCGCGTAAAACTCCGCCCAGGCATGGTAATAGAAGCTGCCCTGATTATACACGATTCCCGCGCAGAGCTTGCAGGGTATGCCTGCGGCACGACAAAGGGCAACGAAAAGCGTGGCATGTTCATTACAGTCGCCCACCTTCAATCGCAACACATCCAGCGCGCTGGGAATGCTCAGGGCCGGCTTCTTTTCAATCGTGCGATATACCCAGCCGTGAATGAGCGCAGCCGCTTGGAGGGCATCGCGCTCATCACCGATAATTTCAACGGCCTGCGTGCGAAGTGCGGGGTCGGCACTCTGAATAAAAGGGGTGGGGCTGAGATATTCCTGCATCTCCTTTTCGCCAACCGGGATGATGCAGGGCGGTACGTCCGAAAGATCCTCCCGGGTAATTTCCAGCGTATCGGCACGCAGTGCCTGCCGTTGTGAGGAAAGGTCAAATCCCTGCAGGTCGCAGTTCATCAGGCGCACCTTGAGGTATGCCGGATAGTCGGCGGTGATGGGCCTTTCCACCGGAATGGCGCTGGCCGTCAGAAAATCCTTCTTTGTGCCGCGCCAGTTCGCGGTAAGGGCGTCAACCTTGCTTTCCCGGATCAGCATCAGGCCCATCGGGCTCTCTTCGCGCATGGTATTGCCTTCCTCATCTATCCAGGAGCGCAGCGTGATGCCCTTAAATGTGCTCCCGAGACGGTAGCATGCAATGGTCCTGCCGCGCATCTCCAGGTCCTCCTTCCCCTCAACCACGATCTCCACCGGGGCGCTGGCCATGGTGACGGGATCAAAAATGCTGTAGCGCAGCCTCTTCCCCACCTCCAGTCCCTCGGAAAGCATAAGCGGCTTGAGCGTGCCGGCAAGGCAGGGCGCCTCCTCCAGCTCGATGGCAGTGCGCTTCGTGCCTGCACCCGACGACATCTCCATCTGCAGCCGGTTGCCGGCAACAGTCCCCGCCGCCTTAAAGCTGAAAAGGTTTGAAATCATCCGGAAGTCAAATGACCGGAGGGTAAAGGCATTGTCCACCAGGGAGGTTAGCTCCGTGTCTATCCTTTGGGCGGTCCCCATGACCGTGAGATCCATGACCGCCTGCTCATCCATCTGATAGCCATCGCGCGACTTTTTTATCTTTGAAACGGAATAGCCGACCTTTTCCCCGCCCCAGTAAATCCCCATCCACTCCTCCCGCGGCCGCAGCTGGCTAGTGGTGCCACCCGCCCGGGCATGGCTGCCCCCTCCTCCGTCAAAGCAGGTTCTTTGCACCAGTATGCCTACCATGCCCAGCCACAGCAGCATGATGGCGGCCCTGATGACGATGCCGGCTGTCTTCCCCAGGTTGTTCCTCATATGAATTAAGCCTTACAGGTCCCCGAAGGGCACAGGAACAAACGTCAGCACAAAAATCACCAGCATGCCCAGGCCCAGAATTCTGCGCCTGCCGTCCAGCGGCGCATCATGATCAAGCGGCGCGGGATGCCGTATGCCCAGCAGGGCAAAAAGGATGAGAGCCCACATCAGCCACATGTGCGACGCCCAGATGCCCAATCCCAGCAGGCAGATCAAGACTGCCGTTGAAATGTGTTTTGTTCTCCTGCCGAAGACCGCGTAGGCGATGTGCCCGCCGTCGAGCTGCCCCACCGGAATAAGATTCATGGATGTGACCAGCAGTCCGATCCAGCCCGCAAAGCCCAGGGGATGGAGAATCACCTGGTGTGTATCGGGCAGAGTGCCCAGAATAACCGTGGTCATAAAATAAAGGATGAGAGATGATCCCAGGGTCATGCCCCCCTCCAGAGGGGTTGTGAGCGCCTTCACTTCAGAGAGATTCAGGCCGACCGCCAGAACAGGAATGGTCACCAGCAGGCCGGCCAGCGGACCATTGGCCCCGACATCAAGCAGAACACGCTTGTTCAGCATCGGGGAGCGCATCTTGATGAACGCGCCGAAGGTTCCTATAAATGTGGGCGCCGGTATAAAATAGGGAAGACTGGCATCAATGCGGTAATATCGTGAGGTGAGAAAATGTCCCATTTCGTGGGCTAACAGGATGAACAACAGTGCCGCCGAAAACGGCAGCCCCTTGATCAGCTGTGACGGATCCGCAACGGGATTCACTCCCTGCTGAAGCGCGCCGGCCAGAACGGTCGTTCCGATCGTGCAGATAAACAGGACAATGTTGACAGCAATGGAGGGCTTTCGGCGGGGTCCTTCCCCGCGCTTACTTTCATCCATTGCCGCACCATCAAAGCCGGATGGCAGACCGCCGGCCTGCCCGGTCATGTCTTCACTATGCATAAAATATAGCTTTGCCCGGATGTATTGTATGGAGCGGATGCAGGAAAGTTACAATGTCCGGAAGGCATGGGAGATAATAAAAAGGTTCATGGTACCCCCTCCCATTACTATAACACAAAATGTGTTTCGGCAGGAAGTTACAAAGTATTAACCCTGTTCTTCAACTCTTTGCCCACCTTGAAGAAAGGTTTCTTCCGGGGCGGGACAGCGACCTTCGCTCCTGTTTTGGGGTTTCTGCCTTCCCGGGAAGCATACGTTCTCACGCTGAAGCTGCCGAAGCCTCTTATCTCAATGCTCTCCCCCCTGCTGAGCGCCTCTGTCATGGCATCGAATACGTTATTTATCACCAGCTGGGCTATATCATTGTTCATGTTCATTTCCCTGGCAACTTGTTCAATCAGATCTGATTTAAGCATTACCTCCTCCTCTCAACAGGTTAGCTCCCTTTGCTTATCAAGCCGGCAGCTTCTCCGGCGATAGTTCATTACCTGAGGCATGGCATGCGGTTGCACAGTGCTGCAAGCCGCAATCCGGCCGGACATCCGCTAATCGCAGCCTATCCACTGCGTCAGGGAACTCAGCTCTTCTTTCGGGGCCCGGAACCGGTTAATCTCGGACCCGCGATCCGGATACCCGAGGGCAATGCCGACCACCACATCCACTTCCCCCGGCAGTGCAAGCTGTTCCCGCAGCACATCTCCGAACATGAGTATGAGCGCGATGATGCAGGTACCCAGTCCCTGGGCGTGTGCGGCAAGGCAGAGATTTTGCACCGCGCAGCCGATATCAATCAATTGAGACGGTATATGCGCCTTGTCCATGGTCACCAGGATGAGAACAGGCGCCCCGTAAAACGAGCAGCTGCCTTCCTCCAGGAACGGCACAGCCTGCAGATTCATCGCCTCGAGATGTGACCGCAAGCTCTTGATGAGCTTCCTGCTTCTCTCCACGTAGGCATTAGGCAGGGAATTGCTCCGGGATGGATCATAATGTTTGCCCCGGTTTTTCTGTGCCGCAAGCAGCGCCTCGGACAATTTGTCCCTCTTGTGCCCGCTCACCACCACAAAATTCCAGGGCTGCTGGTTGGAGGCGGACGGCGCCTTGCGAGCGCAATCCAGCAACTGCTCAATGGTCTCCCGCCCCACAGGTTGGTCGGTAAAGCATCGAATGCTTGAACGATCATGAATGGCAGCAAGTGCATCCACGGATTGTTTCCTGCAATAAAAGAGAGTTAAGCAGAACGAATTACGGCTAATCTATTGCAAATAGTTTATTTGTCAACAAAAATCAGCATAGTTTATAGCAGGTTACTCATTAAAAAAGGAGGTCTCCCAAAAAATCCGGTTGCATTCTTTGGGAGACCTCTTACCACAAATCCGCTTACTCACAAGCTTACTTCTTCTTTGAACAACAAGCTTTCTTGGTTGCCTTCTTTTTTGCTGCCTTTTTCTTTGTTGCCATTACTTTTCACCCCCTTCCCTTCCCAGCTGGCGTGCCATTCAGGTTTTGATGCAACCGGCAGCTCTGATTCGACGTTCTGCCGACATCAATCAATATATGGCATAACTCTTCTTATACACCACCATATATAGAGGTGTCAAGATAATTTTAAAGTATTTCTATTGGTTAGGTGATGTTGCGGGAGTTAATCTATGTACCCGAGGGCTCGGAGGCGCTCCTTGATGAGTTCTTCACTCTCAGAAACAATCGGGGCGTGATGACGGACGGGTGTACCATAGCTGTCTATGTAACGGACCGGATGATCGCGCTGAAATTCCGAATCGATACACTCGGTAATCACCCTGCCGTCCATATCCCGTGAGCAGGGCAGACCGGACAGGTACAGCAGGGTGGGCGCAACGTCATAGAGTTTCACCTGCCGCGGTCGGGCGCCCCGCGCAAATGGTTTTCCCGCCGCAATGAACGTCCCGGGCGGCCCTGTTTTCCTGTGCCCGAAGCGTCCGTCAGGCTCTTTATCAAATCCGTGATCGGACACAACTAAGACCGCCGTATCCCGGGATACGACGCGCACAATTTCTCCGAGCAGCGCATCCGTGTAACGGTAATAGGCATTGACCGTTTCTCCAAACCGGGACGCATCTTCATCAGTGACCGAGGCATCCCTGTTGTAAGGGGCATATTTCAACGCGCAGTGAGAAATAATATCGATCCCCCTGAAATACAGGGCCAGCAAATCCGGCTGGGACAGATGATCGAGGCAATAGAGCGCCATGCGCTTCACCGATTCATCCATGGAGTAGAGATACTTGAATTCGCTCATGAGCTGATGGCGCTCATAGTGAGCATCCTTCATGCTCCTGACGGTCGATGCATCAACCTTCATGAACTGCTGATAGGCCTCATCGGAAATCTCACCAGGATTGACCAGCCTGCTCATGATTACATCAGCCAGCCGGGGAGGATACACGAGGCATGCATCCTCTAATTCACCCTGCGCATGGCTTCTTTCGCGCGACCTCCAGTAATGCACCCGGTCGGATACAATAAAGCCGGGAAGCGCGGGGGCGGGCCAGCTGTGCCACCAGTTGATGACTCCTGCCGTGCGGCCGCCCGCTGCAAAAAGCTCCCACAGCATTTTCTCCCTGACCATGCTCAGCGTGAAAGGATGATCGCGCACGTATCCCTTGCGCTTCAGCAGGTTGAAGAACGGCCGGAAGCCGAGCTTCAGCAGCTTCTTTACCGAGGATTTTCTGAAAACCCTTTTTCCTGCCGTGTAATAGATGAAGCTGTCGATTCCGTGCCTGCGGGGATGCATGCCGGTCATGACGCTTGTCCATATGACGGCAGAGTTGGAGGGAATAAACGGTTCGAACAGCCCCCAGGATCCCCTGTCCATCAGCGCCTTGAAGCACGGCAGGTCACCGGCATCAACCAGCCTCTTCAGGATGGGAAATGAAAGGCCGTCAAAGGCAAGCAGCAGGAGCTTGGTTGGGGGCGCCGTGGAACTCACGCGATGATCACCTTGGAGTACTAAAACAAGATACTGGATGCTGGTTTCTGGATACTGGATTGTAAATCAAATCCGAAACAAACCCAAAATTCAAATAGCAAATGTTCCAAACGGCAGCCGCAAACAATGCGAGACACACGGCAGCTGACGGGTCGGTTAGACCATCAGGTAATTGATTATACTTGCAGGCTGTAGTCGCAGGCTTCAGCCTGCGGAACTGTTTATAACGCGCGCCTACATTTGCAAGAAAATGGCGCACGCTAAATCTTGCGGCTACACCTGCGCACTCATCCAAAACCCTGACCCCTAAACCCTGATCCCTTTACCCTTGTATTTCTATACTAGATTACCCGGCTGGAGAAAAGAGAAAAGTTGTGGATGGGGATGGAGTGGAAGGTATGGGAAGGCATTGCCTGCAACTGACTTCAGGCCTTTTTGAAGGCATCAAGAATCTCCTGAATTTTTCCCGTCTGCCAGACATGTTCAAATGCCTGTACAATCAGAGGATCAAAAAGAATTTTCTTATTGGCCACAATTTTATTGAAGGCCACCTCGGGTTCAAACGCTCTCTGATACGGCCGGTCGGTGGTCATGGCATCAAACACGTCCGCCACCGCCAGCAGTCGTCCTTCAATGGAAATCTGCTCACCCACAAGGCCGCGGGGATATCCGTTCCCGTTATACCGCTCGTGGTGCTCTAAAATGTAGGGGACCACGGGTTTCAAAAAGCCAATCCCCTCCACTATTTGGGCCCCTATGACCGGATGCATTTTCATGGTTTCAAACTCGTTATCTTCAAGCCGTGCGGTCTTATTGAGAATCTTATCGTGAATGCCTATTTTCCCCACATCGTGGAGCATGCCGCCCCAGTCGATAAACTCAAGCGCCTCCTTTGTCCAGTTGAGCGCTTCCGCCATCGACCTGGCGATGCGCGCCACCCTGCGCGAGTGGCCCTTGGTATAGGGATCCCTCGCTTCAACCGAATTGGCCACTCCCCTGATGGTATCAAAGTAGCTGCTTTTCAGGTCGCCGAACAGGTGCGCATTTTGTATGGCCATGGAAAAAAAACCCGCCAGGATATAGAGGAGCTTCAAGGTTTGCTGCCGTATAAAATCCCGGTCCTCCTCAAAGATAATCACGACCACGCCGATGGTTTTTCCCCGGTGGATCAGCGGGGCCATTAAAACGCTGAGGGGCTGGTTTTTCTCACTCCTGAAGTTATCTGCAGGCACACAGGCCGGCATGCCGCTGCTCATGATCCTGCCGAACGTTCCTGATTGTATCTGCGCCTCCACCTCCTTTTGAACAGCCGGCGCAAGTTCCGCGGGTATGGATTTATTGACAAACTGGTAGCCGTGTTCGTGCACCAGGAATACAGAGCATACCTTGGTCCTGACCAGCTCCTGAAACTTGGCCAGTCCCTTCTCCAGGATGTCATAAATGTCATAGGACAGCACCATCTCTGCATGAAACTGGCTTAACCGCTCCAGCTTGTTCTGGATGGCAATGAGGGCGCTGTTGGATTCCTCCAGGCGGCGAATCCTGTCAAAAAGTGATCCGGGCTCATCAGGCAGAGCCTGCTTCTGCTGATCCTCAATGATGCTGATCAGATCCATGAGAACGCTTCCTTACGATTAGACAACAAGGGGATTCTTCGTGCGATAACCGGTCCATGCAATAATAAATCTATTATGTGTATCGGCACACCGCAAGTAATTGCTTAACACAAAAAGAGCCCGGGTTACTTCCCCACCTGAAGCGAGTGTGATAAGATGAGCGGGTGAAGCAATGGCGATGGCGTCAACATTAGGACCAAAAAGGAGCGACACATGTCTGAAGGGTTGCGGGATTTTACAGTGAAGCTGGTACGGAAGGCGGGTGGCATCCTGCTGGAAGGGTTTCGTCGTGATCAGGCTTCTATTTTTTTAAGGAATACCGCAAAAGAGGCGGCCAGCAGCTACGATAAGCTGGTTGACCGCCTGATTACTGCAGAAATCAGCAAAACCTATCCCCGGCACAGCCTTTTGACAGAGGAAAGCGGCTATCATCAAGCCGGTGATGAATGGCTCTGGATCGTTGATTCGCTGGACGGAACCGGCAATTTTTCCAATCACAATCCTATTTTTGCGGTCTGCATCGCGCTTATGCACCGGGGTGAGCTCACCCTGGGAGTAATATATGCCCCCGCCCTCAACGAGCTGTACGTGGCTGAAAGGGGCAAGGGCGCTTATCTCAATGGAATGAGGATCAAGGTTTCACATATCGCAGATCTCAATCGAAGCTATATCATCTATTGTGAAGGGGGATCAAAAGACCGGGACAGAACGGGAATTCTGCTGCACAACGTTTATCCCCATGTTACCGACATCCGCAAGCTCGGTTCTGCCGGTCTGGAAACGGCGTGGGTGGCCTCAGGCCGAGTGGAGGCTTATTACACCACAGCCATCGAGCCCTGGGACGTGGCCGCCGGTGTTCTTTTAGTCGAGGAGGCCGGCGGCATGGTAAGCGACTTCGGCGGCAATCCCTGGAAGTCGGAGCCGGGTGATTTTCTTTTCTCAAACAGGCTCGTCCATGAGCCGCTGTTGGAACTTATAAAAAGCCGGTAATTATTCTCTCTGGAGGGACGCGCTACGTCGCTTCCGACTGGTATGTTCGGCCATGACGGAGCATGGCCCTCCATTATTTACTTCCTTATAACCGTCAGGAGCGGCTTCAGCCACGCTGTTCGTATTCTCCTGCCAGTTTTGCTTCAATCAGAAAGTTGGCATTCCAGTATTTTCTCCACCGTGCCATGAAGGTCATCAGGTTTCGTCTTTTTTTGGATGAGAGCCAAGCCCCTTTTACGACCGCAAGACCGGCGCACCGCAACATGCGCGCAAGCGTCATGGGATCGTACCAGCCGGTATGGGACGCATTGACCTGAATGGTATCGTGCCTGAGGATGCGCGATTGCTGACGGTAGTAAAACGGATTGCAGGTGGTTACAACCAGCGTCCCGTTCTGCTTGAGGTGTTCTTTAAGATTAGTTAGGGCCAGACCGGGATTTGGCAGGTGTTCAATAACTTCCGCGGCTATGATCAAATCATAGTGCTGACCGAGGCGGACTGAGGCAACATCCCCGCATACCACATGGTAGCCGGCTGCCCGCATGGTTTCTATGCCTTCGGCATCGATGTCAAGCCCGGTCAAAGAACCGCAGACGGATCTGATGGCGTGGTGCAGCGTTCCGGCATGATCCGGCAGCCGGCCGCTGCCTTTTCGTCCCGTACAACCGACGTCGAGCACGTCAAGCCCCTCTGCCAGCCTGGCGAGGTAGCGGGTGCGGTCGCGCAGCACCGGCCAGGACTGCGGGTTCATCGCTGTGTCAGATAGTGCATCAGACATACGGTAAACGATCGCCTAAGGCCACGAAACGAATCATCGAATACCTGCGAGGCACGAACATTCGCGGCAAAACCGGGTGGTGAACTGGCACACAACGGCCACCGGCATCAGTCCAGCTTCGGTTTGGGTGTGCTTTCGGTGCTCGCGGGCAATATCGGATATTCGATGCGCGGCTGCATTCCTGTCGCAGCCATTAAAAATGCCACTATGCTGTCTGTCTCCTGATCGGACAGCGATATGCCCAGCTGCGCCGATCCCATGATGGCAACCGCACCTTTGAGGCTCCAGACCTTCCCCGAATGAAAGTAGGGCGCGGTGAGCGCTATGTTCCTTAAGGACGGCGACTTGAAGACGTACTCATCGCTTTTGGACCCGGTTACTTTAAACCTGCCCGTATCCCCCGCGGTAATCTCTGCTTTCGGCTTCTCCACCACCCCGAAGGGGAAATATCCGGTTCCTCCCATATTGATCCCCCCGTGGCAGCCGGAACAACCCTTGTCCATGAACAGTTTTAAACCGCTTTGCTCAGGCCGGCCCAGCGCAGCGCCCTCGCCTTTAAGGTACCTGTCCAAAGGCGCGTCCGGGGTGAGCAGGGTTGCCTCAAATGCCTCAATTGCGTTGGCGATGGTATCATAGGTCACGGGGTCGCTTTCCCGGGAGAACACCATTTTAAACAGCCGGTCATATTCGGGCATGCTCTTAACCGTCTCCACCACCCGCTCCGGCGTGCTGTTCATTTCAATCGCGGCCTGCGGCGGCCCTTTGGCCTGCTCCTTTAAATCCTGTGCCCTGCCATCCCAGAACTGGGCCAGATTAAAAATGGCATTAAACACCGTGGGCGAGTTTCTCCCGCCTTTCTGCCAGCCGTGGCCCACTGCCGTCTCCTGGAGGTCGGCACCGGCAAGTCCCACATTATGGCAGGTGTTGCAGCTGATTAATCCACTGGCTGAGAGACGAGGATCAAAGTAGAGCATCCTGCCGAGATTTACCTTCTCCGGGGACAGAACATTATCCTTTAAAGGCGGCGCTTCCCGGGGAATGGGCTTAAAAAGCACCTGCGCCCGTGTCATAAGCTCATCAGCAGCACATAACCCGCTCATGAGGATGGTCATGTGCAATCCCAATCCGATAATTATCATCTTCTGCAGCATTAGACACCTCCTTGTGAAATCCGAAGCACGACATCCGAAACAAATGATCTGCGATGTGTGATATGAGATATGTGATAAAAACACATACGCCTCCCTCTCATGTTCCACAGAAGCGACATATTCGCGGCTGAAAGCCGCTCCTCCCGGTTTTTAATTTGACTCCTGCCTTCTGAATTCTATCTCATATCCCACATCTCACATCGCATATCCCATATCGCTTTTCTCATATCGCACATCGCAGATCCCACATCACCCATCGCCCTCGTATCGCGCTACAACCAGGCTGGCATTCTGCCCGCCGAAGGCAAAGGAGTTGGACAATACCGTGCTGACCACACAGGCCCTTTTTTCGTTAGGAACATAATCCAGGTCACAATCAGGGTCTTTCACCTCGTAATTGATGGTAGGAGGAATGATATTGTTCTGTATGGTCAGCACGCTGATGATGAGCTCAATCGCCCCCGCGCCGGCAATTGAATGGCCCAGCATGGATTTGTTGGCGCTTATGGGAATGCTGTAGGCCCGTTCCCCGAAGATTTTTTTGATGGCCAGGGTTTCGCTACGGTCATTGATTACGGTCGAGGTGCCGTGGGCATTAATATGGTCAATCTCACCGGGTACTAATCCCGCATCCTGGATCGCTGTCTCCATGGCCTTGTCGGGCCCCCGCCCATCCGGGGGAGAATCGGTAATGCGATAGGAGTTGGAGGATGCACCGAAGCCCTTCAGCTCCGCCAGGATCGGAACCCCTCTCCTGCGCGCGTGCTGCAGTTCCTCCACAATAAGAATGCCCGCGCCTTCAGCAAGCACAAATCCGTTTCTTCTCAGATCAAACGGCCGGCTTGCCCGGGACGGACTGCTGTTGTTCTCAGAGAGCGCCCCCAGCAGATAAAACCCGGCCACCGAAAATTCGCTCAGGCAGGAATCGGTTCCCCCCGCGATCACCATATCGGCATCGCCGTGTTCTATCATTCGCAGGGCCTTGCCCACGGCATGGGTGCTCGAAGCGCATGCGGTGGAAGAGGCGCTCGAAGGCCCGAGCGCGCCGAATGCGATGGAAACGATCTGGGAGGTAATATGGGCGCATTTTCTGACCGGCCAGATATGGCCGAGCAGCTTGGACCCTTTGAGGTAGGAAAGGTTATTGCTTTCCAGATAGTGATAGATGTCCGCTGCGACAAAGGCATCATCAAACCTGGACAGGGTATAGGTTTCCTCGCTCGCCCCGAGCGAAACACCCATCCTGGCCGGTTCGATACTGCCGGGTTGAAACCGGGCGTTGTGCAGTGCTTCTTTCGTCGCCGCCAGACAGAATGTGGTGGCCCTTCCCGCAAAATCGCGCATTCCCTCGGGAACAGCAATGCGCGAACCGTCAAACCCCTTCACTTCGCCGGCAATTCTCACCGGAAAGGCGGAGGCGTCAAACAGAGATATGCAGCCAATGCCTGATTCGCCTCTGAGCAAGCCGGCCCAGGTCGTTGGAACATCCAGCCCCAGCGGTGTCACCAAACCCAGTCCGGTTATAACCGCTCGTCTTCTCATAGTATGCCCATCATAAGCTGTCACCTCTTGCGACGCCCTCCTGTTCACACATATCCTTTTCCTCGTTACATCTGCAGCCGGCCTCATAACAGTGAGCACAGGGTTCCGGTGAACGTTTGCATTGCCGGGCATCCTCATCGCAATATTCCCTGCCATTGCAGTAAAGACTGTCATCCGGGCACTTCTTAGCTACCCGACAGGCGCCGTTAACACATTCGCCGGCCTCATAGCACCACAGATCAGCACCGCAGTCGGCGGGAACCCCGCAATCTTCAAAACAGATCCTCCCCTTCTCAACCGCTGTTTCCAGGGGCTGCTTGTTTTCATCAGCAATCTCCAGTCGTCCCGCGAAGAGCTGCCTGCATTCGCCACCCGGCGCCTGGCCGGAAACATCGCAGGTGAAACTGAGCAGGGGACCCGTTCCCTTTTCAATGACCCTTGTGAAGGAAAATACGATCAGCTCATAGCATCCGTTCGGTTTCTCGTGGCTCGAACAGGTAAACCCGCTGATACGGTCGGCGACCTCGCAGCCCGCGCAGGAAAGATAGTTATCAACGTCACAAATCTCAAACTGAACACCACGCAATCGCAGCTCAGGGTTTTCCAGGGCCACCTCCACACGGTTGCCGTGTGATCCGCGGTAGGTGGTTGTATCGCTTATGATGAGCCGCACCCCCGCTTTAAGTGACGAGTCAAAGTAAATACGGCCTATCCTCCAGGCAAGCACCGTTATGACAGCCACTAATGTAAATACGGTTACGGCAATGCGTTTCATCCTCTCCCCCTGCTGAGGTGAGCCAAGTCACGTGATACGTCGCACAACATTCAGTTAAACACGTTTGTAAATATAGCCATCAACTTTGTATGCAAGTATACACTACATTTCTCGCATGGCAATCTTTTTTGACCCTGGAGCGGAATGAGATTCATGAACGCAAAACATTCCTGCAAATATGGCTTATACTGCGTGAATGCAGGGTGTTCGCACACGATGAGGCTGCTCAATACAAGCCCTCTCCGGCAATCCCGCGGTCCGCTGCTTTCCAACAAAAAAAGCCCCTGAGGGGCTTTTCTAAAGGAGCGACTGATGTGTTGCAACGTTCTCTTTTTAATGCAGCCGGTGAAACGGATTCTTAAGCATCATGGTCTGGCTACGCTCATCACCCAGCGATATCATGCAGATTTCCACCCCGACCAGCTGTTCTATCAGGCGGACGTAACGCTGGGCATTAGGGGGCAAATCACCCATATCTTTCACCAGGCTGATATCCTCGTCCCACCCGCTTAATTCCTCGTACACGGGCTCACACCCTTCCTGCACCGGCAGGCTCGCCGGGTATTCAGTGATGGTATTTCCCCTGTACTTGTAGGCGGTGCAAATCCTGAGCTTTTCAAGCCCGCCCAGCACGTCAAGCTTGGTAAGCGCCAGATCGGTCAGGCCATTGAGCCTCGCGGCGTGCCTGACAACCACCGCGTCGAACCATCCGCACCGTCTGGGCCTGCCGGTGGTGGCGCCGAACTCTCCGCCGCTGGCCCGCAGGTGGTCGCCGACGGCATCGCTCAGCTCCGTGGGGAAAGGCCCGCCGCCCACCCGGGTGGTGTAGGCCTTGGTAACCCCGATGATCCGGTCTATTTTCCTGATGCCCACGCCGGCGCTGACGCAGGCGGAGGCAGCTACCGTGTTGGAAGAGGTGACATAGGGATAGGTGCCGTGATCCACATCCAGAAGCGTTCCCTGCGCCCCTTCAAACAGCACATCCTTGCTCTTTTCAATCTCATGATTGATGGCCAGCGAGGTGTTCGCCATGTAGCGGCTGAGCCGTTTGCCGAAAGAGCGGTACTGGTCGAGGAGCTCCTGAAAGGAGAAGCCCTCATCCTGAAGCTGGTTTACCAGGCAGAAGTTTTTTTCCTCCAGATTGCGCTCCAGCTTATCACGGAACACTTCCTCATCAATGAGATCGATGAGCCGTATTCCCATGCGGGATATCTTGTCTTCATAGGCGGGGCCGATGCCCCTTCCCGTGGTGCCGATTTTGTGCGTGCCCTTCTTTCTTTCCCTCGCCACGTCAATCCGCTTGTGGTAAGGGAAAACGATCTGGGCTTCCTCGCTGATGAGCAGCGCGTCATCATTTGCCAAAAACCCTTTTTGCTTCACCTCGTCAATCTCTTCAAGCAGGGTGGCGGGGTCAAGCACCACTCCGCTGCTGATGATGCACAGCTTGTTGTCGCGCAGGATCCCCGAGGGGAGCTGGTGAAAAACAAATTTCCGGTCGCCCACCACCACCGTATGCCCGGCGTTGCTCCCTCCCTGAAACCTCACAATAACATGGGCAAATTCGGTGAGCAGGTCAACCAGCTTGCCCTTGCCCTCGTCTCCCCACTGGGTACCCACTATGATGACATTGGCCATTGTGTACCGTTCCCTCCTAGTCTATCTCAACCGAGGCGACAGAAATGACGTGGGGCAGCCCCTTCATCCGCGTAATGCACTCCTCCGACACCGGCCCATCGGTGTTGAGCAGGAGCAGCGACTGTCCCTCTATCCGTTCCCGGCCGAACTGCATTCTGGATATGTTGATGCCCTGGCTCCCCAGGCTGCTCCCGATATTGCCGATCACGCCGGGACGGTCCTGGGTGTGCAACAGGAGCATGTGCTTATCAGGCATGGCTTCGATCCGGAACTGGTTGAACTGAACGATCCAGGGCTCGCTTTTGCCGAAGATGGTTCCGGCAACCGAGCTCTCCCCGGTGCTGGTTTTTACCTTCAGGGTGATGAGGCTGATAAAATCCTCGGAGGTGCTGGTGACGGTCTCTTTTACCTTGATGCCCCGCTCCTTGGCAATAAAGGGCGCGTTCACATAATTCACGTCTTCCTTGAGGATGGCATAGAGGAGGCCTTTCAACAGCGAGACGGTGATGGGCTGCACGTTCATCTCCGCCACCTCCCCGCTGTACTCGATGAGCAGCTCCTGCAATCCGCCTGAAAGCACCTGACCCTGGAAGCTGCCCAGCCGTTCCGCCAGGTTGAGATAGGGCTTCATCCTCACCAGGAGATCCTTGTCCACCGAGGGCACGTTGGCTGCGTTCATGACCGTTCCGTTCAATAAATAATCGACCATCTGCTCGGCTATGGCAACGGCCACCTTCTCCTGTGCCTCCTCGGTGGAAGCACCCAGATGCGGGGTGCAGATCACCTCTTCACAATCCAGCAGCGGGTTGTCGGCTTCCGGGGGTTCCTTGACGAATACGTCGAGGGCGGCCCCTGCCACCTTGCCCGACTTGATGGCCTCATGCAGATCCTTCTCGTTGACCAGGCCGCCGCGGGCGCAATTGATGATGTACACGCCGTCCTTCATCCTGGCAAAGCTCTCGCGGTTGATGAGGTTGACGGTATCATTGCTTTTGGGAACGTGGATGGTGATGTAATCAGAACGCGTAAGCAGCTCATCCATGCTTACCAGCGTCACTCCCAGCTCTTCCGCCCGCTCCGGTGAAAGGTAGGGGTCATAGCCCAGGACGTTCATCCTCAGTCCCCGGGCCCGGTCGGCCACGACGCTCCCGATCTGCCCCACCCCTATGATTCCCAGGGTCTTGTTGAAGATCTCGGAACCCATGAACCTGGACTTCTCCCATTTTCTGCCTTTGGTGGATGCGGTAGCCTGGGGTATCTGCCGCGAAAGCGCGAGCATCATGGATATGGCGTGCTCCGCGGTGGTAATGGTGTTCCCCCCCGGCGTATTCATGACCACGATGCCCTTTTTGCTGGCGGCCGGCACGTCGATGTTGTCAAGCCCGCTTCCCGCCCGGCCGACCACCTTCAGCTTTCCGGCAGCCTCTATAATCTCGGCGGTGACCTTGGTCGCGCTTCGCACCACCAGCCCGTCATACTCGCCGATGATGGCCTTCAGTTCCGGCGGTGAGAGCTTGGTCTTGACATCAACCTCGATGCCCCTGGCCTTCTTGAAGATGGCTACGCCGTTGTCAGACAAGGTGTCGCTTATTAAAACCTTCATACCCTGTTCTCCTTGTTAGCCCAGAACTTCCAGTGCCGCTTTGACACCGCTCCCCAGTTTGACATCATACCCCAGCTCTTTCAGGGTCATTTCCACCGCCGCAACCGCGGTGACGATATCATAGGTGTCCATGTAGCCGAAGTGGGCGATCCTGAAGATCTTGCCCTTGGCCTGGTCCTGTCCTCCGGCGATGGTGATGTTGTGCTTCTCGCGCAGCACCTTCACCACCTTCTGCCCGTCCACCCCCGGCGGGGCCACGATCGCGGTCACCGCGTTGCTGGGCGAATCCGGGGCGAAGAGCGCAAGCCCCAGCGCCTTCATGGCCTCGCGGGTGGCCCGGGCGATCCGTTCGGTCCGCGCGAACACATTTTCCAGTCCCTCTTCCCTGATCATGCGCAGCACCTCGCGCAGCCCCACCACCAGGGTAACCGCCGGCGTCCAGGCGCTCTGGTTTTCCTTAATATTTTTCAATTCCCGTTTGAAATCAAAATAAAACCGGGGCAGGGTTGCCTTTTCAACAAACCCCCACGCCTTATCGGTGAGCGCGGCGAAGGCAAGTCCCGGCGGCAGCATCATTGCCTTCTGAGAGCCGCCCACCAGCACATCCAATCCCCACGTGTCCGTGGGCAGGTCAAAAACCCCAGGCCGGTTATGGCATCGACAATCAGGATGGTGTTATCATGCTTCTTCACAATCTCGGCGATTTCGCGGACGGGATGCATGACGCCGGTCGAGGTTTCGCTGGCCTGGATCAAAACCGCCCGCAGGGAAGGCTCCACCTCCAGCGCCTTTTTGATCAGCCCGGGATCAACCGCTTTCCCCCACTCCACGTGGATGATTTTCGCGTGCACGCCGTAGGCCTTGCAGATGTTCGCCCACCGCTCGCCGAATTTTCCGCCCTGCACCACCAGCACCTTATCGCCGGCACACAGGGTATTGGTCACTGCGCCTTCCATGGCGCCCGTGCCGGAGCTGGCAAAGATGAGCACCTCATTTTTGGTCTGGAAAACATACTTCAGCCCCTCCCGGACCTCTTCCAGCACCTTAATGTACGCCGGCGCCCGGTGGTGGATAATAGGCTCGGCCATGGCCAAAAGCACGTTGGGCGGGATGGGCGACGGGCCCGGGGCGAACAGCAAATATTTTTTCTGCATTGCGGTTTCTCCTCTACGCTAGTAAGAACTGTTTTGCCGGAAAGAAACACCTGATTTCACGCGTCGCGTTTGAATCAGGACGCATTCACAAGCGGCGAAATTACCTTAAAAAAATATAATTGTCAATAGATTCTTACTTAGAGATTTTTACGCAGATACATTTGCAATTTCCAGATATGATCATAGCCGGCAGGAGCGGCTTTAAGCCGCGAATGCATTCATGTTACCCTACTCAATGATCTGGTCGCCGGTGGCAAAAAGGTCCCAGATGACAACACCCAGGATTAAAACCCCCGCCGCCAGGTAAAATATGAGATCCCAGCGGCCGCTCAATGATACCAGTACCCCGACCACCAGGGGAACCACAACGCCCGCAATATTTCCCGCCGTTGTCTGCATGCCCATGATGGTGCCGGCGTAGCGGGGAGCGATATCCATGGCATTGGGCCCGGTGGAGCTGCCGGTCATGGAGAGCATGCCCAGCGCCAGGGTAATGAAGGTGATGGCAGCGGTTTTGGTTTCGGCCGATGCGAGCAAAATCAGGAAAAAAGCGCCGCAGAGCAGGCTTATGGAGTGAACCGTCTTGCGAACCGCCGTGATGGATCCGGTACGCATGATGCAATAGTCAGCCAGCCATCCGGTTCCGTTGCTGCCGGCAACCATGGCCATATAGGGAAGCATGGAATAGATGCCCATCTCCCTGATTGAAAATCCGTGGGCCTTAACCAGGTAGGTGGGAAGCCAGGTGAGAAACATAAAAAAGCCCCAGCTCACGCAGAAGTGGTTTATCACCAGGGCCCAGACGGGAGACTTGCTCAGAAGCACCTTCCAGGGCACTCCCCCAGCGGCGCCGACCGGGGGCCGGTTTGCCTGGATATACGCGAGCTCCTGAGGATGGATGGCTGGATGCTCCTCGGGCGTGTTGGAGGCCAGCCGAAGCCAGAAGGCGCACCAGATGAAGCCGAAAAGAGAAAAGACATAAAACACCCAGCGCCATCCCAGGGTAAGCATGATCCAGGTTGCCAGGGGAAAGGCTATAATGTTGCCTACCGAAACGCCGGAGAGGATGAAGCCCATCACCCGCGATCGCTCCCCGGCGGGGACCCAGCGCGCGGTCAGGCTCTGGACGGAGGGAAAATTGACCCCTTCTCCCAGGCCCATGAGGGCTCTGAAAACCGCCATGCCGGTGACGGATCGCGCGAGGGGGGTAATCAGGGTAAAAAGCGACCACCAGAGCACACCGCAGCTAAGGACGAGCTTGCCCCCGAACCGGTCCGCAAGCCAGCCGCCGGGTATCTGCAGCAGGGTGTAACCGACGAAGAACGACGAGAGGATGATGCCCAGGGCGGCCTCGTCCCAGCCCAGCTCCTTCATGATCATGGGCGCGGTCACCGAGATGTTGATCCGGTCCATGTAGCAGATCAGGTTGCTGCTAAAAAAAAGGATGACCAGGTTTATGCGTGCAGGCCATCCCGCAGTGCTTGTGCTCCGTGGGTACATTACCACACCATGGTTATTTATTGTTCATAATCAAGGCATTAAGGCCATTGAGCTCATGCAATTTATAAGATATCACAGTATATCGTTACCTGCAGACCGTCACTCTCTCGGTTATGCAATTTCTGCACGAACGTCCCCCCGGTTATGTTTAAAGACAGGACTTGAGGGCCTTCAGCGCCGCCTCGTAGTCGGGCTCCTGTGCAAGCTCCCTCACCAGCTCGAAGTAGCGGATGGTGCCCTGCTTGTCGACAATAATGACGCTCCGTGCCAGCAGGCGCAGCTCCTTAATCAGAACGCCGTAAGTCGCCCCGAACGAGGCGTCGCGATGATCTGAAAGGGTAATGAGTTTTTGCACTCCCGCGGCGCCGCACCAGCGCTTCTGCGCGAACGGCAGGTCCATGCTGATGGTCATGATCACCACATCCGGCCCGAGGTTTGCCGCCTCCTCATTGAATTTCCGGGCCTCGATGTCGCAGACAGGCGTGTCCAGGGAGGGTACCGAAGCAATGATGCAGACTTTGCCGCGGTGCGAAGAAAGGCTGACCGGTGCAAGCTCCGTGTTTAAAACAACAAAGTCGGGTGCTTTATCTCCCGCCTTCAGCCGTGGACCAACCAGGGTCAATGGGTTGCCTTGCAGGGTAACTTCGCCGCTTCGCTCCAGCATATATCCTCCTTTGTGTTTGTAGTCCGCAACAGGGGACGTAGGTGAATAGACAACTTACGGATTGCCCCGCATCCCGGAAAACTTCTTTGTGCAAGCGTTACTGATTATAGTACCTCTAGTAACTTTCAGATGGTATGTCAACTTAATTGTGCATCCGTTCAGCCGCCCCTGCATTTGCTTTTCTCATCCTTCTCTGCTAAGTTAACTCCCATGGAACAAGCGCTTTTCATTGCACGCAACGACAACCTGAAATACTGGAGCCCTGAATTTACCCGCCTCTATTTCGGCATGGAATTCTGTGAGCGCCTGCTGCCCTCCCCCGCCCAACTGAAAAAGGCCCTCACCTTCGCCGTGGATCAGCAAGCCACATTTACCCTGGTAACTCCTTATGTTACGGAAGCGGGTCTCAAGCAGGTCGAGAAGCTTGTCGCCGCGCTCTGTGAAGTACAGCCCGCAAGTGAAATTATTTTCAATGACTGGGGGGTTTTTCACCTGCTGCGGGAAAAAAGCTATCCCTTAAAACCCGTGTTGGGGCGGCTGCTCAATAAGCTGAAGCGTGGTCCCCGCATTGTACCCGTCAGGGACAAAATACCCGCAACTTCCCTGGATTACTTTATGACTCCAAATCTCTCAATCCCTGAAGTCGGGTCATTTTTGCTGGATCTCGGTGTTTCGCGGGTGGAATGCGACAATTTGCTTCAGGGGTTGAACCTGGATGGCATCAGCAAAGACCTGCACATTTCGCTCTACCTGCCGTTTGCCTATGTAACCACCACGAGGTTCTGCTTCATGCCAGCCATACATGACCCCGGGGAGATGAAAATAGGCGTCCTGCCCTGCAAAAAGGAATGCCGGCAGTATGCCTTTTCGCTGTGGAACCCGGTGATGACCGTTCCGCTGGTGAGAAAGGGCAACACCATCTTCTTCAGAAACGAGGAGATCCCCTCTCATCTGATACGGGGTCAGAAAATAGACCGGATTGTGGTGCAGCCTGAAATACCGATGTAGGATGGAAGAGGGTATAGGGTGGAGGGCGTTTTGCGTGATACACGATGCAGGATGTGTGATGCAGGTTAAAGACACCTCCCTAATGCGCAATGGTTATAACCACGAAGCACACGAAGAGAGAGACGAACACGAAGGGCACGAAGAGAAGAAAAGGGGTCAGGTCTCAACATTCGATAAATGTAGAGTAGGGCTTGTGAACGGCATGTTCAATGTTGAGACCTGACCCCGGACTTCTATGAAGCACACAAAGTAATATTATTATAACTGCAACAAGGAATCTGCAACCTGTAACACAAATCTGCAAACCGGCAACTGTCAACTGGAAACTTTCTATGAAGATCCTCTCCCCACTTGATTCGCCCTCAGAGGTCGAGCCCCTCATTGAAGCTGGGGCGGGGGAATTTTACTGCGGCGTGCTGGAAGAAAGCTGGTACGACCCCTACCCGGTCATTTCCATCAACCGCCGGCCGGCGGGGAAAGGGCACATGAGAAATTTTGCGGAACTGGCTGAAGCGGTGGCCCTTGCCCACCGTCATGCTGTTCCTGTGTTCTTCACCATCAATGAGCACTATTACACAAAGCAGCAGCTCCCCCTGGTGAAAGATTACATCGCTCAGGCGCGCGACGCCGGGGTTGACGCCTTCATCATCGCCGATTACGGCCTGCTGCACCTGCTGCGTGAGCTTTCCGGCTCCACCGGGATTCACATCAGCACCGGGGGAACGGTCTTTAACTGGCGGGCTGCCAGGTTTTACGGTGAGCTGGGGGCGGACCGCATCACCCTTCCCCGCCACCTCACGCTTGCTGAAATGAAAAAGCTGGTGAGGCGTGTTCCGGAAATGGAAACCTCGGTTTTTGTCTTCAACTCCCGCTGCATCAACATTGACGGCTTCTGCACCTTCCAGCACGGCCTTTCAGGCAGGCAGACACCTGCCTTCTACCGGAACGCCTGCATGCTCCCCTATGATATTACGCCCATCCCGCTTATGGCGACTGCGGCAGAGGAACCCCTGGCAGACACATCACAGCTTATAGCAGGCCAGCGTGTCTGGGAAACAGTCCACCTTGATGACTATCCCTGTGCCGCTTGCGCATTGTATGAATTAAAACAGATGGGAATTACCAGCCTTAAAATAGTGGGGAGGGGAAATACCACCGTGCGGAAACTAGAGGATGTGACCTTTTTTAAAACCCTCTTACACCACCTCTATCATCTTCGCCCCGGCATAAGCGCGTTCCGGGAATACGCGCGGGGGCTTTATAACAAAACATACAACCGCCCCTGCAGATCCTTCATGTGCCACTATCCCTCAGTCATGGAATGAAACGGGCGGTGGAGGAGTTATGGGTGATTGGAGGGGTAAAGCTTTGGATGGGTGGAGGATTGGAGGGGTGGAGTAATGGAGTAATGGTAAAACGTAAACTACCTGCTGCGTGGTTTTTCCATTACCTCATCACTCCATTACTCCAACACTCCAGGGGCTAGTGGTACACGATCCTGAGATCCCTCGCCGATGGCTTCTCTTCCTCTCCTTCGATAAGATCCCTGGTAAACCGCTTCTTGCATTGCATGCAGAGGTAGACGGACACCTCCTCGCTCTCCAAATCTTCCAGCTCGGCGGCCTCAAGATCCATTGTTTCCTTAAAAACCCCCTGGGGGCCCGCCGGGCGTTCATCATCCCAGCCCGGATGAAAGCCGTCATACTCGGTGGCAATGTGAATGCGCACAATATATTTCAAACTCCGCGGTGCAAGCCGTTTCCCGCAAAGGGCACACAAGACGTCGGACATGATGCTACCTCATAAGGTTATGCGCGACGGAACCGTCACAGGTTGTACAATTCATCTCCCAGTGTATGCACCCAGTTTTCCTGCAAAACTTTTCTTGCCTCTTCAGTCTTATCGACACCCAGTATCACCACCGCCTGGTCGCTGGACCTGCCCAGGTAGGAATACAGGTAGTGCACGTTGATAGTGGCGTCCTTCAGCGGCTTCAGCACGGCGTTGAGTCCCCCGGGGTGATCCGGCGTCTCCACTGCAAGCACATCGGTTTCTTTCACCGAGTATCCGTTGGTCTTGAGAATATTCACCGCCTTGGAGGGCTCATCCACCACGAAGCGCACCGTGCTGATATCAGCGGTATCGGCGACTGAAATGGCCCGGATATTGACGCCTTCATCGCCCAGGATTTCGCTCACGTTGGAAAGCGCTCCGGGCACGTTATCTAAGCTCACCGAAATCTGCTTGATGGACATTACTGCCCCTCCTTTACAAATGCATGTCCCAGTTCGAGGGCCTGCTGGTTTATCTTCAAAAGCCGCTCGCGCTTGGCTCCCAGGATGTCGGGCAGGTTTTTCAGCAGGCGGGGAAATGACACAATGCTGCTCACCCTGATAAATGCCCCCAGTATGATCATGTTTGCCACCTTGATGTTGCCCAGCTTTTCCGCCAGTTCGCTGGTCGGCACCTCGACAACCTCGATATCGCCCCTCAGCGACGCGGCGTTCACCATTGAGGAGTTAACCAGCGCCAGTCCCCCGGATACCAGCATATTTTGAAAGCGGACAAACGCAGGCTGATTCATGGCAACCACGAAATCGGGTTCAGATGCCACCGGCGAAGCAATCTCTTCGTCCGAAACAGAAACCGTGCAGTTGGCCGTACCTCCCCTCACCTCCGCGCCGTAGGAAGGGAAGTAGGTAACGTGTTTGCCCTCCAGCATGGCGGCCGTTGCCACCGCGTTACCCATGGAGAGAACCCCCTGTCCGCCGAATCCCGAAAAGATGGTCTTGATCAACATTTTGCCTCTTTTATCACGCCCAGGGGATACTGCTTGGTCATCACCTCGTCTATCCAGCGGCATGCCTCCGGGGCGGCCATTTTCCAGTTGGTGGGACAGGGAGAGAGTATCTCCACCATTGAGAAGCCCGATTTTTTGAGCTGGTGCTGAAATCCCTTGGCAATGGCCTGCCTGGTCTTCCTGATATTGGCCGGGCTGTTAACCGCCACGCGCTCGATATAGGAGGTCCCCTCCAGCTGGGCGAGCACTTCGCTGAACTTCAGCGGGTAGCCCTGCAGCAGATGGTTTCTGCCCGCGGGCGAGGTGGTGGTCTTCTGTCCCAAAAGCGTGGTCGGCGCCATCTGGCCGCCGGTCATGCCGTACACCGCGTTGTTAATGAAAAAAACCGTGAACAGCTCTCCCCGGTTGGCCGCGTGAAAGGATTCCGCGGTGCCGATGGCGGCCAGGTCGCCGTCGCCCTGGTAGGTAAAGACCACGGCGCCGGGCCGGGCCCTTTTAATCCCCGTTGCCACCGCCGCCGCCCTCCCGTGGGGGGCCTCCACCATATCCACATCAAAATAATTATATGCCACCACCGAGCACCCCACCCCGTCAACGCAGATGATCTTGTCCCGCAGCTTCATTTCGTCAACCACGTCCGCTATGAGGCGGTGCACGATACTGTGTCCGCAGCCCGGACAGTAGTGAAAGGGGGCCGGATGGAGCGACTGGGGTCTGGAGAATACTTTCTTCATGTCTTGCGTTTCCTTTGTGACTGCAGGTAATGCCTGGTAATTATCCGGTAAAGCTCAATGGGCGCCGGCAGAACGCCTCCCGGCCTCCCGTAGAAATGAACCGTGCCTTTTCCTTCCAGCGCCAGCTTCACATCCTCAATCATCTGACCCGCGCTCATCTCAAAAACAAAAAAATCACGGATGCGCTTGGCGGTTTCCTTTATGATCTGTGCCGGAAAGGGCCAGAGGGTCTTGGGGCGAATCATCCCCACCTTCATGTTCTCCTTTCGCATCCGCTTGATGGCCCCCTTGGCGATGCGGGCGGCCGTGCCGTAGGCAATTACCGCCATCTGCGCGTCATCCAGCAAAAAGGTCTCATAGCGGATCTCGCGCTGCTCGATGAGCTTGTATTTTCTCATCAGCTTCCAGTTATGCTCCTCCTGGTCCTGCGGATCCATTCTGAAGGAATGAATAGCCTTGGACGGCCTGCCCTTTGCGCCGGTCAGGATATAATCCGCGTCCCGCTCACCTTCCTTGCGGGGCGCGGGTATCTTAACCGGTTCCATCATCTGCCCCAGCACACCGTCCGCCAGCACGATGACCGGCGTTCGGTAGGTATCGGCCAGATCAAAGGCTTCGGCCGTCATGTCCGCAAGCTCCTGCACCGAAGCCGGGGCCAGTACGATGGTGCGGTAATCACCGTGCCCGCCGCCGCGGGTTGCCTGGAAATAGTCCGACTGGGCAGAATAGATGGAGCCCAGGCCGGGCCCCCCGCGCACCACGTTCACGATGACCGCAGGCAGCTCCTGGCCGGCCAGGTAGGAAATTCCTTCCTGCTTCAAACTCATCCCCGGGCTGCTGGATGAAGTCATGGCCCGGCCACCCACCACGCTTGCGCCCAGGACCATGTTGATGGCCCCGATTTCGCTTTCCGCCTGAATGAACACGCCTCCCGGAACCTCGGCCAACCGCTTTGCCATGTACTCGGGCAACTCATTCTGAGGGGTGATGGGATAGCCGAAGTAAAACCTGCATCCCGCCTGGATTGCCGCCTCACCGATGGCGCTGGTTCCGCTCATGAGCTGCTTATTCACGATATACCTCGATGGCAATCTCCGGACAGACCAGGGCACAGGTGGCACAGCCCGTGCAGCCGTTCTGTTCATCAAACTCAGCGACAAGATATCCCTTAAGGTTGAGCTTCTTGGATTGAGACAGGGATTTCCTGGGACAGAATGACGCGCAGAGCAGACAGCCCTTGCAAAGTTCCTGGTTAATGGTAATTGATCCTTTCATGCACCTTTCTCCGCGAAAACAGTTGCTAATATGTAACGTACAACCCTCGCCTTGTCAAACGATTTTACCGGAATGAGTGGGAACAGAAAGCAGAGGCAGGAGGATTGCGTACGATCGGGCGTGAAAGATGCGCTTGGATGTTGGACAAATCCGAAGCACGCCTTGCAGAGCATCGGGGTCAGGTCTCAACATTCAACTTTCCGTTCCAAAGCGGTACCGCGCATTTGTCGAATATTGAGACCTGACCCCTTTTTTCTTCGTGTACTTCGTGTTCCTTCCTTCGTGCTCTTCGTGGTTGCATGCCTCAGAGCATGGCCTTGAAAAATTTGGCAAAGGTTTCCTGGCCGTAGGCCTTCATGATCACCTTACCCATCCGGTCGGTCTGCTGCATGCCGGCGTACTGGGCTTTGATTCGTTTGAGCTGCTCCTGCTTAAATCCTTCATCCCTTTTCTCGGCCTCCCGGTACATGGCGAGCCAGCACTTGATGAATTCGGCACAGAGCTCGTACACGGTGGAAACGTTTTCAACCCGGGTGGAGACCATTACAAACACCGGTGAAATATAGGTCCTCACCCAGGTCGTGAAATCGTCCAGGTTGACCCGCTTGAAATCCTTATGGTTCCAGAATTGTTTGTAGGCGGCGCTGAACGGCTCCAGGTATTTCATGGTGAACTGATAATCCGTAACCAGGTCAAAGCCGAAAGTAAAATCAGTATCGAAGTGGTAGGTTCCATCCTTCATGACGATGGAGTTGATGCCCCAGATGGGCACCTTGTACGTGAGATCCGGTAGGATCTGAAACACCTCCGAACCGACCGCGGGCTTATGGTCATGATGGGGCACCGGGATGCCGCCGCCGAACGTCAAATCCACCAGCGTCACCTTGTCGATCCGGTCACCCCGGTACACCTGAATGCCTCCGCCCTCTTCCCCGCTGAGCAGCTTCACCTGACCCACATCATCAAGGCCGGGAACCTTTTCCAGCTTTACCTCCCGCGCCAGCGTTTCATAACAGAACCTGGTCAATCCCCGTCCGTCCATACAGCCCTCCCATAAGGCATTGCTTCGGTGAACAATTCGGGGTCAGGTCTCAACATTGAACATTCGGTACCGCGTAGCACCTGCATTTGTCTAATGTTGATACCTGACCCCCTTTTTCTTCGTGCCCTGCGTGCTTTTCTCTTTCTTCGTGTGCTTCGTGGTCACAACAACTTCGTTTACCCGCACTGGTATATGATGCCCGTGCCGCCGGCTGGGACGCGGACGCGCAGTGCGTCGGCACCGCATACAATCTCGCAGTTCCCGCACTCCAGGCAACCCTCCCTGCGGACGGCGACCGCCTTGCCCTCCCTCAGTTCAAACACTTCACCGCCGCAGATGATCACGCAGCTGCCGCACCCCGTGCATTTTTCCTCATCGATTTCAATAATGGTGACCGGCGTGGGAATCCACTCGCTCATGTCTTTCCTCCCTCGGTTGTTGAAAAAGTAGTTTTTCTAGGCTGTTCAAAGCCCCTCCACTTTGAGCCACGAATCAGATGGGTGTTTTTCAACAGCCTGCTAAAACGGGTGATCAAACACCCGCCTTTGGTTAAAGGATTCCTGGTTTCTCTGTACCCACTTAAGGATTCTCGCGAACATGGCAGGGTCCTGCATAATGGGACCATATAGTGAAAGCAGGTGGTTAATCTTGATGGCTATAAGCCACGCGCCCATCTCCACGTAGCCGAACTCGCCGCACTTCTCCGGGCTCGGCGTGCCCATGACGTGAGGAACCGCGGCAAGCCGCATGTTCTCCACCATCTCCTCCATGGTGCAATTAAACTTTTCAACATAGCCGGCGCCCGCGCTCCAGTGAACAATCCGGGTGGGACTCACTTCGGAAAGCTCCTTGGTGGGCCTGTCTTTAACCGACTTTCCCTGGTCGCGATCAACACCCCAGGGGAAACGCGCCGCGGCAAATCCCGCCAGCGCCTCCTCCGAGAGATCGTTTTTTTCCAGCAGTGGGATGACATATTGCGCCGCGCGTTCTCCTGCCCCGCATATCCCGCCTACAGCACCGGCATCGCCGCAGATGATCAGCCCCTTTTTATAAGGTTTCTTCAAAGGCGGGCCCGGTAAAAAGGTGGACTGGCGCTGCAGCGGCCGATCGGGGAACCCCTCGCAGGGACGCAGCATCCTGCGCACCTCCATGATTCCGTAAAGCCGGCGCATGTATACGCTGCGGGAGTTCTTGCCGGCGCTGACCATGGAGCTTAAGGGCGTCCAGCTGGTGGGCGCGTTCACCGTCGCAATTCCGCCGGGCCGCAGCGATATGGTGCAGGCGCCCCAGGGTTTGGGCGGAGTGAGGGTGGGCCCGAAAAACATGTGCCGCGCGTGCTCCACGTAGTCAAACATTTCCTCTTCGGATCTGAATTTCCAGGCTTCGCCATACTGGTAGCAGCACACATTGGGGTCCCACTTGTGCAGCAGGCCCGCCATCTTGGCAACGGAGGATAACCTCCCGTCCGCGGCGAAGGTGAGGCGCGCCTGAATCTTCTCACCCCCTTCTGTCACCACGCCGCCTATGCCGTCTCCCTCGCGGATGAGATCAACCACCGTGGTGCCTGTCTTAAGCTCAACGCCCGCTTTCACTGCTTCTTCAGTCAGCACCCTGACGAAATCCTGGTTGTTAACGCCGTAGCTTTCCTCCCTGCCGGTGGTACCGGGGGCGAACACGCAGGATTTGAAGACCACCTTGTTCTCGCCGTTTACATAGTAATAGGAATGGGCGGACCCCAGGTCCCCGGGGTGAAGATGGGGTATCCCCTTAAGCACCCTGAGCATCAAGGCAACCAGCTCTTTCCTGCTATGAAAGATAACCCCCGGGGCATATTCAGTCGCCCCGTGGCATTTATCTCCCGGCGTTCTTCCCGACTCGATGAGCAGGGTCTTGAATCCCCTGGTGGCCAGAAAATATGCGGCCGTTGAACCGTTGGAACCCGCTCCGACAATCACAACGTCGTAGATCATCACACTCCCCCATGCATTTCAGTTAGGTGGTGTATGTAAGGCAATCTGCGATGTGTGATGTGAGATATGTGATAAAGCCACACGCCTCTCCATCCCATATCCCAGACCGTCCATCGCACATCCCTCATCTTTTTGTTTGAAACTTACCACCTAAAAATATATAGTGCAAGAACTAAGAGCGATAGGCAATCTGTGATGTGCGATGGGCGATAAAAAATAAGGGCACCCATTAAAAGCAGCCCATAACCTCGATCGCAAATCCCGAATCTCATATCACAAATCACAGGTCCCCGATCACATATCCCAGATCTCATATCGCACATCTCACATCCCGCATCACCAAAGGAGAATCTATGAAAGGTGGCATTGTAGGAAAACTGCTCTGGGTTGATCTTTCTAAAGGCACAATGGAAACCATGAAACCCGGTCCGGAGCTGTATCGGCAGTTCCTTGGCGGCTATGGTTTAGGAGCACGGCTCATTTACGAGAGGCAAAAACCGAAGCTTCCTCCTTTTGACCCGGCAAATATCCTTGGCTTTGCAGCGGGCCCCCTGACCGGGACACCGGCCATCAGTTCATCCCGCTACACGGTGATGGGCAAATCGCCGCTCACCGGGACCTGGGGAGATGCCAACTCCGGCGGATTCTTCGGACCGGCGCTGAAAAAGGCGGGATATGACGGCGTTTTCTTTGAAGGCGCTGCCGGCTCCTGGACATATCTCTTTATCGCTGACGGCAAGGCCGAGCTGCGGGAAGCCAAACCATATGCCGGCCTGGACACCAATCAGATGGAAGACCGGATGAAAGCTGAGCTGGGCCCTGATATCCGCGTTGCCGGCATCGGACCCGCGGGAGAAAAATGCTCATTGCTCTCCTGCATCATCAACGACAAGTGGCGCGCAGCGGCGCGATCCGGCCTGGGCGCGCTCATGGGCTCAAAGCGGCTGAAGGCGGTGGTGGTAAAGGGGACAGGCACCATACCGGTCGCGCAGGAAGAAGCCGCCAGGAACCTGCGGCAGAAAATGATTGCCGACGGAAAGAACAGTCCCACCTTTCAGCTTTTCTCAGGCCTGGGCACCTGCGGCGTTACCGCCATGTTTGCCGCCAGCGGCGAATCACCGGTTAAAAACTGGGGCGGGACGGGAGAGGATTTTCCCAACGCGGCCGCTGTCAGCGACGGGAGCGTGGTTGCGCGCCAGAAAAAGAAATACGCCTGCTTCGGATGCCCCATTGCCTGCGGCGGAGAAGTTACCGTTGACTCGTCCCCCTATGCCTGTGAAACCCACAAGCCGGAATACGAGACCTTATGCGCTTTCGGCGCCCTCTGTTTGAATGACAATCTTGAGTCCATTATAAAAATTAATGATATCTGCAACCGCGCCGGTCTCGACACCATTTCCACCGGGGCGTCGGTCGCCTTTGCCATCGAATGTTACGAAAACGGCATCGTGGGGAAAGCCGATACCGGCGGCATTGATCTCACCTGGGGCAACCATCAGGCCATCGTGGCCCTCACTGAGCAGATGGCGCGACGGGAAGGCTTCGGCGCGCTGCTCGCCGACGGCGTGCGCAGGGCGTCGGAGAAGATCGGGAAGGGGGCGGAGCGGTATGCCATGCACCTGGGGGGTCAGGAACTGCCCATGCATGATCCGCGCAACACCCCGGGATATGCCACCGCCTATGCTTCCGACGCGACGCCCGCCCGGCACATGCAGGGAGGCTCGGCCTTTCCGGAGAGCGGATTTATGATTCCCGGTGTCCCCTTCGGCCAGGTGGAAAAATACCGCTTCACCGGCAAGGGGGACATGCACCGCTTTATGAGCAATCTCACCCATGTAGTGAATGCCTCAGGCATCTGCTATTTCGCCCTCATGGTCTACGGGGTGCCGATGATACAGCAATTCATGGAGTGCGTGACCGGCGAGAGCCGCACCCTGGATGACCTGCTCACTGCCGGGGAGCGGATTGCCAACATGCGGATGGCCTTCAATTTGAGGGAGGGCATCTCATGTGCGGACTGGAAGATGCCCGGAAGAATGATCGGTGATCCGCCGCTGGCGGCAGGACCGCTGCAGGGAATTACCATCGACGCCAAAACCATGCTCTCAGAGTACTGCGAAACAATGGGCTGGGATCCCCGCACCGGCAGGCCTTCGCGGGAGAAGCTGCAGGAGCTAGACCTCGGTGACATTGTCAAAGACTAGCAGGTTGTTGAAAAAGTGGTTTTCATAAAGCTGTTCAAAGGCTCAAGGGGGAGGGGCTTTTTAGCCACAACAAAATTATTCGGAACCTGTAGAACGGCAGCATCTCTCTAACTTTGTCCGACAGACCCGCATGGCAACAGCCGTATCGAAGTCTCTGCAAAGCTGCCTGCTTTCGGCTCACGTCGAAGGCACCGGGTCGTGCCGTAAGCCTAAAGACACATTGTTGTGGCGTCAAAAGCCCCTCCCCCTTTAAGCCACAAATCAGATGGGTGTTTTTCAACAACCTGCTAGACAAAGGAGCCCCCTATGCAAGCCATCCCCTACTTTGACCGCATCATTGAAACCTTAAAGCCCCTTAATCCCCGGCCCATGCAATCATACCGCGGAGATGACATCACCGGGTTTGCCGAGATCGAAACCGACATGATGGTAGCACACCATGCGCTGTTTTGAAGCCGATAAGCTCGACAAGATTGTGACCATCAAGGCTGACATCATGGGAGGTAAAATCATCGTCTACGGCACCACCATCGTTCCCGCCGACGAGTATCCCTTCCCCATGTTCACCTCGGAGATAGTCCAGGCGGTCAATCACCTGAGCCTGCGGGCGGACCTCATTCCCCTTGCCGACTGCGGCCGGGACATGGACTACCTCAATACATATATGGCACCCATGGAAGAGCTGTGGGAAAAGTACAAGGACATTGAGGGCATGGGAACGGAGCGCTACCTCTGGCAGCGGGTAATGCTCTCTCCCTTCTACGCCTATGGAAAGATCAAGTACGATGTGGAAAACATCGCAGCGAGGGCGCTGGATATAACCATTGATTATCTGAAGCTCTTTATAAAGTTTTGGTCGGAGGCGGGAAAAGCGGATCCCGATTACATGAAGGCCTTAAACGGCAGAAAGCGGGACATGCTCAGGATCATGATGGAAAACGATCCCGGCGAGGGCCCGCTGCGCAAGGCGCTCGGCGAGGAGAAGGCCCGGAAAATCCTCGGGCTGCTCTTCTGATGAGCGGGCGGTCCGCCGCTCCTGTCAGCTCAGTACCTGCCGGGGCCACCAGCTCGGTAATCGCCGGTGCATCAAGCTCCTCGAGAAAACCGCGCTTTTCAAGGTCCGCTATAACATCGTCGAGGCCCAGCTCGCGCAGCCGGCTGCGGGTGGGCCTGCCCTCCTTCGAGCATCCCCGGTAAAAATAATATTCATCGAGCATGCCGGGATGATCGATGGGATCCGCCTCGCCGCGGGTTGTGCCCTTTCTCCGATCATCCTTCCTGCTGACGCCCAGCAGCGTGTTGTAGCAGCGCTCAACCTGGTTCGCCCGCTCGGCTGACTCAAAGAGCGTTCCGGGATCCATGCCGGTCACCGCCTGATAGATTTCCCCCATCTCTTCGAAGAGGATCATGGGATCGCCATAAATGGTGGTTCCCGCAACCGGGATAAAGCACAGGCCCAGCGAATCCATGGCCATCTTGTAATTCTCATGCCACCAGACCGCTCGTCCCTTGCCGACCGGGCTCTTGCTGTCAGTCATCTCGTCGGGAATGTCCCTGCCGAAAATGCGCTCCAGCATATCGCGCGCGCCGGTGAGCGCTGAGAAGGGGTGGCCCTTCATGTGGTCCGCCCCCCGCGCCGCCACCGACGAGGCAAGATTCATGGCCATCACCGCGTGGCGGTTGTAGGGAAAGGTCATTCCCTTGGTGTGAAATCCGTAGGGTTCCGATTCCGGTCCCCACTGCTCGATCATGTCCGGGATGCTGTCGGCCAGCACCCGCCCGAATCCCTCCCGGCGGGCGATTTGATGCATAAGATCACACACCCCGTTCACATCACCCCAGGTAAGATCCACCCCGCCGGTTTCCTCACTTCCGATAATGCCCCGTTGAAAGCACTCCATGGCCATGGAAAGATTCCAGCCGAGCTGGGTGCAGTCCATGCCCAGTTTGTTGGAAAGATCGGCCATGTGCAGCAGGGAGGGAAAATCAAAGATGCCCAGCTGCGGTCCCAGGCTTACGTAGTGGCCGAACTCGATCTTATCGCCTTCCTCCCCCTGAAACCCGCCCCTCGGGGATTTTCCATTTTTGAGAGCAGCCGACGGGACAGCGGTAACAGGCTGCTTTCCCGCTTTTGTAGATGCTGTAAAATTTATCCAAATCATAGGCGTCAAGACCCTCGGGGGTAATCCTTCCCTGGTCATTGCGCGTTGAGGTCTCGAGTCCGATCTGGGCAATAAGCATCAGGGTCCCGAACTCCTTCTGAACCATGGTTGAAGGTCCCTTGCCCCATATCTCCTGATATCGCTTGACCAGGGCGCTGAGCTTTCGCGTGTGGGCAACCGGAACGGTCCCGTCCCCTTTCACGATGATGGCCTTTATGTTTTTCGAACCCATGACACATCCCATGCCGGCCCGGCCATTGGCGCTCACCCGCTTCGTCCCGGAAAAAATATTGGCGTACCTGACCAGATGTTCTCCGGCGGGCCCGATGCGGGCGGTTTCGCAGTCACCGTATGCTTCCCGGATTCGCTCATCAGCGCTGTACGTATCAAGGCCCCACCATGGCGATGCGTCAACGATCCGGGCTGCCCCGTCCTGTTGGATCAGCAGCGCGGAGGGACGCTCAGCCTTCCCGCGCAACACGATGTGATCATATCCCGACTTCTTCATCCGGACCGCAAAATAGCCGCCTGCATTGGAATCACCGAACAGCCTGGTGAGCGGGCTTTTGGCGGTGACGGTGAAGCGCGTGGCACAGGGAAAGGAAGTGCCCACCACCGGCCCGCACCCGAAGATCAGCGGGTTGTCGGGCGACAGGGGATCCAGGTCCGGATTGCCGCGCACCAGGTCGTAAAAGAGCCGGGCATTTACCCCCGCGCCGCCTGTGTAATCGCCGGTCAGCTCCTGCGGGAGATCCTCCACCCACAGCTTCGAACGGGTCAGGTCAACCTGCAATATTTTACCCCGCCAGCCGTAATATTTAAAGGCCGCACATTTTTCATCGCCGCTCCTCCCACACTTAAAAGTTCGCCTGAGGCGGGAGGATGGCGCCGAGCAGGGCATCAGGCGGAATCCCTTTTTCCAGCCCGTACCTGGTCCCGCATCCTCGAGCAATACCCATTCCACCCACACCCCGTGAATCTCCCTCATGCGCTGCTGCTCCTCGGCGGTGAAGCCCCTTTTTCCGCCCTTTTCCACCAGGATGCCATAGAGCCTGAAAAAATATTCCGCCACATCTTTAAAAAAGGGGAACTCCCGCGCCTCGAGATGGAAGGCGTATTTCCCGCGTGGCTTCCCAACGTTTTCATTTCTGAATTTTGAAACAAAGAAATCAGCCCTCGTTTTTCTCAGCTTTTCGTAATCCTGCCCGTGCTCATGGCAAAGCTCCTTCATGCCCTCGGCAAAAAAGGCCGCATCCTCTTCCACCGGAAAATAAGGAAAGATGTCCGTCCCTCCTGCAAAAACGATGGTGTCGGTTATATTGACCCTCAGCTCCATGTACCCGCGGGGAATGTGCGGATTTACCGGGTAGCAATTGATCTCCAGCACAAACGCCTCGGCCCTGCTGCCCTTCTGGCCAATCTTCTCAGCAAGCACCGGCGGGGTCTCGATGGTAAGATCGCAGAAAATTGAGGCCGCCTTTTCAAAAACCACCCCCGATGATCGTACCGCGTCCAGCCTGCCCATGGGCGTGTCCCATGACTTTTTATCAACCCTGCCGCCCGGGTTGAACCGCGCGCAGAACTGTTCGAACTGACCGCTCACACCGCTCAGGAAGGTGACAATATCGTTTCGATCGGTGGTCATGCGATGTCTCCTTTAGCTTAGTTGACAGTTTGCAGTTGATAGTTGACAGGTTAGGTGTTGCAGGTTTAAGGATCAAATCCGAAATCCGAAGCACGAAATCCGAAACAAACTCAAAGCACAAAATTCAAATGTTCCAAACAAACACTCATGCCCCCTGGGGGCACCACGAAGCATGAAAATCTATAATTTCCCTCGCCCCACCGGGGGAGAGGGTTAGGGTGAGGAGGTAGCCTGAATATATTGTCGTGTTAAAAAAACAAAGCTGATTTTTGCAATTTGCATGGTGTTTTTTTTCGCGGCCGAAGGCCGCTCCTACCGCATTTCAAGCCGTATTCCGAAATCTGCATTCCGAAATTCAAAATGCCCTCTACGCCTCCCACAGCTCGTTCCCGATCCCCTTGTTGTAATGGAAGTATATCATCCGCGTTGGAGTGACGCGGATCACTTTCATCACCCCGGGGGTAAACTGCGGCGGTTTCCCGGTCAGTTTTTCTATATCATCAAGGAACGGCTTAAAGAGCCTCACTGCTTTGGCAAACTCCGGCGTGTCATCGGTGAATATTTCCGCGGTTCCCCACATATTCACCCCTCGCACCGACCGCATGGTGTGCGTCGATGTGCCGATGCCCACGGCAACCCGATTGTTCTCCCGGATGTTTTTGAACTTCTCTCCCCCTCACTCATAATGTGTAAGGTAAGGCCATCGTTCATATAGTCGACCATGGAGATGCGCGGTATCCCGTCCCTGCCGCAGGTACCCAGGGCGCAGGGGTGCTTCTTGCCCAGGTAGTCAATAATCTCCTCTTCCAGCTCCTGTTTCGTCGGATGCTTCCGTTCCAGGCCGAGCACGTTAATCATTCTTTCTACGATCCTGTCCCGCTGCTCCTCGCTTATGTCATGTACCGCCATGTGACACCTCCTTATAAGCTATTTATCAAGCAATACATAGCACGAGAGTTTTATTTTTACAAATGAAGAAAATGATAGTAAACTTAGCACCAACAAGTCATATCGCCAAAACACATCATTCGAATAGAATGAATTGAAACAGTAACTGCACATTCGAGCAGAAGGACCGCAGATGAGTGAACCGGCCGGAACTATGTCATTACATGTCCTGGTTGTCGATGACGAGGCAAATATTCGCAAAACGTTATCGTTCTGCCTTGAAGCAGATGGACACCGGGTTATTTCAGTAAGTAATTTTCAGGATGCCGTTGCGGAATCATCGCGAAGAAGTTTTGATGTGGCTTTTGTTGATCTCCGCCTGGGCACTGCCAGCGGACTTGACTTGATTACCCGGTTAAAGGTCATAACGCCGTGGCTTAAGATAATCATTATAACTGCCTATGCCTCTATTGACACGGCGGTGGAGGCCATGCGCCGGGGAGCAACCGATTACATACCCAAGCCGTTCACTCCCTCCCAGGTAAAACTTGCAGTTCAAAAAGTGGTTGAAGTATGCACCTTGGAGCAAAAGATAGCTATTCTCAAGGAGGACCTGGGGAGGGCGAATCCTGAAATCGATTTTTCAACTCAAAGCGCTGCCATGCAGCGGGTGCTGGGCATGGCCAATCAGGTGGCAGCCACAGATGCCACAATCCTGCTCAGAGGTGAAAACGGTACCGGTAAAACCGCTTTAGCCCGCATGATCCATCTCTGGAGCGGCCGCGCTAAGAAACCCTTCAGCAATATTTCCTGTCCTTCCATTCCTGCAGAGTTGCTGGAAAGCGAATTGTTCGGCCACCTCAAGGGGGCCTTTACCGGAGCCGACCATGATACTCCCGGACGCATTGCCGCGTGTGAAGGGGGTACGATGCTGCTGGATGAAATAGGAGACCTGCCGCTGCCGCTTCAGCCTAAACTGCTGCGCTTTATCCAGGATCATGAATATGAACGGATCGGCGACTCCATAACCCGCAAGGCAGACGTGCGGGTTATTGCCGCAACTAATGTAGATCTGGAAAAGGCTGTGCGGGATGGCCGGTTTCGGGAAGATCTTTTCTATCGGCTCAATGTGATTCAAATTATACTGCCTCCCCTGCGTGAGCGCCAGGATGACATTGCCCCGCTTGCGGAACGTCTCTTGCAATTTTTCGGCAGTGCAAATCACCGGCACCTCCTGGGATTCAGCGAAGAGGCGCTCAATGCGCTGAGAAACCATGTCTGGCCCGGCAATATACGGGAGCTGCGCAACATTGTTGAGCATGCGGCAATTATGTGCCGGGGAGATCGTGTGGGTCTCGAGCATCTTCCTGACGCTTTGCGCCCTCGATCCGCGGTTACCCAACTGGGTGATCCGGTTGACCTGGAAACTATTGAGGAACAGCATATCCGGCGTGTACTGGCTTCGGTAAAGTCATTGCAGGAGGCCGCTGATATTCTCGGCATCGACCAGGCCACACTCTGGCGGCGACGCAAAGAGTATGGCATCTAACCATCGTATCACAACCCCTTTCCACCCGTATTGAGCTTTGCAATCTGCAAGGCTGTCAGCGAGGTTTCCTTGCAAAATACAAAACCCCTCCCTGGTTCCCCGTAAAATAATCTATATTATTCTAGCAGTTTCTAATGATCCCTCGTGGCACAATCCTTGAATACACCGTATCACTGAGGAGTGTATATGATCGGCCTTCGTCAAAAATTGATTCTTGGCTTTGGTGGCCTGCTCTTCATCATTGTGCTCATCGGCATGCAAAGCATTCGAGAGCTGGAACACCTGGGGCAATCCATCGATGTTATTCTCCGCGAAAATTACCGGAGCGTTATTGCATGCCAGCAGATGAAGGAAGCCCTGCAGCGAATCGATACCGGGGCGCTTTTCATCATGCTCGGTTATCGGGATATCGGTGAAGAGCAGATTGCAAAAAACGAAATGGATTTCGAAAAAGCGCTGCAGATTGAATTAAACAACATCACCCTCCCCGATGAAGGAGAAAAAGCCGGTTTTATCAAAATCGCGTTTGAACAGTACCGGGAAACGCTGCGGCAGATCAGAAGTACCGGCGCAACTTTCGACGCCAGGCGCGATGTTTATTTTGTTAGGCTGCTGCCTTTTTATCAGCAGATACGGGAGTCGGCAGAAGAAATCATACACATGAACCAGGAGAACATGAGTGAAGCCAATGACCGGGCGCGGGCAAAAGCAGCATCAGCGCGACAGCGGATGTACTACCTTTTGCTCACAGGCGCCACCGTTGCCATTGTTTTCATTTATCTTACCGGCGGGTGGATATTGCGGCCGATCACCAGGCTGATAGATTTCACCGACCAGGTCACGCGCGGCAATCTTGAACTGTTTATCCAGAGCAACTCCCGGGATGAAATCGGGCGACTTTCAGAGGCATTCAATAAGATGACCGCGAGTCTTCGTGAATTCCGCCGCAGCGATCAGGCAAAGCTGGTCAGAGTTCAGCGTTCGACGCAAACGGCATTCAACAGCCTCCCTGATTCTGTGGCGTTAATTGATTTAGAGGGAACGATTGAGGTTGCAACCGAAACAGCCCGGGAAACATTCGGGCTCAAGCCCCAGATGCAGATACAGCACCTCCCCTTAACATGGATGTCCGCATTATACAGCAGCGCTCTCGACAGCGGCCGCGCCGTTGAAGGAAAAGACGATTACGCCATTGTCCAGCATTTCGTGAAAGGTGAGGAACGGTTTTTCCGTCCCCGGGCGGTACCGATCCTGAACAATGAGCGACAGCCCGTCGGCATCGTATTGATTTTTGAAGATATCACCCGGCAACAACAGCAGGATGACATGAAGAAGGGATTAATCTCAACCGTGTCCCACCAGTTGAAGACACCCCTCACCTCCATACGCATGGCCATTCATCTGCTGCTGGAAGAAAAAGCGGGGTCGCTGACCGACAAGCAGACCGAGCTTTTAATTGCCGCCCGGGATGACAGCGACCGGTTGCACACCATCGTTGAAGACCTGCTCGATATCAGCAGGATTGAATCGGGCCGGGCGCGGATGGACTGCCATGCCATATCGCCGCTCGCTCTGGCGCTGCAGGCAGTGGAACCGTTCCAGAGCGCATACAAGGACCGCGGCATTCGTCTCGCCACCGAGGTCCCGGATGACCTGCCGGAGGTGTGGGCTGACCGGATACGCATTAATCATGTCTTTTCCAACCTGCTTTCCAATGCGCTCAAATATACCGCACCGGGGGGCAGTGTGACCCTCGCCGCGCGGGAATTGAAGGAATGGGTCGGCTTTTCGATTACCGACACCGGCAGGGGCATACCCGGGCGGTATCTTGATAAAGTTTTTGACCAGTTTTTCAGGGTCCCGGATGAAGCAACCGAGCCCGGAGCCGGGCTTGGGCTCGCCATCGCCAGGGAAATTGTGGAAGCCCACGGTGGAACCATGGCGGCAGAAAGCACTGAGGGGAAGGGAAGCAGATTCTCATTTACCCTGAGACGAGCTGACGCGATTGCGCGGGAAGGGAGCAGACATGAGTGACCTGCCCTATGTGCTTATGGTCATGGTTTTCTTCGGAATGTGCCTCCTGTACATCCTGTTCTGCGAAAGGTTGTAACCAATGATTGCAATGGCCGCGGGTCTGATAGGATTCCTGGTGATCATCTATCTGTTGATCACTGTCATCAGACCGGAAAAATTTTAACAACGGAGTTTATCTATGGATGTGCACGCATGGCTCCAGTTATTCCTGTTTGTTGGTATCCTGCTGGCATTTACAAAACCATTGGGTGTATATCTGGTAAGCGTTCTTGACTCAAATGGCAAAACCTTTATTGACCCGGTGGTGCAGCCGCTGGAGAGGTTATTGTACCGGGTTCTCGGCATAGACAGTACAACAGAACAAACCTGGAAGCAATACGCATTCTCTCTTTCTGCTTTCAGTCTGGTCAGCCTGCTGTTCACCTATGCCATTCTTCGCCTGCAGCATTTTTTACCACTTAATCCCCAATGTTTTGCTCCTGTAAGCCCCGATCTCGCATTCAACACGGCAGTCAGCTTCACCACCAACACCAACTGGCAGAGCTACGGGGGGGAATCAACCCTGTCCTACTTTTCGCAGATGGCAGGACTTGCCCTTCATAATTTTATTTCCGCGGCAGCAGGCATAGCCGTTGCGGCAGCCCTGGTGCGCGGCATAGTACGCCACAGCATGAGCACCATAGGCAATTTCTGGGTTGATAGCATCAGGGTTACCCTGTACCTGCTGCTTCCCATCTGCCTTATATATTCTCAATTCCTGGTGTCACAGGGCATGATTCAAAACTTTCAGTCTTATGTTCATGCCACACACATTGACCACAGCATTAAAGAAGCGACTGCCGGCAGTCAGTTGATTGCACAAGGTCCCATGGCCTCGCAGGTGGCAATTAAAATGATCGGGACTAATGGCGGCGGATTCATGAACGCTAACGCTTCCCATCCTTATGAAAATCCAACACCGCTGTCCAATTTTATACAGATGCTTTCCATCCTCCTTATCCCGAGCGGTATGACCTATTACCTCGGTCGGACGGTCAGAAACCAGAGACATGGCTGGGTTATATGGGGATCTATGTTGCTGCTTTTTTTGACGGCTTTTATGGTGTGCTGGTGGGCAGAGGCAGCCGGCAACCCCCGGTTGCACGCCTTGGGGATAGATCCGTTGAGCGGTACCATGGAGGGCAAAGAAGTACGTTTCGGCATCTTCAATTCGGCGCTCTTTGCCACCATAACCAGCGCTGCCTCCTGCGGCGCGGTTAACGCGATGCATGACTCGTTCACCCCCTTGGGCGGTTTAGTACCTTTATTCAATATTCAGTTAGGTGAAATTGTCTTCGGCGGCGTCGGAGCCGGCCTTTATGGAATGCTGGTATTCGTCGTGCTGGCAGTATTTCTATGCGGACTGATGGTCGGCCGCACTCCTGAATATCTTGGGAAGAAGATCGAGGCCTATGATGTCAAGATGAGCGTTCTGGCCATGCTTATCTTGATCTTCAGTATCCTCGGATTTAGTGCATGGGCCGCAACAAGTCATTGGGGATTGGCCAGCCTGAATAACAGAGGGCCGCATGGCCTGAGCGAGATACTGTATGCCTTCACTTCAGCAGCCGGCAACAACGGCAGCGCTTTTGCCGGACTTAACGCTAACACTGCATGGTTTAATGCAACGCTGGGGATAGGGATGCTCTTGGGGCGGTTTTTCATGCTTGTGCCCGTACTTGCTCTGGCGGGAAACCTGGCCCGAAAAAAAATGATTCCGGCAAGCGAAGGAAGCCTTCCTGTTGCAGGGCTTACCTTTATGGTCATCTTAATTGGAACGGTGCTCATTGTCGGTGCCTTGACCTTCTTCCCGGTGCTTTCTCTCGGGCCAGTCGTTGAGCATTTTCTCATGACCGGATCATCTATTCTCTATTAAAGGAGATGGATCAATGGCTCCAAGGAAGCACACTCTTTTTGAACGTACCATCATTGCGCAGTCCGTAATTGATTCATTAAAAAAATGCAACCCTCGTTCACTGATGAAAAATCCGGTGATGTTTGTCACTGAAACAGGAGCAGCCATAACCACCTTCTTCGCTTTTTTCATCACTCAGGACGAGCCCTTCAGTTTCACGCTGCAGATTGCACTCTGGCTGTGGTTTACGGTTTTATTTGCCAATTTTGCCGAAGCACTGGCCGAAGGCAGGGGAAAAGCGCAGGCTAATTCCTTGCGCAGAACCCGCACTCATACTGTAGCACATCGTTGTGTCGCTGAAGGGGTCATAGAAAACGTCCCCGCAGAACAGCTGCGCAAGCATGATCTGGTAATCATCTCAGCCGGGGAAATTATACCGGCTGACGGAGAAATTATACAAGGGATTGCAACCGTTGATGAATCAGCCATAACCGGCGAATCCGCACCGGTCATTCGTGAAGCCGGTGGAGACCGCAGTGCGGTGACGGGAGGTACGCGGGTATTGTCTGACCAGATAAAAGTGCGGATTACTGCAAATCCCGGTGAAAGCTTTTTCGACCGGATGATAGCTCTCGTCGAGGGAGCTCAACGGCACAAGACCCCGAATGAAATCGCCCTTACCATCCTGCTCTCAGCACTGACGATCATTTTTCTGGTCGTCATCATGACCCTGAAGTCTTTTGGTCTATACTCAGGCACATCGTTTTCCATCACCGTGCTGGTTGCTTTGCTGGTGTGTCTTATACCGACCACCATCGGCGGCCTCTTGAGTGCCATCGGGATTGCGGGAATTGACCGGCTGGTGCAGAAGAACGTATTGGCAATGAGCGGCAGGGCGGTTGAAGCGGCAGGGGATGTTGATGTGCTGCTCCTTGATAAAACAGGTACCATCACCCTGGGCGAGCGACAGGCAACTGAATTCATCCCCGCAGCCGGGGTAGGGGCTCAGGAATTGGCAGACGCGGCGCAATTGGCTTCGCTTGCTGATGAAACCCCTGAAGGAAGGAGTATCGTTGTCCTGGCCAAGCACTATGGATTGCGGGGGCGAACCATCGCCGAGATGCCCAATGCCAGATTCACTGCCTTTTCTGCCCAAACCCGTATGAGCGGAGTTGATATTGACGGCAGGCAGATCAGAAAAGGGGCAGCGGATGTGATCTGTAAATTTGTCGGAACCAATTTCCCGGAAGAGGTTCGGGAAACAGTGGATAGCATTGCCCGTTCGGGGGGTACGCCCTTGGTTGTTGCCGATACCGCACGCGTGCTTGGAGTGATCCATCTGAAAGATATTGTGAAGGGCGGACTAAAGGATCGTTTTGACCGATTCCGTGCCATGGGCATTAAAACCGTTATGATCACCGGGGACAACCGTCTGACTGCTGCCGCCATTGCCCATGAAGCGGGCGTTGATGATTTCATTGCCGAAGCCAGGCCAGAGGATAAACTGGCTCTGATACGCAGGGAGCAGGCCGCCGGTCATCTTGTGGCTATGACGGGGGACGGCACCAATGATGCGCCGGCTCTTGCCCAGGCCGACGTGGGTGTAGCTATGAATACCGGCACCCAGGCGGCCAAGGAAGCCGGTAATATGGTTGATCTTGACTCCAATCCTACCAAGCTGCTTGAAGTCGTGGAGATCGGCAAACAGATGCTTATAACCCGCGGTGCCCTGACAACCTTCAGCATCGCCAACGATGTGGCAAAATATTTTGCCATCATTCCGGCACTGCTGATTGTTCTTTTTCCGGTTACCCAGCCATTAAACATTATGGGGCTTCATTCTCCGAATAGTGCGATCCTGAGCTCTGTCATTTTTAATGCCCTCATCATCATTGCTCTGATACCCCTGGCTTTACGCGGTGTCCATTTCCGACCACTCGGTGCGGCAGCTCTTTTGCGACGAAATCTTCTCATCTATGGCATGGGAGGGCTGGTAACTCCCTTTCTTGGTATAAAGGTTATTGATATGCTGGTAAATGCTTTTCACCTTGTGTAGCAGGGATTACTGAAATGAAAGCACTCATTGCGGAACTGCGAATTGCATTGATAGGTACATTAGCTTTAAGCATACTTTTATGCGGTTTGTATCCTCTGCTCGTATGGATTCTGGCCCAGTTATTTTTCCCGCATGAGGCCAATGGTTCTCTGGTCACCAGAAAGGGAATAGTAATCGGTTCAAGCATGCTCGCCCAACCGGTTGAAGATGCAAAATATTTCCATCCCCGACCTTCTGCCGCAGGGCAGGGTTATGATGCTGCCAATTCCGGCGGCAGTAATTTAGGTCCCCTTTCAAAAAAATTACTGGAGACAGTAAAGAAACGCTTAGTCGACTACCGCGCCGAAAACGGGCTTGCGTTTGATGTCTTAGTACCTGCTGATGCCGTTACCTCATCAGGCAGTGGACTTGATCCGCACATCACGGTCAAAAATGCAATATTACAGGCACCCCGCGTTGCCAGGGCACGCGGCATGAATGAAAAGATTGTGCTTGACTGCGTAAAAGCTCATACTGAAGGGCGTGATGTATGGGTCTTAGGTGAGCCCCGGGTAAATGTGCTCAGCTTGAATCTCTCGTTGGATACTGTCAGATAGGTTATCAATGACAGAAGACAGAACCAGTTCATTCTTAAGCATGATTCGCCGCACGCAGCGCGGAAGGCTCAAGGTCTACCTCGGGTACTGTGCCGGGGTGGGGAAAACCTATCAAATGCTGCTGGAGGGCCGGCGCCTCAGGGAAGAGGGCATCGACGTGGTAATCGGGCTGGTGGAAACCCACGGCCGCGCTGAAACCGCCCAACTTATCGCTGGTCTGGAAGTCATCCCGCGAATTCGCCAGGAGTATCGTGGTATTATGATTGAAGAGATGGATGTCGATGCGATCATTGCCCGGAAACCTGAAGTGGCGCTTATCGATGAAATAGCCCACACCAACGCCCCGGGCAGTCGCAATCCCAAGCGCTATCAGGATGTCCAGGATATTCTGGCGGCAGGCATTCATGTCATCACCACCGTTAACGTGCAGCACCTGGAGAGCCTGTACGATACGGTTGAAAAGGCTGTTCATGTAAAAGTGCGCGAACGCATGCCCGACACGGTGCTTGCCGACGCAGACCAAATCGTCAACGTGGATGTAACCGCCGAAGACCTGCGCAAGCGTCTGGAAGAGGGGAAAATATATCCGCGGGAACGCATTCAAACCGCTCTCAGCAATTTTTTTATTCCTTCAAATTTAGAGCAGCTGCGGGAGCTGACCTTGCGCGAGCTGGCTGCTCAGATTGATTTGCGAAGGCGTGAACCGCTGGAAGAGGAAATCATCTCCACCCCCGACCAGATTATGGTTTGTCTCAGTTCCAAGGGTCCCAATAGCGAGATGCTGCTTCGCTACGGTTCACGATTGGCGGGCAGGCTCAACCGGAACTGGTATGCGGTGTACGTTCAGACCTCTTCCGAAGAGCCGACAATCATCGACGCCCAGACACAGCGTGTTTTATCGGGCACCCTGACCCTTGCCAAGCAGCTCGGGGCCATCGTCTTTACCTATAAAGGTGACAACATTGCCGACACCATTCTCCGTTTTGCCCGCGAATATCGTGTGGGTCACATTGTTATAGGCACTTCCTCCCCGCCATCATTGTGGAGCAGGCTCCTGGGGAAGAAGAGCATCGTCGAACAGCTCATCCAGAATGCCCATGGCATAACCATAGTTGTTCCGGATACGCAGACGGACAGACGGGAATCAGCCGGGGCACCTGTGGCGGCTGAAAGCAGCCTTGACAGCGCGGGGCAACAGACGCAGGCTGCCCGGCAACCCGCGCTGAGTGACTACATGTCCGCCGGCAGAGTTGTTATCTGGCAGGAACCGGCTTTTAAGGAAGAGGTTATCAGAACGCTGGTCGATACAATGAATCGGGATTGCAAAGAGCTTGATCACAGCATCATCTATGATGCCGTATGGCACAGGGAAAAGGAAAGCTCTACCTTCTTCAACGAAGGGGTTGCCTTTCCCCACGCGCGCATCGATGGGCTTACGGCTCCCCTGGTTGCGCTCGGTTTGACCCGCCAGGGGGTAGTTGATGTCTCGACTGACAAGCCCATCGCATGTGTCTTTCTGATTATCGCGCCGCGCAAACAGCCTCATGAACAGGTACAGGTCTTATCCCTGGCCAGCAAAGCAATGCAAAACCGGTATCTGACCCAGGCGCTTAACTCAGCCTCTGACGCTCAGGAAATAATATCAATACTAAAAGACTGGGAACAATCCCCATAACCCAAACCCATGTTTCAGGCTGTTCAAAAACATCCAGATGCAAGGCACGCGAAATCCTGAGGAATGAGGCGTACATACGAGTACGCTGCAATGGCGAAGGATGAGCGTAACGCAGCAGATGGGTGTTTTACAACGGACTGCTCATGTAGTGCGTCATTGATTCCTTTATTTATATATGGCTCAAGGGGGAGGGGCTTTTTAGCCACAACAAAATTATTCGGAACCTATAGAACGGCAGCATCTCTCTAACTTTGTCCGACAGACCCGCGTGGCACCAGCCTGTATCGAAGCCTCTGCAAAGCTGCCTGTCTGCGGTTTACGTCGTACGGCACCGGGTCGTGCCGTAAGCTGAGGGACACATTGTTGTGGCGTCAAAAGCCCCTCCCCATGAGCCACTGAACCTCTGCTACAGCATGCTATTCGCAACGCACAGGAGCCTTTCATACGTAAAGATGTTTTGGACGCACTACTCTAACGCTCCTGCACAAACAGGCGGTAAGCAAGTCGGTCGTAGGTATCGGGGCATTCACCCATAATGGTGTGTTCATCCCAGGCCCAGGGCGGTGCCGTGCCGGAGAGCAGAACATGCATATAGGGATAGAGCTGCGTGTATAACAAACAGCAGGCGCCCCCCACATTGAAGGGGTCAATCTCAAACACGTCACCAACCTTATGCCCCCAGTAGCAGTTGATGGCGATATCACGCACCTCGATAAAAACTTTATATCTGTCGAGTGCGTGATACCCCTTCCCGGTCATGTTTTTGAACCGGCAGGGGGTTTTTAAAGGCGTCTGTTCCTTTTGTCTCCTCCGCCGTATCTCCACCTGTACCGTGCCGCCTTCGGGGCACCATCCCCTGGAAACATCCGGGTCATTCTCCCAGAGGACTCCACCGCCGTAATGGAGGGTGGTTACCGGGAACATGATTGACTTGAGAAGCGAACCGCATATTCCGTCGCTATTCATTGCGGTTACTTTGAACTGATCTCCCGGCCGGTGCCCGTATGGGCATGCGCCGTTTACACCGGTAATGGTCACCTCCTGATAAAAGGTGTTTTCCACCAGCAGCACCTGGCGCGCGGCATCGTTCAGCTCGTTTGCGGGTTCATTCGTCTCCATTTGCTTTCCTCCTTGGCAGGTTGGAGCAGGTGAAACAATTTCCCATAACCGTGGCAGGCAAAAGCGCGATGCAGAACATTAGCTCCTCGTCCAGGTGATATTGTTAATTCCCTTTCCGAGGTTGAGGTAGCAAATCTTCTGCGGCTCGACAATGATGAACCGGTAGTGGAAGGATGGCAGCCCCTTCATCCCCCGCTTGCCCAGCGACTCCATGATACCGGTGAATTGCAGGATCTCTTCAAAGCGCTTCCGCTTTTTCCTCATTGAAACCACTTCCGCCCTTCCCCACACCTGCAGTCCCCGCACCCGCATCAGCCCCCTTCCGCCGTTGATTCGGGATGCTATGCTGTAGGCAACCTTCCCGTTGCGCGCGAGATTGGCAAACTTGCCGCCGCCCTCCGACAGAATATAAACGGTCAACCCGCGGGTAAAATAGCCGAGCGGTGTACAGCGGGGGACATCATCCCGCGAGGTCGCCAGGTAGAGGATGTCGTGGTCTTTTAAAAATTGCGCCACTTCCTGCTCATACTCCTCCGCGGTCATCGCGTTTCTCAGTTTCACCCCGGCCTTCGCGCAGAGGCTCATAACAAACGGGTGGGCTTTGGGTATGCGGAGACGGGACATATAAACTCCAGGGTTTAGGGAACAGAGGTCAGGGTCAAGAAACGGTCCGCAGTCGACAGTCAATGGTCCACGGCAGAATGCGCACAGCTGCTGCATCGTCATTTCGAAGACGCAATGCGACTGAGAAATTGACCTGTAGGGGGTTGCCCCTGCGATTAAATGAATCTCTTCGTGTTCTTCGTGCTTGTCTTTTTCTTCGTGCGCTTCGTGGTTAAAAATGAGGGTTTAGGGGACAAGAAACAGGGTCATACATCCCTTCCTGCATCCCGTCACCGTCTCCGTTTTTCCCCTGACCCCTGCACTCTACATCTTCCCCACCGCCGTCATATATATCGTGCTCTCGCTGATTCCGTCAACTCCCAGCATCTCGTTGGCCTCGTCATCGTAGAGTGCGCCGATCTGGCAGCTTCCCAGGCCGAGGGCAACCGCGGCCAGGGCAAGATTCTGCGCGCTGTGCCCGGCATCGAGGTAAATATAGCGGTAGGCCCGCTGCTTGTATTTCCACGTGGAGCGCTCAAAGACGGCTGTCCACACAAACACCGCGTTGGCAGCATAGGCCATTTCCTGGTCCAGGGCCGCCCGCGCCACCTTGAGGCGGAAGTCGCCTTTTTCCAGCCCCTCCAGCTGGTGCGTTTCCACCGCGTAGTGATACATCCCCTGATCAATCCCTGAAACATTGTGCACAGCAACATAAAGCTCAAGGGGATAGAGCGCGCCCGCTGAAGGCGCGGTCCTCAATCCGTAACCCTGGAGCCGGGCGGTAATTCCCTGGGCTGCCCACAGCAGCTCGGAGAGCTGGGCGGGCGAGATTGGCCCGTCAGCGAATTCCCGCACGCTTCTGCGCATCCGCAATGCGTCCCAGACAGTACCGGGCTTGTTACATGAGGGCTGCGGCAGGTCAACCAGCGCAGCCCCGGGGTAGCGCTTGTACGTCTCGGGCTTCGCGTCCCAGTCCAGTCCGCCTCCCGATAGTTTTCCCCGCCGGTATTTTGTTTCCTTCTGAAACGCGTCCCCGACACCTTCTTTCATAGGAGCGGCTCCTTCTATTGTGCGACGGGCATGAATAACTTTTTATCAAACTGCTGCTGGTCGCCGGTTGAAAGGACTCGGGAGTACTGGAGTATTGGAGTACTGGATACTGACTTCTGACTCCTGACTTCTGTCTCCTTCCTTTCATTCCCCATCCCGTTTGCGTGTCTCATCATATTCCATCACCCTGTATTGTCAAGTGTGTTTAGGCTTTACTTTCCAGCCCGCGCAGCCGATGAGAAGAATGAATAGTGTCCTGACAAATCATGGCCACGAACTGCAGTACCCGTGCCGGCAGATCAATCGAAAATCATCAATAAACGGGACCGAGCGTTCCATGGGTAAGTACCACATCGCAGTCACGCTCTTCTTTGCATGCACCCTGCTTCCGGGATGCCTCTACCATGCCGGCTCACACCGGAACGCTGCCGACGTCGGCAGCCCGCTTCAGCAGCGGGCGGATGCAAATTCCCTGCAGATGCTGCTGAGCCACCTGAGGCTGACAGACAGTGATCTTGCAATAGAAACCCCGGCTGATGTAAGAGACCCGTATTGCATGGACAAAACGCGGCGCTTCCTTGCAGCCCCCTTTACCATTGAATCATACGCCGGGCACCTTTCAAGAGGGCTGAAAAATCGCCGGACCGGCCTGGCCCCGCTTCTGACCCTGGCGGTCAGCGAGCTTGAGATTGATCTCACCTCGGCATCCCCGGAAGGCCCGGCCATTCCGGAAATTGACGACAGCAGCATGCTTCCGGGTATTTCGCCGGATGCAAAGCCGGCAATCATGGATCTGCTGTCCGCCATTGTTGCCTGCCGCCTGAAAATGAATCAGGCCTTTGCGCCGCTCTCACAGAAAGAAATCCTGTTTCTCAAGAATTATTTCTCCGAGATGCTGCTGAAAGACAAAGCGATGCTGACCAAAGAAGGCGCCGGCAGGTCAGCCGCGCCGCAACGCACACCGCTTAAAAGCGATCAGCACCTTGCAAAGGAGACGGCCTATGCTCTTCCGGCAAAAATGAGAACTGCCGACGTGTACCGCGCGGTTATTTCCCTTGCCGGCGCCATCGACTGCATCCTGGAAGCGAGCGGCCGCTTGCAAAGGATGAGCGGCGCGGGCATCCCGGCGGAAAGCGGCGAACTGAAGGGCGACATCATTGCCTGCGAGGAAACACCCTGGGGCACCATAATCATCGGCGGCAGGGGACCAAGCTTCTACGGCGCCATCAATCCCCTGCTGATCATCGATCTCGGAGGGAATGACGAGTATCACAATGTATATTCCTCCCCTTCCCTCTCCCCGTTTAACGCTTCGGCAAGCGTGATCATCGATCTGGCGGGGGATGATCTCTACCGCTCGACTAAAAAATATACCCAGGGAAGCGCCGCCTTTGGGTGCAGCTTCCTGGTTGACTGCGCCGGAGATGACACCTATCTCGCGGCGGACTTCTCCCAGGGGTGCGGTTTTTTCGGCGTGGGGGTTCTCGACGACCGGGCGGGCAATGACCGCTATCGCGCCGACACCATGGCCCAGGGGGCGGCAGCCTTCGGCATCGGCATTTTATCCGACCGGGAGGGAAACGATTCCTGCCACGGCAGCCTTTACAACCAGGGATCGGCGTTTACCGGCGGATTGGGCCTTGCAATCGACTGGCGGGGAGACGACACCTTCTTCTCCGGGGGCACCTATCCCGATTTCAGGGAGACGGAAGGCGCGTTTGTCAGCTTCGCGCAGGGGTGCGGTTTCGGGGACAGGAATTACGCCTCAGGGGGTTTGGGCATTCTCTGGAACGGTGAAGGCAATGATCATTACAGCGGCAGCTACTTCGCCCAGGGGGCAGGCTACTGGCTGGGAACAGGACTGCTCATTGACCGCGCGGGAAGCGACCTCTACGCGGCACGTCGCTACTCCCCAGGGAGCGGCAACCCACAGGGCCGCGGGCGCGCTGCTCGACGGCGCGGGAAATGATGTGTATGAGTCGTGGGGGGCAACCCAGGGATGCGGTTACGACCGTGCCCAGGGGCTGCTCGCTGACGGGGGCGGAGATGACCTCTACAGCGCGACCTGGTTTGCCCAGGGAACAGGCGGCAAAGCCGGTACCGGAATACTTGTCGACCGCCGGGGAGACGATGCCTACCGGAGCGGTTCATTCTGCAGCCAGGGAAACGGGCAGTACTGCGATGAAGAGAAGGAAGGGGGCATCGGTTTAGCGCTTGACCTGGGGGGAACGGACGAGTACAGCGGAGCGGGGGGAAACAATCACCGCTGGCGGCAGGGCTACTACGGCGGCGGTATCGATGCCTCCGCCCGGCTCGACCCGACTGACTGGCGGGGGATAAGCAGCCCCGGCCTTCACCCGCAGGTTCCTGAGCCGGGCACGCCGGCGCTGTTCGAGGATTATGACCCTCTGTCTGACCTGGAAGTTGACCTTAACTATGAGGAGGTACGACAGGCGGCGGTTAAGGAGCTGGCATCACGCGGGCCGACCATCCTGCCCCGCCTGCTCGAGTACGTCAGGATAAACGATGTTCAGCTTTCCTTTACGGTTAGGGAAATCATCGCCGGGATGGGGCTGGCTGCAGCACCCGTGCTGCGGGAAGCGGTGAAAGAGCATGCGCGTGAACCTCGTGTCGCGTCATTCATCCTTTCGGTGCTCGGCGATCTGAAGGATTACGGCTCTCTCGAAACCTTTCTCTCATGTTTGCAATCCGGGGATGGAAAGGTACGGACAGCAGCCATGAGGGGCATCAGCAGGTTACAACACGGGCTTCCGGCGGAGATACTTCTCACCGCTGCGGCGGATGAAACACCGGCGGTGCGAAAATTTTGCGCCGTCGCCCTGGGCACGAGCAGGGAACCCGCCTCGATCAAAACCCTTGCCGCGCTGCTGGCAGATGACCATTACGCGGTGCGCTTTGCGGCCTTTGAATCATTGCGGGCCAAAGCGGCAGAGGCAGAGCCCTGTCTTGTGGAGATAATAAAAAATCCCGGAAGCTATCCTGGATACGCGCGCGAACTGGCGGGAGATCTTCTGGGAGAAAGCGGTGCGGCGGGCAGGCAGCCCGGCATGATGGTTATAGATAGGCCTTGACAAAATTGCTGATCACGTTGGCGGCCGCAGGCTCAACCATCACGAAGTTGATGCCCATGCCGTTTCCCTCCTTACCGTGGTGCACAACCCTGCCCTCAACCTCGATGTAGATATCTTCGTATTCGTCCTTGCCGGGTATTTCAAAAGCCAGCGGTATCCTGGTATCGATGGGCAGGGCGGGAAATCCTTCTGACTCTTTGACGAAACACCCTCCTACTGAAATATCCGACATGGTGGCAACCGCATTTGTTTCCTTATTGATAACCTTTATGCCGAACTCCAGACGGGGGTGCTTTCTCCAGTCAGCCATATAAGTACCATCGGATCAATGCGCGAAACAAAACATAGGGCGTTGACTCAAACAATACAGAAAACAGAAAACAAAGTCAATTTTTAAAACAGTCGGCAATCATTGTTTTTGCATATCAGTTATACTGTTCTGTGTTACCCGCCCGCTCCTTTCCTTAATGCAGGGTGTCTGGCACTGCGCCCTTTACAATTTGCTTTATAAATCCTCCCGGCTCTGATAGAACATGGCAAACAGATGAGGAGAAGGATCACCGCATGAAACAGAGGAAATCGAAGGCCCCCGAACAGGTTAACAGCGTGCTGGAGCGCGTGCTGAGCTCGCTCAACCTGGGTATCAAGGTAAAGCAGTACCGGATCTGGGATGAGTGGGACAGCGTGGTGGGGGACGCCATAGCCCGCCAGACCCGGCCCGGGCAGATACGCGCCATGGTTCTCTGGGTGAACGTTTCCAACTCAACCTGGATGCAGCAGCTTGAATTCATGAAGCGGCAGATCGTCGAGCGGATCAACGAGCGGATCGGGGAAAGGGTAATCAGCGACATCCGCTTCCGCATCGGCGAAGTCAGCCGGGAAGAATAAACACCATTTACAGCCCCTCATAAATCGTTTTCATCTCCGCCGAGTATTCCCCGTCAGTCCCGTAGATACTAAACGGCCCGGCAATCTCCAGTTCCGGGTTCCCTCCCCTGCACCCCTCAACCAGGACCAGCTTGGCCTCGCCGGAAAGCTGGCTGTAAATAATCCTTAAGCATCGGGGCTTAAGGCCGGCCGTCTTAAAGGCGGACAACAATTGGATCAGCCGCTTCGCGGGGAAGATGATCAGCACGGAACCGGAGTCGGCCGCCAGGTACTGTGAAACCCTGATGACATCCTCTACCGTGGCCTTGATCTCATGGCGGGCAATGGCCTTTTCCTGGTGGGGATTGATTCGTCCGTTGTCCAGGGGATAGTACGGAGGGTTGCTGACAACCAGGTCAAACGAGGATGAAGGGAAGACGGCGGCAAGCTCGCGGATGTCGCCCCGCGCGATGGTAACCCGCCCGCCCAGGCCGTTAAGCTCGATGGTGCGCCGCGCCATGTCGGCCAGGCCGGGCTGCACCTCGACGCCGGTTATCTTCGCGGACGCTGACTTCCGGGCCAGGATGAGCGGCACAATGCCGCTTCCCGTGCCCAGGTCGATGATGGAAGCGGCGGGAATCCGGGCGGCGAAATGGGCGAGCAGAATGGCATCCAGTGAAAACCGGTAACCTGCTTTTTTCTGAATGATGCGGATGCGGCCGTCAAAGAGCTCATCAAGTTTTTCATCTTCCCTGACGCGGCTGTCCATCTTTATCAAGGCTCAATCATCTCTCCCGGGACAATCCGGTTCATCACCAGTCCGCTTAACAGCTTGGGGTAGAAAAAGGTGGATTTCTGGGGCATGGTTTCTCCCCTGCCGGCGATGTCCTGGATTTCCTCCGCCCTGGTCGGATTCATGATGAACGCCAGCTGATACCCCTTGTCTTTCACCAGGTCCAGGCCTTCAGTGTCGTGATGCACGTAGGTAATGTTCTCCTCCATTTGCAGGTCCTTGCTGGTTATACCCAGCACCTGCTTGAAAATAAAGGTCTCGATAACATTGACATCCAGCTTCTTCAGGGACGCCGAACCGGTTCCATCATCACGCAGGGACGAGAACACCCCCTCTTTGAGCGTCAGCAGGTGATAGCAGGGCTGCTTCAGGCCGTACATACCGAAGGCGGGACGTTTTTTACCTTCTTCGCGCAGCCGGGCCATGAAAGCGTTCAATGATGCCTGTGGATTGCTGCCATCCATGGCCACCCGGGCAACATCAAAATATTCTTGAAGTTTCCGCTCGAACCCCTCAAATTCAAATGACTTTATGTGCTGGATGACACGATGATAGGGGAGTATGAGCAGGCCCCGGCCCTGGAGCGGGGTCAGGTACATTATCACATAGTTGTAGGATTCCTTCCCCGTATGCCGGGGATTGCTTTCCCGCAGCCAGCGGCGGTAGTTAAGCGCCGTCTCATAGCGATGGTGACCGTCCGCGATAAACAATGACTGGCCGCTTAGCCGCCGCGCCACCTCCCGGATTATGCCGGGGTCGGAGACCCGCCGGAGCTGATGCAGGGTTTGATCATGGTCGGTCGCTTCCATGGGAGAGGAATCGGCAGCAGCCCCCCTGAGCATGCGGTTGATATCATCGACGGGATCGGAGTAGAGGGAAAAGATGGAGCTGAAATTTGCCGAGCAGGCCTTCATCAGCCTGAGCCGGTCCTGCTTGGGCTGGTCCAGGGTCTTTTCGTGGGGGATGATAACCCCCTCTTCCCGCTCCTCGAGGCGGACCAGGGCGATGAAGCCGTCGCGGGTCATCCTTCCTTCTTCCCCGCCGGAAAATTCCTGGTGATAAAAATAGAGGCTGGGAGCGGCATCACGCTTCAGCACCGATTCCTCCTGCCACGTCTTGAAAAAGGCGGCGGCACGGGTATAGCGGTTATCCGTTTCAGAATCCTCGGGATGCTGCTTTCCCAGTATCAGCCTGATAATGTTGTAGGGACTGTCGTTGTAGTATCCTTCCTGCTGCGCGGGCGAAATAATATCGTAGGGAGGCGCGGTAACCCGGCTCAAATCCCCCGCCCGGTCCGGATTGTACAGTACTCCTTCAAAAGGAACGACGGTAGCCATAATGCACCTTGTTGACCCTTCATGCCCTTACATGGCATTATAAAATATTATAGGAACTTTGAACATCCAACTTTCAACATCCAACCTCGAACGAAGGCACGATTTTTTCTCGTTGGAAGTTGAACGTTGGACGTTCGATGTTGGACGTTCGTATTTCGACTCTTGACTGCTGACTCCCGCATCACATCCAAGTGTGGCGGCTGGAGGGCCACGCTCTGTCGTGGCCGCACATCATAACGGTCACAACGGAGCGCGTCCCTCCACATAACCTCATTCGGCCAGCCTCATAACACAGCCGGCACTCCTAATCAAGCACTTTTACGAAACATTGACATTCTTTCACTTGCTTTTCCGAAGAATCAGGGTTAACAATTGTGCCGGTATATTCATCACTCGACTCAACGTACCTCATGAAGACCACAACCGTTGCGCTTGCCACCCTGGGTTGCAAGGTTAATCAATACGAATCGGCGGCGATGAAAGAAGCCCTTGCCGCGCGGGGTTACCGCATCACCGCCTTCCGGTCAAAGGCGGATATTTACATCATCAACACCTGCACCGTCACCGGGAAAACCGATTACCAGTCGCGCCAGCTCATCCGCCGGGCGCGCAAGGCAAATCCTGCGGCACGGATCATCGTCACCGGCTGCTATGCCCAGATCTCGCCGGATGTGCCGGCGCAGATGCAAGGCGTCTCCCTGGTGCTGGGCAACGCAGAAAAGCACGGCATAGCTGACTTCGTCGACCGGGTCAGTGGCGCATCTCCGGCGACGATCATCGTCGCTGACTCGAACCGGGAGACCTGCTTCAAGGACCCTCCCCTGCACTCCTTCCCGGACCACACCAGGGCCTTTCTGAAGATCCAGGACGGGTGCGAGTCATTCTGCAGCTACTGCATCGTTCCCTTCGCGCGCGGCAGGTACCGCAGCCTTCCCCCGGATGAAGTCCTCAAGCGGCTTTTTACCCTGTGCGAGGCCGGCTTCAGGGAAGTCGTCTTAAGCGGCATTCACCTGGGCGCCTACGGGATAGACCTCACTCCCCGCAGTTGCCTGCTCTCGCTGCTGCAAGCAATCGATCGCGACAAGCCGGTGCCCCGCGTGCGCCTCAGCTCCCTTGAGCCGATGGATATAAGCCCGGATCTTATTGCCTTCCTCTCCGCCTCCCGGACCATCTGCCCCCACCTGCACCTGCCCTTGCAAAGCGGCGATGACGGAATTCTCAAGCTCATGAACCGGCCCTACCGGGGGGCCGATTTCAGAGCGCTCGCGCACGCGCTCCGTACAGCCATCCCCCACCTCTGCCTGGGCACCGATCTCATAGCCGGGTTTCCCGGGGAAACCGAGGCCCAGTTCCGCTCAACCTGCGAGATGCTTGAGTCGCTCCCCATCAGCTACGCGCATGTTTTCCCCTACTCGCGAAGAGAGAAAACGGCCGCCGCGGATTTTTCCGGGCAGGTGCCGCAGCAGACTATAAAGGCCAGGAGCGCCGTCCTGAGAGGCATCGGCGCCGGGAAGAGAAGGAAATTTTATGCGGCGTCGCTGGGAAGGGAATTAAGCGTACTGGTTGAGGGCCGGGCAGAAGGCCTGCCCGGACACGTGCGGGGATGGTCAACCAACTACATCCCCGTTGTCTTTGAGGGACCGGCCGCCCTCCGCAACCATGAGGTCACGGTAACAGCCTGCAGACTTGAAGGCGAGAAGGTGTGGGCCGTCTACAGGGATGTGCCCTTGAATTCATGATAGGCCATGCCGAAGGCCCTGGCAATCGCCGGGTTGGTCAGCTTCCCCTCGAGCAGGTCGATACCCTTCATGATGGCGGGATTTTCCCGGGCGGCGGCACGGTATCCCTTATCCGCAATCTCCAGGGCAAAGGGAAGGCTTTCCTTGGTCAATGCCAGCGTTGAGGATCGCGGCACCGCGCTGGGCATGTTGGTTATCCCGCAGTGCACCACGCCGTCGAGAACGTAGAAGGGTTTGTCATGGGTGGTGGGACGGATGGTTTCACAGCAGCCGCCCTGGTCCACGGCAACATCGACAATGACCGCCCCCGGCTGCATCTTTTTCACCATTGCCCTGGTCACCACCTTGGAAGCCCTGGCCCCGGGGCTTAAAAGGGCTCCTATTACCACGTCAGCGTGTGTCACATCATGCTCAACGTCCCGCGCGGCGGGGGGCTTGACATGCACGCGATCACCCAGCATCTCCCGAAGCTCGCCGATTCTTTTCCGGTTAATCTCCAGGATGGTTACCCGCGCGCCCATGCCCGCGGCTGCCAGCGCGGCCCTGATTCCCGTGCTGCCTCCGCCCACGATGGTAACCCGGGCGGGCGGCAGGCCGGGAATGCCGCCCATTACAATACCCCTGCCTCCATTGCGCGCTTCCAGTCCGCGCGCCGCCAGCTGCACGGCCAGATACCCGGCGATTTCGCTCATGGACCGTAGAATCGGCAGGCTTCCGTCGGAAAGCTGAACCGTCTCGTAGGCAATGCCCACAATCTTTGTCCTGAGCAGCGATACCGTCAGGCGCCTGTCAGCGGCGAGGTGAAAAAAGGTAAACACAATCTGCCCCTCACGTGCGAGGGCAATCTCCGGTGCCAGCAGCTCCTTGACCTTGAGTATCATGTCCGCATCACGCCACAGCTCCTTGGGATTGCGTTTTATAACCGCCCCGGCCTCCTTAAAGGCCGCGTCAGAAATGCCGCTGCCCGCGCCGGCATTGTGTTCGATTATCACCCGGTGTCCGTGACGGACCAGGCGCGCGACCCCCTCGGGAGTCACGGCAACCCTTCTCTCCTCAGGCTTGATTTCTTTGGGAACCCCTATAATCATATGCCGCTCCTGTTCCATGAGATGTATGATACCGCTACTGCCCAACATGCCGGAAATTATCCACCTTCACAATGGCATTGTCAACCTCTATGAAATAAAATATCGCTTGACAAAGACAAAAAAATAATTTTATATTGCAGGGTTATTAATTTTAACCAACCGGATAAGACTGCGTCATTCATGTTTGAAAATCTTACCGAGAAGCTGAACCAGACCTTTAAGCGCCTGAGGGGCCACGGCAAGCTCAGCGAGGGGAACATTGAGGAGGCCCTCAAGGAAGTCCGCATCACCCTGCTCGAGGCCGACGTCAACTTCAAGGTGGTGAAAGGTTTTATCGAGAGCGTCAAGGGCAAGGCGCTGGGCCAGGAGGTTTTGAAGAGCCTGACCCCCGCCCAGCAGTTTATAAAGATTGTCCGGGACGAGCTTATCGCGCTCATGGGCAGCGGGGAAAACCGCCTTTCCCTGTCGGGGAAAGGTCCCCATGTCATCATGGTCGTGGGCCTGCAGGGTTCCGGCAAGACCACCACCATCGGCAAGCTGGCACGCCTGCTGCGGGAGCAGCACCATAACCCGCTTTTGGTCCCCGCGGACGTGTACCGCCCCGCGGCCATTGCCCAGCTCACCACCCTGGGAAAGCAGCTCGGCATCGAGGTGTTTCCCTCCGATGAGCAGCAGAAGCCCCGGGTTATCTGCCGGGACGCTCTGGCGGCAGCCCGCATGAAAGGCTTCACCGTGGTGCTGATTGACACGGCGGGCAGGTGGCACATCGACGAAAAGTTGATGGAGGAGCTGGCCGAGATCAAGCGGGAGACGACCCCGCGGGAGATATTGTTTATTGCCGACGCCATGACCGGGCAGGAAGCGGTCAGCGTGGCGGGAAAATTTAACGAGCTTCTCAGCATTGACGGTGTTATACTGACGAAAATGGATGGCGATGCCCGCGGCGGGGCCGCACTCTCCATCCGGGCGGTCACTCAGAAGCCGATCAAGTTTATCGGCACGGGTGAAAAGCTGGACGCGCTGGAGGTGTTTCATCCCGAGCGGATGGCTTCCCGCATCCTGGGGATGGGCGACATGCTCTCGCTCATCGAGAAGGCCGAGGCCACGTTCGACGTCGATCAGGCGGAGGCCCTGGAAAAGAAGATACGCAAGGATGGATTCACCCTCGATGATTTCAGGAACAGCTTTCAGCAGATAAAAAAGATGGGGCCGCTGCAGGACATACTGGGCATGATCCCCGGGATTAACAGCAAGGCCCTCTCCACCATGCAGATCGATGACCGGCAGCTGCTCAGGATGGAGGCCATTCTCAACTCCATGACCGTCAGGGAGCGGCTGTATCCCTCGCTGCTCAACGGCAGCCGGCGCAAGCGGATCGCGGACGGCAGCGGCACCGCCGTCCAGGAGGTCAACAAGCTCATCAAGCAGTACATGCAGACCCGAAAGCTGATGAAGGGCTTCACCAAGGGAAAAATGAGAAACATGGGCAGGATGCTATTCAACCCCTAGCTATTTTTATGAGGTGCAAAAAAGATGGCAGTAAAAATCAGATTAGCCCGTTTTGGCGCAAACAAGAAACCCTTCTACCGCATCGTTGTTGCTGACGGCGTCAGCCCCAGGAACGGCCGGTTCATCGAGCGGGTGGGAACCTACGATCCCCGCGCGAATCCGCCCGCGGTGATTTTGAACTCCGCCCGCATCGCCGAGTGGATCAGGAAGGGTGCGCAGCCGACCCAGACCGTGAAGCAGCTCATCAAGAAAGCGGTCGTGCCGGTGCCCGCGGCGGAAGCCAAAGCGGAATAAAGCCTCCCCGGACTTTTTCGCATGTTCACCCTGCATGCGGCATTTTCACCGTGACGGTCCCTGTGCACCTGTAGCGGAGGATACCGAGATGAAAGAACTGATTGAGTACATCGCTAAATCGCTGGTCGATCATCCTGAGGCGGTCAAGGTTACAGAGGTGGAAGGTGAAAGAACGTCGGTCATCGAGCTGAGCGTTACCAAGGAGGACCTGGGGAAGGTCATCGGCAAGCAGGGCAAGACCGCCCGGGCGATGCGGACCATTCTCAGCGCCGCCTCCACCAAGGAAAAAAAGAGAACCATCCTGGAAATTATCGAGTAGGCAAGACCTGCTGCTTGCGAGCGTGGCACCAGCTTCATCATGATACACTTCAACATCATCACCCTGTTTCCGGAAATGTTCGGCGACCCGTTTAACGCGAGCATGCTCAAGCGGGCGCGGGAACGGGGGCTGATTGCGATTGAGCCGAGGAACTTGCGGGATTTTTGCACAGACAAGCACCGCGTAACCGATGACCTGGCCTACGGCGGGGGCGGGGGAATGGTCATGAAACCCGAGCCCCTGGTTACCGCCATCGAGGCGATGCGGGGCGCATACCCCGGGAGCAGGACGGTGCTGATGACCCCCCAGGGAAAGCGGTTCACGCAAGGAGACGCGGTAAGGCTTGCGGGCTGCACCGCCCTGAATCTGGTCTGCGGCCACTATGAAGGCGTTGACGAGCGGGTGCGCTCTTTCGTTGACGAGGAGCTTTCCATCGGGGATTACATTCTCACCGGCGGCGAGTTGGCAGCCATGGTCGTGATTGACGCCGTATCGCGCCAGGTGCCGGGGGTCATCGGCGACGGCAGCGCCCTGGCGGAAGAGTCCTTTACCCGGCCGATGCTGGAGGCGCCCCACTATACCCGCCCCAGGGAGTTCAGGGGATTGAGCGTGCCCGAGGTGCTGGTTTCGGGCAATCACGCGGAGATTGAGCAGTGGCGGCGCGAGCAGGCGCTGAAAAAAACTGCGGAACGAAGACCCGACCTGCTGTCAGACGTGTAATTAAGTACCGAGCATAGATGAGGAGACAGGACAATGAACATGATCGAGCAACTTGAAAAAGAACAGATGAGGACCGACCTGCCCGCCTTTAAACCTGGCGACACGCTGCGGGTGCACGTGCGCATCCGGGAGGCGGACAAGGAAAGGATCCAGGTCTTCGAGGGGATCGTGATAAAAAAGAAGAAGGGCGGATCCGGCGCCAGCTTCACCATCAGGAAAATCTCCTACGGTGTCGGCGTCGAGAGGATCTTTCCCCTCCACTCTCCGGTCATTGACAAAATCGAGATGGTGCAGCAGGGAAGAGTGAGACGATCACGCCTCTATTACCTGAGGGGTTTAAAAGGCAAAGCGGCACGGATCAAGGGAAAGGTCGAAACAGCCTGAGAGCCTGGTTACCGCTCAGGGCAACTCCTTCCGGGCATGCGCATCCTGAAATGCTTACCACTGACAACTCGCCGGAAAGCATTCTCTACAGCAAAGGTTACAGGTATGTGGCCGGCGTTGATGAAGCCGGCCGCGGTCCACTGGCTGGTCCGGTTGTGGCCGCGGCGGTTGTTTTGCCCCCCCGCCATCCCTTCCCCGGCGTCAACGATTCCAAGAAACTGACTCCCCTCCAGCGCGAGAAGGCATATGCCGAGATCGTGAGCGGCGCGCTCGCGGTCGGCATCGGCATTATCGATCATGAGGAGATTGACCGGATCAACATCCTCCAGGCCAGCCTGAGAGCGATGGGCCGCGCGGTCGCGCAGCTGAACTGCCCGGTTGACTACATCCTGGTCGACGGCACACATCCCATTCCCATCCCGGCTTCACAGATGCCGGTGAAAAAGGGAGACAGCCTGAGCCTCCCTATCGCCGCCGCTTCAGTCATCGCGAAAGTCATCCGCGACCGGATGATGGACATCTACCACCGGCATTACCCCATCTACAACTTTGCTGACAACAAGGGCTACGGAACGCGGGAGCATCTCGAGGCCATCCGCGAACACGGCTACTGCCCGCTCCATCGCAAGACATTCAGGGGGGTTAAGGAATACGCCCCCGGCCGGTTTTAGCAGGCAGAAGTTTTCCACAGGCTGTTCAAAGGCTTAAAGGGGGAGGGGCTTTTGATGCCACAACAATGTGTCTTTACGCTTACGGCACGACCCGGTGCCTTCGACGTGAACCGAAAGCAGGCAGCTTTGCAGAGACTTCGATACGGCTGTTGCCATACGGGTCTGTTGGACAAAGTTAGAGAGATGCTGCCGTTCTACAGGTTCCGAATAATTGTGTTGTGGCTCAAAAGCCCCTCCCCCTTTGAGCCACAAATCAGATGGGTGTTTTGCAACAGCCTGTCAGGGTAGTTTCATGACCGAGAAGAGACAGAGCCTGGGAAAAAAGGGCGAGGAGCTTGCCGCCGCCTACCTCAAGAAAAAGCGCGGCTATAAGATTCTCTTCAGGAACTACCGGTGCGTTTTCGGAGAGATGGACATCATCGCCAAAGATGGGGACGTCCTTGCCTTTGTCGAGGTCAAGACCCGGGCATCGGAGAAATTCGGAAAGCCGCAGGAGAGCGTGAACCGGCGCAAGCAGGGACAGCTTTCAAAAATCGCCCTGCACTTCATCAATCAATACAACGCCCACGATGTGAAGGCCCGCTTCGACGTGGTGGCGGTCTACCTGCTCCCGCAGGAAGAGCGCATGGAATTGATCACGGACGCCTTCGAGCTTATTGTCCGCTAATTCCCCGGGGCTGCACCACTGCGGGCAGAAACCGCTAGGGTAGTAGGTTGGTGATCGTTTTCAACAATCTTCCTCATTGCAGTACTCAAGAGATATTCCGTCATGAAAAAAATCAAAGCATTAGCGCTTTTTTCGGGCGGGCTGGACAGCATTCTGTCCTGCCGGGTGATCATGGAACAGGGGATCGAGGTAAAGGCCCTCAACTTCATCACCCCCTTTACCGGCTATCATAAGAAGGGACGCGAGGAGGAGGCGCGTGAGCACGCCCGCAGGTCCTATGGCATTGATCTCGAGGTCATTGACGTGGGACGCGAATATACGGAGGTCGTTGCCCACCCCCGGCATGGGTATGGCAAGCATCTCAACCCCTGTGTGGACTGCAAGATCTTTTTCTTCTCCAAGGCAAAAGAATACCTGTCAGTGGAAGGCGCATCATTTCTGATTACCGGCGAAGTGATCGGGCAGCGGCCCATGTCGCAGCGGCGCGATACCCTGCACATCATTGAGCGAGAGTCCGGAACAGAGGGCATTCTTCTGCGGCCGCTGTGCGCGCAGCACCTGCGGCCGACCATTCCCGAAAAAGAGGGTTTGGTGGACCGCACCCGGCTCCTTGATTTCGCGGGCCGCGGCCGGAAAGCCCAGATTGCGCTTGCCGCCGGGTACGGCATCAAAGACTACCCTCCCCCGGCAGGCGGATGCTTCCTGGCCGATCCAAATATTTCGGCCAGACTGCAGTGGTTATTGCAAGGCCTCAATGACAGCTCTTTTGAAGGAATGCTTCTGACCACCATAGGCAGGCACTTTGCCCTGGGAGAAAAAACACTCCTGGTCGTGGGGCGGGATGAGCGTGACAACAACCGGATAGCCACCTGGTCCGGGAAGAAGACATCGAGATGGAACTGGTCAGCATCCCCGGACCCTTAAGCCTCCTGCGGGGTCCCGTAAGCCCGGAGCTCATACGGATTGCCGCAGCCATAACCGCTTTTTGCAGCAAGGCGCGGAATGAAAAACAGGTTGAGGTCATCTGCCGAAAAGCGCGGGACGCAGGCGGTGAAGTAATCAGGGTAGATCCTCTCACCGAGGACATGCTGGCATCTTACAGGATTGTTTAATCGGCAATAACTGAACGGAGGCACTCGTCGGTAAGGGCACACTCTTTGCTGAACCGGTTTTTTAAACGGTACGTGATAAAATAGGCAAGGGGCTTTACCGGGTTGGTAAACTGGTCAAAGAGCAGGTGCTGGGCGAAGCCGATGATCACCGCCGCCACCAGGAGATTATAGTCCGACAGGACAAGCAGGAGCGCAAGCGGCACTAAATATTCATAGCCGTGAAATAGTATAAAGAGCCGCTCGTACTCTATCCTATGGCTGTATTGAAAGAATCGTTGCAGATTAATATTGAGCCCCCGGTCCCTCACGTAGTCAACATAGTGATCGACATCAACCAGCACCCCGGCAAAAAAGCATACCAGCGCGCCGGCAAAGGACTTGAAGACGAAATAAAAGGCAAGGCCGAAGCCTAAAGAAACCAGGGCGTGATATTCCAGTCTAATGGTTACGCGCTCCCATACAAGAGGTTAGTCGTACCAGCAAAAACCAGATCCTTCGTTTCACTCAGGATGACAAACCGGCTGCATTGCGTCAATGAAGACCCCAGTCTTGTCATTCTGAGGCGTCAGCCGAAGAATCTCATTTTTCACTCGGACGGCGGCTGAACCGTTTCGCCTGCTCCTGCACTCTTTGATTTCTGCATCAATTTCTGCAGAAGGTCCTCCAGCGCCTTCTTCTTGTCCTGCCGCTCGTCAGCGGGCGCGCCTTCCTTTTTTATCAGTATATCCACCAGCATGTCCGATAATTTTTTAATGGTGGAGGAGGCCGGCAGGATCACCACATCGCCTCCGGCCGGGCTTTTTATCGCCAGGCTCAGCAGCGTCCATCCCTTGTCATCTTGAAAATACCTGGTCAGCACCCCGTCCGCAATCTGATCGGAAAGTTGAGGGGCAAGCCGCATATCCAGAGCAATATCGAGGGCCGAGTCCAACCCGATGGTTCCCACGGGATACAACTCCACATCTTTTCCTTTAAGGCTGCTGTCCAGGCGTATCGCGCCATCACGTATGGTAAATGTCCCGCGGGACTCATCGAAGGACAGGGTCTTAAGGGCATCAATCTTGATGAAGTTGGCAAGGGATTGGAGAAATTGCAGGTTTGATACCTTTCCCTCCCTGACCGTGAAGTTTCCCTCTCCGGTAAGATTCTTTTTAAATGCATCGGATGTTGCTCCCCTGCCCTGCATGTTGAAAGCGAGGTCCGCAATGCCGCTCACCTCTTCCTTCCGCTCCGGAGCGATGGACTGCATGACCTGGGCAAGCTGCAGGCGGGTTCCGGTTATGCGGCAGGCGCAGTCCAGCCCCTCCTTCCCTTCCATGCCGACGCTGCCCGAGGCGGAGAAGGAGCCGTCCCCCATGACTCCCTGCAACGATTCCAGAACCAGATTTCTCCCGGACAGCCGGCTGCGGGCCTCCAGGTCGGAAAGGGCAAGGCTTCTATAGCTGAAACGGTCGATGTACACGTCGGCATCAACGCTCACGTTGCCATAATCAAATGCATCGTTCCTCTCCCCCCCTTCTTCCTCGTCATCCTCCTCCAGCGATTTTTTCAGCTCGCGCAGCTCCCTTATGCAGTTCATCACCTCTTCCGCGTCAAGCAAAGGCGAGTCGATCCGCAGTTGCGCGGCAAGAGGGCCCTTAAAGCAGTTGGCCAGTGTTCCGCTCATGCTCAGCGTTGAATTGCCCGTTTTAGCCGTTAGCTGTTGTATCTGCGCATCCCCGTTTTTAAGCTCCGCGCTGCCATCAACCTGGAGCTTCCAGCGGGGAGGCTCATCCGACTTCACAATCAGCTGATCCATGAGCAGGGAACCGCCCACGGCCAGGTCATCCGGCTTTTGCAGGCTGCCCTTGATCGAAAGATGGGCCGATGTCGTGCCTGATGATGAAATGTTTTTTACCGCGGGCAGCAGGTCTCGCGGCAGGGCATTGAGCAGGTCTGCCGCGGCAAGACCGTCCGCATCTGCTGTGATGTCACAGCGTGGCTCCGTCCGGCAATTTTCGACCTTTCCTTTAAGGGTCAGGCTCATCTTTCGCAGCGCAGCAGTGCATTTTTCCACGATCAGCAGGTCGTCGGCCGGCCGGTAGGTAAGGTCGTGGTCAAGACTGATCTCGCTGCCGCTGATCATTTCAGCAAGCATTGAGGATAAAGCGCCGGCAGTAGCATCGTGAGGAACAATGGCCGCATTGGTCAAGCGCACCACTCCCCGGGAGGAAATGTCGAGTGCCTTGTTAACGGCCAGCGTCAGATCCAGAGAGCAGCATCCCTTGTTTATGGCGAAGGGAAGCGGAGGTAAGTACGGGGAAAAGACGGTGATGTCAAAAGGCGAAAGTTTTACATCCGAGGTCACCGCCTTGCGCAATGGATCTATTAACGCCTTGACCCTGAGCACGGAAGGTGAGCTTGACACAACTTCCGCCGTCATATTCAAAGAGAAAGGTGAAACCGGAGACAGATCGGAGAAGCGGCCGTTGATATCCTTCACCGTGGTCTCCAGGGGCTGCTGAGCGCGCCTGAAATGATCCGTAAACGTAAGGGTGCCGTCCTGGAAGGCCAGGCTGCGGATGTTAAGGCTCAGCGCGGGTTCCGTCTCCGCGCGGGCGCTATCTCCGGCACCCGGATTCTCGCCTTCCCGGTCCGGTCCCGGCGATGACCAGACATTAAACTGCCCCGATTCATTCCGCACCAGCCTGAAAGACGGCTCCCGCAGGGTTATCTGTTCTATGATGATCTTTTTCGAAAGAAGCGGCAGGATCCGGCAGTGGAGCAGCATGTCGCGGGCCTTGACCAGAATCCCCTGCCCGCGGGGCTCCCCATCGCCGACGGTAATGTCTTTCAGGGTGATGGTACCGCCGAGGCCCACGTCTATTTGGCTGTAGGAAATCGGCTGTTTCACAATCTCCTCCAGCCGGGGAATTATGGTCGCCCTGACCGTTTCCGGCAGCACAACGGATTTCACCAGGAAATAGGCGCACACAACGGCAACAATAATAACACCAAGAACCACCGTTACTGCCTTCCGCCATGTTTTCATGCGGGGAATTTCCTCGAACGGGTTAGAGAGTTACGCCGAGTGCTTCAGCAAGCGCTCGCTGGCTAAAAATGCTCTGTATATATCACAATGGCTTACCGAAAGCAATCGATGAATGGCATTGTGCCGCTGAAGGTAAGGGGAAAGAGGGGTGAGGCGTGAGCTTATCAGAGTAGCAATCAGGAAGTCAGACATCAGAAGTTAGCAAGTGAACGATGAACGCCCAACATCCAACGATGGAGGGCCATGCTCTGTCATGGCCGCATATTATACTTGGACGCAACAGAGTGCGTTCCTCCATTTCATTCAATATATCCCAAACCCTTTAATGTCTCTATATTGCTATCATTAAGCTTTTGAATCTTACCTGTCGCAGGGAAGATTTTCCCGAGCTTCATAAACGGTAAAATCTTTTCAGAGAGGTCATCCTCTAACGCCATCAGTTCAAAAATGCTCTTTTGCATGCTTTTCTGCTTAAAGCAATATTTGGTTAATCCGCCGGAACGGAGATCAAGCAAGAGCATAGCCTGATCTGAAAATATGCTAAACATTGGCATAGTACCAACCGGTGCGGTAGGTGACGCGTCAAGATGACTGAATGCCAGTGGCACATCAGAGTAGAAAAAGTCTTTCCTTCCGGGGTATTCCAATCCGGCAGCCTTGAGCACCATATGCATAATACGCGTAAGATCTATCGGCGCTGTAGGATCAATCTTAAACTGCTCAATTTTGTTATGCACGAACAACGGGATCTTAGTCTGTTCGGGAAATAAAGAGGTGGCATGCTCAGCGCATTTAAATGTCTTCCCGTCTCCCTGTCCATGGTCTGAAGTAACAATGATAAGGCCATCTTTAAAAATTTTTAAAATAGGCACTATAACATCATCAATGTTCTTCATGCTAGTTTTGAGATATTTCTCGTAATTAGCGTATATTTCATTTCTTTTATCCGGAGGATAATATAAGCGAGTTGCAATCGGGTCTTCAAAATTTATAAAGAGAAAAATCGATTTCTGGAAATCAGTCTTCTTAAGCAGTTTGGTAACGTTCTCTGCAACCTCCGATGCATTGGGTATTACGGTATAGAACTTTCCGCCCACCTCATAATCAAAAGAGTAGAATCCGCGCTCTTTTATGCCGGTAACCTTTAGTTTCTCTTCAACCAGATTCAACCACACATCATATCCTTTCTGCAGATTGAATATGGGATACCCGTAGCAGGGATTGCCGAAAATCCCGAGAGTCTGATATCCGGCTGTGCGAAGAATGTCCGCTATGGTCACAGCTTCCTGAGGAAGGGCGACAGTATCCAAGTTAATCGGTTCCTCTAACCGCTTCTTCGTATCAAGATTTATTTCGTTTTCAGGGTGATAGGGCAGTTTGAACGCTCCATGCTGCTGCGGATATAATCCGGTAAACAGAGACGCATGGGACGGAAGGGTCCAGGAACTTGGCGCATAGGCATTATTGAATATCAAAGCCTTCTCCATGAAGGAAAATAGGTTGGGCATTGTTTCCGGAGTACAATAATCGTACCGTGCGCCATCCATGATCACAAGGAGAATGCGCTTTGGCTCATTCGGGACCGCGTTTTTGCTGAGCACTGTTGTGAAGAGCATGATACAAAGGAGAGCAAAACAAATCTTTACTTTTGAGTTCATAGGCTACTCACAAATGGTTGTATAACGGATTGCAGATGATATGGATGCAGTCTTTACCAAAAACAAGATTGCCACGCTTTGCTCGCAATGACACAATTTAATTAACCACATATCGACCGGGTCATTGCGAGGAGCGCAAGCGACGATCTCTTTATGCAAAATTTCATGGAATAAAAAAATATTATCATATTTTGGGGCATTAATATCATAGGGATTATAACGGTTCTTGCTCTGATCGGTTGCAACCTTTACAGTGACATTTCTGATTTTGAGAGGAAAAACAGTAGTCAGCATAGAACAGAAGGTAAAGAACTTGATGCTGGGGTCAAAGATTCTGAATCCTGAATGCTGACTGCTGCTTCCGTCCTCTCTTCCCTACTTCCTTAAACTCCTCATCACCCTCATATTTCTGCGGTCATCCTTTATATCGGTGCGCGGCGTTTCCATGATGCCGGGAAGATGCACGAGCCGCGGGTGATTCACAATGTTTCTGAATCCCTCCAGGCCGATGTGTCCCCTGCCGATATGCCAGTGCCGGTCGGCGCGGGAGCCGAGCGGCGTCTTTGAATCATTGAGATGCAGGAGATGAAGATGCTCCAGACCGATCAGATGATCAAACTCGGCGAGGGTCTCATCCAACCCCTTGCGCCTCGAAACATCGTACCCTGCCTGGAAGGCATGTGCCACGTCCAGGCAAACGCCAACCCTGCGCCGGTCATCAACGAGGAAAGGATCTCCCCGAGCTCCGCAAAGTTCGCGCCAAGCTCCGTCCCCTGCCCCGCGGTGTTTTCCAGCAATACCACACACCATTGGGAATTTTCTTTAATGATCTGTTAATGGCCGCGGCAACCCGCGCCATGGCCCTGCCTTCGCTCAGATCCAGCCGTTTACCCACGTGGGCGACCACAAAGGGTATGGTGAGAGCCCCGGCCCTGGTTAAGTCCTGCGCAGAGCGAATCAACAGACTTTGCATACAGGTCCGGGCTGGCGGAAGCAAGGTTGGGAAGATAGGGAAGATGCAAAAAGCAGGGTGAGATGTCCGATTTCTTAAGCTGTGATTTAAAGCCTTCAACCTCGTCTGCGGGCAGGTTCCTGAACTTCCATCCCCGGGGGTTGCGGGAAAAAAGCTGAATGGTTTCGCAGCGAGTTTTCTTTGCCTTCTCTATGACCTGGAAACGCCATGAGCTATGGATATGTGAAAGCCGAAACGCATGAAGCAATCCGCAGCTAATTTAATTGATTTTTCATTAAATATAGTATATCATTCTGCATTATTTGCAAAAAGGAAATTGCATCGTCTTTTATATCAAGGAGGATCTGAGCATGAAACCTGGCAAAGAACCTTAATATCTCAAAGGGCCTTACCGGCTGTTATAACGATACTTGCTGCATCACTCTGCTTTTCGGATGCTCAAGGAAACTGGAAACCCGCTATGACAGCGGCCAGCTAAAGGAAAAATATGAGGTAAAAAAGGACGGCTCGGGTAATTTCATAAAGCACGGCAGCTACGCCAGCTGGTATGAGAACGGCAAGCAGAAGCAGCAGGGAAACTTTAAAGATGGCAAGCAGGACGGCAAACATACCTTCTGGTATGAAAATGGGCAGAAAGAATCCGAAGGGGCATTCAATGAAGATAAGCAAATAGGATTATGGACTGGGTGGTATGACAATGGACAGAAAAAATCAGAAGGGACCTATGAACGATAGTCGAAGAACAGGCATGTGGACTGAATGGTATGACAATGGACAGAAAAAATCAGAGACGGAGTTTAAGGATAACAAGCGAAATGGGAAAAGCATCAGCTGGTACCAGAACGGGAACAAGAAAAATGAAGGGGTTTTTGAAAATAACCAGCGGACGGGGAAATGGGATTGTTGGTACGAAAATGGAAGCAAGAATTTTGAGGGTGAATTTAAAAATGGAAAAGAGCATGGCATCTGGACCTACTGGTATGAAAATGGTGAGAAAGCATCTGAGGGGGAATACATAGAAGGCAAAAAGAATGGGAAGCACATCACCTGGTATGATAACGGGCAAAAGAAATCTGAGGGAGAATACAAGGACGATCAACGGGTCGGCGAATGGCTTTCATGGGACCTGCAGGGAAACCCTGGTACAAAATAACTGAGACCTCACTCATTACAGCACATGAAACTGTCAATAGTCATACCTGCATATAATGAAGAAGATGCAATCGAGGCCATAATCAGGCGTTGTCTCGCGGAGCGTGAAAACATAGTTCGGGAAACGCCTTTGACAGAGGTTGAAGTTATTGTGGTCAATGACGGCAGCCATGATCGGACCGCCGAGATTGCCGGTCAATTCCCCGACCTAACCCTCATTTCCTACGCGAAAAACCGCGGATATGGCGCTGCCATCAAAACCGGCTTTGAAAAGGCAACAGGATCACTTGTTGCGTTCCTTGATGCCGACGGCACCTGTGACCCCTGCTATTTCATTGGCATGTGCAGAAAGCTCATAGAGGAAGACGCTGATATCGTCATCGGGTCGCGAATGACCCCTGAAAGCAAGATGCCCACCATCAGAAAAGTGGGAAACCGCTTCTATGCTGCCCTGATCAATTTTCTGGGAAACACCGCCATTACCGACTCGGCCAGCGGCATGCGGGTAATCAAGAAAAGCTCGCTCAAGAAGCTGTACCCGTTGCCGGACGGCCTTCATTTCACTCCTGCCATGAGCTGCCGGGCGGTGCTGGATCAGAACCTGACCATCGCTGAAATCCCCATGAGGTATGAGGAACGGGTCGGCAGATCCAAGCTCGGGGTGCTTCAGGACGGCATGCGCTTTTTAAAGACCATTATCGACATCGCCTTAACCTATAAGCCCTTTAAGTTTTTTGGAATTGCGGGCATCATAGCCTTTCTTGCCGGCTTCCTCTACGGGCTGTACCCGCTTTTCTACTACCTCAAGTTCCGGCTGGTCCCCGACTATATGATCTACCGACTGGTGACGGTTATGGTGCTTATTGTAACCAGCATCGGTCTTTTCACGGTGGGGATCATCTCTGATGACGTTATCCAGTTGATTCACCGGAGCAATAACCGGGCCAGGGGCTTCAAATCGATACTATACCGGGCTCTCTCCCAGCGCAAGCTCATCATTTTCGGTGCGGTGGTCGCGCTGCTTGGGATAATGCTCAACTACAAGACCATCTGGCAGTATTTCAACACCGGAAAGATTGATGTCCCCTGGGTATACGTAGTGACCGGTGCCTTTCTTGTGCTCGTGGGACTGCAGGCGATAGCACTCGGCATCGTACGGAGAATTCTTGCCTTGTTGCGCCTGGCAGAAGAAGAAAAAGCAAGATGAGCACCGCTACCAATGTTTCCGTCTATGACCTCCATGCCCGGATACGACGCCCTATCATAGACTCCATGCTGCGGGTGCAGAAGGGGGAGAAAGTCCTTGACGTGGGATCCGGCAGCGGGTACCTGGCAGAAGACATTGCTGAAGAAAACGAGTTCACTTTCTGCCTGGACATCTCACTTGAAAATCTCCTCTCGGTCAAGGAGGGTAAAAGAGGCAGGGTTTCGCTTGTCAATTCGGCTGCGGAAACCCTCCCCTTCCGGTCCGGGTCGTTTGACAAGATTCTCTGCGCCGAGGTGCTGGAACATATAAGCGAAGACGACAAAGCCATAAGTGAAATCGCACGGATTCTCAAGCCCGGCGGGGTTCTGGTCATTACTGTCCCCTGCTCCGACTTTACCTTTCCCACCCTCATTGATTCACTCAACATTAAAACGGTGCATGATTATGACGGCCCGGAAAAGCATGTGCGGAAGGGGTATACCCTGGCCGGGCTCGCACATGCACTGGACAAGGCCGGCATGGTGATGTGCGGCCACCAATATTTTTGCCACTTTTTTTCGAAGTTGATACTGGATGTCATCTCCATCGCGCACCTAGCGGTGCGGCGGGTGGCAATGGGCCAGAAGGCATGGACGTGGGCTGACATTCAGTCGCTTAACACTAAACGATCTTTCACGCTCTACAAACTACTTTTCCCTGTTTTTCTGGCCCTGTGCAAGCTGGATGTGCTTTTTCTGCGCTCGTCACGGTCAAAAGGTTCCGGGATAGCCGTAGCATCGAGGAAGCCGTTATAGAAACGAAAGGATAGCAATGAATATTGTCATCGTTGTTCATTACCTTTTCCCCCATATCACCGGAACCGATGTCGGCGCTTTCGAGCAGGCAAAGCGGTATGTGCGTCTCGGCCACCGCGTTACCATGGTTTCAAGCAACCTCCATCATTCCCCGTCTGAAGAGGTGAAGGACGGCGTGAAAGTGGTCAGGGTCAAGGCGGTCAATTTTCTTGAAACGATCGGTATCCCCTACCCCATCTTTTCACCTGCTCTGCTGAGCGTGCTTAGAAGAGAGATTACCCGAGCAGATATTGTTCACGTCCACGGCATGCTGTACCTCAGCTCGATTGCAGCCGTCAGGATGGCAAAGCATTATGTCAAACCAGTCGTTTTAACGCAGACCGCCCCTGACAAATATCATTTCAGACCCAAGGCTGGTTCCGGGCTGGCGGTCAGGATCAGCAATTTTTGCAAGGGATCGGTCATCGGCGCGCTGGAATCCATTTCGCTTTACATCGGCAAGGGGAATCTGGCACGCAGCGATCAGATTACAACATTAAGCATGCCGCTTAAGAAGATGCTTGTGGAATTGGGTGTTGAGGAACAAAAGATTGAATATATCTCCAACGGCGTAGACACCGATTTCTTTCACCCGGTCAGCACCGGGGAAAAGATGGCCTTGAGAAAGGAGCTGCAGCTCCCGCTCGACGAAAAATTAATCCTCAGTATCGGAAGATTTGTCCCCAAAAAGGGGCTGGACATTTTTATCGGTGCCGCCGATCCCGCTTACCGGCTGGTAGTGGTAAGCAGGGGGGATTTTGAGCCGTATATCAAGAATGCACCCGGCAGGGTGACGGTTCTGGAGCCCATGCCCCAGGAACAGTTAATCAAGGTCTACCAGGCGTGCGATATGTTTGTTCTGGCAGCCGCGGGAGAAGATGTGTTTTCCCTGGTTCTGATGGAGGCCATGGCTTGCGGGTTGCCGGTCATAACCAGCAACGACCCTTTTTATCTCAACTATATTGATGGAGAAAGGGTGTCTGTAGTGAAACCCACCCCGGAACTCATCAGGGAACGGATCAAGACGATCTTGCGCGACAAGGCAGTCTACGAACAAATGGCTTCCTATTCAAGGGCTTCTGCCATGGAAAAATTCAGCTGGGACAGCAGAATTGAACAGTATGTGAAAATATATTACCGGTTAACTGCCAGAACTCCCATGGGTACAAACCTTTCGAAATGATTGCCAGAAGATTCCTAGAAACCATAATACGGCACAGCGCAATCCTCATCTTCATCGTCGCCTACCTCGCGATTACCCTGTTTACCTACAAGGATTTCGGGCTTACCTGGGACGAGCCGGTAAACTACAGCAAAGGCGTTTCTTCGTATGAACATATATTCTGCAAGAAAGTTGCCCGGCCCCATGCTTTTAATAAAATAAACGGATGGATGGATATCAGGGAGGGGGATGATTTTGCTCATTTTGAACGTTTAAGGAATCCCGACCAGCAAAATCTCTACTACTACCTCCATTATAGCGCCTTCTACCCCATGATCTTGTTTATGTTCAACAATGACAAGTCGATAGAGAAGTACCATCTGCTCAATATGGTTTTTGCCCTCGTGGTTTTTCTCACTGTCTATTCCCTGTTTTATAAGCAGTACCACGATCAGAAGATAGCCATTCTGGCCCCGCTCTTTTTGTTCCTTACCCCTCGCTTCACCGGAGACATCCCGGCCAATCCCAAAGATGTGCCTTTTGCAGTGATGTACTTGGTAAGCTGCGCCGCATTATACCTTTTTGCCTCAAGCAGCAAAGTGCTTACCAAGATTTTATGTTTAGGGATACTGTTTGGCATAACGCCAGAACATACGATCGGCAGGGGTGACCCTGTACGCGATATTATTTCTCTATGATACCTATGTCTACCATCAGGACAGGCGGAGCAATGCTTCCCCACCTGTGACCTGGACTGAATTCCTGGTGCGCGAAATACAGACTGTCATCCTGGTTGGAATGATAGCCCTGTTTTTCTCATTCCTTACCTGGCCATATCTGGCGGTCAACCTTATTCCCAACCTGAAGGAGATATTTGCCATACAGCGGGGCTATACCTGGAATGAAACCGTACTTTATCAGGGCACGCTCGTGGAGGGAACAAAGCTTCCCGGCACATATTTCACCACCTGGTTTGCCATATCCACACCGCTCATGATCCTCATCCCGGCACTGCTCTCACCCTTCCTGATAAAAAAGCGATTTCAGCACCGGCTCTTTATTTTATTCCTGTGTATGCTTATCCTTAACACGGCAGCTTATTTAATGGTGCGGCCGGTTGTCTATGACGGCGTCCGGCTCTTCCTGTTCCTCGTCCCCCCGCTGGTGTCGCTTGCCGCACTCGCCGTGATTGAATTTTGCAAGGCAAATAAAAAGAGATTGGTTACCGCTATCATTGGCATACTTATCGCTATTAATGCAGGGGCTGTTTTAACAGAAATGATTTCTCTCCATCCCTATCAATATATTTATTTTAATGCCCTGGTTGGAGGACTGGAGGGCGCTTACAAAAACTATGATACGGAATACTGGGGAGCGTCATACAACGAAGCGATCAACTGGTTTAAGGAAAATATCGCGGTCGATAAAAAGAAACTCTATAAGGTTCATATTGAGGGGATAACATATTATGTGGTGTACCAGGCGTGGAATATAAAAAAAGTCCCTTTCGAAGAAGCAGAATATTGCTTTTGGCTTACTAGAAGGATGAAAGAGGAACCAAACAAAGAAGAGATACTTCATGTCGTCCAGAGAAAAGGCATTCCCCTCGCATTCATCACAAGAAAAAGCAAACCCGGCGGTTAACGGTGCCGACCGCTCCGAGCCAACCGGGGCGAAACAGCAGAGCAATCCATACACCATACCGTGAGATAAAAATGCGGTTTGCACGATTAGCAGCTCGCCTCAAAGACGACACTGTGTTCTGGATATCCTCCCTTGGCGCGTTAATACTGCACCTGGTGATTGCGTGGCGGCCCCTTAACTGTCTCGAAGGATTTCCGCTCCTCTACAGTCACGGCCCGCTCTTTGATGATTCATACATTTATTTCAAAATGAGCCGTGATTTAGCAGACTGGTATGCCGGCTGTAACCCTTCAATCCAATTGAGCAGCGGGTTTCAGCCGCTGACAGCACTTCTCTACTCCCTTTTCTTCAGCCTGTTCTGGTCGCATAAGGAGCTGCCGATTCACCTGGCCCTTTCACTTAACGCTGCCCTCGGTTTTTTTGCCAATGTCATACTCTACCTTCTCCTGCGCAGAGTTGTAACCCGCTCCTCCGCGACCTTTCTTGCCTCGGTGTGGATGTGGTCCCCCTATGTCATGGTGCAGACTGTCAACGGAATGGAGACCATGCTCTCTCTGCTCCTGCTTCTTGCTGCACTCCTGCATTACCGAAACATCTGTGACCGTGCAGAAAGCAAGCCGGTTGCTTGGATAGCCCTGGGTATGCTTATCGGCATCGGATTTTGGGCTCGCGTCGACGTTGCATTACTGGGCATCGCTATAACACTGGACCAGCTCTGGCAATCCTTTCAAGGGAAACAGCCTTCCATCACGACAGCTTTTCGCAGAATATGCCTGTGCGGTTTTACCGCATTTACTATTGCTCTTCCCTGGATCATTTTTACAATGATTATTACCGGTCATATTCTGCCGGTCAGCGGCAGTGCTGTGCGTCACATAACCAGCGTTTTTTTCGATTACATGGGCAAGGCAACCTCAGGTTTTCCCCTGGCGATGCTTTCATACCTGGGACCCGAGTTGAGACTGTTTCAGCCTTTTGCCGGACTTTCATCAAACCTTGTCTGGCAGTTATTCAATCAGCTGCGGCGCTGATAGGTTTGATAATCAGTTTGCGGGACAGGCATCTGCGCTTCCTGTACCGGCCTTTTTCCTGTTCCAGTTCATTATACTTGTCTGTTATGTACTTTTCATCGGGGGGTTCTGGCATTTCAACCGCTATCTCTACCCGGCTTACACGCTTATGCTCTTTTTTTACGCGGCCACGCTTCGCACCATCGAATCAAAACTCAAACCTTACCTGCGATACCTGCCCGTCGCCTTTGCCTTTTTATTTATTCCCTGTGCAGTGACCTATGCCTCTCAATACTATGCTTTTTTCCGCAATCCCCGCCCCGCACGATACCTCTCTCTAGCTCTCTTTGCCAAAGAAAAAATCCCTCCCCTGCCAGCCGTCGGCGCTTTTCAATCAGGATGTTTGAGTTATTACCTGGATAACCCTGTGATTAACCTGGACGGCGTCATAAATGAACATGCCCATTTTCATCTAAAAAACAAAAGTCTGGACAGCTATTTGCGGGAGCAGGAGGTAGAGTATATTGTTGAGGAGGAGTTTCTCTTCAGGATGTGGGATGATTACCTGGACGGCCAGATTTCCAGGCACTACGCATTGATTGCGCAGATCAAGCGAAAAGGGCTACCGCAATTATGGAGGACACTTAGCATTTATAAGCGGAAGTCTTCTGAAAGAACAGCAAGACATCTTACCCCTGATGCTTGAATATTTTACAGCACGCATCTGAAAAAACCGGAAGGAATTGCGCGGGCCGGCTTTGCATCCAGCGCAATTCATCCGGCCACGTTCCTGAAACAGCTTGGCCCTGTCCATCACATAAGGATTCACCATATTACTTACCACAAGAATATAATCAACCTCGTCCCGTCTCAGGTTATCAAGCCATATTGACTGATCATTGCCCCTGAGCCGACCCGTTCCAGCCAGGTTGGGACATCATGCGAATGTTTTGCCGAAACATATGAAATCTCATTCTGAAACCACTTCCCAAGCAAAGGATAGAAGAACCAGGTGTGGCCGGGCGGTTCCCATGCCACCGTCATTGCGATTCTTTTGGCCGATGGGGCCGGTCAAGAAATTCCCACGCATTCACAAGCGATCGGGGAAATTCATGAAGATCATACTGCTGGCGATAATAGGTATACCTGGAACCGTCTCTGTAGCCTTGCAGCAGGTACAGGCCACCCGAAGCCATGACAAAGCCAAGGAGATATATGCACCAGGTCCTGGTAAAGGCTCCCCTCAACCCGTTTAAGCGGCCGGCAGTGACAAAGGCTTTTTGCCGCGGCAAGTGTGCTTCAATTCCAGGGGAAAGGACACCATTCATGATCATAGCAGCCGCTACGAGCAGAATTATGCACGGATATAATACCTCTACATCCCAGGTATTGTAAGCATTGATATAGAACAGGTCCCATACAACCAGCACCGAGAGAAAGAAGTCACAACCTCTGAAATATGGCCTTAGTCGCTGCAGAAACACCAGTCCCTGCATGGTATAAAGAGCAATAAAGGGAGAAAGAAATCTGGTGTTGGTGTCTATCCAGACGGCTTTCTTAACAAAATCTGCAGAGGTATCGGTATAATAAAGCATAAGTGGCATGATCCATAATGATGCCAGAAAATACCACAGCCGCATAGGTATTGCACGGGGCTTGAGAAAAAGCCCTGTTACCGCCAGGAGTAAAAAGAAGAGATATTTCGGCCCGGCGGTGATCAGATAATAGAGAAATTTCCTGTATTCTCTTTCCCACACGCTAAAATCGGCGAGACGGCTCCATTGATCATACTGAAGCGCCCATGCCTTCACATCCTGCAGCGTCTCTGATCCCTGCCACAGCTCATGTCCCAGCACCGTAACTGGAAAAGGGTAGAGGGGATTCATCGCATCTGCAGCATTGATAAGGTATTGCCTTCCACCCAGGAGACATACGATGAGCAGCCCGGCAGCGAGCAGACCGACCTTTCTGAAGATACTCAGGTTGCGCGGCAAACTCACTGTCTTGATCAGCGCGGCAATCATAATAAGACCGACAGCCGGCACGGCAATGTACTTTGTGCCCAGCATGATGCCCGCTGAAGCAATCGCCACGATGCCCTCGCCGGGATACCCTCTCTGCAGGTATCTCAGCGCAAATAAGGCAGCGGAGATAAAAAAAGCAAACGTGGCAATATCCACATACGCAGTATTGATTTCAGAATAAATCATTGGAGAAAAGCAAAGAAGTGCCGGAGCAAAGCTTGCCTCCTTGCGACTCAAACCCAGCTCCCTGGCCATGGCATAACACGCAATACCACCAAGCAATGCAATGGGAAAATTAACGATATTCGCCAGCAGATCGCACCGGAAGGGCAGGAGGAACCAGCAGGAAAGAAGCTCACCGTTTATCGGGAAGTGGGCATTTTCCGCCATCTGGTCAGGAGCCTGAAACACGAAGATGGTTCCCTTTTGTACCCAGAGGGCAGCGGTGGTGAGATGATAGGTCAGGGAGTCCCAAGCAAGCGGAGGCCGTAAAAGGGCCCGGATAAAACTGAGCAGGGCCACAAAACCGCAGATGATGATGAGGCAGGACCATCGTGAGTGCAACCCGTCCCGGATCCATGCGCGCAGCGGCTCGATATCGGCACGGAGATTGCGGTGGCGTCCCAGCCATGCATGAACCGCCAGGGCTGACAGGAGGCACAGAGTGGTGACCCCGGCTCGGGTAATGGCATGGAACGGGGAAATCGCCTGCAAGACAACCAGGACACCGGCATAATACAGCACCCCCATACCGACCAGTCGCACCGCAGGCGGCGAGGCGGACAGAAATCTTCGCTCGAGCAGATGCGCGGCATAGAGCAGGGAAAGATTCGTCAGTAAAAAAACTCCCAAGCCGATTACGGTAGCAAACAGCATACGATAGCCTGATCACCGGATCGAATGCGGATAGACTCTCCGCACGGTTCGGCAGCACTCATGCGATCACGGGGGAATCCCATCGAATGCCTCCGGCTCCTTTCCCTGGATTTATTTGCAGTCTCGCACCGGCCACACATAGCCAAGGCATGAACCCACGTTGCGTCCGACCACTCTGCAATAGAGAGAGAAAAGCCAGGAAGTCTCGGACACCCAGAAATAAACACTGCCGACCGGATAGTCCCCGTATTTCTGCAATTGCACATTCTTAAAAGGATGTCCCGGTGTCAAACCATGTCCCCGAGTGGTATAAGTAGTATAATCCACGATACTCTGCAGTTCTTCTAATTCTGGGAGTCTCCAGTCAGTATAGCCAAAATTAGGGACATCCCCCCTATTCATCGCCTCTAAATAGTTTATGGCATCATAAAAGAGCATTTGATCCGCCGGTAGATTGGCATTTCTCGTCCACATGAGATCCGTATCGGGGTCAGTGACTGTTCCGTCTTCATTATCTTTAAACTTGGTTTTTCGGATTATCCCGGCCTCTGCCTCTTCAGAACCATCGCCGCCTGATCCCGCGGGTATCTCATCTTGTTCCGGCACATCCATCGTTTTCTGCAGAAAATCCGGATTTTTTATTTCAGACCGCAGGATTTCCTCATCGGTGCGGTCTACTGCTCCATCAGCATTAAGATCGGATTTGCAAGGGTTTTCCAAACAGTCGTTTCTGCCCATTTCCCTGCTCATAATAACAGCATCTAACATACTGACCGTGCCATCCAGATTAATGTCACTTCGGCTGGCAGCACCGAGGAAATTCGGCACACTGCATGTCACCAGCAGTATCATTACCGCTTCCCGGATTCGCCCGGTGAAGGCAATGTTTTTTGCAGACATAATTAATCCTTTATTGTATGAAACGTGCAAAGATTGTGGTAAGCCCGTCATATCTGTCAAGGCTTTGTCGTATCGATAATTATAAAAGTTCTTGTATAAGCCGACCACGGCATGTAATATGCGTCGATGATCGCTGACCAATAATTATCAAGCATATGGAAAAACAGCATATAAGCACGCTTACGTCACTCCGTTTCATTGCCGTCATGTTGATCGTCGTACACCACCTGCGGCAGGAATTTATCCCCTGCCTCCTGACCAATGAAAATTTCGGTGTGCTGGGCGTCACCTTCTTCCTTATGCTATCCGGATTTGTCATTAACCTGCGCTATGGCAGGATGACGCGTTTGCAAGAAGCGCTTTTTTTCCTCTGGAACAGGATTGTGAGAATCTATCCGCTTCATATCCTGACCCTTGTCATATGTGCATTTATCTTTGCACGCCGTGGGATACCCATTCATCTTCCCACAGCGATTATCAACGGGATGTTGCTGCAGTCGTTCTTCCCGTTGAAAAGCATTTATTTTTCCTTCAATGCACTGAGCTGGATTCTCTCAACCCTCTTTTTCTTTTACCTGGTGTTTACCCTCGCCAAGCTGATACCGCGCCTGTTCCCGTTCATCATACTGCTCTCGCTCGCAAGCCTGCTGCTTTCAGTCTATTTCATTGAAACCAATCCGCGGGGCGAAGTGCTGTGGTTTCGCTTATGGCTGCTCTATATCTTCCCACTCAACAGACTGGTAACCGTCTTTATCGGGATGGCAGCATTTCGCGTGTTCATCATCAACCAGTCACGGCTGACCTCGCGATTGGGCTTGGCAGCTGCAACCGCACTCGAAGCCATGGCACTGCTCCTGATGATCGACTTTATTGCCTGGGAAGGTTTGACCAGGTTTGTCCACAATGCATTTCTTTCATTCACCGGTTCACCGCTGTGGAGCATCGACTTTTTAAACAAGAACTATATTTCAGGGCCGCTGCCTGTTTTCATGCTGCTCAGTATCTTCGCCCTCGAAAAGGGGGTTGTTTCCCGGATACTGCAGGCCCGCATCTTTATACTCCTGGGGGAGATGAGCTTCTCGATCTTTATAACCCACCAGATCATTATAAATCATTTGCTGATCTCTTACAAAGCGTATCTTTTTTCCGCATTGGGTCAGCCTATGACCGTCATTCTCTCGCCACCGTTTTTATCATCGGTGTTTCTTTCCTCACGTATCTAGCCATCGAAGAGCCGATACGAAAAGGGCTGAGAGTCAGCGTTACCGGTTAATCGTTCCACTTGCAAGTCGCATGTTAATGGTATTGACCGGTATATTTGTAAATTCTGCAGTACCTGTCCGTATAGATCAGTTCAAAATCATCTTTACGGCTCATTATCCAACTCATCTCGATTGGCCAGGGTTCCTGAATAAAAACGTGATCGACCTTTTGCTGCTTGAGATTATAAAGCCATATTTTCGGATCGTCGCCTCTTAGCATACCTTGGTCAACCCAGGTTGGAACATCCCACTTATTCAATGCTGACAGGTAGATAACATCGTTTTGCAGACGGCTTCCCATCAAGGGATAGAAAAACCACTCGTGGTTTGGCTGCGCATAACCTCTGCTGAAGGCAATAACCTTGTGCTCGTCCAGCTTGTCGATGCACTCCCACCCGCCCACAAATGTCCTGGGAATATTATGCAGATCGATATGCCGGCGATAATAAAAATATCGGGTCCGGTCCCGGTACCCCTGCAGCAGGCTTAATGAAATCACCAGCAGGAGCAGGTACAAAGCCGCGGATGACCACCGGACTGCAATGATGCCGGTACTTCTCTCTTCGCCTCCCTGCGCAGAAACCATGCGTGCGGGCATCAATTTGCGAAACAATCGAGGCAATGCTTCTGAAAAAGCCATGCTGGCGATGCTGAGTATGATCACAAGGGGATACAAAACCTCCACCTCCCACAGGTGGCCGCTATTGAGGTGAATGAAATCCAAAAGGACAAAGGCTGCCAGAAAAAAAGTTATCTTCTTAAAAAGGCTGCTGAATTGCTGGACGGTGACCAAACCCTGGATTTTAAATAGCGCTATGGAAGTAATAAGGTAGCGCCCGCCCCCGTCTGCCCAGGGTCCTCCCCTCGCAACGCCGGTGGAACCCTCGGCAAAATATGAAATGATGGGGATGATCCAGATGGAAGCCACCAGATACCATGCCTTCCTGGAAACCGTTTTCGGCCGGATGCACAGACCCACCAGCGCCATCAGCATAAAGAAGGCGAATTTAGGGCCAGGCGCCATCTGGACGTAGGCAAATTTTCTAAGCTCCCGTTCCCAGATGTTTCGCTGGTTCAGCCCCTCCTTTTCATCAAACTCGGCAACCCACTGCTCCAGTTTGGGCAGTTCCGCCCATCCTTCAAAAACTTCATGGTTCAATATTTTGATCGGAAAAGGATAGAGCGGATTGGCGGCATCAATGGTATTGAGAATGTATCGTCTTCCACCAAGGGAAATTATTAACAGGAGACCTGCCAGGCATATACCGAGTTTCTTGAAAAAACCCGAATATCTGGCTGACACCAGCATCTTTAATAGAACAGCAAACACTGCAATGCCTGCAATAATAATTCCATTATATTTAATTCCCACCGCCATGCCTGCCGCAATGGCAGCGAAGCAGGCATCCTCTATGAACCCTTTCCGTATATACCTTAGTACAAATAGAACTAAAGCGATCGAGAAGGCGAACAGCGCATTATCGACATAGGCAGTCGTTATCAGATCATATACGGTCGGCGAAAAACAGATCAGTACCGGCACCCACCCGGCGGCCCATCGCGGTAAGCCCAACTCCCTTCCAACGGCATAGCAGGCGACCCCTGCTAAAAAGGTCAAGGGAAAATTCATGGCATTGACCAGAAGGTCACTGCTGAAGGGAAGGAGAAGCCACGAGGCAAATATTTCACCGTTGATGGGCAAGTGGCCGCAGCTTATTATTTGATCAGGTGCCTTGAAGAGAAAGAGGGTTCCCGCCTTTATCCACAAAGATGCGAAGGTTAAATGATAGGAGAGACAATCCCAGGCGAGCGGCGGCATGAGCAGGGCACGGGAAAGGGAAAGCAGCACCATGAAGCCGCACATGATAATGAGCACTGCCCACCTGGACTTGAGTCCATCCCGCAGCCAAACCCGTAGTGGCTCGACCTCAGCCTTGAAATCTCTATGCTTGCCCCACAGCACATGCAACAAGCCGGCTATGCAAATACAGGTAACAGTAACCCAGAGTCTTGAAATGGCATGAAACGGCGACAGGGACTGATAAATCAGAACAATGAAGGCATAAAACAGCGTTCCGGTACCGACCAGCCTCACCGGGGCGGGGCTTTGCTGAATAAATCTTCTCACCACAAGGTGCGCGGCGTAGAGAAGGGAGGTATTGGTTATTAAAAATATGCTGCCGGCTAAAAAAGTTTCAAAAAGCATCTTATTGCAGGTATCCTAAACCTTTCAGTTTATCTTTGTCTTCTACCGAAAGTTCATAATCACATGTCGTTGTGGGATAACGCTTTGCTGTTTCCATCCACCGCAACAACTGATCTCTTAACCGGTCGCGTTCTCTGGGTTTATTGCAGCCACGGTCATTCTTCTCCAGAGGATCAGAAACAATGTTATACAGTTGACCGGCTGCATCTTTACAATTATAGATATATTTCCAAGGCGGTGCTACAATGGCCCTGAGGGTTCTCGATGTGTCTATTTCAGAATAGATATAGTCTATATCGCTTACCGGTATTTTTTTCTTTAGCCAAAACAATAGATTTTTCTCATTCCGGAATGATTTGCCCAGCATTGATGAGGGAGGACTAATAGCACTGATGTCTAAAATGGTTGGCATTACATCGAGAAGGCTGATGGGCTGGTTTAAGATAGTGCCCTCCTGACGGTGCGGAAGCTTCATGATCAGCGGAATATGTATTGTCTGCTGATACAAATTGTGGCCATGCCCCATCTCGCCATGCTCGAGAAATTCTTCTCCGTGGTCTGCGGTAATAACAATCAGGGTTTCATCACTAAGGTTAAGGCGTTTCATGAGCATGCCGATATGGTTATCGACATAACTAATTTCACTGTCATAAAGGGCAATGTCATGATCCTGCGGATTTATAACATTATCGTTGTATTTCTGCCGCAGCTGTTTCAGATTCCCGCACAAGGGCTGCGTGGCATCGGGCAACCCTCCATCGGGGCACTTCTGTAACAGACGCGCCAGTTCAGCCCCCGAGAGTGCCGGCAGGTCAAGCAGGACTTCGGTCTGGGCTTCCAGTGCATATTCTCTGGCCCATGGCTCCTGCGCAGTGTAGGGGGCGTGAGGATCAAAGTAATGTATCCAGAGGAAAAATTTCTCTGCTTGCTTGAGGGCTGCCTCCCGGGCGAGCACGGCTTCGTTAACCGCTTGCGCGGGTAAAAAAGGAAGGCAGGTAAAATAATCAAACCCGCGCGCAAAGCCGAATTGTTCATCTAAATTGCGGTGGGAAGAGACTCCGAAGGTGGTATAACCATGTGCCTGCAAAACTTCAGCAAGTGTTTTGAGATCGGGGGAAAAGATGTTCTGAACATAAATGGCCTGATCCATTTTTAAACCAATCCCGTTGATCACGCCGTGATTGATTGGATACACGGAGGTAAAGAGCGAAGCCATTGAGGGGGCAGTCCAGGAGGAAGGGGCATACGCATTTGTGCATGCGATTCCGCCTGCAGCAAGGCTATCTATGTAAGGGCTGGTTTTGCGATGATACCCGTAGCAGGAAAGGTGGTCCGCCCTCAGGGTGTCAATGGTGATAAGCACAATATTGCACTGCCCGCTTTTCAGGGAAGCGCAGCAGATGTCTCCCCGGGCGATCAGGAGCATGAACAGCACCAGCGAAGCACACGCCGTTATGCGTGAAACGCAGCTTTTCATAACCTCATTTCTCTTGCAGCCGGCCTTGCGTCCTTTTGCACCGGACATGGTTCCTGGTTGATTTTAATTTATTTGTATTATATCATATCACCTTAAAGCTTCCAAAGATATAATCCGGATCATTGTAATTAATACATGGAACAGCAAAGTCAATCTGTACCTCTCCCCAAAGTCGCAGCAGACCTGTCTCTCATACTGCTCGCATCCTTTCTGTCACTTGCCTATTTTCTGAGGAGCAATCCCGGGCATCTCCTCATTTTTGACGACAGCTACATCACCCTGCGATTTGCCGAAAATCTCTTCAGGTACAACGGCATTACCTATGATGGCAGCACCTTTTTAGTGGGAGCAACCAGCCCCCTGCACATCGTTTGTATCGCGATGCTCGGCCTCTTCATGGAGATGGAGGATGCGTCACTGGCAACTGGTGTTGTTTTTTTTATCCTTTCTTCCTACCTTGTCTATCTCTGGATCCTTGCTTTATACAATAGCCGTCGCACGGCGCTGCTGGGCGGTGTGATGATGGCCACCAGCGGCTGGCTCGTCTTCGACTCGCTGAACGGGATGGAAACCACTGCCTTTATCTTTTTCTCGCTTGCAACCTTCTACCTCTACCACCGCTACCAGCCCCGGGCGCTGTATGCCGTTCCGCTCGCCCTCTCCGTTCTTACCCGGCCGGAGGGATGGTTTATCGCGGGCGCCCTCTGGATGTGGCAGCTCATCAGGTGTTTCGGGGAGAGGGACAAGCAGCGTGTAAAGCACCTTGTAATCTCATTGGTGATATTCCTTATCCTGCTACTTCCCTACCTGCTCCTCTCCTTCTATCGGACGGGCTCGCTTCTGCCCATTACCGCTTATACCAAGGCGGTTTTTTTCGGCGAAACCGCCATGCCGTTCATCAACAAGGCCGGCTGCTTTATGAATGGCCTCTTGTTCTTTTACCGGACTCCGTACTACCCTGCCATACTACTATTAGTGCCGTTGCTGCTTTGTGCCAGAAAGATCATATCGCTTTCTTATCTCTGGCTGTATATCGGATTTTTTTATCTTAGTTACTTTCTGTTTTTCCCGTGTTCCATCAGGCATTACTGGTGCCGTTACCAGCACATCTTCATACCGCTCATCATCCTGGCCATGTCCGGGGGGGCTTTTGAGGTGCTAAAGCGGAGCAAAAAGCCTATTTTCAAAGGCCTGCTCGCGTGGTTGGCAGGCCTAGTGATACTGTATAACCAGGCAGCGTCATTCACCTCAGCAGCCGACATCTATTTGATACAGCTTAACTCCATGAGGAATCCGCAAATTGATCTCGCCCTATGGCTTAACAGCAACACGCCGGACAATTCCCTCATTGCCCTGCATGACATCGGCACAGTGGGATATTTTTCAGAGAGGAAAATGCTGGACCTGGTGGGGCTGGTCAACCCGGAAGTTACCGGATATTATCTGGATCAGCAGTCAAAAAGGGTCATCCCCCTGAGCCAACGGAACATCATCGGTTACTTAAAGGAGAAGAGGCCGGATTACCTGGTCATGTTCTATGAATGGGACAGGTTTTTCAATCTCCTGCATTCCGGCAACAGTAAATATTTCCAGCTCCTCCACACCACCCTTCCCCTCTATCCAACGGCAATGAGGTATCGGGTGTTCAAATGCAGCTGGGAAGATAATGATTGACAGGCCGGGGAAAAAGCAAGAATATGAGACCGCGTTAAGGAAGCCCTATCTGACATGGACCCTGCGGATGCCGGCACAAACCCCTGCGGAACGGAGGATAACACGCACGTGAAAAAGACCATCTTAATAACCGGCGGGTGCGGATTCATCGGCTCAAATTTCATTCATTACATGCGCGGCATCCGCCCAGACTGCATGCTCATTAATCTCGATACGCTCACCTATTCTGGCAATCCTGACAATCTGAAAACGATCAGCAACGATCAGCGTTATCGCTTTGTCCGGGGCGACATCACTGATGAGCACATCGTGGCCCGGATGTTTAAGGAGCATACCATAGAGGCCGTGGTCCACTTTGCCGCTGAGACCCACGTTGACCGTTCCATCCTCAGCGCCAGGCCTTTCGCCCACACCAACGTGGTGGGGACCTGCGTACTTCTGGAAGCGGCACGGCATTACTGGGCCGGCCCCCTTGCCAAAGATCCCTCCTTCCGCTTTGTGCACATCTCAACCGACGAGGTGTACGGCACCCTGGGCAGCGAAGGCGTTTTTTCCGAGGACAGCCCGCTGCGCCCCAACTCCCCCTATTCAGCCAGCAAGACCGGCGCCGATCTCCTGGTGCGCTCCTACTTTGAGACCTACGGCCTACCGGTGCTGATTCTTCGCCCCTCCAATAACTACGGTCCCTACCAGTACCCCGAAAAATTCATCCCGCTCATGATTACCAACCTCATGGAAGGCAAGAACATACCTGTCTATGGAAAGGGCGAAAATATCCGCGACTGGATTCATGTCACCAACACCTGCTCCGCCATTGATCTCATCCTGCAGCAGGGAAAACCGGGAGAGGTCTACAACGTGGGGGGGGAGAGCGAAAAGCGCAACATAGACCTTGCCCGGGAGATACTCTCACTCTTCAACAAGGGCGAGGAATGTTTAACCTTCGTGCAGGACCGGCCCGGCCATGATTTCCGGTACGCCCTCGACAATCACAAGCTCAAATCCACCCTGGGCTGGACCCAGACCACGACCTTAAAGGAAGGAATCGAGCGCACCGTTGCCTGGTACCGGGAGAACGAGTGGTGGTGGAAGCCCCTCAAGGACAAATTGATGAGGGAAAGCGAAGGGTTCTGGAGTAAAAAGTGAGGGATCACCCCGCGTAGCGGGGCAAGAGATGATCGGGGATGTCCCGGAGATGGGGATACCGGCTGTCCTTGGGTGACAGGAAGGGCCCCGACACAGGCCAGTTAATACCGATGCCCGGATCGTTCCACGCAACCCCCAGCTCATCACCCGGCTGGTAAAAATCGGTGCACTTGTAGAGAACGTCAGCGGTTTCGCTCAGAACGCAAAAGCCGTGGGCAAATCCCTCCGGCACAAACAGCTGCCTCCCGCTTTCCGCCGAGAGATACAACCCGTCCCACCTGCCAAAGGTCGGCGAACCCACCCGGATATCAACCGCCACGTCAAAAATCTCCCCGGTAACCACATACACCAGCTTGGCCTGGGGATGCTGGAGCTGATAGTGAAGCCCGCGCAGAACATTCCTGATGGAGTGAGAGCGATTGTCCTGGACAAAGGGCTTACCCATTCCCCCCGCGGCGTACTTCTGCTGGTGATGTGTTTCTATGAAAAAACCGCGCGCATCGCTAAAGACGTCAGTCTCGACAAGTGTCACCCCGGGAAGTGAGGTGTCAATAAATCGGAGCGCCATGTTCCAAATCCTTTCTCTCATCAAGCAGTCCGAGCAGGTACTGGCCGTATTCCGTTTTGATCATGGTGGATGCAAGTCTTTTAAGCTGCTCCCGATCGATATAACCCTGACGGAAGGCGATCTCCTCGATGCAGGCCGTCTTTAGCCCCTGCCGTTCCTGAATGACCCTCACAAAATCGCTGGCCTGCTGCAGCGATTCATAGGTACCCGTATCCAGCCAGGCAAAGCCCCGCCCCAAGATCTCAACCTTAAGCTGCCTGCTCTGCAGGTACTCCCGGTTCACGTCGGTAATTTCAAGTTCACCGCGGGCGGAGGGCTTCAGCCTCTCGGCTATGGACACAACCTTGTTGTCGTAATAATAGAGCCCGGGGACCGCGTAGCTGGATTTGGGCCGTGCCGGCTTCTCCTCAATGCCGATGACCGTTCCCTGACCGTCAAATTCAACCACCCCGTACCGCTCAGGATCACGCACAGGGTAACCGAACACAATCCCGCCCTGCTTCAGGCTTGAGCACCTGCAAAATATCTCCGAGAGGCCATGGCCATAAAAGATATTATCGCCGAGAATCAGGCAGACGGTATCGCTACCGATGAAGCTTTTGCCGAGGATAAAGGCGTGCGCCAGGCCTTCCGGCCGGGCTTGTTCAGCGTAGGAGAATGAAAGGCCAAGCTGAGATCCGTCATCGAACAGGGCCTCGAAGCGGGGCAGATCTTCGGGCGTGGAGATGATCAGGATTTCCCTGATGCCGGAGAGCATCAGCACCGACAGGGGGTAATAGATCATCGGCTTATCATAGATGGGGATGAGCTGCTTGCTCACCGCGCGGGTAATGGGATAAAGCCGGCTTCCGGATCCGCCTGCCAGAATTATTCCTTTCATAGGCTACCTCTTCTTTTTTAAAGATGGACTTGAACATCCAAATCCCAACATCCAACCTCGAACGAAGGCAAAGCTCTGTCCAGTTGAACGTTGGACGTTCGATGCTGGACCTTCACATTCCGTCTTCTGATTCCCGCCTCCTGACTACGATGCATATCATCATATTGGGCATCGTTCAAGCTGATTTTATTGCAGGACGCATTTATACATCTGACAGCAGCAAACCGTTTGCTCATCTCTTTCGTCCCGATATGCACATTGACACACAACCATGTTCTATTTATAATTTTATCATCCTCAAACATATCCCCATCGCACTTCTTGCCGGATCCGCGCAAGGCGGATTGACATTAAAATGGCCTCCGCTTAATCAGGAAAAACAAAATGGGCAATCCATTTGCTGGATCGCCCAAATAACAAGTGTTGTGTTGACTCGCAGAAACGTTTAAAAACCTGCTCCCGATTATCTCCTTCTGAACCCTCCCATGCCGCCTTTAAAACCATGTCCCGGTCTTGACCGGTGCAAGGATGAGCGAAAACTGTTCGCCCGTTCTCTCCTCATATCAATCCGGTGCTGCCGGGACTGCCGCGCCCTGCTGATTCGATGCTCACGCGCCTCCCGCCGCGCCTCCCGGATGTTTGCGATTCTTTCGCGAGCCTGATGAAACTTTCTTCTTACAAACCAGGGTTTTTTATGTTTCGGGTGGTGATGCCTCCACAAATAATAGGGATAACGGTGACCATCGGGAGGGTAATGCCAATAATCATCATCGTAGACATCGTAATACCATAAATCATACGGATATAATCCATACCCCGGATAGGAGGAATCCAGGCAGGTGTATGGATAATACAGGCAATCATCTGAACCTGAATACAAATCCTCGTCAATCCTCAACATTGAGGTTGAAGCACAGCCCAGGGATAAACATAAAACAAGCAACAGAAAAGGCAACGCTTTCATCTGCCCTCACCTCGTTCATTTTTCATACATAGTATAGCACAATAAAACCCATAATAAAAGCATTACCACACTGAATTTGCAGGAAAGAAATGATATAATGGAGCGCAGGATAACCCATCAGGTGTCAAGGAAGATAAAAATGGTTCATATAGCGCGGGATATCATTGAAGGGATGGAAAGCCACGCCAGGGAATCATATCCCCTCGAGTGCTGCGGCCTGCTGGCGGGAAAAGAAAAACTGATTACTGCGATTTTTCAGACAAGGAACGCAGCCGTGAGCGTGGACAAATATGAGATCGATCCTGTGGAGCAATTAAATGTGTTCGAGGAGATCGACCGGCGCTCGTTAAAGCTTCTGGGCATTTACCATTCTCACCCTCACCATCCCTGCCATCCTTCAGCGCTTGACATCAGCCGGGTCTTCTATCCGGACACAGCCTTTTTCATCATATCATTGGTTGATGTGCAACGTCCCCGGATAAAGGCCTTCACCATCAGGGAAGGAACGGTGGTGGAGGAAGAGATAGTAGTTCAATGAGCCTGCTTACTGTTAGGGGAGCTGAATTTTGAATCGTCGCTGTGAGGCTGTGAACAGCAACCAGCCGGTCAGATAAACTGCCGCACCAATGACCAGAGTTGCGCTAAACCCCAGGACAGAGCTGATTAATATGCAGGCCGTGGATCCCAGCACCGTTGCACATGCATTGATTCCCCAGGCCCAGGGATTCAGCTCTCTTCTAAAGGCATCCACATACCGCAGTCCCGCCGGAAAGGGCATCCCCATCAATAGACCGAGCGGTGAAATGAGCAGCACCGCTGCCAGACCTCTCATAAAATGCGACAAACCCATGAGATCGGCAATAATCCGGTCAAGGAAGAGGGCATGGATAAGGATGATAATTACCAGCAGGGGGATAACAAAAGCAAGCAGTTTGAACGGCCTTTGTGACAGATTTCTCGACAGAAAACTGCCGATACCTGAAGACAATAGAATGGTAAAGAGGGTAACAGCCATTGAATAGGCAGGGCCGCCAAGAAAGACCATGAACTTCTGCAACAGGGCAATTTCAACTAAAATGAATCCTGCACCGAGCGCCGCAAAATAAATGAATATACCAGTACGGCCCCCCCGCTTCGATGCCTCCGTCTTTCTTTTATAAAGGGGATAGAGAATGAATAGTCCGCTGAGCACTGCCACCTGGAGCAAACTCACGACCAGGAAAAGCTGAGCCAGCATCCCCTTGGTACCCTTCCAAACAAGCAAATCCAGCCATTTAGTAAAATTAAAATAGAAAGGAATGTCGTCAGTGGCAGGCCTGATGTTCAATTGATATCCCGAGATAATTGCTTCGCGCTCAACCGGCGTTGAGCGAATGAGAGCCTCCAGTTCACCCGTGCGAGCTGTATAAGGATCATAGATAATCTCATACTCTAAAGATTCGGCCCAGTTTGACAATTGATCAACCTCTTCCCGGGTAAAGGGAGAACGCTTCACCAGTGTCTGCGACCAGTAGAAACCCCATAGGGCTCTTCCCTTTTCTGAAACAATCATAAGATGTTTAAAAGAATCCCTGATGTTTAAGCGTTCAAGTGCTTCCAGTGCCGTTGCAGCCAGTTTGAGCGTTTCGGTGGGCGGCACAAGATAAGGGCGTGAAAAGTTAAGGATACCGTCTTCTTTAAGATGGCTTAAATACTGATCAAAGGCTTCCGCAGTATAGATAAAATTTTCCGTGAGGGCGTATGCGCCGGTGGTAAGGGCTGACCAGGTATCCACACCGCTCAGCTGGATGACATCAAAGGTGCGCCGGTCGCGGCCCAGGAAGTGCCTGCCTTCCGAGACGACGAGTTCGACATCATCCCGTTGATACACCCCGCCCGCAAAGTCTTTATAAGTCTCCCTGATGAATTCAATGGTATGCGGGTTTATATCCACTCCCACCACATAGCGCGCCCCGTGATGAAGCCCGATAAGAATGTCAACACCCCCACCGCACCCGATCACCAGTGCTTCGGCATCTGATTTCAGCTGATAGGGAGCACCCTGCATATAATAACCCAATGAGGGAGTTTCACGCGGCGTTGGTGTCGGCTGAACAATTCCTGTCAGGTTCGACCCATCCTGGTAAATAAAGCGCACCGTCTGAGGTTTGCCTCCGTTTTCCTTGTACTTATTCGACAGGCTGCCGCCAAATCCGAAATAACCCTCAATGGGACTGGTGACATCGAGACGGGTGATTACATGCCATTTGATGCGTTCCACCAAGTGCTCCATACGAAACATCTGCTTATCGGAAGGGACATAGAGGGGAAGACATTCGGTACGGGCAATCACTCCGGCCAGCACCAGTGTCACCAGCGCACCGCCCAGGTAGCGAAGCCGGCGACGCGCGCTGGAAAGAGCTGCGACTATCATGGCCATGGCAGCAATCACAAAGCAGGTACCGATCCCACCGCAATAATTAATAAGCACGATCGCCAGCAGGCAACCGGTTGCCGCACCGATCAGATCCGCAAAGTAGAGACGGTTCACAGAACTGCCGGATGTACTGATGATAGAACCGATGCAGGTGCCTCCAAAGAAGAAAGGAACCGCGGTAAGCACCACGATCATGAGAAGCGATAGGATGTTACTGTAATCCCGGTAAAATATAATGTCCATGGGATAGAAATGTATGCGGGGGATAATTACCACCGCTGCAATAATTGTGAGGCCAAACAGCCAGGCATTGCGGGCGAGAAACTCATCATCCCTCATGGGGCTGTTGTCTTTCTCCTGCATGGTCAAGTAACTGCCTGCAGCCCCAAAACCCAACATTGCGATGCTGATCACCAGATAGGTAAAATGGTGAAAGGAGATAAAAGAAAAAATTCGGGTCAGGGCAAGTTCGAGGACAAGGACGGATAGTGCCAGAAAAAAAATCTGAAGCGAACGCAGAGATGAATAAGCAGTCACAATTACCCCTTCGCTGTTAAAATGAGCGGTTTAAAAAACTGAGGAAGTGCATCGAGCAGCACTAGAGACACAACCATTAAATCTTTTTGATGATCGTATCTTCTTTCATCACCTCTTCCTTAAACCTCCTGGCAATACCATGCGGCAGTAAAGGGAGGTGGGGCACATCCGCGCTGAAGGAATCCGTTTCTGCAAGTATCACCAGGCATTCTTCAGCGTGGCGGTAAAGGCAATCGTCAAGATCTTTCAACGTCTTCACAGAGCAGACCAGCTCAATACCCGCGCCGAGTGCCATCCGCGCGAGATCCGTCCTGCCGGCAGTTGCGGTAGGCTGGTGGCCGGTGCTCCCGTAACCCTTGTTGTCGACAACAACCAGGCAATAATTTTTCGGCGCGTGCTGTGAAATGGTTGCGAGCGACCCCAGGTTCATGAGCAGCGAACCGTCGCCGTCAATAACATACACCCGCTTTTTTTGCGCCAGCGCCAGCCCCAGGCCGATTGAGCTCGCCATTCCCATGGAGCCAAGCATGTAAAAGTGGGAGGGCTTATCAGAAAGGGAGTACAGCTCCCTGCTCGGCAGCCCCAGGTTGCAAATGATCAACCCCTGTCGTGCCGCAACCGCGCCTATTACTTCAATTTGCTTCATCCCAGAGCGACCTCATAAGTATGACCGCGGCAACCCGGTTATTGTTTACTGCTTTGCGAATCATCCTTCTCATCTTGATCAAATCATCCCGCTTTTTTATCCGGACATAGTCAATCCGAGCAGCCTTGAGAAGATTGGGGAGTGCCTTCCCCATGGGCATCTGCGCCAGGACCCTCTCCCCCTTCCCGCCCCGCTGGCTGATGATAAGAGGCAGCGGCAGGCCGTACAGTCTGGTCAAAGAGAGGAGCGCATTAATCGAGTTGCCCAGCCCCGAATTCTGCATGAGCAGGGCCGGCCTTTTGCCCCCCAACGAAGCACCGGCGGCTATTCCCACCCCTTCTTCCTCCCGGGTGACGGGGACATGGAGCACCGGCGCCCGGTCAATTCGCTTCAGGACACCCGCCAGCATATTACAGGGTAGGCTGCAGACAAAATCAATTCCCTCAGCCAGCATACACTCAACAATCGCGTCATCAATGGAATGATTCACGGGAAGCATTTACTTGGTTTGGGTACATGAATTTAAAAAACTAATCTTCACCATTCAACTTCCAACATCCAACCTTCAATGATACAAGAACCTTTTCCATTGGATGTTGAGCGTTGGACGTTCGATGTTGAAAGTTTGCATTCGAACACTTATATCATCTCCGTCCAGAGGGGTAATCCACGTGCCGTATCATTCCCTTCTCATACACCGGCACCAGGTTATACCGGTCAACCCCGCAGATGAATTTCACATCGTCTCCGTAACCGACACTGACCAAGTGCCGCGCCGCGGGCGACTGGGTAATCATCTGCTGAATCAACCGCTTCCCCAGCCGCACGCCCTGCACTTTAACCATGAGAGCCAGAGCTACCCCCAGGTCCTCCACGATGCCGTGGGGACCGCCAACAGCCACAATGTTAACATTTTCATGTGCAATGAGTCTGCTCACCGCAGCAAGATTAAGGCTGGAGCAGATGAAAGCCTTTTTGCAGGTGACCAGGACGCGGGTTAAGTTGCTGGTCGTAAGCACCATCTTATTTATGGGGTGTTTTTTCAGGGCACGGAGTAATTCGACCGGTGAATTTCCCAGGTCAAATCCCGGTATGGGAAGGCACCGGCGTTCTCCGGCCACGGCATATTTTTTTCGCCGCAAGGAAAGCGCCTCCTCTATGCTCCCAACGGCGCGGATCTCCCCAACCCCGTGGGCAAGCGCGGTCACGATGGTGCTCGATGCCCGCAAAACATCGATGATCACGCACTGCTCGCCGGGTTTTGTTCCCTTAGCACCCTTCAGGCCCGCGCTGATTCTACACTTTCCCAAGGGTATCACCCCGCAGTCCCCTCCTCAATGTTTCGAGGGGGATGACATCATCTGGCCGTATATTCCCCAGGTTGACATGAATCCCCAGAGCAAGAATGAGATGGGTCTGCTGGCTTTTTTCGGGCGCCTCAAAAATAATCTTATCCACGCCGATTGATTCAACCAGCGATATGACCATATCATCCCTGACATCACCGCGGTCATCGTAAATGCCCAGGCCCTTGCCGCCCTCCCGCGCCTCAATGATGATCCTGGAGGCCCCTGCCTCCATGTCCCTCTGTGCCTCTTCCACCCTTTCCGCCATTGAAAGCCGGGCATCTTCCGCGGGATCCTTTTTCCCTATTTCAGATATGACCTCAAAGCCCATTTCTCTCGCTTCAGAGATAAGTTTCTGCTTCTCTTCCGGGTTAATGGGAACCACTCCGTTTGACACCTCGATGACGTTGAGTCCGATGCGGCGGGCCGTTTGGAAAAACTCTCTCACCGTCCCCTGGCGATGGGCAATTTCCAAAAACGTTCCGCCGTTGCCCACCGAGATCCCGTTGCCGGTAAAGAGCGCAATTTTCTTCCTAACGGTCTCTTCGCTGACCAATCGTGCCGTACCCCAGCCCAGCTTTACGAGGTCAATATACTCTCCCGCCTGTTCCACCAGGTCCAGGGCGGCATAATATCCCAACCCTTTATCGAGGACATTGGTAAGGCCCCTTTTTCTGGGTTTCTCCTCCCTCGGCGGAATGGTGATCATATCAAAAGATTTCATGGGCCATCCTTTTTGAAACGGGCGGTAACCGGCTTGCTGATAAGCATACTTGAAAAACGCTTTGGCATACGGCCCTATTTGTATATGATTTCTCAATGCTTTTCAACTGCTAAGTCTGGGCTCTATCGCGGGGAATGCTGAAGATGCAGCCGCAGTAGGTCTGGCGGTAGAAGTTATAGTGTTTGCTCAGCTCGCAGCTCTTTTTAAAACCGTCCTGCTTTTTAAAATCCGCTTCATAAAACGTCATCGCGCACTGCTCACCAACCTCACGCCCAATGCGGTTGATGACCAATGCTTTTTTATAGGGGCTTACCGTCAGGGTGGTGGCAAAGCAGCTCATGCCGTGGGCCTGCGCAGCCAGCGCTGTTTTTTCAAGCCTCACCCGATAGCAGATTTCGCACCGCCGGCCTCCCTCTTTCTGTTCCTCCATCCCCTTAACCGCAGAGCACCACCGGTCTGTGTCGCATTCCCCTATCACCAGGGGAATATCATTATCTTTGCAGTAACGCTCTACTTCAAGCAGCCGGCGCTCATATTCCTCCCGCGGATGGATGTTGGGATTGTAAAAATAGGCGGTAAGCTCGAACTCTTTTTGCAGCAATCCTATCACGTGCGGAGTGCACGGCGCACAGCAAACATGGAGCAGGAGTTTCTTGGGAGCGTCAGGAGTCATAGCGGATGCTGGACACAAGGATAAATCCGAAATCCGAAGCACGAAATCAAAAAATCAGGGGTCAGGGATCAGGGCGCAGGGAGTAGGCAAAAACGTCTGCATCAATCACAGATCCCATATCTCTCCTTAAAAACCTAAATATCAAATGTTCAAAACGAAAAATACGAAGGGTGAAACAAGATGCCGGAGGATGCCCCCAACCTGCAACCTGTAACGTGCAACGTGTAACAGTCACCCGATGCTGGATGATGGATACTACACCCTGCACCCTGACCCCTGCACCCTCTGCTTACCGTACCTGAAAATTCTTCTCCCCGCCAGGATGGACGGGACATGCCATCCGTAGGCAAGCGAAATCTCCGTGTGAGCGGCGAATCCGCACCGCGCGCACTGGATGTCGCCCCGCCCTTTCACATAACATCCGAGATTAATGGTACCGTCCGGTTCCACGTTGGCAAGCATCCAATCCTGGCACTGCCAGGCATTGCTTTTCAAGGCCTCGAGCGCGCGGCAGGAATCCGAAAGCGGGTATCCCTTGTTCTTCAGTCGGATCAGATTATCAAGAACTTCCCTTCTTTCCGCGCAAGAGAGGGCAAGGGTATCATCCTTTTCATAGGGGTAGTGGAACTGGATGGTGATGCCCTTTACCGTGCCCTTAAGGAACGTGACCAGATCAGGAATCTCGGCAACATTCATCTTATTGATGGTGATGTTCGCGAAAACATTAGGATGGTTTGAACTCTTAATATGCTCCATGGCTGTATCAAAGCTGTTGTCCCGTATCCGGTTATGGGTGTCCCTGAGACCATCGATACTTACCCAGATGGTGTTGGCATTGGTCCGCAGCGGAAAGGTGCCATTGGTGGTAATGCCGACACTCAAAAACAGCGATCGCGCCATTTCCACCACGTCATGAATGGTATGCTCCCCGTCCTTCCAGAGAAACGGCTCACCCCCTTCAAGAATCAGTATCCTGACACCTTGCCGGTACAGTTCCAGCAACAGCGACTGTACCTGGCTAAAGGTGAGGGGTAAAGGCGCGGGACGCTCCCAGAATGGACAGTGGATACAGGTAAGGTTGCAGCGCGCGGTTATTTTGAATCCTGCCAGGATGGGGCTTTTCTTATTGAGCACTCTGCAGCGCAGATAGTAGGTAAAAAAATCCAGGTACCAGGGCAATCTCATGGGTTATGTTCCGAATATGAATAATCGGCCACTCTTTGTATCAATTTTCAATACCGCCCGCAAGTACATTTTATATTATGGAGAGCACTAACATATGAAATGAGAGGCATGGAAAAGATGCTCGGGGCCAAAAACGGAGAGAAGGACGATAGATAAATCTACCATCCTTCTCTCGTAAGAAAGGAGAGGCGTTAAGCCGATAAAGATTATAGCAATAAACATATTAAATTGCAAGATAAAAATCAAATTAACATATATTATTAAAAGAATTCTCCAAAATAAATGTAATAATATGTATAATATTGAAAATATTAAATAAATTAAAGGGATAGCATATTGACCACCCTCTGCTATCCATAGTCTATCTATCTGATAATTAATAATTTATCTAATTGTGTTTAAGTCTTTGAGGAAATAACCGATTCTATGATGAAGCCATGGTCATACAGTTTTAATTTATTTCAGGTAAGCAAAAATTCCTAGACATCAGGATATAAATTTTGTATTATTCACAAACCCAGCGGGAATAACTCAGCGGTAGAGTGCAACCTTGCCAAGGTTGAGGTCGCGGGTTCAAATCCCGTTTCCCGCTCCATCGTATTGGCGGCATACCCAAGTGGCTAAGGGAGAGGTCTGCAAAACCTTTATGCTCCGGTTCGAGTCCGGATGCCGCCTCCAGAAATTGAAAAGCCCGATCGTATCGGGCTTTTTTTTAGTAACATTCATCAGCTGTCTATGGAGAGCACTCTTGATTAATCGCTGACCGCTATAGAACCGCCATCCTCTTTGTTTCCCGCGTCAACATATCTTGTTGTTCCGGACACGCCTTCGACGCATGTTGCCTCTTCCCGCGGCACTTTACCCGCAACGCACATTTCCTCAAAAAAGCGATCAGGGTTTTCCGCAATCTCTTTGGCGGCAAGAAACTCGGCATAGAAATTCCTGGTGGCAAACCGGAATGCTTTCTTTTTATGGTTGTCGAGGATATATTCGAAGTCAGTAGTGTTGTGCTCCTCCGTAGCCCGCAACATGCCGTTAGTGCCGTAATTATAAGCAATGAGCGCCAGCGGCCAGCTCCCCAATGTATCATAATTGTCCCGCAGCAGGCGGGCTGCGGCCCTGGTTGACAACAGCGGGTCTTTCCTCTGGTCAACATGCTTATTGATGGTCAGATACTGTTTCCCCGTTCCACGGAGGAACTGCCACATACCCACCGCCCCCGCCTTCGACCGTGCCTGGCAGTTGAAAGAACTTTCCACGTGAGGCAAATACACCAGGTCTTCAGGGACACCTTCCTGTTTCAGGATTTTTTTCATCGCTGGAAGATACCTGTCGGAGCGTCTGAGTCCGGCCAGAAAATTTTCCCTCTGTCCCCGCTGAAATCGCACCCGTTGAGAAGCCGCGAGATAAGTTTGCGCATCAGGTTTCACATCTTTCCAGCATGCCGCGATTTTCCTTAGGGAGGGATCCGGGCTGTCCGGGTTCTCTGCCAGCCTCTTGAGCTGATGATCATAATAACCCAGCCGGCTTTTAATCTCCATTTTCCGGCGGGGGCTGTCTGCCTGCGGGCTCGGGAATACCTCATACACGATATTCAAGTTTTCGCTGTCATGTATCAGCCCTTCCCGGTTGCTGACCTCCGTGTAAACCCTTTTCCAGAAGTCAGTGCTGGTTTTCATCTTCGGAGGGCAGGGAAAGTGCTCCACGGGTCCTTCCGCCAAGGCGGGCAGGGACATGAAAAGAAGGATAGCAATAGTGCCAATTAGATATGCGTTTCGCATGATTGCCAGAGGAAAGCGGATGTTGTAATGCGCTCTGCTACCAGATTCCTATCGAACATAGCGTAAATAACTTTAGATGAATCCTCACATACCTCGGACATGTGCAAAGAAGAACATTGAACATTCAACTTCCAACGTCCAACCCTGAACGAAACAAGATAATTTTCATTGGCAACCCCGTGGTTCAACTGGTTGGGAGTTCGAGGCTGGACGATTTAGACATTCGTGTGCGTCTGTCTTTCCTTAGTTGCGACGTGTTAAAAGACAGGGTCAGGGTATGCCTCGATACTCCTTACTCCTCCTTCTATATAAAATCCCTGCAGGTCACAGCCACCTCCTCAGGTAGGGTATCGATCACCCATATGTCATAGAAACGCTCGAAGGGGCCGCTGTCATTGGTGTAAATATTCCGCGGATAAGGCCGGGAGACGATTTTAAAGTGCAGCGTGAAGTGCAGCAGATGTTCATCCGGGAAGGACGAAAAAGATACCAGGTTAAAGCTCCCCACTCCCATGGACTTATAGCATTTCAGCATCCGGGCAAAGCACCCGGCAAGAACCGAGATCGTTTCATCATCCAGGCCGCCGAACGAGCTTTACTCCGGGCAGAATGACCATTACCTCTCTGAATCCCCGCGGCGCGAAGCTGGCGATGAGCTGGATGTTCCCAACGGCTCCTATATACCTTTCGCCGGCCTTTTTTTCCGCTTCCAGCAAATCATCCCAGTAGTTTTTTCCTGTCGCTTCATAATAGTGTCGTGCCTTTTCCAGAACCAGCCTGAGCTCCGGCACGGGCTCCCGCTCCACCATAAGCTGAACGTGGGGATGAATGATGCTCCCCGCCGATGGCGGCAGGTAATTCCAGATGTATACAGGCCACCGCGCCGAACGGTCATACGCATGCACGGAGCGGAAATATTCTCTTCCACCCCTGAGGCTGCCGGCAATCATCCCTTCGTCAAACTGGTCCAGATCAAGGAAGTGCTGGTGTGACATCGTAGCCACCGCGTGATGTTGCGAGAAGGGATTCAGGTTTGGAAAAATAAATCCCTCTCCCGACCTGATGCGCCCTTCTTTACAAAAGTCTTCCGGAAAACAGGGTGTGGCTTTAAGCAGCTCTTCCCGGCAGAAGGGGCATGTATCCCTGGTGGAATCTATCCAGGCCCTGCTGTCGCTGCCGGCAGCAACGGACTGAATGAGCCTCCTGGCGCGGGCGGGATTAATGCGGGTCTGGCAGCCGGTTAAAGGGTCAAAGCGGTACTCTACCCCGTTGTGAATTGCTTTCTCAAATTTCATGAACACAGTCTATGCATGAAAAAAGGGCGCTGCATTGCTGCCTCGCCCATCCATTTGAAATGCTCAGGCATCCGGTCACCCCTATGCGGCCTTGATTTCCGAGGTGCACTGGGGACAGCGGCTGGCCTTGATGGCTATGGCTGAAAAGCAAAAGGGGCACTCCTTGGTGGTTGGCGCCGCCGGGGGCGCCTCCTGCTGCCGCCGCATGGCGTTCATGCCGCGAATGAGCAGGAAAATGGCAAAGGCAACAATAAGAAAACTGATAACCGCATTAAAAAACAGTCCGAAGTTGATGGTAACCGCACCGGCGGCTTTGGCATCGGCAAGGCCCGCATATGGAGCCGCAGCCTTCGCACCGTCTTTAAGCAAAACAAATATATTGGAAAAATCCACACCGCCGAGGAGCAGCCCGATGGGCGGCATCAGGACGTCATCAACCATGCTCTTGATAATCGTTCCAAACGCTCCGCCGATGATGATGCCCACGGCCATATCCACAACATTGCCCTTCATGGCAAAATCTTTGAACTCCTTCATCATGCTCATCGCACCCCCCTTTCGCAAAAAAGTTGCGGTTAACCGGCCTGTTTCCGCATCTCAGAAGCCTTGTCATCCGGCATCTGGCCTCTTTTCATAAGATAGTAGCCCGCGGTTAAGGCGATGACTATGGCGGCTATACCGAAAAGGCTTAAGCTCTCCACCTCCTTGACGTCCAGAATGATAACTTTTCGCGCTATGGCGATGATGGCCACGGAGAGCACCACCTCAAAATGCGGTGTGCCATCCATTAAATATGTTTTCATGATGGTCTCAAGAAGTTCAATGCCGATGAGCACCAGCATGAAAAGACCGAATATGTCAAGCAGTTCGTTGATATCCAGCAGAAGATAGGGGGCGGTTATCACATCTTTCACAATCAGCCAGCCAAGATCCAGGGTTGCCAGGCCTAAAACAACAGCCATCATGATCATGAGGGCGGATACCATGAATTTTTCATACCGCTTCAACAAAGAAAACATATTCGTCACTTCCATCTCTGATAGGAACTCTTGTTTACACACGTGCCTTGTGTTTCAATCTAGACGCATCATCTGAATTTGTCAAATCAATTCAAAATTAATGTGCTTTAATCTCCCACACAAATCTGCCGGCCGCAATTAAGTACTGAAAATTTTCTTCATTTGTGATATTCTGCCTCATCCGCTGCGTGATATACTGCATGCACTGGTAACCCGATTCTATTAATGGAATACCCGACAGCAATGGATGCTCAGTCTAAAAACTATGACGTCATGGTGATCGGCGGCGGTCACGCGGGATGTGAGGCGGCACTTGCAGCAGCCCGGATGGGCTGTGAAACCCTGCTCCTCACCATCAACCTTGACACCATTGCCCTCATGTCCTGCAACCCCGCCATCGGCGGCCTGGCCAAGGGCCAGCTGGTAAAAGAAATCGACGCCCTCGGCGGGGAGATGGCCAAAAATATTGACGCCACCGGAATCCAGTTCAGGAGGCTCAATACCAAGAAAGGTCCGGCGGTCATTTCGTCGCGCGCCCAGGCAGACCGCCAGGCCTATCGCCTGCGGATGAAGACGGTGATGGAAAACCAGAAGCGTCTGACGCTGCGGCAGGCCGTGGTCGAAGAACTGCTGGTTGAGGGAGGCCAGGTGCAGGGCATCGAAACCGCTCTGGGAGAGCGCTTCGCCGCGCGCTCCGTGATCATCACCACGGGAACTTTTCTCAACGGCTTGATCCACATCGGGCTCAAGCAGTTCCCCGCCGGCAGGCTGGGGGACCCTCCTTCAGTTGGCCTGGCCCGGAGCCTGCGCGACCTGGGATTCCAGGTGGGCCGGCTGAAAACCGGGACCACGCCGCGCCTCAACGGCAATAGCATCGACTTTTCAAAAACTTCCGCGCAGCAGGGGGATGACCCCCCCCATCCCTTCTCTTTTTCCACGGAAGAAATAACCCGGCGCCAGGTCCCCTGCTTCATCACCTACACCAATGCCGAAACACACGACATTATCAGAAGCGGCCTCGACCGCTCGCCCCTTTTCACCGGGGTCATCACCGGAACGGGTGCCAGGTACTGTCCCTCCATCGAGGACAAGATCGTGCGCTTCTCAGATAAAGAGCGCCACCAGATATTCCTGGAGCCCGAAGGATACGACACCATCGAGTATTATCCTAACGGCCTTGCCACCAGCCTTCCCCTGGACATCCAGATAGCACTGCTGCGCACTATCCCCGGGCTCGAGGGCGTGGAGATCATGCGGCCCGGCTACGCCATCGAATATGACTACATCAACCCCGTTCAGCTGAAGCCGACACTCGAGACCAAGCTCATCAGCGGGCTTTATCACGCGGGGCAGATCAATGGCACCTCGGGCTACGAAGAGGCTGCCGCCCAGGGGCTCTTGGCGGGCATCAATGCCGCCCTCGCGGTGCAGGGCAGGCCGCCTCTTGTGCTAGACCGCTCCGAGGCATACATCGGCGTGCTGATCGACGACCTGGTCACCAGGGGAACGCGAAGAACCCTACCGCATGTTCACCTCGCGGGCGGAGTACCGCCTCATTCTAAGGGAAGATAATGCCGACATGCGGCTGTCGGAAAAAGGGTTTGAGCTCGGCCTGGTAGCCCCTGACGCCTGCAACCGCGTATCGGCAAAGAGAAAGCGGGTGGAAGACGAGGTCGGGCGGCTTGCCGGGGTGCTGGTGTATCCCCGGGAGGAGGTAAATCAAAAGCTGCTGCAGCTCGGCACGGCGCCGCTGCGCAACGTATGCTCCCTTGCCGATCTGCTCAAGCGGCCTGAGATTTCCTATCATGACCTTCAATTTTTTGATGCAGTTCAGGACCCGCCGTCCGATGACATCGCACGGCAGGTTGAAATCCAGGTAAAGTACCAGGGCTACATCGACCGGCAATACCAGCAGGTGGCCCAATTCAAAAAACTGGAATCCATTCTCATGCCACCCGACCTCCCCTATGAGGAGATGAAAGGGCTTTCCCGGGAGGTGCGGGAAAAATTAATCAGGATCAGGCCGCACACCTTCGGGCAGACCTCGCGCATCTCCGGCATCACGCCGGCGGCGCTGTCCATCCTGATGATTTATCTCAAAAAGGCGGGGTCGCTGTAAGCGATGAGCAATAAAGAAAAGAATTATCTCACCCTCAAGGAATGGGCGTTATCACAGGGAGCATCCCTCTTCGGCGCGGCGGACATCACGCCTTTCAGACATGAGACCATTCGCCTTTCCCCCTCCCTGGTGTCCACCTTTGACTCAGCCATCGCGCTCGCGGTGCGGCTGTCGGATGCCGTGCTGGAAGAGATTGACGACAGGCCGACCGAGCTCTACCTGCATCACTACCGCCAGGCAAACTTCTTTCTCGATCGCCTCGCCTTCGGATTGGCGCTGCAGATCGAGGGGCGCGGGTACAGCGCGCTTCCCGTGCCCGCGTCACAGATTGTCGATTGGGAGCACCAGCGGGGACACCTGTCGCACAAGCGGGCGGCCGTCGAAGCGGGCCTCGGCTGGATCGGCAGAAACAACCTGCTGGTGAACCCCGTCCATGGCGCGCGCATACGCCTGGTGACCATTCTTACCACGCTGCCCCTGCAGCATGATCACCCCGTCAACGGGGGATGCGGATCCTGCAGGAGGTGCCTCACGCTCTGCCCCGCGGGCGCAATCAAGGAGCGCCGGGAGGATTTTGCCCATCTCGACTGCTACGAGCAATTGTGCCTGTTCAGGAAAAGAGACCACATCGCGCAGCACATCTGCGGCGTCTGCGTCAAGGCGTGCAGCGGTGAAAGAGGCACTCCATCCCCATGACCACAGTGCAGCAGGCAGCATCGGACCTCATCACCGCAGAGCTTATCCAAATGGAGTTACGGACGGCCTTCCTTGGTCATCCGGCGAACTACCTGTCATCAACAACCTCCACCAACACCATCGCGCATGAGCTGGCCCGCGCAGGAGCGCAGGAAGGCACATTGGTAATAACCGACCACCAGACGCGGGGAAGGGGACGCCTGGAACGGGCGTGGATTGCACCGCCAGGTGAAGACCTGCTCTTTTCACTCATCCTGAGACCTGCTTTACGGCCTGCCCAGGCGTTTCAGGTAACCGCGGCGGCTTCCCTGGCAGTTGCTTACGCCATCAGACAGGAAACGGGTTTGGACGCGCTCATCAAATGGCCCAACGACATTTACATCAGGGAGAAAAAAGCAGCCGGCATCCTGACCGAGCTGGGCATTTGCGGCGATCAATTAGCCTATGCTGTGGTCGGCATCGGCATTAATGTCAACAGTGATCCCTCACTGCATCCCGAGCTTCGGGAAACAGCAACTTCGCTGAAACGGGAAGCGGGGCGCGCCCTGGCCCGGCTGCCATTGCTCGCGGCAACCCTAGAGATCCTGGAACAATTCTACCTGAGGCTCAAGGTCGGTGCATGCCGGGAACTGAAAGAAATGTGGGAGGCGCTCTCTCTTATCAAGGGCAGGCAGATCAGCATCTCGACCGGTGATGTGCTGTTCGAGGGAATCGCGGAATCCGTTGAAGATGACGGCACGCTTGTTATGCGCGACCGCAACGGAAGAGAATGCCGATTTGTGTACGGGGATGTGTCACTTGCGCTGAGGAGACAGGGTTGAGGGGTCAGGGTTCAGGGATCAGTATCCAGCATCCAGTATCAAGCATCCTGCATCCGGGGCGGAACCATGACCCGCTATAAATCCATTCCACTGCTGCAGCCGCTTACCACGAGACTCAAACCCACAGAGGTGTGCGCGCTGCTCCTCAACGACCGCCACCCCTTCTTCCTCGACAGCGGCGGCGATTGCCGGAGCTTAGGGAGGTATTCCTTCCTGGGCAGCGATCCCTTTCTTGTTTTCCGCCACCACCGGGGGAGAAACGAGATCACCGGCGAAGATGGCACTGACGTAGTTCGCGGCAACCCCTTCGACGTCCTCAAGGACCTCTTCTCCACATTCCGCTTAATCACGCCCGCCGGTTACCCCCCTTTCGTGGGAGGCGCTGTCGGATATTTCGCCTATGATTTGAAGCACTTCATCGAGAAGCTGCCCCCTCCCCTGGCCGGTGAAGACGATATTCCCCTCTGCTTCCTCGCCTTCTACGACACGATCATCATCTTTGACCATCTTCAGGATCGGGTTTTTATTGCTTCAACCGGCCTGCCTGAAGAAAGGGAACATTACAAGCGGCTTCGCGCTAAAATGCGCTACGAAGAGCTGTGCCGCAAGCTCAATGCCGGGGCCGCGCCGCTTTCACCCGAGCCGGATATACTAAAGCAGACCTCTCCTGAGCTAACCTGCAACTTCAAGCGCGAGGATTATCTCAAGGCCATTCTGAAGGCCAAAGAATATATTGCGGCAGGGGACATCTACCAGGTAAACCTCTCCCAGAGGTTTTCAGCGCGGGTGAACGCCTCTCCCTTCCAGATCTACAAAACGGTGCGCAGTCTCAACCCGGCACCGTTCGCGTCATTTTTAGACTGCGGCGACGCGGCCATTATCAGCTCTTCGCCGGAGCGCTTCCTGCGCATATCGGACAGACTGGTTGAGACCAGGCCGATTAAGGGGACCCGGCCGCGGGGAAGGGACAGGGCAGCTGATGAACGGCTCAAGGCGGAACTCCTTACAAGCGCCAAAGACCGGGCGGAGCTGGTAATGATCGTGGATCTGGAGCGAAACGACCTGGGGCGCGTCTGCGAATACGGGTCAATCAGCGTCCCGGAGCTGATCAGGCTGGAAAGCTACGCCACCGTCTTCCACCTGGTATCCACCATTACCGGCAGGCTCAAGGCGGACAAAGACCATCTTGATTGCATCAGGGCAGCATTCCCCGGAGGATCCATAACCGGGGCGCCAAAAATCAGGGCCATGGAAATCATTAATGAGCTTGAGCCGGACCAGCGCGGCATTTACACCGGCTCCATGGGATACCTGGGCTTCAACCGGCAGACCGATCTGAACATCCTCATCCGCACCATGCTCTATCGCAACGGCACCGTGCACTTCCAGGTGGGCGGCGGCATCGTGGCAGATTCGGATCCCGCGATGGAATATGAAGAGACACTGCACAAGGGAAAGGCGCTGCTCGCCGCGCTGGGGTGCGGTAACGGGTTGCCATCCGCATGAGCCGGCGGTTAGTCAAACCCACACGATGCCCGCAACTTCGTCTTTTTTGTATTGATTTATGAGTACATGCTTTATACTATACGGGCACTTTTGCACGATGGAAGTTCAAGGTAAAACAGGATTCAGAAGTCAGGAGTCAGAAATCAGAAGGCTGAAGGCAAAAGTTTAATGTGAAAATAGATCATGTGGAGGGACGCACTCTGTTGCGTCGGAGTATTTGTATGCGGCCATGACAGAGCATGGCCCTCCAGCGTTGGAGGTTGAAACACGGAAGCAGAACAGAAACCAGAACTCAGATTTTTTGCTCCCCGCACCAGGTATGCAAGATTTCTCAGTCGCGTCGCTTCTTCGAAATGACAATGTAAAAGAATAGAGGGGTAATGCAGCATTCATAATTTATAACTCATAATTCTTCATCGGTCCTTTATCACTGAAGACAACCCTTATACTGGATAACCTGCGTTGGAACAATACGTCCACATCAACGGCACGCTGATACCCCGCGATCAAGCGCGCGTCTCCGTCTTTGATCACGGGTTGCTGTACGGCAACGGCCTGTTTGAAACCATGCGCGCTTACCGGGGAAAGATTTTCAGGCTGGAGCAGCATCTCAGGCGGCTCTTCGTGTCACTCCAATATCTCGAATATCCCGTTTCTTTTACTCCCGCTTCCCTGGAAAAAGCCATCCATGAAACCCTCGAGGCCAACCTCACCCCTGATGCCTCCATCCGGCTGACTGTTACCCGTGGCGAAGGAGACCCGGTACCGGATCCGGCCACATGCGGATCTCCCACCGTCATCATTACCACCAGAGAATACCGGCCCCCCTCCCCTGCGCTTTACAGCCAGGGCTTCAGCGCGACGATTGTTGGCATGAGGCAGAGCCCGCTGCTGCCATCCGTCTCCATGAAGAACTGCAGCTTCATCAACACGATGATTGCCAGGAGCGAGGCCAAGGAAGCGGGCTGCAACGAAGGTATCGTGGTTAACACCGACGGATTCATCACCGAATGCACCGTGTCCAACATTTTCATGGTACGCGGCAGCCGGCTGGAAACCCCGTCGCGTGGAACGGGACTGCTCCCCGGTGTCACCCGGGAGGCGGTGCTTGAGCTCGCTCCAACCGGGCAGCTTCAGCCGGAAGAAGGAACATTTACCCCTGAGCAGCTGCTCTCCGCTGATGAAGCCTTTGTTACCAACTCCCTTATCGAAATCATGCCGCTGGTAAAAGTGGACGGTCACGCCATTGGAACCGGTACTCCCGGCCCGGCCACCGGAATCCTCATGGATGCATACAGGGAACTGGTGCGAAGAGAGCTCAAGCTTCAGCCGGGGTGAACCGAAAAGAACTGACGTGAAATGATGTACGTTGAACATCCAACTTCCAACATCCAACGTCGAACGCAACAAAGTTTTTCGTTGGATGTTGAACGTTCGATGTTGGAAGTTCCTATTTTCTGGACCATTGCAACATAAAGGAATGTCTGCCATTCCATGAAAATAACCTCCGCTGAATTTATCACCAGTGCCGTCAATCAACAGCAGTATCCGCCCGATGTCCTGCCGGAGGTCGCGTTTGCCGGCCGATCAAACGTCGGCAAATCATCCCTCATCAATACCCTGCTAAACAAAAAGCACCTGGTAAAAACCAGCTCCCGTCCCGGGCGCACACAGACCATCAATTTTTTCCTGGTTAACCGGCAATACCACTTCGTTGATCTTCCCGGCTATGGTTTTGCCGAGGTCCCCCTGAAAGTGCGGGCCGGGTGGAAGGGCATGGTCGAAGGATACCTCGGCTCCCGGAAGTCACTCAGGCTGGTGGTGATAATCCTGGATACCCGGCGCGTCCCCGGTTCCGACGATGCCACCCTCATGCGCTGGCTGGAGAAGGCGGGCATACCCTTTCTGGCGGTGCTGACCAAGGCTGACAAGCTTTCCAAAAACAGCCAGCAGACACAATACAGGATTATCCGGGACAGCCTGCTGCTTAAAAAAGAAGAGTCGATCCTCTTTTCCGCGACAACCCACCAGGGCAGGCTGGAGGTACTGCATTACATCGTAGCGGCACTCAGCCACACGTGAATTTAGCTTGACTAAACATGCAAGTGTTACTAGAAGTATGAGTCCGGCTTATAAATAAAATGTTAACAGGCCTGTGTTGCCGCTCCCGGTGTAGTGTATGTCAATCCTCATAGTTGGCGCTCATGGCATGCTCGGATCTGATCTCGTGACCATTCTGGGCGACGCCCATCAGGTGCAAGGGACCGATATCGAGGATTTTGACATAACCGACCGGGAGGAAACGCTCAAGGCGATCACCGTGATACGGCCGGAATGGGTGATCAATGCCGCCGCCTACACCCGGGTGGACCGCTGCGAAGAGGAGCAAAAGACGGCCTGTGCGGTGAACGGGGAAGGCGCCGCCAACCTGGCACTGGCCTGCAAGGCGGTGAAGGCCCGGCTCATCCACGTCAGCACGGATTATGTCTTTGACGGAACATCCCGGACTCCCTATCGGGAGGACGATCCCGTCAACCCCATTTCCGTGTACGGTCGGTCAAAGCTGCAGGGTGAATCAGCGGCGCGGGCGATTCTGGATGTCGTCACCATCGTGCGCACCGCCGGACTCTATGGAAAAGGAGGCTCCAACTTTGTCAACACCATCAGGCGGCTGGCGCAGGAGCGAGACGAGCTCACCGTGGTCGACGACCAGTGGGTGTCCCCCACCTACTCGGTTGATCTGAGCAGGGCCATCGGAGCGCTGATGAGGGCATCCGCCCGGGGAACCTTTCACGTGGTCAACAGCGGATCCTGCACCTGGTATCAGTTTGCCCGCAGGATCGTGCAGCTGACCGGCGGCAGCAGTACCGTCGTCCCCATCACCAGCTCCCGGCTTAACCGGCCCGCGGCACGGCCTGCGTTTTCTGTTCTCTCCACCAGGAAATACACGGAGGTTACCGGTGAAGAGATGAGATCCTGGGAAGATGCGTTAACCGAATACCTGTCATAGCGTGAGGGAGGTGCACGAATGAATATCTGCATGATCGGCGCGGGATATGTCGGCCTGGTAACAGGCACCTGTCTGGCGGAGAGCGGAAATGAGGTGCGCTGCGTTGACATCGACGCGCGTAAGATCGCCCTGCTTAAAAAAAGCAAAACCCCCATCTACGAACCGGGGCTTGAGCTGCTGCTCGCGAGAAACATCAAGGAAAAGCGGCTTATTTTCTCCACCGATCTTGCGCGCAGCGTGAAGGATTCCCTGATCATCTTTATCGCCGTCGGGACGCCGCCCCGGAATGACGGGTCATCCGACCTCTCGCAGGTCTATGAAGTGGCCCGAAAAATAGCCAGGGCCATGAACGGCTACAAGATCGTGGTAACCAAGAGCACGGTGCCGGTGGGAACAGCAGAAGAGGTGCGGTCGATCATTGCCGGGGAAACCAGGCACCCCTTCGCGGTCGCTTCCAACCCCGAGTTTTTAAAGGAAGGTGCGGCCATCGACGATTTCATGAAGCCCGACCGGATTATCCTGGGGGTGGAGGATGCACACGTTGAAGAGGTGCTCAACGAGCTCTATGCCCCCTTTGTCAGGACGGGTAATCCCGTTCTCACCATGAACATTCGCAGCGCGGAAATGACCAAGTACGCCGCCAATGCCATGCTGGCCACCCGGATCTCCTTCATGAATGAAATGGCCAACCTGTGCGAAGCGGCCGGCGCCGACGTCAACGCGGTCCGCGCGGGCATCGGCAGCGATCCGCGCATCGGCCCCTCGTTTCTCTTCCCCGGCATCGGCTACGGCGGGTCATGCTTCCCCAAGGACGTGCAGGCAATGATCAAGACGGCGGAAAAGCACCGCCGGCCGCTGCAGATCCTTCCCGCGGTTGAAGCCGTCAACCGGAAGCAGAAGGAGGTGCTGGCGCAGAAGGCCCTCAAGCGCTTCAAGGGAAACCTGAAGGGCAAAATCATCGTCCTCTGGGGGCTCTCCTTCAAGCCCAATACCGATGACATGCGGGAAGCGCCGTCCATTGCCATTGTCAGTGCGCTGCTGAAAAAAGGGGCGACGGTGCGGGCCTATGATCCCGTTGCCATGCCCAGCGCCAGAAACACCTTCGGCACGGCAATCCAGTACGGCAAGGACAATTACTCCATTCTCAAGGACGCTGACGCGCTCATGCTGCTGACCGAATGGAACGAATTCCGCAGGCCCAATTTTGAAAGAATGCTGCTGCTGATGCGGACCCCGGTCATTTTCGACGGCAGGAACATCTATTCGCCCCGCAAGCTCAAGGAGATGGGGTTTGAGTATCACGGCATCGGGTGCTGACAACCGCTTAACGTAAGGGAGGGTAGCGTGAGAACGCTGGTTACCGGGGGTTCGGGTTTTCTGGGCAGCCACCTGTGCGACAGGCTGGTTAAAGAAGGGCACGAGGTGATATGCATCGACAACCTCTGCACGGGGAGCGTCAATAATATCGCCCATCTCATGGGCAATCCCCGGTTCCACTTCATCAAGCACGACGTGACGGACTACATTTTCGTCAAGGAGCCGCTTGACAACGTCGTCCACTTTGCCTCGCCCGCGAGCCCGGTTGACTACCTGGAGATGCCCATTCAAACGCTCAAAGTGGGATCGCTCGGCACGCACAAGGCCCTGGGCCTGGCCAAGGAAAAGAAGGCCCGCTTCCTGCTGGCATCCACCTCCGAGGTCTACGGGGACCCGCTGGTGCATCCCCAGCCGGAGGACTACTGCGGCAACGTAAGCCCCATCGGCCCCCGCGGCGTCTACGACGAGGCAAAGCGATTTGCCGAGGCCATGACCATGGCCTATCACCGCTACCACGGGGTGAAAACCAGAATAGTCCGCATCTTCAACACCTATGGACCGCGCATGAGAATGCATGACGGGAGAGTGGTGCCCGCCTTCATCTGCCAGGCGCTGAAGGGGGAGCCGCTGACTGTTTTCGGCGCCGGCCAGCAGACCCGCAGCTTCTGCTACGTGTCCGATTTAATCTCCGGCATCTACCGGCTGCTCATGTCCGATGAAACCGATCCGGTGAATATAGGAAATCCGGCGGAGATGACCGTCCTGGAATTTGCCAAAACGATTATCCGCCTGGTGGGCAGCGCAAGCACCATCATCTACAAACCGCTCCCCCAGGACGACCCCCAGGTCCGCCAGCCCGACATTACCAGGGCCAGACGCCTGCTGGGATGGGAACCGCAGGTCTCCCTGGAGGAAGGGCTGTCTCGCACCATCGCCTACTTCAGGGAACAGCTGGGCATGAGCTGAGAGCGCTCGCATAATCCATCTCCCGCGCGGGTTTCTTTTGCATTGACATGCGCCGCATGATTTATTATTGTTTGTTTCAGAACCATGCGTGCTGCTCCCTCATCCGGCGGTAAAAACTCCTCAAGAAACCTCCATCACCTGTCGAATGAAAACAGCAGCACACCTCGAGCGGTCAAAACAGAGATGGGAGACAGTCCTCGGCATGACGCCGCGGCAGCACCCGGAAACAGACGGTTATGGCATTTGAACTGAGACAGGAACTGAAGCTTACCCACCAGCTGGTGATGACCCCCCAGCTGCAGCTGGCCATCAAGCTCCTGCAGATGTGTAAAATGGAGCTGGTGGACATGATCCAGCAGGAGATGACCGAGAATCCCATGCTGGAGGAAGTTGCCGAATCCGATTCGGAAGCGCAGCTTCAGGAGGGCGATCTGCCAAAGGAGCTGGCGGATGAGAAGATGATATTGGGCGAGGCCATTCCGGACACCTCCGGGCCCGATCCGAAGGACTACCTGCAAAGCCTGGCCGATGGCTACTCGTCGTTCGGGGAGAGCGAGGACCGGGAAAGCTTTGAAACAACCTTGACCAGGAGCACCTCCCTGGTTGACCATCTCATGTGGCAGCTGCACATGAACGGACTTCCCGACGACCAGCGCAGCATCGGGGAGCTTATCATCGGCAATATCAATCAGGACGGCTATCTCCAGGTGCCGCTCATGGATATTGCCAAGTCGTACCTGATTGCCGGACGGGACGGCCGGGAAGGAGAAGCCGGCTTCCGCTGGAACCACACCAACTGGCTGAGGCTCCTCTCCGCCCTGCAGCTGGCGGAGGCGGTGCTTAAAAAAATACAGGCCTTCGATCCCGTCGGGGTGGCCTGCAGAAACCTGGAAGAATGCCTGTTGGTGCAGATCGGGTTTCTCACGAGCGGGCGGGAGCTGCTGGAGAAGATGGTAAAATACCACCTGGTCGAGCTGGAAAAAAAGCGCTACCAGGTCATTGCCGGCTGCCTCGGCGTCGGCATCGAAGATGTGGTTGAGGCCGCCAAAATAATCTCCCAGCTCGAGCCCAAGCCGGGCAGGCCTTTCATTGACCGGGAGCCGCAGTACATAACCCCCGACATTCACGTCTTCAAGACGGGGGACGGCTACAGCATCACCCTGAACGGCGAGGGAATGCCCAGGCTGCGCATCAGCTCCTTCTACCTCCAGTCCATGTACAACGGCAAGTCATCCGCGCCGGTCAAGGAGTATATCAGGAACAAAATGCGCTCCGCCATCTGGCTGATCAAGAGCATCTACCAGCGGGAGCGCACCATCAAGCGGGTCATGGAAAGCATTATCAAGTTCCAAAGGGATTTCTTTGACCACGGCGTCGACCACCTGAAGCCGCTCATTCTCAAGGACGTGGCGGAAGACATCAACATGCACGAGTCAACCATCAGCCGGGTGACCACCAACAAGTATTGCCACACCCCGCACGGCATATTCGAGTTGAAATATTTTTTCAATGCCGGGGTGGGAACTGACGGCAGCGTGGCCTCGGAAAGCGTGAGAAACAAAATCCGGGAGATACTCAGCAGCGAAGACGGACATCACCCGCTGAGCGATCAGGAAATCGTGGAGCTGCTCAAGGGGCAGAACATCGCCATTGCCCGAAGGACCGTTGCCAAGTATCGCGAGATGCTGGGCATTCTGCCCTCATCCAAGAGGAAAAAATTCTACTAGCCGGCAGTTGAAAACACCCATCTGATTTGCGGCTCAAGGGAGAGGGGCTTTTGAGCTTTTGAACAGCCTGCGGAAATCTGCTTTTTCAACAACCTCCTGTATCATTTTATCTGCATACCGCACCGGTGCTGGCCGAGGTAACCATTTTCGCGTACCGGGAGAGATAGCCCTCCTTGATTTTCGGCTCCGGGGCAACCCACTCGCGCCTTCTTCTGGTCAGCTCCTCGTCTCCTATCTCCAGGGTAAGCTTCTTGGCAGGGATATCAATGCTTATGTCGTCGCCGTCGCGAACCAGGGCTATGGGTCCGCCCTCCATGGCCTCGGGAGAAACGTGGCCGATGGCGGCACCCCTGGTGCCCCCGCTGAACCGGCCGTCGGTAATCAGGGCAACCTCCTTGTCCAGCCCCATCCCGGCAATGATTGACGTCGGGGTGAGCATCTCCCGCATGCCCGGCCCTCCCTTCGGCCCTTCATACCTGATGACCACGATGTCACCGGCCTTGATTTTCCTGTCCATGATCGCCGTCACCGCGTCCTCCTCGCAATCGAAAACCCTGGCCGTTCCCCGGTTTTTGAGCATCTGCGGGTCCACCGCCGCCTGCTTCACCACCGCGCCGTCGGGGGCCAGGTTACCCCTCAGAATGGCAATGCCTCCCTCGCTGTGGTAGGGCCTTTCAAGCGGCCTGATGATTTCGGCATCGGCGCTGGTAATCCCGGCGATGTTCCCTCCCACCGTCCTGCCGGTCACCGTCATGCTGCCGGTGCGAATGAGCTGCGCCCTGGAGAGCTCGGCCATGACAGCAGGCACGCCTCCCGCCGCGTCCAGGTCCTCCAGGTGAAACGGGCCCGCGGGGCTGATGCTGCAGAGGTTGGGCGTCCTGGTGCTGAGTTCATCAAACAGGTCCAGGCTGAAGTCGAGCTGCGCCTCCCGCGCAATCGCCGGAAGGTGCAGGACGGTGTTGGTTGAACCGCCGAGGGCCATGTCCACGGCAATGGCGTTGCGAAATGCATCCAGGCCCGCAATATCCCTGGGCCTGATATTGTTCCTGACCAGCTCCATTATCTTTCCGCCGGCCATCTTGGCAAGCCTTTTCCTTCTCGCATCGACGGCGGGGATGGTGCCGTTCCCCGGCAGCCCCATGCCCAGGGCCTCGGTCAAACAATTCATGGTATTGGCAGTGAACATGCCGGCACAGCTTCCGCAGCCCGGGCAGGCCACATCTTCGAGTCCGCTCAAGTCCCCCTCGCTCATGGTCCCCGCCTTTACCCTGCCCACCGCCTCGAAAACCGTGATGACGTCCGTCTTGCGGCCGTTCCTCCGCCCGGTCAGCATCGGTCCGCCGCTGATGACGATGGCGGGTATGTTGAGGCGCATCGCGGCCATGAGCATCCCCGGGGTGATCTTGTCGCAATTGGTCACCAGTACCAGCCCGTCAAAGGGATGGGCCGTGGCCATCACCTCCACTGAATCAGCGATCAGCTCGCGGCTGGCAAGCGAATACTTCATGCCGGCGTGGTGCATGGCGATACCGTCGCAGACGCCGATGACGCCGAATTCCACCGGCGTCCCCCCGGCATAAGCGATGCCGGCCTTTACCGCCTTCACGATCTCGTTCAGGTGAACATGCCCGGGAATGATCTCGTTGTAGGAATTGGCAACACCGATGAGCGGCTGGGCAATCTCTTCGTCGGTGTATCCCATAGCCTTGTAAAGTGACCGGTGAGGGGCGCGCTCCAGCCCCCGCTTCATTAAATCGCTGCGCATTGATTAATCCTCCGTTGGTATACAAGACATTCACAGGTGCGGTGGGAGCTCACGAATGCGCGATAATACATTCGCGGCTGAAAGCCGCTCCTACCGGATAGCACTATATCTGAAAGGATACGTGTCAGATGTAATCGAATAGAACCTAACAGATGGCAAAGCAGGCTGTCAAGCATAGAATCCGCCGGCAGCTGCGTCACGCCCTGCGGCATGATCCGGCCGCTGCAGGCAAATGCGGTTGACAGACCGGACATTATCCAGTATAGTTTTTTAAATTTTTTGCGATCACACGCTGCAATCTCAAGAAAGGATTATATGATAAACACCAAGAAAGGCGCCGTCTGCTCGCTGCTTCTGCTCCTGGTTGTGTGCAGAGTGACATCGGCTGCACAGGATACAGGGGAGCTGCGCGAAGTTGACTGCTTTACCGCATCGGGCAAGGCGGGCAAGCTCGAGGGATGGGCATCTGCAGATGATACATTTCACCAGCTCTATACCATCGCCATGGAGGGCGACAACTACTTTCTCCGGGCCCGCGCCAGGCGAAACGGCTCCATCATTGCCAAGGAAATGAACTATAACCTGAAGGAGTTCCCTGTCATCTCCTGGCGATGGCGTGCGCACACGATTCCCCGCGGCGGTGACGAGCGGTATAAAAAATCGGGTGACAGCGCCGCGGGCATTTACGTCATTTTCCCCAGCGCCTTCAAGCCCGAAGCCTTGAAAAACCGGTGGGGCATCAGCGTTCCCATCCCGGATGCCATGAAGCCTGAATGCATCAAGTACGTCTGGAGCGCAAGCCTCTCCCCCGGCACGGTGACAGACAGCCCGTATTCCGGCAAGACCAAGATAGTGGTCCTGCAAAACGGGTCATCCACCGTCAACCGGTGGATGACGGAGGAAGTGAACGCCTACGAAGATTACAAGCGGCTGTTCAAGAAGGAGCCCGGGGTGGTCCGGGCGGTGGGCATTCTGACCGATGCCGACGATACCGCCTCCGAGGCCGGAGCCGACTACGATGACATCTTCCTGAAAAAGGCATCATCCCCGCAGGTGAAGCAGCCCCGGGAAACCCATCTCTAGTGTAGTGCGTCATTGATTCCTTTATTTATATGTGGCTCATGGGGAGGGGGCTTGTAACGCCACAACAAAATCATTCTGAACCTGTAGAACGGCAGCGTCTCTCTAGCTTTGTCCGACAGACCCGCATGGCAACAGCCATTATCGAAGCCTCTGCAAAGCTGCCTGTCTGCGGTTTGAGTCGTAAGGCACCGGGTCGTGCCGTAAGCATAAAGACACATTGTTGTGGCGTCAAAAGCCCCCTCCCCATGAGCCACTGAACCTCTTCTACAGCATGACATTCGCAACGCACAGGAGCCTTTCATACGTAAAGAAATGTTGGGCGCACTACATTAGCCCCTGACTATAAAGCGCACAAGCAAAGAGGGAAAGGCCGATGGGCAATCGGCCTTTCCCTCTCACATCATCCGCAGGCGTGCTTAAAAACTACGCCTTGGTCATCATCGGTTCAATGTTCTTTAACGCCATGGCGATAAAAGGCTTGGGGGTGATCTCCTTGATCACTTCCACCAGCATGTCTTCGGTGACGTTACCCGCATCGCCGGCCTTTTTCGCCAATCCCTCCAGCATCTTTTTTTCAGTCATCGCCCTGAAAGGCTTGGGCGAGCTTTCAATCAGCTTGTCAAACATTGCCTTGGTGTTACCTCCCCAATTAAGTTCTGCCATGCTACTCCTCCTTTCATTTTATTTTCTTTAACCTGCCTGTCATCAGGCACAAACCGTATGTTTCATGCACTGTTTACGTGTCGCATTCCGTGCATTGTCGGGCCTTTCCTTAAGCGCCCTCACAAAACTAACCATAGTAAATCGTTCCTTCAATGTCAAGGCTTTTTTAGCGATTCTGCGCCCCCTGTCCATCCGGCACAGGTCACTTCCTGAAGAGACGTTCCCACTCCTCCCGTGCTTTTTGCGCCGCGGCGTTCCCCCGCCCCTCCCCTGCCGTATCAACGAATCGAAAGTAGTCACAAAAATTGCTCGCCGCGCGGTCGCTCACCGTTTCGCTCTGGGGCTCGCGGCATTGATTGGAGGCATGTGGATCATGGAATGCGCAATTGCAGCAGCACCTCACATCGCGATGGCACTGCGGGCAGATTTCACCTCTGCCTGCAATCCGGCCGACATCCAGCTCTGTTCCGCAGAAATAGCACCGCTTCACGGCATCACGCTCCGCCTACAGCTCCACCCTCATGAAATCTTCCGCCAGCACCACCTCGCCGGCAAACTCCCGCTTCACCGCCCCGACGACATCATGGCCGCCGCAGGGCGGGTACAAATGGGTCAGCACCACTTTTTTACACCCCGCTTCCCGCGCCACCCTGCCGGCCAGCGAAGGGGTCAGGTGTCCTTCCACCTTCCTGTCGTCGGGGAACGAACACTCAACGACCAGCACACCGGCATCGCGTGCCAGTGCGATCAGGTTTGCGCAGTAATCAGTATCGCCTGAATAGGAAACGACCTGTCCCCCCTCCCCGGTTATCCTGAATCCCACGCTGTGCTCGGTATGCGCAAGGGGGAATCCCCTGAGGCTGAAGTCACCGCAGGATACCTCCTCAGCGGAGAGCTCCTCAAAGCTCAGTGCGTACCCGTGGGGAGCGATCCATGTACCGTAAATATCCTTAAGCTTATCGTAAAACGCTGTCATGCCGGGCGGTCCGATGATGGTAAGCCCGCGCGTTCTCACCTCTTCACTCCCGTAGTTGGAGGCAAAGAGAAAAGGCACCAGGTCAGCCGTGTGGTCCGGGTGAAAGTGGCTGTAGAGAAGATAATCAACGTCCCTGAAATCAACCCCTGCTTCCAGCAGGCGCCGCAGCGTCCCTGATCCGCTGTCAAGCAGCAGGGTATGGTTTCCCGCCTTGACGACCGTCGCCGGGGAGCCGCGCCGCAAAGAGGGAACGCCTGTTCCCGAACCAATAATAATTATTTCCATGCCAACCTCGCTCCGCTGTCCATGACGCTGTATCCGGATGCACCAACGCATGACTCAAGCACGGCTATAGCACAGCGCGGCTGAAACAGACAGTATTTTATTGAAAATGGGCCGCTTTTACGATACCATTTCTGCAATTTTCCGCCTTATCTGCCTGTGCCTCCCTGCCTTTACAAGCACGACAACCGCCCGGACAAAGGGCCAGCACCCGCCCCCGGGCGAGGATGGCGTATGAAAAACAAGGAAATAGCCTCTCTCTTCCAGAGGATGGCCGACCTGCTCGAATTCAAAGACGAAAATATTTTCAAAATAAACGCCTACCGCAAGGCCGCCCGCATCCTGAATGACCTTACCACCGACATCGAGGGGATGGTCCGCTCCGGCGAGCTGCAGCACATGCCGGGCATCGGCAAGGGAACGGCGGAAAAGATTCTTGAGTATCTCTCGACCGGACACATCGCCAAATACGAGGGGATGAAAAAGGGAATCGGGGATGATCTGATCGCGCTGCTGGGCGTGCCCAGCCTGGGCCCTAAAACCCTGGCCATGCTGCACAAGGAAATGAAGATCAACAGCCTTGAGGACCTGCAGAAGGCGGTTCACGATGAGCGGATGGCCGCGCTCCCCGGCATGGGCAAGAAAAAAATAGAGAATATCATCAGGGGTATTGAGCTGTACTCCCAGAGCAGGGAACGGATGCCGCTGGGCAAGGCGCTGGCCATTGCCCGCGAAGTCATTGGCGCGCTGCAGAAGGCGGCAGGCATCAGGGACATTGAAGCGGCGGGCTCTCTCAGGCGGGGCAAGGAAACCATCGGAGACATTGACATTCTTGCCTCCGGCTCCCGAAAGAAGGAGATTATCGACACCTTCGTGCATCTGCCCCTCTCCGGTTCCATCCTTGCGCAGGGAGAAACCAAGGGAAGCATAGTGACCGCGAACGGTATCCAGCTTGATCTCAGGGTGGTTGAAAAAGATTCCTTCGGCGCGGCGCTCCAGTACTTTACCGGGTCCAAAAGCCACAACGTCCGGCTGCGGGAGATCGCCAGGCGAAGCGGCCTGAAGATCAACGAGTACGGCATCTTTTCCGGCGACAGGAAGGTGGCGGGCGTACGCGAAGAGGAGATGTACTCCGCGTTAAAGATGGACTGGATCCCTCCCGAGCTGCGCGAAGACCGGGGTGAACTGGAGGCAGCCTTAGGTCACTCCCTCCCTGCACTCGTTCGCCGATCCGATATCAGGGGCGATTTGCACGTTCACTCGCATTACAGCGACGGCGCTCATTCACTCCCGGAAATTGCCGCCGCCGCGAAAAAGATGGGTTACCAGTATATAGCCGTGACCGATCACTCCCCGTCGCTCAAGATTGCCAGGGGTCTTTCCGCCGCGCGGCTCAAGGAAAAAATCACCGAGGTAAAGAAGATCAATCAATCGCTCTCGGGCATCCGCCTGCTCTGCGGCGCCGAAGTGGACATAAAAAACGACGGAACGCTTGACTATCCCGATGACCTGCTCAGCCGGCTCGATATTGTAATCGGGGCCATCCACAGCGGCTTTAAGGGTAGTCGGGAGCAGATTACCGGACGAATCATAACCGCGATGCACAACCCCCTCGTGCATATCATTGCCCACCCCACCGGGCGCCTCCTGGGAGAACGGGAGCCTTACAACGTGGACATGGCCCGGGTCATCGAGGCAGCCGCGGAGACCGGGACGGCGCTTGAGATCAATTCCTACCAGGATCGGCTGGACCTTGACGACGCGACCGCAATGGAGGCGGGGAAGAAGGGCGTGATGATTGCACTGGGCACGGACTCGCACCACCTTGAGCAGCTGTGGATGATGGAACTGGGTGTCATGGTTGCCCGGCGCGGATGGTTGGAGCGGCGGCACCTGCTTAACACCCTTACTGCTGAGGAACTCCTCGCCTGGACCGGGGCCCGGCGGGCACGGTTTCAGAAATGAGGGATGGCCGTCATGATGGCAACCGCTGAGTCAGCATTCACCTGGCTGGTAAAAATTCTTACCGATATCAACACCTCGCTTTTTCATTCCTGGCCGGTTGCCCTGCTCACCGGCATAGCGCTCTGTTTCTTCGGCCTGAAGATATTCCGCTTTTCTCTTTTCCTGTTCGGATGCACCGTCGGCGCGATCATCGGTTTCGGATTGGGTAATCTTGTGGCACAACCCTGGGGCGGCGTTGCCGGCGCCATCGCGCTGGGAGCGCTGGGAGGCTACGGGTTTCTCTTCGTGCTGAGAATAGCGGGTCTCATCGCGGGGATGGCGCTGGGCGGACTGGTGAGCGCCTTTCTTCTCGGCGAGAGCGGATGGATTATCCCGGTGACGCTCGCTTCGGGAATCTGCGCCTTTTTCTTTCTCAGCTATTTCATCATGGCCGGCACGGCGGGCTGGGGCGCCTTTCTTGCCATAGGCGGATGTGCCACCCTGCTACAACTGCCCTTCAGCCAGCACCAGTACCTGCTGGCAGGAGGCGGCGTTCTCCTCTTCGTCCTCGGCCTGGGTTACCAGGTTTTCATCCGCCTGAGGCGATCCTGAACAGGCCCTGCTCAGGTTCTTATAAAACCATTGGAAATTTTTCTGGTCTTCCAGGAGAGTGGCCCAGGGGCTTTTCTGAGCCACAATAAATATGTAGGAGCCTTGTAGAACGGCAGCAACCTTCAAGTTATACAGTGCAAGACCCCATCGCTCACATTTTATACAACTTTGTAGAAAACACAGGCAGCTGCCTGCCCACGGCATAATTCGTAAGGCATGGGGTCGTAACGTAAGCTACTGAACACATTATTGTGGCTCAGAAAAGCCCCTGGGCCACTCTCCTGGTCAGCTCGAAACAAGTAAGAACCTCAGGCCCACAGGATAAACCCGGGTATGAGATGGTGGGGGAGCGCATAGTGCCCGGGGACGACCCGCAGGGCAAATCCGTAGCGTCCCGCGTACTGGCATACCATTGTCCCCCGGTAGGCATGAATGCCGTTTGACGAGCCCTGCACCTCCATCTTTTCAATCAGCCCGCTGGTTATGACCTCCCGGTCATCGACCGGCCCGTGGTACAGTTCAACCGCCACATCATCGGGGCTGAGCTCGCCGAGATTGATTTCCGCCACAATCCCCACCTCATCGCCCGTGCGCAGAAATTCGCCGCCGAAGTCGGTGTTCAAATTGATGACCCGGATCTTTTCCCAGTTGCTCCTGATCTTCCTGCGCCAGCCGGCCATTTCCCGCGCCAGGGTATGCTCGCGCGCCTTGAGGTTGCTGCAATCCCGGTCGGCATTGAGATAGCAGCGGTCCGTGTATTCGGCCACCATGCGATTGGAGCTGAAGGCAAAGCCCAGCCGCTTGAGGGTGGTTTTAATATTCTTGACCCACGCACGGGGAATGCCCTCGGCGTCGCGCTTATAAAAAAGAGGGATCACCTCACGCTCCAGCGTGTCATAGAGGAGGTGCCCTTCCACCGCGTCCTGATAATCATGATCATCGTACTCCTCGCCCCAGCCAATGGGCCATCCTGTTCCGCTCGCGTACGCCTCGGGCCACCAGCCGTCGAGCACCGAGAGATTCAGAACGCCGTTGGCAGCCGCCTTCATGCCGGAGGTGCCTGATGCCTCCATCGGCCTGCGGGGCGTGTTGAGCCACACGTCCACACCCTGAACCATGTAGCGGGCCACGGTAAGATCGTAGTCCTCGAGAAAGACGATCTTGTGCCTGAACTTCTCATCGCGGGTAAAGTGAATGATCTGCCTGATCATATCTTTCCCGGCATTGTCGGCGGGGTGCGCCTTGCCGGCAATAATGAGCTGCACCGGCTGTTTGGCGTCGAGCAGTATCCGTGCCAGCCGCTCCGGCTCACGCAGGAGCAGGTATGCCCGCTTGTAGGTGGCAAACCGCCTGGCAAAGCCTATGGTAAGGGCTTTGGGATCCAGCACCTCGTCGGCAATGTTGATTTCCGAGGGAGAAAGCTTCCTGCGCGCAAATTGCACGCGCAACCGCTTCCGGGCAAAGTTAACCAGCTTTTCCCGGCGCAGGTCCCGCAGCTCCCAGAGATCGGTGTCGGGGATGGTATCAATCCCCTTCCAGGAATCAACGTTGAGCGGCTCGTCGATAAATGCCTCGCCAAGGTGCTTCTGAAAGAGGTTGGCCTGTTCATGGCTCACCCAGCTTCTGCCGTGGATGCCGTTGGTAATGGAGGTTATGGGAATGTCCTCCTGGTTCAATCCCGGCCAGAGATTTTTCCACATTTTCCTGGAGACCGAGCCATGGAGTCTGGACACCCCGTTGCTGCGGGCGCACATCTTGAGCGCCAGAACGGTCATGCAAAATTCCTCGCCCTGGTTAGCGGGGTCTTCCCGGCCCATGGCCAGAAATTCATTCCAGCTCAGGCCCAGCTTCTCCACGTAGCTGCCGAGGTGTTTCTGCATCAGGTTGGGATTAAAGCGCTCATTTCCGGCAGGCACCGGGGTGTGGGTGGTAAAAACATTGCTTGACCAGCAGATTTCAAATGCCTCCTGAAAAGAAAGGCCGCCGGCCTCCATGTACTGGCGTATTCGCTCAAGCGTCAGAAATGCGGCGTGGCCCTCATTGATATGGCACACGGTCGGTGAGAGCCCCAGGGCCTGCAGCGCCCTCAGACCGCCGATTCCCAGAAGCAGCTCCTGCCGTATGCGCATATCCCGGTCACCGCCGTAGAGCTGCATGGTGATGACCTGGTGTTCAGTCGCATTCGAGGGAATGTTGGCGTCAAGCAGGTAGAGGGGAATCCGGCCGATATCCACCCGCCACACCTGGAATTTAGCGGGAATGTTCACATCCGAAAGGTCGATGAGCAGCGGCTTGCCCTCCGCGTCTCTCTCCAGGCTGAGGGGCATCCGGTAGCGGTTGTTTTCCGGATAGGACTCCATCTGCCACCCGTCGGCATTGAGGTACTGCTTGAAATAGCCCTGACGGTAGAGGAGGCCTATGCCGACCAGCGGGATGCCGAGATCGCTCGCCGACTTCATGTGATCCCCGGCAAGAATGCCCAGGCCGCCGGAATAGAGCGGCAGCCCTTCGTCAATGCCGTACTCCAGTGACACATAGGCGATGAAGGGCTTCTTCCTTTTGCCGAACTTTTTCTCAAACCAGGGTTTGGCGTTTAAATACTTCTGTAAATTTTGATAGACGCCATTCACCTGCGCGAGGAAGTCCTGGTCCTGAGCCGCCTCCTGCAGCCGGTGCAGGGGAAGCATGCAGAGCATGTTGATGGGGCTCTGATATGATTTTTCCCAGTACTCCTGATCGAGCCGCATAAAAAGTTCCCTGGCCTCATGGTTCCAGCTGAACCACATGTTGTAGGCGATCTCCTTCAGAGGGTCGAGCGCCTCCGGAGTATCGGGGAGTACGGTAAATGACGTAACCTTCATGTCACCTCCATTGTTTTAAGAGCCTGTTCATGGAATGGCCCTATACTAGCATTTTTCACGGGAAATGAAAAAGATTTATTAGTTATTAGGGACATGACAGAGCATGGCCCTCCACGTATGTATTGCGTTACAAAAAGGATATGGATCCCCGCTTTCGCGGGGATGACAGGAAGATAACTAGTGTAGTGCGTCATTGATTCCTTTATTTATATGTGGCTCAAGGGGGAGGGGCTTTTTAGCCACAACAAAATTATTCGGAACCGGTAGAACGGCAGCATCTCTCTAACTTTGTCCGACAGACCCGCATGGCAACAGCCTGTATCGAAGCCTCTGCAAAGCTGCCTGTCTGCGGTTTAAGTCGTTAGGCACCGGGTCGTGCCGTAAGCCTAAAGACACATTGTTGTGGCGTCAAAAGCCCCTCCCCTTTGAGCCACTGAACCTCTTCTACAGCATGGTATTCGCAACGCACAGGAGCCTTTCATACGTAAAGAAGTGCTGGACGCACTACACTAGAATGAAAGCAAATTCACGGAACGCACCCCCAATCGGAAATCCGCAATCACCCCCCTGTATCCTGTATCCTGCATCACTGTCTCATCCCCTTCACAGCACCTTGAACAAATGACCCTGCTGTGTTATGCATACTTTCCATGATACGAGACATCATAAAGAAGTCGCTGGATGACGGACGACTCTCGGCTGAGGAAATAACCGGGCTTTTCTCGGTGCCCCTTTTCACCGAGGAATCGGCGCTGATACTTGCAGCCTCCCGAAGAAAAAGTGAGCAGGCTTCCCGCGGATCAGCTGAAGTTCACGCGCAGGTGGGATTGAATATAGCACCCTGCCCGAAGAACTGCGCGTTCTGTTCCTTCGCGGCATGCAACAAGGTTTTCCAGGATGTTTTTGAGCTTTCTGCAGATGAAGCAGTATCGCGGGCTCAACAGTTTGAGCAGGATGGTGCTAATGCTGTCTATCTCATGGTGACCGGTGATTACCTTTTTGATAAATTCGTCGAAATGGCGCAGGAAGTCAGGCAACAACTTCTCCCTGAAACAACGCTGGTGGCAAATGTCGGGGATTTTACTCCAGGACAGGCGGTGAGGCTTAAGGATGCGGGTTTTTCCGGCATTTATCACGCGGTACGCCTGGGCGAAGGCACCGACACCTCGATTCCGGTGGAAACCAGATTGCAAACATTCCGGAATGCCGCGGAAGCGGGATTGCTGCTCGGCACCTGTCTGGAACCGGTTGGTACCGAACATACGATCAGTGAACTGGTTCAAAAAACAATTATTACCCGGGAGGCGAATCCTGTTTACAGCGGAGCGGCACGGCGCATTCCCCTGCCCGGCACGGCAATGACCTCCCACGGGATGGTCAGCGAGGGCAGAATGGCCCACATCCTTGCCGTGGTCAGGTTGGCTTTAGGATACCCCTCTCAGGGAAACTGCACCCACGAGCCTAATGTGGCGGGAGCGGTAGCGGGAGCGAATCTATTGTGGGCTGAAACCGGATCCAATCCCCGGGACGTGGAACAAGAAACGGATAGAAAACGAGGCATGAGTGTGAACGATTGTGCCGCGGTATTCGCGGAGGCGGAATGGAAGGTTTTAAGCGGCCCTTCCAAATTCTATGGTTAATGGAGCCCTCCGGCATGGGGTTGCCGCTCTTGCATGCAGTATCTTGTGGATGCACCCTCCCGATTCACAACCCGTGTCGCACTTTCAGCAGCTGCTTTTGAAAATCGAAATCCGGATCGTCTTCTGAGGAGTGACACCGGCGGCAAATCTGCTCAACCACACAGCTCGAGCATTCACGGGTGAGGCCTACAATATAACCTTGACCCTTCGCCTCCGGTTCGGCTACATGCTTTTCTCCCGGCCCGTGACAGGCCTCGCACTGCACGCCCTCCCGGCCGGGCTCCGGATAACCGCCCGCACTGCCAACGCCGGTGTTATAGCGGTACTGCTTTTCCGGCAGAGCGGCTTTGGCTTTTTCGGTTGTGTGAGCCTCTGCATGCACGGTTTTTTCCCAGTGGCCGTATTCCTTGCTGTGACACCCCCTGCACGATTCCGCGCCCACATACTGTGCAGAGTTGTCAAAAATATTGCTTTTCTCCCTATACGACAGCAAAAAGCGCAGACGCTCTTCCCTGGTCATTTTTGAGAGGTCTGGAGCGTTGCCATGCAGGATTCTCGGATAGCGTTTGGCAAAGACAAAATTAATGGATTCTTTTTCAGTATGGCAGGTGCAACACAGTTTTTCCCACTCCGCTGCTTTCTTCTTTTTTGTCTTTTCTCCCGTGAAAGCCGAACAGGATTCATGCCCCGCCCCATGGCAGGACTCGCACTGAACCCCCGCCAGGTGCTTTGAATAGCGTTTGCTGCTCAAACTATACCCGCCGGCATCGCCAAATCCGGTAACGTGACAGCTGACACACTTCTCATTTTCTTCCGTGCCCTTGCGCACCATGGATGCGAACGCATCGGCATGCCTGGTGAGCTTCCACTGAATGTGCTCTTGTTCATGACAAATCATACAGGATGATTCCCCGGAATAACCCTTTTTGGACAAAAGCGGGGGATTGGGCAGGCCGGCCAGCTGTTTAAGCTCCATTATGTAAATAGTGCGCATATGATCAGTGAAGCCTTTGTGCAGGCTGACGATGGAGCCCGTCCGGTCAACCAGGAAGCTGATGGGTATTGTCCCTGTATAGGAGGGAAACAGGGAAGCGATTTTCCTGCCCGCATCAACCATGACCGGGAATACATAGTTCTGATTGCGAACGAAGTTTGAAGTGAACTCCTGGTTTGCAACGCTGACGGCCACAATTTCAAATTTTCCCTGAAGCTCTCCTGCATTATACAGGCTGTTTAAAAATGCCAGCTCATCCTGGCAGTGGCTGCATCCCGGGGAAAAAAACAGGATAATGACCGGCCTTGCCTGATACACCTCTTTAATGTCAATGACGCTGCCGCCGATGGTGCTTCCTGTAAAGAGAGGCAGCGGGGGTTTGATCCCCAGGATCGGCTCATCCGCCGGGATGTAAGGGATTCTCAAATATTCGCTCGCATAGGCCCGCCAGTTGTCCGCAAGGCTGTTTTCCCGCGGAATAACATTGCCCATCCTGCTGGCTATGAGTTGTCCCTGCCTGTTATAGATGTAAAAACCCACACCCCCCGCCATCTTCAATTTTGCAGAGAGCTGCCTGTCGTGATCCAGATACACGGGGAACGGAATGTTCTGGTTCTGATTGTACTGCTGCACCTCTTCAAGCCCGTTCGGAGGGACGGCAATGCCCACCAGGTCAAAATTATAATCATTCCGGATTGCGTAGAGCTCTTTCATCAGTCCCACCGCCTCATCAACCCGGGTATCGTCAATCGAGTAGAAGAAAAGCAGCAGGCTTTTTCCTTCATATGCTTTACTGTCAAGCGTGCTCGCAGCGGGCAATGAGACAGCTGGACCGGCAGGATGATCCGCAAACACTGCATGGCAGGAGAGAGCACATAGAAAGGCAGTAATGAACAAATAATTGAAATACGGGTAGCGATTATGCAATGCGCTCATTTTATGAGAACGTCCCGGAGTAAGATAGTGGTTACTGAAAGTATCCCTGGTGTACGGAATGGCCATTATGGTTTTAATAAATATTTCTCTTTTTGTCTAGCAGGTTGTTGAAAAAGCAGTGGCGCAAATAGTCTGAATAGCATGTGGCTCAAGGGGAGGGGATTTTTAGCCACAACAAAATTATTCCGAGCCTGTAGAACGGCAGCGACTCTCTGACTTTTTCCGACAGACCCGCATGGCGAAAGCCCGTATCGAAGCCTCTGCAAAGCTGCCTGTCTGCGGTTTAAGTCGTAAGGCACCGGGTCGTGCCGTAAGCCTAAAGACACATTGTTGTGGCGTCAAAAGCCCCTCCCCTTTGAGCCACGAATCAGATGGGTGTTTTTCAACAGCCCGCTAGCGATTTGCCTGCTGTGAGTCATTAAGAATTTTACCATCGTAAGATGACACCCCGTTTATATGAAACAGTACCATCCCACATGTAAAAATCATTGATTAAAATGAATTACCCCGCAGCAGGGCTGCAGGGTATTCCGGCATATCCTTCCAGGTACATCTTGACGGCACTATATTGATTTCATAGTATCCAGGCTCTGCTCTTGCTTCGAGATTATCTTCCTGAGAAACCCTGCGGCACTGTGAAACGAGAGCGCGTTTTGAGGACACATGTTCACGCATCGCCCGCATCCCATGCACTCAATAGATCTGATCTGACCCTTATCTTTCACCAGGCTGGCAATGGGTATCCCCATGTCACAGACCTCCTCGCATAGCATACACCCAATGCAATCTTCCTTGCTGGCTTTTATCCGGTAGAAACCCGACACGCTCAATACCCCCCAGAGTGCGGCAAAGGGACACAGTATCCTGCAGAAGTTCCTGTTGCCAGTGAGCGGTATGAAAAGAAAGCTCGCATAATAGGTGTAGGTTATAAACCCGTAGAAATATTTGCCTGCACGGTTATAGGCAGTGCTCGCGTCATACACCATGAGCGCAAGATACACCACCAGCATGCCCAGGGTCAGCCATTTCAGGTGCCGGAGCCTCCACCACAGTCCGTGCCTGACGGTTTTATCCCGGAAGGGAAACCCTATGGTCTCGCGCGCGGTGACACAGGGACAGCACCATCCGCAGTCAACCCGCTTGCCAAAGAGCAGCACAATCCCGACGTAGATAAAAAAAGTGAGCGAGCCCACGGTGTGGAGCTGGGGAAATGACCCCCATTGCCCGCCGAGGATAGGAACCTTTACGTTAAAACCAAGAGGTATGATTAACCAGAACAGAGCAAAGAGGGAAAGGATGGTGATAATCCGCATTCGCTGGAACCGGTTCTTTTCGGTTGCTATTCTCCAGATGCCGAAAACGAGCAGCAGGCATGACGCGGCATAGCCTATGGGATGATAGCTGATCTTAAAGAAGTAGAGCTCTATAAATACAAACAGCACCAGGCTTGCCAGGGCAAGCGCTTTCACCAGCCTGTCGGGGACAAGATTTCCTGAAGCGTTTGCAGCTTCTGCAACTTGTTTACGGCTGACCATAGGTAGATTCCCTGTTAAACCCTTGATACAAAGCACATGGATGGCCATGCTCGGTCATGGCTGTAACAAATTATCGGACGCGACGGAGCGCGTCCCTCCATTTGACCCGCTTGAGTGCTGCAATATCCCTTTCGCGCACCTCGCATCAGAAAATGCGAGATCCGAAGTACCCACCTCTGAATAGTTTCCATGATCACTTAAAGACTCATCATTCCACCTCGCTGCGTGTAATCCCTGGCAGAGCGAGAGAACCGAGACATAGAAAAAACCACAGCAAAACATCATCAAAAAAGGCAGGGAAGCGTAGACCCGCAAGCGGGCCGCGAAAACAATGGCAAAAAGAAAATAGCATCCCAGCGCCAGCTCAACCATGATAGACCCGGCCCGTGAGAAAGCCCGGTACTTTTTATATCTCCAACTGTCTGACTTTTCCTCTATTCTGAATTTTGGTGTCCTTAAAAATGAGGTTTTATGACCCATGAGGGCCTCCAAGACCGCCCTGCCATTATTAACGCAAAGACCGATACCCAATGCCATGAGAGCCGGAAGGTAGATGATCTTACCGAACCATGGCTCGTTGACCTCTTTCTGGGAAATGAGATAGTAGAGCCCGACAGGAAGTGTCGATCCCAGGAAGAAAATGAAATCGCACAGCAAAAGAGTCCGCCACCCCATGTTGATCCTGATGACCAGCGCCGGGTATGCGAGAACGGAAAGAAGCAGCACCAGGAGATAATTGAGATTGGCGGTGAGGTGATAGAATGACTCCGCTTTCACTTTAACAGGCTGTCTGCTGCTAAAAATAATTCCCATGAGCTTTCGCGCAGTCTCGATGCTCCCTTTCGACCAGCGGTGCTGCTGGGTCTTGAAGGAATTCATGTCAACCGGAATTTCCGCCGGTGTAACCGTATCGGGGAGAAAAATAAAATTCCACCCCTTAAGCTGCGCCCGGTAGCTCAAATCCAGGTCCTCGGTCAGCGTGTCATGCTGCCAGCCCCCGGCATCATCGATGGCAGCTTTTCGCCAGATGCCGGCCGTCCCGTTAAAATTAAAAAACCTGCCCGAGCGGTTGCGTACGGTATGTTCAAGCATAAAATGCGCGTCGAGAAAAATTGCTTGCAGCCGGGTGAGCATACAGTAGCTGCGGTTAATATGGCCCCATCGGGTCTGCACCATTCCCACCCGCGCATTGGCAAAATGCGGAACCGTTCTTCATGAGAAAATCTGCTGGGGCACGAAATCCGCATCAAAAATGGCGATGAGCTCGCCCTTCGCCAGCTTCCAGTCCGGCCTCAAGCGCTCCTGCCTTATACCCGCTGCGATTGCCCGCGATGCAGATAGCTGATATCGTGAGCCGTTCTCCCTCAGCTGGTCGGATAGTCATCGCAGACGATAGTGGAAGTTTCATCGGTGGAATCATCCAGCACCTGAATTTCCAGCAGCTCTTTCGGATAGCTCAAGGCAGCGCCAGCCGCATGGAGCGCTTCGAATAACATACATCTCGTTATAGACAGGCAGCTGAATGGTGACCAAGGGCAGCTGTGCGGGCTTATCCGCAGCGGTAAACGGGTGCTTCTTATATTTGAAATAGGCGCAGAGAATGTAATAACGGTGAATGCAGTACACCGTCAGCAAGGAGAGAATGGCCAGGTACGCAGCAATGACAAGGTAATAAGCTACCATGGGAAGGCTGCCTTATTCATGGTGGTTGGGCTTACTGCTTTGAAAAATCATACACCAGGGCAAGGGAGTACTGGTCGCCTGCCGCGATGCTTTCTCCGTAGGGATAATTGGTGTAGGTAAATTCAAACGACCAGTTTTTGTTCTGCTGATAACCCAGGGTCAGCTCAAGTTTGCCCAGGTCGTATTCATAGCCCAGAGAGGGGTTTGTAAAGGCAGACGAGCCCTCTGGCGGCGCGGAAACTGTTTTAATGAGCTGCCCCGTTTCGTAGTCTATATAGGAGCTGACCGTGGGCTTTTGCCCGGGCAGGCTTGCGTTCTTGACACTTGCGATTCCATCGAGCTTCACCCGGAATGAGAACTTTTTTGTCGGGTTCACGCCGAACTCAACAAGGTACCGGTACTCATCGGACGGCGCGCTGGTACGCCAACGGTACCCGAGCTCAAGGCCGCAATAACCCGGGAATGGCCAGAGAGATTTGCCGAGCAGCATTTTCAGTTCATAATCATTCTGATTGTTCCCCGGCGGCACCTCTTCATCACCATCGTAGAACCACGCGGCTTTGGTAAGAAACTGCAGGGAAAGCACCACCGGATCTTTAAGCAATCCGTACCTGAAGCCCACATCAACGTCACCCAATCCGTCATATCTTTCGCTCGAGCTTTTTAACCGTTTTGCATCCCCGACCCTCTCAATGTTTTTGACCCTGGAATAGAGCATTTTATAGGGAAGAGAAGCAAAAAGGGTGAAGTTGTCAAAGAACCCGTATTCGTTATACCAGGTTATGTTTTCATCCCGGAAACTGGATCCATTGGGATTTCTGTGCTTGTGGCCGTCATCGTCAAAGGTATCCACCGTGAAGTAGTAGTTGTACGCAAGCTTGCTGTAAAAAGCACCCTCCTGCATGCACCATGCCCCCGCCCAGGCGGAGGAGGGGAGTACGCCAATAAGAAAAAATGTCATTGCATTGCAACATACCCACTTAAAAAGAAGCGCTGTGTGATGTGCGATCTGCGACAGGGGATAAAGACCCCTTTTCCTCTCACCCATTACACCCCCACGTTGCTCATCTTATATCCCACATCCCAGAACGCACTGCTTTCATCCCCCATCTCAGATCTCATAACGCATATCGCAGATCCCGCATCGCACATCACCTATCACACATCTCACAATGCATCTATCACATCGCACAACGCAGATCGCACATCTCTTACCCCTCACGGCACAAACGACAGTCTCAGCTCGTATAAGTACACCGGACCTTTGTCCGCCAGCGCAACGCCGCAGTAAAGCCAGACAAATCCATAGGGAGCGCTGTTGCTGCCTATCTCAACAATCTGGCTGATCATGCCCTCGGATGCGCCCAGCCGGTAGATGGGGGAGTTCCCGGCTGACGAAGCGGCAAGGCCCAGCATAAAAATCGTCTCCTTGGAATCCGACGCGTCATTTCTGAGCGAAATGCCGAGGGTTCCGGTTCCTCCAAGTAAAATGAAGAACTGGGGGCACAGGGGAAAAGAGGCCGTCTGGACCACATCAATGACATCTGTTGCGCCGGCGAGCACTACCCGGGTATTGATTAACCCGTCAACTGTTTCCGCACGGCCTTCTCTGCTTGTGAGGAACATCAAGCAGCATGTTGCCAGCACCGCGCAAAGCACCTGCTTCATCTTAATGGCATTCACCGCAATCTCCTTCAGACTATCACATGATAAAATTAAGATTTTTCATTTTTTGTTTGCAGCAGGTAGGAGCGGCTTTCAGCCGCGAATCCTTCATGCCGAACATAAGCAAGATACCGCTCTCCGGAGCGGTATCCTGGTTTAACATCAGCAACATATGACCATTCGATAAACCCAAAGCCACATTCAGAAGGCTGGCGGCATAACGGCAGGTCAAAAGTTTTTTAGGGCAGGCCGGTCTCCCGGGGATTACCGTAAACCGACCATTCAAACCAGCCACCGTCGTAATTGGCGGCAGTCCAGCCCATCAGGTAGGCATAAAATGTATACAAGCCTGATCGCCAGCCCGTACCGCAATAGAAATATATCTGTTGGTCCGCTGTAAATCCCGCGTCAATCCAATCCTGTTCAACCTTGGTATAGGTCTTCAATGATTGAAAGTCTTCTCTTGTCAGTTCTGCCCAATCGCCGATCCAGTGGGCAGATTTTATGCGCCCCAGTTCATTAAAATAGTGATAGTAGGAGTTGGAATCGCCAATGTATTCTTCCCAGGAACGGTCATCGGCGATAACCGCATTGGTGTTGATGCCATTGGCCACAGCTAATACGTCATCCGTCGTTGCCAGATACTGGGGATTGCCCGGATCATCGCCGAAACCTACCGGGGCCAATGCGTTCGGTGTGGTTTCGATGTCGCCGCCGTAAGCAACCCACGCTGCATAGTTGCCGTTAAGAATTCGAACATCATCAACCCCGGCAAGGAGCAATGCCCATGCGGTGCGTCCGGCGGTCATCATGGTAATGTCGTCATCCGCATACACCACGACAGTCATGTCTTTTGATATGCCCAAACCGCCGAGGAACTCCTGAAGTTCGGGGATGGGTTTTACGTTTCCTTCTTCAGGGAATTCATATCCCTCTCCGTACTCTGAATTCGGGCCGTTTTCGAGAGAATAGACATCCACGAAAATAGCTGCCGGGAATATGGCCGGTTTCATACACGGTTCCCACATAGTCGGTACGGTTTTCCGAATATCGGGGTTCATAGGATGTATACAGGATGACATACCCATTACCAGAATATGTTGGCGGGTTTTCTCCATTTATCAGCTTATCAACCCACTCCGGGTACACTAATGCCTGATAATTTTCCATCTTTTCCATGGGGAGCGCGCTGTCAGCACTCCATTCCGCTATGGAACCGTCGTAGTTCGAAACCCGGGGATAGCCCAGGGTGCGCAGCACAAAGTAGATGAATCCGCTGCGTATTCCGTGCGTATCGTAGGATGTAACCTCCTTAGCAGGGGTTATGCCGGATGATTCAAAGAGGTTCATGAGATCGTCATAGTCCAGGAGAGTTTTGTCATCTTTGAAGAACACGTTGTATGCAATCTGAACGGCGCCGGTAATGTGCCCTCCCCTCGCCTCTCCGTAAAGCGTCCAGCCATTGAACTCTTCATCGGTACGGGAATCGATGACCACAAAGTCATCATCGCCCAGCCGGTCAGCCAGACCGGTCTTTGGTCATAAGCGCGTCATCCTGCACACGGGCTGCAAATCGTGCTCGATCGAAGCGTGTTGATTCCCATCTCAGTTGCCCGTGCGTCAGCGATCCACTTGTCCCAGCCGCCATTTAAAACATGCACCTTATCGCATCCCAGGTACTCCAGCATCCAGAATACACGGCCTGCGGCACCCCAGGAAGCAGTCGTATCATCATAGACAACAAATACCACGTCATTGCTGAGTCCTGCTTCCCCCAACTGCTCTTCCAGCTCTCTGGTCGTTTTAAGATTCATGTCCTCCTTCACATAATCACCCCATTTGAGGCTTATGGCGCCGGGAATGTGCCCCGCCTCGTACCCTGCAGAGCGGGCATCTATAACCACCAGTCCGGCCTTACCCAGGTTGGCCTCAAGCTCATCCCCGGATATCAACAATGAGATGAACGGGTCTGCGTACATGCACCCCTTTACAAAACAAAGGCTGAAAGCGAACACAATGAATAAAAATGTTTGCCAACCTTTTACCCGATTTGCCTTTCATACCCTTCCTCCTCTCATCCGATTGTTGGACATCAAAGACCCGCCACAAGTTGAAGGCATATGATCATACAGTGGTAGAGTTTATATAGAAAGATCCTCTCAGTCCAATTGATAATCTCCATACTTATCAGGATCGATATAAGTATAATCAATTGGACAGAATCAATCTTAATCTGCCATCATACCTGCAGGACACATTGGCCGACTGCATTGAGAGGTATGTTGATGGTGAGTTTGTTTGCATTGGGGATGGGACAGTTGTTGTGTTATATCTTTCTCGTTTCCCTTGGTGATTTGAGAAGGAACATTATTGCCTGTGAGATCGGTTTCTTTACTGCCTTCCTTTTGTATGGCATGGCACTTTTTCTCTTGCGCAAAAATCAATATGCTATGCCAAATTGCAACTCTTCCCTGCCATTATCCTGTGTTTCGCCCTCTGCTTTCGCTTGTGTATGTGGCAAGTAGCGTCCCTTCCCTCTCTGATGATATCTACCGCTACCTGTGGGAAGGGAAATTAGTTGCTGCCGGGATCAACCCCTTTGTGCATGCCCCTTCCGACCCTTCGCTGCGCACATCTTCATGATCCCGTAGTTTTTCCCCACATCAACCACAAGGAGTACCCCGCCATTTATCCTCCGCTCAATCAATGTATGTTCGCCGCTGACCACGATCATCAGTCCGACCATCAACGCCATGAAGTATACCGTTCATCCTGTTTGATCTTCTCAGCATTGCCTTGCTGATGCTGATTCTACGTGAAAGGCGAGGATTCCAGTCGGGTTATCATCTACGCCTGGAACCCCCTGATCATGGTGGAATTTGCCGGAAGCGGACATCTCGACAGCGCGGGCATATTCTTCCTCATGCTGGCACTCTATCTCTTCAGCAGGAGGAAGAGCAGGGCGGCCACGTTTTGCCTTGCCTTCTCCTTTCTGGCTAAATTTATACCCCTGCTCTTTTTGCCGTTCTTCTTAACCCGGAGGAAGGTGATCAATCTCGGCATCTTTTGTATCGCCTCGGTCATCTTGTACCTCCCCTTTTTAGATGCCGGGAGGAAACTGTTTGAGTCCTTATTGGTTTACTCTGAGCACTGGGTCTTCAACGCATCACTCTACGAGGCCATTGTATGGTCGGGGACATCTCCCCTGCAGGCACGGGGAATATCACTCATACTGCTTATTCTGATAGTGACCTTTATCTTTTTTCGGCATGCGCAGAAAAAAAGTGATGATCAGGAGCAGGCAATCTATTATGTTAGTTTCATAACCCTGGGAGGCTTTTTGCTGCTCGCCCCGACGCTCCATCCCTGGTATCTCTGCTGGATTGTCCCTTTCCTGGTTATTTTCCCCAACCGGGCATGGATTTATTTCACCGGTTCCGTATTTCTCTCTTATTTTATTTTAAAAGGTTATGCGGAAACAGGCGTGTGGAAGGAAAATATAGTGGTTAAACTGGTTGAGTACCTGCCATTTTACACCCTTCTCATCTATGATGCGGCGCGCAGATACAGAGCGAAGCTATCACCGGGCATTCTTTTCCCGGACGGCAGTATACGCAGATCTCTGTTTCAGCCTTCCCCTTCACGAAACGCACATGAACAGTAATGGCAAACGAGTTTCGGTCATCATCCCCGCGCTTAATGAACAGGATTCCATCGCGCAGGTGATCTGGGATATCCCCAGGCATCTCGCAGATGAAATCATCGTCGTTGATAATGGTTCAACTGACCGGACCGCAGAAGTCGCCCGCAACGCGGGGGCACGGCTGGTAAGCGAAAATCGCCGTGGATATGGTGCCGCCTGTTTGAAAGGCATTGCATCCGCAAACAATCCCGACATTATTGTGTTTATGGATGGTGACTACAGTGACTATCCGGAAGAGATGGAACAGATCATTACCCCGATTCTCAAAGGTGCAGCCGACCTGGTCATAGGATCAAGAATAACGGGCACCGCCTCGGAGCGAGTACTTCCCCAACATGCCTACTGGGGAAACAAATTAACCACCTGGCTGATCAATGCGCTCTACCATTACCGATTTACCGACCTGGGACCATTCAGGGCAATCAGCTATAAGCACCTTATTCTGCTTGGCATGCAGGACACCGATTACGGGTGGACGGTTGAGATGCAGGTTAAAGCGCTCATCTATGGTCTGAAGGTGATTGAAATACCGGTCAGCTATCGAAAGCGGGTCGGAAAATCCAAGGTAACCGGCACTATTGGCGGGAGCCTGAAGGCGGGAATTAAAATACTTTACACTGTCTTTTCGCTTCGCACGCAGAAGAGAAATACCGCATCTTACCATAACTGCCGGCGAGTGATCTGACCGCAGGCAATGAGTAACAGAATGAGCATCTCACCCAAAAACTGCATGCTCTTTTTTGTAAAGGATCCTGTAAAAGGAGGGGTGAAAAGCCGCCTCGCCGCAGAGCTGGATGACACCATCTCACTCGAGCTGTATAAATATTTTATTTTGGACATGCTCGTCACCCTCACGACATGTGAGGCACAGTGCCTCATATGTGTCTATCCTCAAAGCGCACTGGGAAAAGTGAGGGAGTGGGTGGGAGCGAAATATGACTACCTTCCCCAGGAGGGAAAAGACCTGGGTGAAAGAATGAAAAACAGTTTCATCAAGGCATTCAGCATGGAATATGAGCGGGCCATTCTCATCGGCAGCGACATCCCTGACCTGCCTTCCTCCATTGTCTCACAGGCATTCCGGATGCTTGAAACGAACGATGCGGTTGTTGGGCCGGCACGTGATGGCGGCTATTATTTAATCGGCTTTAGAAATGACACGCTGGTGACTGACGTGTTTGACACAATCAAGTGGGGAGGGAAAACGGTCCTGAGAAACACACTGAACAGGCTACAAAAGTCAGCATACCGTGTTCACCTGCTGCCTCCATGGAGTGATGTTGATACAATAGCTGACGTAATGGCACTGCTCAAGAGAAATAAATCAGGGGTATGCCACTGCCCAAAAACCATGTCGTATCTTGCCGGATTATCTCTAAGCAAAAAGTCCGCAGGCTGAAGCCTGCGACTACCGCCTGCATCATATCAAAACCGTCACCACGAGAAAGGCACGAAGGACACGAAGAAAACAACAAATCGTAGGGGCAACCCCCTGTGGTTGCCTAATATATCGGGCAGGCACAGGGTCCTGCCCCTACAATGAGATATCTCCTGCCCGTTACCTGCAACATACAATCCGTAACGTCATACTCCTGCACCCTGCACCCTGTACCCTGCATCCTTCCCCTTCACTTATCCTCATGGACAGCTTGAAAACATCTGCCCGATTTGGTAGCTTAAAATTACTAGTTGCCAGGGTAAATATCAGCTCTGCCCAACAATTATTGTAAAAAATATTGCAGAAATGCATTCCTTTTATATAAGGACCCGCCATGAACAAACCGCTTTGCATTCTCATCCTGGAAAACAATCCTGCTGACGCGAAACTCATGCAGTTTGAACTGGAGGAGGCAGGCATCTCCTTTACCGCCAAAGTGGTGATGACTGAAAAGGATTTTATCCATGAGCTTCAGTCTTTTTCCCCTGATCTTATCCTCTCAGATTATGATCTTCCCCTCTACACCGGTCAATCCGCTCTCAGCGATGCAAAACGGCACTGTCCGGATGTGCCCTTTATTTTGGTGACCGGAGCCGTTACTGAAGATCGCGCAATCGACATTCTCACCAGCGGTGCCAAGGATTTCGTCATGAAGAACCGGCTCCATAAGCTCGCAGTGGCTGTCCGGAGGGCCGTTGAGGAAGCCGAGGAGCATAAAGCCCGAAAGAAGGCGGAAGCAGAAGTGCGCACGGCATCTCTTTATGCGCGGAGTCTCATTGAAGCCAGTCTCGACCCCCTGGTTACCATCAGTGCGAACGGAAAGATCATGGACGTTAACAAAGCGACCGAGAAGGTAACCGGCATTAGCCGTGACCGTCTCATCAGCACTGATTTTGCGGACTACTTTACAGAACCTGAAAAGGCGCGGGCGGGTTATGAGAAAGTTTTCCTAACCGGTTCTGTGAAGGACTATCCGCTCGCGTTGCGCCATATCGCAGGGTACACCACAGATGTCATTTACAATGCATCAACCTATACGGATGAAAAGGGTGAGGTGAAAGGTGTTTTTGCCGCGGCACGCGATGTCACCGTCCTCAAGAAAGCTGAAACTGCACTTAAGACAGCCCACAGGGCACTTGATGATCGGGTGAAGCATCAATTAGCGAAACTGGAGGCCGCCAACAAGGATCTTGATTCCTTCGCCTATTCCGTCTCCCACGACCTTCGCGCTCCCCTGAGGGCCATCGATGGGTTTTCAAAGATGCTGCTCAAAAAAACAGGCGAAAGACTCAACCGGGATGAAATGGACCTTATCGGTGTGATCAGGGACAATGTTCAGAAAATGGGGCAGCTCCTTGACGGCCTGCTCGCATTATCCCACGTGGGTCGCGAGTCCATTTCCTTTGCCACCATTGATATGTTGAAGCTGGCCGGTGAGGTATGGCAGAGCCTTCAACAGATCAGTCCCAGCCGCAGAATAGAACTTACCACGGCACCCCTGCCTCCCGCCTATGGCGATATAAGGCTTATCCGGCAGGTCATGATGAACCTGCTTACCAATGCCATCAAGTTTACCCAAAAGAACGAAGTATCATTAATTTCTATTGGCGGAACCGCGAAATGCTCTGAAAATGTTTATTGTGTCCGGGACAACGGGGCCGGGTTCAACATGAAAAACTGCGGAAAACTTTTCGGTGTCTTTAACCGGCTGCACAGTGAAGATGAATATGAGGGTACCGGCGTGGGGCTGGCCATTGTTCAGCGCATCATTAGCCGGCACGGCGGCCGGGTCTGGGCGGAAGGGAAGGAACATGAGGGGGCGGTTTTCTATTTTTCTCTTCCCAATCAGGGAGCATAAAAATGGGATGCTGGAGAGGATCCCTAGAATGTTCAACTGGATAAAGATTACGCCGCAAAAGATGATTTTGCTTGATATGACACCCGGCAGGTTTCCCCTCAGAAAAACGTGGAGCCCGGAATCGGCAACCGTGCAGCCCCTGGGCTGATGCTGCTGCGCACGGAGATAAGCTCTCTTTTAAAAGGAATCAATCGGCTGAATACGGAAATGGTACTTGAGCTATCTATTGCGCTTCACCAGCGATCATCATTAATACTGCATCCGCCAATTCTTTTGCCTCTTCCTTAAACTGATCATCTGCCATGATTGCCCGTGCGACCGCGGGCCCCCACTGGTAGTAAAGCCGGATGAGTTCCCGGCCTTCCGGGGTCCGGCGGAGCACATCATCCCTGAAGGTTCTCAGCGCCCCGGCTTGTGGCGAATCATCCCCGTATATGAGGGACAGCGGGCAGGTGATGGGCTGATCTGCGGTGGTGTCTACGATGGTAAAGTATTCATTAAAATACCGGTCCCCGTCGTAATAAACGGTGACCCGCCACCTGCCGGGAAGATGCGCCGCCTCGTGCCCGCTGATAGAGATGCCCGGATACAAACAGCCGTTTGCGCAACGATAGGGGGTTGTTTCCGACAGGTATACATTTCCATTCGGGTCGTACCAATCAACTCTCAGGTCATCACCGATGCCGGCAGAGTTAAAATAAAACCAGAAATATGCCCCTTCATCAAATTCATAGAATACAAAATTAGAAGGGGGCATGGAGCAATCGCCGCCGGTATCAGGATACCGGGTCATGGTTTTGTTAGCTATGTAAGTATCACGGTTTCCAGGCACTATTTTAAAAGACTGTGAAAAGAGGTGGTCACCATCTATTGCAACCTCCATGCGCCAGTCACCGGGCATGTGTTCCGGTGCCGAGCCGTTTATAGAAAAGGAGAGCAGCAGGCATCCATCTTCCCGGTTTATTAAAGCATCGCTGGACATTCGATCATACAATCCTCCGCCCGGCGAAAAAGTCAGCATGGTGAACTCATCGCCCGGGTCGGCACCCCGCCAGTTAAACCACAGCCAGGCAGCCTTATCGTCCGCGAAGAAATAAGTCTCCGGTACCGGAAAAACCTGGAAGCAGCATTCTTGCCCATCGCAGTTTGCATAATAGTATCTGTCCAGCGTCATCATATGATTGGTTGACTGGACGGCCATTACTTTTGGGCACATAAGCAGGAAGCACCCGAAGAGCAAAACTATTACAGTAATGATTTTCATCAGCTCCACACAATACAAATCCCCTCTATATCCCGGAAGGACTATGGTCCGGGAGCGAGGGTAGTTACATCTCAGGTTTGTTATTGCCGTTCTCCTGTCAGCCATCGCGCCACCTCATGTATTGTATGATCATTAAACCATATTTTTCCTTTAAATTCAAGCAATTTATAGCCCCGGAGCGCCGGTGCCGATAAAATTCGGACAACCTATCTATGATACGTGCCGCATATTCACACAGTGTGAGCGCGACTGACGCAGCGTGTCGCTCATTAAAATAGATTTGACAAATTGATGAGCTGAAAGTATACATGCATACCACTGCAGGCACCACCAGGTGGTTTAAAAGGGAAGACGGTATAAATCCGTCGCGGACCCGCCGCTGTAACCGGGGACTGATGCTGCATAGGGCCACTGTCTTAAAAGACGGGAAGGCGCGGCAGAAAGGATGATCCGGGAGCCAGAAGACCTGCCTGCAATAACATAATCGACGCATCCCCGCGGTACAAGGATGTGCATGATTGCGCAACGGATAAAAAACGGTATCCCTTGTCCTGCATTGAAGCGGGTCAGGGGATTTTATTTGAAACAACCCGGGCAGAGGAATGGTACATGGTCTCACACATCGGCATTATTGTTACCCTCCTGGTCTTGAACGGCATTATTGCACCCGGGTCATCGTATGCCATGCACATCATGGAAGGCTTCCTGCCTCCCGCCTGGAGCATTGCATGGGGTGTAATCGCCGCGCCTTTTGTTATACGGGGTTTCTTTTCCCTTCAAAATAAAATCAGCCAAAACCCGCGGCTCAAAATGTTGCTGGCCATGGCCGGTGCTTTTGCTTTTGTCCTTTCGGCGCTGAAGATGCCTTCCGTTACCGGAAGCTGTTCCCACCCGACAGGCGTCGGACTGGGGGCCATTTTGTTCGGGCCGACGGCAATGAGTGTCGTGGGGCTGATTGTTCTGTTGTTCCAGGCACTGCTCCTTGCCCATGGCGGACTTACCACCCTGGGGGCAAACGTCTTTTCACTGGCTGTGGCAGGACCATTCGTTGCCTTTGTCACACACCGGCTTTTGACAAAGCTGCATCTCCCGCAGTGGTTCGCCGTTTTTGCAGCTGCAGCCCTGGGAGACCTGCTCACCTATGTCACCACAGCAGTGCAGCTTGCCCTTGCATTCCCCGCGGCAACCGGCGGATTTACGGCTTCGCTGGTGAAGTTCCTGGGCATCTTTGCCCTGACCCAGATCCCCCTTGCAATCAGTGAGGGAATTTTGACGGTGATGATTTTCAAGGCCATCGCCGCATGTGCCAAGGACGATCTGCCGGGCATATGTGTGCTTTCAAAAGAGGCGTGATAGATGAATGCGACATCTCCTCCCAAGCTGCACAACAGTAAAAGGCCACTGGTAAAGAATGTTCTCCTGGGCTTGCTGGCAATTGCCCTGGCAATCGTTCCGCTGTTTATCGCACGGAATGCAGAATTCGGCGGGGCAGACGCGCAGGCAGAAAAGGCAATTACCGAAATCAAGCCCGAATACACCCCGTGGTTTTCTTTACTGTGGAAGCCGCCCGGCCGTGAAATCGAGTCGTTCCTTTTTGCCATGCAGGCTGCTATCGGGGCCGGTTTTATCGGCTACTATTTTGGTTACGCGAGAGGCAGGAAGCGCAGAGCTGAAGAAGATGAATCATGATCTACATTGACAAATATGCATACATATCCAAACTGAGCGGGGAAGACCCGGCGCTTAAATTCCTGTTCTCGTCGGCAACACTGGGCGTGTGCCTTTGGGCCGACTCCATCCCCATTTCACTTGTTATCGTTTCCTGCATGGCATGGGCTTCAGTCAGAAAAGGCGGCCTCCCCTTCAGATGCTATTGCAAACTGATGCTGATCCCCATGTCCTTTTTGATCATGGGTGTGCTGACCCTTGCGGTACAGGTTTCGGCACGGCCCGAAGAGTTTCTGCTGTCTTACCGCTTGCGGGGAACAACTGTCGGCGCAACCGGTATCGGGCTCCAGACTGCAGCGGGTTTGTTTTTCAAAGCATTAGGAGCGGTTTCCTGCCTCTATTTCCTGTCACTCACCACGCCGATGATAGAAATGCTGTCCGTGCTGAGAAAGCTGAAAGTGCCCAGACTGATGGTCGAGCTGATGGGGCTTGTCTACCGCTTCATTTTTCTCCTGATGGATATGGCTGACGGTATGTACACCGCGCAGGCTTCACGCCTGGGATATACAACCTTGAGCGCGTCGTACCGATCGCTTGCGGGCATGGCATCATCCCTTTTCATACGATCATATAAGCGGACACAGGATTTGTACTCTGCCCTCGAATCCAGGGGCTATGATGGAGAGATACATGTGCTGGAGAGAAGGCATGACGTCTCACCCTGGAAATACGCGGCTGTGATTGCATGGGTGTGCGCCTTGATAACCGCCGCAATGGTCCTCGATCACTCCATGGGAGGTGCCCGGTGAATGAAAACATTATTCTGGAGACCCGGGATCTCCACTACACCTATCCTGACGGCACACATGCCCTCAAGGGAATCAACATGGCAATCAGGAAGGGGCGGAAGATCGCCGTGCTGGGATCCAACGGCTCCGGCAAATCCACCCTCTTTCTCACGTTCAACGGGATTTTGAAGCCGCAGAAGGGAGGGCTTCTCTTTAAAGGGAGCCCCGTGCGCTATAATCGCGCGGGGCTGAGCGAGCTCCGCAAACATATCGGCATTGTGTTCCAGGACCCTGACGCGCAGCTGTTTTCCGCCAGCGTGCACCAGGAGGTTTCCTTCGGGGCCATGAATTTAAAGCTGCCGGAAGATGTGGTTCGCAGGAGGGTGGATGACGCGCTGCGCAGCACGGGTATCCCGCACTTGAAAAGTAAGGCGACACACTTTCTCAGTTACGGCGAAAAAAAACGGGTCTGCATTGCCGACATTCTGGTTATGGAGCCCGAGGTGATCATGTTTGATGAACCCACCTCGTGCCTTGACGCTAAAAACACCCTGCAGATCATGGACGTGTTCAACCGCCTGCATAAAGGCGGGACAACGCTGATTATGTCAACCCACGACGTGGAAGTTGCCTGGAACTGGGCCGACGAGGTGTTTATCATGAAAGAAGGCGTGGTGGCAGGGGCCGGCAGCCCGCATGAGGTGTTTTCGGATGAACAGCTGCTTCAGGACACGTGTCTTGAAAAGCCTCTGGTCATGAAGGTATTTGAGCAGCTCAAGGCATGCGAGATCATACACACTACCGGTCCTCCCCGGACGGAAAAGGAATTCTTTGAAATCATGCAATCGCTCCGGCCGAATAAAAAGGCAGGAGCCATTTGACCCCTGCCCTGGCTGATATGCCCGGAGCAATAGTCCCTGTCAAGTCAAGTCACGTCACACCTCGTGTAACTAAACTCACCCCTTTATGGTTTCCCTGTTTGCTTGGGATTTTCCGTAGCGTAGGCGTCCAGGAAGATACCCACCAAATCGCTTATATTCTTTCTTGTCTTATCTTCCAATTCTGACTTCAGGCAGGTTACATTAAAACTCCCTTCGACCCATGTGGGAGAAAGGCACTTCACATCATTTCTATCCAATTCTATTCGCTGCCTGAGCACAAGCAGGATCGTGTATATCACCCTCTGTTCCGAAGTCTGCTCCTTGGTATTTTCCAATTCCTGCATAAAAAAATTTATTTCCAAGAAGCCACTGGTGTCGAAGAACTTTCTTTTATCTTTTGGCTTTGCAAGCATATCCAGGTCATAAACATTGATACCTGCGGTTCTGAGCCTGCCTTCAACGTCGGTTTTAATCTGAGAAAGAAAATCAACCTTACCGGTCAGGGGAGCATCACCGACAACAACGCCGATGCTTTTTATGCCCTGCAACGATCCGTTGCACTGGTTAATTTGAGCAAAACACATATTGCTCATAAAAATTAATAAGGCGAACGGTACAAACAAAATTACTTTTTTCATATCACGCTCCTCTCGTAATTTCCACCCATGCTCGCAGCACGAAAGCACCAGGAACACGGTGAGGATGAAAGCTAAAAACCTCAAAGCCCCAACAGCAGCAGGCCGCGTATCCCCTTATAGCAAAATGCCCGTAATCTTACCAACAAAAAAACGGCCCCCAGCCTACAATCCGCACGGGGGCCAGTAAATACAAGAGTGATCTTCGCTTAATTTGTTGCCCAAAGATTCATCTACAACTTAAAGAAAATCTACTATAACAATCGTCGCCCCAATCATTATACCTGCCCACCCCAGATTGAACCATATATCCGGCTTGCCGGTCAAACAGCCAAAAAGCAGAACGCCCAATCCAGCAGTCATAATTAACCACCCCATTTTATTGCCTCTTCTATTAATCCCTGCCTAAGTCCATAAAGTCATCCGGCACACACAACTTTTGCACCTCTGCTCACTGATAGTGTATCTGAAATTGTTGATCAAGACAAGTACGGGATCCATGCCCGACCGCGGCATGAGTTGGCGCTCGCACATCAGCACTTTTCCCACTACACGGCAAGAAGGGGAAAATACCTGTGCGAATTTCAACGGCATCAATTGACATTATGAAATAAAAACAAGTTGCCGATGAATATAGTCATCAAATAGTGCCCCATTCTGCTCCACGGATACGTAATGATGAACGTCAGTGCATCCCGTCTAAATTTTATAGTGCTCTTGATGTGGCGGTCATTGCCTATGTAAAGGCACAAGGGATAGCACGCTACCAGGCATGTAAATTATTACAGATCAAGGTGAGGCGGATAGAACTGTGGAAAGAGAGGATACAAAGAACCGGCAGCATAGCATATGGAAAAACCGGGGCCCCGGCAGGTGGTGCATGCCATCATGCCGGTAGAACGGAAGGCGCTGGTAGAGTATGTGGGGCGGGACGAGACGGTTGATTACTCGTTTCAGATGCTCGCTTTGAAGGGAGCAGAAGAGGGGTTATTTTGCATGTCGGCACGAGCGTGAGAAGCATTCTGCATGAGGAATCGCTGGCGGAAGACAGGACTGGGCGAAAGAGAAGAGGAGTACGGGTAAAGCCGAACCGACCGGAAGAGCTGACGGGGCCGAACCAATGCTGGTGTTGGGATCTCAGTTACCTGAGAACGGAGACCCTGCGGGTATTTTGGTATTCATATGTGATGCTGGATGAGTGGTCAAGGAAGGTGGTTGCCTGGCGGGTGAGCAGGAGCCTGGCAGCTGAGGAAGCATTGGCATTGATCGATAGTGCCATCATCGCAGAGAATATGCTTGAGGTTCCTGAGGATCGGCTACCAGTGGTGGTCAATGATCGGGGTTCTCAGATGAAGGCCAAGGAGGTAATGCAGATGTTTAAGGATCTGGGGTTAACCCAGCTCTTCACACGACCTCGTACCCCGGATGATCATCCATTTGTGGAAGTGCTGTTCGGTACGGTAAAGACCGCACCAGCATATCCGGGGTGGTTTCCCAGTAATGATGCGAAAGGGGTAACCGGCTATTTCGCTCGCTACTTCACCTGGTATGATCACGAACACTATCATTCATGGATAGGATACGTAACGCCCTTCCAGAAACATACAGGGCAGGCTGAAACAATTATTATGCAGAGGAAAAAGCAATTGACTGCTCAGCGAGAACAGCGTAAAGAATACTGGCTCCTGCAAGCAGATCATACCTGTGTTAATTGTAGGACAAATAGGGAAGCCATTGCTTTGTGGAAAAGGGCTGATGTTATAGAAAATCAAAAATCGATGCTTGTTCAGAGTTTTTTTAATTGGATTGTTTTCACAACCATTAACCGGAGGTGGGTTGTAGTTTTTTAACTCTCACTTTCCCGACATTATCTAAAAATTACGCCGTATCGACAAGCATGTTTAAATGCTATCACTACAGTACTCCAACTACACCATCCTAAACGAAACACTTATTGATACCCATACTACACTTTACCCCACCACACTCGGGGCAGGAAAATAAAGATTTGTCTTACGGACACACCGGACAGTCGGTCCGGTTAAATTCGGTCTTCATCATGACCAAATCATCAAGGTCAACGTTGCCGTCACAGGTACAATCTGCTTTACAGGGGTTAGTAGCACAATCTGTCCGGCTAAATTCGCTGTTTCATCATGACCAAATCAGTAAGATTAACCTTTGATCAGCGCTACAGTCTGCATGACATTCACATGCATCTCCGCAATGGTTGCCTCCCGGAGGATACGTGTCTAATTGATCTGCATTGAGTGTGGTGGGGCAGTTGTCGTGTACATCAAGAACACCGTCACCATCCGTGTCAGCACTTATTGTTAATGCTTGATACGCATTTACTTTACCGTAACCATACAAATCATCTTTCCCCTCTTCACCCAAATCATCGGCTGCCATGACCAGGATTCCCCCAACACTTCAGCTCGTGGCACAGGATTGCCTGCATATATCAGAGAAGCAACTCCCGACACCATGGCTGCAGAGAATGATGTTCCGCTTGTATAGGTGTAACCGCCGTCTGAAGAGGTGGTCAGAATGAAATCACTAACCGTGCTTACGCTTCCCGGTGCGACCAGGTCAAGCTCGGGTCCGTAAGCCGAATAAAGGTTTTGGTCCTTCCCGTTTATGGCGGACACCGCCAGCACCTTTTCCAGCTTTGCCGGAAACCATACAGGGCCTTGCTGGTTTCCCGCCGCCGCCACCAGAGTTACTCCTCTATCAGCAGCATACGTGACAGCATCAGTTATTAATACATGATCCAGACCATCATTCCAGCCCAGACTCAGGTTAATGACAGATGCCCCACTGTCGGCTGCATAAATAATTGCCGATGCAACAGTCTCATCAGTAAATACACTGGTAGCTCCCTGGCTGACCTTTAAAGGGAGTATCATGGATTGAGGTGCAACACCGCTGATACCTAAGCTATTGCTTTGAACAGCAGCAATGACACCGCACACCTGCGTCCCATGCCCCAACTCATCGTTCGGATTATCATCGTCATCACCGAAATCCCACCCTGCAGACAGAATATTGCCGGCAAGATCCGGATGATCGAGGTCCACTCCTGAATCGACCAAACCGACGATGGTTCCATCACCCAGCGATATGTCCCAGGACTCCGGAACCTTGATCGCAGGAAGGTACCACTGGTTTGCAAATGAAGGGTCATTCGGTTCAGCGAGAAACTGACCATAGGTGTTAAGCTCAGCATGAACGATATCTGATTGTTTGGTTAATTCTTCAATTTCCCTTTGCACATTTTTATTGCTTGCCGATCTTGATTTTGGCCCAGCCAATTTTACTTAATTCATCCTGCAGATTCCGGGGATGCCTTCCGGCCCGGTACTTCACCAACAGTTCACCCGGGACACTCTCGGAGGCGTTAAGACTGCCTCCCGCCAGCAGGATTACACTTACAGTGAGTAACAATAAGATTTTTATGGGTAATGCATTTTTCATATATCAGTTGCTTGTGGTTTTGTATTTCTCCCCGGTAAAAAAGGAGTACAAAAGAGGGAACATCCTATAATGTTCCTGTCAAGAAAAGCGTGAGGAACTTGTTCAACAAACTCTTTATACTCACCATTTTGGCCCCGTCCAGGGACACGCTGTATTACTATGCTTAATTACATGTTGGAACACAATTAGAAGAATAATTAAAGACACAATTATCGTTACAAATATATCGTGAGTCTGGAGACCATCCTTCACAGCCTATTAAACAAATTTCAAGTTCACTCTCACATTCTTCCATGCAGCGCAAATATGAACTCATTGGACAATCAGTTCTTAAGAATTGTGTTTTCATAATGACCAGATCTCCCAGATTAACCTGATTATCACCATTACAATCAGCTTGGCATGGACATGATTGTAAAAACTCCTGTTTCATTATAACCAGGTCAGCGAGGTCAATTTTGTTAGAGCAGTTAACATCAGCATAACACTCACACACATCACCTATTCCGTTGGCATTGCAATCTGCTTGAACCATGTCGCAGTATTCATCTTCCTGGTAATCTTCGTAACTTGAACAGGTTACTCCAGTGCCTATCACAACTCCACCAGTAACCGTAGAATAGGCACCTAAAATGTTACCGTTTGGACACATTGGGCAGTTATCGTCATTGTTCAGTACACCATCACCATCCGAATCACACTTTCCTCCCCGAACCGCCCGCACATCGCCGTTGTCTGACTTATTGAAAATGTTCAAGTTGCCATCGCCGAAACAGACGAGCCAGGCATTGTGAGGCCATTCGGCGTGCGTAGTAGACGACCAAGGGCAGGTCATCAGGCTATAATTAAAAACAGGGTCAATGGAGGGATCATACCTGTCATAATCTACTATGGATTGCAGTTCGTTCACATTCGGCAAACGCCAGTCACTATAGCCGGCATGGGAGAGTGTGTCACAATAATGCAGTGACTGTTCCCAGGTATAGATTCCCGGGGCTGTATCTTTTTGCCACATTAAGCCGGTGTCGGTGTCGCTCACCGTTCCATCGCCATTATCAATAAAACTGCTAAATAGTCCGGACTCTCCTGACCGAACCGCCCGCGCATAGGAACGGAAGGCCTTACCCTTGGACTCGTAGTTTATACCCTGAACGGAGAAACACACGCGCCAGGCAAAGACCGGATAATAGCGGACATGAGTAGTAGACGACCAATAGCAAGCCCATTGTATATCAGGAAAATAGGTTGTATTGATTGCGGGATTACACGAATCTCTGTTGACAATGGAACTTAATTCCTTAACCGTCGGCAATCGCCAGTCGGTATATCCACCATAGTTCTCGGCATTAAGTGCATTGATAAAATCCTCAGCGCCTGTTCCATCCCCGATTGCATCAGACCAATAGTAGAGATTGTCAGCATCGTGTGGATTACTGTAATTTATTGTATTATCCCGTAATGTTTTTACCTCCCATATTAGCCCTGTCACATTGTCACGGACCATTCCCCACGGCCAGGGTGCACTATCAGACAAAGGGTTGCCATTCGCATCCAACTTAGTATAGGAATGCGGGTTACACAGTGCATAATTGGCATCCTGTCCATAGAAAGGTTCACCCGGATTAGAGCAAGCAATCTCTTGCGTGTTGTTGTAGCATTTAGTCTGCCCCGTGTCGGGAATAGGCGTGGCTAATGTAATACACGGTAAAGCCAGTAATACTGCACATATAATCAATAATGTTTTCATGATGCCTCCCTTGCAAACAAGAATCCCCACCTTCTCAGACTTCTCCATCTGAGAAAAAGTGGGGCTATGTCTATGAATGGTTTGCACCATCCCCTCCCTTACAATTAACTGCCACTCATACTGCATGTATATTTAATCAAAGTACAAGGGTAAAAGCAAGGTAATTCTGCGCTTGCCTACCCCTTTACCCTGTAGGCCAATGTGTGGTATAAGATATAGAAAACTAGTAGATAATGGGTATTGAAGGGATCAATTGTTTAATATTCATTATTAGTAGATGTTATTGTGGTTGTTCATCTTGCCAAAAACGGGGAGAAAAGGGAAACCCCCATCAATGACCGCTTGACAGAAACCTTAAAAAGTATTAGAAGAAACGATACAAGCTCCTATGTGTTCTGTGATAAGGATGGTAACCCTTATTACAGATTTGAAAAGTCTTTTGCAACGGCCTTAGCAAAGGCAGGGATCAAAGATTTTAGATTCCATGACCTAAGACATACTTTTGCATCCAATCTCGTCATGGAAGGCATAGATCTGGCAACGGTGAGGGAGTTACTGGGACACAAGTCAATTGAGATGACATTGCGGTATTCTCACCTCTCACCGGATCACAGGTCAAGGGCTGTTAAAGTCATTGATACACTCATGGGGATGGACACCAATATGGACACTAAGCAAAATTCGATTGCGTGCCGTACCCCAATAAGTGTAAAAAAATCAATAGTCGGGACGTAGCGCAGTCTGGTTAGCGTACCTGAATGGGGTTCAGGTGGTCGCCGGTTCGAATCCGGCCGTCCCGACCACTCGCCAGAAAAAAGGGCAGCGGGTTGTAATCCGTTGCCCTTTTTGTTTGATTCGAAAATAAGTGCTTTTGCGTAAGGCCATCACGACATATCAATGGGTACCTGCGATACCAGGTAGCTCAAATTCTTTCTGGCAGTATCAAGCCGCTTCATCAGCACACGGGCCAGGTTCCTCACAAACAGGAAGCCGATGTGGTTATTTTTATTGGCGATAAAATCCCGGAAGGGTGCGCACTCAATGGCGATCACTTTTGATTTGGTATTGCATTTCGCCGTCGAGGTGTATGAGTAGGGAAATATGAGTCCGGAGAAGCCGAAGGCGCTGCCCGGCCTGACAAAGACAACCAGGATTCCGAATTCTTTTTCTGACGGGACCTGGAGGCTGACATCGCCATCCAGCAGGAGATAAAATTCCTTTCCCTTCGCTCCGTAGGTGCAGACAGTTGTACCCGCATCAAACGTCTTCTCTTTGCAGAAGGGCAGAACCTCATTAAGGTCGGCCTCAGAAAGCTCCTGAAAAAGCTCATTCTCTTTCAACTGTTCAAGCGTAACCATGTCGCACCTCCATTATGCCAGTTCAGTGAGGTAGCGAATGCCCGGCAATAACACCCGGCATTCCTGTTATGCAATCATTCACAATGAAATCGTGGTGTAAAGCCGCTCCTCCCGATCATAAACATAACCAAACAATGTTTGATTGTTATACCTAACAACAAATCATTACCTCATTATTATGTGCATGCATACATAAATCCATTATTATATAATAAAAACAAGGTCTGCAAGCAGAAAGTGACGTTCACTAGTGTAGTGCGTCCAACACTTCTTTGCTTATGAAAGGCTCCTGTGCGTTGCGAATAGCATGCTGTAGAAGAAGTTCAGTGGCTCAAGGGGGAGGAGCTTTTGACGCCACAACAATGTGTCTTTAGGCTTACGGCACGACCCGGTGCCTTACGACGCAAATCGCAGACAGGTAGCTTTGCAGGGGCTTCGATACAGGCTGGTACCACGCGGGTCTGTCGGACATAGTTAGAAAGTCGCTGCCGTTCTACAGGCTCCGAATGATTTGGTTGTGGCTAAAAAGCCCCTCCCCCTTGAGCCACATATAAATAAAGGAATCAATGACGCACTACACTAGGGACACTGGATAATTCCCTGGGCCCAGAGGCAGCCACCGCAGGTGGGAAAGGCATTGCCGAAGCAGTCCTCTTCATTGGCCTCAGAGAAATCACAGCCGCCGCAAAACGCGCAGGGTGAAAACTGGAAAGCCTGCACGCGCTCCCTCATTGCAACGTACTCAGGGCTTGACCACAGCTCGTTCATGGTATGCTCGTTGACATTGCCTACCACGTATCGCTTGGAACGCCGTTTTCGCTCGTTTAAATAGCTGGTATGGCTGTGAAGCAGCGCCAGGCAGGGGCTCACGCTGCCGTCCCAGCAGACCGAGGTGGACCCTTTTTCGATAAAGGGGCAGCAATTGCCCGCATTGCCGGTCACCAAGGGATTGCCCTGCACTCCCTGCCATTCACGAAAAACCCGGTAAAGCGGCTCGCGGGTGATCTCGGTGGAATCGATCCTGGAAAGCGTCAGCTGCGGCAGGAAGGGTGAAGGCTGCTTGGGAACATTAATTAGCACCGAGTTGTAGAGCAGTTCCTCGCACAGCTCTTCGGTGTAAGGAAGCACGTTGGTTATCAAAAAACGGTCGGCAAGCACTTTCCGGCCCAGGCGAACCACTTCGGGAAGCTCCGCGATATTCCTCTTCATTGCCACAAAGACGATCCCGATATGAGGAAGGCGCTGATTCAGGTTCCAGCTTACGGTGCGGAAGTTCATCACATTTGAAACCACCTCAGCCAGCTCCGCCCCGGGTCGGACCCCCCCGTAGCCCTCTATCGTTGAACCATCCAGTGAAACCCAGAGGACGTCAAGCCCCGCCTCAGCCAGCTGCAGGGACACGGCGTTGTTCAGAAGCGTACCATTGGTTATCAATTCAACCCGGGATCCAATGCCCCTGGCCTCGGCCACCATGGAGGCAATGGCGGGGTGAAACAGCGGCTCTCCGAACCCCCCGAACACGATGGTCAGCGGCGCCTCAAAAGCGCGAAGTCCGTCTATGAGGCGCTCAAAGGTGGCGCTATCCATGTTGCCCATGGGCTCATCCCAGGTGTTGCGTATGCAGGTGCGACAGGTAAGGTTGCAGTGGCTGGTCGGCTCAATATAAACCTTTGCCAGATGACTTACCGGCCTTCGTAAAAGTACGCTGTGCTCATTTTCTATCACCGGCAGCTGTGCCCCGGGCTTCAACCCGTGGCGGCGCGCTATCTCTTCGGGCAGAATCACCCTCCCCTTTTCATCAATGCGCGCACCCGGAACAGATTTCTGCTTCATATCCTTGCCTCGTCCGTCCTAATGCCCTCACCTACTTCAATGCCGACTTCCTGCCCACCCACGTATATCATTTTCACATCATCAGACATTACCATGTTGCACCTCCAGTGCAGACAGTAACACACCCAAACACTTACGGCAACGGATTGAAGTAGAATATATGGGCGGAGATATAGTAAATCCCCACCAGGATGAAAACGATGCCGGTTACCTTTTTCATCCAGTATTCCAGCACTCTCACCTGCCTGAAAACCTTCTCTAAATTGGTAACCCCGAAAGCGAGCACGACGGCAAATCCTAAAACAGGAAGACCTGTACCCATTCCATACAAGGAGGGCATAACAACTTGTGAGCTGTTTTTCAAAGCGAGCGGTATCAGGCTCCCAAAGAAAATCGCTGCCGATATGGGACAGAAAGAGAGGGCAAAAAGGACTCCTAATAGGAGGGAACCGAAGGCGCCAAAATCCTTAACCCGCTCCGCGGTTTTTACTGAAACCGATGAGCTCAAAAAAGGCATGTTTACCACTCCCAGCAGCAACAACCCGGTAATAATAAGTACCGGACCGAGCACCTTGTTCAAGTAGTGCTGGAGAAAATAGGAAGCCTGGGGGATGCTTAAAAGCGACGTGGTAATCAAAACCCCCAGCGCCGTGTACCCGATGACCCTTCCCAGGGTATAGAACACCCCCGATCTAAACACAGAGAATGGGTGCTCTATCCTTTTAACAATAAATGATACTGCAGCAATATTTGATGCAAGGGGACAGGGACTGATGGAGGTGAGGATGCCCAGCCACAAAGCGGTAAGAAGGGGAAATCCTGTGATTTCCATCAGGTTGACTCCAGAAATTTTTGGATTTCCGTCTTCACATAGTCATAAAACGCTTCCTGGTCGTCCAGTTCATGCCATACCCCGGCAAGATTCTTCCACTGGAGCTGCGTGCTGCCTTTAAACTCGGCAATAACCAGCGAACTGGTATACAGCTGATAGTCCTTCATAAAATGCTGATTCGCCGGCAGGTCGGTATTTACAACTTGCCATACCAGCTCCCCGATCTTGAGCTGTTCCGAAAAATATTTCTCTATAGCCTCTCGAGAATACTGCTCGATCTTTTTGCAGCTATCACAGCGAAAATTCCCGTGGAAATAGAATGCCACAATTTTCCTTGCAACGTCTTTTGTTTCCGGAGCCGCGGCTTTTCCCTTATCCGCTTGTGCAGCTCCCGCAGCCGGCACGGAACCGATGAGCAGGAATATACCCATGGTCAAACCGATTGCTTTATTCCTTAATAACATATTCCCTCCCTTGCATTAGATAAGCATTTTCTTGATGTCATCCACACTGAGAACTTTCCCTACAGACTTTACCTCTCCATTAAGCACCAGCGCCGGCGTCATCATCACCCCCGCTTCCACAATCTTCTGAATCTCCTCGACTTTGGTTATTTCCGCCTGCAGGTTGAGTTCTTTCACCGCGTGTTGGGTATTTTCAAAAAGCTTCCTGCATTTGGCACAGCCAGGCCCTAAAACCTCAATCTTCATAATCAGCTCCTTAAAAACAGTTGGCAGTCACCAGGGGTCAGTTGTCAGCACTAAAATCAGACTATAAGGCTGCTATTAAACCGTTCAAACGGCTCACGCTGTCGAAGCAGCCTTCTGCATGGCTGCCTTGATAGCCTCCTTGTCGGGAACAGAGCCCATAAAGGCAACTTTTCCATCTAGGATGAGAACCGGGGTCATGAGCCAGCCATTCTCTTCTGCTTTTCGTGCACAGGGCATCATGATCTCATCCAGTTCCTTGGACCATCCTTCGGTAATAATATCCCGCAGTTTGCTCCAGTCGATTTCGATGTCCGCCCACTCTGCAACATCGTGCGCTGTTCCCACTTTCCCATACTTCTGCGCCTCTTCCATATCATAGGCAAGTTTTTTCATTTCAACCGGAATCCCCAGCTCTTCAGCCGCCTCGTGTGCCAGATCATACATCCGCTGGCAGCGCGGGCAGGGCGGAACCACCCCCAGTACCGTAACCTTCATAGCATTGCCTCCTTTTATCCTGTCTCCATTATTCAGAAGAAAAAGATAGAATATAATTTTTCAATTCATCTCTCACTTTCCGAAACACTGCCAGTCTTTCCTCCCTGCTCCCTGCCGCTGCGGCGGGATCGGGAAAACCCTTATGCATCCGCATTCCCTCTCCCGGAAACAGAGGGCAGGTTTTTGCCGCATCATCACAGAGAGTCACAATGTAATCGAACGACTCCTCTCCATACTCATCCAGATGCTTGGATCGCTGCCGGGAGATGTCAATGCCCATCTCCTTCATTACCTCTACTGCCAGTGCATTCACCCCTTTCGGTTCACTCCCGGCAGAAAACACTTCAAACTCCCTGTTTCTGAGATGTCTCATTAAGCCTTCAGCCATCTGGCTGCGGGCTGAATTGCCGGTACATAAAAAAAGAATCTTTTTTTTCATATGGTCTGTTCAGCCGGTTCCGCGATGGTTCGGTAACAGCGCGGTATCCAGTCAGGCATTGATTACGCTACGCATCTTTGCATGGCTTTTCGCCATAGACGGTTATGGATACAATCTGCGCTCCTGATTGTTTGTAGTCATGTAACTCTTCCGGCGCAAGATACTGCAACAAAACAGCATCGGGTATGGCATACACTTTTTCTTTTGCTATGGCAATGCCGGCAAATCCTGCATCGGCAATAATCCGCAGGTAGGTCTCTTTTTTGAGCGCCCCGGCTACGCAGCCCGCATACATCTCCGCCGCGGATTGTATTGCTGCAGGCAGCGTCCCGGTTATTACTATATCTGAAACGCCAAATCGCCCGCCGGGTTTCAATACACGATAGATTTCCTGAAATGCCTTGAGCTTATCCGGCACCAGGTTTATGACGCAATTGCTGACAACTACATCCGCGGCATTATCTTCCACCGGAAGCTGTTCTATTTCGCCAAGCCTGAACTCAACATTTGTATATCCGAGCTTTTTGGCATTCTGTCGCGCCCTCTCAAGCATTGCCTCGGTCATGTCAATGCCAATGACCGTGCCGGTTGCACCAACAAGTCTTTGCGCAATAAATACGTCATTGCCTGCCCCCGATCCAAGATCAACAACCGTTTCACCGGGCTTAATATTCACTGTATCGGTGGGAATGCCACACCCCAGACCCAGGTCGGCATCTTTAACGTAGCCGTCTTTCTTTGAATAGTCCGGGCTGAAGGTTGTGTAGATGGGGGCCGCCGTGCTGCCCGAACCGCAGCAGGAGCACGATGAAGCCATACCAGCTGTTCTGGCAATTTCTCCATATTTATCTTTTACTATTTCCTTAATTTCATCTTCTCTCTTCATTGCTATTTCTCCGCACCGTCGTCGTATTCAGACCGAATCATTTAAAGCTTTACACAAAAATTCCACTGCACGCAAGCTACTTGCAGTCAATTTGGCAAACCCCAACCGGGGTTTCCTGCGCAAGGGGGAAATATTTCTCCTTAAACCGGAGTGCAACGTTTACCAGGCTGATGAGCACCGGCACTTCCACCAGGGGACCGATCACCGCCGCAAATGCCTGGCCCGAGTCAATCCCGAATACCGCAACAGCAACCGCAATAGCCAGCTCAAAATTATTACTGGCAGCGGTAAAGGAAAGGGTTGCGCCCTGGGCATAGGTGGCACCGACCTTTTTGCTCATATAGAAAGAGACTAAAAACATTATCACAAAATAAATTAGCAGCGGGATGGCAATCCTCACCACATCAAGAGGAATCTTTACAATATATTCTCCCTTCAATGAGAACATGACCAGGATGGTAAATAACAAGGCAATGAGGGTGATGGGGCTGATTTTAGGGATAAATTTTTCGTGATACCACTTCTTGTCTTTCACATTGATAAGGACGAATCGGGTAATCACCCCGGCTATGAAGGGTATTCCCAGATAGATGAAGACGCTTTCGGCGATCTGGCCTATGGTAATGTCCACTGCAACGCCCGAGAGCCCGAGCAGGGGAGGCAGTATAGTGATAAAAATCCAGGCATATACCGAAAAGAAAAGCACTTGAAATATCGAGTTAAACGCTACCAATCCGGCGCAGTACTCTGTATCGCCTTTGGCAAGATCATTCCATACAATGACCATGGCAATACAGCGGGCCAGGCCGATCATAATCAAGCCCTGCATGTAGGCGGGATAACCGCTCAGAAACACTATTGCGAGAATGAACATTAATATCGGGCCGATGACCCAGTTCTGCACCAGGGACAGCCCCAGGACCCTATAATTTCTGAATACCTCACCCAGTTCTTCATATTTCACCTTTGCCAGGGGCGGATACATCATGAGAATGAGCCCGATAGCAATGGGGATGTTGGTTGTGCCTGACTGGAACCGGTTCCAGAAATTCACCACACCCGGGAAAAGGTATCCCCATCCCACCCCTATAGCCATGGCCAGAAAAATCCAGAGGGTAAGGTACCTGTCCAGAAACGAGAGTTTCTTCGCAACTGATTCCGTCATGTTTCATCCTCCTTGAAAAAGATACGTTCCTGTCCCTCACACACTATACCCGAAAATAATCCCGGTAACCGTGGCCATTACCACCACCAAGGAAACGAATACCAGGGTTTTTTTAGTGCCCATAATGCTTCTGAGGACCAGCATGCTGGGAAGCGATAGCGCGGGCCCCGCCAAAAGCAAGGCAAGGGCCGGGCCTTTTTCCATACCCAGCTTCATGAGCATTTCCGTAATGGGAACTTCGGTCAGGGTAGCAAAATAAAAGAACGCCCCTACCACCGAGGCAATAAAGTTTGAAGTGATTCCGTTATCTCCCACCAGCAAAGCCACCTCCCGCTCCGGAATAAACACCGTGATAAATCCCACCAAAAACACCCCCCCATAGAGGAGCGGAACCAACATCTTGGTAAAATCCCAGGTGGCCGACATCCATTGAAGAACCTCTTCGCGGGGAAACCATGCATATACCATTACTAAAACCGCAAGGAACATTACCCCCGCCAGATACCAGCGGATTTTGTGGATGGACAGGGTAAGGCTCGGCACCGGTTTGATGGCCTTAATCTCTGAGCGGTCGTACGTTCTGACCTCCTGCATTGTCTCTCCGCCTTCATCATACAATTGCAGGGTGAGGTTGTCCTTTGTCTCGTAGCGCACGTGCACCTTCATTTCGGTACCATCCTGCAGGGTTACGGTAGCGGTGCCGGGATTAAACCAGTCACTGAAAACCAGAAATAAAATCATGCATAAAAAATAGAGCGACGTTTTCCAGAGAGGGCGTCCGCTTGCGGCAGATTCAGGCATACGTAATGCAGCTTCAGACTTTTCTTTCTCTTCCCTCCTGAAAATAAGCGCCATGAGAATGCCGATAACCACGGCAAAGACAATCGCCCCTACTGCACGGGCTGCCCCTATATCCAACCCCAGCACCCGGGCGCTCAAAAATATCGCCAGCACATTTATTGCGGGCCCCGAATAGAGAAAAGCGGTGGCGGGACCCAGGCCGGCGCCAAGGCTGTAAATCCCGGCAAACATGGGAAGCACGCTGCATGAGCACACCGCCAGTACGCAACCTGACACTGATGCGACGCTGTATGCCAACAGTTTATTTGCCTTCGGCCCCAGATAGCGCATCACCGACGCCTGGGAGAGAAAGGTGGTAATCGCCCCGGCAATAAACAGCGCCGGAACAACACAGGCCAGCGTGTGCTCCCGCGCATACCACTGGAGCAGCCTGAATGCCTCGTAGATTGCCTCCTTTACTTTGGGGCTGCCTAGGGGCAACAGGTATGCAATCAAAAACAGCCCGACAATCCAACTGAACTTCTTCCACTCTTCCTTCATACTCTTTTCTCTCGTGTATTGTTTTTCTCACCTCTTGGTATCGAGCCAACCTTTGCGCACAACTCTTCTCTTTTGAGGGTCTCTGTTTTTTTAAGCATCATTTTTATGCCTTCGTCATCATTGATCCACTCTTTTAACCGGGCTTGGATTACCGGTGCATATTTGTTCACCTTTTCCCCGGAGAGCATATAATTCGTCCACATGCCGTCGCGCTCATCCTCGATCAGGCCCGCGTCCTTCATCAGGCTGAGGTGCCTGGAAACACTCGGCATACTGATACCCAACGCCGCCGCTAATTCGCATACGCACATCTTCTTGTGCTGCAGTATTTTAAAGATTCTGAGGCGGTTTTTATCCGCCACCGCCTTTAATACCTTAACCAGTTCTCTCATAGACCTGCCCCTTTAAGCAAATTACCATTTAGCAATTTTGCTAAATGGTAATTTATTATAATCCGGCTGTCAAGTTTCAATTTTGGATATTATTACGCTGCGCACTGCCGATGACCGGCATTTCAGTAAGCGCTTGATACGCATTTTTTTATAATTGACATAAACTTCCTTTCGCACTATGTTAGCCGAAAGTTAACCATACCCACAGCGGAAATTTCTGCCGGAGCGTATGCATGCGCTATGAATTCGCGGCTTTAAGCCGCTCTTGCGGGCTCTAAACACATTCTGCAAGGAACAAACCAACCGCCGGCACATGCTCTGCTTTTAAACAAAAGAGTCTTTTATTATTAAACGTGCATATGAAAGTTCCTAAAGTATCACTTGATGTATGGCGGCCTCTCTATGAGGCCGCGCTCGAATATAGAGATCTGATGCCCTGGCGTTTTCTCTATGATGATCAACTGTTCGCGGTGAAGGATCCCTTAACCGGGCAAACCGGTTACTGCTGCGTGCTCGGGACGCTGGGAGAAGTTATAGCCTTGTGTGTGTACCGGGGAAGTGAAGGGTTGGACTTCTACCAGCGCATTCATTCCGGTACGCTTGGACCGGGTGATGATGAGACAATTGCCGGACAGAATGCCATCCTTGCTGAATTTGCCGATCGCCGCGAACTGGAGAAAGAAGATCTGGCAATCCTAAAATCCCTGAATCTTGCCATAAGGGGACGAAAACAATATCCACGATTCAGAAGTTACCTGCCTGGTTACAGCCAATGGTTTTTAAATGAAACAGAGGTCCGCTTTCTCACACTTGCTCTTATGGCTGCCTGTCATTTTGCCGGAGATTACCTTAAAAATAAGACCATTTTGCAAAGTGATACCATTGATCACTATCTAACCTATATGCCGCAACAGGATTTGGATGGTACGCATTCCTGGATACGAGAATGGTCGAGACCGGAGCCTGTACCCGACCCCGCAATCGCCCGGTTACCATATAATGAAATCCGGCTTCAAAAATTAAAACACATGAATCTCAAGCGGGATACTGCATGGGAAGCAGATGGACTGCTCATGCCCGGGATATTGCAGGACCAGGATCGACCCTACTTTGCCCGCATACTTGCGGTCGCTCATCATGATTCAGGGGTTATGCTTTCCTTCAACCTGACACCATATGCAGCTGATCCATACCCGCCGTTAACAGAGGCGATTGTATCAGCAATCGAAAGGCACAAGCGCTTACCTTCTGAAATCAAGCTTGCCAACAAGCACGCTTACGAAGCGGTACAACCCGTTGCAGAGTCCCTGGGTTTAAAAATAACTCTCTCGAAAAACTTAAATGCAATAAAGCGTTTTAAAACCGGGCTTGATCGACAATCAGAAATGGGATTTCCTACCCTGCCCGAGTGATCATAGACACCATCTCCCCTTTGCATGCATTGCAATCACCGGCTTTTCTTTTGATATCATTCATGCTATCATGTTTCAATAATAAGCAGGCATCTTCAAGCCGGCAACAGAATTAAGACCATCGATTATTACGAACACGGCATATAAACCATAACGGAAGTTTTGTTTATCAACCTAGAAAGGGAGAAAAGATACAATGTTAGGCAATACCTTCGGAAGATTGTTCAGGATCACCACCGTGGGCGAGAGCTACGGCATCGGCAAGGGCAGCGGACTGGCGGTCATCGTTGACGGAGTGCCACCCGGACTCACGTTATCGGATCAGATCATTCAGGAGGAAATGGACAAGCGCCGGCCGGGCATCGGCCCGCTCAACTCGCCCCGGCAGGAAACCGACCAGTGCCACATATTTTCGGGACTGGGCCAGGAAGGATTGACCACCGGTGCACCGGTGGGCATTATCATCTACAACGTCGATACCCAGCAGATTCACATTGATCAGTACCGGGAGTATAAGGATCTCTGCCGCCCCGGCCATGCCACCTATTGCTTTTACAAGAAATATGGCGAGTACCAGGACTGGTGCGGGGCCGGCCGTTCCTCGGGGAGGGAAACCGTGGGCAGGGTTGCGGGCGGCGCGGTAGCCAAAACTATCCTTGCCCGGGAAGGCATCGACCTCATTGCCTACACCTCGGAGTGCATGGGGATCAAGGCCAAAGAGTTGACCTATGAGGAAGCAAAGAAAAATTACCGGAAAAACGAAATCAATTGTCCGGACCTCACGACAGCGGAACAAATGACCCAGCGGGTCCTGCAGATCAAGGACGAGGGTGATACCGCCGGAGGAATCATCACCCTGCGGATCAAGGGCGTGCCCGCCGGTCTCGGAGAACCCGTCTTTGACAAGCTGAGCGCGCTGCTCGGACACGCGCTGTTTTCCATCGGCGCGGTCAAGGGCGTTGAATTTGGGGCAGGCTTCAGGGTGGGACATATGAAGGGCTCGGAGAACAATGACCAGTTTACCAGGGTGGACGGCAAAATCACCTTCAAAACCAATAACGCCGGGGGAATGCTGGGAGGCATCAGTACCGGCGAGGAGATTGTGGTCAGAGTCGCGGTGAAGCCCACGCCGACCATCAGCCTCAAGCAGGACAGCGTCAACATGCAAAAAATGGAGATAGAAGAGCTGAGTCCCATCACCCGGCGCGACCCAACCCTGGTGGGAAGGCACTACGCGGTGATAGAAGCCATGGCCGCCATAACCATTGTTGATGCCCTGATGATGGCACGGGGATATGACCATGTCTGCAGGTCTGAAAACAGATGGAGGGAACTCTAGCAGGTTGTTGAAAAAGCAGTTTTCCTCAGGCTGTTCAAAGGCTCAAGGGGAAGGGGCTTTTTAGCCACAACAAAATTATTCGGTACCTGTAGAACGGCAGCATCTCTCTAACTTTGTCTGACAGACCCGCATGGCAACAGCCGTATCGAAGCCTCTGCAAAGCTGCCTGCTTTCGGTTCACGTCGAAGGCACCGGGTCGTGCCGTAAGCCTAAAGACACATTGTTGTGGCGTCAAAAGCCCCTTCCCCTTTGAGCCGAAATAAGATGGGTTTTTTCAACAACCTGCTAAATACCGGCCCTGACGGGCCGGCCAATCATACGGTTGAGATCAAACGGCTTGCCCTGCATGGAGACGGGGTGGGGTCTATCGCTTCCGGAGGCGACAGGCAGGGCAAGGTAGCCTTTGTGCCCTACACCCTGCCCGGCGAAACCGTTCAGGCACGGCCGGTTGAGGAGAAAAAAACCTACCTGCGCTGCATCCCGCTTCAAGTTATGCAACGCTCGCCCCACCGCATCATACCCGCCTGCCCCTACCACTTCGCACATCAGCAGACCGGCCTCTGGTGCGGCGGATGTAACTGGCAGCACATGCCGCCGGAGCAGCAGCGTGAAGCGAAGAAGGACCTGCTGCGCGAGGCGATTCATCGCCTAGGACGGATGCCGGAGTTCCCGGACATCAATTTCCTTCACACAGAAGAGAGCTGGCGCTATCGCAATAACGCGCAATTTGTCTTCGGAGGTCAATCGGCAGAACCGGCTGCGGGATATTACGCCCCCGGAAGTCACGATGTTGTCTCTATAGATGACTGCCTGATTCAATCCCCCATCGCGCTCCGCATCCATGGCGCGGTCAGGCGAATCCTTCCGGAGCTTGATCTGCGACCCTATGAGAGGAAGTCTGGCCGGGGATGGCTGAAGCATCTTCTCGTCCGCGTCAACGAGGCGGATGAAGCGCTTATAACCTTTATCACAGCCGATGAGAGTTTCCCGCGTCGAGAGCAGCTCATGGTGAGGATGAAAGAGGGGTGCCCGGAGATACGGGGCATATTTCAGAACATCCAGCCCAGACCGACAAGCATCGTCACCGGCCGGAGGTGGCTGCACCTGTGGGGAGCCCGGAGGCTCACGGAAGCAATCTGCGGCCTCAACCTTGCAACGTCACCCGGGTCCTTTCTGCAAGTCAATACCGGGGCAGCACGGCTGCTCTACGAGAGGGCGCTGCAGGAGGCGCAGCTTGAAGCAGATATGACGGTCCTCGATCTCTACTGCGGGGCCGGTGTCCTGGCGCTTCTTGCAGGTGTTACAGCGGCTGAGGCAATAGGCGTCGATGAGCTCGATTCTGCCATTGAGGATGCGAGGGAAAACGCCCGTGCAAACAGGATTGAGGGAGTGACGTTCCATGCGCTGACTGTGGAGCGGTTCCTGCGCCGTGCATGCGCTCAAAAAATGCTGCCGGCAGACAGTCTGGTTGTCTTTGTCGATCCCCCGCGGGCAGGCTGTCAGCCTCATGTCATCCAGGGACTCTTGGAACTGGCGCCGCTCAGAATCATTTACCTGTCCTGCAACCCGGCCACGCTGGCGCGCGACCTTGAGTCGCTGAGCGGTCAATACCACCTCGCCTCACTCACCGCTGTCGACCTCTTTCCCCCAAACCTCTCACATCGAAACTGTCGCCCGCCTGGAAAGAAAGGCAACCCGGTAAATTCCATTGCTTTAATTACCTGATGAAGAGGTTCTTGGTGGAAAAATCGGGATCGCTGGTCACGTTGATGCCCAGGCGCCTCAAGCCCGCCTCATCGCCGGGGGTGGGGATGTGGGTCATGTGCATTTCGCATCCTTGAGGTCCTTGAGCTTCTCAATGGCCAGCTGCGCAGCGGGATTGGTCATGGCGCTGATGCTCAGGGCGATCAGGGTTTCCTCCAGATCCAGGCTCGCGGTTTTGCGTTAAGGATGTTGGTCTTGAAATTGCCGATTGACTCGATGATGTTCTGCGGAAGCAGATGTATCTGTCGGGGATGTCCGCCAGGTGCTTTATGGCGTTGATGACCAGGCTTGATGCCGCATGCATGCAGGGGGAGTTGCTGCCCGTGACGCATGTCGCCGTCGGCCAGCTCGATGGCCGCGCCGCAAAAGATGCCCTCGTTGCCCTTTTGCGTTCTGCGGCCTCCGGCGCGGCCTGGCGCGCCAGCGGCAACCACCTTGCGGTCATCCGGTTTGACGTCGAGCTCATTCATGAGCAGCTCAACCCGCTGGGCCGTCTCCTTGTCCATGAATCCCATGACATACTCGCAGTTGTACCGGAAGAACCTGTCGGATGAGCTCCTGCCGCGGCCGCTTCCTGGACCACGCTCGTCATCGGTGATGCCGAAGCCGACCCGGTTGACGCCCATGTCGGTCGGGAGACTTATAGACCGACGTCGGTGCCGGAAATTTGCTCGAGAATCCGTTTCAGCACCGGGAAGACCTCGACGTCCCGGTTGTAGTTGACCGCCGTTTTCCCGTGGGCTTCCAGATGAAACGGGTCGATCTGGTTGAAGTCCATGATGTCCGCGGTGGCCGCCTCATAGGCGACATTGACGGGATGCTTGAGCGGAAGGTTCCAGACCGGGAATGTCTCGAATTTCGCGTATCCGGCATTCACGCCGCGCTTTGTGTTCATGGTAGAGCTGGGAAAGGCAGGTGGCCAGCTTGCCGCTGCCCGGGCCCGGGACCGGTGACGACCACCAGCGGCTTGTTGTGTCTCGATGTAGTGATTGGCCCCGTAGCCCTCATCGCTGACGATCGGTGTCGATGTCCGTGGGATAGCCCTTGGTGAACTGGTGCACATAGACGCGTAACACCCCGCCGTTCGAGCTTGTTTCTGAATATTTTCGCCGCCGGCTGATCGTCAAAGCGGGTGATGACCACGGCGGCGATATCGATGCCCCATTCATTCAAGTCGTCGATGAGCTTGAGCGCGTCGGCGTCATAGGTGATGCCGAAATCGGCGCGCACTTTTTTCCGCTCGATGTCCCCGGCATAGATGCAGAGGATGATGTCGGCCCGGTCCTTGAGCTTCTGCAGAAGCTCCATTTTCACGTTGGGCTCAAACCCCGGCAGCACCCGGGCCGCGTGGTAGTCAAACAGCAGCTTGCCGCCGAACTCCAGGTAGAGCTTGTTGTCAAACATCTTGACCCGCTCCAGGATGGCGGCGGTCTGCTCTTCGAAGATAGAGCTCATTGTCAAATCCGGCTTTTCGTATCACCAGTCATCTCCCTGAAAAAAGCGCTTCCGCAATCGTGTGCGGCGCTAGCAGGTTGTTGAAAAAGTGTTTTTCTCAGGCTGTTCAAAGGCTCAAGGGGGAGGGGCTTTTTAGCCACAACAAAATTATTCGGAACTTGCAGAACGGCAGCATCTCTCTAACTTTATCTGACAGATCCGCATGGCACCAGCCGTATCGAAGTCCCTGCAAAGCTGTCTGCTTTCGGTTCACGTCGAAGGCACCGGGTCATGCTGTAAGCCTAAAGACACATTGTTGTGGCGTCAAAAGCCCCTCCCCCTTTGAGCCTCAAATCAAATAGGTGTTTTTCAACAACCTGCTAGGTTTGATCATCACCCTTCAGTCTCACTTCTATGGGCCTCAAGCTGTCGATGTGCAAATCGCGCTGGGGATAGGCAATGATAATCCCTTCCTGGCGGAACAGCTCGTCAACGCGAAAGCGGATCTCGCTCTCAACCCTTCTGATGCTTGATTGAGACTTGCCCGTGCGCACCAGGCTGACCCATATGAGCAGCTCGAAGATCAGGGCGCTGTCTCCGAAGTCTTCAAAAAATACCTGCGGCTCCGGATAGCGCTCGACCAGCCGCTGCTCGTCAGCAGCCTGCAGCAGCAACTGCTCAACCTTCCGGACGGGAGATCCGTACATCACCCCGACCGTTACCGTCCGCCTCACGATATCATCGGTCAGGCTCCAGTTAATGATCTTGTTCTGCAGGATAGCACTGTTAGGAACCACCAGTCGCAGGTTATCAAAGGTTTTGATCCTGGTGCTCCGCGCCCCTACCCATTCAACCGTGCCGCTCACCTGTTCCACCTCGACGATATCACCGATCTTTATCGGGCGCTCGAGCATCAGGATCAGGCCGCTCAAAAAGTTGTTGACGATGGTCTGGCTGCCGAAGCCGACGCCGATGGCCAGTGCGCCTCCCACCACGGTGAAGAAGGTAAGCGGTATCCGCACCAGGTTGAGCACAAAGAGCAGCAGCAGGACCAGGAGCAGGTAGTGTACGATCTGCTGCCAGGCAAAGACCGCCGCTTCATCAACGGCAAAACGCTGCTTGAGTTGTTTCCCCATCTGCAGGGTAAGCAGCTTTGAAAGGAAGTAGCCGATAATAAGAAGCAGGACGGCGGTAATGATTTTCCCCACTGTGATGGGATGATCATCAACCGAGGTCAGCTCATACCGCCAGACGCGGGAAACGACAACGCCATACCGTTCTATTCTTTGCCTCAGGCTTATCCGCGACTCCCGGGATTGCATCTCGGCAAGCAATCTTTTATATTCCCACTCCATCTTGCGGACGGCTTCAAGGTATTCCCTGGACAGCCCTTCCCGCTCTTTCAGAGCCCGGATCTGCTCCTCCAGATACAGGCTTGTTTTTGAAGCCCGGTCCGCCGATGCCAGGGATTCATTTCTGACAATGATCTCATTGAGGCACCCTGTCTGAACCCCTCCCGCCTTCTGCCGACCCTGCTCCAATTGTTTCAGTCCCTGGCTGATCTCCTTTTTCCATGCCGGGATGTCCGCCAGGGGCGTATTGTGAAAAAGCTCATAGCGGTACTGCCAGAGCCTCTTCAAATCATTGCGAAAAGTAATCAGCTGGCCCACTACCATCACCTGGGCATTGCCGGCATCATACCAGAGCTTGAGATTCTCAATTTCCTTGTCACGCACCTGCGCATCAGCCGGGGACTGGTCCTCCCCGGCAGGCTGCTTGGCAGCTTTCTGCCACCTCAGGTCCGCCCGCCCCTTTTTTTCCTTGGCCAGCTCCAGGCGGTTTCTCAATCCGTCTATTTCCTTATCAATGACCGACAGCTGCGCATCAAGCTCCTCGCGGGTAAAGCGCACGCGCCCCTGCAACGCCCCTATCCGAGACCGCTGGCGGGTAACCTTGAGCTGATGGATGGTATGCTCAATCTGTTCATTTTCCATGAACAGCTTCCGCAGCTCCAGCTCCTCCTCAGTCAGCCGCCTGGACCACTGGGCAACCATGACGGCGGGAGAACGCAGGGGATCCTCATTGCGCTTCTCATGATCCTCCCGGATACGGCGAAAGTCCTGTTCCTTCTCCTTCAATTTTTCACGCGCTGTCAGGTATGCTTCATCGGCTGTCTTCAGCTCCTCAGCAAAAGATCCGGCCTGTTCTTCCAGCAGGAAGAGATTGTTCCCCAGTTCATCGAGATACGAGAAGGGATAATAACCCTCCTTAACCTTCGATGTGTCCGGTCCTTGAACAGTCTCGTTTTTAACCTTCTCAAGCGTTTGGGAGAGTTCCGGTGATCTCTTGATTTGCACCAGCTGCTGCTCATAGACAATGTCAATTTTTTGCAGCTGGTCAAGGAGCTCCGTGTAGAATCTCCGCTCTTCATCTCCTGACGACCCGGCAAGCAATGCCTCGGCCTTTTTGATCTCCTCCTGAAGGAGGGCTTTGTCATCCAAAAGCGACTTTTGCAGTGCTTCAGGCGACGCAATGGCGGCATCTTCGGGGGGCTGTGAATAGCATACACCACGCAAAAAAAGCAGCGATGCAATGACGAAGAGACCGAGTGACCATGAGCGGATGATTTGTAACACCTTCATGCTGTTCCCTTACGAGGTAATGAGTTGCAACGCCTCTTTGACGGACATGCCCTGATGCACGATGGCGCAGGCGGCCTTCACCAGCATGGTGGGGTTCTCATGTTGGAAGGCGTTTCTCCCCATGGAGATGCCTGCCGCGCCGGCTTTCATCGCGCCCTCGATCATTTCCAGCGTTTCCCGGTCAGTGGTCTTTGAACCTCCGGCGATGACCACCGGCACCAGGCTGCCTTCCACCACCTCCCGGAAGCTTTCGGCGCTGCCCGTGTAGGGACACTTTACAATGTCCGCGCCCAGCTCACCCCCGACGCGCGCCGCGTGCTTTACCAGATCCACGTCCCGCTCCCGCGCCTCATCGATTTGAGATCCCCGCGGGTACATCATGGCCAGCAGCGGCATGCCCCATTCCATGCATTCGATTGCCACCCTTCCCAGGTCTTCAAGCATCTTGTCTTCGTCATCGGCCCCGATGTTGATGTGCACGGAAACCCCGTCAGCGCCCAGCTTGACCGCCCGCTGCACGGTATTGACCAGCACCTTGTGGGTGGGGTCGGGGGCAAGGGAAGTTGAGGCAGAGAGATGCAGCAGCAGGCCGATGTCCTTTCCGGCGCCCCGGTGGCCGTGCAGGGGAAGCCCCAGGTGACCGATGACCGCATTGGCACCGCCCTCGGCAATCATGTCAACCGTCTTGCCCATGGAGATCAGCCCTTTTATGGGCCCGACCGTCACACCGTGGTCCAGCGGCACAATCACCGTCTTCCTGGTATTTCGATCCAAAATCCTTTCCATTCTGATTAGTTTACCCATCATAGCCTGTTACCTCCTCCCATAAAGTCATTACACAATTTGTTTGACTGATCTTACAATTGAATCCTTGTTGGGCAGGTATAGACGTTCCAGGTGCGGGCTTCCCGGTACGGGAATCATGGGTGCCCCCACGCGCTGCACCGGCGCCTTGAGCAAGCGAAAATGATCCTCACAAATCATGGCTGCTATCTCGGCACCCACCCCTCCCCGCAGCCGTCCTTCCTCAGCAACGACCATTCGACCGGTCTTTTCAAGCGAGGAAACCAGGGCAACTGTATCGAGGGGCACGATGGTCCGCAGATCGATAACGTCGCACTCAATGCCTTCCCGCGCAAGTTCCTGCGCAGCAGCAAGCGCTTCTCCAACCATACACCCGAGGGCGGCAACAGTTACATCCTTCCCTTCCCTGCGCACCGCGGCCTGACCGAAGGGGATGGCATACTCCTCTTCGGGGACCTCACCTCTCTCACCCTTCCACAACAGTTTCTTGTGTTCGAAGAATATCACGGGATCATCACTGCGTATGGCTGAGGTGAGAAGCCCTTTTGCATCATAGGGAGTAGAGGGCTCAATCAGAATCAAACCGGGCACCTGCAGAAACATCGATTCCAGACACTGTGAGTGTCCGAAGCCCAGTCCGAATCCTCCACCCACCGTTGTCCTGATGGTCACCGGCAGCGGATATTGCCCTCCGGTGACGTATCGCCACTGCGCCAGATTATTGCAGATCTGATCCATGGCCAGCAGGGCAAAATCGCAGAGCAGCAATTCCAGAACCGGGCGCAGTCCATTCATGGCGGCGCCGATGGCAACGCCGGTAATGGCGTTCTCCGCCACAGGGGTGTTGATGATCCGTGCTGTGCCAAACTCATTCACCAATCCTGCAGTCTGTCCCATAAGGCTGAGCCGCACGTCTTCGCCCAGGATGATCACGCGGGGATCACGGCGCATTTCTTCTGCCAGCGCTTCCGTGATCGCTTCCCGAAAACTGAGCTCACGCGTCATGATACTGCTCCGTCCCCGGCATATACATCGGCAAAAAGATCATCCTGCGTCGGGTTCGGACCGGCCAGGGCCTCTTCAACCGCCGCGGCCACTTCACGGTGAATGTCCTGCCTGAGATTGTCATCTTCATCAGCGGTTATGAAACGCCGCTCCAGCATGGTGCGCCGGCACAGCTCGATGGGATCCCGTTCCCCCCACTCCTTCAGATCCTCCGGGTTGACGTAGCCGCCGCGATCCCCTGAATAGTGGAGCGCCATGCGAAAGGTTTTATATTCAACCAGATACGGCCCCTTGCCGCTGCGGGCATGCTCTGCCGCACGGAGCGACGCGTCATAGGTGACTTCAACATCCTGACCGTCCACGATCTCGTAAGGAATGCCATATCCCGCCGCCCGGGGCGCCGCATCCTTTGTGGGATACACCTCACCCATGGCTGAAAACTGGCAGAATTGATTAGTGCATACTGCAAATACCAAAGGCAGCTTCCAGAGCGCAGCCATGCACATGGAGGGATGCGCATCGCCCTGATTAAAGGTACCCTCGCCGGCCAGGCAGAGGGTCACCTGTCCGGTCTTGCGTATCGCGGCCGCAAGAGCGGTTCCCACGGCCATGGAAAAATCGGAGCCCAGGCAGGGAACCAGGCCCGGGATGTTATTTTTTTTATCTGCAAGGTGCAATCCCCCCTTACCCCTGCAGGGGGAGTTCCGCTTGCCCAGGTACTCCAGCCAGATATCCTTCGGGTTCATTCCCTTGCCGATAAACTCACCCACCCCCCGGTGGGTGCCGAAGAGAATATCTTCCCGGCGCAACGGCGCGGTCACGCCAATGGCAACCGCTTCCTGCCCGGTGCCAAAATGGCCCATGAGGGAAATGGTTCCTTCCTGAAGCAGCCGGGCGTGGGTCTCCTCCATGGCGCGCACCACCATCATCTTCCGGTACAGTTCAAAGAGCCTTTTTTTCTCTAAAGACATCATCCATCCTTAACCGGAGAATCTTTCTTAAATTCCACGAATGCCATGTTGACGCCCAGGGTGTCCTCCTCTTCCGCAAACAACTCCCTAAAATCGGTAATACCCCAGGAGGGGATCTTTTTTATCTCAATGGTATCATAAATGCGCACCCCTGCTTTTTTCGCGTCTTCGGCGGCTTCCGCGGTATCCTTCACCTTGAAAACCAGGGCGTGAACCGCGGCATCCACATGTTCAACCCGCTTCGCTATCGCCTTGGGGTCGGGGGGGCGCACGTCCTTCAGCGGATGGACAGGCTGTATCAGTTCAATGCGCAAAGGGAACTGCTGCGGCGGCAGCGCACCAACGCCGAACCGCACACCGCCGGATTCCACCATGGGGCCGGTCACCTCTTCAAAGGAAATACCCAGCAGGCGGGAGAAGAATGCTGCTGCCTTATCCAGATCCTTAACCGCGACCACCACCCGGTCAACGCCTTCAATCTTCATGGTACACTCCTTTCCCTTTGGATGCTTAATTTTCCAAACACTTTATTATCAGGCAGTGAAGCCGCCGTCATGCACAAAGGTAGCACCGGTAACATAGCTTGAGGCATCCGAGGCCAGATAGACTGCCAGCCCCTGTATCTCGCTTGGGTTCCCCAGCCGGCCCATGGGAATATACCTGGCAAGCCGCTCATTAACCTTTGCCATCTCCTCCCGGGGAACGGCAAGCGGCCAGGTGAGGTGGGCGCCGGGCGCGATGGCATTGATGCGAATGCCGTCCCTGGCATAGGCAACCGCCGCGTGCTTGGTCAGCCCGATAACGCCGTGCTTGGCCACCCCGTAAGGGACCGCGTTTGCCAGGGAGGACTCCTCGGATCCGGCCATCAGCCCTGCAACCGAGGCGGTATTGATAATCGCACCCTTCTTCTGCCTGAGCATGGCCGGCAGCACCGCCCGCATCACCAGGAACATGCCCCGCAGGCTCACATCCATGACCTTGTCCCAATCGGCGATGGCCAGCTCGTGAATCTTGAGCGGCGGGTTGGGAATGCCGGCATTGTTAAAAAGGATGTCGATGGTATTGAAGGCCCTGAGTGTCTCATTTACCATGCGCTCAACCTGGTCGGGCTGCGATACGTCACCCGCAACCGCAATGGCCCGGCGGCCATATTTCCTCAGCAGAGCCACCGTTTCCTGGGCACTCTTCAGATCGATATCATTGCAGGCAACATCGGCGCCAAACCGGGCCATGGCCTCGCAGAACTCGCGTCCCAAGCCGCGTCCGCCGGCGGTGACCAGCGCCGTCCTCCCGGAAAGATCAAACATGCTTTTTTCAGTCATCTCCGCCCTCCTTCATTTTAGCAGGCTGTTAAAAAACACCCATTTGATCTGTGGCTCAGGGGGAGGGGCTTTTGACGCCACAACAATTTGTTTAGCAGCTTACGGCACGACCCGATGCCTTACGACTTAAACCGCAGACAGGCAGCTTTGCAGAGGCTTCGATACAGGCTGGTGCCATGCGGGTCTGTCGGACAAAGTTAGAGAGTCGCTGCCGTTCTACCGGTTCCGAATGATTCTGTTGTGGCTAAAAAAGCCCCTCCCCCTGAGCCACAGATCATTCAGCAAGCTTGCTTATTCTGCGGACCACCCTTAAGCCCTGGTCAGGAATTCCTTTACGATGGCGTTGAACTCATCAGGCTTGTCCCAGAAGAGCACGTGGTCCGAGCCCTCAACCTCTTTCATTTCCGCCCGCTGCATGGCGGCGATCATCTTCAGGATCATTTCATGGTCGAGCAGGCTGCTCTCGCCGCCCCGCAGCAGCAGGGTCTCGCATCGCACCATTGACAGGAACTGCCACCAGTTGGTCTCTGGCTTGCCGCCCAGCAGCACCGCCTTGCTGTCCCTGATGAATGTCCGGTAGAACGCCTTTTCCATCTCCACGTCGTGCTTCCAGGCGATCCTGCCGTCGGGAAGGGCTTTGGTGGCATAGGAGGCGAAGCCGCGCACCTTGTCTTCCGTCGCCAGCGGGTCGCGAGTCATGAGCATCAGCTGGAAGAATTCCTCAAATGAGCCGAAGTGAGACCGAACCCCTTGTAAGATAAGCGGCCATCTGCCCATCCACTCTGCATTGAATTCAGGGGGCACATCCGAGACAATCAGTTTTTTCACCCGCTCGGGATGGGTCGCGGCATAGTAGATGCCGTTGAGCCCGCCCATGGAGGATCCGAGCACCGAAAGCTCCTTAATGGCCAGCGCGTCCAGGAAAAGGGCTATTTCCACGGCAAAGTCCTGAAAGGTATAGCGGCTCACCTCCGCCCACTGGCTGTCGCCGTGGCCGCGGTTGGTGAGCGCGATGCAGCGGAATGTGTCCTTAAGAAAGCTCGCGGTGTACATCCAGTCAAAAGCGCTGCCGGTCAGACCGTGCAGAAAGAGCAGAACCGGCTTCCCGGGATCCCCCCACTCAAGGTAATGCAGCTTAAGATTGTCGATGGTGATAAAGCGCGACTCAGGAATACCCGGGTTGGACATCTGACTTCCTCCTCATGGTTAATGCTATGGGTTGATTTGTGAGCGCACTACTTGATGAGCGATATGAGCGGCGAACCGCCGCCCACCAGCAGACGGTCCCCGGTAACGTAGCCGGACAGACCGGAGGCAAGAAACAGGGCTGCCCCGGCAATATCATCAGGAGTCCCCATCCGCTGCATGGGTGCAAACACCTTCCCCATCTCGGCATAAAAAGCCTCTCGCTCAACGCCGGGAGGAATAATGCTGTCAAACATGTCCGTGCGAATGGCCCCGGGGAGAATGGCATTGACGCAGATGTTCAAGGGCGCCAGCTCCAGGGCCAGGTCGCGGGTAAAACCCAGGATGCCCGCCTTGGCGGCCGAGTAATGACAGTTGGGCGCGGGCGGGGCAATGGCTGCCATGGAGGATATGTTTATGATCCTGCCATAGCCATTCTGCCTCATCGCGGGAAGCACTGCCCTGGAGCACAAAAATACGCCCTTGAGGTTGACCGCCAAAACCCTGTCCCATTCTTCTTCGGTTACCGCGGCAATTGAGCGGGGAAGCGGCCCTATGCCGGCGTTATTGACCAGAATATCAATTTTCTTAAATGCCTTGAGGGCCTGGTCGACCATGCCCCCGACCCGGGCGCTGTCTGAAACATCACAGTCCACAAAGATTGCCCGTCCGCCCTTCCGCACCATCTCATCCGCAGTTTCCTTTCCCTCTTTTGTTAACACGTCCGCAATAACGACCGAGGACCCTTCATCAGCAAACCTGAGGGCTATCCCCTTCCCGATACCCCGCGCGCCACCCGTAACTATAGCAACCCTGTCTGAAAGCAGCATATTCGTCCCTCCCCGCATGGTGATCGCTGAAGAGCATCATGCCATTACTCAAACAGCCGTCCCTGCACCGCGCGCATTGAGATTGATTACGCGCACGCCTGCTAAAATGCCGAAAGCCCACTTCCTGACGGGGTGAGCTTCCTGGCATGAGATGAATCTTTTCCTGAATAGCACAACCAGCCATGCCAAAGTGCTATTTTACGCTACGGAGACTCCGCAGGCTCACTTGGTCACGGCTTATCCAGGTTGCCGGCAATGCATAGTGGTAAAAGAAACTGGTGTGAAGGTCAAGATGGTCCCGGTTGAAATACCCGGTGGTGAATATTATCCCGAGCTCAGGGTTAAAGCCGTAAAGCATAACCGCGCTCCTGTAGAGCCTTCCCTTCTGATCGTAGTTGTAAATCGAGCTGTTGAGCAGCGTCTCCTTATCCTGATAAATAATCCGCTTGCTGTAAACATAGTTGGGGTCGAGCTGATTCAATTCGATCACATACTGGGGCCTTCGCTCATACTTCATGTTCTGCAGCGAACGGTCGCTCTTTTTCATGTACCATGAACCGTCAACCGTGGGCGATACCGCCAGATACTCCCGCTCGGCAACGATTTTGTACTGGTACGGATACCGCTTGGGAGACAATTTCTGGGAGAAGGTTTCCGAGTCATCATAGATGACATCCATTCCCCCCACCGCGTCCTGGGTATCGGTGGCCGAGAGGCGCCGCACCCGCCGTAACACGTTGACATACACATTAAAGTTGTCATAGTGCTCCGGATCCAGATACATGGTGTTAGTTAAGACATTACCGTACTGGTCGCGCGGGGCCAAATAAAGCAGCGAGAACATCCTCTTTTCTCCCGCCTTCTGGGCGCGTTCATCATACCAGCCGTTGGGCTCCAGCCACGCGCGGCCATGGAGCCGCAAAAACCACATGGTGGAGGTGCCGACCCGGTCCTCTTTTAAATCCTTACTGAATCCCATTCCCCGCTGCAGCAAATGGTAGCTTGCTCCGGCTAAATATTTCTTTTCCCAATTATAAACCGCCTGCTGAGCCTTGAATTCTCCCGAGGGCTGGGGAAAGGGCAAGCCGGCAACATAGCTATCATCAATCAGATATCCGTCAGCGCCCTGTTTCACTTTGCCCATATTATCTTTGGTTGCCTTGGCGATGGGCAGGGGGTAGTAGTACTGCTTGGTGGGAACGACCTCTATTTCCGGAATGTTCCCCGCATGAGGTCCCTGGCCGGGATTAAACCGGTTATAGGTGTCCTCGTCCATCAGCTGCTTGAAGGGCTGCTTTTCCTTGTCGGTATAACTGTACTTCCCGGGTTTGATCTCCGGGGCGATTTTGCCCACCACCTCGGGGGCCTTAAAGCCGACAACCTCAGCCCACACCTTCTTCATCTCTTCGGGATCGCTCTTAAGTTTGTCATAAATCGCCGGGGGAATCACCTTCTTCCAGGAAAGCTCTCCGGCCAAATAGGGACTGGGATCGTCGTAAAAGGATTTGTATTTTTCCCAGGTGCTGTAATCAATGCCGTATTCCTCTCCTGCGCCGGCAGGGGTTATAAAGCTCAACATGATCAGCGCAACTGCACAACAAATAATCCGGACGATGTTTTCATTCATGTGCTTCCTCCCTCTGTGCAATGAGACATATGCAGCCCACGAGAATCCTAACTCCAGCGGTAGCTGATTTTGAAGTAGATGTAATCCTTGTTCTCAAATACATCAAATCCCTTGGTTGTTTCAACGCCGCTTAAAAACAGCGCCCCTATGGTGTAGCGCCAGTAGTCGGTGTGATCATAGACAACCTGGTATTTGAACAGGTTGGCCCGGTTGTTGACATCACGCAGCCAGAAGAATGAAGGACTGATTTTATTGAGGTAATAGGAGGTGCTGATCATCAAAGACGCCAGGTAATTGTCATCTTCCACGCCTGCATAGTCATAGGCATGGGGATAATCCCGGATTTTGCGGTGGTAGAATTGCGGTGATATGGAAAAGAAGTACTTCTCATTTAAGGGCTTTATCCGCACCTTCCAATCCATCCCTACCGCCCAGCGCCATTCGTCCGATTGCTCAAATTTATTGTCCGAGGTGGCGAAGGTGTTGTCAAAAGCGTAAAAGGTCTCCAGCCGCAGCACCGGGGCAACGCCGCCCAGGAACGAGGCGTTCATGACCGGAATATCCCGGGTAAAGGTGCCGCCCAAAAACCGCAGCAGGGGATAATAACCATCGTAGTTCAGATGCAAGAGTGTTTTGCCATCACTCGCTTCACTAGTTCCGGGCAGGCCTTCCGAAACCTCCACCGGTGAATTTTCCCGGCCATAAAAATAGTTGAGTGAGAAAAGCGAGTCCCAGGCCATCGCCTGAAGTCTCACCGCGTATTCATATCCCTCGTCGTCAAACTCGGTCGGCTCATCGAGGTGCTCAATAGCAGAGCCCAGCCGGGCATTTTTGCTTACCTCGACGTTCGGAGCCCAGATGCCCGTCTTGTCATTACCGAGCCGGATGCGGCGATCGGAGATGAAATCAGCATTGGGATTAAATATAAACTGAAGGGCCATGTCCTGCAGCCAGGAAATCTGCAGATTAGGAAAGTATTCTGCCCTGATCAGCCAGATGGGAATGATGGTGGTTTCAAACTCCACATCGGCCAATCCGCGGGCCTGATCGAGGGGATTAATCTGATCCATGAGACGGAAGCCGTCGGTCTCGCCCCAGGCAACAATCTGCTTGCCCACGCGGAAGAGAAAATTTTCCGGTGTCCAGGTGAAATGCGCTTCTTTCAGCAGCTGCCAGTATTCATCTTCGACAAACAGCTTATCGCGGGATTTGTTGAATTCTCTATCCCTCCACGATTTATCGCTGTGCTTCATTTCATAGATCCAGTCCACGGTAAGAATACCTGAAAGGTAGACCTTGAAGTTGTCGGACACACTGTAATTCATTTCGCCAAAAATATTGGTTATGGCAGAATTGATGTCCTCTTCCGTATCGTAATAATCATTGTGAAGGCTGAGTCCGGCACCCTGGGTTATATACCCATACACATCAATCGGTCTTCCTCCCAGCGTATACTGCCGGGCTACGGCTGAACCGGACAGCATTAAAACAGCTGCAAGGGCTGCTGCTACTGCAAGATTTCCTGATTTTCCCATATTCATTTCCCCTCCCTCCCCTGAAAGAATAGGTTTGGATTCTGAGCGCTCCTCCGGTGAACATGTGTTGGTTGTGCTTTCTCAACCCCCTCTTTTATATTGACACACAGGCAACCCACTCAAGGTACACGCCTGCTCATATAGTAATGTCCTCCTTTTTACACTCTCTTCATGATTGCGTCAACAGAAACAATTAAGAAAAAACGGAATCAGGTGTCGATTCGCACTTCGGTGGTTTTGGCCTGCCCGCTGATAAACGACGGCTTGAAGGTCACCAGCATCAGGGGATGCAGGGTAACGGCCAGAACCAGATTGGTCAGCATGATCACCGCCAGGAAGAACCCCATCTGTGCCTGGAACTTGAGATCGGATATGAAATACCAGGTGATAATGGGCAGGATCATGGTCATTCCCGTGTAGACAACCGCCTTGCCGGAGGTGCGCACGGCCATCATGATCGTATCCGCATAGCCGTTGCGGTGGGGGAACTCTTCAATGCAGCGGCTGTAAATGTAGATGGCAAAATCAACCCCGACCCCCACGCCCACCGCGGCAATGGGCAGGGTGTTGATGGAAAGCCCGATATTGGCCATGGCCATGTAGGCAAAGGCAAGCAGATTGGCCAGAATGAGCGGCACGGTCAGCATGAGCCCGGCGAGCAGGGACCGGTAGAACAGGGCACAAAGGATGAAAATAGCAAACAGCACCGTTGAATCGATCAGCAGATGCGAGCGGGTCATCTCGTCGTTGACCGCCATCTCCATTCCCACTCTCCCCCCCGCCAGCTTGAACTCACCCCGTTCGGTGGCCATGGGATGGGTCTCGAAAAATTTCCGGGCGGCCTCCTTTATGCGCTCAAGGTTATGCGAGGTGTGATCGGCAAAGAAGAGGGTGAGCTGCGCCCGCTCAAGATCGGTTACATCAATAAAGCGGCCGAGAGTGTAGGGGTCAAACTGCTCGCGGATGAGCCCGATGAGGCCGGTGAGCAGCATCTCGTTGCGCGGCAGCGTGTACCAAATCCTGTCCCCGTCGTGATAGATCAGATTGTACATCTTGATGATGCTGACAATGGAGCTTGAGGACTTGTAAATATCGGGAAGCTCGGCCTGCATGTGGCGGGCAAACATCTCGAAGGTGGTAAGCACAACCGGGTCATACACCGATTCTTTCTGCCCCTCGTAAAAAAGCATGAAATTTTCGGAAGAGGCATCAAAGGTCCGGTCAATCAGCTCCTGGTCCCGGTTGTAGGGATGGTCCGGCCATAGCAGCGGCGTGCCCGGGGTAGGATCCCCGATCTTGCTGTGTCCCGCCATCCATGCGCAAAACATGAAGGCCACCACACAGAGGCCGGCCACAACAAATCTGCCCGATCCCATTGCAAACCGGGTCGTTGCCGTGCAGCAGTGATCGAGCAGGCTCATGGAGGTCTTTCGTTCGCCCCAGGTTTCGCTCGCGCTGTGTATGGGGAGATAACTGCAAAGGATTGGCGTGAGGACGCCCGAGAGCGCGACGGTGGTCATCCAGAAGCTCATAAATATGGCCACCTGTTGTATGAGGGCTATTTTGGCGAACAGCAGCACCAGGAAACCGGCGGCATCAGTGGCAACCCCCGCCCAGTTGGGAATTATCATGCTGCGCATGGTTTCATAGCATGCCTGGACCTTATCCAGGTTGTTGTTCTGGTACTCTTCAAAATAGCGGTGGGTGATCTGGACGGCGTGACTGATAATGCGGGCACCAACCAGGAAGGTAAGCACATACAGCAGCGGGCTGAAATTGATCCCGGTCCAGCCGATAAAGCCTATGCCCTGCACGGTAGAGATTGCGGCAAAGATTATCGGGGTAGCCATGCCGGTGAAATTGCGAAAGATCAAAAACAGGATAACGATCATCAGTCCGACGCTCACCCCGAATACCAGCAACACCTGATTTTTATAACTGTAGATCCATCCGATGAGCTGCGGGAAACCTACGATGTGCACGGAGGTTTTTTCATCGCTATGCTCCCTGATCAATTCACGCAGGAGGCGGAAGGCCCGTTCATAGGAAATATTTTCCTTGAATTCCGTCATGATCAGCGCAGCAGTGCCGTCCTGCGATACCAGCACCCCGCGATAGGCAGGGTCAGAAAAAATACACCGCTTCAGCACCTCCATCTCCGCATCATTCTTCGGCAGGTCCGGCCACATCAGCGGGGCAATGTTGATCTCACCCTCAGCGAGGGTTCTTACCACTTTGGTAGTGCGGCCCGCGATGGACACGGTTAGAACACGATATACCTCATCCCAGAGGACCATATCATTGGTTATTTTCTGAACTTTGCCCAGGGCATCCTGATTGAAGATATCACCCTGTCTGGCTTTTACGGCAATGGCGACGCCTGATCCGCCGCTGCCGAAGAGCTTCGAAAAGCGGGCATGAAGCTTGAGGTAGGGATGATCGTAGGGAAAGAGATCCTGCAGAATGACCTCACCGCGAATGGAGAGCATGCCGTAGCCGCAGATTACGGTGAGCACCAGTACAACTGCCAGACATCGGAGCCGGTAGCGGGTCATAAACCAGCAGAACCGGTCCAGCCTGCTCATAAGGCCACTGCTCATATAATAATTCCAAGCTTAAGTAAGGTGAATGTTATCCAACAATGTATGAAATATGACAAAAGCTCATTCATGCACGATACATTCGCGGCTAAAGCCGCTCCTGCCATGGTATTAGTAACTACTGCGCAGCGATTGCGCTGATTACCGGGCTAATATGAAGCCCGGCTCCATTTGTCGGATGCGTTGAGGTAAATGGCGCCCCCCCATCCTACTGCCGCAAATCGGGATTTTCCGATTCTGTCCAGGCCATAAAGCCATCCATAGATCATGGGCGGCTCAAACACCGGCTGCTGCCATTTACTGCCGCCGTCTGATGAGGCTAAAAACACCGCCGTGCCGCCAATGAGGATATTATTTAACCCGTCAGCCTCCACGCAAAAAAGCGGTGTTTTGGGAATGCCGGCCGTAACTTCCTGCCAGGTTTTACCGCCATCAGCTGTTCTCACAATGTAGCTGTCAATGCCAACCGCCCAGGCAGTCTGAGGGTCTACCGCCTCCACGTCAAAAAGAAAGGTGCCGCCTTCCACCTCATCGGTTTCCTCGGATATGACGTAGTACCCTGCCTGTTTCTCCCAGTGCGCCCCGCCATCAGCGGTGTGATAAATATAGCCATACTCGCCGGCGGCCCACCCGTTCACCTCATCACAAAAAGAGACGGACTTGAGAATAAAATCCTGGTCACTGAATTGCACCTGCCAGGTTTCACCCCCGTTCTCGGTGTATAAAATGTGGGTGCGCTCGCTGACAATCCAGCCTTTTGCGGCATCCGCAAAGTGGACATCCATGAGAAAAAAGTCCACCGGACACGCCTGCTTTTTCCAGCGTTCCCCCCGTCTTCGGTGCTGAGGATGATCCCCTCTTCACCCACGGCACATCCATGAAGCGCATCCGAGAAATGGATGGAGACCAGCATGTAATCGGTGCCGCTTTCCTGGCGGGTCCAGCTTTTGCCGCCGTCCGAGGTATGCAGAATGGTTCCCCATCGTCCGCAGGCCCAGCCGGCCTGTTCCGTGGGAAAGCTGACGCTAAAAAGGTCTTCCGGCAATTTCCCGGCAGCGTTCAGGGAAGCGGGGGCAGTTGAAACAAGCACGATGATTGTCAGCAATGCCGATGCGCTTCTCACGGTGCCTGCTGACCGGCGCGATAAAATCACCTGCAGCGAAGAAAGCACAATAATCATAATAACCAGGCAATACACGTTATGCTCCTACTTGGAAAGAATGGCCACAGTACAGGATTTGGTGTCGGCCGCCTTGTCGCCGCCCATGCAGTGCGCCAGTCCGACTGCCGCCCCCGCCACCTGGCGCTCTCCCGCTTCGTTTCGAAGCTGGGTCACGATTTCAAATACCTGGGCGATGCCGGTGGCGCCCACCGGATGACCCCTGCTCAGGAGCCCGCCCGACACATTGACCGGGCAGCGCCCTCCCAGGGCGGTGACGGCCTCCGCAACCAGCCTCACTCCCTCCCCCGCATTGCACAAACCCATCGCCTCGTAGTGGAGGATTTCCGAAATGGAAAAGGCGTCATGTACCTCCGCTACATTCAGGTCCTCCGGTCCGACCCCGGCCTTTTCATAGGCAAGCCGGCATGACCGGTAATCGGTCTCCCACCTGACCAGGTCCTGCGGGCTTTCATAACCGCCGCTGGTGAGAACCATTGCGTTAAGCGTAACCGCCCGCTTGAGTCGCCGCGCCATGGATGACGAGCATACCACGGCGGCAGCCGCGCCATCCGCGATGGGGCAGCACTGCAGCCTGGTCAGCGGATCCACGATCATGGGTGATGCCAGCACTTCCTCAACGGTTATGGGATCGCGATACTGGGCCCGCGGGTTGCGCTGCGCGTGGCGCCGGTTCTTGACCGCGACCTGCGCCAGCTGTTCCGGCGTCGCGCCGAATTCCGCCATGTAGCGGACGGCACGAAGCGCAAAGCTGGCCGGGGCAACCAGCCCCAGCTGCGTGTCCAGCTCGGATTGTCCCGAGCTGATCAGCCCGAACTCAGGCACATACATTTTTTCCGCGCCGACGGCAATGGCCGCCTCCGCCTGTCCCGCCGCGACCGCATTGGCCGCCAAGTATAAGGCACTGGACCCCGAAGTGCAAGCATTTTCAACATTAATGACCGGTACCCGGTTAATGCCCACCTGCCAGAGCACATTCTGGCCTATGGTAAAATCGCCGAACAGCCTGCCGGCAAGACCATTGGCAAAGAAACCGGCCCCGATCTGCGCTGGCCTGATGCCCGCGTCCTTGATCGCATCGCGCGCGGCCTCCGCCGCAAGATCCACCAGCAACCGCTGCGGATGCTTCCCGAATCCGGTCATTCCCACGCCGATTATTGCCACCTGCTCCATTGCAGATAACTCCATCAATTAGCAGATTTGTTAATAAATGAGTTTCCCAGGCTTTTCAATCGGCTCAAGGGGGAGGGGCTTTTTAGCCACAACAAAATTATTCGGAACCTGTAGAACGGCAGCATCTCTCTAACTTTGTCCGGCAGACCCGCATGGCAACAGCATGTATCGAAGCCTCTGCAAAGCTGCCTGTTTTCAGTTTAAGTCGAAGGCACCGGGTCATGCCGTAAGCCTAAAGACACATTGTTGTGGCGTCAAAAGCCCCTCCCCCCTTGAGCCGCAAATCAGATGGTTTTTTTTCAACAGCCTGATTATTGCTGCGGAGTAAAATAGGGCCTCAGGCAGGGAGACCCCTGTTGATCAACGCCCAGCGGCTTAACCGCCAGCCTGACGGCAAGCCCCGGCTTAAAGGTTTCAATCTCATCAGGGTCAAGCAGGAAAAAAATACGAAGTGAACTCACCGTCAGGTCAACATAACCAACAGCATACGGTGTCGGCAGCCCCAGCGGCGCCTTGGTGCGGATCACCGTGCAGCTGTACAACATCCCTTCCGAGCCGAGGTCGGTTTCCGTGGCAGGCGCAAGGCATTTCCTGCAGTACGGGGTTGCTGGGAAAAAGTATTCCTTGCAGGATGGACACGCAGAGCCGATCAGCCGCGGCGAAAACTGATCGTAGGGAGGCAGGGTAAAAACACCCTTCGCAAAAGGCGGGAGATCAGGGAGTTCTGCGTTCATAGGAAGTCAGCCTTAATGTAACTATAAGTTATTTACCCCTCACGGCTTCAACAGCACCTTGATGCAGCGTTCCTTATGGTTCTCCATCAGGTCATAGGCCTGAAGCCCGTCCTCTAGGGAAAAGCTGTGCGTGACCAGCGGTGAGAGGTCCACCCGCCCCGCGGCAATCAAGTTCATGAGCCGGCTCATGAAGCCGAGATTCCCCAGTCCCAGGGAAAGACGCACGCCCCGGATCACCAGTTCATGGACGGGAAAGGTCACCGGTTCAAAAAAGAGCCCCACCGCCGAGACGGTTCCGCCTCTCCGCACCGACTGCAGGGCGTGCTCGAAGGTCTCCGTTTTTCCCACCGCCTCAATAGCCACATCAGCCCCTTCGCCGCCGGCCGCTTCCCTGACCCGCTCCGCGACCGACCCTTCGCGGGCATCAATTACGGTGGCGCCGTAGTGCCGGGCCACCTGCAGGCGATTGGGAAACATGTCAACACCGATCACCCGCCCTGCCCCGAACTGCCACGCGGCTACCAGGGCCGCCAGTCCGATGGGCCCGCAGCCGAAGATGGCCACCGTGTCACCGGTGCCTATGTGTCCTTCACGCGCGGCGTAATAGCCGGTGCTGAACACATCGCCCACAAACACCGCCTGTTCATCGGAAACCGAGTCCGGTATGGGAGTAAGGCACACGTCCGCATAGGGCACGCGCACATAGCCTGTCTGAACACCGCTGAGTCCTCTTCCGAGGAACTCCCCTCCGCCCCAGACACCGCCGTTTTCACAGTACTGGACGTCGCCCCGCCTGCAGAAAGCACAAATACCGCACCAGACGGCAGCCGGCGCAGCTACCCGGTCACCCGGCTTAAACCTGGTCACCGCGGATCCGGCCCGTTCGACAACGCCCACAAACTCGTGCCCCATGATGGTGCCCGGGCCAATGCCGGGCATGAGGCCGTGCTTGATGTGAATGTCGGAGCCGCAGATGGCGGAGGTTGTCACCCTGACCATCACATCGCTTTCCTTCTGCAGTTCCGGCTCAGGAACATCCTTGATGGCCAATTGATTTTCTGCCTGCAGGACAAGAGCCTTCATAGGTTATCCTTCTATATTTACCTGTGAAGTTGGTGAAGATCCTTCGTTTCACTCAGGATGACAAACCAACTGCCTTCTTCCATTTTTGTGGGTCGCGGCCCGTCGCATCCGGATTAATATGCGGCCATGACGGAGCATGGCCCTCCATCATTATTATTATGTCATTCTGAGCCCTTCGCTGTCATTCTGAGCGGAGCGAAGAATCTTCATTGTGTCGCTCAGGGTAAACTCCGCGAAGAATCTCATTTTCTCGCTCATGGTAAACTTCTAGCTCGTCTCAGCGCTTGAGCTTGTATCCCGCCCTTTCACGGTCCCAGGTATCGGTCGTCACCCCCTGATCACGCAGCTCATACTTTTTAACCCGCTGGGTGGGGGTCTTGGGAAGCTCCTGCATGATGCGCAGGTAGCGCGGGATCATGAAGTAGGCCATGTGCTCTTCGCAGTAAGCAATCAGGTCAAAAGGCGTAACCTGTTTGCCCTCCCTGCAGGAAAGACAGACCATGACCTCGTCTTCCCCCAGCTCCGACTTGACCGCCACCGCCGCCGATTCCCTCACCGCGGGGTGGGAGTTGATCACCTTCTCCACCTCGTAGGATGAAATGTTTTCACCCCGGCGCCGGATCGCATCCTTCTTCCGGTCGACGAAGTGAAAGAATCCTTCCTGGTCATAGTAGAGATAGTCGCCGGTGTGAAACCACATGTCCCGGCAGGCCTCGACCGTCTTCTCCGGCATCTTGTAGTACTCGAGCAGCATGCAGTACGGCTTGAGCGGGCGGATGAGCAGCTCTCCCGCGGTATCCGGACCGACCTCCGCCCCGTTGTCATCGACCAGCCTGACCGCGTAGTCGGGCAGGACCTTGCCGCAGGTGCCCGGCTTGCGGGCCTGCGGTGTATTCAAGAGCGGGATGCCGATTTCGCTCATCCCGTACCCTCGATGATGGTCACCCCGAACCGCTTTTCAACGGCCTCCCAGATATCAGGGGACGCCCCGCCGCCGTAAAGAATGCGCAGGGGATTGTCCGCGTCGTCGGGTCTGGGCGCCGCCTTGAGCAGAATGGGCAGGATGCCGCCGATATAGTTAAACTCGGTGCACCCGTTTTGCTTGACGTCGTCCCAGAAACGGCTGGCGGAAAAGCGCTCGGCCAGGAGCATGCGCGCCCCGCTCAGCAGGGCGGGCATGGTGGACAGGAGCTGCGCGTTGCCGTGAAAGAGGGGCAGCGCGTTATAGAGGCAGTCCTTTTCATCGTAGCCGGTGGCGGCGCAGGTAAGCTCACCCATGTAAAGCGCGTAATTATGCGGCATCAGTGAGCCCTTGGACGGCCCGGTGGTGCCGGAAGTGAACATGATGATGAACGGGTCGGACCAGAGCACTTCCGTTGAACGATAGGTGCCGTCGTTGTCCATGGTTGCGCAGTAATCAAGCGTGGGCTTGTCAAGCGCGGGGATCTTCTCGCCGCTGTCGTTCAGCACCACTACCTTTTCCACCTTGGGCAGCGAGCCAAGCACCGGCGCCACCCGGTCCAGGTAGGGATATTCGACAACCATCAGGCGGCAGTCGGCCTGTTCAACCATGTAGGTAAGAATCGAACCCCGGTGCGCCGTGTTGACCGGGACCTCTATTGCGCCCAGCTTGCACAGTCCGAACCAGAGGAACAGGTACTCGGGCGGTTGCTCATCACAATGGCCACCTTGTCCCCCTTACCCACGCCCAATGACTGCAATCCCGCGGCCACCCGGTCGGATTCCCGCTCCAGGTCCTCGTAGCTGAAGGCCTGCTGCTTATAATAAAAGAAGCTGCGGCTGCCATAGCGCTGCACCTGTTGTTTGAGAAGCCCGTGAATGGTCCTCTCGTGTACCATGTCTTTTATGATCATGAGACTTTTTCCTCACCATTGTTTCCAGGCACTGGTCGGGGCAGGGGTTTCCTCGACCCGTCTGCGGGATGGGGATAGCTGCCATAGTATTTAATGACGTGCTCCGGGGGCCGCAGTTTAAGCCATTCCTTTTCAAACTCGGCATACGGTTTGCCTTTCCGCTTCCGCTCCGTCCTGGTCTGCTCTCTTAGCTTTTCTGTCTCTTCCGGATCAAGGCGAAGCGTCTTCTCATCATACACAAGCTTATAGATATTCCGGGCCGCCCAGTGGCTGGTGATCCCGTTGCGCAGGTCATCCATGACTGCCTGGGGATCGCGCTCCAGGACATCCCCGTACCCGGCGCCGCCTCCCACCGGAACATAAAAGGTATCGCCATTCATCAGCGGGGTAATCTTCATGGTTACGTGGTCATACACGCGATTCCCTTCCTCAATACTGGTATTTTCATAGAGCTGATCCAGCGTGGTGTGAATCGAAGGGACGCCCTGCGCCAGAAGCGACTTCATGGTGCTCCCGCTCACCATCTGGATGAAAACCGGCGGCACCGCGTATCCCCCGAAGATGCCCATGGTGGAAGGCATCTTCGATCCAAAGCCAAAACAGCCCATTCCCACCGAGGGCACATGGTGCATCATCAGGCCGTAGCCCACTCCCGCTCCGCCTCGGAATTTTCCATGCCCGTAAGAGTTTTTGAAGTAATTGCGAAAAAGATAGAGGAACGGCCGATCGGATTCGGTGGTTTCCACATCGGAGCAGTCGCTCATGGTGGCAAAAAATGAACCCGACCCGCTGACCCCGTCCATGTCCGGCCGCGCTCCGGCGCCGGTGGCGTTGATTTCGGGGGTAATGTCGGCGACGGGCTCGCCCCACTGGTTGATGCCTCCGAAAATCGGAACACTGAACCCCTGGAACCAGGCGGCAACGGCGCGCAGCGGGTCCCGATGGTAGGTCATGCGCGCCCCGCAGAGAAACATGCCGTGGGCGAAGCATATCTGGGTAAAGGGCGCAAGCGAGGTGGGGGCGTCATCCCGGGCATTAATCATCGCGTCATCTGGAAATTCCCATTCCAGCGTTTCCAAAAGACCATTGTTGGCGGGAAGATCATAGAAAAACCAGCCGCAGAAATAGACCATGGCCAGGCCGATGATGCCCTGGAAATAGGTGTTGAGCGGTTTGTCTCGCAGCAGCGGCGAGGTATCTTCGAAGTTTAGCCTGATCTTCTCGCCCTTTTTGGTCACGATTATATTGAGCTTGGTCAGTCCCGGCTCCGGTCCCACAGTATCCATAAAACGCGGCTGGCGGAAAACACCGTCATGTAAAGCGCCCACCTTCTTTTTTGCCGCCTGGGCGGTAACGGTGAGGATTTTTCTCAGCGCGCCCAGGAAGAATGACAGCCCCTTCTGATCGATCAGCTCGATAATGCGGCGCTCGGCAATGCGTGCCGCGGCCAGCCTGGCCTTGATGTCCAGGATCATGGTGCGGGGATCGCGGTTCATGGCGGCAAACATGGCCAGGACATCTTCCTTCAGGGTATAATTCTCACCGATCTTCAAGGGAGGAACAATAAGCCCCTCATCGTACTTGGACCGGGCAATGGCGCTCAATCCTCCCGGGTCAGTTCCGCCGTTTTCACCGGTATGCACCACCGCGCCGGTAAAACATACCAGCTTGCCCTTGTAAAAAACCGGAACGCAAAGCCCCATGTCGGCCGGATGGACGCCGCCGTAAAAAGGATCGTTAAAGAAAAATGCGTCTCCCTCCTTAATCCCTACCGACGGCTCGTTGAGCCAGTGCTTGACGATGTACTTGACCGGGATCTGGCCCAGCACCGCGTGGAACCAGATCCCCGTCGCCACCACCGCCAGGTCCCCCTTGGGGGTATAAATCCCGAAGGCCACATCTCCCCAGCGCATGCCGGTTGAAGCGCCCAGCTTCATGGTGGTTTCTTTGCCTTCCTGGGCGATCATGTTCATCTTGTGGGTGAATATCTCAAAGTCCACATCATCAATCTTACCCTGTGCCGCCTGCTCTTCAGGCGTCATCGGCTCGGGCCTCAGGTGCTGGACAATATCGCTGTCTCTTCCGTAGATGAAACCCTGCATAACTTCATTCCCTCATGAAAGGTCTGCCAACCTAACAATAAAATGGATTATATGGAGGGACGCGCTCCGTAGCGTCCGATTATTGTATGCGGCCATGACGGAGCATGGCCCTCCATCATCAACTGTCATTCTACAGGTATTACGTTTTATGATTAGTAGCAGGTTATTGAAAAAAAGTAATTTTCCCCAGGCTGTTCAAAGGCTCAAAGGGGAAGGGGCTTTTTAGCCACAACAAAATTATTCGGAACCTGTAGAACGGCAGCATCTCTCTAACTTTGTCCGACAGACCCGCATGGCAACAGCCGTATCGAAGCCTCTGCAAAGCTGCCTGCTTTCGGTTCACGTCGAAGGCACCGGGTCGTGCCGTAAGCCTAAAGACACATTGTTGTGGCGTCAAAAGCCCCTCCCCTTTGAGCCACACATCAGATGGGTGTTTTTCACCAGCCCCCTAGATCAGCTCCAGCACCCCGTTGCAGAACCCGTCCAGCGTAAACTGCCAGCCCGGCTCCACCACATAGGTGGTATCCTTAGCCTCGATAATGGCCGGCCCATTAATACTATTGCCCGGCGCAAGCGACTCAAGAATGAAAACCGGGGTTTCCTTTACATCCTGCAGGGAGCTCCAGTAAGCCCGCCTCGACTCGCCCCGTGATCCCGGCGGGGGCTCCTTTGCCCCCGGCTTCACCGGCAGCACTTTCGGGGACGGGGTCTCAACGTAGGCAGTAAGATAAAAGCACTCCACGTTGATGCCGCCCTGGGGAAAGGTGGCCTCCGGCGAATAGATGGACGCGTACTGGTCCGAAAAGGTGTCGCAGATGGTTTTAAAATCATGAGGAGAGGAGACCCGCACGTGAGGCGAAACAATTTTGGTCAGGTTGAACTGCATGCCGTAGCGCATGTCCAGCTCCAGGCGGAAGCGGATCTGCTCGTCGCTGAAGCCCTCCAGGCGCAGGTCGCGCCGCGCCAGATCAACCATCTCATCCACCACGCCGTTGAACTGGTCCACCTCATCCGAGTAGGACTGGGTGGTCCACTTGAATATTTTCAAGGTGCGGGATTTTTCCCAGACCTGCTGAATGTTCACCGTGGAGGCGCCGAAGGCCCCGGAAACCGACGAGTGGAAGGGAACGATAACCCTGCTCACCCCGAGATGGGGCGCAATGCTGCAGGCATGGGTGGGGCCGGCTCCGCCGCAGGCAAAGAGGGCCAGGTCGCGGGGATCGTGGCCTTTCAGTACCACTTCCTTGAACACCTCCTGCCCCATGTAGGCGTCAATGATCCGGCGGATGCGCGAGGCAGCCTCCATGACATCAATGCCCAGGGGACGGGCAACCTTCTCCTCGATGGCCATCCTGCTCAGGTCGGGATCAAGGAGTATCTTGCCGCCCAGGTAGTTGTCGGGATTCAGGTAGCCCAGCACCAGGTCCGCATCGGTGACCGTCGGGTCATGACCTCCCTGGTCATAACAGGCAGGCCCGGGCATGGATCCCGCCGACTGCGGGCCGACCTGCAGGGCATTGCCCATCAAGCGGTTAATCCAGGCAATGGATCCGCCTCCCGCGCCGATGGATTTGATTTCAATGGCAGGTATGTTGGTGCGCCAGCGGTCGATGACCGGGATGAAGTCATAGGTTTTCAGCTGGCCGCCGGTTATAACCCCGATGTCGTACGAGGTACCCCCCATATCGGTAAAGATGCTGTTGCTGAAGCCGTACTGCTTTCCGGTCACCAGGGCGCCGTGCAGGCCTGCCACGGGACCGGCATTGTGGGTAAAGACCGCCTTGGTCCGGGAGAGCTTCTTCATGCCCCCGGTATTATGCACTAAAATCAATGGCTTCTTATACCCACCATCACGTAATGCATTAACCAGTTTGTTGAGCTCTTCTGCCATGATTCCATGAATGTAGGCGTTGACAATGGCGGTAATGAAGCGAGTGTATTCCCCGCACTTGGCGGACACCTCGCTCGACAGGGTTATCGACATGGACCCCAGGTAATCTTCCGGGTACTCCTCCTCGATCACCTCTTTAATCATGCGCTCGTGGGAGGGGTTAATGAATGACCAGAGGAGGCAGACCACGAATCCCATGGCACCCTGGTCCACAAGGTACTGCAGCTTTTCCAAGATCTCGTCGCGATTGAGCGGGCAGATGACCTGGCCGAAGGAGTCGATGCGCTCGCGCACTCCCACCACCATGTCGCGTGAAATGAGGGGAATCGGCTTGTTGATGCGGGAAAGATCCTTGTTGTCCTGGGCAATAATGCCGTCTGCCCAGCTGCGTCCCCGGCCCAGGAAAATGGCATCTTCAAAACCGGCGGTTGTAATCAGCCCCAGCTTGGGTCCGGTACGCTCGATGAGAGAATTGGTCCCCAGGGTGGTGCAATAGCGGACCTGGTCAGTCTGTCCCAGGAAGTTTTGAAAGGAGAGATCATAGGCGCCGGCCAGATCCCGGATCCCGCGCATGAAGCCCACTGAAAGGTCATAGTGAGTGGTGGGCGTCTTGGTGATCCGGTTTCCCCGGCCATCATGCCCGGCAAAGAAATCAGTAAATGTGCCGCCAATGTCAATGTTGATGTTAAAACCCATCTTCCGCTCCCCGATAGACCCGGATTATAGCCGGACCTGCCGCACTTCCTCGGTGACCTGACGGAGTATAGCCAGATCAATTGACCGGTCAACCTCACCGCAGCTGGTAAAAAAGAATCCCCGCTTTTCACCGCCGCGACAATACTCCACGCCCTGCCTGATGAATTCCCTGGTCTTTTCCAAGTGATCCACCGGCAGCCCTATGCCCACGCCCAGAGACTCCCTGCCCAGATCCCACAGATCTGAAAGCACGGGCATGCCGCCCGCTTGTGAAGGCCCCAGGATATAAAAATCCATTTTCAGGTTTGCGAACTGCCCCAGGGTCCCGGACTGGTAACCCTGCAGGTACAGGCCGGCCGGTATATTGTAGTAGGCCGCTATATTCTTGAGGGTGTTATAGATCCGCCGCTGGGCCGCATTCATCCCGGCCGCAGACATGGAGCATTCCTCCATGAAGGCCAGGCCGTGGGGCCGCAACCGGCAAAATTCCTCGGTGATGCGAACCAGCAGCCCTTTGCAGTCAGCCGTGCGTTCGGAGCCCTGCTCCCGGCCGAAAAGCTGGGCGGACAGGGTTGCCGGTCCGGTGAGCGCGACAACCCAGGCCCGGTCATTGCCGCACACGCTGATGACCCGTCTGCCCGCCTCCAGGGCATATTGCATCCGGCCGTTTTCCTCCGGAACCTGGCACACGGCAACTGCCGGACATGACACCACCGGACGGTCCCCCTCCCAGGAAATCCCGCAGCCGCAGGCCTCCGCCATCAGGCTGAAATCAAAGCCGAGCACAACCCCGTCAAAGTTAAACAATTCAACCGTCTTCTGCAGACTGTTCGCCCAGAGGGTGGCATCAGCGGTCAGCTCCTTAAGCGATATGCCCGCGACCCGCGGAAGCACCCCGCCGATAAGCGGCACGAATGCCGGCCGGGTTGTGGATTCTCCCTTGACGAACTTGCTGAAGAGGATTTGCCCCGTCTCCACGTCACGCCCCGTAACGCTTTTTGAGAGCGTCAATATCGAGTTCAATATCGTGAGTCACCGGGTGACCCGGCGGCAGGTATTCATTTTCTATCATAACGCCGCATGAGGGGCAGTAAAACTCCATGAGTCTGCAATAATCGCTGTCGGGGCAGAAGCTGTAAGCCGCCCCCTCCACCAGGGGTGGATGCACCTCGGGAAGAGGCCGCTCGGCCACCAGGCACCCGTGCTTGTAATTCTCCCGCGCCGGGGCAAGGGAGGAACCACACCGCCGGCAGCACCACATTTCATGGTCCAGATCGATCTCCAGATATTCGGTAATGCTAAGCTTCACCCGCTGTCCTCGTCAGTATGGTGTTATGATACCTGTCTACCGCAGCCTTCCAGCCCGCCGCAACCAGCAGGGTGGTATGCTCGGTTTCAACCAGTGCCGGCCCCGCGATCTGATGGCCGTTCTCAAGGCGCTTGCCGTCATACACGCTGAGTTCATGGGCACCGCCATCCCCCGGCAGGAAAACTTTCCGCCGCCCCTTGAGAGCCTGTCCGCTTCCCTGAGAAGCGGACGGATAGGGGGCTATTGTGTAGCGGGGGATTTCCGCCCGCACCCTGAGGCTCACCGTGGTGAGCCGCCATTCCCCGCCGGCCTCATGGCCTGCAGCCTGCAGCAGTGCGCGGGCCTCCCGTTTAATCCGTGCCGGATCATTGAGGCCGTCACCCGGTACCGTCAGCTGCACCTCGGATCCGCCGGCGGCCGGGCGCACCAGCAGGCCAAGTTCCGTCGCAATCATTTCCGCGCTGAATCCTTCCCCGCGCATGTCCCTCATGGCCTCTTTATGCATGGAGTCAACCTGCGCCTGCAGCACGCCCCCCTCATCAAGCGAAGCGAAGGGAAGATCGACACGGCGGTAGTAGAGGTGTCCCACATCCATGCCTGACGCGGAGAAGGCTGAGAAGACGGCGGAGAAGGGGGTAATGATGATGGTGTCGATGCCGGCAATCCCGGCCAGATGGCAGCAATGCGCGGGGCCCGCGCCTCCGTATATCACCAGGGGCGGATTTTCACCCGACGGCCAGATCTCTTGCTTGAGGCGCAATATCTCCCGCCCCATGGCTTGGTCAATCATCCCCTTGATGGACATGGCCGCCTTCACCGCGGGCAGGCCGAGGGGACGGCCGATTTTTTCCTCCATGACCGCCAGGGCCCGGTCCGCATTCAGCTTCATGGACCCGCCCAGAAAATAGCCGGCATCAAGGATTCCCAGGATGAGATCCGCGTCAGTGACGGTCGGTTCCGCGCCGCCCAGGTCGAAGCAGACAGGACCGGGAAGCGCGCCGGCGGACCGGGGGCCCACCGTGAGCACGCCGTCGGTTACCGAGGCAATTGAGCCGCCGCCCGCACCGATGGCCCTGACCGCCAGCATGGGCACATTGACGGCAAAGCCCTCCACTTCAGGATTGAGGTCAATGCTGACCTGGCCGTCGCGGACATAACCGATATCAAATGAAGTGCCCCCCATGTCGGCGGAGATCAGATTGCCCTGCCCGTAGAGCCCGCCGACAAGCCTGGCGCCCAGCATCCCGGCCGCGGGTCCCGAGTTATAGGTGTTGATCGACCTAGTCTTGGCAACCCGGGCCACGGCGCCGTTGTTGTGCACAATGAAGAGATGCTTCCGGTAGAGGCTGCGGCGCAGCTCCTCGCCTGCCTTGTAAAGCAGCCGAACCAGCTTGGCGTGGATGTAGGCATTGAGCACCGCCGCGTTAATGCGCTCGGCTTCACCCGATCGGCGTGAAATGTCGGAGGAGAGAAATACGGGCACCGAGCCGAGAAAATCGCGGGGGTATTCGCGCTTCACCACGCGGCGGATGAGGCGCTCGTTCTCAGGGTTATATTCGGAATTGGCAAAGGCCACCACCAGACAGCGCGCGCCCCGGTCTATGAGCTCCTGGGCGCAGGAGAGTGCCGTCTGCTCGTCGGGAACCGTGAGCAGCCTGCCATCCGGAGAAACCGCTTCATCAAGGCCGAACACCATGTCCGGCTGGATCAGCGGGGCCTTGCCGTCGCTGCCGTGCACCGGCGCGAGGCTCTCCTTTCCCGCGGTAAGGATCAGACCGACTTTGCTGCCGTCCCGCTGGATGATGGTGTTGGTGCCGATGGTATTGGCAAAACGGATGATGTCCGCTCCGTAAAGCAAATCCTCAACCGCAACGCCCAGACGGCGCGCGCCTGCCCTGATGCATTCGAGGAAGCAAACGGTGAGATCATGGGGCGTGGTTGATACCTTGACTGTTTCCACCCGGTTATCAAACACAAAAAAACCATCGGTGAAGGTACCACCGGTATCAATCGCTATTGTGTAACTGATAGTCTTTTCTCCTTCCTGTAACCACGAAACTTCTGATTTGTCTTGCAATCCAAAATGTAAACTTATATTATTTTTCGAAATCCTTTGCAAGCGAAATAACCGGAACCCTTCACCTGCTGAAGGGCTGACAACAGCCCTTTACATTTAACAGCACATAGCACTATGCAGGGCCATGCTCTGCCATGGCCGCACATAATAATCGGACGCAACGGAGTGCGTCCCTCCACTTAATCTATTTTCGTATCACATGTCTGAAAAGAATATTACTGAATCCGAAGGCAAAACAACAGGGATGAAGGTTCTCCTGTCGGGCAACCAGGCCATGGCCCGCGGGGCCTATGAAGCCGGGGTCACTGTTGCCACCGCCTATCCCGGAACGCCCAGCACCGAGATCCTCGAAACGGTTGCCGCCTACGACGGCATATACGCCGAGTGGTCTCCCAATGAAAAGGTGGCCCTGGAAGTGGCCATGGGTGCCTCCATCGCCGGGAGCAGGGCGCTGGTGTCCATGAAGCACGTGGGCGTGAATGTCGCGGCCGATCCCCTCTTCACCCTTTCTTACACCGGCGTGCGGGGAGGACTGGTGATCGTGACTGCCGATGATCCTGAGATGCACAGCTCCCAGAACGAGCAGGACAACCGGAATTACGCCAGGTTCGCGAAGATACCCATGCTTGAGCCTGCTGACAGCCAGGAGGCAAAGGATTTTATAAAACTCGCCTTTGCCGTAAGCGAGCGCTTTGACACACCGGTCATGCTCCGCACGACCACCCGCATCTCACATTCCATGTCCCTGGTCACGCTTGCCCAACCGGAAAGGCGGGAGGCACAGAGAGAGCTTGAGAAGCAGCCTGAAAAATTTGTCATGCTTCCCCGGTACGCACGGCTGCGCCATCCTCTTGTTGAGGAGCGGCTGCAAAAGCTTAAGCACTTTGCCGAGACGTTTGAAAAAAATGAAGTGGAGATGCAGGACACCGCAATCGGCATCATCACCAGCGGCGTATGCTACCAGTATGCCAAAGAGGCATTTCCCGATTATTCATTTTTAAAGCTGGGCATGGTCTACCCGCTGCCGGAGAGGTTGATACGGGAATTTGCCGGAAAGGTGAAAAAGCTCTACGTGTTCGAGGAGCTGGATCCGTTTCTGGAAGAGCAGATAAGATCGCTGGGCATCGAGGTTACCGGGAAAGAGGTCTTTCCCCTGTGCGGCGAGTTCGGCCCCGCAACTGCCGAAGCAGGAATCCGGGGATTGGCAAAAAGAACTGCATTCCGGGCTGACGCCGGTTGACCTCCCTGCCCGTCCTCCCAACCTGTGCCCGGGATGTCCCCACCGGGGTATTTTTTATTCGTTAAAAAAGCAGAAGCTGTTTGTCACCGGTGACATCGGGTGCTACACCCTGGGTGCGCTTCCCCCTCTCAACGCCATGGATACCTGCATCTGCATGGGAGCAGGCATCGGGCAGGCAATGGGCATTGATAAGGCGCTTGGCACTGAGTACTGGGCAAGGCGGTCGCGGTCATCGGTGATTCAACCTTCCTCCATTCGGGCATGACCGGGCTGCTTGACATTGCCTACAACCGGGGCACCTGCACGGTCATCATCCTGGACAACCGGACGACCGCCATGACCGGACGGCAGGAGCACCCCGGGACCGGCCGCACCGTACAGGGAGAAAAGACCAAAAAGGTTGACCTGGCTTCACTGTGCGGCGCGCTGGGCATTGATCACGTGAGAAAGGTGAACCCCTACGATCTTGATGGGCTGGCCGCTGCCCTGCAGGAAGAAACGGCCCGGCCGGAACCATCGGTAATCATCGCCGAGGCCCCCTGCGTGCTGCTGCGCAAGGGAGGCCCTCCACCGGAATCTCTTTTCATGGTTCATGAAGAAACCTGCGTGGGGTGCAGGGGGTGCCTGCAGCTGGGCTGTCCCGCCATTGAGTGGAAGCCGGGGGAAAACAAGTCCGGCAAATCACATATCAATGAAAGCTTGTGCGTGGGTTGCGCCCTGTGTGCGCAGGTCTGCCCGAAGGAAGCCATCATTAAGACCCATGACGACTACAGATAAGGTCACCAATATTTTAACTGTCGGAGTCGGCGGCCAGGGGGTCATTCTCGCCAGCGATATCGTGGCGGCGGTGATGATGCGGGCCGGTCATGATGTGAAGAAAAGCGAGGTGCACGGCATGGCGCAGCGGGGTGGCAGTGTCACCAGCCATGTCCGGTTCGGGCCGAAAGTCTATTCGCCGATCATCAGAAAGGGCGAGGTGGATATCCTCTTTTCCTTTGAGCAACTTGAAACCCTGCGCTACCTCGATTTTCTTGGAGAGACTTCCGTCATCCTGGTCAACAACCAGAAAATTCTGCCGCCATCGGTAACCATGGGCAAGGATGTTTATCCCGCTGACATACCCGAACGGCTGCGGGAGCGGTATCCCCGTTTCACCCTGGTCAATGCCCTGGATGCGGCACGGGATGCGGGAAGCATCAAGGCGGTCAACACCGCGCTCATCGGCGCTCTTTCAAATTGCTTTAGCATAGAAGAGCGCCTCTGGCAGGAGGTAATCGCTTCAATGCTTCCGGCAAAACTGATCGAACTCAACCTCAAGGCATTCACCCTTGGCAGGCAGAGGCACCATATGTGTCCCTAATGGACACAGGAAAATATGTGGGGAACTGACCCGGGGGTATTTCTGAGCCGCAACACAGCTGATGTAGATCTGAGAATCTTTCTTTCAGATGTGACACTCACAATCAAAAATCGAAGTCCGAAACCAATTTGAATTTTCTCTCAAAAATATTGGTGACCGGTAGGAGCGGCTTTAAGCCGCGAATGTATCGCGCGTGAACGCGCTCCTACCGATATTTCACATATCTTTGGTTAGGTAGCATAGAGCACGCATCGCGCATCGCATATCCCCATGGCATGGAGGACCACGTATGATCTGGAATGAAGAATTTGAAACACTGCCGCGGGAGGCGCTGGAGGCCCTGCAGCTGAAACGGCTCCGGTCAACACTTGAACGGGTATATACCACCATCCCTTTCTACAAGAAAAAGTTCGACCAGAAAGGCATCAAGCCGGCAGACATCCGCTCGCTCAAAGACCTTCCGCTGCTCCCCTTCACCAGCAAGCACGATCTGCGGGACAGTTACCCCTTCGGCCTGTTCAGCACACCCATGGAACAGGTGGTGAGAATTCACGCGTCATCAGGCACCACCGGGAAGCCGATCGTCGTGGGATACACCCGGCATGACATCGACATCTGGGCTGAGCTGATGGCGCGCAGCCTGTATGCCGCCGGCATTCAACGGGGTGACATGCTGCACAACGCTTACGCATACGGACTTTTTACCGGCGGACTGGGATTTCACTACGGGGCGGAAAAAATCGGCGCGTCGGTAATTCCCGCCTCCGGAGGCAATACCAGGCGGCAGGTCACCATCATGCAGGATTTCGGCCCCACCGCCCTTGCTTGCACGCCGTCCTATGCCATGTATCTTGCCGAGGTGGCACAGGACATGGGGCTTGATCCTTCAGTCGATTTCAAACTGCGCGCCGGCTGCTTCGGGGCCGAGCCATGGTCGGAAACGATGCGGGGTAAGCTTGAGAAGCGCCTAAAAATAGATGCCATCGACACCTATGGGCTCACCGAGGTAATCGGACCGGGTGTATCCAGCGAGTGCATCGAAGCCAAGAAGGGACTGCATGTCTTCGAAGACCATTTCATTGCCGAGATTATCGATCCTGAAACGGAGCAACCGCTTCCCTTCGGAGAGCGCGGCGAACTGGTCTTTACCTCCCTTACCAAGGAGGCCTCTCCCCTCATCCGCTTCCGCACGCGTGACATCAGCACGCTCCATCCTGAAGCGTGCTCCTGCGGCAGGACATTCGTGCGCATGGAAAAGGTGGCCGGCCGGACCGATGACATGATCATCATCAGGGGCGTTAACGTGTTTCCTTCCCAGATTGAAAGCATCCTCATGCACATAGAGGGGATCGAACCCCACTACCAGCTTATCGTTGACCGGGAAGGACCTCTCGACACCCTGGAGGTCCAGGTGGAGCTGAACGAGAGAATCTTCTCCGACGAGTTCAAACAGCTGGAGAAGCTCGAGCGGAAAGTTGAAAAAGAAATAAAGGAAACACTGGGGACCACCTGCCGCTGCAAGCTGGTAGAGCCCAGGAAGCTGCAGCGCAGCGAGGGAAAGGCAACCAGGGTCATCGACCGGAGGAAGCAGGAGTAGGAGGAGAGGCAGAAGCCAGAAGAATGCAGTGTGTTGCATGTTGCAGGTTAGAAGGCATCCTCCTGCATCCTGTATCATGCATCATGCACCGTTTATTTAGCATCCAGCATCCCATTCAGGAGGCTCATCATGAAAGTAGAACAAATATCCATTTTTCTGGAAAATAAGTTTGGGAGATTATCCGAGGTTGCCAGACTTCTGGGGAGTGCAGGGGTAAATATCCGGACACTCACCATCTCCGATTCTTCTGACTTCGGCATACTGCGCTGCATCGTCAATGACAATGAAAAGGCTGTCAGGATCTTAAAGGAAAACGGCATCACGGTGAGTAAAACCGAGGTTGTCGCAGTCGAGGTGCCTGACAAACCGGGCGGACTGGCACAGGTTCTTTCCTATTTAGAGCAGGGAAAGATCAACGTGGAATACATGTATGCCTTTCTTGAACACCGCTCTGATGACGCAATCATCATATTCAGGTTTGACGACAATGACAGCGCCATACGCGTGCTTTCTGAACATGGAGTGAAAATTATTTCCGGGAAGAAAGTGTACGAGATGTAAGAGGAGATTGTGATGACTAAAACTGCGGTAGACCCGCTGCACTATGCGCGGGACATCGTAGGCAAAGATCCCATGGCCACCTACCTGGGCATAAAGGTGGAGGAAGTGAGAAAAGAGTATGCACGCTGCTCCCTGGTAATCAAGCCGGAATATCTCAACGCCTTAGGCAGGGGACACGGCATCTCAGTATATGCCGTTGCCGACCAGGCATTCGCGGTAGCCTGCTGTTCCGGCGGGTATAAAGGGATCGCACTGAGCTTCACGGTTAACTTTACCAGGGGGGCCGCCGAGGGGGAAAAGATCGTTGCGGAGGCAACACCCCTGTTTACCGGCAGGAAAGTGAGCCTGTGGAAAATCCAGGTCACCGGCAAAGGCGGAAAGCTGATCGCCTCATGTGAAGGCTTTGCGTATCACAAAGATTAGCGGACAGTGTATTATGGTTTACTAATTAAGGGGACGTTGTTGACAAATTATACTTTCTCTTATAAAAGAGGGACGCCCTTAAATATCTGAGTTTGTGTAAACTGCAAAATGAATATTAGAAATTTAAGGGCGTCCCTCTCTCCAACTTGCCGTCATGCAGCGTATCTTAGAATTTCAACTTCCGCTCCATTCCTTATCGCATTTTCTGATCTAAGAAGAATCTCGTTAGCAACCTCCTCATTAAGATAATACTCGCCGCAGTTTGTGCACACATCAGCAGGAACATCCTTGAAAATTATTGTACACCCATTTCGCTGGAGTACTGCGTTGACCACACTTGGAGACGTATTGCCGTTTTTACAAATAACACATTGCATAATTATATTCTCCTTTTAAAGTCTTCTCTCCCAAAGCTTCGCATCAGGTTCATAAGCTGTAATCACATATCCTCTGTTTCCAACCGATGCGAGGTTGTATGATCGGGCACGGCAGCGATTGGTAGCTGCTTCTAAAGATCGTGGCATTAGCTTACGGCAGAATTACAATCGGAAGTCAAAACACGCACTGTATATGCAGAGTCGCTATACCCATGCACAGCAGATGCAACGTGCCAGACAGTGTACCCGGAAGCTGAAAACATATCTTGGACGGGTGATACGGGATATTGAACGCAACTATCAAAAACCGGATGAACAGTTACAGGATCTTTTGGAGGTGGGGAGGAAGATTTTTCAGCAACAGCGCACAGACAAGAACAAGACCTACAGTGTGCACGCTCCTGAAGTGGAATGCATCAGCAAAGGCAAAGCGCACAAGCGATACGAATTTGGCTGCAAAGTGAGCGTTGCTGCTACCAGCCGTGGCGGCTGGTTTGTGGGAGCACAGGCAGTTCACGGTAATCCCTATGATGGACATACCCTGAGTGACGCCCTGTCACAAGTTGAACGGATCGGCATCAGGCCGGATCATGCATTTGTGGACATGGGGTATCGAGGTCACAATTACAAAGGGTCGGTAGAGGTTCATATAGACAAGCGTCATCGTGGCAGGACAGCAAAGAGTCTATGGCGATGGATGAAGCGGCGGGCAGCTATTGAACCGGGGATCGGCCATCTTAAGCGGGAGCACCGCATGGATCGGAACCGACTCAAGGGAAAAGAGGGAGACTGTATCAATGCCATCCTGAGTGCTGCCGGCATGAACTTCAGTAAACTGCTCAGGTGGGCAGGGAGTCTTTTGCGCCTTTTCTTTTTCTGGATACTTTCCCTCTGCAAACCACGGCTTCATCTCAACAAAGCTGCAATTTGAGGTTTTCCAGGATCGACTATTTAGCCCGCTGTAGCCATGAGACTAAACTGCGTAGCAGTAGAATACCGGGTTATGTGAGTGCCTTTGCGGCACCTTAGCTTCCGGCCTTTATTTCACCCGCATCCTTAAATATGGGTAAAATCAGGGTGCAGATATAAAAGGTGATGAAGGGCAGGGAAAAGAGAACAAGCGACATCAGCAGGCCTTCTTTCCCGAGCAGGGTAAGATTATAGTCGGTAAACCCGCGCAGGCTTTTGGAGAAGAGCTGGCCGCCGATGACCACATTCCAGCGCATGGCAAATACCTGGATCAGAATGAGCACCGCAGAGAATGTGGCAAAAAGCACTTTGGTGCGATCTTGCAGGGGCCGCAGTGAAACGATACCCAGGAGAACCAATGGAATAAGGGAGCCGATAAGACCCTGTATCCAGATGTAGCTGAACGCCAGCTTCCCGGTCATGAGCTGCGAAAGGATTCCCCAGGATTCCTCACCCTCGTAGCCCATGGTGAGCACCTCCAGCCCCTCCAGGGTGACATCAACGATGAGGAAGCCCCAGAAGTACTTGCAGAGCGCCTGGATGCAGGGAACGCTGACCGCTCTTCCGGTAAGCTTCATGGCGATCATGTACATCAGTATCAATACCGCGATGCCCGACACGATGGCCGACAGGAGGAAGATGAGCGGCATGAGCGGGGTTGACCACCAGGGATTGGACTTGACCGCGCCAAAGATGAATCCCACATAACCGTGGAGTATGCAGGCAGAGGGAATGCCCACGGCGGCGAGAACCCCGATGATTTTTTTGTCCAGGGCGCGGGAGTCATCGGTCATTTCGGTCACACCCAGCGCCAGCAGCGCATAGAACCAGCGCTTGATAATAAAACCCTCTTTTGACCGGTTGACGATGTCCTCTCTGAAGACCAGCCAGATCTCCACCAGCAGGATCCCCATGTAAAAGAAGCAGATATAGCCGAAAATGGACATGGCGGACATGAGGTTGGGGGTAAACATGATGTTGAAGCACCTGAAGGGCTGCCCGAGATGAAAGAGCAGCGGGGTCATGCAAAACATGATGAAGCAGAGGGCAGCCACCAGCGCCATGTTGCCCACCGGCTTTAAGTCCTTGTCGCCGAATACATGATAGAGTGATGAAACAATGAATGCACCGGCAACCAGCCCGGTGATGTAGGGATAGAGGGCGATCATCACGCTCCAGGCCACGTGCAGATCATTGGGATATGCAAACCCCTGGGTTGCTATTTCGTGCATCTACCGCACCTCCTTATCCATCCCCAGATAGTAGGCCCTCGGCTCATTGCCGATCTCGGGCTTAAGGACATTCACCCGCTTTTCCCTTAAGATTGTGCTTACCTCGCTTGCAGGATCACGCAGGTCGCCGATCTTCCGGGCGCCGACCGGACAGGCCAGGACACAGGCCGGTAACAAACCCTTCACCAGGCGGTGATAACACCAGGTGCATTTGTCAGCCACCCGCCTGCCGTTGTGATCAATGTAACGGGCACCGTAGGGGCAGGCCTGCACGCAGTAACTGCATCCCACGCAGTATTTATCATCAACCAGCACGACGCCGTCTTTGGTCTGATAGGTTGCACCGACGGGACACACCTGGACACAATTGGGCTTTGAGCACTGGTTGCACAGCTTGGGAACAAAAAAGGACTTCACCACCTTTGCGGGGGACTCGATCTCCTTGAAGCCGTCCAGAGCACCGTTGGGGGAATCCACCAGCACCTCCTCGTGCTCGGTAATGCGATAGCGCTCAACCCAGGTGCGATAAAACCCGTCAGGCACGCTATTTTCCGCCTTGCAAGCCTTAACGCACCTTCCGCATCCGATGCAGACGGTGGTGTCCACCACAAATCCGTAGAAATGCTTTTCCCAGTCGTAGGCGGGTCCTTTGGCTGAACGCCCGAGCCGCGGCAGGAGAAGTTCAGCCGTGTAGACAATAAGCCCTCCCGCGCACAGCTTGCCGCCTGTCTTCAAAAAATCTCTTCGGTCTATGTTCTTCATGTTGTCCCGCGTTTTATCCGCCGCATGGCGCATTACGCACCCGTTTCCAGGGGCGCGTGGGGGTTGTGGCATTCTACACAGGTCTGTGCACCGGTCTTCGCTTCATCCTTCTCGGCACGGTGGAGGGCAACGTTTTTAATCTGGGATACGCTTGCCGGCCGTCCGGTCAGCTCTTGGTGGCAGAGCAGGCAGGCATCGTTGCTTTTTACCGCGGTCATGGTTTTAAGGTTGCCGTTGTGGATCTCCCAGTGACCGTGGCAGACTTCGCAATTGACCACGCTGTGCTTACTCCCCTGCCAGCTGGTGTGCTGCTCCTGGTGGCACTCCCGGCAAAAAGCGGATTCCAAGTGCACCAGGGGCATGTTCATCTGTTCTGCCAGGTTGTCCCCCCGGTAGTGCCCGTAGGTGCCGAAGGACTCCGGAATCAGGAATGACCGCACCAGCGCAAAGACCACTACCAGCGCAACAATAATCATGACCAGGCGAATTGTATGGCTCCGGTATGACACGGCTTTTTCCTAACCTCCCGGCTCCTGCGCTGTTTTGCTCTCCGCCGGCTTCGAAAAACCCCTGACCAGCCAGATGACCAGCATCGCGAGCAGCGCAAGGAGAATGAGTATATTGACCACTTGGATCAGCATGACCATCGGCCGGTCCTTGAGCGACGGGTCCAGGTGAAAAGGCCCGAAAACCTCCTTTCCCGCCTTCGCCTCATTGGTATGGCACTCGCCGCAGTGAGTTTCCGTCAGCGGGTCCGTCCCGTGCCCCACGGCCTTTGAAAAGTGGCAATTAATGCATTCGGAACGATCAAAGGGGTTTGCCAAATCTGACTTCCGGTGCGCCGAAATCCTGAACAGCAAAAGCCGGTTCGCAAGCCTGAACGAGGATGCCCTGTCTTCATGGCAGGAAAGGCAGACCGCCTTCACCTGTCCTTTATACACAGTAGATGCAGGGTCGTCCTTGGAGCGCGTGGCATGTGGGGTATGACAATCGGAACAGTCCGGTTTTTGTTTTCCCTCCGGTACTTCCGCTGTCCAATGGGCGGTTTTATAATAGGCCTCCGCCTGCTCTTCGTGGCACTCGGCGCAGTTTACCTTTTGTAGTCCCTCTGCGGGATGGGTCTCCGGTTTGGCGTCCGCATGGCAATCACCGCAGGTCAGGCCGGCCACCTCGTAGTGCACGTCCTTCTCCCACGCCGCTTCATCCACATACAGTTTTGAAACATTCTCCGGCAACTTGTCTGCTGTCCGCCCGTAATCCCTGTGGCACACCAGGCACTCTTTGTTTTCGTACGCGGAGGATGCCCCCGTCGCGGCAAGAAGGCACGACAGTGCAAGAGCAACCGTGCATGCAACCCGGAACATATAACGGCCACTGAATGAACGCACGATCATTTCAAACATACGCTTCCCGAAAAGCACTAGGTTGTTGTAATCTCTTCCTTATACATCGACTCCAGCACCAGCTCCGCCACATCACGCACCCTGATGGATTCCTCCATCTCCTTGTCCTTGGTGGCGTCTTCCAGCATGGTGAGACAGAAGGGGCATGCCGTTCCGATCATGTCCGCCTTGGTCTTCACCACGTCTTCAAAGCGGCTGTGGTTGATTCTCGTTCCCAAATGTTCTTCCATCCACATGCGACCGCCGCCGGCGCCGCAGCAGAAGCTCCGTTCGCGGTTTCTTTCCATCTCCTGCAGGGTGATGCCGGGAATGGTCCCCACCACCTTCCGCGGTTGATCATAGATGCTGTTGTACCGGCCGAGGTAGCAGGAATCGTGAAAGGTCAGCTTCTGATTAACCGCGTTGGTAAACTTTAATCTGCCTTCGGCCACAAGGCGGGCAATAAACTCGGTGTGGTGATACACCTGGAAAACGCCGCCCAGCTGGGGGTATTCGTTCTTGATAATATTATAGCCGTGGGGACAGGTGGTCACCACCGTCTTCACGCCATACTGCTGCATGGCGGCAATGTTATCCTGGGCCAGCTGCTGGAAGAGGTATTCATTTCCCATTCGGCGCGCGGAATCGCCGCAGCACTTCTCCTCCGCGCCCAGGATGCCGAAGCGCACCCCCGCCGCCTGCAGTATCTGCACAAAAGAGGCGGCCACCTTCTTGTTGCGGTCATCGAAAGAGCCGGAGCAGCCAACGTAATAGAGCACATCAATATCCTTGTCTTCCGACTCGGACAATATCTTCACGCCCATCGCCTTTGCCCAGTCGCCCCGCTTGGCCAGCCCGATACCCCAGGGATTGCTGTTTACCTCCATGTTTTTGAACACGCCGGCCACTTCCGGCGGGAAGCTGCTCTCCATCATCACCAGGTACCGCCTGAGGTCAACCACCTTGGGGACCTGCTCGATGAACACCGGGCATTGCTCCATGCAGGACATGCAGCTGGTGCATGACCAGAGCTCGTCATCGGTAATGGCATTGCCCATGATGGGCGTCAGCGCCTGCGCTTCCTTGTCCATGCCGTTCCCCAGCAGGATGGGGCGCTCCTTCTGCAAATGCTGTTTCAGGTCCTGGATCAGCTTTTTCGGCGTGAGCGGTTTTTCGGTAAGATAGGCCGGACACCGGTCCTGGCACCTTCCGCACCTGGTGCAGGCATCAAGATCAAGCAGCTGCTTCCAGGTAAACTCCGGGATGTTGGCAACACCGTAGGTTTCCCTGGTTTCAAAATCAGTTATGGGCGCAAGCACCGCCTTGGGCCCGGTGGAGCGAAGGATGGTATTCAGGGTCGCGCTTACAATATGAAAGAGCTTGGAAAAAGGAAGATAGGCAATGAATGCCAGCACCAGGAAAAAATGAATCCGCCAGATAAGGTGATGCAGGAACACCGATCCCGTGCCGCCCGTCAAACCCGTGGCGGCAAGAACCCGCGCGGTAAACAGGCCGACCGGATTCCAGAGGGCATTGGACGGTTCGGTGATGCTGATGCGAAAACCTTCAATCACAAATCCCAGGAAAAAAATTGAGGTCACCAGGATGAGCGCCAGCGCGTCATCACGGGTGTTGTCCAGCCGGGCGGGCTTGATAACATAGCGCCTGACGATGGCCAGGCAGCAGCCGATGAGCGCCCCCAGGCCGATGATATCCAGCAGGAAGGAAAAAACATTGCCGAAGGTAAGCGGCAGGGTGAAGGGCCATTGCGTAACCATGATGACCGCAAGGGGAATACAGAATCCTACCAGCATCAAAAGATGCATGATCCCGGGATAGGATTCCTTCAGAAAATAGCGCTGGAACAACCCGTAGCGAAACGCAAACCAGATTCCTTTGCCTAAGGACAACCCGCGGCGCTCCGGCTGTCCCACCATCCAGAGTCGCACATGGTCATAGACCCCGTAGCAGCATACAGCCAGGGCGACAAGTATGAGTAGCAGATCGAGCAGGGAAAACATTACAGACCCTTTTCAGTATGGGACGTCACCACGGAGCTTCGCGGCCCTTCCATTCATGGGAAACCTAAAAGCCATAGAGCAGTTCTCTACCCAATGATTCCCCATCCATCCCTCTCCCGGTTCAGGAGAGGGATGATGCGGATACTTTCAAACCGGATCAACCGGACTTTCTCTCTACATCGCAAAGGCAGGGCGCAATCCCCTTCGAACTACTCTTTGCGTATCTTCTTCATTTCTTCCGTTAACGCGGGTATAACCTTGAACAGGTCATCGCAAATCCCGTAGTCACACTTGCTGAATATGACGGCCTCGGGATCCTTGTTGATGGCCACAATATACTTGGATGTCCCCATCCCCGCAAAGTGCTGGATGGCCCCCGAAATACCGCATGCTATGTACAGGTTGGGAGAAACAACCTTGCCCGTCTGTCCCACCTGGTCCGCTTGCGGTCTCCAGCCTGCATCAACCGCCGCCCTGGAGGCGCCGACGGTTGCATTCAGAACCGCTGCCATTTCTTCCAGGATGGTAAAGTTCTCGGGGCCCTTCATACCGCGGCCTCCGGAAATAATAACTTCAGCTTCAGTCAGGTCAACTTTCTCACCCGCCATTTTAATCTGCTCCACCACCTTGCCCTTGATATCATCAGGGGTAAGCGCCGCGGCAACCTTTATCATCTCGGCTTTGCGTGACGCGTCGGGCTGAACGGGGATGAGAACGTTGGGACGGACGGTGGCTATCTTCGGCGTCGCCTCGGAAAAACCGATATCGGCGTAGACCTTGCCGGCGTACATCGGCCTTTTCGCCACAAACTGGTTGCCCTCCCCCAGCTTGATCTCCGTGCAGTCCACGGCCAGACCCGTGTCCAGGCGGGCGGCAACCCGGGGAAAGAGATCCCTGCCGATGACCGTCGCGCCTCCCAGCAGAATCGAGGGCTGGTGCTGCTTGACCAGATCCACCAGCGCCTTGGCATAGGCTTCCGTGGTATAGTCCTTGAGCAGGGGGCTTTCAACCGCATACACCTTGTCCGCCCCGTAAGGGCCGCAATCCTTTGTTGCCGCCTCAACCCCTTCACCGAGAACAACCACGCAGAGCTCTTCGCCCAGCGCATCGGCCATTTTCCTGGTCTCGCTTAACATCTCGAAGGTTACCTTCCTCAGCGTTCCATCAGTTCGTTCCGCAAAAATCCAGATTCCTTTTGCCATATCGTGCTCCTTTCAGCATAAAACGGAAGTAATCAGATTATTTTAGCCTCTTCCCTCAGCAGTTTCGCGAGGACCGGGGCCTTCTCTTCGGGCGTTTCGCCGGGGATAATCTTACCTGCCTGCCGCTGGGGCGGAGCGGACATGTGCAGAATCTTGGTTCGCGCGCCGGCCGCCCCGATGCTGTCAGCGCCGATACCCAGGTCCGCGACCTTCATTGATTTTATCTCTTTTTTCTTGGCCTTCATGATGCCGGGAAGCGAGGCGTAACGCGGTTCGTTCAAACCCTTCTGAGCCGTCAGCACCGCCGGCAGGGGAACCTGCAACACCTCCTCGCCGCCGAGAATCTGACGGTTCACTTTTGCCGACTTCTTGTCTTCTGAAACTTCAACCTTCATTACCAGAACCACCTGGGGGATGCCGAGGATTTCCGCGAGGGCCGGCCCGACCGTGGCCGAGTCATCATCAATGGCCTGCTTTCCGCAGAAGATAAGATCATGGGGCAGCCCCTTTATGACCGCGGCCAGGGCCTTGGCGATGCTGATGGCGTCTCCGCCTTCAAACGCGGGGTCGTCAAGGTGGACTGCCTTGTCGGCACCCATTGCCAGTCCCGTCCTGATAGCCTCAACCGCGCGCTGCGGTCCGAGACAAATGAGGGTAACGCTCCCGCCGAATTTTTCCTTCAGCTTAAGCGCCTCCTCAACCGCGAACTCGTCGTAGGGATTCATGACGAATTTAATGTCGCTGTCGACAATGCCCTTCCCGTCGGGCCTGACCCTGATCTGGGCCTCGGAATCGGGAACCTGCTTCATGCAAACGATAATGTCCATTACCAAACCTCCTCATCACCTGATTATTATTGTGCCCCTTCTTTATTGATAACCCCGTTTAAAAAAAAATCGCTTATCTGTTTTGCCGATTCTTCAATGGTGTACCGCCTGGCCCGGGAGAGAACCCAGTACCTGCCCATTTCATCCAGCGCGCCGAAAAAGGCCCTCTTTGCAATTCCGGTATTGATGCTTGCTTTAATAACCCCCTTTTCCTGGCCCTCGCGTATAATGTTGGCAAATATATCGAGGTATGCGGCAAAGTTATCTTTCACATATTCCCGCATGAACTTGCTGCTCTGCCTCAATTCAACCTGCGCCACCTCTGCCCACTCCTGGTTTTCTGTTATCATATTGAGATGCTGAAAGGCAAACATTTTTATTTTTTCCAGGGGGTCATGGCACTTGCTCAGCTCTTTTTTCATGGTGTTGATCATCGCCTTCATCTCTGTTTCAAAGACAGAAATGAGAATATCATCCTTGTTCTTGAAATAGAGGTAGATGGTGCCGTCAGCGACTCCCGCTTCCTGGGCAATCTCAGAAACCTTGGAGTTAAAGAAACCTTTCCTGGCAAACACTTTCAGTGCCGCCGCTATGATTCGCTGGTGTTTGTCCTCACCGCGCGCATGGTTATTCTTCATAACGCTTCGATAATAAATAGAAATTTAAAACAGACAAAAAAATGAATGACGGTTCATTCAGATACCTAGCACAGCACTATTTGCCTGTCAAGATTTATTTAGCAGGTTGTTGAAAAAGTACTGGCGCATGCATAGTATGTAGCTCAAGGGGAGGGGCTTTTAGCCACAACAACAATTATTCCGAGCCTGTACAACGGCATCGTCTCTCTTGCTGGTTTTCAGGCTGTTCAAAAACCACCAGATGCAAGGCACGCGAAATCCTGAGGAATGAGGCGTACATTCAGGTACGCTGCAATGACGAAGGATGAGCGTAACGCAGCAGCTGGGGATTTTTCAACAGCCTGGCTAACTTTGTCCGACAGACCCGTACGGCAACAGCCGTATCGAAGCCCCTGCAGAGCTGCCTGTCTGTGGTTTACGTTGTAAGGTGCCGGGTCGTGCCGTAAGCCTCAAGACACATTGTTGTGGCGTCAAAAGCCCTCCCCTTTGAGCCACGAATCAGATGGGTGTTTTTCAACAGCCGGTTAGATAAAATTTTTTATCCCTGCCGTCCCCTGCACCGGCGATGACCCCCGTCCATTTTCGTGCCGGAATTTTTTAATGACTTGACTTAACCCCTTACTTTCAATACAGTTCATGCCAAAAACCGTGCAGGGGATTTATTGACGACCATGCTCGACATCCACCAATGTGAAATCTTTGTGCAGGTTGCGGAACTCAAAAGTTTTTCCAAGGCCGCGCAGCGCATGTACCTCACCCAGCCTACGGTCAGCCAGCACATATACGCGCTTGAAAACTACCTCGGCACCAGGCTTTTCGATCGATTGGGAAAGGAGGTGGCTTTGACCAGGGCCGGCGAAGTGCTGTATGGCTACGCAAAGCAGATCACCGCCTTACGGGGGAAGGCGCAGCAGGCAGTTGACCTGTTCCTGGGCAAAAAGAGCGGGCATCTGGTCCTGGGGGCAAGCACCATCCCGGGTGAATACATCCTGCCGCAGCAGCTGGGGAAATTCAAAACTCTCTATCCCGCCATACGGATTACCCTTCGCATCGGTGATACGGAGAAAATTATGGAGGAGCTGCTGTCCAGAAAAATAGAGCTGGGCATCGTCGGGGCAAAGCTGGCAAATCCCCGCGTGCAGTTCACGTCCTTTGTTGAGGACGAGCTGATACTGGCTGTGCCGCGGGGACACCGCTGGTGGAAGCGGGCATCCATTGCCCTTCACGAATTGTATGACGAACCGTTCATCATGAGGGAGGCGGGATCAGGAACCCGCATCAGCATGGAAAAGCTCCTGCATGAGCGGGGCATCACCGCGGACAATTTAAACATCATAGCCGAGGTGGGAAGCACCACCGCGGTCAAGCAGGCAATAAAAGCGCGGCTGGGCATATCCCTCATCTCCGCCCGCGCCGTCGAGGAGGAGCTCGGTCTGGGGACCTTCAAAAAAATTGCCATACAGAAAGTGGGCTTCCCCCGCACCTTCTTTATCATCCAGGACAGGAGGCAAACCCCCTCGCCGCTGTGTGAAGCACTGCTGCAATTTCTGGCCTCATCTCGATAGCGCACTGCCCCCGGCCCGATTCCCCGGGCGAGTTTTTTTACGCCGGGCTTGCATTTTTTTATGCTAAGCTCGAAAACAGGATGTGCCGACAAGATAGTGTCCGAATAAAAAAAGGCGGTTTAAGGAGATTGAATGGCGAAGGGTTCCGGGCCCGGCATGAAGGCAATCAAGGCCTATAAAGACCAGAAGTTTCTGAACAGCCCCGATGCGCGCCTGATACGCATCATGGCTGAATACCTCGAACCGCTCAACCGCTTCCGGACCCACGGCATCGAGGATACCATTGTGTTTTTCGGCTCCTCCCGCTTCCGCTCTTCAGCCGCTGTCAAACATGATATAGAGCAGCTTCAGCACGGTTCAGACCATACTTCCGAAGCAAGCCGGGCATCCATCGCAAAGCTTGAGCATGATCGTGCCGTGTCACGCTACTACGATGAGGCCGTCATCCTGTCCCGCAAGCTCACCGAGTGGTCCAAGGGACTCGGAAAAGGCCAGAAGCGCTTCATTATCTGCACCGGCGGAGGTCCGGGAATCATGGAGGCCGCAAACCGCGGGGCAAGTGAGGCAAACGGGCAGTCCATCGGTCTTAATATCACCCTCCCCCTGGAACAATCTCCCAATCCCTATGTCACCGGCGACCTCGCTTTTGAGTTTCACTATTTCTTCATGCGCAAGTTCTGGTTCGTATACCTGGCCAAGGCTTTGATAATTTTCCCGGGCGGGTTCGGCACCCTGGATGAGCTGTTTGAGGTGCTCACCCTGATCCAAACCAGGAGATCGCGCAAACCCATGCCGGTGGTGGTCTACGGGACCGATTACTGGAATGAGGTTATCAATTTCGAAGCGCTGGTTCATAAAGGCGCTATCGAACAGGAGGACCTTAACCTCATACACTTCAGCAATGATCCGGATGAAGCCTTCTCATATCTTGCGGAAACGCTCACCGAGCTTCACCTGAGGGGAAACAAAAACAGTTATTCCAACGGAAAGCACCGGCCGTAATCCGCATGCTCAGACACGCTTACACTCCATACCTTCACCTCAAAGAAACAAAGGCCCCTGAAACGATTCTCCTCCCTCCGCCCGGCATAATCTTTAATATGGATACCCATCTCAATTCTTCAGCAAACAATTGACATGGTCTTACCGTTCATATATTCTTAGGGTTCATATATAGCGAAGTACCCAACCATGGGGCTTTTTTTATCTTTTCCATTCACCCAGGCAACCGTTAGCAATATAAAGCAAAACATCACTAGTAATGCATAATTAATTAATATAATTGAACATTTATTGGTAAGAAACAATGATACATTCTGAAGTAATACTGCGGTCATTGCAAGAAATTGTGGGTAAGGATTTTGTAAACACAGGCCGTTATGCCACCTTTGCCTACACCCGGGATACCAGTGTCTTTGGCGGCACGCAGGCTGAAACCGTGGTCCGGCCCGGTTCAACTGAAGAAGTTTCTAAAATTATGGCGCTGGCCCATCAGCAGCGCATCCCGGTTGTAGTCCGGGGCGGCGGATCAAGCATTTATGGACAGCCCAAAGGCATCCCCGGATCCAACCTGCTGATTGACATGACCCGGATGAACAGGATCCTGGATCTCAATCCCCAGAACCTGACGGTTTCCACCCAGGCAGGAATTATTATGGGCAAGCTTCAATATGCCTGCAATCAGGCCGGGTTTTTTATTTTCACGCCCTCTGCCCCCGTGCATACGGTCTCCCTCGGCGGCTGGATGTCGGGCGCCGCGGGGGGTGCGGGCATATCGTCGGAAATAATGAGCGTGACCGTGGTGCTTCCTGACGGCAGCATTGTTAAAACAGGTGGGGGACCGGGCACCAACATCCATCAGCCGCTTTATTATAATCGCAGCCTCGGCGGGCCTGACTTCACCGGGCTTTTCATCGGCGATGGGGGGTCGTTCGGTATTAAAACCGAGGCAACCATACGGCTGCTGGGCCTCCCGCAGATTACCAGGGCATCCATTGTCGAACTGGGCACACTGGAAGATGCCCTGGAACTTGTCCTGCGCCATGTCAAGCGTGTTTCACCTCACCCGTTTGATCCCTTGCTGGTATTTGGTCCGGCAGCCATGGAAATATTTATGCCCGGCGCCGGCAGCGGGGATACATTCACCGCGCTTGCCATCATGCAGGGACATACCATCCCGGAGATGGAGGCCAAGCGCGATGCCTTCGACGCACTGGCGACGGAATTGAAAGCTGAAAGGAATCCGGCGCTGAATGCCATGTCAGAAGCCATGTCCCGTTCAGGTGAAGGCGAGGGAGGCATGGAGATGTTCGGCCTCGGTTTTTTCAACGGCCTGGGCCGGGCAGCATGGCTTCCCTTTAATATGCCCCGGGCCGGCTTTCAAGATGTGTACCCTCGGCTCATCGATTGGAGAGAGAAGCGGCTCGAGGAGGCAACGCGAAAGGGGTTCCAGTGCGTCGCCCGGTTTGAGTTTTTCACGCCGGCCGACCAGTGTTACCTGAGCGGAGAAGTGGACGCGTTTTTCAGGGATTCCGACGATCCCGAACTGGAGGAATTTATCCGAGCCATGATTTATGATTTCCAGCGATACACCCACGAGCTCGGTTTCATTGATGTTTACAACCAGGGCGTCATGAGCAACCTGAATGCCGCCTACTGGTCACCGGGTTTCAGGTCCTTATACAAAACCATTAAGAGCACGCTTGATCCTCACGGCATTTTGAATCCCGGCCTCTGGCTCTAGTGCTGAAAAAGTTTTTTCTCTCAGGCTGGTCAAAAACATCCAGATGCAAGGCATGCGAAATCATGAGGAATGAGGCGTACTTTCCGGTACGCTGCAATGACGAAGGATAATCGTAACGCAACAGATGGGTGTTTTTCAACAGCCTGCTAGCTGACTGGGAAGAGGAGAAGGAAAGACGGCAATGGGCAAAGAAAAGATGAACAATCTCAAGAAGGTCAGCCGGACGCTATACAGCTGCCGCAGATGCGGGATGTGCGGCAACAAGGTTACCGCCTCCGTACCCTATATATGCCCCGTCAGGGAATCAACCCCGGGGTTTGACCATTTTTACGCCCGGGGCAAGACGGTTATCGCGCAAGGCCTGCTCGAGGGCAGCATAGAGCCCTCCCGGGAACTTGCCGAAGTGCTCTTCAGCTGCACCCTCTGCAGCAATTGCATGACCCAATGCGGCAGTCTCAATGGGGACACGGGCGAAGCGCTGGTTGACACCACCGGAATTGTTCAGGCAATGCGGGCTGATTTTTTGCAGAACCATCCCGAGTGGATCGACCCCGCGTACCAGGGCGCGTTGAACGCGACCCGCCAGTATAATAATCCCTGGGGGCTTCCCAGGACAGCCAGGGACAAGTGGGCGCACGGAATGGGACTCAAGCAGGCAGGGAAAGAACCCGCCCCCGTGCTCCTCTTTGTCGGCTGCACCATGGCGTCCAGCCAGGCACTGTCCGGGCGGGCAAGAAAAGCGGCGCAGATACTTCAAAAGGCGGGCGTTGACTTTGCCGTTCTGGGAAAGGATGAACCCTGCTGCGGAAGCGTGCAGAAAAGAATCGGCGACCTGGACCTTGCCGGCGCCATGATGGATGAGAATATCAGCCTGTTTAACGGCCTCGGCTGTAAAACCATCGTTACCCTTTGCGCGGGCTGTACCAGCATGCTCAAAAAGGAGTATGCCGGAGCCCAAAGAAAATTGGAACCTAACGTGGTAAACATAGTCGAATTTTTGCCACGGCTGCTGAAAGAAAAAAAACTCGCCCTGAAGAAAAACCTTTCGCTCAGGGCAGCCTATCACGATCCCTGCCATCTGGGCAGATACCTGGGCATTTATGACCAGCCGCGGGACATTATCAACGCCGTGCCGGGTGTGACCCTTCTGGAACGGACTGCCACGAAAGAAAACACCATCTGCTGCGGGGCCGGCGGGGGAATGCGGATTTTTGAGTCAGGCGTACTTGCGGAAAAAATCGGCCGGGCTGCCGTTGAGGCCGCCGCCGGGACGGGCGCCGAGGCCCTTGTAACCGCCTGCCCGTTCTGCGAAATAAATCTTGAAGCTGCGGCTAAAAATTCCAATAGTCCGATCCGCATTTACGATATCATTGACCTGGTGCACGATGCGATGAGCTGACCACCCTTTCAAAAACAGCCGGCAGCGGCCTCATGCCTATCGTCCGAAGCTCCCGAACGGCCGGGGCGCGAAAACGCATCAGTCAATAATGCAAATACTCATTGACAAATGAGCGCTTCCATTATAGAAGATACCCTTAAGAAACGTTTTTAAAAATCATAACTTGATGATGTACCCGCCCGAAACGGCAGATTGCCTGCCGGGACCGCGAGCAGCGCAGTATTTTTCTTGTCATCCTGGATCCTCATTTTGATACCACCTACCCTTCTTGTTGATTGTCGTGTTATCGAAATGATTGTGTGTTTCTGTCAATAAAGTATTTTCATCGTCAGTTCCCGTTCACTGTATACCGCAAAGCCGGCGGTCATCACCGGCGCCGCGGGAATTCGTGAAGAAATCCAGACCAACAACGCATCATGCAAGGAGATGGAGATGAATCTTTATGTAGGTAATCTGGCGCTTAATGTATCTGAAAGTGAACTGCAGCAGGCTTTTGAACCTTTCGGTGAAGTCACCTCGGTAAAAATAATCAAAGACAAGTACACCGGCGAGTCAAAAGGCTTTGGATTCGTAGAGATGCCTTCCGGGGCGGAGGCACAGGCGGCGATGAACGGCCTTAATGGGAAAGAGCTGAAGGGGCTGGCAATTAAAGTAAATCAGGCAAAGCCGCAGAAGAGCAAGCCCAGAGGGGGATATCGGAGGTACTAAACCATTAGGTCATGGATACTAAGGCAAAACCTCCCTTACCAGGCATTCCGCCTCTCCGAGGGCATATTCATTAAAAAATCTTTTAATGTCATCCTCCCGGCAGGTGACCTTGCCGGTTTCATCCCGGTAGTTTCCGCTCAGTACACACCCGAGCTGTTCATCGGCTTCCCACCGCTGACGACCTATGATGGAGGCAATGTCTTCATCTCTGCTTATCTTCCGCAAAGGCAAAAAGAGATCGATGCCGAATGAGCCGGCAAAAGCTGTACAGGCATCAAGGGCAGCAGCGGTCTGGTTAATTTTAACTTTACCTTCGTGAGATTCTCTTTCACCGCCGATTATGATCTTGCAGTTGATCCTCCTGGCCAGGGGTATCCTGAGCGCGTGCAGATAGAGGTGGCATCCGGCACAGGGGGAATAAAAGCCGAATCGCTCAAAGAGAGAGGGGATACATCGCCCGCAGAGATGACGCCACCACCGGGGCGCACCCAGCAGCACAGGATCAAATACCTTTACGCTCCTTCCGGCCAATTCTTGAGCGAGCAGCTCGATCTTCTTAAAAAGCGGCGCCCAGTCTCCGAACTCAGTGCCCGTATAGGCGATGGTCGGCAGCAGCGCCTTCAGCCTCTTCTCTTTCACCGCCTCAAGCACTGCCGCTATGCTGTCCCTTCCCGCAATCTCCCCTATGGCCAAGCCCTCTGTGGTTTGCAGTTCCCTTTCTACCGACGCGGGGAACATCCAGCGTGGCAGGGCGGTAACCAGCTCCGGCCTATTGCTCAAGATCTCAAGCATCCTCGGGTCCATACTTTATCCTTGGTTAATGCTCAAGGGCTTATACCTACCCGGGAAGAAAGGCTGATTTACAGGCGAATCCATGGTTCCCCAGAGTTTCCCCCTGTCCAGAAAATTGAGGATGAGATACATGAGTTCCGTCCCCCGCACCAGTCCGAGGCTGCCGCCGGCGCAGCTGACTTCGTTAAACGCGCTGACTTCATCCCTCCGCGCGTACCTCCCCAGGATGGTAATGGGAACGGTTTCACCCGAATGAATCATGGAGCCGGTGCTGGCAGTCGAGTGATCGGCGGTAATAACCAGGAGCAGGTCTTCGTCGCTTGCAATGTCATCCAGGGCATAGTCAAGTGCCCGGTCAAGCGCTTCGATTACCGCCTTCTTATGCTCCGGATCCTTGGTGTGGGAGGCCTCATCCGGTGCCTTGGTGTGGACGTGAACGAAATCAAAGTCAGTGGCCTCCCTGGCCAGCTTCAGCCGGTGGCGCAGGTCTTTTTCAGGGTCCGCGTTCTCCGCCACCCGGTGATTTTCCATCCCCAGCAGGGAGCACATCCCATGGTAAACGGGACCTGATGATATGGACAGACAGCGAAGGCCCCACTTTTCATTCATAGAAGGAAGGTTTCGTTTCATCCCCGGTCTTTGCGTTCCCACCGCGTTTCCCGGCAGCAGCCCCTTCCGGGCCATCTCCCGGTTAAGGGGATGTTTGGAGAGAGTGCGGTAGCACCATCTCAGATACTCATTCAAGGCCCTTGCGGTGGCATGCGCCTTGTCCCGGTCCTCGCATCCGCTCACGGGCAGCACCTCCATCAGGGGGCGCCCTTCATACAGGGGGTTGGAATCGGTTATATGTGCTGAAATATCCCCGCTTAACCTGAGGATGCCCAGGATGCCTCTGGTAGGAATAAATTCTATGGCCACCGAACCCTGCTGATAGCCCTTGATTGCTTTCTGCAGCGTCCGGCAGGTTTTACCATCAAGGGCAGGGCTTTCATTGTGAAGGATCAGCAGCTTTTGTTTGCGCTTGACCGAACATATCCTGGCCAGCACATACACCTCATCATCGCGGATGCGAATCCCCTCCCCCATTGCCTCAAGCAGGCCCCTGCCGGGAAATTCATCCAGCCCGTAGCCGAACATGAGAAAATGGGCAATCTCGCTGGGCATGGCTGTCCCCTGCAGGTAGCTGTGATAAAGGCCGTTCATCCCCAGGGAGGCCAGCCGGTCAAGATTGGGCGTGGCGGCTGCCTGGAGAGGCGTCTTCCCGCCGAAGCAGGCATGCCCCTTATCGCCAAGACCGTCAAGAACAAGAAGAATACAACGCATAAGCTCCTGGATCAAGTGTCGGCACCATACAGTAGAAAAAACGTCTGCAGCACTGTCATAGGCTGCTCGGGTGCCAAATCATACCTTAAGTTCTCATCTCTGAAAAGACTTTTCTCATCCCGGAGATTGATAGCCACATCAATCACACGATCTGCATCAGCGTGAAAGACTGGCCGGGTTATTAGCTTCTTCTATACCATGCACAAAATATATTGAATTTACCTATTTGCTATCAGAGCTGCTATTACGTTACTATGGAGTCATGAATCCGCGCATAGCCATCATCAATATTTTTGATCAGGACGCCCGAAGGCTGCTGGATTTCGCCCTATCGCAGGGCTTCGAAGGAATCGACTGGACCATTGACCAGCAGCAGTCGAAGAGGGACTTCCTCTCAAGCATGGAATATTTGAAACCCCTCGAGGTGCGCTTTCACTGCCCTTTCCACGGGGTGGACATAGGTTATGCGGATGAACAGCGCGCAGCCTCCTCCATGTCAGTGCTTACCGAAACAATGGAACGGATAGCGCTGGTTGGAAGAAGCCATATGACCGTGCATACGGGTTTCGGCAGGGTTGCGGCGGAAGAGCTTGATTTTAAGCGGGCGGTGCAGAACCTTACCACCCTGGTCAGGCGTGGAACAGATCTGGGGGTCATTGTCTCGCTTGAAAATCTCGCCTCACAGTGGACGAGTCTGCCGGAACTTTTTCATGAACTGGTTCAGCAAAGCGGGGCGGGGGTGACGCTTGATATAGGCCATGTTCATGTGTGCGCTTCCCGTGATGTTCAGGGACGTATCTTTGAGCGCTACCTCCTGCCTAACCGGAATAAAATCCTTAACGCCCATATATACCATACGGAAACCAGGGAAGAAGGGCATGTGGCGCCGGCGTGCATTGAGGACATATACGACCGTGTCGAGTTACTTAAGAAAACCCATTCCTGTACCTGGTGGGTTATAGAGCTAAAAAAAATCAATGATATTCTTTACACCCGCGAATTGCTCAACCGCCGCTGCGAAGGACAGGTCGAGCCGATCTCCCTGTCAACGTAACATCCTGCCCTATTAGTTTGACTTTCCCGAAAAAACATTATAGCTATATAGCGCTTATGCGCCTACAAAAGGAAACCCCTATGAACCAGCCCGCTCATCTTGAGGCGGCCACCTTCGGCGCCGGATGTTTCTGGTGCGTCGAGGCCATATTCCAGGTACTTGACGGTGTGAAATCAGTTGTTTCAGGCTATGCCGGAGGAACGGTGGATAACCCCACCTACGAAGACGTGTGCACCGGAACCACCGGCCACGCGGAAGTGTGCCAGATCACCTTTGACCCCGGCATTATTACGTACCCGGAACTGCTCACGGTCTTCTTTCAGGCACATGATCCCACCACCCTCAACCGGCAGGGCCCGGACGTGGGCACTCAATACCGTTCGGTCATTTTCTACCACGATGAACAGCAGCATGTGGCGGCGGAAAAGAGCAAACGTGAGCTTGACGCCTCGGGCAGGTGGCCTAACCCTGTCGTAACCGAAATCAGCCCCTATACAAACTTTTTCCCGGCCGAAGGTTACCATCAAAACTACTATCGGCTCAATTCCGGCGCACCTTACAGCATCGCCGTCATCCGCCCTAAGCTGGAAAAGTTCCGGACGGCTTTCAAACCGAAGGGCTAGTGTAGTTTGTCATTGATTCCTTTATTATATGTGGCTCATGGGGAGGGGGCTTGTAACGCCACAACAAAATCATGCTGAACCTGTAGAACGGCAGCGTCTCTCTAACTTTGTCCGACAGACCCGCATGGCAACAGCCGTTATCGAAGCCTCTGCAAAGCTGCCTGTCTGCGGTTTGAGTCGTAAGGCACCGGGTCGTGCCGTAAGCTCACAGACAAATTGTTGTGGCGTCAAAAGCCCCCTCCCCATGAGCCACTGAATCATAAGTAAAGAAATGTTGGACGCACTACACGAGCTGCCGTTTCTGTCAGAAAGAAATCAGTATGGCCAGGGTCAAGAGCTACACCAAGAAAATTGCCTGCATTGAATCCCTCTGGGATCCCAGCATGGAGACGCACCTCAGCGTGCTTCCCATACTCAAGCTGGTTTCGCGCCTGCACGACCTTAAGTTCATCTACCTGACCTGCGACACCAGGGAAGAGCTGAAGCACAATCTCAACAAGTTGAAGAAAAAACCCGGGTATGGGATTTTATATCTTTCTTTCCACGGCCACCCGGGTCAGATTGTTCTCGATGAATTGCGCATTAGAATGGAAAGCCTCGCATCCTATATGGAAAGGGGATTTGAAAACTGGGTGGTGCACTTCGGGAGCTGCGAAACCATAGACATAGAAGCATCGCGCATCACCCGCTTTATGGATGCGACAGCGGTGTCCATGGTCCTGGGCTATAAGAAGGACGTCAACTGGTCCGAGGCCGCAGCCCTCGATTTGCTGATTCTGGACTGGCTGCAGCGGTATAGAGACATGCGCCGGATGTGGAGCGGGTTCAGAAAAAATTATAAGGACCTCATTTCCATAACCGGGTTAAAGGCGTTTCACCAATGACCGTGCACATGCGGGACGTGAGATCAATCCCTCCGGCTGAGGGAATACTTAAAACCAGGTAGTTCGGGAGAGTGCCTGAGCTGCGCTATCATGGGAGGATGTATGCCAAAAATAACTACCGACGCAAAACCCTTGTCCACTGAACAACAGCTTCAAAGAGTGCGCGACGCACTCACCAGCGACAGAATCAACCTCTATCTGGACCTGAAAAAAGTGCTGGGAGAAAAGGAGGGAACGGAGGTCTTTAAAAAATTATATGATGAAGGAATGAAACGGATCAGAAAGAATTTCCCCGGCGGGAAACTGTCCATCCTCGATCTTATGAAACGGGAAATGATCAGCTTTCCGGTGCTGGGATTTGAACTCACCTTTGATCAAGAAGTGGAGAACGGCGAGGACGTGTATTATGAGCATCTCACCAAGTGCCCGTTTCTGGATATGGCCAGAAAGATGGGCATATCCGAAAGCCCCTGTGATTTCATCTGCGGGTATGATGTTGAAGTGGCGCTCCGTGACAAGCGTGGCCGGTGGGAAGTCATCTCCATGATGGGCAAAGGCGGCAAAGAGTGCCAGTTCCGCATCCGCGACTGGAAGGATTGAAAGAAATATTGTGATCACTGCCTTTATATATTCGTAGGGACGACCGGCCGGTCGTCCCTACGAAACACACTATGTTGTCGCATTGGGGGGAAGCATGCATACTGCCCGCTTGTGGTTCGCACGGATTGTCACTGCTTACGCGCTGCTGATTTTCGCTTTTCTCGCTTACCTTTACATCCTCGCACCGCTGAAGCACATCTCCGGCTTCGGCATCAGTGCAACCGGGTCGCCCGAGTCCATCAATTTCCTGCGCGCCGGGCCCGGCGCCCTGTTCCTGGGATTGGCCCTGTATGCCGGCTACGGGCTGATCAGACCGGGCCGGCTGGTCAACTGCCTGTGGGTGCTGGTGATCTTCAATGCCTGCGTGGTCGGCGTGCGGCTCTTCGGCATCGCGGTGGACGGCATGTCGCCGGTGCAGCTTTCTGAACTGCGCAACGAGGGTCTTTCCTGGCTGCTTTTCGTGGCAGCGCTCGCTGCCTGCCCGCGAAAGAAATGAAGTACCCCGCAGCTTGCTGCGGGGTATCTCGCGTTTGGCCCTCTGACTAGATCGGAGGGCTTTTTATTTTTCTCTGTAGTCATTTTATTCATAATTTTTGATTGACTACGTGTTCGCCTTCTGGTATCTAGTATTATGACTAGATATGCGGAGGTGACTATGGGACATCCCACTAAAATCCAACTCATCAAGCGTCAGACATCTGAGCAATGGTACGTCAACTTCCCCGCTGCCCTCGCTCAGGCCTTGGAATTCGACAAAGGCGAAATCTGGGAATGGATCGTCGAGGACAAGAACCAGCTCGTTTTGCGTCGCCAGATTCCCGTCGCATCAGCGCGTAAAAAAAAACCGCCGAAGCGTACTCTCCGGGAAGGCACGGGCTTGGATTGAGACAAACTTTTGAGCGCCTCTTCGAGCGCACGCGTCCCGCGTTTCGGCAGCAGCGAACCTTTGAGCGTGCCAAAACACTTGCGCTTTCGGGGCTTCTGTGTCTTGGACGTCACACGGTGACAGGTATGCTCACCACGTCAGGTCAGCAGTTCCATGATTGGTCGGCAAACTATCGCGTCTTTGAGCAGGAACGCATTGATGTTCCGACGCTTTTTTCTGCAGTGCTTGCCGGTGTGATCGATACCCTGCCTGAAGGGGCTCCCCTCGTCGGGGCTCTTGACGACACGCTCATTCGCAAGAAGGGACGGCGGATTGCCGGTACCTCCTGGCGCCGCGATCCTCTGGGCCCGCCCTTTACCAACAATTTCATCTGGGCGAGTCGTTTCCTCCAACTCTCCCTTGCAATACCTGAAAGTGCTGGGGGGCCGTCGCCAGCGCGCATGATTCCCGTTGATCTGCGACACTGCCCATCACCGCGCAAACCCGGCAAACGCGCTTCTGTCGAGCAATGGGAGGAATGGAAGCATGCCTCCTCTAAGGCACGCATCTCCGCCGAAGGGGCGAACCGTCTGCGCGTTTTGCGTGAAGAGCTGGATCGCCAGGAGATGCGTGAACGCCAGGTCATCATGACTGCGGACGGAACCTTCACCTGCCGCGAAGTCTTCAAACATCTGCCTGAACGCATCGATCTGATCGGACGAATCCGCAAGGACGCCCGGCTCTACCAACTGCCCACGCCAGAACAGAAAACCTGCGGACGCGGACGCAAACGAGCATACGGTAACCGCCTGCCCACACCGGAAGAACTCCGCCAAAACCAAACCATACCCTGGATCAACGTCCGCGCCCATGCCGCCGGTAAAGAGCATATCTTCAACGTCAAGCATATCTCGCCGTGCCGATGGAAGCACGCCGGTGGGGAACGTACGCTCCGTCTCCTCATCGTCCGTCCGCTCGGCTATCGGCTGAGAAAACGCGCGCCCATGAACTACCGTGCCCCGGCGTATCTTATCACCACCAACCTGGAGCTATCGCTTGAAACAATCCTTCAGGCCTACATCTGGCGATGGGAAATAGAGGTCAACTTCCGCGACGAAAAGACCTTGCTCGGCCTCGGCGAAGCGCAGGTACGCACCAGCAGAAGCATCGAAACCCTCACGCCGTTTTTGGCCGCAGTGTACGCCATGCTGTTACTCTCCCTTGAAAAAGTCGGCGGACGAAGGCGCACACTCCCGCCTCCAGCGTGGCACCGTCAACGACTCGAAGGACAATCGCGCACCTCCACGGCACAGGCTTTGCGCGAGTTACGTTCGGAAATCTGGGGAGAAGCGCTGGGCAAGAGAAATAAAAACAGCTTCATGAACACCACCACCCCGTCCATGAAGCTGCCTCATTTGGAAAATTGCGCGGCATCAGCCGTTTGTTACGCCTCAGGATAGCCAAACGCCAGGTACCCCGCAGCTTGCTGCGGGGTATGAAAAATAATCTTTCCCCATAATTGAAGAAAATACGGTATGCAGGGGCGTATTGCAATACGCCCCTAACTGCTTTCAGGCAAAAGGCGTTTACTGGAAAACTTTCCAGCAAACGCCTTCTTTAATAATTCCTGTTGTGACATTTATCCAAGCGCTCCAAAAGCAGTTTCTTAAATGCACTATCTTCAAGGTCCGGAAATCTCTTGCGCAATCCATGAATGAAAAGTTGCCTGGCAAATTCAGATAATTCGAATGCCTTAAGCAATCTTTTTTCAGGGGACATATTCCGGAGCACTTGAATATATAGCTTATGATTCGGGCGGTTTTTACTCTTCATGGTTTTGTTCACTTCTTCGTTTAGCCATTGTTTGCAAATTTAATTTCTCACACACAAGTATAATCCTACTGCTTCATCTCTCATGTTCCGGCGCTTTTTATAAACGCTATTGCGTCCTGCAACCGCTTGGCCACCTTCTCTTTTCCCAGGGCGGCCATGACCTCATAAATCCCCGGGCTTGCCGTGCCCCCGGTCAGGGCGACGCGGTGACCCTGGGCGAGCTGCTTGAGCGAGAGCCCGCGCTCCTCCTGCATCCTCTTGAACACCGCTTCAAGCTCCTTCTCATCAGTAGCCCCGGTGCTTTCAACATAGCCGATCATCTCGGCAAACACGTCCACCATCTGTGGCGTCAAGAACTTCGCTGCCGCTTCAGGATCATACTCCAGGGTATCCCTGAAATAGAATGCCGCCTTTTCGGCCATCTCCTCAAGTGTTTTGGACCGCTCCTTAAAGCCCCGGACCACCTTCACCAGGTCAAGTGACCCGTCCAGCGTATAGCCTTTCTTGTGGAGGAGAGGAACCACCAGCTGCGCCAGATGCTCATCGCTTTCCTCCTTGATGTAGTGCGCGTTCAGCCAATTGAGCTTCTCGACGTTGAAAACCCCCGCGGACTTTCCCACATGCTCCAGGCTGAACTTTTGGATCAGCTCCTCGGTGCTGAAGATCTCCTGGTCCCCGCTCGACCATCCCAGCCGCACAATGAAATTGTTGAGCGCCTGGGGGAGATACCCCATGTCCCGGTAGGCCATGACCGACGTGGCGCCGTGCCGCTTGCTCAGCCGCGCCCGGTCCGTTCCCAGGGTAAGCGACATGTGGGCAAATGACGGCAGCGGATAGTTAAAGGCCTGGTAGAGGAGAATCTGCCGGGGAGTATTGTTCAAATGGTCATCCCCCCTGATGATATGGGTGATCTTCATGGTCACGTCATCAACCACCACCACAAAATTATAGGTGGGAGTGCCGTCCCGGCGGCAGATAACCAGGTCGTCAAGCTCGGCATTATCAAAAACGACCCTGCCCTTTATCAGGTCATGCACTTCAGTCTGTCCTTCTTGCGGCGCCTTGAACCTGATGGCGAAGGGTTTGTCGGGATATACTTCTGTTATCTCCCTGCAGGTCCCGGGTATTTCGGCTTATCGCCCCGGGCGAGGGCCTCTTTTCTCTTCTCCTCAAGCTGATCGGGATCACAATAACAGCGGTACGCCTTTCCCTGGCTCAACAGCAGGTCAACATGCTCACGGTAAATTGCCGTGCGCCGACTCTGGAAATACGGGCCTTCATCCCAGTCCAGCCCCATCCACTTCATGCTCTCAAGTATGGCCTGGGTTGATTCTTCAGTGGAACGGGCCTGGTCGGTGTCTTCTATGCGCAGAACAAATACACCGCCGTGGTGCCTGGCAAAAAGCCAGTTAAACAGAGCCGTCCGCGCGCTGCCAATATGCAGATGCCCCGTCGGGCTCGGGGCAAATCGTGTCCTAACCATCACTGCCTCCCCTTGGAATATACAAAAACAATAAGGATGCGTCATCAATAATTAGATCCTTCGTTACACACAGGATGACAAACCAACTGCATCCTATCGTTCAGAATCCATGCTTTGTGCTTCTGTGCGCTTCGCGTGTCATTCTGAGTAAAAGCGAAGAATCTCATTGTTTATACAGGGTGACAACAATAAGTAATGAGCCGTTGAACACAATATAACAACAATATAAGAACTAATGAGTTTTATAGTACTAAAATAACTTGTTTACAATTAAAAAAAATAGATGTATGAAATATCGCTCGATTGGTCTGCCTTGAGCGCAGGCCAAATTTTAACTTTTGCACTGCTAAAACTCTAATCCGCGGCATAGCCATTGAGGATAATCATTCATGAAGCACAAGGAATCCCAGAAAACCGCCAAGCCGGCGGCTGATGAGAAGGCCGGCATTGCGAAGATAGTCGATGAAATTCTTTCCGGGTGCTCAACCGTTCCCGACACCACCCTTCTCTTCAGCAAGATCAGGGAATTGGAGCATTCCGCCATTGACTACGCTTCAATTGTTTCCAAGCGATTCGGCAAAAGCACCATCGCCGAACAGGCGTTTATGATCAACCACCTCTTTCCCCACCTCAAAAAGTTCAGCTTGAGTGAAAGCTTGAACAGCGTGGTGCAGAAGGAGAGCTTCGCCCCGCAGATACTGGTGGATATGCTGCACTATCTGATCAGGTCAGACACCATCATCGACAGTAACCTCCTCCAGAGCGCAAACGAGGCAGAGGAACTGTCCAACCAGCTTTCGAAGCTGCTGGAAGATAGTAAGGCCCTGCAAACGCAGGAGGGCGCAAAACTGCTCACCTCTTTTGCGGCCCTCAAGCCATCCTTCCAGATGGGCATTATCATGGAGCTGGTACATTACAAGAAAGATAAATCCCTTCCCCTGCTGGCAAGTCTGTTGCAGGACAAGTGCGCCATCGCCCCCCGGATCATTGATTTCTTAAGCGCCCGCGCCGAGAAAACCGAGGTGCACCTGCTGCAGTGCCTGCTCAAGGAAACCAGGGACAAGGAATTGTCCAAGAGCATAAAGAAGACCCTCTACCGCCTGAAAAACAAGGGCATTGAGGTTGAACTGCATGAGCCCGCGGCGCCTCCCCCGCCGCAGAAGAAGCGGATACCCCTCCCCTCCCCCAGCGCCTATGCCACCACCATAGACCCGCTGGGAGAGCGGCTGATCGTTGCGGTCAAGCCGAAAACCGAGCAGGAGCTGCTCATCCTGCAGTTCCTGATCAATGACCAGAAGGGCATTAATGACCTGATCGCGTCAACCGCAGCGCAAAAAGATTTCAACGCCTACCTGACCAAGATTAAAGCAACCAAGCAGATCTCCATGGTTGAAATCGATCTTGACTACTGCCACTTTCTCATCAAGGAATCCTCCCGGAAAAATCACACCTCGGGCACCAGGATTCCGGAGAGCTTTTTTCTCTGGAAGAAAATGTTCGGCCGACCGGAGCGGGAATTGGAGCAGGCAGCAATTTACACGCTGCTTTCAGCAGAGGAGATACGCCCCCAGGAATTCTTGCTTAACCAGTCCCCTTCACTCATTGAAAAATACGAGGCGGCCTTCTGGCTGCTGGAATGGAGGCTGCTGGTTGATTGCTACAAAGAGGTCTACGAGGTGGAAAACAGCCTGCTGGTGCTCGCAGAGCCGCAGAAAAAAGAGCGCATGAATGAAATCACACAGAAGGCCGCCCGGCAGTTTTTTGACGAGGGAAACCGCCTGCTGTTCCAAAGGCGCCTGGAAGAGATCGCCTTCATCTTCTGGGAATCGGATCAAAAAGAGGATGCAAAGGTTGCGTTTGCGGCAGCGCTGGCATTTTCCCCGGATGGGGTACCCTCTGACAAGCACCCCTTCGCGCTGCAAACGGTGACAAAAAACTTCTCCTTCTTAAAAGAACAGTCTCAGAAGGAAAAAAGAAGCGAATCAGGCCGCATCATTCTTCCCATAGCAGGTTGTTGAAAAACACCCATCTGATTTGAGGCTCAAGGGGGAGGGGCTTTTGAGAACCGCCTAAACTACTTTTTCAACAACCTGCCAGGATAGTGCACCATGTCCGAAGCCGGAAGACCCACCCAAGCCGAGATTAACTCTTGATGCCCTGGAGCATAACCTTGCCTGTATAAAAAAAATGGCGGGAGCGGAGAGCAACATCCTCGCCGTGGTAAAAGCGGATGCCTATGGGCACGGCGCCGTGCGGGTCGCCCGGACCCTTGAGTCTTGGGGAGTTGATTTTTTTGGTGTTGCCACCTGCGAGGAAGGAATAGAGCTGCGGCAGGCTTCCATCAGCACACCCATCATAGTGCTGGGCGGCGCCTTCGAGGGGCAGGGTCCCTGCGTTCAGGAACATGATTTAATTCCCGTGGTGTATAACCTGGAATCGGCGCAGGCACTCTCGCAAAGCGCGGGCACGGGCAGCCGGAACATAAAGATCCACATTAAGATCGACACCGGCATGGGCAGGCTCGGGATCATGCCTTCGCAGGTCAAGCCCTTCCTTGAGCAGCTTTTGAAGCTGAAGGGGCTGGAAATCCACGGCGTCCTCACCCATCTGGCCGACACCAACGGTGACAGTGACGCGGGCAATGAATTCACCCGGCGCCAGATAGACCTCTTTCAGCAGACCATTGACGAGCTTGCCGGCATGGGGATTCATCCGCCGTACACCCATCTGGCCAACAGCGCCGCCATTATAACCAGCTTGCCTCATTCCTGTAACCTGGTCCGCCCGGGGATTATGCTTTACGGGATTCACCCTGCCAAAGGGATGAAGCAGGTTCTCGATCTTTCACCGGTAATGAGGCTCACCAGCAGGATTGTTTCCCTTAAAGAAGTCCCCAAAGGAACCACCATCAGCTACGGGCGGACGTTTACCTGTGAACGGGACAGCCTTATTGCCGCACTGCCCATCGGCTACGCCGACGGATACAGCCGCTCTCTTTCCAACCGCGGCGAAGTTCTGGTTCGGGGGAAGCGGGCTCCGGTGGTGGGGGTGGTCTGCATGGACATGACCATGGTTGACGTGACCGGTATACCGGGGATCTCACTCCACGATGAAGTGGTGCTCCTGGGATCGCAGCGCAGCCAGACGATCACCGCGCAGGACATAGCCGACCGTACACACACCATACCCTACGAGGTGCTCTGCGCCGTAAGCGCCAGGGTGCCGCGCGTCTACTATAAAAAAGGCAAACCCGTCTGAAGTTGCCATGATCAGAAAATTTCTCCACCTGATCGGATCATACAGCATTCAATGCATGGAAGAATCGGGCAGAATGGCACTGCTTCTCTGGAAGGCGGTCCGCCTTGCCTTCCAGCGTCCTTTTAACGCGAAAAATGTGTCTCCGGCAGATGGAAGAGGTGGGAATAAAGTCAGTCCCGGTCGTGCTCATCACCGGCATCTTCACCGGCGCGGTCCTTGCCCTGCAGAGCTATATCGGATTCAAGCGCTTTAACGCCGAGGCCTTCGTGGGCACGGTGGTCGCGCTCTCCATGACCCGGGAGCTCGGTCCGGTTTTAACCGGGCTGATGGTTTCCGGACGGGTCGGCTCATCCATGGCCGCGGAGCTCGGCACCATGCGGGTCACCGAGCAGATCGACGCCCTCTATACCCTCGCGGTCAATCCCATTCAGTATCTCATCGTGCCCCGATTGCTCGCAGCCCTCATCATGATGCCCGTCCTGGTGGTCTTCGCCGATATCATCGGCATCGTGGGAGGATACATCGTCAGCGTCAACATGCTCAAGAGCAACCCCTATATCTACATGGAGCGGACCTGGAATTTCCTGGAATTAAACGACATCTACAGCGGGTTGCTAAAGGCATGCGTGTTCGGCGTGATCATTGCCGTGGTAAGCTGCTATCAGGGGTTTTATACCCAAGGGGGCGCTGAAGGGGTCGGCCGAGCCACCACCAAGGCCGTTGTTCTTTCCTGCCTGCTCATCCTCATTTTCAACTACATCATCACCGCCCTGTTGTTTTAAGCGAAAATTAGGGGGCGATCGTATAATAAAATTTCTTCGTAATTTGTCCTCTCACCATCAGCAACGGTCATGCTATGTTCATCCTTTCGCAACGTGCTATCGTGATAGAATTTCCGGTCGGAAGCTGATATTTGAATATTAACTGTCGTCCCCCAATACCCAGGATGACAAACCAGCTGATTTCTGTAATTGAGAGAACCTGCACTCTGTTGAGGGTGCAAATTCGACTCCTTAGATTCCCCTCAAGTCAGGTATGACAATGCACGTCGTGTCGGCTAACCAGCAGCTTTCTTCCCCCGACTGAACACTTTAAACAAATCCCGTTGACATTTTTTCACAATATGGATAATACTCCCTTGCCTGCCGGGACGGCGGCATAATTTTTTATCCTGGATACGTGCATGAGCCCAAATACTGAGCGCAATCTGATCGAGCTGCACGATGTTCACAAATCCTTCGGAGACAATCATGTGCTGCGGGGGGTCAACCTCACCGTCCGGCAGGGGGAAAGCCTGGTGGTCATCGGGGGGAGTGGGTCCGGGAAAAGTGTGCTGATCAAGTGCATCATCGGCATTCTGACCCCGGAGCGGGGAACCATACGCGTGGCCGGTCAGGACATCGGCTCCTTGAGTGAAAAAGAGCTCTACCAATTGCGAAAGAAATTTGGTATGCTCTTTCAGGCCGGTGCGCTTTTCGATTCGCTTACCGTCTGGGAAAATGTGGGCTTCGGCCTTCTCCAGCACACGCAACTGAGCGAGAAGGAAATCAGGAGGCTTGCCACCCAAAAGTTGAACCTGCTTGGCCTTTACGGTATTGAAGACTCCATGCCATCAGCGCTCAGCGGCGGGATGAGAAAGCGGGTGAGTCTGGCGCGGGCAATCGCCATGGACCCCGAGATCCTGCTTTACGATGAGCCCACCACCGGCCTTGATCCCATCCGGGCGGACGCCATCAACGAGCTGATCCTTGAGATGAGGGGAAAAATCAGGGTTACCTCCATCACCATAACCCATGACATGGTAAGCGCCTATAAGATCGCCGATCGCATTGCCATGCTCTACCAGGGCAGGATCATCGAAGCGGGTACACCTGACACGATAAGAAATTCCGCAAATCCGGTGATACAGCAGTTTGTCCAGGGAAAGGCGGAAGGTCCCATTACCGGGGCAGAGCTTCAATTGTAAGCAATTGACGGAGAGGGGGAAGTAACTTCTTATGGCAGGCTTGTCCACAGAAATAAAGGTCGGCCTCTTTGTCTTAATCAGCTTCCTTCTGCTGATCTACATGACCGCTACCGTGGGCAAGTGGAGTTTCGGAAAAGATAAAGGCTACCAGGTGCTGGTCAAACTGGATTCCGCGGCCGGCCTGCTCAAGGACACGCCGGTCAAGGTGCTTGGCGTTAACAAGGGCCGGGTTGAATCCTTGGCGCTCGACGGCAACAAGGCAGTGGTCACCATGCAACTGCCACGGGGCTTCCCTATTCCGGAGGACTCCCTGGTGTATGTCCGCTCTGAAGGACTGCTCGGTGAGCGTTATATCGAGCTTAAACCCGGCACGCCCGGCAGACCGGCCGTAAAGGACGGGGGGAGCTGCTGCAGGGAGCGCCGCCCGCTGACATAGACCAGCTCTTCACGGAACTGAGCGATGTAGCTGCCGGCATAAAAAATCTCACGCAGATGATCACCCAGCCGGCCGGCGGCGGTGCCGGTGAGGCGGAACAGAGGGGTGCGCTGCAGTCCATCATCAGCAACCTTGAAGAAACCAGCAGGTCACTCAGCAACGTCTCACAGCGCCTTGAGCGCGGAGAGGGAACGCTGGGAAAGCTGCTTACCGATGAAGCGGTGTATAACCAGCTTAAGAGGACACTCGCCGACATAGGAAGCGCGGTCGAAAAAATCAGCACCAGCGAGGGCACGCTTGCCAAGCTGATGCAGGATGACGAGATTTACAACCAGTTGCGAGAGGTTATTGCCCGGATCAACCGCATCATCAAGAAGACGGAAAAGGGCGAGGGTATTGCAGGCAAGCTGTTCCTGGACAACAAAATCTACGGGGACGAGAAACCAAAGGTGGACGAAAGCGCGCCCGGCACCGCACCGGATGAAGATACCTCACTGCCGGTATCGGCTTTGGGGGGTATGCTGGGGGAAATTACAAAATAACTAACAGGTAAGGAGAGGAGAGGTAAAGGTATGGCTAAAATTAAAAGGGCGCTGATCAGTGTTTCGGATAAACAGGGTCTGGTTGACTTTGCCAGGGGTTTATCCAAGTATAAGATTGCCATCCTGTCCACGGGCGGGACGGCGCAAGCCTTGCGGGACAGCGGTCTCGAGGTGGAGGATGTATCCCATTACACGGGATTCCCGGAAATGCTCGACGGCAGGGTCAAGACACTGCATCCCAAAATACACGGCGGCCTGCTGGGGCGGCGCTCCCTCCCCGCCCACGTGAGCAAGATGCAGGAACACGGCATCGAGCCCATAGACATGGTGGTGGTCAACCTGTATCCCTTTGAGGCGACCATCGCCAAGGAAGGCTGCACCTTCGAGGATGCCATCGAGAACATCGACATCGGCGGGCCGGCCATGATCCGCTCGGCGGCAAAGAACCACGCTGATGTCACCGTGGTCATCGATCCCGGCGATTACAAGGCGATACTCGAGGAGATGGATCGAAGCGGCGGCAGCGTGTCGGCGGAAACAAACTTCCGGCTGGCCAAAAAAGTTTTTCAGAACACTGCCCGCTATGACGGCGCCATTGCCAACTACCTGGGTTCACTCCGGGACGGCGAGAAGGACCTCTTCCCCGACTCCATCACCCTCCAGTACAATAAAGCAGCATACAAATTGCGCTACGGGGAAAACCCCCATCAGAAGGGCGCCTTCTACAGCGAGCTGTCTGTCAACGAGCCCTGCATCGCGGGCGCAACCCTGCTGCAGGGAAAAGAAATTTCCTACAACAATATCATGGATGCCGACGCGGCGCTGGATACGGTCAAGGAATTCGAGGAAACCGCCGTGGTGATTATTAAACACTCCAATCCCTGCGGGGTGGCACGGTCCACGCAGTCGCTGGCGGATGCCTACCGCAAGGCTCAGGCCTGCGATCCCATTTCCGCCTTCGGAGGTATCGTCGCCCTCAACCGGCCATGCGATGCCGAGACGGCAAAGGCCATCACCTCCATCTTTACCGAGGTGGTCATCGCCCCGGCATACTCTGATGAAGCGCGCAGCATATTCAGCGCCAAGAAGGATATCCGGCTGCTCGAGGTTCCCTTTACCAAAGGCTACCGCTCCACGGGATTTGAGATGAAGAAGGTGGTCGGAGGCATGCTCATCCAGGAGCGGGACCTGGGTAAAATCGATGATATCAGGAACTGCAAGGTAGTGACCGACAGGAAGCCCTGCGAGGAAGAGTACCGGGCGCTGGAATTCGGATGGAAAGTCTGCAAGCACGTCAAGTCAAACGCCATCGTCTACACCACGCCAGACCAGACCATCGGAATCGGGGCGGGACAGATGAGCCGGATCGACTCCTCGAAAATAGCGGTGTCCAAGGCCCAGTTCCCCATCAAGGGAACCTGCATGGCCTCAGACGCCATGTTTCCCTTCAGGGACAGCGTTGACGAAGCAGCCAAAGCCGGCGCTACCGCCATCGTCCAGCCGGGCGGTTCCATCAGGGACAAAGAGGTTATCGCGGCGGCCAACGAGTTCGGAATGGCCATGATCTTTACCGGCATGAGACATTTTAAACACTAAAAAGAGGGGGGAGGGTTCAGGGTACAGGGTCGAGGGGAACCCGTTCCCAGACGACTTGATAGATAAATCCGAAGCACGAAATCCGAAATCCGAAACAATGACAGAAAGTCAAATGTTCAAATGATCTAAACATCCTTATGGCAGGTCTTGTTTTGAATTTTGGTCATTTGATATTTGGATTTGTTTCGTGCTTCGATATTCGGATTTCGGATTTTAACCCCGGGGTGTGACTACTAAGAAACAAATGGACTCCCAATGAAGATCCTTGTAATAGGCAGCGGGGGAAGAGAGCACGCCCTCATCTGGAAGATCGCACAGAGCCCTAAGGTGAAGCACATCTACGCCGCGCCGGGCAACGCGGGGATCGCGTCCCTCGCTGAGTGCGTCCCCGTGCCGGTGGATGAAATAAAAAAGCTTGCGTCTTTCGCCCTCTCCAAATCCATCGATCTCACCCTGGTCGGGCCTGAGCTGCCCCTCACCCTGGGCATTGTCGATGAGTTCAAACGCTACGGGCTGAAAATCTGCGGGCCCGACCGGACGGCCGCGCGGATCGAGGGCAGCAAGCTCTTCGCCAAAGACCTGATGAAAAAATACCGTGTGCCCACCGCGAACTACGCGGCCTTTGAGTCACCATCTGAGGCCGCAGCGTACATCCGGGGGAAAGGCATACCGGCGGTGATAAAAGCCGACGGGCTGGCAGCGGGCAAAGGCGTGATGCCAGTGCACAGCCTTGAAGAGGCTGAAAAGGCCATCGACACCATCCTTACCCGGAAGGAGTTCGGCGCAGCGGGAAGCCGCATCGTCATCGAGGATTTTCTGCGGGGGGAGGAGGCTTCATTCATCGCCTTCACTGACGGCAAAACCATTCTTCCCATGCCCTCAACCCAGGACCACAAGGCGATCTATGACGGCGACAAAGGTCCCAACACCGGCGGGATGGGCGCCTATTCACCCGCGCCGGTCATAACTGAAAAACTCGCCCGCAGGATCATGGATGAGGTCATGACGCCGGTTGTGAAGGGCATGGCTGCGGAGGAATCCCCTTTCAAAGGCATTCTCTACGCCGGAATGATGATTGAGGGAGATGACATCCGGGTGCTGGAGTTTAATGCCCGCTCCGGCGATCCTGAAACGCAGCCCATCATGATGAGGATGAAAAGCGATATCATACCGGTGCTGGAGGCAATCGCCGACGGAAAGCTCGACGGCACAGCCGTTACCTGGGATGAAAGGCCCGCGGTGTGCATCGTCATGGCATCAGAGGGATACCCGGGAAACTACCGCAAGGGCATGGCCATAGAAGGTCTTACGGAAGCGCAATCCCTGCCGGACGTCCAGGTGTTCCACGCCGGGACTTCGCTTGACGGCAACCGGGTGGTTGTAAACGGCGGCAGGGTCCTGGGTGTCACCGCGCTGGGCGGCACCATCGAAAAAGCCATTGAACGTGCCTATGAAGCGGCAGCACGCATCCGCTGGGACGGCGCCTATTACCGGAAGGACATCGGACGGAAGGCGCTCAATCGAGGGGGTGCAAGGTAACTATGACCAACCGCTGGTTTGAAGAAAGAAAGGATCTGTTTTTCAGGGACCTGGTGCGCAGCTTCCTGGAGGCAAAAGTCTTTTTTGATGAGCTCTACCGGCACTATCGAAAACACAAAACAGTCCCCTTTGAACGCATGCAAGACTGGATAGGGACCGAGACAAGAAAAGGGCCTCTCTGGAACCTCAAGGACAGCTGCCATTTGCTTTTCAGGGATTCGGATGACAAGCTCACCCTGAGCGAGTATCTGTTTGACTGGACGGTGGGATCAATTTTCCATGAAGGAATAAAGCTTAAAGAAGATGCCTACCAGCTTGAGAGCTACCAGCCCAGAACGGAAGGGATTCAAACATCCGACAGCAAAGAAGACATTCAGAAAGTCCTGTCGGAATATGTTACCATTGCTACCGTTATTGAAAAAGCTACCAGGAATCTGGGCGCCGGGATAAAAAGTATGCATGGGCTGTTTGCCAGAGCGTCAGAACAGCTTCGGGAACTCCTGGCCAGCCATACCCACAACGGGCTGCTGATGCGCTGCCTCCTCGAAGAGAGCGAACTGGTTGAGAAGGCCTTGGGCAGGAACAGCCTGCAGAAAATAATCGACGCCCTCTATCCGGAGCACCCGGAGCAGGCATACCTCGCCGCCGGAAAAAACTGCCTCCGGGGCGGATGGTTTGAAGAGGCAAAGGCCTATTTCAGCAGGGCCCTGGAGATCAAACCCGGCTACCCTGAAGCGCAGAAATGCCTGCGCGCGGCCGAGCAAAAATTATTACCGGGAGGAGCCAGATGACCAGGCCACAGATCGCGATTGTCATGGGCAGCGATTCAGACCTGCCCATCATGCAGGAAGCGGCAAAAATTCTCGATGAGTTCGGCGTGCCGTATGAAATGTGCATCGCCTCCGCCCACCGCTCCCCCGCACTGACGGAGGCGCTTGCGAAAAACGCCCACCGGAAAGGCATCGAGGTGATTATAGCCGGGGCCGGCGCCGCGGCGCACCTGGCCGGCGTCATTGCCTCCAAGACCACCCTGCCGGTCCTGGGAGTCCCCATTGATTCTTCCGCGCTGAAAGGGCTTGACTCGCTCCTTTCAACCGTGCAGATGCCCGGTGGCATACCCGTTGCCACCATGGCCATCGGCAAGGCAGGGGCAAAGAACGCGGCGATCTTCGCCATTCAAATACTCTCCCTCAAGCAACCCATCCTTAAAAAGAAGCTCGCGCTGCACAAAAAAAGGCTGGCCGCTGATGTTTCCCGCAAGGCCAGACAGCTGGCAAAAAATCTGAAAAACGCCAGGTGAAACCGGGGATGTCTCACATCGTACAACTGGACCCACGCAGCCCTGATGCACAGACGCTGAGACGGGCCGCTGCCTGCCTGCAGGAGGGAAAAACGGTCGCCTTCCCGACCGAGACGTTCTATGCCCTCGGCGTTTCCGCCTACCACGAGCCGGCGCTGCAAAAGGTATTTGCCATCAAGGGGAGAATGTTTGATAGACCCCTCCCCCTCATCATTCACGGCGAATCCATGCTGGAGGAAATCGCCGTGCAGATTCCAGAATGCGCCCGCTCACTGATGCGCGCATTCTGGCCCGGTGCCCTGACTCTCGTTTTCAAGGCATCAGCAAAAATTCCTTCCCTGCTCACCGCATCCACCGGCACGGTGGCGGTGAGAGACTCCTCCCACCCCCTGGCCCGGCAGCTGGTCATGGATGCGCGGCTGCCCGTTACCGCTACCAGCGCCAATGTCTCGGGCGGCTCCAGCTGCTCCTCCGCCGGGGAGGTTGAGCACCAGCTCGGCGGCAGAGTTGACATGATCATTGACGGAGGCCCCACCCCGGGAGGCTTGCCGTCAACCATTGTTGATCTCACCGTTTCCCCGCCCCGCATCGTCCGCGAAGGCGCCATCAGCGTGCAGCGTCTCAAGCCTTTTCTCGGCTGATGTGCATGAACGTCGCGTGTTATTCTAATCCCTTCCCTCCAGAGAATAAGAATCACTGAGTTAAGGCAAACCTTAAGACCAGTTAAAAAGCACGATTAACATGCAATGTACCTGCGGAGAAAAGTGCTTTACATCTCCTTTTTTTTTGATATAAGGATAGCGAATTTTGTTGGGTGACGGCTGCATCCGGATACGAGTGTAACAATGTTCTTTACGCAGCGGGTATTCAACCGCTGAGGTGACCATGATCAGCTCCGAAGCATGCGCGGCCTTGAAGGATACGGCGCGGCAGATACGAATCGACATACTCGGCATGCTCAACCGCGCAGGATCGGGCCACACCGGCGGTTCCCTGTCAGCCGCCGACATACTGACTGCGCTCTATTGTTCCAAGATGAAGCACAATCCCTCAAATCCGCGGTGGGAGGACCGGGACCGCTTCGTCCTCTCCAAGGGCCATGGTGCGCCGGTGCTCTACGCGACACTGGCACAGTGCGGATACTTTGACCGGAAGGAGCTCAAGTCTCTGCGCAAGCTGGGATGCATGCTCCAGGGACACCCGGACATGAACTCCACGCCGGGGGTGGAGGTTTCGACCGGATCGCTCGGCCAGGGCCTCTCCATTGCCAACGGGATGGCGCTGGGGCTCAGGCTGGACAGGAAAACCGCTCGGGTGTATGTCCTGCTCGGCGACGGCGAGGTTCAGGAGGGCCAGATCTGGGAGGCGGCCATGAGCGCAGCCCATTACAAGATTGACAACCTCTGCGCCCTGCTCGACCACAACGGCCTGCAGATTGACGGGCCGGTAAAAGAGATAATGAATATAGAACCCATTGCCGACAAATGGCGCGCATTCGGCTGGCACGTGCTGGAGGCGGACGGCCATTCCATCGAAGCCCTGCTCGACGCCCTGGACACGGCTGAAAAGATCAAGGGAAAACCCTCCATCATTATTTGCGCCACGGTAAAAGGAAAAGGCGTTTCCTTCTTTGAAAACAAGCTCAAGTATCATGGGATCTCGCCTTCAGACGATGAACTCGAAAGGGCGCTACAGGAGCTATGAGAGCAGAAGCTGAAACAGGCAAGCCGGTGACCGCCATGCTGGCAACGCGGAATGTGTACGGCGACGTCCTGGTTGATCTGGGGGAGCGTTACGAATCGATCGTGGTTCTGAACGCCGACCTCTCCGGCTCCACCAAGACCGGGGCCTTCCACAAAAAATTCCCCCGCCGCTTTTTCAACATGGGCATCGCCGAGGCGGACATGATCGGGACGGCGGCGGGCCTGGCAACAGTTGGCAAGATCCCGTTTGTCAGCACCTTCGCCATCTTCGCCGTCGGCAAGCCCTGGGAGCAGATCCGGCAGTCCGTGGCCAATCCCAACCTCAACGTAAAAATCGTCGCTACCCACGCCGGCATAACCGTCGGCGAGGACGGCGCCTCCCACCAGTGCATTGAAGACATCGGCCTGATGAGGATTCTGCCCAACATGACCGTCATCGTCCCCGCTGACGGCATAGAAACGGAGAAGGCGCTGCGGGCGCTGGTCAATCACCGCGGCCCGGCATACGTGCGGCTGTCGCGCATGGACTTTCCCGTGCTCTTCGATGCCGGCTACGAGTTTGCCGTGGGCAGGGGAACGGTGATGAAGGCGGGAGGCGATGTCACCATCTTTGCCACGGGCTACATGGTTTCCCGGGCGCTGCAAGCGGCCGAGCAGCTTGAGGGCGAGCGCATTTCGGCCCGGGTCATCAACATCTCCACCATCAAGCCCATTGACCAGGAGCTGATAGTTCAGGCAGCCGGTGAAACAGGCGCGGTGGTCACCGCTGAAGAACACTCGGTCATTGGAGGTTTGGGAAGTGCCGTTGCCGAGGTGCTGTCTGAACACCGCCCGACACCAATGAGACGGATAGGGGTACAGGACAGGCCTGGCACCTCGGGAAGCCCCGCTGAGCTTTTGGAACACTGCCGCCTGAATCCCAGCCACATCATATCAGCCGTGAAAGACGTCCTGCGCCAGAAATAAGCCCCCTTCTTCTCTCCGGCAGGATAGCTATGATCCAGATGTTTAATGTTCACAAGGTCTACCCGGGCAACCGCAAGGCGCTCTCCGATATCAACCTGCACATTAAAAAGGGCGAGTTCACCTTTATCACCGGGCCCAGCGGGGCCGGCAAGACCACCCTCATCAAGCTCATTTTCTGCGCCGAGCAGGCCACCTCGGGGCAGACCATTGTCAATGGCGTCAACTTCGCCAAACTGCGGCCGTCGGGCATCCCCGCGCTGAGAAGAAGCATAGGGGTTGTGTTCCAGGATTTCAAGCTGCTGGTGAGCAGGACTGCCTACGAAAACGTGGTCTTTGCCCTGGAGGTCACCGGGACCCGGCCCCGGGAGATCAAGCGGAAGGCGTGGCAGGTGCTGAAGTTGGTGGGGCTGCAGAACCGCCTGGATTCAAGGCCCCTTGAGCTGTCTGGCGGCGAGCAGCAGCGCATCGCCATAGCGCGGGCGATCGTTAACGATCCCATTATCCTGCTGGCGGATGAGCCAACGGGGAATCTCGACGCGCAGATTACCCAGGATATCATGGAGCTCCTCAAGGCCATCAATCAGCGGGGAACCACCATCGTCATCGCGTCGCATAACATGGTGCTTGCCCGGCAGTACGCAACCAGGCACATCATCATCGAGCAGGGTCGCATTACCGGCCAGGACTGACGGTAGCCATCATGTTTTCGAAAGTTCCTTTTTTCCTCAGGGAAGCAGTTCAGGGCATCAGGAATAATCTTTTCATCCACCTCATCGCCGTGGGAACCATAGCCTTCGCGCTTTTGACCCTGGGCATCTTCATGATTACGGTCATCAACCTGGACCGGACATTCAACGAATTGGGCAGGGACATGCAGGTCATCATCTACCTGGACCGGGCAAGCAGCGCGCAGGACATAACCCGGGCAGGCGAACGCATAGCCGGGCTTCCACAGGCCAGAAAGGTTACCTTTGTTTCAAAGGAGGAGGCACTGGCCAGGCTCAAGGAGGGTCTCAAGACCCAGTCAGGGCTGCTTGACGACCTGCGCGAAAACCCCCTGCCGCCCTCATTTGAAATTGAGCTGAAGGAAGAGCACGCGGATCCCGAAGACCTGCAGGCGTTTATCAGCGAGGTTAAAAAGATCGCCGCCTCGGCCGAGGTGGATTACGGCCAGGAATGGCTGCAGCGGTTTTCGGCGTTTATCAGCATGCTGAAACTGGTGGGCCTGAGCATCGGCAGCTTCCTGCTGCTGGCCACGGTATTCATCATATCCAACACCATCAGGCTGACCATCTACAGCAGGCGGGAGGAAATAGAAATCATGAAGCTGGTGGGCGCGACCAACCTTTCCATCCGCATTCCCTTTTTCCTGGAAGGCATCGCCCAGGGCCTGCTGGCGTCGCTGCTGTCGCTTGGGATTCTCTACGCGGGATACAAGGCGCTTGTGCACAAGCTGCTTACTGACTACAGCCTCTTTCTCGGACCGATGCAGCTCACGTTTCTGCCATACAGCCTCATGGGAGCGCTGGTACTGCTCGGCATCACGCTGGGGATCTTCGGCTGTGCTTTTTCCATGGGCCGCTTTCTCAGGGTCTAGTTTGTCCTGTTCAGGAGACCGTGGAGGTGATCAAACCCCGCACACTCATTTTTCCGATACCTCTGGCAGCAGCCATCTTTATGCTTGTCCTTCTGCATGTGCAGGTCAATGCCCAGCAAAGGCAGCGCGGCATCGATGACGAGGTTGCCAGGAAGAAAAAAACATTAACCGACATTGAACAGCAGCTTAAGCAAAAGAAGGAAGAACTGAGCCGGACGGAGAAGAAGGAGCAGGCGACCATCAGCCAGCTCGACGAGATTGATAAAAAGCTTTCGGAAAATCAAAACCAGGTGACACGGCTCAACAGCAGGCTGGAGTATCTCACCACCGAGGCGCTCAGCCTGGACAGTCAGCTCAAAAAGATAGATCAGCGGCTGGCGGAACAGGAAAAGGGGCTGCAATCGCGGCTTGTCGCCCTTTATAAATTCAACCGGAAAGGGGGCATCGTTCGCACCGCGTTTTCCTCCCAGTCCCCCGCCGATCTGTCGCGGAAGACCAAGTACCTGCTGCTGGTCCTGGAGCGGGACCGAGAAATGATCAGCCGCACGAATGAAACCCGCGGGCTCAAAGCGCGGAAAAAGGGCGCTCTCATGGAAAACCGGGAGACCCTCCAACAGACACGATCTCACGCGCTTGAGACAGAATCGCAGGTCAGCATGCAGAAGCAGGATAAAGCGGCGCTCCTGCAGACCATACGCTCTGAAAAGGATCTCCACCTGGCGGCAGTGAGGGAGCTGGAGCAATCCTCACGGCAGCTGCAGACATTAATCGACGGCCTCGAAGTGCGCCTGGAGCAGAAGCAGGAAGAGTATATCCCGCCTGCCGGCAAGGGATTTGCGGTCCTCAAGGGAAGCTTTCCCCTTCCGGTATCAGGAAGGATCATCAGTTCTTTCGGCAACCGGACCGATCCCGAACTGAACACGGTATTCTTCCAGAAAGGGATTGAGATAGCGGCCCGTCAGGGGGAATCGATCAGGACAATCCATAATGGCAAAGTTCTCTACGCCGACTGGTTCAAGGGCTATGGGAACATGATTATCGTCGACCACGGCGAAGGCTACTACAGCATTTCCGCCCATCTCTCGGAGATACTGAAAAAAGTCGGGGAGCAGGTGGAAGCCGGCGAGATCATTGCCCTTGCCGGGGATACCGGGTCGCTCAAGGGCGCCTGCCTCTATTTTGAGCTGAGGCATCACGGCAAGCCGCTCGATCCCTCGCAGTGGCTGAAAGTCCGGTAACGGACACGCGGTGACCGCGCATTGAACACGCGAAGCGAGGAACCATCTAACCCGCCGGAGGAGGAGTATATGTACAGAAACAGACCGAAAGGAATCTTTTTCATTGCCGCCATTGCCGCGGCGCTGGTATTTATCATATCCCAGGGCGGCACCCTGAGGGCGCAAACCGACGAGATGTATAAAAAGCTGAAGGTGTTTTCCGACGTGCTCAGCATCATCCAGAAAAACTACGTCGAGGAAACCAAGCCGGAGGACCTCATCTACGGCGCCATCAACGGCATGCTGCGCACCCTCGATCCCCACTCCTCCTTCATGATGCCCGACATGTACAAGGAGCTCCAGGTTGAAACCAAGGGAAGCTTCGGCGGCATCGGCATTGAGATCTCCATGAAAAAGAACATCCTGACCATCGTCTCGCCCATCGAAGATACGCCTGCCTACCGGGAGGGGCTGAAGGCGGAAGACAAAATCCTGAGCATCGACGGCGAGTCGACCGAAAACATGACCCTGATCGACGCGGTAAAAAAAATGAGGGGGCCGGCCGGGACCACTGTTACCATCACCATCATCAGGGAAGGTTTCTTCGAGCCAAAGGATTTTACCCTCACCCGGGAAACCATCCGCATAAAAAGTGTTAAGCATAAGCGGCTGGAAGATGACACGATCGGCTACATCAGGCTGAGCCAGTTCCAGGAAAACACCAGCGAGGAGTTTTCCAGGGCACTTGCAGAACTGGAGAGAAACGAAAAGCCGATTCAGGGTCTGGTGCTTGACCTGCGCAACAATCCCGGCGGGCTGCTGGACCAGGCGGTAACCGTCTGTGACGAGTTTCTTGAGGATGGTCTCATCGTCTATACGCAGGGCAGGCTATCCGGCCAGGATATGCGCTTTACCGCTCATCCTGATGATGAGAAACGGGATTACCCCATCATCGTGCTGGTCAATGCGGGAAGCGCCAGCGGATCGGAAATAGTGGCCGGGGCGCTCCAGGACCGGCACCGGGCGGTCGTCCTGGGAACCACCACTTTTGGCAAGGCTTCAGTTCAAACCATAATCCCCCTCGATGACGGATCGGGCCTGCGGCTGACAACCGCCCTGTACTACACGCCGAACGGACGATCGATCCAGGCCACCGGCATTGTTCCGGACGTTATCGTGAAAGATAAAGCCGCTCCTCCGGCAACGGGGGAGAGAAAAGAAATGCCGGTCATCAAGGAAAAGGATCTCAAGGGTCATTTTGGACCTGGCGGGAAACCGGAAGAGACCGGTGCCCCGGAGACAAAGAAGCCGGAGCAGGAGCAAAAACAGGACGAGGTGCAGGTGCCGGAACAGGAGGAGGAAGAAAAAGTGGGGGACGATGAGGACCCGCAGCTTACACGGGCCACCCAGCTGCTCAAAAGCTGGAACATCTTTAAAAAGATGGACACGCAAAACCCGCCGGCCAATGACCGCTCATGATCCGGCAGAGGTTAAAGAAAATTTGGCAAAAGCCTACGGTGCTTTCTGCGCAAAGGCAGGCAGGCCGTTCAGTAACCCGGATGACTGTCACCCTGACCGTCATAGGCGCCATGCTCATCATTGCTGCAGCCTACCTGTCCCGGGATGAAATAAAACGGTATCTGTCCCCGCCACCACCGTCGCCGCCCCCCTGGCAAACGGAGCTGGTGAAAATAAAGGTGGCTGATCAGCTTGTTTCACGTCTCATCGCCTCTCTCTCGCCGACCGATGATCAGATCTCCCGCAAACAGTTCGCGCGGAAGGACGGTGAACTGGAGTGGAATGAACATTTCATCACCATCACTCTTGCTCCGGAAACCAGTCTTCACCAGGTAGAGCATGTTCAGGTCCGAACATGTGCATTCCATGATACGGACGGCTTGAGGGCAGAGACGGTGTATGAAAGTGACAGCTGCTTACATATCACCATAACCATGGGAAGACATGTAACCCACCAGCTGTTTTTTCACCTACCCCCTCCTCCTGCCATGCCGGAAAAGCAAAAACCACCGGAATCGCCCTACCGGGTTGCCCTGGTTATTGACGATCTGGGAGAAAATTACCAGATGTTCAAAAAGCTCGAGGCACTGCAAGTACCAATCACATATGCAATCCTCCCCTTTCAGACCTACTCTGTTAAAATTGCCGATGAAATCAATGCCAAGGACTGCGGAGAAATAATCCTGCATCTGCCTCTCGAGCCCTGGAACAGCTATAACCACTCGATCAATCCCGGAACGCTCCTTACCAGCATGAACCGGGAGGAACTCCTCGAGAACCTTGAGAGAAACATCTCGGCGGTACCGCACCTCGCGGGGGTAAGCAACCACATGGGGTCAAAGTTTACCGAGGATAGGGAAAAAATGGGACTGTTGCTGGAAACACTGAAAGATAGGAACCTTTATTTTCTGGACAGCCGTACCAGTAAAAAAACCGTCGGCTCTGCTCTTGCCAAAGAGATGCTGCTGAAGACCGCCCGACGGGATCTGTTTCTTGACAGCACGCATGATCAGCATTTCGTAGAAATGCAGCTGCAAAAAATTCTTCCTCTTGTCCAAAGAAGGGGGGGCAAGCTCATAGTTATCGGGCATCCCCATCAATATACCATTAACGCACTCAAGGAATACCTTCCTTCACTCAAGGAACAGGGGGTTGCCATAGTCCCCCTGTCGGAACTGGTGCACTAGCAGTTTGCTGAAACGTTGAACACACCCTTCCCTACTTTCTTCAGCACACCTTCTCAGATAATACCCGGCATCAATCCCTGACACGGTCGAGCCCTTATAATAGTTCTGCTTCATCTTATAAAATTTGATACGGCGACAGTATACATTTTTCTAATTGCCCGGCAGCCGGAGAAAAAAGATATCGCGGGCACGGCTTATCTCATCATATATTTTGCAGATTCTTGCCGTTGTTTATTAAACACAATTTGGAAAAGCGACACGAGCACCGTGCAGATGGTATGGAAAATGCTGATAGGGATAGATCAACTCACACTTTCTTCATTTCACCCCAAAGGAGGCATGTCCCATGATCAAAAAACTTTTGCCAAACAAACTGTTGCTCTTTATCACTGCCTTTGCGTTTGTAACTGCCGTCACAAATGTTTCGGCCGGACAGAAAAACGACAAGGTAAGTGTGCCGGTCGCTGAGACAATTATCATTGACGGGTGTGATAGCGGCATTGCAGATCAGACATTGGAAAATGGCAGCCTCATGAGCAATCTCATTGCCGACTGCGCTGAGGGTGTTAATAATCATGGTGCTTTTGTCAGTTGTGTAGCCCAGCTTACCAACGAATGGAAACAAGATGGATTGATTGACGGGCAGGCAAAAGGCGCCATTCAGCGATGTGCAGCACGTGCAAACATACCGCCTTCCGATTTAAAATGCAAAGCTGACGCAGATTGCGATGATGGCGTCCCTTGTAATGGCACTGAGGTGTGTCTTGACAAGATGTGTCAGCCCGGCACACCGGTTGAGTGCCCCGATGACGGCCTGTTTTGCAATGGCCGTGAATCATGCGATGAGTCCAGCGGTTCCTGTGTAAGTAGTGGCGATCCCTGTGTTGCTCCGGCAGTGTGCCACGAGGAAACCGACATCTGCGGATGCGGCAGCGACGCGGACTGTGATGACGGGATTTTCTGCAACGGTCCGGAAACCTGCCTGGGCGGAGCATGTCAGCCCGGAACGCCGGCTGAGTGTCCTGATAACGGTGTTTTCTGCGATGGCACCGAGTACTGTGATATGGTCAGTGATCGTTGCATCAGCAGCGGCGATCCCTGTGAAGCCCCTTACTCGTGCGATGAGCCAAGTGATAGCTGTGTTTTAATAGCGTGCGGCAATGGAATACCGGAACCTGGCGAGCAATGTGATGACGGTAACGTGCTGAACGGGGATTGCTGCAGTGCTACCTGTGCATTTGAACCGGCAGAATCTCCTTGCCCGGACATTGAATACTGTGACGGCGTAGAGGCCTGTGACGGTGCGGGAGTCTGCCTGGACACCACACCGGTTGACTGCAGCGACGGGGTGGCCTGCACGGTTGACACCTGTGACGAGACCGCCGATATCTGTATGCATGATCCGGACAACGCTTACTGTTCCGATGGACTGTACTGCACCGGCATTGAAGTGTGCGATCCGGCATCAGGCTGCCAGCCCGGCACCCCGGTTGTGTGCCCGGACGACGAGGCATTCTGCACCGGTACTGAGTATTGTGATGAAAATGCTGATGCGTGTGCTTCTACCGATAATCCCTGCCCGACCGGTACCGTATGCAATGATGACTCAGACTCCTGTGATCCGCTAGTAGTCTGCGGTAATAGAACTGTTGAGAAAGGGGAGGATTGTGATGATGGTAATACCGAGGGCGGGGATTGCTGCAGTGCTACCTGTACATTTGAACCGGCAGAATCTCCTTGCCCGGACATTGAATACTGTGACGGCGTAGAGGCCTGTGACGGTGCGGGAGTCTGCCTGGACACCACACCGGTTGACTGCAGCGACGGGGTGGCCTGCACGGTTGACACCTGTGACGAGACCGCCGATATCTGTATGCATGATCCGGACAACGCTTACTGTTCCGATGGACTGTACTGCACCGGCATTGAGGTGTGTGATCCGGCATCAGGCTGCCAGCCCGGCACCCCGGTTGTGTGCCCGGACGACGAGGCATTCTGCACCGGTACTGAGTATTGTGATGAAAATGCTGATGCGTGTGCTTCTACCGATAATCCCTGCCAGGCTGGTTATGTATGCAATGATGACTCAGACTCCTGTGATCCGCTAGTAGTCTGCGGTAATAGAACTGTTGAGAAAGGGGAGGATTGTGATGATGGTAATACCGAGGGCGGGGATTGCTGCAGTGCTACCTGTACATTTGAACCGGCAGAATCTCCTTGCCCGGACATTGAATACTGTGACGGCGTAGAGGCCTGTGACGGTGCGGGAGTCTGCCTGGACACCACACCGGTTGACTGCAGCGACGGGGTGGCCTGCACGGTTGACACCTGTGACGAGACCGCCGATATCTGTATGCATGATCCGGACAACGCTTACTGTTCCGATGGACTGTACTGCACCGGCATTGAGGTGTGTGATCCGGCATCAGGCTGCCAGCCCGGCACCCCGGTTGTGTGCCCGGACGACGAGGCATTCTGCACCGGTACTGAGTATTGTGATGAAAATGCTGATGCGTGTGCTTCTACCGATAATCCCTGCCAGGCTGGTTATGTATGCAATGATGACTCAGACTCCTGTGATCCGCTAGTAGTCTGCGGTAATAGAACTGTTGAGAAAGGGGAGGATTGTGATGATGGTAATACCGAGGGCGGGGATTGCTGCAGTGCTACCTGTACATTTGAACCGGCAGAATCTCCTTGCCCGGACATTGAATACTGTGACGGCGTAGAGGCCTGTGACGGTGCGGGAGTCTGCCTGGACACCACACCGGTTGACTGCAGCGACGGGGTGGCCTGCACGGTTGACACCTGTGACGAGACCGCCGATATCTGTATGCATGATCCGGACAACGCTTACTGTTCCGATGGACTGTACTGCACCGGCATTGAGGTGTGTGATCCGGCATCAGGCTGCCAGCCCGGCACCCCGGTTGACTGTCCTGACAATGGCGCATATTGTGACGGAACAGAGATATGCGACGAAGTCTCTGACTCCTGCATCGGCAGCGGTGATCCCTGCCCCGGGGTTTGCGATGAGGAGACAGATGTGTGTCAAACTGTATTAGGATCGTCACTCAAACGGATGTTTCTTATCTGGCAGCAGGGCAGGTAGAATCCTTTGGGCTTACATATGAAACCAGGATTCTAAAGGAGGCACTGCTCTTGTTTTAGCTGAATTGCCGGCAAGTAACACTACGAACAGAAGCAAAAGAGGTGGTCACTCGACCACCTCTTTTGCTTCTTAGGCGGCCCCATTACTCCCTTTGCTCTCTTTTTCCGCCCCATGGGACGGCAAGAAAAAAAGGTGAGAATGCGGGCATTATTGCAATCGATCTTGCAACTGAACCGGCAATGAAAGACTGGAGTGCGGGGCAATTGGTACCGATAACCCAGGAAATATGATGCTTTTTTGACTCTTATGTCAGCTCAGTTACATCCACAGACACATTAGAAAATGCTTCAGCTCATTTCATTGAGATGGCAGGCAATTTGTTCTCATAAATTGCGCCCTCAGTATCAACAGATCCGAAATATTTACTTTGTTATCATAATTAGCATCAGTCTCACAACTATTGGCATTACAATCAAGGGTTAGATACTCTGGCTTAATTTTAACTATATCCGCAAGATCTATTTTGGTATCATAATTGAAATCAGCATAGCACTCGCATGCTTCTCCGACCCCGTTGTTGTTCAAATCTTTTTGTGACATGTCGCAGATTTCGTTGCTCCGGCAGTCTCCCGCTCCCGTGCAGAACTGTTCCACTCCTATGGGCACATTGCCAATCATTTTAATACATGTGCCCACAACTGAACCATTCGGATGGTACGGACAGTTGTCACATAGAGTACCTACTCCATCACCATCGATATCTGTCGTATCAACGGGATCGGCATTATACGTATCCGGGCAATTATCACAGGCATCACCTCTACCATCTCCATCACTATCTTCCTGCTCCCTGCTGCAAAATCCTCCATCACCACAATCATCATCACTCATACAAGATTCATGGAGAGTGCCACTTACGCAAGTACCTAAAGATTGCCCATTTGGTATTTCAGGACAATTGTCATTACCATCAATACCATCGTAATCTTTTCCCTGAAATTCGTGGGCTCCAATATCAGGAATGCCATTGAAAGGCACCGTGTTACCCTCGTGATCTTCATCCAGTCCAATATCTATTCCGTTATCCTTGCAAGGAGAGTCACCTCTTAAATGAAAATTATAATTTTTCGCATATAAGAATTTAGGGCTTGCCCTAAAAGAAGTGTTACCTTCACCAGTTGCCGCTAACCATTCACTGAAATTGTTTTTTTTCTGATCACCCCATAAGAACACATACTTATTTGTATCAGGGGAATAGTAACAATTATTACTTAAAACTGTGGATGTATCATCAATAAATATAAAATATGTGGCTTTACTAGCCGGGTCTTTTTGCAATATATTGTTCTTGATCGTAAAGTCCCTAGCCTGCTTGAGTTTAAGCTCAGCACATCCGCTGTATGGATTCTGACAATTATTATATAAGACATTATTATAAATTTCTGCTCCGTAATGAGCTGGTTCATCCATATGGCCTGCGGCTATCCCAGGCCCATCGTTTGAGTAGCAAAGATTTTCATACACTTTTGCGTTATCGGCTCTTATACTAATACCTCCGCCATCGCAACAACTGGTCTTTCCTGCTTTAGAATTATCATGGGATTTATTATATCGTACTATGGGATAGTTGTCTGTGGCGTTTTGCACCACTTCAATGCCATAATAAGCCCATTGAGGATTAAGTATTTCCAGACCGTTGTGATGGCAATCATTTTTTTCAATAACATACGTCTTGTTGGAGGCGCAAAAAATACCCATCTCATGATTATAGCGACTGCTATTGTTATTAATATGATCAAAACTCGCGCAACTAAATGACGCGATTCCATGAAATGTCGTTTGGGTAACATCACAGTCATGAACTATATTATCCCATTGAACATTTTCTATACCTTCACATACTGCTGGATCAGCCCAAGCAACAATTCCTGTATAATTAAACTTACAAAAAACACTTGTTATCTCGATGTTATTTGCATAATCTCCCACAAATGCTGCAGCCCCTCCCATATGTCTTATCTCAAACCCATCAATTTTAACGTATTGTACGGGATATTCCTCTTGCGCCCCCCAAACGCTTATGCCAGATAGATTATTTTGCTCACTTATCTGAATTGAGGAATATATTTGAGTGGGATTGCCATCATTGCATCTAATATAGATGGTAGAAGAAGCAAGATCAGTGTCAGCAGGATTTTTCCCAAAACCCCACATATCATCTTCGAGACCACCTGGAGTTCTGTTTGTATCACTATTTCGCGCAACATACGGATTGTAAAGGAGATAATAGTCTTCATCCTTATCGTGTATGCTTGGATAGTAGATCGGAATTGAAGGTTTGACTGCAATGGTTATAGAATGATTGTGGCAAGTTGTACAATCATAAAAAGTAGGTAGAGGGCCGCCATTAGACACAAGATAATATTCATTGGTGCCCCCCTGACTAGGTACCCATTCATAGTCGCTAGACCTATATTCTTTCCCCCCATCAAACACAGGAAGAGGATCGTCTGTGTTCCCCCATGAAGTACCGTTATATTCTATTTTATTATTCTCATCAGAACCGCTAAATTGCACCTCAAGCCCTTCATTGTATAGATGCCATACATCGCCCTTTTTAAAATATATTTTGTCACCAGGTTTGAATTGTTGTTGATTGACTCTGCTGATCGTTTCCCATGGCTGTGATTGTGTCCCGGGTCCATTGTCATTTCTATTGCTATCAGAACTAGACACATAATATTCAGTGGCAAACATATCAGTTGTAGATAGTGTCAGTGAGAATAGAAAAGTCAATAGAACCAAATTCTTAATCGGAGTCATCCTCCTCATCTTATCTCCTTTGCCATGTATGCCCACGACTTCGGGAAAAGCTCAGCCTAATAACGTTGTAAATAAAAAGACTGCCGATTCATTAGCAATATCGGCAGCCTTTATTATTAACAATTGATATTTCTAAGGCAAATCCACTAGTCATACTTATAAATCCCCCCTCCATTTTCACCCCAGTACAACAATCATTGAAATTCGACGACTTCAGCCTTAAGCAGATGTTATTGAGATTGATAATTTCTTAAAAATGTTGACAACCATATACCATTTTATGTTATTATGTGTCAAGAGGAATCAAAATTGATCTGAACTTTTTATCTTATATATTAATTATTTTCCGACAAAGCCTCTCAATCATGCCCATTTTACTTTCTTGAGCGATGTATGGATTTTCCGGGCGAGCTTTTCAGTATTCTCCAGTACTCGTTTAACTCCTTTCTGACTGATGTCGTCAAGATGAAACCCCGCAGTAACCACGACATTACAGTTGAGCCTGGAAGAAAGAACCTCAGACACCCGCTGAGCGATCACCTGATCCTTATGCCCGGGCAGATTATACACCGATGAGGTTGCGCTCATTACCCGGCGATTTTGAAGGCTGGGGCGCGGCATGGCTACCGCAACTGAACCGATGTGCGGCTTATCCCCGCCGGAGATGACCACCAGCAGGTCAGAGCCTATGCGTGTCACCTCCGCCGAAAGTTTGTAAGGAAGCGCTCCGGAAACAAAGGTCTTAGCTTTTATCATGCCGGCCCCCGGTTAAGGACTCTCGGGTAAAATCAAACAGTGTCTCTTCAACCCCCTGATAGCGAAGTATCATGCGGCGATCCTTAAGGATCTCGCCGATGACGGCTGCGGTGATTTCCTTCTGTTGAAATGCGTCGAGGCATGCAGGCAGCGAGGGTTCTTCAACACCGAGGAGAAAACCGTAGCTGAGAAAGGCCTTTATCCAGCCGAGCAGCTCCATCTGGGGCGGTTGCGGTATGACATCAAGATCGAGGAGCGCGCCAGTGCCTGAATATTCACAGAGCAGGGAGAGGGTGCCGACGATGCCGCCATTGCTCACATCCTTGGCGGTCTGACACAAGCCTGCCTCGGCGAGATACGGCAAAAGGGACAGCCGCTCGACAAGGTATTCCGGCGTCTTCCCCGAATGCACATCCCAGCTTGTCACCGATTTACATTGACCGCGCTCACCGTTAAGGTCCACCGCCAGGACGATCTTCTGTCCCGCGCGGGCATTGGTGGACTGGAGCAGGCTGCGGGCCGTGCCCAGGATGGCAACCGCAAGGGAAACTTCCCCCGCATCGGGGTTCAAATGACCTCCCACCATCGGCACCATCAATTTCTCACAACCCTTGCGAACCCCTTCCATAACCAGGTCGCGCTGCTCCCCGTTGGCAACAGAAAGAACATTGACCATGGCCAGGGGCCGTCCGCCCATGGCATAGATGTCATTGACGCTGGCGGTCACAGCAGCTTTGCCCGCCGCATACGGCTCGGCATTAATGAACCGGGGCCACATCCCTTCAGCGGCGAGCAGCAGATAGTGATCACCATGGGCAATGGCGGCGGCATCCTCTCCGAAACCCGTCACCACCCGGGAGTTGTCCGCCTCCCGGCCGCCACCCAGCATTTCTACCAGCCGGCCGATATCACTCTTCCTGGTTATGCCGGCATAGTTTCTGATATCCGTGACAATGTCTTTCAATTCCATGGGTTATAACCTGGTCACATCATCGAATAATAAAGTTTTTTAAGGGACGCACTCCGTTGCGTCCTTTCATCAGATGCGGCCCCGACAGAGCGTGGCCCTCCATCAACCGATTTTTCAGCAGCCTGTTAAAGTTCTGCCTCCATCAGCTGATGGGGCACACCATGGTAGGGAGTGACATCCCCTACCGGCTTCCAGCGGTTGCGTTTAAAAAAAGAAATGCTCGGCAGCTGTATGTATGCCAGGAAGCGCTGTGCCTTCCGCGCTTTGACCGTTTCCACCGCCTTCTTTACCAGCAGGGCGCCCACCCGCCCCCTGCATCCTTTTTTCACCGCAAGCCGGCCGCCGTACCAGGTGTCTTTCTCCCTTTCGCAAATCCGCACCGTCCCCACCATCTCATCATCCATGAATGCCACGATGTGAACCGCCCGCGTGTCAAAGGCGTCCCTGTCGGTGTGCTGAAAAAGCTTCTGCTCCCCCACAAAAATTTCATGGCGTATGCGGTACGCCTCTTCCAATTCCCCCTCTGTTTCAGCAATCCTGCAGATAATGTTTTTATGCATCTGAATCTAAAAATCCAGCCAAAGATATTTGAAATCTCGGTAGGAGCCCATTCATGCCCGACACATTCGCGGCTTAAAGCCGCTCCTACCGATTGTCACTATTTCAGGGGCCTCTTCCCTCTTCCCTCTTCCCTCTTCCCTCTTCTTCCTTTCCTTTTACCCTTCTCCCGCATGGCCGGATTCTTTCAGGAACCTGTCCAGCACTTTGACATGTTCCCACATATCCTTCTTCTTGCGCGGGTCATAGAGAAGATAGGCCGGGTGATAGAGCACCATAAAGCTGATGCCGGGATAATCATCGCAGCAAAAAATAGTGCCTGCCTCCTCGGTCATGGAAAAATCAACCTTCCCCGGTATCATATGTTTCAAGGCCACCGCCCCCAGCAGCAATATGATCCGGGGCCGCACCAGCTCAATCTGCCTGCGCAAATAGGGCTTGCAGGCGGTCACTTCTTCGATCAGCGGCGCGCGGTTTTCGGGAGGCTTGCACTTGGCAATGTTGGCGATAAGCAGGTCCTGCTCTGTATCAAGCCGGATGGCCTTCATAATCTCATCGAGCAGTTTCCCCGCCCTGCCTACAAATGCCCTCCCCGTGCTGTCCTCCGTTTCCCCCGGCGCCTCGCCGATGGCCATGATCCGCGATGCCGGGTTACCCCTGTCCACCACGATGGTGCGCCGCCCCCGTGCTAATGCACATTTTTGGCAGCCGGATGCCGCGAGCAGCTCCTTGAAACGGGAGTACTCCCGGGCGGCAAAAATATCGTTTTGTGTCCGGTCAAAGAGATCAAACTGGGTGGCCACGGATGCTCCTGTCTGCTTCGCCGCGCGCTGAGCCCGCGCGGCTCAATCGATCAATTAGCAGGCTGTTGAAAAACACCCATCTGATTCGTGGCTCAAAGGGGGAGGGCTTTTGTCGCCACAACAATTTGTTTTTACGCTTACGGCACGACCCGGTGCCTTACGACTTAAACCGCAGACAGGCAGCTTTGCAGAGACTTCGATACGGCTGTTGCCATGCGGGTCTGTCGGACAAAGTTAGAGAGATGCTGCCGTTCTACAGATTCCGAATACTTTTGTTGTGGCTAAAAAGCCCTCCCCCTTGAGCCACATACTTTCAGCAAGATTATCAGCCCGCGCCACTACTTTTTCAACATCCTGCTAGTGAGGCGGGGCACATGATTTCCAGACATCCTGAAAATAATCCTGAAGGGTGCGGGCAACCTGAGGCGAGCGGATAAGGACTGATACTTCATGATTCTTTTCAAGGGCATTGTAGGTCCAGTTGGTGCTTCCCACCACACTTGTTTCTCCGTCGATAATCAGAAGCTTGCTGTGGGTGGTCGTGGTCAGGGGATCGTACATCACCGCCACCCCGCCCCGGGAAAGAAGCGCCCCGGTTTCCAGGTTGCCGGCGCTCACCCGGTCCTTTTCCTTTCTTCTTTCCAGGATGACCCTCACGTCAACCCCGCGCCGCTGAGCCGCGATCAGCTCCTCAATCAGCAGATTGGTGGGGCTGTTGAGATGCTTTTCATAGTAGTGCGCTTCAAACATCATCACCCTGATTGAGGAACGGGCGCGGGCAAAGGCATCGCCCACCACCTGCTCGTACTGACGGTCGGTAATGACCTCGACGCCCTCAACCGGCACCGGCCCGGCCGACATATTCAGTACCAGCAGAAGGGCATAAATCAGGGCGCCTGCCGTGCTCATCATGGGCTGTGCCTACGATTCCTGTTCTTTTTTCTGCGTCTTCTTCTGCTCTTTCTTCGGCGCCTTCTTCTTTTCTTTTTTCTTCACTTCCTTTTTCTTTTTGCTGCCTGCCGCGCCGGCCTCAAGGGCGGCTATGCTGCGGAGGATGCGCTTGCGGGGATGATGAGGAAAGTCGACCCTGAGATAGACTTTTTTGGCGGTGATCCTTTCAATCACTCCTTCCTTAGTGCCGTCGGCAAACGGAAATGTAATTTTTTCTCCTACTTTCATCGCTTCTCCTTTTTGAATGTAAGTAATTTGTCTTTCTTGCAGAAAATTCAGAAGAGAGACTTCTGACTTGTGATGTGAGATCTGTAATCTGCGATGTGCGCAAAAGATCCTTCTTCTGATTTGCATCTCATATCTCACATCTCAGATCTCAGATCTCATATCCCACATCGCCTGCTCACCATTCCCGGAACGCCGCCTGCGCTTCCCGTTCCAGCTCTTCTTCAAGCCCCTGGTAGCGCGGTGAAAAGTGGAAGGGGGTAAAATGTTTCACCCCGGCGCTTCTTGCGATCAATCCCGCCTGACGCGCGGTCAAGTGTTCTTTGGCCCGCGCCTTCTCCCGGTCCCTCTCAAGAAAAGCCGCCTCGCAGAAAAAAATGTCGGCGGCACGGGCAAGACCGACTATCCTGTCAACGTTATCCGCGCTGTACGAGCAATCAGCCACATAGGCAATCTTTTGACCCGCGGTAACGGCTATTATCTCCTTTTTCAGCTCGCCCAGCGGGACTTCAGCGTGAGCGCTTTCCTCATCCAGCCTCGGCACGCTCACGGTCCGGTCATCGGGACGTCCCTGCCAGAGCAGTTCTTTCAACTCCTTAAGCCACGGCCCTGTTGCGTACCCTTTTTCCTGCAGGCGGGGGCTCAGAACATTGATGTGGAAACGCTCCTCAAGCGAGAAAGCCAGGCTGGGAATACCGTGGTCCAGCCCCACTGCCCTCACGGTAAACTGCGGGGTCTCCTCCACCACCCCCCCAAAGGGGCGATGCCCGGCAGCTTCGCTTGCGAACTGTTCGGCGCAGGTAAACGTGGTGCACTCTATCCGCCCGGGGTGAATCTCGCCGACGCTCAACCGGAGCGGATAATCCCGGACCAGGTTCCAGGTGTACCCGGACAGTTTCCCCGCAACCTGTGCGGTTATCCCAGGAGGGCCGTACAGTCGCAGGTGCTTGTCCCTCCCCAGCAGTACCCGGAGCAGAAAATCAAACCCGTAAAAGTGGTCGATGTGCGCGTGGGATATGAACACATGGGTCAGCTTCAGGGTCTTCGCTTCGCCCAGGGCGCTTATATCGCCAAGGTCAAAGAGCAGTGCCTGCCGCGCATAAAGGGTTTCTATATATACGGCAGGATCTCCGAAAGGCGCATTTACAAGTGTACAGTGGAAAAGAGCATTCATGCAGATGTTGTGACGGTAAGCCATCACGCCGCCATGCATTCGACGAGCCGATTGCCCATACTCTCAATCGCCCGCATGGGCAGCGCTGTCTCCTCTCTTTTTATTTAACTGGCACAGCGGTTTCTAACACTAACCTGCAATTTTTTCAAGCATTATATCATCGCCCGGCACACGCCTGCTTTCAGGACCGGCAGGCCGGGCATCCCTGATGTAACATCGGCCGGGACAGGCAGAATAAATTGTATTGCTTACTGCTGAAAACCATTGTAATCTTGCCATATATTTGATACAAGGGTACAGGTTAGTTATCTGTTTAATCAATGGATAAAGGAGATCTACTATGGATGGCTGGGTGGGAAAGTTTCTCCGGATAGATTTAAGCAGTGCGAAAATCGACGTGGAAGAGTTGGATCAGGACCTGGCAAGAAATTTTATTGGAGGGCGGGGTCTCGCCAGCAAGATACTCTATGATGAAATCGATCCTGCGGTTGATCCCCTGAGCCCGGAGAACAAGCTGATCTTCGCCACCGGCCCCCTGACGGGAACCGGCGCCATTGCCGGAGGCCGTTACATGGTGGTGACAAAGTCCCCTTTAACCGGCTGCATTGCCTGCTCCAATTCCGGGGGATACTTCGGCCCGGAGTTGAAATATGCGGGATATGACATGATCATTTTCGAGGGGAAGGCGGAAAGCCCGGTGTACCTGTACATCAACGATGACACAGTGGAGTTGCGGCCGGCGGAAGACCTCTGGGGACTGACCACACATGAAACCGAGGATGCCATCCGGTCACAGATAGGAAGGCCCTGGAAGGGAGAGCAGTTCCGAATTGCCAGCATCGGACCGGCCGGTGAGAAATTATCGCGGGCTGCCTGTATCATCAATGACAAGGCTCGGGCGGCGGGGCGCTCCGGGGTCGGAGCGGTCATGGGATCAAAAAACCTGAAGGCGCTGGCGGTCAAGGGTTCGAAAGGGGTCACGGTGACAGACCGTGATAAGTTCCGGGACCTTGTCCGGGCCAGCATTGAGAAAAACCGCTCAGAAACCGCGAAGGTCACCTCCCAGGCACTTCCCATCTACGGCACCTCGGTGCTGGTCAACATTATCAATGAAAGCGGCATCCTCTGCACCAGGAATTTTCAGACCGGCGTATTTGAAGGCGCGGAAAGCATCAGTGGTGAAACACTTGCAGGAACCATTCTCCGGAGAAAGCGTGGATGTTTCGCCTGCCCCATGGGCTGCGGCCGTGTAACCAGTATTGAGGACCCCGCCTTTGAGGGCAAGGGCGAGGGGCCGGAATACGAGACGGTTGCCCTGTTCGGCGCCTCCTGCGGCGTGGACAATCTCGGCGCGGTCACCAAGGCAAACTACCTGTGCAACGAGCTGGGGCTTGACACCATTGAAGCGGGCAACATCGTGGCCTGCGCCATGGAGCTCTATGAAAAGGGATATCTCCCCGAAAAGGACATCGGGTTCAAGGCAAATTTCGGTAATGCTCAAGCATTGGTCAAGCTTGTGGATCTGATGGGGAAACGGGAGGGCATCGGCGACATCATGTCGGAGGGAGGATACGCGCTGGCTGAAAAGTACGGGCATCCTGAATTGTTCATGGGGGTCAAGAAACAGGGGCTTCCCGCCTATGATCCGCGGGGGGTACAGGGCATGGGGCTGGGCTATGCCACCTCCAACCGCGGGGCCTGCCACGTCCGCAGTTATCTCATTGCCACGGAAATCCTGGGGGTTAATAAAAAGCGTGATCCCGCGGACACAGAGGAGAAGCCGTCGGTCTTGAAAGTGTTCCAGGATTTTACCGCCGTGGTTGACTCATGCGGACTCTGTTTATTCCTTGCCCTGGCGGAAGGTTTTGGCCCTGAAGACCTGGTGCCGCTGCTCGAGGTGGCCACCGGGGAAAGCTTTTCGGTGGACGACCTCATGGCCGCGGGCGAGCGCATCTGGAACCTGGAGCGCATGTTCAACATCAAAGCCGGCATTACCATGGAAGATGATACCCTCCCGCCGCGGTTCTTAAAGGAGCCCATGCCCGAGGGTCCTTTCAAAGGAAGCGTATGCAAGCTGGATCAAATGCTGCCCGCCTATTATCAGGTGCGGAGCTGGAATGAAAAGGGCATACCCGCTGCGGATAAGCTGAAGCAGCTGGGTCTGGATTAGCAGGGGCCACTTTAAAAAACATACCGGAACGGCGGAGGAAATCATTATGAAGGCCATGGTAAAAAAGATAGTGATCGATTTCGACAAATGCACCGGCTGCCGTCACTGTGAAACGGCATGCGCGCTTGCCCACACCGAGCATAATTCAGTGAATCCTAATCAGTCCCGCATCAGGGTCCATGTGGATCTGGACGACGGGACCAGCTATCCGATCCTCTCGGGTCCGTACACTGACGCCAAGTGCTCCTCCCGAAGCTTCACCATCATCGGGGGACAGCACTACAACACCTGCATGCTCTGCCGGGCGGCATGCCCGGAAAAGCCGTACTTTTTCGAGCCGGGCACCGAGGTACCCTTAAAGTGCGATTTTTGCGGCGAGCCGCCTGACCCGTCCTGCGTCAAGTGGTGCACCAGCGGCGCCCTTTCTCTCGTAGAGGTCGAGGAAGACTTAGAAGACTAAACCAACGGAAGTTCAGGGAGAGGGGGACCGGCTTTCCGCGGCTGCGGCATACGGCGATGCAACAGCAGGCTCATCAGGCAGTCAGCCCCGTTCCATAATTACCCATGAATGTCAAGGATACCTTACGGCACCTTATCGGTGAAGCCCTGAAGGAATGCGCTCAGGCAGGCGAGCTCTCGCAGTACACGGTTCCCCCCTTTACCCTGGAAACCCCCAAGGCGGAGCAGCATGGTGATTTCGCAACCAACGTGGCAATGCTGCTGGCCCCCCAGGAGAAGAAATCTCCCCGCGCCCTAGCCCAGTGTATTGTCTCCCGCCTGTCTCAAAAAGATGACCGCATATTTGAGAAGCTTGAAGTGGCTGGCCCGGGATTCATCAATTTCTTCATTTCGCGCCCCTTCTGGCTTGCGGCACTGAAAGACATGGCCCTCCAGGGCGACGGCTACGGAACCTCGCACATCGGCCGGGGGGAAAAAATCATGGTGGAATACGTCAGCGCCAATCCCACCGGCCCGCTGCACATCGGGCACGGAAGGGGGGCGGCCATCGGGGATGCGCTGGCCAATATCCTGCAGGCGGCGGGGTATGACGTGAGCCGCGAGTACTATGTCAACGACACCGGCAATCAGATGCAAATGCTGGGAAGGTCCGTTTACACGCGCTATCTGGAGATGCTGGGGAAAAAGGTTTCCTTTCCTCCCGAGTACTACCAGGGCGACTATATCAGGGATATAGCCCGGCACATCCTGGACCTCCACGGGGACCGGTATGCGCATGCGAGCGAGGCAGAGGCAATCGCCTTTTTTACCTCCGCGTCGGTTGAGCACATCATGGAAGGGATACAAAAGGACTTGCGCGATTTCGGATGCAGCTTCGACACCTGGTTCAGCGAAAATTCACTTTTCAGGGAAAAAACAGTGGAGAAGGCGATAGATGAGCTGGACAAAAAAGGCTGCCTGTACCGCCATGAAGGGCACCTCTGGTTTAAGAGCACGGATTTCGGTGATGATAAGGACCGGGTGGTGGTGCGAAGCAGCGGGGTACCAACCTATTTTGCCTCCGACATCGCCTATCACGCAAACAAGCTGCAGCGGGGGTACCGGAAAACGATAAATATCTGGGGCGCGGACCACCACGGGTACATCCCCCGGATCAAAGCGGTAATGGAGGCCCTGGGCAACAGCCGGGACAGCGTGGAAGTATTGCTGGTGCAGTTTGTGAGCCTGGTAAGAAACGGGGTCCCGGTCTCAATGTCCACCCGCAGCGGCACCTTTGTCACGCTTCGGGAGGTGCTTGACGAGGTCGGCCCCGACGCGGTGAAATACATTTTTCTCACCCGGAAGTCAGACGCGCAGCTCGAGTTTGATCTGGAGGTGGCAAAAAAGCAGAGCGATGAAAACCCCGTCTATTACGTCCAGTATGCGCACGCCAGGATCTGCAACATCCTTGGCTTTGCCCGGGAGCAGGGGCTGCCCCTTCCGGGACCCGGCGAGGTGAACCTGGAGTTGCTCACCCTGCCGGAAGAGATCAATCTCATCAAGCAGCTTTCATCATACCCGGAGCTGGTGGAGGGTTGCGCGCTGAGCCTGGAACCCCATCGCATCACCGGCTATCTCAACGACCTGGTGGGCAATTTCCACCGCTACTACCATCTGGGCAAGCTGAACGGCGCCCGGCGGGTGGTGAGCGAGGACCGGCCGCTCAGCGCCGCGCGGCTCTGGCTGGTAAACACCATCAGGATGGTTATAAAAAACGGACTGACGCTCATCGGGGTCAGCGCGCCGGAAAAGATGTAAGCATGACCGCAGCAATCGTGACCGCAGCTCCGTGACAGGGCATTACATGAATCCAAAAACATGTTATGAAATCAGGCTCAGTTTACTGCAGATTCTGCTATCCCTGTTCGCCCTGATCGGCTGCTTTTTCTTTGCCTTCACCCTGGGGGCCTTCATGGGCAGCCGTTTCATTCAGGGCCTGGACGTTCCCCCGGTTGCGCACCCGCACCAGAATCTTGCGGCCGCGCCTCCCGTTTCCGACTACAATTCATTAGAGCCGATGAATCCGCCCACCGGTGAATCCGTAAAGACCGATTCAGACCTGAGGTTTTACGAGGAGCTGACGCAGAAGGTTGAGATTACACCATCACTGACGAAGGAGGGGGCAAAGACCCGGTCGGCAGCCCCGGCGGCGCCGGCAGCCAAAACTGCCGCCCCCGACAGGCCCGCACCCCCCGCGCGCAAGGAAGTCGGTTATACCATCCAAGTTGCCGCCTTTCAGCAAAAAGAAAAGGCGTATGCCCTTGCCAATACGCTTAACAGCCAGGGATTTCAAGCACAGGTAATAAGCAAAACCAATCCTGCCGGTGAGACCTGGCACCGGGTCAGGGTCGGCAGCTTTACATCACCCGAGGAAGCGAAACAACTGCTTCCCCAGCTGGGTCAGCTGGCATCAAAGCCGCAGATCACCCCCACCGAATAGCCGCCGCAGCCGCTCAATATTTTTCTTGATATTTTCTGACACAAACGGTAAAGGTAGGTGGCCATGAATGAGACTACAGCCATAGTCATCCTCATTACGGCGCCTGCCCTTGATAAAGGGGAAGAAATTGCCCGGGCCCTGGTCACTGAAGGGATTGCCGCCTGCGTCAGCATTATTCCCCGGATCACATCGGTTTACCGCTGGGAAGGGAAGGTCTGTGAGGATGAAGAGGTACTGCTCCTGGTCAAGAGCCGTAAAAGTCTTTTCCCCCGGATACGCGACCGTGTAAAATCAATGCACAGTTATGATATTCCTGAAGTTATCGCACTGCCCGTTATCGATGGTTTGCCGGAATATCTTGATTGGGTGAAAACAGCAACAACCGTAACCGGTGAAAGGACTTTACTGCCATGAGAGAAGAAAAGATAGCGAAAGTTGTGAAGTTTTTTGCCAAGCCCTCCGTCGCGGCGATTGCCATGACTGATGGATCCCTGGGCATTGGAGACCGGATAAAGTTTAAAGGGCACACCACTGACTTTGAAGATACGGTAAGCTCCATGCAGAAAGACAATCAGCCCGTGGAAAAAGCGCTTCCCGGGGACATGATCGGGATCAAGGTTAAAGAGCGGGCCAGGGAAGACGACCTGGTTTACAAAATAATTCAATAAAAACAATGTATTAAATCGATCATCTCCGGCCACTCCGCCAGTTGCAAGAAATCTAAAAAATGTCTTGACATGACAGTATGGTAATGATATTCAAGGAATTACTCTTAATGAATGAATATTCATTCACTTCAATTCTTAACGAAAGGAGTATGTTATGGCACTAGATTTTGAACTCACCGACGAACAGAAGATGATAATTGAAACAGTCAGAAAATTTAAAGAAAAAGAGTGCCCCCGAGAGAAGGTAAGAGAATGGGATAAAACACATACATTCCCATCTCATGTCTGGAAACAATTGGGAGAAATAGGTATCCTGGGGGCCGCATTTCCGGAACAGTACGGTGGAACCGGCGGAGGTATTATTGAGGAAATGCTCATTACCGAAGAGTTGTCCTACCGCTTTTCCGACTTGGGTTTGACCTACCTGCTCGGTGTGTGTTTTGGCGGTATCTCCATCCTGGAGCAGGGAACTGAAGAACAAAAGCAAAAGTATCTTCCCCCGCTCATCGCCGGAGACACCAATTTCTGCCTCAGCCTGACCGAGCCCGGCGGAGGTACCGACATCCTGGGAGCACTGAAATCAAAGGCAAAAGAGGACGGTGACTACTATATCTTAAACGGCACCAAGATTTACACCACAGGGATCCACGTGGCGGACACCATCGTCGGCGTTTTCAGAACCGATGAATCCCCGGACAAGCCGGCCCGCGGTCTCACCATGTTCCTCATACCCACAAAGACCCCTGGTGTCAGCTACAACAAGATTGAAAAACTGGGAAGCCACATCCTGAGTTCATTCGAAGTTGTTTATGAAGATGTGAAAGTGCACAAAAGCCAGATCCTGGGCGCGCGGGGAAAAGGCTGGTATCAGCTTGTGGGAACGCTAAACAACGAACGCATTGTATGCGCGGCCATCACCCTCGGCCTGGCAAAGGCGGCACTCGACGACGCAGCACAGTATGCCAAAGAGCGCGAGGCATTCGGCAAGCCCATTGGAGCATTCCAGGCAATACAACACCCCCTGGCTGAAGTGGCATCAGAGCTTGAGGCGGCACGGCTGGTTACCTACAAGGCCGCTTGGATGCAGGCAAAGGACCCGGACAATATCCAGACCGGGGTCATTTGCACCATGGCCAAGTATCTGGCATCAGAAGTCGCTTTCCGCGCGGCTGATCGTGGAATGAGGGTTCTTGCCGGCTATGGATTCACCGAAGAGTACGATATGCAGCGGTACTACAGAAACTGCCGACAGCTCATTTTCGCACCCATCACCAACGAAATGTCAAAGAATTTCATCGGTCAGGTGCTGCTGGGGCTGCCGAAATCCTATTAAGACGCGGACAGGAAATGTAAGCAGGAAATTACTGTGGATGGCAGCATCATGGACCCGCTCCCTGATGCTGCCACTTACATTTCACTTCTTTCTTAAGGGAGCACGGATTACCTTCCCTTTCAATTGTTCCATCAACCCCTGATGCAAACATGACACCGCTCCAGGAAATTCAAAGTGTCTGCCTTCGCTGCGCTGAAGGGTGCGGCTTCCATACCCTGCTTGAGCAGGGCAGGGCCGCGGACATAGACTATTTGAAACAGCATCCCGTCAATGCCGGCGCCCTGTGTCTCAAGGGCAACCGCGTTCTGGAAACGGTGTACCACCCTGAAAGGATTCATTCTCCCCTGGCAAAGAAGGAAGACGGCACCTTTCATGCCATTACCTGGGATGAAGCCATTGCCCTCATCTCCGCACGGCTTAAAAGCGCGGCGGCAAAGCACGGCGCCAACGCGCTGGCATTTATGGGCTCGCCCCGCTGCACCAACGAGGAACAGTACCTCCTGCAGAAATTTGCCCGGGTGCTGGGGACAAACAACATAACCTGTCTCCCCCTGGAGGAGGGCGCAGGCTTCGCGCCCGCCGCTCTCGCATCCTCACTTGGCTATGCGGGAATGACCAACCCCCTGTCCGACCTGGCCAACTCCCGGTGCATTATCATTACCGGAGCGCACTTTCTTGAAAATCATCCTGTTGCTGCGCGCTTCATCTTCGAGGCCCGGGCAAAGGGCGCCGCGGTCATCTGCGCAGACCACCGGATGCCTCCGGCCCCGTGGTTCTGTGACCCCTTTCTACCCATCCGCCCCGGCGCTCAGGCGGCACTGCTGGAAGGCATGATTCTCCACCTCCTGGAAAGCCGCCGCTATAATGCGCGTTTTATTGAAGAACGCACCTCGGGATTTGACCTCTTCAGCAAGGCCATGCACAAACAATCGCTCAAGGTGTGCGAGGGAATAGCCGGCATTCCCGCTGCCGCCATACGGGATATTGCGGAGCGCTATGCTTCAGCACCTGCCTCGGCGATTGTTCAAACCGCTGACTATAATGCACTACCCGCCCAGGCGTATGCTGCCCTTGTACATGCTGCCAACCTGGCGCTTTTGACAGGCCATCTGGGCAGACCGGGTGCGGGTGTTTTCCCGCTGCTCACCCACGGCAACGAGCAGGGAAGCTACGATATGGGAGTATCGCCCCGGATGCAGCTCGGGCAAACCGAATTCAGGGATCAGGCGTTGAGCGCGCGCCTCACCAGGCTGTGGAAGATCAAGCACCTGCCTTCAAAAGAAGGCGTTGAGCTCAACGCGCTGCCCAAGGCCATCAAGAGTCACCGCATCAGGGCCATGTACATCGTGGAATCAGACCCCTGCGCGGAATCATCCGCCGCGGGCGAATTTCAAAACGCGCTCAAGGGGCTGGAATTTCTGGTGGTGCAGGATCTGTTCCTCACCGAAACGGCACAGCGGGCGGATATCGTCCTGCCCGCCCCTTCTTGGGCGGAAAAAACCGGCAGCTATACCAACACCGAACGCCGCGTTCAGTGGCAGTCCAGGACCATTAATCCTCAGAAGCAGGTGCTCGCCGCCTGGCAGGCCATATGCGCGGTGGGTAAAAAAATGGGGTTCCCCAAGCAATTTTCCTACGGCAGCCCGGAGACCATACTCAGCGAAATCAACAAGGCAGTCCCTGCGTACGCTGGAATAACACCCGTCAGGGTTAAAAAAATTGAAGGCATCACCTCTCCCTGCCCCGGGACCAAACACCAGGGCACGCCCATTCTTTATGTTGAACAGTGCAGCACCCCGGACGGACGCGGTCGATTCACCGCCCCCGTCTACGACAGGAAGGATGAAAAGCCCTCCAAACAATTTCCCCTCCGGCTGACCTGCGGGCCGGTAAACGCGCAAGCGCCGGATCCCCTGTCCGATGCCCAGCCTTCCACCGCTCCGCTTACCCTTGAGATCAATCCCCTGGACGCCCAAAAGATATCATTGCAGCACCCGGGAGAGGTAAAGATTCTTACCAGGTCGGGATCGGCAAGGGCCTCAGCCGTTATTACAGACTCGGTGCAACCGGGGGTCGTTTTTATCCCGTTTATATCCGCCGGCGGCAGCGGCTGTTCGCTGCGTCAGATTGATCCCCGGGCACACATACCGCAACTCCACGCCCAGACCTGCCAGGTCAAGAAAAGCGGAGGCATGTAAGTGAAGCACAAGGTATTTTCCGTTGACACAGAGCGATGCATCGACTGCCGTGCCTGTGCGGCAGCCTGCGCGCGGGAGCATGGCGGGATTGCCCATATTTTTATAACCGCCGCTGACGGGGGTCAATCACTGCCGCTCTGCTGCATGCATTGTGAAAAAAGCCCCTGCGTTGAATCCTGCCCCACTGCTGCGCTTGAACGGGTCTCACACGGAGCGGTTATCGCTCACCAGTCCCGATGCATCGGTTGCGGCATGTGTATCATCGCCTGCCCCTTCGGAGTCATAAGCCTGGAGGAGGAACAGGGCGTGCAAAAATGCGACCGGTGCATTCACCGGCTGAACCGGGGCCGGGAACCGGTGTGCGTACTTACCTGCCCCACGAACGCATTAATCTATGATGCCCCCGGCACCATGGCCGGCAGACGGCGAACGACCTATGCCCTCAAAGCAAAAAAGAAATAATCGCACTTCCGGCCGGGGCACTGACACAAGCCGCCAGGACAGGAGTGAAAAAGCGGCCGTCTGCCCTGATTCCCTTACCAAAAGCCTCAAGGAAAAGTTCGGGGACCTGATCAGCCTTGACACGAACAGGTTTCCTATCCTATTTCTCACAACAAGCCCTTCCCTGGTACGAAGTATCGCCGAACACGTCTTCCTGCAGCTCAACGGCAGGTATATAACCTGCGCTGCCATAGACCGTGCTGAAGAAACCCTCCCCCCTGCCATGCGCTATCTCTTCTCGTGCGATAAGGAACACGCATTGCTCTGCATCAGCACTGATCTTGATCCGGCAAACCCGACCGCTGTTGATTCCCTTACCCCGGTTATCCCGGGAGCCAACTGGGCGGAGCGGGAGCTGAAGGACATGAGCGGCATCAGCTCCGCCGGACATCCTGATCTCAGACGGCTTATCCTGGCGGACGACTGGCCCGAGGGGGTGCATCCCCTGAAGAGCGACTTTCGCTTCGATCACAAACCGCCCCCCGCGTCCGGCGCGGCTCCCAATCTCAAAACGCCGCCGGCGAGCACGACCCTGCTTCCCCTGGGCTCATTCTACGGGCAGAAGGAGACAACCGCCTATTTCAACCTGTTTGTCTACGGGGAACGGGTGGTCGATGTCGATTACCGGGGATTTTACAACCATCGCGGTCTTGAAAAGATGGCCGGCAGCGTTCTCAGCTACCACCACATACCGTTCATCGCTGAGCGCATCTGCGCCTGCTGCGGATTTTCGCACAGCACCTGTTACTGCCAGGCCATGGAATCGGCGGCCCGGCTGGAGGTGCCGCTGCGAGCCAGGTTCATACGCACCGCCCTGCTGGAAATTGAACGCCTGTACAGCCACGCTCTGTGGCTTGCGTCCATCTGCTCCATGGAAGGTTTCAAGCATCTCTTTCTCAAGTGCTGCGCGCTGCAGGGTTCAATGCTCAATTTCTGCCAGTTCCTGACCGGCAACCGCATCATCTTCGGGATGAACGTCATCGGGGGGGTAAGCAGGGACATCCCCATCGCCCCCCGGGCGCGCATGGAATCATTTCTGGGAGCGGTGGAAAAGGATCTGGCCGCGCTTATGGACGGCCTGCCGGGAGAACTGTCGCTCTTCTCCCACATGAAAATGATCAGCACCCTGCCGCGGCATGACGCGCAGCGCTTCTGCGTGTCCGGCCCCACGGCTCGCGCCTCCGGCATCCCTGCCGATGCGCGGGTGGACCACCCCTACGCCGCGTACGACCGCCTGTCCCTCCAGCCTGTCTGCCGGGGCGAAGGAGACAATCTGGCGCGCGTCTCCGTCAGGATTGATGAGATGCATCAGTCAATGAGGCTCATCCGCGAAATCCTCAATCACCTGCCCGAAGGCGAACTGCGGGTGAAGACGGTTGAGATACCGCCCCACATTGATTGCATGTCAGCGGTTGAATCACCCCGGGGGGAAACCGTACACTACATTTTAACCGGCACCAACGGCAGGCCGCTGCGCTGGAAAATTAAAAGCGCAACCTTTTCAAATCTGCAGGCCATTCCGGCCATGCTGCGGGGAACCAACATCGCGGATGCCCGCATGAGCATCTGCAGCATAGACCCCTGTTTTTCGTGCGTCGAACACTAACCGGCCCGGGCAGACCGGGTCTGCAGCGCTGCAGCCATGTTTAAACTGCACTTGACCAGCGAATTAAAAGAGGCCTTCATATCGCTGACGGCCAAGCAGATGGAAGGATATCGCGCCGGACACTCAGCGCCCGCGCCCAATCCTCCCCTCAAGAAAATGGTGCTGTATGAGAAGCGGTGCACCGGCTGCGGCGCATGCGCGGTCATGTGTCCGGCCCGTGCCATTGCCGTTTCCGACAACAAGAAACACCGGACGGTCACCATCACCATGAGCAGCTGCATCTACTGCGGCGCCTGTGCCGCCATCTGCCCGGAACAGGCCCTGGAGTTCGACCAGGGCAGCGATTTGCCCGCGCTTGCCAGGGACAAGCTGTATCACGAACTGAAGCTCCGGCTCAAGGGGTGTGAACACTGCCAGGCCACCATAGGGACCGTGAAAGGTATCGCCCAGGCGGTGAAGAAGAGTTATGCGCAGCGGGGCATCGCCCCGGGGGACCTCCCCTGGCTCACCCTCTGTCCCGGCTGCAGAAGAACATTCCACAGCAGGAGCATGATCAAACACCATGCACGGTAAAACGGAGGCAGAGCTGCCCGATCCCGCTGAAGTGAAAAAGGTGCTGCAGTGCTATCATGCCAACATAGGCGCCTGCAACGGATGCGACCTGGAAGTGCTCAACCTGATCAACTCATTTGTGCTGGCAAAAAAGCAGCCGCTGGAGCTGGTGCTGGTGAGGAATCTCAAAAACGCCGATCTGCTCCTGGTCACGGGGTCGGTAAGCAGGGGCACTGCTAAAAAAATAAGGGAGCTGAGAGAATCCCCTCTCCGGCAGCAAGCCGGTTATAGCCATCGGGACGTGCGCCATTGACGGGGGTCCCTGGAAAAAAGCTACAATCTGGTCGGGGGCATTGATAAGGTGCTGCCGGTCAGCTGCCTGATCCCCGGCTGTCCGCCAAATCCCGAGGCCATTCTTCAGGGCGTTGAAGTGGCCCTGGGCTTGAAGAAGAAGCAATTTGCGCCCCACCGCTACAAGGAGAGATAGGGGAGCAGTCGTAAGGCGGATCGCGAAATAGATTTGGATATTTGACATCTATAGAAAGATGAACGTTGAACATTCAACTTCAAACGTCTAGCTTTGAACGAAAGAAAATAAACTTTCATTTGATGTTGAACGTTGAATGTTGGACGTTCACGGCGTTAAAAGCATGTAGGCACATATAAACCTTTTATGAAAGGAGCGATCTATGCCAGCCAGCAAACCGTCCGCAAAAAAAACAGCGATACCCCCCTATCCGGGCACAGCGTGAAAAAGGCAAGGAAAGCCTCGTCAAGGTTGCTGCGATTCAGTTCGAACCGCACATCGGCAATAAGGAATATTCCGTCATGGAGGGACTAAAGCTGATCGAAAAGGCCGGTGCGATGGGGGTCAAGCTGATGGTGCTGCCGGAGCTTTCAAATACCGGCTACATTTACAACTCCCGGGAGGAGGCCTTTGCCATGTCTGAGCCGGTTCCCGACGGGCCGACCACGCGGGAGTGGATCAGGATGGCAAAGAAATATGATGCTTACATTTGCGCCGGTATTACCGAGCGGGAGGGCAATCACCTCTATAATTCCGTCGCAGTGGTCGGGCCTGACGGACATATAGGAACCTACCGTAAAACCCATCTCTGGAACGAGGAAAAATTATGGTTTGAGCCGGGCAATCTGGGATTTCCGGTTTTCAGCCTGCCCTTCGGGAAAATAGGCTGCCGCATCTGCTACGACATCTGGTTCCCCGAGGTGACCAGAATCTATGCGGCCCAGGGCGCTGACATCATTTGCGATTCAACCAACTGGGTGGTGGTGGATCCCCTCCAGACCAAGGTAAAACCCACCGCCGCTTATTCGGCACAGCAGATGTCTTTAATGAATGCCGTCTTCAGCATCTGCGCGGACCGCGTGGGCACGGAACGGGACTGCGTCTTCATCGGGAACAGCTGCATCACCGATCCCGGCGGCGGTTTTGTTGCCGGACCCGGCTCTCCGGACAAGGCGGAGATTGTATCGGCCGAGATCAATCTCATGCAGGCCCGCTACCGGCACTGGTCTGAATTTAACAACCCTTTAACCGACCGCAGGACGGACCTCTACGACGCGTACCTGGGCTACAATCCTGAAACAAGAAAAATCAAATAAGGAAAGGAGCGCTGCCATGGCAAAAAAAACCGTATCACCCTTTTTACCGCTGACCCAGAAATATGCAAAAGAGCTCAATATCAGTCTGAAGGACCTCTCCGTTGCCGCGCTTCGTTCCATGTTCGGGCACGTCTACTACATCTGGAGAACCTTCAAGCCCGCCCTGGGATTTGACCACGGCCTTGCCACCTACGGCACGGTATGGGAGGCCCTCGCGGTAGTCGGCTTCCAGGGTGCAATGCAGGCGCTCAACCTTAAACAGGTGCCTGATCTGCCCACCTTCGGCAAGATTGTCCAGTTCTGCTTTACCGGGGTCCCCGCACTCTACGAAATCAAAAGAAACGAGAAGGACGAGCATGTGGGTCACGTGCTCTGGTGCGCCAATCCCGCCTACGGGCCGGCAGATTGCCGGCTTGACCGGAACGATTACTACCGGCAGGAAGTCTATCTCACCTACACCTACCTGCGAAAGCTGATCGCCGAAGCAAAGAAAGTCGGGCTCAAGGATGACGTGGAGATTGAAATTCCCAGCGGCCGCTGCCGTGACGGTTCCGCCTGTGCCTGTCAGATTATTATGCGCACACCCTTCGGCGACAAAGACAAGCCGCTTCCCGAAGTGAAATACCGATTCATTGAAGAGGAAATGGGAAAGACCGAACCGCTGCTCTACATCCTGAAGAAGCAAAAGCGGAGCCTTGAGGACCAGGGACCGGGTACCTTTCTCGGTTTCTTCTACACCGACTTCCTGGCCTGGCAGGGGCTGGAAAACGCCGTAAGCGCCGACAAGGCCACCGCCATCTACCTCGACCTCTGGAGGACATATCCCCCGCTTTGGGCGAAGGACGCGCGCGCCGATCTATGGGCAGGCAAACCGGCCAACGCAAAAGCCCTTGCTGAAATCCTTGCCTATTGCGAAAAGAAGAAATACATGCCCTACAAAATCACCGCAAACAATGGCAGTGTGACCCTTACCTCCAAGCTCAATCCCTATGTCGAGGTGATGCAGATTTTCGGCTTCAAGCAGGGCTGCAGTTACTTCAAGGTGCTCACCGAGAGGGACCAGGATTTTATCAACCAGGTATTGAAGGAAATGAAGGTGGAGAAGCAGTACAAGGCGGTTCTTTCCAAAAGCATAAGCGCAGGCGATGACGTTAATCAGATTACCATAACGAAAATTTAATCATTCATACAACCATGAGGAGCAGAGCCATGAAAGCAAACGATCTGAAAGCCCTGGAAAAAAGAATCGAGATGCTGGAAGCCGTCGAGGCCATAAAGCACCTGAAGGCGAAATACGCCGCGGTTTGCGATGACAAGTACAATCCCTCCGCAGGCGGTAAAGCTCTTCACCGAAGACGCGGTCTGGGACGGCGGGAAGGACTTCGGCGTCCACCGGGGAAGACCGGCCATCAAGAAATTTTTCGAAGAAGTAGCCAAGAACATCATTTTTGCCGTCCATTTTTTCCTCCAGCCGATCATCAAGATCAACAAAGACGGCAAAACCGCAACCGGGAAATGGTATCTCTGGCAGGCCTGCACCCTTAAGGGCATGGGCGCAGCGTGGATCGCCGGTCTTGAATTTGACAAGTACCGGAAGGTAAACGGACAGTGGCTGATGAGCGAGATGAAGTTAAAACTTTTCATCATGGCCCCCTATGCGGAAGGATGGGGCAAGGTGCGCATCGTTAAATAACTGGGACAATCTCGGGCTGAAAAAGTCCTGCACGTCAATTCACACAGCGGAGGGTGACATCATGACACAGTTAGAGCAAATTTTCAAAAAAAACCTGGTGACCAGCTTCGGCCCCCAGAAAATGCTGCCCGATCTCAAGTTCGCGGAGATGGAGCCGGGATTTGACTGCGGCGGTGGCACCTACACCATAACCAAGGAAGAAGTCGAAAAATTCGGTAAGCTGATGGGCGATCCTAACCCGGGTACGGTCAATGTTCCGGTGGGCATGATTTACATCTTCGGCCTGCGCATCTGCTGGGACCGCAAGGTGTTTATTGACCAGGCGGTGCGGGCCGGCGACCGGATCACCTTTCACAGGCCCGCGGTCATCGGCGACACCATCACCACCAAGCTGTCCATCGCCGACAAAAAGGAAGTAAAAAAGGAGAAGGACGGGAAGACCTTGATCAACAAGTTTCTTTACATCAACATGGATGCTACCAACCAGAAGGGTGAAAAGATAACCGACATCCAGATGAGCTTTTTGCTTCCCAGAACCATGCAGTAAACCGCCAAACGGAGGAGAATTACCATGGCAGCTATTGGAGATACCCTTACATCAAAGACGATCACCGTAACCCAGGAACTGATAAACCAGTATGCCCACATCTGCGGCGATTACAACACGCTGCACGTGGATGTGGAAGGCATGAAAGACCATCCCCTCTTCAAGGGCACTATCGCCCACGGCACCATCAACGTTGAGCCGGTGCTCCAGGCCATCTGCGCCATCCAGAAAACCGGCTGGCCGAAGGAAGGGACAATTGTTGATCTGCAGTTCCGGGCCCCGGTAAGACCCGGAGACACCATCACCAGCAAGCTGACGGTAAAAGAAGTCAAGGGAAACATCCTGGTCTGCGATATGGCCATCACTAATGACAAGGGCGTGGACTGTGTCAAGGGGACGGCTGAAATTCCCGCCACCGCCTAGCCCGATGATTGACTATTCAGAGAAGTGGAGGATGCTCGATGAAACTAAGCAAAGAAATAAAAATTGACCTGTTTACGAGAATGATCCGGCAGCGGACCTTCGAAGACGAGACCACCAGGATTTTCGCCGGCGGCGAAATGCCGGGGTTTCTGCACCTCTCCCAGGGTGAGGACGCCATGGCCGCCGGAACCTGCGCCAACCTGCTCAAGGAAGACATCATCTTCACCACCCACCGAGGCCACGGCTGCATCATCGCCAAAGGTGCCGATATAAAGCCCATGATGGCCGAGCTCTTCGGCCGGATTGACGGTTGCTGCCGGGGCCGGGCCGGATCCATGCACTTTGCCGACGTGACCACCGGCTGCATGGGATCAAACGGCGTGGTGGGCGAGGGCATGCGCATCGCGCTGGGCACCGCCTTTGCCCAGAAGTACAACAAGACCACCAACGTCACCGCCGTCTATTTCGGCGAAGGCGCCACCGGCACCGGTGCCTTTCACGAATCGTTCAACATGGCCGCGGTCTTAAATCTGCCCCTCATCTTTGTCTGCAGCATCAACCTCTATGCCCAGATGACCCCCAAGGTGGACCACATCGCCATTGATAACGTCGCCGACCGTGCCGCCGCCTACGGCGCGCCGGGCGTCACCATTGACGGCAACGATGTTGAGGCGGTATACGAGGAAATGAGCAAGGCGGTGAAGCACAGCCGGGCGGGAAAGGGCCCCTATATGATTGAAGGCAAGACCTACCGTCACCACGGCCACTTTGAAGGCGACCCCTGCAACTATCGCCCCGAAGGCGAGCTGGAGCAGTGGCTCAAGAAGGACCCCATCGTCCTGTACGAGAAGCAGCTCAAAAAGGAAGGCGTCATTGACGACGCGTTCATCAGCAAGATCAGAGAAGCCGCAAAGAAGGATGTTGACGAGGCGGTTGCCTTCGCGCGCAAGAGCCCGCAGCCCGGAATCGACGAGCTGTACAAGGACATCTTCGCCTAGGGACCAATTAAAGAGTCTCATGCAGTCGAACCATGATTATTTATCGGGAGGACAGTTAGATGGCAGATAAAAAACCCTTGAATTTTCAGTGGGCTATTAACCACGGCATAGCAGAAGAGATGCGCAGGGACCCAACCGTCTTTATCGTCGGGGAAGACGTGGGCAAGCCGGGCGGGCCGTTCGGCGTGACCCGCGGACTGATCAACGAATTCGGTCCCGAGCGCTGCGTTGACACCCCCATCAGCGAAGGAGCAATCGTCGGGCTCTGCTGCGGCGCTTCGGCGGCGGGGCTCCGTCCGGTGGCTGAAATCATGTTCATGAACTTTATCACCCTCGCCGTTGAGGAGTTTTACAACCAGGCATCGAAGATGCGCTGGATGTTCGGCGGGCAGGTCAAATTACCCATGGTGGTCCGGGCAATGACCGCCGGCGGCTTTGGCGCAGGCCCCCACCACTCTTCATCCCTGGAAGGCTGGTTTGCCAGCATGCCCGGGCTGAAGGTGGTCATGCCCAGCAACCCGGTAAACGCCAAGGGGCTGATGAAGGCGGCCATCAGGGATGACAACCCGGTGCTCTACGTTGAGCCCCTGCAATCTTACAAGCTCAAGGCGATGATGCCCGATGGCGACTACATTACCCCCATCGGCAAGGCAGAGGTGGTTAAAGAGGGAAAGGACATCACCATCGTGAGCATCGGCCGGATGCTGGCTGAGGCGGAGAAGGCCGTTTCCGTCCTGGAAGGGAGCGGCATTAAAGCGGAGCTGATTGACCTGCTCACCGTCAATCCCTTTGACATGGAAACCATCTATGCATCGGTGAAGAAAACCAACCGCTGCGTGATCATTCACGAGGCCAAGAAGATCATGGGGTGCGGCGCCGAAATCGCCGCGGCCCTGCAGGAGGACCTGTTCGACTGGCTTGATGCGCCGGTTGCACGTGTTGCCGCTCCCTTTACCCACATCGCCTTCCAGCCCGCGCTTGAAAAGCATTATCTGCCGGATGCTGAGAAACTGGTCGCAAAGGTGAAAGAGATGATCGGCTAGAAGCTCACCACGACACGCGTTGGTGAACACGATGCAACAAGGAAAGGAGTTTTTATGGCAACAAACGTAACCATGCCCAAACTGGGCCTTACCATGGAAACCGGTAAGATCATTGAGTGGAGAAAAAAGGAAGGCGACCAGGTCCAGGAGAAGGAAATACTGCTGGTGGTTGAAACGGAAAAGATCACCTACGAGGTGGAGTCCCCCGCCTCCGGTATCCTCCATATTATTTCCCCGGTTGAATCCGAGGTCCCGGTTGCCGAACTCATCGGCATGATCGCGGCCGACAAGGCCGAGTATGATTCCATCAGCGCCGGAGGTGCGGCCGCAAAGCCGGCAGCGGCTCCCTCAGCCGGCGCGCCCGCCGCAGCGGCAGCACCCTCAGCCGCATCTGCTCCCGCGGCCGCGGCTCCGCAGGCACCGGCCAGGACGCCGGGCGAGCGGGTTAAAGCCTCGCCCCTGGCGAAAAGGCTGGCGCGGGAAAAGGACCTGGATATAAGTCTCATCGCCGGAACCGGTCCGGAGGGAAGAATAATCCAGAAGGACGTGCTGGCCCATGAGGCAAGCGCGCCGTCCTCACGCATCCCCATCACCCCGGTTGCGAAGAAGATGGCGGAAGAGATGGGAGTGGATATCGCCCAAGTCAAGGGAACCGGACCGGGCGGCAGGATCGTCAAGGAAGACATCGAGTCTTTTGCCGCCACCGCCAAGGCTGCCCAAGCCCCTGCCGCGGCAGCAGCCCAGCCGGCTGCCGCCAAGGCCGCGGGGAAGCCGGCGGAAGGCGACAAGCTGGTTAAATTCACCGGCATGCGGAAAATCATTGCCCAGAAGATGCTCCAGAGCAAGGTCCAGGCCGCGCAGGCGTACATGTCCAATAACTGTGACGCCTCCGCCATCCAGGCATTCCGGGAGCAGCTGCTTGCGTACGCGGAAAAGAAGTTCGGCGTGCGCGTGACCATCACCGACATCATGATGAAGATAACCGCCTGCGCCATCAAGGCCCATCCGGTCATCAATACCCGCTTTACCGAAGAGGGAGACCTCTGGCTGAAGGACATTCACATGGGAATGGCCATGTCCCTGAAAGACGGGCTCATTGTTCCGGTCATCTGGAACAGTGATAAAAAATCGGTCATCGAGATCGCCAAGGACCGGGCATCGCTCGTCGATCGCGGCCGGACCGGCAAGCTGACGCCGGACGACATGAAGGGAAGCACCTTTACCCTCTCGGCCATGGGCATGTTCGGGCTGGAAGAATTTTATGCCATTGTCAACCAGCCGGAAAACGCCATCCTGGCCGTTGGGGCCATCATCGATAAACCCTGGGTTGTCAATGGGCAGATCGTGGTAAGGCCCATCATGAACGTAGGCCTCACCTACGACCACCGCACCATTGACGGAGCCGAGGCCGGCCGCTTCATGCAGACCCTTAAACTCTTCATTGAAAACCCCATGCTCTGTCTTGCGTAAGGAAGGAAAGAAGGAGCGAAGCGAAACGAAAGGAGTGAATGAGAACATGGCAGTAAATGTGACGATGCCCAAACTGGGCCTTACCATGGAAACCGGTAAGATTACCGAGTGGAGAAAAAAGGAAGGCGATCAGGTCAAGGAGAAGGATATCCTGCTCGTGGTCGAGACGGAAAAGATAACCTATGAAGTAGAGTCGCCCGCGAGTGGCATCCTGCACATCATCTCCCCGGTTGAATCAGAGGTCCCGGTCGCGGAGCTGATCGGGCTCATCGCCGCCGACCAGGCGGAATATGACAAGGTTGCTGCCGGAGGGGCACAGCCCGCCGCTGCAGCGCCTGCCGCACCGGCTCCCGCAGCGCAGGCCCCGGCTGCTGCTGCACCTGCAACAGCAGAAAAGGTTGTACCCATTACCGCGGCAAAGGGCGGTGCTGCCGCCCCGGCAGTGGATCCCAAATCCATCCATGTGGTGGTGATCGGCGGAGGTCCCGGCGGGTACCCTGCGGCCATCCGGGCTGCCCAGATCGGAGCCCAGGTGACGCTCATCGAAAACCGGGATCTGGGCGGCACCTGCCTCAACAGAGGGTGCATTCCCACCAAGTCACTGTTGCAGTCAGCCCGCTTTCTGACGCAGATGAAAACCGCCCAGGACTTCGGCGTGGCCACCGGTGAAGTGAAATGCGATTTCCCCAAGGCCATGCAGCAGAAGGCGAAGATCGTCAAGCGGCTGGTGGTCGGCGTGGGTTCGCTTCTGAAAAGCAACAACGTCAAGGTGATAAAAGGAACGGCCACACTGACTGACCCCTCAACGGTAATAATAAAAGAAACCAATGAGCAGATCAAGGCTGACCGGCTGATCATTGCCACCGGCTCGGTCCCCGCGAAGCCTTCATGCGAAGGCATCGACCTGCCCGGGGTCATCACCACGGACGATGCCCTGGAGCTTACCGCCCTGCCCCAGTCCATCATCATCCTGGGAAGCCACATCTTCGGGGTCGAGTTTGCCCAGATTTTCCACAGCATGGGGGTACAGGTCACCATCGTTGAGAGCGGCCCGCAAATCCTTCAGGGTGAAGATGCCGAGCTGGTCAAAAGCTATGCCAACGGGATGATCAAGGATGGTATAGCCGTCATCACCCAGGCACAGATCAAGAAAATAGCGGCCGCAGGCAGCGAACTGAGCCTCACCTATGTCGATGCAAGCGGTGAGAAAACCGTGACCGCAGAAAAGATTCTCTGCGGCGGCAAACAGAAGCCGTATTATGCTGGCCTGGGCATTGAAAAGCTGGGCATCAAAACGGCCGCGGACGGATCCATCACCGTCAGCAATACCATGCAGACCTCCAGCTCCACGGTCTATGCCATCGGGGATGTGATCGGGGGCCTGATGTATGCCCACGTAGCAACCGCCGAGGGCGTGTGCGCGGTGGAAAACGCGCTGGGTATGCCCAGGAAGATGAGCTACCGGGCGGCACCCCGCTGCCTCTACACCTCACCGGAGCTGGCAGGCGTGGGATTGACCGAGCAGGAGGCAAAGGAGAAATACGGGCAGGTGAAGATCGGAAGATTCCCCCTGGTTGCGAGCGGCAGGGCTCTCACCCTGGGCGACACCAACGGCATGGTGAAGGTCATCGCCGAACCGAAATACGGCGAGGTGGTTGGTGTGCACATGTTCGGCCTGCAGGCCACCGAGCTCATCGCCGAGGCGGTGCTGGGCATCCAGATGGAGGCAACCGTCGAGGAATTCGGCAGGACCATTCATGCCCATCCGACCCTTTCCGAAGGCCTGATGGAAGCTGGCCTTGATGTCGAGGGACTGGGCATCAACATCCCTGCCAAGAAGAAATAAGCTGACCTTGCCGGCAGGGAGGTCCTAACCATAGGTGTGACGCAAGAACCCTGTCCCTCCCGGGCAGGGTTCTTAATAAAGAGCATCATAATCTCTTTCAGTCATTGCGATCGACCGAAGGGAGCGCGGCAATCTAAATGTTTCATAGCATATGAGATTGCTTCGGTCGTCGCACTTGCTCGCAATGACCAGCTGACACAATAGCATTATATTGTAATCAGAGGATGGAGGGCCATGCTCTGTCGTGGCCGGACACAATAACCGGACGCGACAGAGCGCGTCCCGCCACAAAAGTTGTTCATGCGATCAGAACTGCACCAGCCGGAATGGCGTTTTATCGATACAGCCATTTCCACTGGCTATGAAAACATGGCCACCGATGAGGCCATTTACATAAGCTGCCAGCAGGGCAATGCTCCGCCAACGCTTCGCTTTTACGGATGGCAGCCTCCCGCCGTATCGCTGGGATACTTTCAGAAGCTCGAGTCAGCGGTGGATGTGGAGGAATGCAGGAGACGCGGCATTGACGTCGTGAGAAGGATGACCGGCGGCAGGGCGGTTCTGCATCACCATGAATTAACCTACGCGGTCATCGCCCCGGAAAATGTGCCTCCTTTCAGCCCCAGAGTGCTTGATACATACATGACCATTGGATCGTGTCTTCTGAATGCCTTAAACGGCTTCGGTCTCAATGCGCAATGGGTGGCGCTGCGAGAAAAGCACCGGGGGGACACCGCTGTCCCCAGGCATGAGACAGCCAGTTGCTTCTCCGCCCCATCCTGGTATGAGATTACGGTCGGCGGCAGAAAAATATGCGGAAGCGCTCAAAAAAGAGGGAGCGGTGTGTTCCTGCAGCACGGCTCGATTCTCATTGACCACGATACGGATGTGCTGGCAGCGCTGCTCATCTCCAGGAAGGGAAAGGAAGCCTTTTCGAGGGAAATCGATGCAAGCACCACCTCGCTCAACCGCCATGTGAACGCCACGGTCGATGTGCATGATCTGGGAGAAATGGTTCTCAGCAGCTTCCGGGATACCCTGGGTGTCACCTTCAACCATGGCTCGCTGACTGCGGGCGAATTAAAACTGCAAGACCTGTTGCTCAGGGAAAAATATCAAACGGCAGACTGGAATTGCAAGGGAAGCAGAGCAGCCATTCAGGCAGCGTAGTGAACGGTGAGGAAACTAATTTTAAAAGAATGAGAAGTATCCTGATAGTTTCACCAACAGTTATTTTTAACCCTAAAGGAGGTAAGCTATGTTTCCGGAAGGTCTCAAGTACACCAAGAATCACAGCTGGGTAAAGGTTGAGGGCAACAAGGGGAAAGTAGGCCTGACCAATTTTGCCCAGGAGCAGTTAAGCGACATCGTGACCGTGGAGCTTCCCGCGGTGGGGAAAGCGGTAACCAGCATGAATCCCTTCGGCACCATCGAATCGGTCAAGGCAACCATGGATCTCATCACGCCGGTGAGCGGCGAGGTGGCCGAGGTGAACGAAGACCTGAACGCGGCGCCGGAAAAGGTCAACCAGGACCCCTATGGCGAGGGCTGGATGATCGTGGTCACCATGAACAATCCCGCTGAGCTCAACTCACTGCTGTCTGCCGCCGACTACAAGACCTTTACCGAAACCGAAGCAGCAGGGTAAACACTGGTTATTGAGCAAACCGGATGAAGACCAAGAACGATCGCTGGGTGAAGAAATGCGCCCCGGATCCCGCTGCTTATTTACAGACCCGGGATTTGCTGGGGCGCATGCAGTTGAACACGGTGTGTGAAAGCGCGCAGTGCCCCAACCAGGGGACGTGCTTCGCCCTGGGGACCGCAACCTTTCTCCTGCTGGGTACCACCTGCACCAGGAACTGCAGTTTCTGCGCGGTTAACCACGGCGCGCCCGGCGCGCCCGATCCGGAGGAACCGCTGCGCATCAGCCAGGCGGTAAGCGCCATGAAAATCAGGCACGCCGTGCTCACCTCGGTAACCAGGGACGACCTGCCCGACGGAGGCGCCTCACAGTTTTCCGCCGCCATAGAGGCCATCAGGAATACAACTCCGGATGTCATGGTAGAGGTCCTTATACCTGATTTCAAGGGATCGCGCCAGGCGCTCTTCTCGGTGCTCGACAGCAAGCCCCATGTCCTGAATCACAACCTTGAAACCGTTCCCCGGCTCTACCCGCGGGTGCGGCCGCAGGCTGATTATCAGCGGTCGCTCAAGCTGCTGCAGGAGGTGAAAGAACACCCCGCGCACTGCTTCTCCAAATCAGGCCTGATGGTGGGGCTCGGCGAGAAAGAGGATGAAGTGCTCTCGGTCATGGCCGACCTCCGTCAATGCGGCTGTGACCTTCTCACCATCGGCCAGTATTTGCGGCCATCCTTCAAGCATCACCCCATCGTCCGCCGCGTGGAGGAAACGGAATTTGACCGGTACCGTGATGCCGGCGAGCGGATGGGATTCAAGGCCGTCTTTTCCGGCAGGCTGGTAAGAAGCTCTTTCATGGCCGGGACATTTCTGCAGCAGGGACTCCGTTCATAAGCCCGCAGTCTGTTCACGGCGCTCACTTTTCTCCCTTATCCGATTTTTTGTCGGGATCTAATCGCTTGAAACAGGAAGCCTGGATTCTCAACCTCGATACAGTCCCCTATGACGAGGCCCTGGAGCTGCAAAAGAAGCTGGTTGATCTGCGCTCGCGGGACTGCATTCACGACACCCTGATCCTGCTTGAGCACCCGCCGGTATTCACGGTAACCAGGGAGGCAACCCGCAGGAATCTCCTCGCGTCCCCCCAGGCATTGGCAGAAAAAGGAATCACCGTCCACCAGACCAATCGCGGCGGGGACATAACCTACCACGGGCCGGGACAGCTGGTGGGGTATCCCATCATCAGCCTGAAGGACCGCGGCAAGGACCTGCACCGCTATATCCGCTCCCTCGAAGAAATTATTATCCTGGTCCTTCAGGAATACGGCATTCGCGGCTACCGCGACTCCATCAATGCCGGCGTCTGGGTTGAGGGCGATAAAATCGCCGCAATCGGGATCGCGGTAAAATCAAGCTGGACGACCATGCATGGGTTCGCCTTCAATATCTGCCCCGACCTCAGCCATTATTCATTCATTGTTCCCTGCGGCATCGTCGGCCGAGGAGTTACCTCCCTGGCTCAGATTCTCGGAAGACAGGTGGAGAGGAAGGAAGTGCAGAACAGGTTGGTGCATTACTTTGAGGAAGTGTTTGATGTGACCTGCAGAGAGGTATCGCTGGATCAAATGCAAAATGCATAGTTGGTAGGAGCGGCTTTAGCCGCGACTGCATCGCGCATAAATGCGCTCCTACAGATTCTAAAGGAACTGAAAGAATCACTATACTGGTTGAAACTCATTATAAAATCTGCTTTAATTGCAGATGAACGAGTTGAGCCGCTATTGAGCGAATCGCAGGCATTCGTTAAAATCATCGCAAAATCCATCGTGACCGCAAAGAGCAGATAAATGGAATTTTTCTTCGTGCGTTCATTTCCATTTTGCACTTTGCATTAACACAAGCACCACCGGTAGGAGCGGCTTCAGCCGCGAATGCTCTTTTGCATTTTGCCCTTTGCACGTTTCATTTTGCATTTTGCACTTTTCTTTTTTCATTTTTCATTTATCGGTTTTCCATGACCCCCTTCAAAACCATCCTGGATCAAGGTAAAAGGCCCCTCTGAAAAGTGCTTAAGCGACATGAAGCACATGCTCGACTCGCTCAACCTTCACACCGTCTGCGAAAGCGCCACCTGCCCCAATGTGGGCACCTGCTTCGCAAAAGGCACCGCCACCTTCATGATCCTGGGTGACATATGCACGCGCGATTGCGGCTTTTGCTCTGTCAAGCACGGCATGCCCCTTGCGGTTGATCCGGAGGAACCGCTCCACCTTGCCGAGGCATCAAAAAAGCTCAACCTCAGGCACGTGGTGATCACCTCGGTCACGCGCGATGACCTGCCGGACGGCGGGGCAGCGCAATTCGCCGCGGTGATCAGGAAGATAAACGAGCTTCTACCCTGATGCCTCAACCGATGTGCTTATCCCGGACCTGCGCGGGTCGCGGGATAATCTCACCATCGTAACCGATGCAAAGCCGACCATCCTTGCCCACAACCTGGAGACGATTCCCCGCCTCTACAAAACCGCCCGGCAATACTCAAACTACGAGACATCGCTCAACATACTCAAGTGGAGCAAAGAGCTCGACGCATCCATTTTCACTAAATCGGGCATTATGGTCGGCCTGGGAGAAACCAAGGATGAAGTCTTGCGCACCATGGAGGATTTGAGGAAGGTCGATTGCGACTTCTTGACCATCGGCCAATATCTGCGGCCCACCCCTCAAAATATTGAGGTTGTAGAGTACATCCATCCCGACATCTTCGAGGAGTACAAAAAACTCGGTGAAGAAATGGGCTTCCGCTACGTCGCCTCAGCTCCCTTTGTCCGCAGCTCCTTCCATGCCGAGGAGGCGCTCACCCACATACAGGAAAAATCCTGAACAGCAGCCTTACCGGCATCCTCTCATCCCGCCTTAGGCTTTTGGTCTCCGGAACACTTCAAAGGCCACAACTAAAAAATAACAGATCGAAATAGATCAAAGTTATTAGCTGGTTATGGCCTTTGTGCTTCATTTGAGTTTTAGGCCATTTAGGGTGTATTTGGGTGTTTTGTTAGAAAAATGTTAGAAGATTTTAATACCCTATGCCCACACGATCCCCCTTCCCTATTTCATAAAATCTATTAATGACATTCTATTAGAATATGTAATATGGAGAAAATATTCCGCATATCAGCTATTGGTCATTATGGTAGTAACATAAAGGTGCGACATGAAGTCGCTCATGTAATTGTCAACCGAGGAGTTGACCTATTGTAGTGCCAATAGTTTCTTACCCTGACATGCGTGGCTGGTAACGGCCGGGTGTGAAGCTCAGGGGACAATGTAGCCCTCAGCCGTGAGGTTGAGAGAGCAAACCGTGAGGTGAGCTCAATTCTGGCAGCACTGAGCCGGAGGGGAGCCAGGAATGATGGTAGGGGCAACGTACGTGAACTGCTGATAAACGTCGTCATACTAAACAAGTCAAAAGTGCTGTAAGGCTTGAACCAAAAGGTAAGGGGTATGGTTGGGGGGCTTTTTATTCCCTCTACGCACTCTACCATTCCCCCGGCGGATAGGCAGGCCCTAACCCATCGGGTTACATGAGCGGAACATGGTAAGCCCAATTACCTCCACGGAAGGTGGAAGGCATCCCGTAAGGGAAGCTGACGGGTAAGTGGGTAAGGGATGTCGGAGAAAGCAAAGGCCAGCCGGTAATAGGCTGGATAGGGGATATTCCCTGACCTGAAAGGGTGCCGACTTCCGACAGGTACTTCGTTGCGAGATAGTTTGTAAAGCTTCTCAAGGGAGGAAAAGCAAATGGGGATGGCTCAGCACATCCATGCGTCCTACCACCCGAGGCCTGCCTGGAACTCCATCAAGTGGAGGAAGGTGGGTGCGAGGGTGAAGAAGCTACAAATGCGTATCGCAAAGGCTGTTCGGGAAAGAAGGTACCGGTTGGCGAAATCCCTCCAGTGGCTTCTGACTCACTCATTCTACGCAAAATTGTTTGCAGTAAGAAGGGTTGTTACGAATAAAGGAAGATGTACGCCAGGCGTGGATGGCAAGATATGGAACACACCGAAAAAGAAGATGAGGGCAGTAGAGCTGCTTACGAGAAGAGGCTACAAGCCCCTTCCACTCAGGCGGGTCTACATAAGGAAGAAAAACGGCACACGTCGACCGCTGAGTATTCCTACCATGAGAGACAGAGCGATGCAGGCACTATATGCACTGGCTTTGGCACCGGTAGCAGAAACAACAGGTGATCTCAATTCGTATGGATTTAGAGAATACCGGTCCTGCGCAGATGCTATAGAGCAGTGTTTCGTGTGCCTGGGAAGGAGAAACTCTGCACGGTGGGTACTGGAGGCCGATATCAAGGCATGTTTTGACAGCATTAACCATGAATGGATGCAACATAACATCCTGATGGACAGAAAAATGCTTCATGCCTGGCTCAAAGCCGGATATGTAGAGAAGGGAAGACTCTATCCCACAAAGGAGGGTACTCCCCAGGGTGGGGTTATCTCACCTGTGCTGGCTAACATGACGTTGGACGGTCTGGAGGCAGTCATTGTAAGTGTGGTACCCAGAGGTTCCAAGGTCAACGTGATTCGATACGCAGACGACTTTGTGGTAACAGGAGCAACAAAAGAAATGCTCCGGGGAAAAGTCATGCCTGCGATCCAGGCATTTCTCACCCAGAGGGGTTTACAACTCTCGAGAGAAAAAACCAGAATCACGCGGATAGAGCAAGGTTTTGATTTTCTGGGACAGCACCTGAGAAAATACGGGGGCAAATGTATCATAACCCCCTCGCACGGTGCGGTAAAAGCGCTCCTTGCTAAAACCCGAAAGATAATCAAAAACGGATTAGATCACTCATTATGGACACTGATAGAAGAACTCAACTCGGTACTACGGGGATGGGCAAACTATCATCGCCATATCTGTTCTAAGCAAACCTTTTCACATGTAGACAGCCGCATCTTCGAGCAACTCTGGAAGGGGGTCGCAAGAAAACACGGTTCAAAAACGAAAGGGTGGATACGTAAGAAATACTTCCGATCCATCCCCTCCCTGAACTGGTCATTCTTTGCAGACCGAAAGACAGAGAGCAGTACACGGGAAAGTATAGATTTGTTCCATGCTGTCACCACAAAGATCGTACGCCACACCAAGATACGTAGTGTGGCTAATCCGTATGCTAAAGACTGGCATGAGTATTTCCTAACACGGAAGGTGTTAAAATATTCTGAAGCCGCACGTGTCTAACTTTATTCGGGACAGAACAATCGGGTCTTCCTCATGTAAAGAAGGCTCTGAAGTGCTTGAGCCGTGTGCGGGGAAACTCGCAAGCTCGGTTCTTAGGGGACGGAGTGGCAGTAATGCCACTCTGTTAC
>CAVVUR010000017.1:0-330432 GCA_963751515.1 uncultured delta proteobacterium
GTGCCGGCTGACTTGAAGGGGTATCAACCGGTATGGATGAGAGGCTGATCTGTTCTGTGATGGTAAGTTGTTGGTCCGAATGTTTCTGAAGATTGTTGTAATAAAAAACAAGGAAAAGAAACAGCGCGAGAAGACAAAGCACAGGAATGATAATAATGAATGATTTCTTTCGTTCACTGCCTGAGCGGTACAATTGGTCATCGTGGAGCATGTCGTCGCTATCGGGAGATTCCTCGAAGCCGTCAGCCGGTTCGGAGAAAAAGGGTGCGTGTTCTTCACGGTCCGCTAAACCAGGGGCGGAAACGTCCTGTGCCGAACCCCATGTATCAGAAGGTTCGCCGGACCCGGAAGGGGTTGCATGGTTCATGTCGTATGGCTGCGTCTGCGGTTTTGTTTCAGCGGCATGGCCTCTTGGTGATGAGCCGTAATCATAATCTTTTGCCGTTGGCACTGCGGGTGTTTGAGACGATGCCTTTGATTGCACTGTTTCAAGGAATGACTTCTCAATTTTGTTGATTTTTGTTTCAAGATCGACAAGCGAGCGTGTTAAAACCTCGTCTTTTCCCATGTGCTGATTGAGTGACTTCCCGATGCTCTTCAAATGTTCTTCAAGCTTTGCCAGTTTGCGATTAATTATTATTGCCGAATGATCAGCGTCAGCAGGCTGAACAGGAGCGGAAACGGGATTGGCATTCATTTGGGAAAGGTCCGCCGGCGATGCCGTGAGGTTCTCTGGCGGTTGCTGAGCAGCATCTGCCTTCAGAGCTGGTTGCTGCTCATCTTCCGGTGGCCTGGTATCCATTTCATCATCCTCCGCGCAGGATAAGAGTTCTACCTTGCATATAGGGCACTGGGTTATGGTTCCTTTAATTTTTAAGGAGCATTTGGGACAGAATCGCATTGTTTTGAAGATGGCTGTGTCAATTGTACATTGCAGGAAAGTACTCACCTTTGATGGGAACATGATGTCACAGAGCCAAAGTTATTTCAAGAGAAAATAAATTCGGCGGCACGGTATCATCGGTGTCGGTTTCAGCTGTCTCACCGAGCATCCTCAGGATACAACCATAAAAACTGCACGTCACGATTAACGGCAAGTCTGCGGATTGTAAAATTACGCCCATTGGTGGTTGATGACTTTTGCTCGCAGGTCAATGAGCATACAGTTTAGAGCATATTTTATAGACCATTGAGTTATAAAGGGTGCCACAATTGAAGTTTACAAATTATTGTGTTTCTGTCAGAATAATAGCGTGGCGAACCGATAGGCGCCAATGCCAGACTGCAGACGCCGATAGATCCCGGACCCGGATTGTTTCCTGCCCTGTTTCGGGTGACAAAATGCGGGCGTGGCGGTGTTCGCGTGAAAAAGTTTAAAACACATTAAAGAAATTTTATTTTTATCCGATACTTTAACCTGTGACAGGGAGCAGAATGTATGAATACGGATGCGGTTATATGCGTGTGCCTGGTCATTATTACTGCAGCTCTTGTTTTACTCGTTGCGGCGATGATTTTTATCCTGCTGGAAGTAAGGCGGTTGAGCAAGGTAACCGAAAACCTGATGGCTCACCTGGAAAAGGGAGTCAATCCGGTGCTCACCATGCTTGACAAGGTGAGCCAGGATGTAGCCGGTGTTACTGACAGCGTGCGCGTTCAGGTGCAGCGGGTTGATCTGGTTGCGGATCAGATCGGCAAAAGCCTGATTTCCCTGGTTGAAACATACACGAAAACGGGATATGTGCTGCACAATGCAATCGCTGAGCCACTGATAGATCTGGCGGCATTTATGAAAGGGCTGAGCCGGACGTTCAATTTTTTCTTTTTTGACAGAAAGCGATGATTGCCGCGGGGCGGCACCTGTTGACAATGCTTACATGCCGGAAAGGAGGAGCATGATGCGCCAGCGTGGAGAGGAAAATTATCTGACAGCAGCTCTCGTATCGTTTCTCGCCGGGAGCGCGATAGGGGCCGGTCTTGCACTGCTCTTTGCTCCGCAATCCGGCGAGTACACCAGGCGTGAAATGAGGGAAAAGGCCGAGAGGACCATCATCAAGATGCACCGGATGGAGGATGATCTGAAGCACACCATGAGCGATGTAATACAGGGCATCAGGCATAAGGCGGTTCAGCTGATGGATGACGGCAGAGAGGTTGCCGAACTCAAAAAACAGGAAATTCTTGAGGCCATCGCGGCCGGTAAAAAGGCACTGGAAGAAGAGAGATGCAGGCTGGCCAAGGCAAAGCAGAAGGCATAAGCGTATTCCCCAACAATCAATGGATAGCATCCGTGAGGAACCGAGATGAAGGTATCGGGATTTTTCTTTAAATCAGCCCCTGAAAAGAAGCTGGTACATGAGCTCAACGAATTTTATGCCTTTGCCGAACAGCACCCTGACGAAATAAGGGTTCATCTTCGCATAGCTGACGTGCTGCTGAAAATGGGGCAGCGTCAGAAGGCGGTTGATCAATATCTGCACGCGGCGCAGTTATATGAAACAAACGGGCTGTGCCAGATAGCCGCCGCAATTTACAAGCAGGTTATCAGCATTGACCCGGAACAGATCGCCACCTATCATGTTCTTTCGGACCTTTACCGGAGGGAAGGCATCGTCGGCGATGCGGTAACAACCTGTGAAAAGCTGGCCCGGCACTATTGTGACCGCGGCCTGCGGGAAAAGGTGACTGAGACACTTGAACTGATGTTTTCCATTGATCCGCAAAGCATCTATGTAAAAAAGAAGATAGCGCAGTTTTATGCGGAAAAAAGGATTGCGCCGGAATCGGTTGACGACAACTCACACGGAATGGACTGGGAATTATCAGATGCCGTTACCGGAGGTCAACCCACCGCGCCCCCGCACGCGGCCGGGCAGCAGCTGGATTCATTTTTTGACCTTGGCGCCGCACTGGAATGCGATTGGGAAACGGAATTGCCGGCACTGGAAGAAGCGGATGGCATCGATGAGAACAACGCCCGGGACGCCCTGTCCGGCTTTGAAGAAATCTTCAGGGAAATACGCCAGGAAGGATCGGCGGCTAGCGGACAGGATGACAGTCTTTACCATTACAATCTTGGTACCGCATATCATAAAATTGGCCGCTATGAAGATGCCATCGAGGAGCTTAGAAAAGCCATGGAGAATCCTCTGAGGAGCACTGACTGCCATCTCATGCTGGCGGCCTGCGCCCGGGAGCGCGGGCTTTTCAAAGATGCCATCAGATATCTTAAAAAGGGTTTAAAGAACAAAGACCTGACCGCGGAGAAGAAAAACGCGTTACACTACGAAATGGCCGTGACCTACAAAATGAAGGGCCGATTGCGAAAGGCCCACAAGCTTTTTAAAATGATTTATGACGCGGATTGCGAGTTCAGGGAAGTCAAGCGCGAGCTGGCCGAAGTGTCATGACCTTTGCCGGCACCTGTTGCGCCTACAGCTTTCAGCAGCCCGGTTGACCATTTACGCTCGTTAACAGCACAAAGGCGGGACATCCAATGGTAGTGTTTAATCCACAAAAAAAAGAGATAGATATCAAGGTGGTTTATTATGGTCCCGCACTGTGCGGAAAAACTACCAACCTTAAGTCGGTTCACCTCAATTTAAATCCCCAGCAACGGGGTGAGTTGATCTCCCTTGCGACCAAAGATGACAGGACCCTTTTTTTTGATTTTCTGCCCATTCAACTGGAAAACATCAGGGGCTTTAAAACCAGGTTCCATATCTATACCGTTCCCGGACAGGTATTCTACACCCTCACCAGAAAAGCGGTTTTAACCGGGGTTGACGGGGTTATTTTTGTAGCCGACTCACAGAACGGCAAAATGAAGGAGAACATTGAAAGCCTCAACGATCTAAAGGACAATTTAAAATATTACAACAAGACCCTCGAATCCATTCCCCTGATTATTCAGTATAATAAGCGGGATCTGCCTGACCTGATTCCGATCACTGTCATGAACGACCAGCTTAACAGCATGCGGGCCCCGTTTTTTGAAGCATGTGCCCTGAGCGGCAAGGGAGTAATGGAAACCCTGACCATGTGCTGTAAGCTGGTGCTTAATCAAATGCAGAACAAATCTAAAGCCGAGAGGCCGGTGGGCAGAGTTTCCGCAAACGCAGCGCCGAACGGGGGTCAGACTGCGGTTGAGCTGCCGAAGCTGACCCTGGCTGAAGATGCTGCTCCTGCAGGCGATGCCGTGGCGGATCATCCCCCATCACAGACAGGGGAACAGACGGGTGCTGATGCCGTCGGGGTCACAGGAAGGGCGGCACAGAGCGCGGTTCATGCGGGGCATACGGTGCCTGATCCATTGAATGGCCAGTCAGCTGCAGCAGCAGCCGGCGGGTCACGCCACATGGATGCCACAAGAGGGGAAGAGCAGGAGCATCATGTACCCCCTCCGGGAGAGATATCCCGACCCCATGAAGTTAAAAACGAGGACGGGAAGCGGATCTGCCCGCGCTGCTCATTAAAATTCAAGCCCAATGTTAAGCAATGCCCCATCTGCAGGGTAAATCTTGTATCCGAGGATCAGATGACCGTAATCAAAACCGCTGCCGCCACAGGTCCTGCGCTCCTGAAGCCTGTCGCCGCCGTTGATGGGCAGAGCGCTTGTGATGATCTGCCGGCGAACAACACTCCCGATGACGGGAATGGTGTGCAGCAGTTAGAAATAGTCTCCTGCGACCAGCCGCACAAGGCATCTGATCATTCTATTACCATTCCCATGGTTATGAAGCTGAAAGGTAACCATACACCGCTGAAGGTGGAGTTAACCATCAGCATTAACAATATTCCGCATAATCATCACATCTAGAGTTCTGTGATTGAGCGCTCCTGCTGCGCGCAGACATGATCATCAGAACGGGAGAGCATAAAACACGTGACCAGAGGCATGCCTCATATGATCAGAACTGCTGCGATGCTCTGGGTAGCATTGTGTTTGTGCGCTGTGTCGTCATCAGCCCACGCCTCCACCACGGTTGACGCCATCCTGTCACAGAAGACGCCGCTCGGCCGGGAAGACCTTGAGCGTATCTACCAGTTGAAGCTTGATCGCGGCGCGGCGAATTTATCGGTTGCTTCCTGTTTTTTAATCAGGGCCAGCAAACGATTTCTGCAGGATGGGAATGGTGAAACAGCGCGGGCATATGCAGAATATGCCGTTAAAATTGCGCCTGATTACCCACCCGCCTATACAAACCTGGCTGCGGTATGCTGGGCGGAAAACAGGTTTAAAATAGATACGCTGTGCGAAGGACTATACAAATACCTGTATGCAACCGTTACCAATTATGTTCCCGCCGCCGTTCCGCTTATCAGGATGCTGTTCGTGGTTATGTATGCCCTTCTGCTGACTATCGCTGTTTATTCCCTGATATCGCTTTATAAATATTGTAAGCTGTTCGCGCATGACCTGGGCCATCTGCTGCCCGCTTTGCTTCCGCGGCACTTCACCGTCTGCTGCGCCGTGATTATTTTTGCGCTTCCTCTTTGCTTAAAATGGAGCATATTCTTCGTCTCTTTTTATTGGCTGTTATTGCTTTTTCTTTATCATAACCGACGGGAACAGCAGCTGATCATCATCTTTGCCCTGTTTTTTTCCCTGTCCCCCTTCATGATGCAGACTCTTTCGCAGCTGATGGTGGCCAGCTCCTCGGGAACAGCGTATTATACCAGCCAGGTAAACGAGGAAAACTGGGGGGAAGATACGGCACGGATGCTCGCACAACAGGTGGAAGAGCATCCATACGATGCAGATGCCCTATTTGCGCTGGCCCTGCTGAACAAGCGGGAAGGGCGCATCAAAGAGGCGCAGCGGTTATATGCCGCCCTTCTGGAGCAGGAGCCTTTCAACTGCCGGGCCTGGTGCAACCTGGGCAACGTGCATGCGGCTGAGAAAAAGTTTGATGTCGCCATTTCCAATTACGAACGTGCTCTTGAGCTGTGTCCTGACAGCGTGGAAGGTTATTATAATCTTAGCCGCATACAGCTGCTGGAGTATAAGTTCTCTGAAAGCAATAAAAGTTTTAGCAAGGCAAGGCAGCTTGGCGCCGACCGCGTTGACTCCTTTTTAAATATGTATTCGACACATATGAACCGGCAGGTGGTGGACCAAACAATTACCGCGGCGGAACTCTGGCAGACAACATTTGCCGCCTCCAAGGAAAACGACCGCTTGTGTGCTCATCTCTGGAGCGGTTTTTTTTCAGGCATTGCATACCAATACCGATACGGAACCTTTCTGGTATTCCTGTTGTTTGTCATTTTGTTGTTTGCAGACCGTCACAGTCAAAGTCGCTCAATGGCATGTGAATACTGTGGTTGCGCGGTATGCCGGAAATGCAAGCGCCTGTTGGCCGAGTACAAACTCTGCAAACAATGCGCGGGCATTTTCAAAAATGCCAGTGATATGATGATCAGCATCTCCAACAAAGAGTCTCAGGTGGCTTCCATAGAAAGATATCAGGGCCGCAGGATTTTTTTTGGCAAGCTATTGTCAGTCCTGATGCCGGGTTCCGGGCATCTGCTCTTTGACCAACCCTTCAGGGGCACTGCGGTTCTCTTCCTTTTCCTTATCTTGATTTCCAAACTGTTTCTCTGGAACAGGCTGGCGGTAAACCCCTGGCAACTGATAAGCGGTTCTGCATATATGGACGTGCTTTTGATCGCCATACCGCTGTGTATTCTCTATCTGTACTCTTTGGGACATTTTAATTTTTCTTCCATGAAACTGTTTCAGTTTCTTTCATTGATCCGCGTTACCAGGCGGGAACTTCAGATTAAAGAGTAGCGGGTGAGAGATCGAAAGGAATGCCGTCGTGGCCTTAGAGGGTAGAATCGTTGATTTCGGAGTGGCGGATATACTTCAGCTCATCAGCCAGCAGCAGAAGACCGGCGTGCTTCTGGTTCAGCGTGGAAATGAGAGCATCGAGGTGCTTTTTTGGAACGGAATGATCGTCAGCGCTCATCCGGTGGCCAAGGATGATAAAGAGCTGTTGGGGGAGAGATTGCTCCGATCCGGACTCGTCAGCGAGGGGCAGCTGCAGCGGGCGCTCAGCATTCAGCGGAAAAATCGCCAGCATATCGGTGAAGTGCTGGTAGAAATGAATATCATGAGCAAAGAAACCCTGGAGCGCATCGTCCACAACCAGATATATGACACCTTCTCGGAATTGTTTCAGTGGAAGGATGGAAGTTACGTGTTTCAACCGGCACCGGTAAACTTTAATGAGCGGGTGTTTACTCCGCTGGGGTTGGAGCACATCATCCTGGATGTGCTGCGCATGATGGATGAATGGCCGCTCATGCTCAAAAGCATTTCATCTCTGGAGGCGGTGTATAAAAAAACGGACCGTGTTGCCGGCGGATCTACCGCTGAGGATATGGAAGCCTGCATGACCCAGGATCAGAAAATCATTTTTAACCTTCTGGACGGCTGTCTGTGTGTCTTGGAGCTGACGGATAGATCCTTGCTGGGGAAATTTGCCACCGCGCAGGCGCTGAGGGTGCTTCTCGACAAAGACCTGATCGAACGGGTGGAAAAGGAAAATTCGGTGGCAGGCACTGCCCGATCATGGCAGCAGCTGTTGGGCAGGCGGCTTTTTGCGGCAGGGTGGTACGCAGTGCTGGCAATAATTGCCATAGGTCTTTTTAGTATTGCACCACCGGATTTAAATACTGTATTCCGGCAGATATCACCCAATGCCCTGATTAATCTGACGGCTGATAGCCTTCAGCCGAGCAAGACGGAAAAGATCAGAAACGCGCTGCAGGTGTATTTCTGGGAGCAGGGAAGCTATCCTGACAGACTTGAGGCCTTGGTGGAATCAGGTCTGCTCAGAACCGGGGAGATATACAATAGCCAAGGGAAGACTATTCCCTATCGCTCCCAATCACGCACCTATACCCTTCAGTAGGCATGTCACCGGCCTTCCCTTTTTTACCAGTAGCACAGTGTTTTTCATCATGAAAATGTGCTTGCAAATGCCCTGTTGAATCATCTCAGGGTGTTTTTATTATAGCGCGCACCGTGTGCCATGAAGCTTTGCATGCGCCTGAAACAAAATGCTTGCTTTTGAAGCGGTGTGATGATTTACTGCTGTCCGCATTAGAACTATTGAACCATCAGGGATGGTTACAGGACAAACCCTGACAGGCTTGGAACAGGGCTCAGCCCGATACCAGGCGGATTGCTTGAGGATGCGCTCGCACGCCATGAATTCAACAGAAAGACCTGATTTGGCGCCCTATGCAGCGAAAAGCGCCGAAACCCGCGGTCGAAAATACAGCGAAGACTTCAAGGATGAACGCCCTGCTTTTGAACGGGATCGCGACCGCATCATACATTGCTCTGCCTTCAGGAGGCTGGAGTACAAGACGCAGGTTTTTGTCAACCACGAGGGGGATTATTATAGAACCCGTCTGACCCATTCGCTGGAGGTTGCCCAAATTGCCAAGGGGATAGCGAGGAGATTAAGGCTCAATGAAGATCTGACGGAATCCATCGCTCTGGCACACGACCTCGGCCACACACCGTTCGGCCATTCCGGTGAGAGGGCGCTCGACCGGAAGATGGAAGGCAAAGGCGGATTTGAACACAACCTGCAGAGTTTACGGGTGGTCGAAGTGCTGGAAGACAAGTATCCGGGCTTCCCGGGGCTGAATTTAACCTGGGAGACGCGGGAAGGGCTTGCGAAGCACAGCTCTCAGTGTGATAATCCTCCGCCTGATTACTGCGTTGATTATGCACCCGGTACGGTTCCGACCCTCGAGGCACAGATTATCAACATTGCCGATGAGATTGCATACAATAATCATGACATAGATGACGCGCTGGAGGCCGGTTTTATTACCTTTGATCAGCTGAGGACGGTTGATCTGTGCCGCGACATGATCGAACGGGTGGAAAAAAAATATCCTTCAATTTCAGAGCAGAAGAAGAAGCACCAGACCATAAGCACGCTTATCGGATATCTTATCAATGATGTGGTAATCTGTTCTGAAGGTCTGATACAGCGCTACCGGGTCGGCACGCCGGAGGATGTCAGATCGGCTCATGCGGTTATGATAACCTACTCTCCCGGGGTCGGGAAAGAGTCAAGGATGCTCAAGGAATTTCTGGATGAACATGTCTACCGCCATTACAAGGTCGAGAGAATGAGAATAAAGGCAGAGCGGTATGTCACGGTGTTATTTGATACATACCGCAATAATCCCACCCTGCTGCCCGCGAAGTATCGCGAACGGGTGCGAGAAGGGGAGTGCGATAGGGTAATCTGTGATTACATAGCCGGCATGACCGACCGGTATGCGCTTGATGAGTATAAGAAACTGTTCGAGCCGTATGAGCGTGTCTGATTAATGGCCGCTATGCCGCACGCCACATCTGTGCCACCTTATCCCTGCTTATCTTTAAATAGTCCCGATCGCGGGAAAACACCTCAATGGTCATGGTATCGTCATAACCGATCATTTTAAGCTCTTTAAAAATCCTTCCAAAATATATCATGCCGGCACCGATAGGCAGATGATTATCCTCCTTGCCGTAGTTATCGCTGACATGGACGTGTGAAAGCTTGTCCGGATATCGCTCAATAAATTGAGATGACCTGTTCCTACTGCTCCCTATATGGGCGTGGGCGATATCAAGGGTTAATTTAAGATCATGGTATTTCAGAAAAATATTTTCGAAATCAGCTGATTCTGTTGGGCCGTGAGTTTCAGGAAACATGTTTTCAATGCAAATACTGACCTGCAATTCCCTGGCCTTGCTCAGTATGGCCATCAGGCTCTTGTCGGCATATTTATGCGCCTGCGCTTTAACCTGTTTACCCAGGCCATGAATGGTTCCCGGATGCAAAACGAACTTTTTTACCCCCAGGGCAACTCCGGCCTCAAGTGCTTTAATGTTTTCATCAATCGATGCTTTTCTGATGCTTTCATAAAGGTCGGCTATGCTTATGAAGGTGGGTAGATGAGCAATCAGCCCTAAATTATGGCACTGAAGCAGTTCTTTGATGGCGTCTTTGTTCTTGAGGATTTTTTCGGGGGTGCATTCGGGGGCGTCCATGGTTAATTCAATATAATCAAATCCCAGCCTGCCCAGCGCTTCAAGTTCCTCAATAAAGGGTTTTGTAGGAAGATTCATTGCCCCATATTTCATATCCGTTCCTCGCTCGCGATTCCCTGATAAAACAGATACTTGCGTCACTGAAGATTATAGGGCACGGCGGCAGACGCAAAATAAATAACTTCAGGAAATGTAACAACTGCCTTGACAGAAAAATTATTTCTGCTACCGTAATCAATATATAGGGTTATGAATGGCTATCTATCCAATATATTGGTGTTGGTTGTCTCATTGGCTGCAGTCGTGCTGCAGTGGAGGAGCGCAGTGATGTAAAGATCGGAGGAGTGATAAAACCATGAGCTATCAACCTGCTGTTAAAAGGATTGAGTTGCACCGGTATCATGAGAGAAGGATTCTTAATGAAGAAAGCTTTATTAAGCTGGTCAGGTTGCTCATTTTGCCGCTTTGTCTGCTCTTCTGGTATGGCATCTACAAATGCTGTCAGATGCTCCTTCATTGGCTATTCTGACACGTATTGTCGTGGCTGTTTGAATCCGGTTCGAGGCGGTGACTCTTTACAAACGACTGAGTCGGTCAGGTAGATCAATTGCCTGATTTGTGCAATTGATTCAATAATGCGCGGCTTCAAAAAGAGAGAAGGCCGATAACCAAAAAGGAGGGGGCCAAATTTGTTATCGACCTTTCACTACCTCATTAAAGAGGTGAAAAATTTATACCATAGGTTTTGGGGGATTGCAAGAAATATTTTAACCTGGTAGGATTTTTCCGCCGGCGGAAAACGGCAGGCCTGGATTCAATCAAACAGACACGTCCATTTGGCTGATTTGTCATGAATTTGCTGGAGCCGGCGGTCAGGATTGAACTGACGACCTGCTGATTACGAATCAGCTGCTCTACCACTGAGCTACGCCGGCGATCATCCCTTCCTCTTTTATTAATATTACCATTGCTTGTCAAGCTATTTAGTCTGTTTTTTTCTTTCCCCGCTTGCCTTTCACGTTGGAAATAAGTAGTATTTAATCTTAGCTATGTCAATAGTTGAAAACTGTTTTTTTGATTGGGAAGCCTGTTTACCGGAGTTAACATGAACAACGGCATCACCATCACTATCGCCGGCGCGGCCGGACAGGGCATGCAGACCATCGGGTTTCTGCTTTCAAAGATATTGATACGCAGCGGCCTTCATGTGTTTGCCGTTCAGGATAATGAATCGCGCATCCGCGGAGGGCATAATTTTTTAAGCCTTCGAGTGAGCCAAAAACCGGTTATGGCCATGACCAAATCCTTTGACCTGTTAGTTGCGCTCAACCAACATGCCCTCAACGCTCATCAGAACCAGCTGTCAGATAAAACGGTGGTTATTGTTGATACAGCGGTGGTGCCTTCCGGTACTTTCAGGGGATGCCTCTGTGATGTGCCCCTGCAGCAGATTGCCCTTGAATCCGGTGGAGATGAGATTTATTCCAATGCAGTTGCCCTGGGGGCGATTGTGGCAATTGCACGAGGCAGCCGGGATGTTATGGCGGCGACCTTAAGAGCCTATTTTAGTCAGAAGGAGAAGGTTGCGGCGGCCAATTGTTCTGCGGCGAACGCAGGTTACGATTATGTGCTCAAACATCACTCCGCGTTTTCCCTGCCTTTAACCTCTTCATCTGATGAAACTCGCAAGATGTTTATAAGTGGGCATGAAGCGATCGCGCTGGGGGCGCTTGCCGCGGGCTGTCAGTTCTATGCCGCTTATCCCATGAGTCCCGCTACGTCCATTTTAACCTATCTTGCGGGGAAGACAAATGACTTTAGCCTTGTGGTTGAACAGCCGGAAGATGAAATCGCCGCGATAAACATGGCAATCGGCGCATCCTGTGTCGGACTCAGATCAATGACCGCAACCTCAGGCGGGGGATTCAGCCTTATGGTTGAGACACTCGGTTTGGCGGGGATAGCCGAGATACCGCTGGTGCTGGTTGAGAGTCAAAGACCGGGGCCTGCTACCGGGCTTGCGACGCGAACTGAGCAGGCCGACTTGCGGTTTGTGATACACGCGGCACAGGGGGAGTTTCCGCGGGTGGTCATGGCACCCGGTACGGCGCGTGAGGCATTTTATCTCACCATCAAGGCCTTTCATCTTGCCGAAGAGTATCAAATGCCGGTTATTATACTCACCGACCAGTACCTGGCTGACTCATATTTTACAGAAGAAAGATTTACTCTTGATCAGATTATCAAGGAGCGTTATTTTTCAAAAGCGGTGCTGCCGGACAGCCCCGGCGCATTGCTCCGCTACGGGTTTACTGAAACGGGAATATCGCCACGGTATCCAATTACGGGGGAACATAAGGAGATGATGTATGACAGCCACGAGCATACTGAAAGCGGACACATTACAGAGGATGCAGTCATACGAACCCGGATGGTGGAAAAACGCTTTAAGAAAATGGAAGGCGTATTCTCCAAATGTGACTCGCCTGTGATTGAGGGTGTGCAGAATGCATCTCTGCTGCTCGTGGGATGGGGGTCAACATACGGTGTGCTGCATGAGGTCACGGCAGGGTTAAACAGGGAAGGGGTTCCGGTTCGCCTGATGCATATCCAGGAGCTGTGGCCCTTTCCGGAAAAAGCAGTGCTTGCGGAACTGACACAGGCACAAAAATGGGTGGTCGTCGAAAACAATTACACGGCCCAGCTTTCGGGCTTAATCAGAGAAAAGATCTGTTTGCAGCCATCCGGCACGATACTGAAATATGACGGCCGTCCGTTTTATTATGATGAACTGCGGGATCAAGTCATGAAGGAGGTCAAACACTAATGGTATCCGTGGATGAATATAATAGCGGGGTTGAGCCCAGCTGGTGCCCGGGGTGCGGTAATTATGCTATTATTGCCGCTTTAAAGCGGGCACTGGCTGAACTGGGGCTGCGTCCTCACCAGGTGCTGGTGGTGTCCGGAATCGGGCAGGCAGCCAAGCTGCCTCACTATATGAGATGCAACGCCATCAACGGCCTTCACGGAAGGTCCCTCCCGCTTGCAACTGCTGCCAAATTGGCCAATCACCGGCTCACCGTAATTGTCATAGGTGGCGATGGCGACTGTTATGCTGAAGGAGGCAACCACCTCATGCATGCAATCCGACGCAATCCTGATATTGCGGTGCTGGTTCATAATAACCAGGTCTTCGGTCTTACCCGCGGTCAACCGGCGCCTACTGCCGAGCTTGGTTTCATTACCAAAATGCAGCCCCAGGGCTCGCAGATCCCGCCTTTCAACCCGCTTGCCCTGGCAATTTCGCAGGACGCCTCTTTTGTGGCACGAGGGTATGCGGGAAATGGTGATCATCTGGTGGGGCTTATCAAGGAGGCAATACATAATCCAGGATTATCACTGGTAGATATACTCCAGCCCTGTGTGAGCTTTGATCAAAAGCACACCTATGCATGGTATCAGGAACGCGTGTATCAACTCGATGAGCATTATAATTCCGCGGACAAAAGCGCGGCGTTCCAAAAGTCGGAGGAGTGGGGCGATACAATACCCCTGGGTGTACTTTTTAAAAAAGAACGACAGGCCTATGAAATGCTGCATCCCGCACTACAACATGGACCGCTTCTTTCACAAATGACAGACACCGCTGCACTGGAGAAGGTTTTAGATGAATTCATCTGAGACCATGCCGACATATGACCATGTCCAGCCACCCCGGGAAGGCACTCCCTGTGAGCCCGGGCAGAGAAGGTTGCGCGTTCCGGATGATCCGGTAATCTGCTGCATTGATGGTGACGGCATAGGAAGAGAGATAGGTCCGGTGACACGCCGGGTGATCGACGCCGCGGTTGAAAAAATATCCAGGGCGAGCAAAAAAATTTCCTGGTTGCAGCTTCACGCTGGCAGTGAGGCACTAGACGTCTATAATGAACGGTTACCGAAAGACACGATTGACGCAATCCGCTATTATCGGCTTTGCCTGAAGGGACCCCTGGAGACCCCGGTGGGGACAGGCCACCGCAGCTTAAACGTGGCCATTCGCCGGAATCTTAATCTGTACGCCAGCGTGAGAACCTTCAGCTATATAACCGGGGTTCCGACCCCGGTTAAACATCCTGAGCTGGTTGATATGATATTATTCAGGGAAAATACGGAGGATGTGTATGCCGGGATTGAGTGGCCGCCGGGTTCAGATCATTCCCGCGAAATCATCAGTTTTGTGCAGAAAAAAACGGGGGAGGACATTCCGGCGGATGCGGGAATCGGCATTAAAATTATCAGCAGCAAAGCTACCAAGCAGCTGGTGCGCATGGCTATAGAATTTGCGCTGGCTCATAACAGGAGAAGCGTGACTTTTGTGACCAAGGGAAATATCATGAAGTGCACGGAGGGTGCTTTCAGGACCTGGGCCTATGAAGTTGCCCGCGATGAATTTGGCGATAGTATCGTGACCGAGGAAGATTGCAGGGGCAGGCCGGGCCATGCCATAGCAGGAAAGCTGCTGGTGAAAGACAGGCTTGCTGATGATATGCTGCAGCAGGTTTTGCTTTATCCGGATCAGTATGATGTCATCGCCGCGCCTAATCTGAACGGCGACTATCTATCCGATGCGCTCGCAGCCCAGGTCGGGGGGATTGCGATGGCGCCCGGAGCAAATATCGGCCATCAGATGGGCGTTTTTGAGCCTGCCCATGGCACCGCTCCCGGAATTGCAGGTAAAAACCGTGCTAATCCAACCGGCCTGATGCTTTCAGGTGCTCTCATGCTTGAATATATGGGCTGGGATGACATTGCTACGTCTATCAAAAGGGCTGTTGCCGTAACCATTGGTTCCGGCTGCATGACCGGTGATCTGGCCCTGCAGGCAGAAGGTGTGTCGCCGCTTTCCACAACCGGGTATGCTGAAGCGGTGCAAAAGAATATCCGGCTGGAGTAGGCATGCTCCCGTGAGGAGGTGAGCCATTATGGCAGCGGATGAATCGAAGCCCGTACGCTTGGAATCTGACAGCATGGGTGAAGTTGCCGTTCCCGCTGACCGGCTGTGGGGCGCTCAGACACAGAGGGCCCTGCGTCATTTTGACATCGGATCAGATCGCATGCCTGTAGAAGTGATACGCGCGCTGGCAATGATTAAGAAGGCAGCGGCCCTGGCAAATCTGGAGCTGGGATTGATTGAAAAGCACAGGGCTGGTTATATTATTGATGCAGCCGAGGAGATAATCAATGGGAAGCTGGATAGCCAGTTTCCTTTAAGCGTGTGGATGAGCGGGAGCGGCACCCAGGCAAACATGAATGTAAATGAGGTCATTGCCAATCGAGCTGTTGAGCACGCGGGGGGCATTATCGGCAGCAAAAATCCCATCCATCCTCATGATCATGTTAATCTTTCTCAGTCAAGCAATGATGTGTTTCCGACTGCCATGCACCTGTCGGCTGCTATGGGAATAAAGGGGCGGCTGATGCCGGAGATTCGAAAACTTAAAAACGGGCTTGAACAAAAGGCGGAACAATGGTCCGGCATTGTCAAAATTGGCCGTACCCACCTGCAGGATGCCGTGCCTCTTACCTTGGGGCAGGAGTTCTCAGGGTACGCTGCCATGCTCGGCGATAATCTGGGGAGACTTGAAGAGATATTGACGCAGCTGTACAGCACTGCCATTGGCGGTACTGCCGTAGGGACCGGATTTGGCGCACGGCTGGGATTTGCGGAAGATGTTTGTAAACACCTCGCGGCAATGACCGGTATGCCGTTTCAGCCGGCAGCAAATAAGTTTGCCGTTATGGGTTCGCACGATGCGCTGGTAATGGCCAGCGGCGCACTTAAAACCCTGGCATGCTCACTGTATAAAATGGCGAATGACATCAGGTTGCTCGGCAGCGGTCCGCGCTGCGGGCTTCATGAGCTCGAATTGCCCTCAAATGAACCTGGTTCATCAATGATGCCGGGAAAATGCAACCCCACGCAGTGCGAGTCACTGGCGATGGTCGCGGTCGAGGTGATGGGTTATGACGCCGCTGTCTCCTTTGCCGGTGCCGGCGGCCACCTGGAAATGAACGCCTATAAACCGCTCATCATCTACAATATCATTAAATCCATCGGCATGCTCTCGGATGGCTGCGAGCGCTTTAACGATTATATGCTGAAGGGGCTGGAGCCGGATAGAAAACGGATAGAAAACTTCCTGGGCCGTTCCCTCATGCTGGTGACCGCATTGATACCCGTTATCGGGCATGACAAGGCCGCAGAGATCGCCCGGCTGGCGCAGGACAGATGCATAACATTAAGAGAGGCCGCACGTGAACTGGGATATGTTTCTGCTGATGAGTTTGACCGGCTTGTGGATCCCTACAGCATGGTCAAGCAGGTGGATTCGCAATGAGGATGCGTTTCGTGCTGACGGCCAGGGGAACTGAATGCTTTTCACTCAACATGCCCGGTCAGCAGTCCGGAACGTTATATCATGCCATAATACACATCGGCAACGTAGTCGAAATTCCTTTTCACCCTTTCTTTCCCCTTTACAAGGTCACCGTGGCCGGGCAACAGATACTCCGTATCCAGCATTGCCAGCCTGTCTATGCTTTTCTTCAAGAGCTTACCACTGCCGCCGGGAAAGTCCGTCCTTCCCACCCCGGCCTGAAAAATGACATCCCCTGCAATGAGCGCCTTGCTGTCAGGTAAATAAATGGAAATAGAACCGGGTGAATGTCCCGGGGTATGGTATATTTCCATGTCGATGTTGTTAAATTTACATGCCCCTTCCGCAAGGTATGATTCCACCTGGTAGGGAGGCACGGTAATGCCGAACATGGAATAGAATCCATTGCCGTGTTCACGGAGGAAAGCGTCTTCATCCTCGTGAAGGGACAGCTTGATACCCCTGTTGACGAAACTTCTGACACCCTCAAAATGATCCGGGTGGCTGTGGGTGGTTATGACACAATTGATTTGATCCGGATCGATCCCGTCCTTCCTTATTTCGGCAAGCACCTCATCCAGGCAGAAATCAAGACCGGGATCTACCAGGATAAAACTTTTTTCGCCAATCAGATAGGTATTACAGTTGTTAATTGAATAATTCGTCCAGGGGTAGTAAAAAAGATTACTTTTAAGCTTCAAAGGCTCCTCCTTGGAAATAAGGGGCTGTTCAGCAATACGATTATGCCTCCAGCCTGCAGACAAATTCCTTCAGGTTTCCTACCATAAACGGCCCGGTATGATTTCCGCTTCTGTCCAAAAAAAAGCTCTTGATACCCAGCTCACAGGGAACGAGATAATCAAACCGGTAATGATCGCCGATATGAACCACATCGCTGCAGCTCACGTCAAACCTCCGGCAAAGCTCACGGTAAAAATCACGGTCCTTTTTCACCTTCCGAAAATCGCTGGTAGCGGAAACCACGTGCTTGAAATATGGTGCGATCCCGGCTACTTCAATTTCAGTATTCAGAAATTCCCGCGCGGCATTGGAGGTGATCATCAGCTCATAGCGGCGGCTGAGCTGATGGAGCACCTCATTGACCTCGGGGTAGGTCCTGATATAATGCCTGAATTTTGCAAGCAGGCTTTGCCAATCGGCGTTAAGCTGAAAGCGGCGCAGCCAGTGCTGAATGTCATACCACTCCAGGGCCTCATCGCTTACCTTGTCATATTCACCGAGCAGGAGTTCTTTCGCGCGATCCACGCCGCAGCCATAGTGCTCCGCGTACAATTCGGGCATGCCCTGATGCCAGACGGTCCGGCTGAACTCGTCTGTGACCAGGGTTCCGTCCAGGTCAAATGAGATGATGCACATACATGCTTTCCGCGTTATGCCGGGGCTGATTAATTGCTAGTGTAGTGCGTCATTGATTTCCTTACATACCTTTATTGAGCGACCGTGGATTGGTAGGTGGCTTTTGAGCCACAACAAAATTATTCGGAACCTGTAGAACGGCAGCATCTCTCTAACCTTGTCCGACAGACCCGCATGGCACCAGCCGTATCGAAGCCTCTGCAAAGCTGCCTGTCTGCGGTTTAAGTCGTAAGGCACCGGGTCGTGCCGTAAGCGTAAAGACATATTGTTGTGGCGTCAAAAGCCCCCTACTCATGAGCCACTGAATCATCAGTAAACAAGTGTTGAACGCACTACACTAGCAAAGTGATTTTTCAACCAGGGCGTAGGCGCTGTGATTGTGAATGCTCTCCAGATTTTCCGATTCCACGCTGAACCAGGTAATCTTTGAATTTTTCTGAAGCTTGCCGGCGATGGTGCGCACAACATCCTCCACAAACATTGGATTGTTATACGCCTTTTCGGTCACGTGTTTTTCATCCGGTCGTTTGAGGAGTGAATACACTTCACAGCTTGCAGACTTTTCGGCTATTTTTATGACGTCTTCAATCCAGAAAAGGCCCTTAAATCTGATTTTTACTGAAACGATTCCACGTTGATTATGTGCCCCCTTCGAGCTCATCTCCTTGGAGCAGGGGCACAGCGTGGTGACCGGCACTTCAACGCCGAGGCTGATATCCAGCTTGTCATTTAACGAACCCCATAACCGGCAGGTGTATTCCATCAGACTCCTGGCCTTGGATACGGGCGCGGTTTTTTCTATGAAGTAAGGAAACTCGATTTCAAGGTGTGCCGATTTTGCATTCAGCTTCCTTTTCATCTCCTTGAGGATAGTAAAAAGGTTTTTTACAGTGATTCCCTGACGGTAGCGGTTGAGAATTTCAATAAACCGGCTCATGTGCGTGCCTTTAAACCGACAGGGTAGGTTAACGTACATGTTAATCGTGGCAATGGTGTGCTGGGTTGTATTCTTCTTATCCAGCACGATTATGGGATATTTAATCCCCTTAACCCCGGCCTTGTTGATGTCAACCTTGCGATAGTCCCGGCTGCTCTGGACATCGGCGATCATTTTTTTGGGGGGCATGGTTCAACGACTCGAGGGTGAAAAAGTTGCTTTTGACTTGTCAGACTCCCAGACGGAAACGCTGATGAGCTTAACAGGATCATCTTTCAATGCAATGGACAACCGGCTGAAGATATAAGCGGCTACATTCTCAGAGGAGGGATTTGTTTCTTGAAAGGAATCAATTTCGTTGAGGTATTGATGGTCAAGAACATCAACAATAGCCTTAGTCTTTTGCTTTAATATATTGAAATCTATAACCATACCTGCATTGTCCAATATGTCGGAACAAACGGTGGCCTCTACCTTCCAATTATGCCCATGAAGATTTTCACAAAGCCCCTTGTAATTTCTAAGCCGGTGAGCAGCCGAAAAATGGGTTTCAATTGATACCTGGTACATGACTGGTTCTCTTTGATGATTTAGTAAGATAGCGATTAAAGCGTTTGCGAAAATAGCAGTATTTCATCACAGAGTCAACTGATATCAGGCATGTTACACTTTAAAATAGCAGGCAATCAAGCAAATTGTTTACAAGAGCGCTCTTTTATATTACTATTCATACCATGCCATTCATACTCGCCGTCTGGATACGTGCTGTTATGGCACAATGGCACCGACAGATGATGGGAGTCATAAAAACTGCCCGTACTGTGCCGTACGGCGGGGAATGGTGAGCACGCGCGACACGCTGTTTTCAGAGGATTCGGAAGGGGAGGGGCTCAAACAGAATCAATTTATTTTTTATCCTTCCCCGGCCACCTGTCATCCGATACAGAAATGGTAATGATTTTATGCGCCGCCTCGCTGTCGGCAATCTGTTTTTCGCGGGGATTTAACCTGCCGTAGCATGCAGCGCACAGGCCGGTTTTATTAACGCACAGTTTCTTGGCCATGCACAGAAGACATGTTTTATTTTCAATTGCGCGAGCAGTCGAACGCGTGTCTTGAAGGAGATTCAGTAGTGAGTCCCTTGCCTGTTTCTTGCTTCTGTGCCCTTCTATGGGAACAACTTTTTGACTTTTGCTGTCTTTAATCTCCTTCATGCCGCCCGCCATGCTATATATATGGTGTTGCGCGGAGTTTACACTATTTAGTGGCGAAATGCAAAACATAAAAGCCCTGTATACAGCGCTAAGGACTGCGCTTCAACCTGACGATAAGATAGGGTAAGCTCGAGCTGCCGTGCATGAGCCAAGCTCATTATTTTCCGGGATTATACCACTATGCGCCAGAACCTGTTGAGGATGATACCCCCGGTTGATAAGCTTCTTGAACAAGCCGACATTGCGGCGTTGATGAGGAGTTATTCAAGGGGGGTGGTGGTTAAAGCGGTACAAAAGAAACTTGCCGCCCTGCGGGGAACAATTGTCATGGCGGACGACGCACAGCTACAGGTACTTAAAAGCAGCATCGGCATTGTGCGGGGAGAAGAGATTGAGCAGGAAATAATTTCTTTTTCTGAACCGTTGCTTAAGCGTGTCATCAATGCCACCGGGGTGATATTGCATACCAATCTGGGCCGGTCCATTCTTCCGGATGAGGCAATTGAGCACATGCGTGCGGTGGCCCGATGTTACTCGAATCTGGAATATGATTTGCACAGTGGGGGGAGGGGATCCCGGTACGAGCATGTACAGGATCTGCTGTGTGAACTCACCGGTGCTGAATCGGCCTTTGTGGTCAACAACAACGCGGCTGCAGTACTGCTGGCGCTCAACACCCTGTCCTGCGGGCGGGAGGCCATTGTCTCCAGGGGTGAGATCATTGAAATCGGCGGTTCATTCCGCATACCCGATATTATGTCGAGAAGCGGGGCCTGCATGGTGGAAGTCGGAACGACCAATAAAACCCACCTGCGTGACTACGAAAATGCCATAACCGACAAAAGCGCGGTTATGGTAAAGGTGCACACCAGCAATTACCGGATCCTGGGATTTACATCGCAGGTCGATGTTCCATCACTCATAGAAATGGCCGAAAGGCATACACTTCACGTCATCGTCGATCTGGGAAGCGGCAGTCTGATTGATTTATCTCGCTACGGATTCGAGCATGAACCCACTGTCCAGGAGGTGGTGCAATCGGGGGCGGACGTCGTTACCTTCAGCGGCGACAAGCTGCTGGGCGGTCCGCAGGCAGGGATGGTGGTCGGCAAAAAAGAGGTTGTGGAACAATTAATAAAAAATCCCTTGAACCGGGCTTTAAGAATTGATAAATTGACCCTGGCTGCGCTGGAATCGACGTTGCGTTTATACCTCGACCGGGAATCAGTCATTCACAGGGTGCCCACCATCAGGATGATAACCATGACGGCGGATGCAATAGAGCAGAGAGCGGAGGCCTTCATAAAAAAGATCCGTCCGAGGCTGCCGCTCGATATATCCATCGGCATTGAAGATGACACCTCCCAGATCGGCGGCGGCGCTCTTCCCTTGCAGCATGTCCCCACCCGGGTGATCGCGCTGAGATCATCTTCGCTTCCGGTTGAGCTGATGGAAAGAAGAATGAGGGGGCACACGCCGCCTGTCATAGCGAGAATTCACCGGGATCAGGTGCGCATTGATTTAAGAACCGTTGCCGAACAGGAGGAAGGTGAGCTTGAGGCCGCTCTGATCAGCTGCCTTGTCTCAGCGCCTTCGTAAGCGTGGGCGCTGAGCTGACCAAGGCCTGAGCGGGGATGAGCTGTGCCGTTTTGTGCCGGGAGGAATGCTGTCGTGATCTACTCAAATGTTCTTGTCCTCAACCGTTCTTTTTTTCCTGTCAATTTAACCACCGTGAAACAGGCATTTTGCATGCTCTATCGCGGGGTAGCCAGGGCAGTTGATAGTCAGTATAAAACGTTTGACTATCAGAGCTGGTCGCAACTTGCGGTTGAACAGCGGGATGATGCCATTGGGTTGGTCAACCGGATCATTAAAATACCGCGGGTAATCATGCTGGTTGCCTATGACCATATTCCCCGGACGCAGGTTCGCTTTACCCGGGCAAATATTTTTGCGCGCGACGGCAACATGTGCCAGTATTGCGGTGAGATATTTACCAGAAACGAATTAAGCATTGATCACGTCATTCCCCGTTCCTATGGCGGAAAAAGCGTATGGGAAAATGTTGTCTGCTGCTGCTTTACCTGCAACAGGGATAAGGGAGGCAAAACGCCGCGGCAGGCGCACATGAAGCTGCTCAGGACACCCCGCAAGCCCCGCTGGACGCCGCTTAACAGGCTTACCATTCGGGATATACGGCGCAAGGAGTGGCTGCCCTTCCTCGATTTTATTGATGTCTCCTACTGGAACACGGAATTGCTGGAGTAAGAGATGTTGTATAACCGCTCATGTTTATCCTCTGAAGACGCGTACCGCTTCGATGAAAACAGCCCGTTACACCGTTGACGCCCGTGCCGTCAAACAGAGAGTGGATCTGTTTTTAGCAGGACAGGCGCCATCCCTTACCCGCTCCCGGATTAAAAAATTAATTGAGACAGACCATGTAACAGTGAACCGGATACCGGTCAAAGCGGCATTCCGTCTCAAAGGAGGCGATGTTGTCGAGCTGACGCTGCCGCCGCCCCGGGAGGCAACCCTCACTCCTGAGCCAATCCCGCTTGATATCAAGTATGAAGACGAGGCCATTATCGTCGTCAATAAACCGGCGGGGATGGTGGTTCATCCCGCTGCGGGACACTATACAGGCACGCTGGTGCATGCACTCCTCTCACACTGTGACTTTTTGGCGGGAATCGGCGGGGTGCAGCGGCCGGGGATAGTGCATCGGCTGGACAAGGATACCTCCGGCCTTATGGTAGTCGCAAAAAGTGACGTTTCCCATTGTCATCTCTCCCGGCAATTCAAAAATCATACGGTCAGGAAGGAGTATCAGGCCCTGGTGTTCGGCCGGATGGAGAGACCTGAAGGCAGCATGGCGCTGGATATTGGAAGACACCGGGCGGACAGAAAGAAAATGTCGGTCCATGCCAAAAAGGGAAGGGCGGCTCTCACCCTGTGGAAACGAAGCGAGCAGTACGATGACTGCTCGCTCCTAAGGGTATGCATCCATACCGGGAGAACCCATCAGATTCGGGTGCACTTGTCTGCGGCACATCATCCCATCCTGGGCGACAGCGTCTACGGCGGGAAAAAATGCATTTCCCGGATAGGAAATGATGCGGTCCGGAGCGCCCTCAGCCGGTTAAGCGGGCCTTTTCTCCATGCCTGTCTTTTGGGTTTTGACCATCCTCTCACCGGGCAGCATCTCGAATTTACTCAACCGCTTCCACCCGAGCTGCGCTCACTGCTGACTATGATAAGGGAATGCACATGCTCGTCGTAGGTCTGACCGGAGGCATAGCCAGCGGCAAAAGTACCGTAGCCGGGATATTAAAGGATCTGGGCGCCCTGGTTATCGATGCCGATATATTGAGCAGAGAGGTGGTGTTACCGCATACCCGGTGCTGGAAGAGCATAACCGCTCATTTTGGGAAAGGCATTCTCAACAAGGATCTCAGCATTAACCGAAAAAAACTGGCATCGCGGATATTTTCCGATCCTGAAAAGCGCATGCGCCTGAACAGGATCATTCATCCCGCGATCAAGAAGCGCATCAGGCAGCTGATTACCGATATAGGTCATGATGATGCCGGCGCCCTGGTCATCGTGGATGCCGCCCTTCTTGTCGAGACGGGCATGTACCGGGATTACGACAGGCTGGTGGTGGTTGCAGCCGATGAAAATGTTCAGCTTGCCAGGCTCATGCGCAGGGACCGCTGCTCATTAAAGGCGGCTCAAAGACGTCTGCGTTCCCAATTGCCTTTAGCACCAAAGATGCACGTGGCGGACTATGTCATCAATAATCAGGGATCGCTGGCACAGACCAGGAGGCAGACGCGAATGCTTTTTAAGCTGCTGTGCTCGTTGCCATCGACTTAATTGCATCAAAACTGTGAACAAGAAAGATCTCCTGTTTGCGTGGCAGACCCGTAAAAAATGCTTGACAGGATTTATCCCTGTGATATGGTATCATATAACTCAGATCATGTACCTTCCGGCGCTAATTCCCAGAGGATAAAAGTTTATACCTATTCCTGCACCGTCCCCGGGTAAATCCTATATAAGAATCTTTCAGATATCATCATCGTGACGCGGAAATCATAATTCATACTACATGAAATAGTAATACCACATTGCCCCTCAAGGTTTCTAACACCATAACCATGGATAATCGCTCATAAGCTCACAAATCCCCTGCGTGCGCGTCACAGGAATAAACTTCTTCCCCAATACCCGACCCGGTTTTTATTCGTGGATACGCTCGAAACAAATCAGGGTGGATGGTTTTGTGCCGGAAGGTGTTCAGGCGGCAGGGATCGCATGAGTTTCATGTACGGAACACGATAGCATCAGTCACTGTTTAAATATTATCCCTAAGGAGAAAGACAGATGAATTTGAAGGATTTAAAGGAGAAGCGGATTAACGAATTGATAACCCTCGCTAACGAATTGAGCATAGAAGGTGCGAGCGGCATGCGCAAACAGGATCTCATTTTTGCCCTTCTGCAGGCGGAACTGGAAAAGAACGGGCAGATTTATGGAGAGGGGGTGCTCGAGATATTACCCGACGGTTTTGGCTTCTTAAGGGCCCCCGATTATAATTATCTGCCGGGGCCGGACGATATTTACATATCCCCCTCCCAGATACGGCGATTCAACCTCCGGACCGGTGATACCGTTTCAGGTCAAATTCGTCCACCGAAGGAATCCGAGCGCTATTTTGCGCTGCTGAAAGTTGAGTCGGTGAACTTTGAGGATCCTGAAGAGGCGAGGAATAAGATACTCTTTGACAATCTGACGCCCCTTTATCCGCAGGAAAAATTTTTGCTTGAGACAACCCAGGACGTCCTCTCCGCCCGCATCATGGACCTGTTGACCCCGATCGGAAAAGGACAGCGCGGATTGATCGTATCTCCGCCGCGCGCCGGAAAAACCATCCTCCTGCAATCCATAGCCAACAGCATCACCAATAATCATCCCGAAGTCATACTCATCGTCCTACTCATTGATGAGCGTCCCGAAGAGGTTACAGACATGCAGCGGTCTGTAAAGGGAGAGGTCATCAGCTCCACCTTTGACGAGCCGGCTCAAAGGCATGTCCAGGTTGCGGAGATGGTAATCGAAAAGGCAAAGCGGCTGGTTGAACACAAAAAGGACGTGGTTATTCTGCTCGACAGCATAACCAGGCTTGCCCGTGCCTATAATACGGTGGTCCCGCCCAGCGGCAAGGTTCTCTCGGGCGGCGTTGACTCCAACGCGCTGCATCGCCCCAAGCGTTTTTTTGGCGCCGCTCGAAAAATGGAGGACGGCGGAAGCCTCACCATTGTCGCCACAGCGCTCATTGACACGGGAAGCAGAATGGACGAGGTTATTTTTGAAGAGTTTAAGGGAACAGGAAATATGGAGTTGTACCTGGACAGGAAGCTGAGCGACCGAAGGGTCTTCCCTGCCATTGACATTAACCGCTCGGGGACACGGAAGGAAGAGCTGCTCCTGAATCCCGACGATATCAACCGGATCTGGATAATGAGAAAAGTTATTCAGCCGCTCAGCACCATTGATGCCATGGAATTCCTGCTGGAGAAAATAAAGGATACCAAAAACAACCTGGATTTTCTTGCCTCGATGAGCAAATGACCTTCAACCGGCATAATCATCCATCATTTATCACACAGGGAGGAGCAATGAAGAAGGGAATTCATCCTGCATATGTTGATACGGTTATTAAATGTGCCTGCGGCAGTACCATCGAAACCCGCTCCACCAAAAAGGACATACAGGTGGAAGTATGCTCCAAGTGTCACGGTTTTTTTACCGGCAAGCAGAAGCTGGTTGATTCTGCCGGCAGGGTTGAAAAGTTCCAAAGACGGTATGCAAAAAAGGATGCCAAATAGCGGTGCGGACTGCATGGCTCTCATCTCAACCCGGCTTGTAACAATTTTTCTTCATTCGATGCCCAATGCTTCAAAAGCTGGAATCCATTGAAACACGCTGCATGCAGCTGGATAAGCTTCTGAGTGATGCGGAAGTCATTAATGATCAGAAGCGCTTTCAGCAGTATGCCAAGGAGCGTTCCGACCTCGCCGCGCTGCTCGACACCTACCGCAGGTATAAGAAGGTGTGCGCCGAACTTGAGGAAAGTGAGCAATTGGCCCTTGAGCGCGACGAAGATATGCGGCAGATGGCAAAGGCCGAAGCTCATCTGTTGCGGGAGGAAAAAGGAAATCTGGAGCAGCGTCTTACAACCCTGTTGGTCCCAAAAGATCCGAAGGATGAAAAGAACATAATTCTGGAAATCAGGGCGGGGACCGGAGGGGAAGAGGCCGCTATTTTTGCGGCTGACCTTTTCCGGATGTATGCCAAGTACGCTGAAAAGCAGCGGTGGCGGGTTGAAATACTGAGTGAAAATGTGACCGGTCTCGGCGGATTTAAGGAAATGATTGCCTTAATTGAGGGCAGACAGGTGTACAGCAGGCTCAAGTATGAAAGCGGCGTGCACCGGGTGCAGCGTGTTCCGGCCACAGAATCACAGGGCAGGATCCACACCTCTGCCGTTACCGTGGCGGTCTTACCCGAAGCGGAGGAGGTTGAAATAGAGATTGACAGCAATGATCTCAAGATTGACGTATTCAGATCATCAGGTCCGGGCGGACAGCATGTCAACAAGACGGACTCGGCGGTACGAATGACGCATCTGCCCACGGGACTGGTGGTCAGCTGCCAGGATGAAAAATCGCAGTTTAAAAACAAGGCAAAGGCGCTTAAGATTCTCCGGGCGCGTCTGCTGGACAGGGCCGTGCAGGCGCAGCAGACGGAGATTTCGCAGGAGCGAAAAAGCCAGGTGGGAAGCGGTGACAGGAGCGAACGCATCCGTACCTATAATTACCCCCAGGGAAGGGTTACGGATCATCGCATCGGCGTTACCCTGCACAATCTGGAATATGTGCTGGAGGGAGATCTTGACGCAATTATTGATCAGCTCACTACTCACTTCCAGACCGAATCACTGCAATCATCGGACATCCTTTCCCAGTAAATTCTGATTTGCGCCTGCCGTATGGCCGTTTCCCGCCGCTGCTCATATATATACTCTCATCATGCAACTCGTTGTCGCGAATCATTCGTTACCGTATGAGAGCATGATGTATCAATGCCTCTCATGCAGTAAGGACACCATCGGTGAATGATCCATTATCCTCCATCTCGGACGCGCTCCAATGGGCGGCGGGTAAACTCAGGCATACGGCAATTGAAAGTCCCCGTCTTGACGCGGAAGTCCTTCTGGCCCATTGCATGAACACGGACCGCGTGACGCTGTATCGGGATGCGGCAGGTACCCTTGAACGTGACTGCCGCGAGAGGTTCCAGCAGGCCATTTCCAGACGGGCAGGGCACGAGCCGGTGGCGTATATTACCGGCAACAAGGAATTTCGTTCCCTTTCTTTCAGGATTTCACCGGATGTTCTGATACCCCGGCCGGAAACAGAAACCATCGTTGACGCGGTAATGACCGTGTACGACGAGCTCAGGAGTGAGAATGATTGCCCGATGATTGCAGATGTGGGCACTGGAAGCGGCGTTATAGCGGTGAGCCTGGCTAAGGAAATCGACGACATCAGGGTTGTGGCCAGCGATTGTACTGCACGGATCGTTGAGCTTGCACGCACCAACGCTCGTTTAAACAGGATTGATGATAAGATATGCTTCCTGGTGGCAGATAAGCTCACATCGTTTGTAAGCCATGACCAGTCGGAACGCTTTGATTGCATACTTTCCAACCCCCCCTATCTTGCAGATCAGGAGTGGAATGAGGCGCAGCCTGAAATCAGAGAATATGAGCCCGAGGCGGCATTGCGGGCAGGCCCTGATGGCCTGTCATTCTACAGGGATATCATCCCTGATGCCGGCAGGCTGCTTAGAAAGGGGGGGTATTTAATAGTTGAAGTCGGCCGGGGGCAGGATGCGAGCGTAGCAAAACTCATAGGTCAAAGCTCACTTTTCGAGCCCGTTTCTAAAGAGGTGGATTTGAGCGGAATAGCCAGGGTTGTCAAGGCGAAAAAACGTTAAACATCAGTTTGAAATGACCGGCCTAATGCTTTGATATTATAACTTAATTACTTTGATTATTTACGGTTATTCTGATAGCATGTGTGCTGTGCGGATCTCATGGCTGCAGTTACGCTGAGCGGGTAGTAAATGAGAAAATTACTCATAAACGGAGGCAACACCCTTCGTGGGGAAATAAGTGTCAGCGGCGCTAAAAACGCGGCACTGCCGATTATTGCCTCATCGCTGCTGGCAGACGGATGCTCCGTTTACGCAAATGTCCCTGACCTCAGGGATATAGCCACCATTGTACGGCTGCTCTCCGAATTTGGTGCCACTGTGAGCTGCAGCAAGGGAGAGGTGCGGGTTGACGCATCGAATCTCCATGCCCATAGCGCTCCCTATGAGCTGGTGAAGACCATGAGGGCATCAATTCTGGTGTTAGGGCCGCTGCTTGCCAGAATGGGGAAGGCACGCGTTTCTCTGCCAGGCGGATGCGCCATCGGCCCCAGACCGGTGGATCTGCATTTAAAGGCATTGACGGCCATGGGCGCACACATCGAGCTCGACAGTGGATATATTGTGGCTGACTGCTCCAGGCTCAAAGGCACGAAGATATATTTTGATATTTCTACCGTTACCGGAACTGAAAATGTGCTGATGGCCGCTGCATTGGCAGAAGGAACAACCGTTTTGGAGAATGCAGCCAAAGAACCTGAAGTAGAGGAATTGGCATCGGTTTTGATTAAAATGGGGGCACGCATCGAAGGATCAGGTACGGATGTGATCACCGTTGAGGGTGTTCCGGCGCTTCACCAGGTTGAGCACACCATAATGCCGGATCGCATTGAGGCCTGCACGTACATGATTGCCGCTGCAATAACCCGCGGAGATATTACGCTGCGCAACTGCAATCCCGGCCATTTTCAGGCCGTGTTGGAAAAGCTCAAGGAGATTGGTCTGGATATCAGCACGGAACGCAGCTTCGTTCGCGTCTGCTGGAAGCACCCGCTGAATGGCACAGAGGTGAGAACGCTACCCTATCCGGGGTTTCCGACCGATCTTCAGGCACAGATGATGGCCTTGCTGTGCCTGGCAGATGGTACCAGCATTATTTCCGAGACAATTTTTGAAGACCGCTTTATGCATGTGGGGGAACTGAGGAGGATGGGAGCACGCATCCGCCTTGACGGCAACAGCGCTCTTGTTACCGGTGTAAAAAAACTGTCGGGGGCGCCGGTTATGGCAACCGATTTGCGGGCCAGCGCATCACTGGTCCTTGCCGGGCTGGTTGCCGACGGAGTGACGGAAATCAGCAGGATTTACCATCTGGAACGCGGATATGAAAACGTAGAGGAAAAATTGAAGCGGCTTGGGGCCGATGTCCGAACGGTAGCCGGCTAGGATACATGCATGGTGACATTGAAGAAACTCAGAACAACGGATGCTGATTTTGAAATGCGTTTCCGGCAGGCCGTCGTTGAAAAAGACGCATCGGCCGCTGAACTTGAATCGGCTGTCCTCGCCATTCTCCGGGAGGTGAAGGAGAGGGGGGATGAAGCCCTTTTTGCATACACAAAACAATTTGACCGAATCAGTTTGGACAAACATTCGGTAGGCCTGCCCCGGGAGGACATGGAAACCGCCTATGCATCCATCCCTCCTGAAGATCGCGAGGCTCTTTCGCTGGCGGCGGAGAGGATAGAGAAATACCATCACCGCCAGTATCAGCAGTGCTCATGGAGAGACAGCCGGAATGATGAATCCGTGTCAGAGGTGTTACGGCCGCTGCGGCGGGTCGGGCTGTATGTTCCGGGAGGCAAGGCTTCATACCCGTCATCGGTTTTGATGACTGCGATACCGGCCCGTGTGGCAGGAGTTGAAGAGATTGTCATGGTTTCACCGGGGCATTCGCCGCAGGTGCTGGCTGCCGCAAGCATCGCGGGCGTGAGCCGAATCTATCGCGTGGGAGGCGCCCAGGCCATAGCTGCACTTGCATACGGTACGGAAAGCGTGCCCAGGGTTGATAAAATAGTCGGTCCGGGCAATCGCTACGTTGAAACCGCCAAGCGTCTTCTCTTTGGTGCCGTCGGCCTGGATATGCTCGCCGGACCGAGTGAGGTCCTGATTCTCGCTGATGACAGCGCTGTACCCGCGTTTGCGGCTGCCGACCTTATAGCCCAGGCCGAACACGATGAGGATGCCGTGGCTGTCATCATAGGAACCAGCGAGACTTTTCTGGCTGAAGTTGAGCAGGAGGTAGGAAACCAGCTCAGCCGGTCAGTCCGTCGGGATATTGCGGCAAAATCCCTTGAAAATAACGGCCTGATGATATATACGCCATCTATGCATGTCGCGATTGAACTTGCCAATCGAATAGCTCCCGAGCACCTGGAATTGATGGTCAGGGCTCCCCGCGAGATACTGAAGGGTATTACTGCAGCCGGGGCTGTGTTTCTGGGCAACTTCTCACCCACAGCGGTCGGCGATTACATTGCCGGCCCAAGCCATGTGCTTCCGACCGCGGGAACAGCGCGTTTCTTTTCTCCTTTAGGGGTCAGTGATTTTATAAGACGTATGAGTGTTATTGATCTGAGCAAAAACGAACTGGCTGAACTGGCGCCGACGGCAGTACGGCTTGCAAGGCTGGAAGGATTGGATGCACACGCCAGGGCTCTTGAAAAGCGCATCAAGCACTGAGTGCCCGGCGTTAAACCGGGAAGCTGCTGTGGTAGAACGGCATGCACAGCGGCATTGTGTGGGCCCGTTATGTTTGGCTTAAACCGCATGTACCTCAGAGAACATCTTCCGTGACAAAACTGATTGATCCCTTCAAGCGCACGATAAACTATTTGCGCATATCCATCACCGATCGCTGCAATCTGCGCTGTATATACTGCATGCCGCCGGAAGGTGTGGTATCGCTCGCGCACGACGCCATTTTGAGCTATGAGGAAATAGCCCGCATCGTCGCGGTGGCGGCAGGGGAGGGCATACAAAAGGTCAGGATAACCGGAGGTGAGCCACTGGTAAGAAAAGGCGTGGTGGATTTGATAGGTCTGTTGTCAAAGGTGAAAGGGATAGAGGACCTTTCCATCACCACCAACGGCATCCTGCTTTCGGAATACGCGCAACCCCTCTTTGACGCCGGCCTGATGAGGATCAATGTAAGCATGGATTCATTGCGGCCGCAGCTTTTTAAGGAAATTACCAGGGGCGGTGACCTTTCACTGGTATTGAAGGGAATTGAAAAAGCTGAAGCGGTTGGATTAAATCCGATTAAACTGAATGTGGTAGCCATGAAAGGATTTAACGACAGCGAGGTTCTTGACTTTGCCCGGCTGACCCTCAGTCATGACTATCACATACGCTTCATTGAGTTTATGCCCGTGGGGTACGATAATGGATGGAACCGGGACAGCTACCTGAGCGGGGAGCACATCAAGCAGATTATCGATAGGCACTATAAGCTTCAAAGCATTGTCCGGGCAGGCCAGGGGACGCAGGGACCGGCGGATCTGTTCCGCATAGATGGCGCGCGCGGTGTCATCGGCTTTATCAATGCCATCAGCAACCATTTTTGCTCTTCCTGCAATCGTCTTCGCCTCACTGCCGATGGCAAATTAAGGCCCTGCCTCTTTTCTGACAGCGAGTTTGACTTGCGATACACGATGCGGCAGGGCGGCAGCGATGACGATTTGAAGGCTCTCCTGCACGCAGCGCTCTCCGCCAAGCCGAAAAAACACGCTCTTTTTGAACCTTCCTTCAGGAAATGTGTCCGGGACATGGTCAGCATCGGGGGGTAAGATTGCAGCTCGGCGACCTCATTGGCGACCGGCGCCTTGTCACCGTTTCCGGCGCCCGCAAGGGTGTGGGGAAAACAGCTCTTGCAGAAATCCTTTTGCGCAATCTCCCGCATTTTGCCGCTATCAAAATTACCATTACTGACAAAGACGTTGCAGTAACTGATGATGAGCGGGATATCATGGTGCCCTCAACCGATACCTGCCGCATGAAGCAGAGCGGCGCACTGAAAGTTGTATGGGTGAGGTCGACTGAGGATCACCTGCACGATTCCATGATCGTTGCCCTGGGGAAAATGGTTCCCTGCAAGGGAATACTCATTGAGGGAAACAGCATCCTCAAACAGGTGAGTCCCACGGTTGCGTTTTTTGTCATTGCCCCCCCTTTCGATACCATGAAGCCGAGCCGCGTGCATGCTTTAAAAAACTCGGATATAGCCGTTATTAATCAGGTCCAGGGGATGGGCCCCGACCGGGACTTGCTGAAACGCATTGAAGATTTTAATCCCCGACTGACGCTCCTGAGGCTTAATCTGCTTGATCCGGGCAGACCCGGCGATGATTACAACCGCCTTCTTTCGCTTCTCAAGCAGCGTATTCATGACTGAATGCCCATGAGAAGAGCATCGCGTAAAATACTGGCTGTGGATATCGGTGCAGGGACGCAGGATATACTGCTGTATGATGATGAGCAGACCCCTGAAAATTGCATCAGCATGATTCTACCCGCTCCCACACGGCGCTACGTTCAACAGATTGAGCAATGCGATCATGACCTGTTTATCAGCGGTGACGCCATCGGGGGAGGTGGCATTGCCTCCGCGCTCATCCGGCACCTTAAGAAGGGTTATCGCGTCACCATGACTGAGGATGCCGCGTTTACCCTGCGGAACAGCCTTGAGCAGGTTCGTGAGTATGGCATTATCATAGATAGTCAACCTGCCTGCGGCGGCTCTCAGCCGGAATCGGTGCACTTGTGTGAGTTTGACTGGTCATATGTTAAACAATTTTTATCCTTCTTCGGGGAGGTCGGGGATATCGACTGTGTGGCAGTGGCGGTTCAGGATCATGGCGTTCCGTCCGAGCCGACTTCCAACCGCGCTTTCAGGTTCAACATGATTGAGCAGCACTTGAAGCAGCAGGGCAGCGTGGAAGGCTTTGCGTTCGCATTGGAAGCCATACCTCCCTGTTACAAGCGCATGAGAGCAGTGGCGACGGCAGCGCAGCTCCACTGCGGCTGCGCTGCCGTCGCCATGGATACCTGCTTTGCCGCAATCCTTGGCTGCCTTGAGGATAGCCGATCATCAATTGTGGTGAATGTGGGCAATAGCCACACCGTTGCCGCAACGGTCACCAATGGCAGGCTGAGCGGCCTGATGGAGCATCACACCTCGTGCCTTACCACGGAAAAGCTGGACACCTTGCTGGAACGGTTTATACAGGGGAATATCACATCGGAAGAAGTGCTCAATGACGGGGGCCACGGGGTGATCATACTTGATGCATGCGGGTTTGACAGCAGGCAACCGATCATGGTAACCGGTCCCAGAAGAAATCTGTTACAAAAAAGCAGGCTGCACATTCACTGTGCAGCCCCGCATGGCAACATGATGCTTACCGGACCATTCGGTCTGATAAAAGGCGCCGGTCATGTGTTATACCCGGGCAGTAAAGGGGTGCCTCGGTAGCGCTTAACTCAGATAGCCCAGATTTCGCAGGCGTTCCTTTACCGTTTCTATCTCTTCATTCTCAAACTGGCCGTTTACATCTGTTTTGGTAATAGATGCAATATCACGCAGAATATACACGATAAAATCGTTTACCGAGTTGAAGCCCGAGTCTGCAACCAGCGTTTTCAGGCTGTTGTAAAGCGGTCTCGGTATTTTTATGGTTACTTTTGTATCGCTCTTTGATTCCATGGCTATCATGTTTCTTAATGCATGCGGATACAAGTGCGTTGCTTGATCTTTTTTATCAGTATAGACTTAATTCACTGCAATGTCAAAAGTTTTAGCCGCGACTTTTCACCGCTTCATGTCATAATAAAATGCCATATTACTCAAGGCTGTACACACCCCCCCCTTGCATTCCTATCAGAAGATCCATTTGTCCGTCCTGGTTCCAGTCCACAGGAAAGGGGGCTGGTGCTCCCTCAAGCATCAACGCCTGGCCATTGAGCTGGATGAGTTCGTCTGCCGACAAAACCGGTTCCTTCTGCCCAGCGGCCATGTAATAGACGTGGATAGAACCATTCCCCGTTCCCATCAGCACATCCAGCTGACCGTCCTGATTCCAGTCGACAATGCAGGGCGTGGAGGGTCCGTCAGACCGTATTCCCGTGGCTCCAGCGCTTACTTGTCGCAGGGGAGCGAATAAGGGCCGGCTGTCGCTCCCTTCGTTGATTGAGAGCATGAGTGCGCCGCTTCCGCTTCCCAGCAAGAGGTCCTTCCTGCCGTCATTATTCCAATCAGCCATCCACGGTGTGCAGCTGCTTTCAACATTGATCGGCGCTCCATCGAGGCAGTTTAATGTGGAAGGTGTGCTAAAAGCAGGGGAGGTGTTGTTTCCTGTGTTATCATAATAGTACAGTAATCCTTCACCATTGCCTACCAGCAGGTCAAAGGTGCCATTATTATCAAAGTCCAGCATAAAAGGGGCTGCATCAGTGCCGGCGTCAATCGGCCCATCTTCGCTGTTAAGTAGAATTTCTTTGTCCGAGAGGACGGGCATGGCATTACTGCCGCGATTGATAAAGAGCCCGACAGTACCATCGGCATTTCCCACCAGCAGGTCCTTTGCGCCATCAAGGTTGTAATCAACCACAAAGGGATGGGGGTTCGAATGGGGTAGGAGACCTTCTCCGGCCGGTACAAGAGGATCGATGTGCGTGAATGCGGACGGCACATGTTGATTGAGAGTTATTGAGTAGCTGTCACGTGAAAGATCTGAGAAATCGATGATGCCGAAAAAGTCCTGAAATCCGGCAAGGGAAATGCGCAGTGTCTGTTTTTGCTGCCCGGCGTGGTTATATGAGCGGGGTGTGGTGCCTCCATAGCTTCCCGCATAGGCATAGTTTCCGTTCCAGTAGAGTCTGGCATTTACGGGGAATGAGAGTATGGTTACCGGAGCATAGGTGAGGGTCGAGCTCTCTGTTGAGGTATTGCCGGCGAGGTCGCGGGCATGAAGCACAATGGTATTTTCACCCGGTGTCAAGGTGAGCGCGGTACGGAATGTGCGCAACTGATAATCTATGGCTGCAGGAACATCATGTAAGACAATGGAGGAAAGATGCGCTTCATCAAATCTCCCGGTCAGGGTTATGTTTTGAGATCGCACTTTCTGTTGAGGATAGGGCAGGGGATCGATCATAAGCCTTGGCGGTTTCTGGTCGCAAATAAAGAGAATGCTCGGCTCAGAATATCCAGAAGATGCGCCACACGGCGAAATGGCCTTGACGCGCACCTGATAGGAGTGATTATGAGAACATGCAAGGCGATAGCTTGTCAGAGCGGATGTTGCATAGCGGATAGTCGACACGCTGCTGCTTGGAGTTGAAAACTGATTGCCCAACAGATGCGTATCAGTAATTTCCAGCAGGTAGTGATCAACTTCACCCCGGGACGGCTCCCAGCTTAAAATAGCCTGTTCTGCATTGAAGACGGTATAGCATGAGGAATTATTAAGCGCCTCGCTGATGTGAACTCCGGTGAGGTACATGAGTATTATGCATGCGAGGGCCAAAAGTCCGTGCCAGAGCGATAGGTACGGCGCACATAGAGCAGTGATACGTTTCATACGGCATTTCCCCAGTGTCTGATAAACACCCTATTGAAATCTTACCGCGGGCCTGCCTGGGATACCTGGTGGCAGCGCGGCCTCATGCCCTGAACTTCGTAAACTCTTGTCAGGCGCAGGAAACGGTTGATTGCTTTCCGTCGATGCGCTGTTCTGCGACGCGAAGGGAAGGTGATCGGTCTGATTGCATCCGTAGATTTCAAGCTCCGCGATTTGGGCAAGCTGGAAAAAGAAAATTGTTTTTCTGCCGCTGATGCAGAGCTTGATGTAGCGGCATGTGTGACCGCCCAGCTTCCAGCTGTCGGCATAGGGAGGCTCAATGCTGCTCGAAACAGAACCTGCGGTAATGGTTTGCCATACAGTGTTATCATTGCTGATCTGCAGTTCAAGATTGGCAGGCAAAAAATCAATACCGAATATACGGGACGCATACAGGGAAAGTGAGGTGATGGTTTTTTCACTCCCCATGTCCAGGGTTAGAGAGGCATCCTTTTTAAACCATGTGAATATGGTCAGCCACGCTGTCTGAGGATCTCCATCGACAAGGTTGCCGGTTGAGAATAGGGGGCGCGGTTCATCCGATGAGCTCACAGAAAACGGCTGCAATTTCTCCGGCTCATCGCATGATGACGGCTCTCCTTCCACGCTGGTGGTGGTGGTTGTCTCAGGCTCTACAGTTGAAGTGGACGACAGCGGTGTGCTTGTAGTAACCGGGGCCGATGTGGTAATGGGAAGCGCTGCGGTCGATGTGGTGGATGATTGGACAGCTGTGGTAGTAGATGTCGATGATACTTGCGTCGTGGTGGCTATTACTGAAGTCGTCGTTACAGGGGCTGTGCTAGTTGTAGTTGCCGGCACAGAAGAGGCGGCGGTTGAAGTAGAAGAGGGCTGGGTCGAGGTAATGGAGGTGGTTGTTGAAGCAGCTTCCGCAACCCCTGAGATTTCAAAGGATTTGGCGCTTTCATTGTCAGACGTATCATAGGCAGTGAGTGCAATATAATATCTCGTGCCCGAATTTAATCCGGTAATTTCATAAGCAGTTATTTTCCCGACATCAATAGGCAAGCCGTAGGTACCGGCAGTGGTACCATAATAGACCTTATATCCGTCTAAATCTGACTCCTGGTTGGCGTTCCAGGCTATCTTTATCGATGCTCCATAGATATAATCAGCCTGAAGCAGCAGGACAGGCAATATGAAAAGAAAGCATGCCAGCAATGCTATTGATCTGTGACTATGACGATCCTGTTTTATCATCCGTCGTAGCATATCATTCGCCGGTTTGCATAACCATGGATCTGTTGTTTATATGTAGCCTTACATGTTTTTTGCGCCGTTTTAATGTATCGGAACATAGAGACATAACTTGAACTATTTTGTGAGGCATGTATGATACACGATCCCTTTTTCTCCAAATATAATCTTGACTTATAAAGTAGATATCGATATCTTTCTGAAATACGAGAGGTTTGGGGGATAGCGCGCGGTTATGGATCGAGTAAAGAGTTTCTGCATTCAATTGGCGGATACTATTTTAAGAAATAAATACCGAAAAATAGAACATCGAAGATTTATCCGACTTGGCAATACTCTCACCGTACACATCAGGCTGGTGGATTGTGAGAATAACCGGCCCTATTCAAAACCAATTTCGGGAAGTACGGTAAACATATCAAAGGAAGGCATGTGTATAGAAAGCAGCACGGCCACGGTTGACGGGGTTGATATTTTTAATGATGCCATGTCTCCGGAAAAATGTTTGGAGATGGAAATCGTCTTGCCGGAATCATCCGGGGGAAATATCAAGGCATGCGGAAAAGTGGTGTGGCTGGATATGACACCCCGGGACAGGTCTTTTTTGTTCAAATGCGGCGTACAGATTGATTTGCAAAAATGCAGCGATAGGGAAGGCTGGTATGCCTTTGTCAATCAGGCAAAAAAAATGAGGCGGAGTCAATCCTGGCTTCTAAGGAAATTTTCAAATATTTTTAAATAAATATCGATTACATTACCATGAATAATACACAGACCCTCAATCAGAGGCTGCTTGAAATTATTGAGAAGGATTTTGATGGTTGCGAGTGGTTTATCATTGCGGCCAATGAGCTGATGGGAACGCTCAATGAAACCATTGAAATGTTCAGGGATGAAAATACCTCCTTTGCAACCATTAAAAACTCGATAGGCAAGGTAGGCATTGGAATCGGCAATGTTGAAAGATGTCTCGAAGGCGTGGAAGACTTTTACAGCAAAGCAGTTGAAATTTTAAGCGACGAAGCACGAAAGAATCAAGAAAGTCATTAATCATCCGTTGCAACATCTACTTACAGCCCGCCGTCAGAGTACCCGCGCATCTTCCCATAACCTTTCTTAATTTCATTGTACAATTTCGGTAATTCAAGCGAAGATGATTTTATCACCCAGTAAAGTTTACATAATATATATTATCGGACGTTGTAAAGTTTACAGAAGGGCGCCGTTTATACCGATTTGGAAGTGATTTCTCCTTACTTGAAGAATAAAAAATGCAGGGATAAATTATCACCTGCATTGTATGTTTTGTGTTACCATTTTCAAATACAATGTTTTAAGGCTTATAGTTCTTATTTATTTTTTCCGTTTTCCCCCAGTTGGTTAATCCTGCAAGATTAAAAAGAAAGCTATAGGTGGTTTCCCTATCCCTTCCTGCCTGCCGGGCCTGGTTCTCATAATTTAACCGTAAGCTCCAGCACTGGGCAACGTATTCAAGGCCATACAATGAGTCCAGCGTTTTCGAGTTGAATTCTGATCGGCGGGTTTCAAAATAGGTGATCCATGATGGATGCAACATATATCTGCCCTTAATGCCGTATCCTTCCAGTTCATCGCGTCTGTAGCGGTATTCAAATTGAACGTAATCAAGTTTCTTGCCCATAATCATGAAATATGCGTTATACGAACTGATATTGGTTTCATAGGGGTTATAATATAACTCTGTTTTAAAAGAAGCACTGTCACTCATATTGACTCTCAGTTCAGTAATCAGGTCGGATACGTCGCGCCCATTATATCCTTCCACATACCAGGGAAGGAATGGTTTATCGAAATAATAATTCTGGGATATTTTTACGTAGCCCAGCTCATTTTCAGCATAACTACCGTCAGGCTGAAGGTTCTTCACAATGAATCTGTTGGTAAGGGCGTAGGTCAAAGCATGGCGGTCGTAAAATCCCTCTTTCGGCTCAAAGAACGGAAATTCGTCCTGGTCAAGATCAGGAATATATCGATAGAGAATGCTGGGCTCAATGGAATGCTTCAGCTTGGCGATTTTTTTGCCTGGGAAATTGTACACTTTCAAAACCGTCGTGGAAAGCTCTGCATTTGCATCAAGCACAGCTTCCTGACGGTCGTAATTATGATCCTCATTCAAATCCATGGCCATCATGCCCCTCATGCCCATTTCAGGCGTGAATTTGATATACCTGCCGAAGGTAGCCGGCAAGGAAATTTTCGGGAAAACATCCAATCGGTGGCCTTCAACACCGTTATCACGGCTGAAGTAGTCATAACCAGAATCAAGCTTAAAATATAAGGGGGTGTTCAGAATTGACTGTCTTTGTCCGGATAATTCAAGGGAAGGGATTCTCTGCAGTGTGTTGCCATTCCGTTTTGTCAAATCCTTGTAATAATCCATATCCGCGGTTAAACTGTAGCCGGACCAGTTCTTGGTATAATAAATCAGAGATTCATTTTTTTCGCGTGCCCGGAGGCTGACACGATCCCATTCACTTTCCGACCTGCCTATTTCACTTCCGTAATCCTTGTATACTTCCCTGTCGCTCAGCCATGTTCCTTTGGCTTTTGCGTAAGAGGTCCCGTTAAAATAATGCTCGCCTTCAAAATCAACCAAAGCCCTCTTGCGCTCCCGGTCCAAGGGGTCATCATATTCATCTTCAAAATACTCACTTCTTTCCTCGGTGTAATATTGGTAAAATTTACCCTTGCTCTGCTCATTCAGCACGTAGCGGAATTCCACGCCCTCCCCTACCCCGCGCTCCGTGGCATAATCAAGGAAAGCGGTCGCATCGGTGCTGTCGGAGATCGCCCAAAAAAAGCTGTTGTCGAACTTGAGGCCTTCACTGCTTGAATGGCTCAGCTCAGGAATGAGCAATCCGCTCTGCCGCTTGGTTTTGACCGGATACAAAAAATAGGGAAAATACATGATTGGCACATCGAGAACCTGAAACGTGCTGTTTTTTATGGTCGCAAACTGTTCCATGGTAACATTGATTTCACCGCCGGTTAACTTCCAGTCCGGTCTTTTCCCATCGCAGGTGGTAACGGTTCCATTGATCACCTTGTAGCTGTTTTCACCCAACTTTTGAAATGACCTGCCTTTGATATGATAATTATTCTCTTTCAGAAACAGCGTTGCCTCGGAAACCGTTCCTACTTTAGTATTCAAATTAATAGTAAGCCGGTCACAGGTAAGCATGTTATCCGCTTCCTGTAATGACACGTTACCAATGGCCTGTGCATCCTGGGTTACCGTGTCGATGATAATTTTGTCGGCTTTTAAAACACTGCCCTCCTGCTCTACGATTACATTACCTTCCGCAGAATAAAGATTTGTTTTTTGATCGTAGAACATGGAGTCAGCCTTAAGGTCTACTCTCTTTTCAGGTGCCAGCGCATCAAACGAAAGCGTCCCCTTGCTCCAGACAGGCACAGAGGAAGCCAGGAGGACTGTGGTGCACATGATACACTGTAATAGCATAACCATCATGATACTATGCTCGTGTGTTATGTTCTCATCTTATGTGCCGGCACTCGGGGAACAGCAAGATCGGGAAGGCGGCGGAGCGCTTCTTTCGCCTCGCCAACGGTAAATAAAGACCCGGTGACGCAAATCAGGTCGCGCCGACCGGAGTCTGCCATTGCCTGAAGCAGAGCATCCCCCACACCGGGAATCTCAACACAGTTCATCTTTGTGTTGCACAGTATGCGCGCCAGTCTGGCGGTCGGTGCGGCGCGTTCCATTCGGGGTCTGCAGAAAATAACCCTGTCGGCTATGGATACAATTTCCTTAAGCATGGTCCGGATGTCTTTATCGTTCATAATGCCCAGCACCAGGGTCAAGCGGTTATAAGCATAGCTGCTGAGAAGGGCCTGTTTAAGGCATCTGATTGCCGCCGGGTTATGGGCACCGTCAAACAGTATGAGAGACTTCCCTTTCGCCGTCTCAAGCCTCCCGGGCCAATGCACATGCTTCAGCCCCCGCCGGACGGATTCGCCACGCAGGGTAAAACCATTCTGGCACAAGACTTCAGCCGCGGCCAGTGCCAGCGCAGCGTTTTGAAGCTGGTGCTCGCCCCGGAGCCCGAGCCGCAGATTCAGCATATGGCGCTCCATTCCCCGGTAAGCCAGGGAATGGTTCTTCAGCCGCTGCAAGGAAAAATCTTTTCCCCCAACCAACATGACTGCGTGTAACCGGCGGCATTCCCGTGCAAAAAGCCTGAGCACGGCCGGCTGTCTTACCGCCGTCAGTAATACTCCATTCCGTTTGATAATTCCAGCTTTTTCATGGGCGATTTTTAAGACCGTATTCCCCAGAAACATTTCGTGTTCCCGGGAAATGTTGGTTATGATGGACACGAGGGGGATTATGACGTTTGTGGCGTCAAGGCGCCCACCCATCCCCGCCTCTATGACAGCGCAGTCAACCTTCTGTTCAGCAAAGTAGGAGAATGCCATGGCGGTTACAAACTCGAAGAAGGTGATGCTTTCCAACTGTGCTGCGCACTCCCGGATGATGCCGGTCAGCCGTATCACGCTTGTGCGGCTGATATCGGCCCCGTTGATCCTGATACGCTCTGTGAAACTGGTCAGGTGCGGCGAGGTGTAAAGTCCGGTTTTGTAGCCGGCTTCAGACAATATGGATGCAAGGAAAGCAGCAGTCGATCCTTTGCCGTTTGTACCTGCAATGTGAATGCACGGGAATTTCTGTTGGGGATTGCCCAGGGCCGTGAGCAATTTTGAAATGGTTGACAGGCCGAACTTGATACCGTATTTCTGGAGACCGTAAAGGTAGGTAAGTGAAGCTTGATAACCCATATGCGCCCGGGATGCCATTATAAGGCGGTATTATCGCATTGCCGCTTTGAGCGTGTGGATGAAGCGGCCGGCATTTTGAACCGCTTCAGCTTTTGATGTGCTCCCGAAAATAATTTTAATCAGCGCGCTTCCCACCACCACCGCATCAGCCCAGCGGGCGACTGTTTTTGCGTGCTCCGGAGTGGATATGCCGAAGCCAACCCCGATGGGAAGGGGTGATTTCTTTCTGATGATTTCCAGCTGGTTCCTGATGCTGCGGTCCAGCTTTGACCTGACACCGGTCACTCCGGTCAGCGAAACGTAGTAAATGAATCCTGTGGCATGCTTGACGATGCTGTCAATCCGCTCCGGGCCGCTCGTGGGCGCAAGCAGGAAAATAAGATCCAGCCCCGCTCTATCCGTGTGAATTTTCATTTCCACTGCCTCTTCCGGCGGCAGGTCAACAACCAGGAGACCATCCACGCCCGCATCTTGTGCGGCCCGGGTGAATGCTTTCAGCCCGAATTTAAAAAAAGGGTTGTAGTATCCCATCAGTATAATGGGAATGGAGCTTTTCCTTCGGACTGTCTTGACCATTCCCAGGATTCGCTCGAGCGATGTTCCCTGTGCCAGGGCGCTTTCCGATGCGTGCTGGATAATCGGTCCGTCGGCCATCGGATCGGAAAACGGCACCCCGAGTTCCAGCAGATCGGCTCCGCATTGCTCACATTGGAAAATAAGCCGCCTGGTGGTGCTGAGGTCAGGGTATCCTGCCGTAATAAACGGGATGAGGGCCTTTTCCTTCTGCTGTCGCAGGCGTTCAAAGGTTGCGCTGATTCTGCTCATAAGAGATCCTGATTTCCTATGGGTTTTGAAGGATTAGCGGAATGTTGCCGGATAATGCACACCTATATTTTCTTCCCCTTGTCCAGAATATCCGCAACTATGTGCAGGTCCTTATCTCCCCTTCCGGAAAGGTTTATTACCAGGAGGTCATTTTTCCGCAGCCGCGGCGATAGCTTCATAGCATACGCAAGCGCGTGAGCGCTTTCAAGCGCCGGGATGATGCCTTCGGTATGGCAAAGCGTGTAAAAACCTTTGAGCGCCTCCCGGTCATTAACGGAAACGTATTGTACCCGTTTCGTGTCCCGGAGGTAGCAGTGCTCGGGACCGACACCGGGATAGTCGAGGCCGGCGGCAATCGAGTGAGCAGGCTGTATCTGTCCGTGGCGGTCCTGCAGGAGATAGTTTTTGTTTCCGTGCAAAACCCCCACGCTGCCGGCACAGATAGCTGCGGCGTGCCGGCCGCTGGCTATTCCCTCCCCTGCAGCTTCGACGCCGATCAGATTCACCTGCTTATGGTTGAGAAAGGGAAAGAATATGCCGATGGCATTGCTGCCCCCCCGACGCAGGCCACGATATAATCGGGCAGCCGTCCTTCCTGGGCAAAGAGCTGCTTTTTGGTCTCTTCGCCAATCACCTTCTGAAAATCGCGAACCATCTGCGGATAAGGATGGGGACCCGCGACAGAGCCGATAATGTAGAAGGTGGTGCGCACATTGGTTATCCAGTCGCGCAGGGCCTCGTTCATGGCATCTTTGAGGGTTCTGCTGCCCGAAGATACGGGCCTGACCTCGGCCCCCAGCAGTTTCATGCGTAACACATTTGACGCTTGCCGCTTAATGTCCTCCTCGCCCATGTAAATAACGCACGCAAAGCCGAAAAGCGCCGCCACGGTTGCCGTTGCAACGCCATGCTGCCCTGCCCCGGTCTCGGCAATGATTCTCGTCTTTCCCATCCTCCGGGCCAAAAGGATCTGGCCAATGGTATTGTTAATTTTGTGAGCCCCGGTGTGATTTAGGTCCTCCCGCTTCAGATAAATCCTGGCGCCGCCAAGCTGCCTGCTGAAACGTTCGGCGCAATAGAGAGGCGTTTCCCTTCCCCCGTACTGTTTGAGATAGTAATCAAACTCCTTTTTGAAGGAGCGGTCCCGCTTGACGGTGTTATATGCATCCGTGAGCTCGAGCAGCGCGGGCATCAGTGTTTCAGATACATACCGCCCGCCGTATATGCCGAAATGCCCTGTCCGGTCCGGTAGGTTCATTCCTTTATCCTTTTGGGTTAATAAGTGATCGTAATGCCGTCCCAATATCCTTGGCCCGCATGAGCGCCTCGCCGATGAGAAAGGCGTGGACGCCCGCTTGAGCAAGGGAAAGCATAACCTCCCGTGAGTCGATACCGCTTTCACTTACCACGATTTTCCCGGGTCCGATCAAGGGTGCGAGGCGTCGGGTTGTTTCCGCCGCGACCTTAAAGGTTCGCAGGTCCCGGTTGTTAATACCGACAATGTGCGCCTTGGCGGCAAGCGCCTTTGCCAGCTCGTCTTCGGAATGGACCTCCACCAGCGCGTTCATCCCGAGCGAGTGCACAAGATTGAGAAACTCCGATAGCCGGTCCGCATCAAGCAGCGCTGCAATAAGCAGGACGGCATCCGCGCCGCAGGTCCTGGCCAGGTAGATCTGGTAGGGATCGATGATAAAATCCTTCATCAGCAGCGGAACGGTTGTTGCTGCACGTATCTGCTGGAGATATTCAATGCCGCCCTGGAAGAATTGCTTATCGGTAAGCACGGAAACGGCGGCGGCCCCGGCGGACTCGTAGGTTTTGGCGATAGCAACCGGATCAAAGTCCTCGCGAATGACCCCCCTGGAGGGAGACGCTTTTTTGACCTCGGCGATAATTCTGAGATGCTCACTGCCTGAAGGGCCCCAATTCAGCAGGGCCTGCCTGAAATCTCTCGGCGACGGTGCCGCCGATGACTCGCTCATGAGCATTGACAGCGGCCGATCCTGCGACCAGTGCGCAAGCTCGCTTCTCTTGTTGGAAATGATATCATCCAGGATCATGCAGCGCTATCCGTTGGTAAAGCTGATAAGTCCGTCCAGAACCGCCTTCGCCCTGCCGCTGTCAATGGCGTCAGCGGCCATCACCATCCCCTGGCCGAAATCAGACGCCTTGCCCGCAGCTATCAAACCTGCGGCGCTGTTAAGCAGGACCACATTGCGCCTGGCACCCTTGGTGCCGTCCAGGATTTCATGGCAAATGGCAACATTATCTTTGACGCCACGGCCGGTAAGCTCAGAGGGCCGGCCCAGTTCCATGCCCAGTGACTGGGGATGGAAACTATAGGTTCGCATTTCCTGGCGGTTCAGTTCTGTTATTCTGGATTCACCGGTAATCGTAATTTCATCCAGACCGTCGCTGCCGTGGACAATAAGGGCATGAGCACAGCCCAGGTTCCGGAGCACGCGGGCAAATGTTTCGGTCAGATGCCGATCAAACACACCCACCAGTTGGGCCGGCGCCATGGCGGGATTGGTGAGAGGGCCCAGCAGATTAAAAATGGTGCGAACGCCAATTTCCTTCCTGACGGGAGCGGCATGCTGCATGGCACTGTGGAACAAGGGGGCATAGAAGAAACCCATGCCGACCCGGCGAATACATTCCTGAACCATTGCCGGTGGTATCTCTATGTTAACCCCCAGTGCCTGCAGCAGATCTGCGCTGCCGCAGGAACTGCTGACGGCTCGATTGCCGTGTTTTGCCACCTTCACCCCGGCCGCGGCAATAACAAAGCAGGCAATGGTTGAAATATTAAAGGTCTGCTTGCCATCCCCTCCTGTGCCGCAGGTGTCGAGCAACACCTCATCATCGCCGGGCTCAATACTCAGCCGCTGCGCCATGGTCCGCATCACCCGTGCGGCGGCGGTCAGTTCCTCGACCGTTTCACCTTTCATCCTCATGGCCACCAGAAACGCGGCTATTTGCACAGCTGATATGCCGCCGCTCATGATCGATGTCATGGCCTCGGCCATCTCTGCATCCGACAAATCAGTCTTTCTGATCAATTTTGCAATGGCTGCCGTGATCAATGAGCACCCTTCCGCGCCAGGCGTAAAAAATTGGTCAGCAGTAATTTCCCTTCACTGGTCAGGATTGATTCAGGATGGAACTGAACGCCATAAACCGGATAGTCCCGGTGGCTGACGCCCATGATTTCCTGCTCTGCCGTCCAGGCGCTTATGACCAGACATTCAGGCAGCGATTGCCTGTCAATGACCAGGGAATGATACCGCGTGGCCTCGAAGGGGTTGGAAAGACCTTCAAAAAGTCCTTGTCCGTGGTGGTGGATAGGCGAGGTCTTGCCGTGCATCAGGCGCGGCGCTGAAACTATGGAACCCCCGAAGGCCTCGCCGATGCACTGGTGGCCGAGGCATACGCCCAGAATGGGCATCATGCCCCTGAAATGCCGGATGACCTCCAATGAAATGCCGGCATTGGCAGGCCTTCCGGGACCGGGCGAGATGATCAGGCACTCGGGATGAAGCGTTTCAATTTCAGCTATGCTGATTGCGTCATTGCGAAACACCTCTATGGCTTCGCTCAGCTCACCGAAATATTGCACCAGATTATAGGTAAAGGAATCATAATTATCAATCATGAGCAGCATGGCTATTCGATACCCTCTTTGACCATTTGCAGGGCCTTTACCATCGCCCGGGCCTTGTTGATAGTCTCGCGGAGCTCATTTTCAGGCTGGGAGTCGGCGACGATGCCCGCCCCTGCCTGAAAATAGACCGAGCCGTTGGTAATCAGCAGGGTCCTGATGACAATGCAGAAATCCATGTTTCCGGAAAAGCTGAAATAGCCGACCGCACCCGCATAAGGGCCACGGGCAGACGGTTCGAGTTCTTCAATAATTTCCATGGCCCGCACTTTAGGCGCACCCGACACCGTCCCCGCGGGAAAGCAGGCTTTTAAAACATCAAAGCTGTTCTTGCCCGGCTGGAGGGTGCCGCGCACATCGGACACAATATGCATCACATGGGAATACTTCTCGATGGTCAAAAACTCCGGGACCACAACGCTGCCCATGGTCGATACCCTGCCCACGTCATTTCTCCCCAGGTCGACCAGCATCACGTGCTCCGCTATTTCTTTCGGGTCATTGAGCAGGTCTTTGACATAGAAGGCGTCTTCATCTTCTGTTTTCCCTCTCGGTCGGGTTCCGGCAATGGGCCGCAGCTCTATCTGAGTGCCCTCAACCCTGACCAGAACTTCAGGCGACGCGCCGACGATAATTAAATCATCCAGCGTGAGGTAATACATGTAGGGAGAGGGGTTGATGCGCCGGATTGCCCGGTAGAGGTTGAAGCTTTCGCCTTCCAGCCGGGCCTGAAATCGCTGGGACAAAACCACCTGTATCACCTCACCCGCGGCGATGTACTCTTTTGCCTTGCTCACCATGGACATAAAGGCGCCGGGGTCCATGTTCGAGGAGACCGAAACCGGTTCAATACCGTACGATTCAGAGTTTGCGGGTGCTGTAGGCTTCCGAAGGCGCGCAATGATCTTTTCGATTTTTCCTTTTGCCCGGGCATACACTTTTTCTGCGGAGGCCTTTTGATCCATGTGGGCATTGCAGACAATTTTTATGGTGTTGCCGAGGGTGTCGAAAATCAAAATCGTCTCCGTAATCATAAAGACGGCATCGTCCAAATGCAGATCATCAGCTGTGCGGCAGGGCAACCGTTCTATAAAACGCACGGCATCATAGCTCAGATAGCCGACCGCACCGCCAATAAACCGGGGCAACCCGGGAACTTCCACCGGGCGGTAATCCTGCATAAGCTCCTTCAATACATCGAGCGGGTATGCGCTTTCTACCGTTCGTATAACCGAACCATTTTTGATCAGCTGGACCGTCTTCCCCTTGCTGCGGAATATGAGGGCCGGGTCGAAGCCGATAAAGCTGTAGCGGGCCCATTTTTCTCCACCCTCGATACTTTCCAAAAGGAATGAGTACGCATTCGCCCCCATCTTTTTATAAGCGGAAACAGGGGTATCCATATCAGCCAGTATCTCGGCATACACCGGGATAATGGTTCCCGTCAGCGCCATTTCTTTAAATGTTTCAAGTGAGGGATAAAAGGTTCTGGATTTACTCATACATAAAGGCATAGAATAGTGTAAGCATATGACGGTGGTTTCACCGTGGCCATCAAGCAATAAAGCCATGAGATTCGATTGACCCATGGCTTTCCAGCATAAACAAAGCCGTGGATGCAGACACGCTCACCACGGCCTTCAGTTCAAACATAAAAACTTAAAGCTGTGGTTGTCCCGCTGTATATGATCGCCAAGACCACACAATGGCAAAAGATGATGTACATGCAAATGTCGAGCTTATTCCCATGATTGATCCCACTTTAAGTTTGCTGATACTTATCAAAACGAACCGCCTTTGTCAAGTTTTGAGTGCGGCAATCCTATTTTCAAATTCAAACTTATGATCCTTGGTCTGTGCCATAATCTCGCTGCATATCTTGAGGAATGCAGGATCAGTCGTTTGTACCGTTGCATAAAACTTATTTTCCATGATCGAATTTTCAAGGTCCACGGCAATGTGCAGGGCATTGTTATTGGAAAGCTGGCCCGACCGAACCTGTTCAGTCCTGCTTTCAATCCCGGAAATGATGGCGTCTATCGCCTTTACCCTCATTGCTTTGAGCGGCGCAAAATTGCCCGGATTAAGCGCAATAAGCGACAGCATGCGCTCTATTGCGCGCGCATGAAGCATTTCCTGCCGGGCCACCTCAAGCCAGAACTGAGCGTCATCTGGCCACTGCTCGGCGCAGGCCCGGTAGAGTTGCCCGACAGCCATTTCAAGCCTGACCAGCGCTTGCAATGATTCAACCAGTTGATCCGGCATGCTGCACCTGTTGTGTGTTGCGGGCCGACTTCTTACCCATTGCCCACCTCCTTATCCCTGTCATAGAGGTATTTACCGCCCCACCCTCTTTTCTTCCGCCTTGCTGAGTATTATTTTGGCTCCGGCAAGCTTCTTGTACACTGCCTTTGTTTTTGCGCTGTCTCCCCTGGCAACGGCCTTGAGAAGGTCTCCCTCGAGCTCAGCAACTTCAAGCAGCTTGTAATAATCGAGAGATTCCTTCAGATGAGCCAATACGATCATCCCGGTAAGGATGGGATGATTGTTGGTGACATTGGCATCTTTAAACCTGGTTCCGTGCTCAAGCTCAACATCAAGCCCGGCCCTGAATTCCTCGGGGTCGATGGGCATACGGGTCGTATTTATCATGCCCAGTATTTTTTTTGCCTCTCCGACGCTGACCGAGGGTTTCTGTAACCGAGTCCAGTCGCGCAGTCCTGCAGCCTTGCAAACCCTTCTCACTTCTTCAGCGGTGATGTACTCCGGCAGCTTCATGGTTCACTCCTTTCTTCGGTTGAGATTATCAGGTGCCCTGTTTTCTATCATCTGCGTACATGATTTATGCGGGAGCCATGATAGACATCACGCCATTGTCCACGCCAAACCGGGCAGGAAGACTTCCCAGAAAATCGCCGTCCACCTGTACATAGACCGTTTCTTCCGATGTGATTTCAAGCTCGCGCGCCTTTTCGTAATAAGAGCCGGTTTTGCATGCATGGCCGCCGATCAGTATGGCAAAGGCCTGCTTGATCATGCTGAACGCTCCTTTATCTGTAAAAGCACACACGTCCAAATACTCATCTTTAAGAGATGCCCGGGGCGTTACCATAAACCTGCCGCCGTAAAAGCGGGACTTCCCCACTATGGCACTGTATGCATCTATCCCTTTCTGTCCATCCATACTGATGGTAAACAAACGACTGGTATACGCTGCGAGTGCGCGTATGCCTGCTATGACATACGCGGTTTTGCCCCAGCGTTCAATGTGAGACCGGCATATGTCATGCATGACGCCGCCGTCAAAACCGATTCCGGCCATGAGCAGAAAATATCTCTTTGTCTCCTTGTCGATATTGGAATCGCTCAGCATCACGTATCCCGGATTGATCAGCTGCGGAACTCCCCTGATGATGACATTAACCGCCGATTCCGGTTCCTCAGGAATGCTCATTGCAAGGGCGAGCACATTTGCCAGCCCCATGGGCAGGATGCCAAGCCTGGCCCCGGTCCCGGCGAGGCCATTGGCAACCTCATTGATAGTACCATCTCCTCCCGCAGCTACGATTATTTCGCTTCCCCGGCCGACCTCCTCTTTTGCAAAATTGCAGGCATCCCCCCTCTTTTGGGTTTCCCGTATGATGGGGCTTATGCCCTGAGCTTTAAATACCCTGACTGCCTCGGCTAATTTCTTCTGCTCCCTCGCACCTGCAACAGGGTTGAAAATGATCGATGTTTTCACTTATTATTCAGTCAGATGCATAATTAGGATCACATATCAATTGAGCGTGGAGCTCAAGAACCTGCAATCAGCACGCGAAGTCAAAACGAAGGGAACCGGAGGCGAGAACGGTATTAGCTTACTGCTCCTCTATTGCCGCAACCACAAGATCACCAACCCCTGAAGTAGTATAGCCCATTTTTCCGGCGGAAAGGCTTTTCATTTTTGACAAAGCCTTGATAATGGCGCGCTCCAGTATGTTGGCGGCATCCCCTTCCCCGAGATGCTCGAGCATCAGCTGGCAGGCGGAGATGGCGGCAAGAGGATTGACCATGTTCTTGCCCGTGTACTTGGGAGCGGATCCGCCGATCGGTTCGAACATGGAGGTGCCCTGGGGGTTAATGTTCCCTCCCGCGGCTATGCCCATGCCTCCCTGAATCATGGCGCCGAGGTCGGTAATGATATCGCCGAACATGTTGTCGGTTACGATGACGTCAAACCACTCCGGATTCTTAACCATCCACATGCAAATGGCATCCACATTGGCATAGTTGGTGGTAATCTTCGGGAACTCCCGGCCCACCTCATCAAAAACCCTTTGCCAGAGGTCATGGGCATAGGTGAGAACGTTGGTTTTGCCGCAGAGGGTGAGCTTATTGTTTTTAGCGCGCTTGCTGCACAATTCATATGCATATCTGATGCAGCGCTCCACCCCCTTCCGGGTATTGATGGATTCCTGGATGGCTATTTCATCCGCAGTTCCCTTTTTTAAAAATCCCCCGCTGCCCACGTACAGGCCCTCGGTATTCTCCCTGATTACGGTAAAATCTATATCTTCCGGCTTTTTATCCTTGAGCGGTGTGTCTACATGGGGATAGAGTTTGACCGGACGCAAATTGATGTACTGGTCGAGCTCAAAGCGGATTTTGAGCAGAATGTCCTTCTCCAGGATTCCCGGCTTTACATCGGGATGCCCTATGGCGCCGAGGTAAATGGCATCAGCCTGCCTGAATTCCTGCAGTGCCGAATCCGGAAGGGTTTCTCCCGTTTTTTTATAGCGCTCACCGCCGAAATCATAGTGTACCGTCTGATAGGTGAAATGAGTCTTTTGCGCCAAAACCTTGAGCACCTTAAGCCCTTCATTAATTACTTCCGGGCCGGTGCCGTCACCCGGTATGACCGCTATGGTGTACATTGCTTCGCTCCTGATCCCTTTTGATTACGACGGTTATCCCTTTTCCCTGGTTGAGGCGACATATTCCATCAACCCGCCGCGGCTGATGATTTCCCGCATGAATTCAGGCATGGGCTCCGCGCTGAAGGTGGTGCCCCTGGTCAGGTTGCTGATCGTGCCCTTCTCCAGAGAGATCTCCAGCACGTCCCCGGTGTCGCTGTTTTCATAGGCCTCCGGACAGACAATGACCGGCAGCCCGAGATTAAAGGCATTGCGGTAGAAAATACGGGCGAAGCTTTTGGCGACCACGCAGGTGATTCCGGCGGTTTTCAATGCCAGGGGTGCGTGCTCGCGCGAGCTGCCGCAGCCGAAGTTTTTGTCCGCAAGGATGATATCCCCCGGCTTAACCCCGGCCGCGAAATGCGGATCAAGGTCCTCCATGCAGTGGCCCGCCAGTATTTTCGGATCTGTGGTGTTCAGGTAGCGTCCGGCTATGATAAGATCGGTATTGATATCAGCGCCGTATTTCCAGCAGGTCCCTTTCATGACGGTTCCTCAACCCCTATATGCTCGGGGCCGCAGATGTAACCGGCCGCGGCCGATGCCGCCGCCACCGCAGGGTTTGACAGATAGACCTCACTTTCCCCGTGTCCCATCCGCCCCACAAAGTTGCGGTTGGTTGTGGCAATGGCCCTTTCCCCTTTTGCCAGAATGCCCATGTGACCTCCCAGGCAGGGACCGCAGGTTGGCGGACTGATAACCGCCCGGGCCTTCATGAATGTCTCCAGGTAGCCCAGACGCATGGCCTGCTCATAAATCCAGGGGGTCGCGGGTATGATAATCAATCTGACCCCGGGGGCGGCCCTTCGGCCCTGCAATACCTGCGCAGCTGCTTTGAGGTCTTCAAGCCGGCCGTTGGTACAGCTGCCGATGACCGCCTGGTGAATGGGGATCCTGGCAATGCCGTTGATGCCATGCACATTCTCCGGGGAGTGGGGAAATGCCACCTGAGGTTCCATGTCGGTGACGCAGTACTCCCTGAGCTCAGCGTAGACGGCGTCTTCGTCACCGACCACGATCTGTCCCTGATCTGATGATGGCAGGCGTTGGTTCAGATAGGCGCGTGTCACCGCATCGGGCGGCATTATGCCGCTTTTCGCCCCCGCCTCGATAACCATGTTGGCCATGCTCAGCCGGTCAGGCATGGGCAGCCCGCTGATGACTTCCCCGGTAAATTCCATGGCCTTATACAGGGCCCCATCGACACCGATATCACCGATGATGCGGAGAATGAGATCCTTTCCCCCCACCCAGGGCCCCAGACGCCCGGTAAAAATAATCTTGATTGATTCCGGAATTCTGAACCAGGTTTGACCGGTGATCATGGCCGCGGCCACATCGGTGCTGCCCACGCCGGTGGCAAACGCACCCAGCGCGCCGTAGGTGCAGGTGTGACTGTCGGCGCCGATGATTACCTGCCCCGGTTTAACCAGGCCTTTTTCAGGCAGCAGCGCGTGTTCTATGCCCATGTCGCCGCCCTCAAAAAAGTTGGTGAGGTTCTGCTCACGGGCAAATTCCCTGACGAAGCGGCACTGCTCCGCTGACAGGATGTCCTTGTTGGGCGCAAAATGATCAAGCACCAGCACGATTTTATTTTTATCAAACACGTGTGTGGATCCTGCCTTCCGGAACTGTTCGATGGCCAGGGGGGCGGTGATGTCATTGGCAAGCACAAGGTCAACCGCTGCCTTGATCAGCTGTCCCGGCGACACCTTTTCCAGATGGGCGTGCGCCGCCAGTATTTTTTCAGTTATGGTCATCCCCATATTGGTTATGGCCTTTTGCAGTTATGACACCGGGCAATCCGGAAAGTTACAGGAAGAGGCAAGAACACGCGCCCCCTCACAAGCGTCATTTCCGGAAGAGGGGGCTTGCCTTGGGTGAAGCTACAGGTAGCTCTTGATAGGGCTTTGCTTTATATGCTCCAGCCTGTTCAGCGCGTTAAGGTATGCAAGCACGCTGGCCATGATGATGTCATTATGCGCGCCCCGTCCCACGATTTCACGGCCGTCTTCTTCAAGCCGCACGGTGACGACCCCCTGCGCATCGGTGCCGCCGGTTATGGCGTCGACGCTGTACTTGAGCAGCGTGCTTTTGGTGCGGGTAATTTTGGCAATGGTTTTAAACGCGGCGTCAACCGGACCGTCGCCCATTCCCACATCCTTGATAAGCGTTCCCTCAACCTCCATCTGCACGGTTGCGGTGGGAATGGCGAAGCTGCCGCTGACCACGTTCAAATTGATCAGCTTGTATTTTTCCGGCGCGCGAAGGACAATTTCCGCGACAATGGTTTCCAGGTCTTCGTCGTAAAGATCCTTTTTCTTATCCGCCAGATCCTTAAAGCGCTCGAATATCTTGTTCACGGTCATCATCGCTGAGCTCATATCCCCGTTTTTGCAGCTCATCCTTCATGGCATGCCGTCCGGAGTGCTTGCCCAGAACCAGGCTGCTCTTGATCACACCGACCGATTCAGGGGTCATGATCTCATAGGTAATCTTTTCCTTCAGCAGACCATCGGTGTGGATGCCCGACTCGTGGGCAAATGCGTTAGCGCCGACGATGGCCTTGTTCGGCTGCACCGCCACGCCGGTGATTCTGGTCAGGAGCCTGCTGGTGGCATATAATTCAGTTGTTCTGATGCCGGTGGCGAGCTTCATGTGCTCTTTCCGGGTCATACAGAATCATCACCGCCTCTTCCAGCGAGGTGTTCCCCGCCCGCTCGCCGATCCCGTTAATGGTGCACTCAATCTGGCGCGCACCGTTCTGAACGGCGGCTATGGCATTGGCCGTGGCCAGACCGAGGTCATTGTGGCAGTGAACGCTGATGACCACACTGTCAATAGCCCGGGGACATGCTCCTTCACGTAGGGCTATGAGCGCACCGAACTCTGAGGGGACGGCATAGCCCACCGTGTCCGGTATGTTCACGGTGGTTGCCCCGGCATCGATGGCCGCCTCGATAACCCGGCAGAGATAATCCCAATCGCTTCTGGTCGCATCCATGGCCGAGAATTCAACATTATCAGTATAGGATTTTGCCCGCCTGACCGCCGCCGCGGTCATGGCCAGCACTTCTTCCCTGCTCTTGCGCAGCTGATGGGTCAGATGTATGTCCGAGGTTGAAATGAAGGTATGAATGCGTGGCAGGCGCGCTGCCCTGATTGCCTCCCACGCCCGGTCGATATCCCTTTCGTTGGCACGGGCAAGCCCGGCAACCTGCACGCCGCTGACCGCCTGCGCGATCTGACTCACCGCCTCAAAATCCCCCTGCGATGCGATGGGAAAACCGGCCTCAATGATATCCACGCCAAGCTTTTCCAGCTGGCGCGCCATCCTGATCTTCTCATGGATGTTCATGCTGAAACCGGGGGACTGCTCCCCGTCCCGCAGGGTGGTATCAAAGATCCTAATCCGTTCCACTCAACACCTCATCGCCACAGCAGCAGCACCGCCTGATCCGCTGCCATCAATAATACTTCGACTCTTCAGCAAGCTCCACCGCCGGCTTCCTGTGCCTCAGGGCTATGAGATAGGCAACAGGTCCTGAAAGGGTATAGGCGGCTGATGCGCCGAATAAGATAATTTCCGGCTCGCCCAGGAGAAGGACGAGGATCAGCACCAGCGCTACCAGTACGCTGAAGGGCCGTCGTTTTCGAAAATTAAAATCCTTGAAGCTGTAGTAGCGTATGTTGCTGACCATGAGCAGCGCCAGCAGGCAGGTCATCACCGGCATGGTCCTGATTTTTACATCCAGGATGCCCACGCTGTTCAAAAAGATAACCGTGGTGGCAAGCATGCCCGCCGATGGCGGGCTGGGGAGCCCCTGAAAAAACTTGCTGTCGATAAATTTCAGATGAACGTTAAAGCGCGCCAGCCTGAGCGCCACGCAGATGATGAAAAGAAAGGCCGCCAGCCAGCCCCACCGGCCGAACACCTTAAGCGAACTCAAGTAGACCAGGAGTGCCGGCGCTATACCGAAGCTGACCATGTCCACCAGCGAGTCGTATTCCTCGCCGAATTTGCTGACGGAATGGGTGAGCCGGGCGATCCGGCCATCAACCGCGTCAAAGGCGGCCGCTATAATGATTGCCCATGAGGCCTGAAGAAAGTGTCCCTGCAGAGAAGCGGTGATTGAGTAAAACGCGCAAAACAGGTTGAGGGAGGTGAAAATGCTCGGCAATATGAACACGCCCTTTTTAAATTTTTTGCGCCCCTTGCCTCTGCTCATTGGCATTGATCTCCTTGACTTTCAGCATTACACGACCGACCACACAGCTTCCTTCAGCGCTGTGACATCGCGCAGAAGTCTAATAGGTCAGGCGTCCGGCAACACCCTTCCTGGTCCCCGGCCTGGCACCCTTCTCTTCGGCAGGACGCAGATCCCGCGTCGCTTTGCCTGCCAGCCACATTTCCGAGTTGGCCATGGCCTGCAACTCCTTTGCCAGCTGCTGCTGGTAATCCGGCTTGCCGCACGAGGTTAGCACCCTGCGTGTTTCATCCCCTCTGGTAACCTTCCGGTACAGGTCCTGAAAGACGGGCATGACCGCTTTCTTAAATTTCGGCTTCCAGTCCAGTGCACCCCGCTGAGCGGTGGCTGAACAGTTGAGATACATCCAGTCCATGCCGTTCTCGGCCACCAGCTTTATCAGGCTCTGGGTCAATTCCTCAACCGTTTCATTAAACGCCTCGCTGGGGCTATGACCGTGCCTGCGGAAAACCTCGTATTGCGCCTCCATGATGCCTGCAAGCGCACCCATGAGCACGCCACGCTCGCCGGTCAAATCGCTGAATACCTCATGCTTGAAGGTGGTGGGAAAGAGATAGGCGGAGCCGATGGCGATGCCCAGGGCAACGCAGCGATCCCAGGCCCGGCCGGTGGCGTCCTGCTCAACCGCGAAGCTGGCATTGATTCCCGCTCCGGATAGAAAATTGCGTCGAAGCGAGGTGCCGGACCCCTTGGGGGCAACCATGATGACATCAACATGTTTGGGCGGTATCACGCCGGTCTGTTTTTTATACACGATGGAAAAACCGTGTGAAAAATAGAGGGCGTCTCCCGGGTTAAGGTTCTTTTTGATAACCGGCCAGATTGCCTTCTGGGCCGCATCAGAAACAAGCATTTCAACAATCGTACCGCGGCGCGCCGCTTCTTCGATGTCGAAGAGGGTGCGTCCCGGTACCCATCCGTCCTGAACCGCCCGGTTCCAGTCCTTCTTGTAAGCCTTTGACTGCCCGATGATCACGTTAAACCCGTTGTCCTTCATGTTCAGGGCCTGTGCGGGGCCCTGCACGCCATAGCCGATAACGGCTACCGTTTCCTTCTTGAGCACCGCGCGCGCCCTGGCCATGGAAAACTCACTGCGCATTACCACCGTTTCCTTAACCCCGCCAAAATTAATAACTGCCATGTCGGTCATCCTCCTCTTCCGCTCCCACCCGTCGGGTTGAGCCTGGTTAGCGGTTACTTTTCCCGAACTGCCGAACCGTTTTTATCCTTTCCCGTTTTTATTTTGTTGCCCCGGGTCAGCGCGGCACAGCCCGTGCGCGCGATCTCCTTAATGCCCATGGGCCTGAACAGATCAATAATGGCCTGTACCTTTTCCGCGTCACCGGTAATTTCGATGGTATAGCTTTCCGAGCTGACATCGACAACCTTACCCCTGAAAATGTCGACGATGCTCAAAACCTCCGACCGGGTTCCCTCGGTGATGGATACCTTGATCAGCGCCAGTTCGCGGGCGACATATTCATTGCTCTTGAAATCAACCACCTTGATGATGTTGATCAGCTTGTTGAGCTGCTTGGTGATCTGCTCCAGGACCTGGTCGTTGCCCGAGGTCAGAATGGTCATGCGCGAAATATGGGGATCAATGGTTTCGGCCACCGAAAGGCTTTCAATGTTAAATCCCCTTCCGCTGAAGAGCCCCGCCACCCGTGACAGAACGCCGGGCTTGTTTTCAACCAGAAGTGAGATGGTATGCTTCATCAGCCTTCCCCGTTAGAGCAGAATCATGTTGTCCAGCGACGCACCCGCCGGAACGATGGGATAGACACCCGCCTCGGGATCAACCTGGAAATCGATGACCACGGTATGAGGGGTGGCAAGCGCCTTTTTTATGGTGGGCGTTACCTCTTCCGGACTGGAGGCCCGCAAGCCGACCGCGCCGTAGGCCTCGGCCAGCTTGACAAAATCAGGAGAGGTGGAGAGGTAGGTCGCCGAATAATTTTTATTATAGAACAGCTCCTGCCACTGCCGGACCATGCCCAGATAGTTGTTGTTGAGTATGGCAATCTTGACCGGGAGCTTGTATTGAACCGCGGTTGCGAGCTCCTGAATGTTCATCTGTATGCTGCCGTCTCCGGCAATGTCGATGACCGTTTCGCGCGGAAAGGCCACCTGGGCCCCGATGGCCGCCGGAAATCCGTAGCCCATGGTCCCCAGGCCCCCTGAAGTGAGCAGTTTTCTTGGCCAGTCGAACTTGTAGTACTGGGCGGTCCACATCTGGTTCTGTCCGACCTCGGTGGTGATGATGGCCTTTCCCTTGGTAAGCCGGTAGATCTCCTCAACCACAAACTGCGGCTTGATGGATCCGCCCTTTTCGTAGGCCATGCCGTGTGTGGACTGCCACGTCTCAATTTGCGTAATCCAGTCTTTTGTCCCTGACTGGAAATCACCCTGCTTCTCTTCCTCCGCAAGCGCGAGCAGCTTTTTGAGAATATCCTTTGCATCCCCGACAATGGGTATGTCCACCTGCACGTTCTTGCTGATGGAGGTGGGATCAATATCAATATGAATAATTTTGGCATGGGAGGCAAATTTACTGATGTCTCCGGTCACGCGGTCATCGAAACGGGCGCCCACTGCTATCAGCGCATCACAGTTGGTAATGGCCATGTTGGCGCTGTACGTTCCGTGCATGCCCAGCATGCCTAAAAAGAGACGGTCGGTTCCGGGAAATCCTCCCAATCCCATGAGGGTGGTGGTCACCGGTATGCGCAGGGCGTGAGCGAAAGCGGTCAGCTCCTTCGAGGCGTCCGAAGATATGACGCCCCCCCCGGCATAAATGACCGGCCTGCCGGCACGGACAATCTCATCAAAGGCGCGCTTGACCTGCTTTATGTGACCAGAAATGTTGGGGTTGTATCCGGGCAGACTGACCCGGTCCGGGTAGCTGAACGTGGTTATTGACCTGAGCATGTTTTTTGGCAGGTCAACGAGAACCGGCCCGGGTCTCCCGCTGCGCGCAATATGGAAGGCCTCCTTAATGGTTGTGGCCAGCTCTTCAACCCGTTCCACCAGGTAGCTGTGCTTGGTGCAGGGGAGCGTGATGCCGACGATGTCAGCCTCCTGGAAGGCATCATTGCCGATAAGCATGGTGGGCACCTGCCCCGTGAAAACCACCAGGGGGATTGAATCCATGTATGCCGTGGCAATGCCCGTCACCGTATTGGTTGCTCCGGGTCCCGAGGTAACCAGACAAACGCCCGGTCTCCCGGATGACCGCGCATATCCATCAGCGGCGTGAACCGCGCCCTGCTCGTGGCGGACCAGTATATGCCGCAGTGGATAATTGGGAAGTTCGTGGTACACGTCGAGTACCGCGCCGCCGGGAAAACCGAAAATGTCGGTTACGCCTTCACGCTTCAAGCATTCAAAAAATATCTGGGCCCCGCTTAATTTCTTCATGTCCTGCGCCTGTCAGTCTGCGTCGCGGTATTTCTTTAAGATAGACTCGATTTTATCCCTTCCCGCGAGCTTGAGCTTTTTTATCCTTTTCTGCTGCAGCTCTTCATCAGCCGTCAAAAAATGCTTACCCTCAAGCTCTTCCAGCTGCTTCTCAAACAGCTGATGCTCAAGGACGTACCTTTTCAATTCTTCATCACGCCCAATGTGCTTGTCGATGAGAATTCTGTCCTTTTCCTCCATTCCCGTCCTGCCTCATTAATTTCATGGTTATCTGATGTGTTATAAGTACTGAATAATAATAGAGCCTCGGGGAGATGTCAATACACTATCTTGCATTTTGTCATTTTGCCTGGGCATCGGGAGGCCTGACGTAGAGCGGCATGACGCCCTGATATAACGCCTCATGGGGGTACTCCCGGAATTGCTGCATGGCGAGTGCGCCGATCGCGGACGCGCGGGGATAGTGGAGATGCTCGGGGGCAATAACCGCCCGTTCCTGAAGAGCGGTCACAAAAAGGTCTCGATACAGCATGAAACCGTCTCCCAGCAACACAGCCTTGTCTTCGATCGACTGCAGCACCCTTTCGGGCGCTGCCACGCGGTATGGAGTAATCCGTTTGAGCTGGTGCCCGCTGTCCCGATGATACAGTGCGTAATAGACTTCGCCCCTGCGCGCGTCAAGCATCGGACAAATCACATGATCGCAGGCACCGGCATTATATGCGAGCCCGTCGAGTGATGGAACCGGAATGATATTCTTTTGTGTGGCAATTGACAAGCCCAAAATGACGCTCATGCCCATTCGCAAAGCGGTAAATGAGCCCGGTCCCTGCGCAACGGCAAAGATATCGATGGCTTTCATGGTGATGCCCGAGTCGTGCAAAACCCGGTCAATGACGGGCAGCAGCATTTCAGAATATGACGGCATGACCCCGAGCTGGTATTCAGCTATGAGCCCGCCCTCTGACAGAAGCGCAATGCTTCCCATGCGGGTGGAGGTTTCGAGCGCCAGTACCATCATGCCGGTGATTTCCTTCGCATAACCAAAGAGCCCCGCGCAGTGCCGTCAGGTAAAAGGCCTGGCACGTCAGGGTGCAAGGCCTCGCTGTGTAAGTGGTGCGGTTGTGATACGGCCGCTTCAGTCTCCGCCGGTTACTTCCAGGGCAAAAAGTCTATATATTTTTGAGGCAGTGCCCTGAGAATGTCGTTATAGGTGACCGTGATGAGGAGCAGTATAAGCAGCACCAGTCCCACCTTCTGTGCCATCTCCATGCTTTTGGTCCCGAGCGGCCTCCTGATGATGAACTCGATAAGGAAAAAGAGCAAATGACCCCCATCCAGAATGGGAACCGGCAAAAGGTTTAAGATGCTTAAGTTCATGCTCAAAAACGCGGTAAAAATAATCAGTGAGGCCAGGCCCGACTTCGCGGCGGTCCCGGTCATTTTGGCGATCATGATCGGCCCCCCCAGTGTCTTGAAGGAAACGTCAAGTGAGAGGAGTTTGCCGAGCGCCCAGACGGTAAGCGTGGTCATTTCCCATGCCTGCTTGAATCCTTCCTTTATGGCGGAGAGGGGACCATAGCGCTGGAAGGTCAAATTTTCGGCCGGCACGATGCCGATTTTTCCGGATACCCGCAGGCCGCTATCTCCTGAAGCCGGCAATGGCATGCTCATGATCGAGCGGCTCCCGTCCCTGATAATGTGCAGATCAAGCTTTTTCTCATCTGCGGGAAAGGTCCCGCGCAGCAGCGCATCCTTATACCGGGAAGGGTCCTTCCCGTTTATGGATGTTATCCTGTCGCCGACCCGCACCTGGGCAGCCTCGGCGGCAGAATTTTTGATAACCTCATCCACCACCATCTCAGGCTGCACCGAAAAAACCAGCCGCTGCTCATTCCTCCTGATGACGAGAGACAACTCGTCCCCGGTAAAGTTCCTTATGGCATCGGACAGCTCAATCCAATGGCTGACCGGAGACCCGGCAATCTCCTCGACAACGTCTTCAGGTTTCAAGCCGGAACGGCTGGCCGGCGAATCCGGTACCACGGCGGCCACCCGGGGGGGAATGAGATGAAAAACTCCCAGGCCGCCCGATGCCGCTGTCTGAGACGGCGGCTGTATGGTTGCCTCAGCGGTGCGGCCGTCTCTGACGAATTTTATCCGAAATGATTTATCAGGATTTATCTGCGTCAGCGCGTTAAACATCTTCCAGGTATCGACATTCTCGTTATCAACGGCAAGAATCACATCACCTTTTTGCAAACCGGCCTGCCCGGAGGGTGAATTCTCCACAACCCACTGCACTACCGGCTTTTCACCCAAATAGGTGGGGACCTGAATGCCGATCAGAAACACAAAAGGCATGATCAGAAAAGAAAGCATAAAGTTCATGAAGGGGCCGGCCGCAACAATTGCTGCCCGCACGCCGACGCTGCGCGAACCGAATTCACCGGGATCGTTGGTCAGGCCTTCATCCGGGTTTTCGCCCTTCATTTTTACATACCCGCCTAGCGGTACGGCGGATAACATGTACTGCGTGCCTCCCCGCTCAAAGCCGATGAGCTTCGGCCCGAAGCCAAGCGAAAATTTCTCCACCGTAACTCCGGTTTTTTTCGCCACGATAAAATGGCCGAATTCGTGCACAAAAATAAGTATCCCGATTACGATAATGAACGACACTAGGGTTATCATCACATCCTCATCTCTGGTTTTGGTTCAGCGGCGGCACGTGGGCAAGGCTGCCCCGTCAGTTGAGGCGCAAAATCAACTCTCCCGCCATTTGCCGCGCCCAGGCATCCGCCATCAATACATCATCAATGGAATGTATCGCGGCGGGTTTAAAGCGGTCCATGGTTTTCTCGTTGACGGCGGGTATGTCGGTAAAGCGTATTCGGCGGCTCAGGAAGGCATTGACCGCCACCTCATTGGCAGCATTTAAAACCGCGGGCATGGTTTCTCCCGCCTCAAGCGCGAGATAGGCAAGCCGCAGACAGCGAAATTTTTTTACATCGGGGTCACAAAACTGCAGGGTCCCGATCCGGGCGAGGTTGACTGACGGCAGATGATCAGACATGCTGTCTGGATAAAAGAGTGCATGACCGATCGGACCTCTCATGTCAGGATTTGATAAATGGGCAAGCATATTTCCGTCGCGCAGCTCCACCATGGCGTGAACAATGCTCTGGGGATGAACATAAACCCGTATTTTATCGAGGGGCATATTAAAAAGCCATTTGGCCTCAATCACTTCCAGTCCCTTGTTCATCATCGTCGCCGAATCAACGGTTACTTTCTTCCCCATTTTCCAGTTGGGATGCCTGAGCGCATGTTCGGGCCGAACCCGGGCAAGCTGCATCACGGTGAACTTCAGGAATGGCCCGCCGGATGCCGTGAGAATGACTGCCCTGGTTTGCTTGCCGCTCCGGCCCCGCAAAAGCTGAAAAAGAGCACTGTGCTCGCTGTCAACGGGAATTATGGTAACCTTATGCTTCCTCGCTTCCCGCATGATCAGCTTTCCCGCCATTACCAGGGTCTCCTTATTCGCCAGCGCCACCTGCTTGCCGCTGGTAATGGCCTTGAAGGTCGGGACTAAGCCGGCCGCCCCGACAATCGCGGACACAACCATGTCCGCGTCCCCGGCGGTGGCGATGGTCACAGGTCCCTCCCGGCCATGGATTATATCCGGCTTTCTCTTTCCGGGGAGCATTTTTCTTAAGTCCCGCGCCAGGGCTTCATTGAGCACTGAAACCTGGCGGGGTTTAAACTCCAGGATCTGTTTCCTGAGAAGATCAAGGTTTGTGCCTGCGGCAAGGGCGCAGACGGAAAAGCGGTCCGGAAAGCGGCGTATCACATCAAGGGTATTGACGCCGATTGAACCTGTCGAACCGAGCAGCGATATATGTTTCATCCGCCAATGCCCCGGAAGGGTTGGAACGCTCAGCACATGGTGCGGCCCAGGATTTATGCGATCAGCATTTTACAATAATAGGTCAGGGGCGCCGCAAAAAGAAGGCTGTCAATGCGGTCAAGCATTCCGCCGTGCCCGGGCAGCATGGTGCCGGAATCTTTCACCCCGAAGTACCGTTTAAGCGCTGATTCGCACAAGTCGCCGGCCTGTCCCGGCACGGCAATGACGAGGGATAATGCCGCCGCCTGGGCGAACCCGAGGTCCCCTAAAAACAGCTTTTTGGATATGACTGCCGCCACAAGACTGAAAACCAGCCCGCCGACAGCGCCCTCAACTGTTTTGTGAGGACTGACCAGAGGCGAAAGCCTGTGTCTGCCCCACATGCGCCCGATGGCATAGGCGCCGATATCAGTGCACCACAAAACTATCAGCAGAAAGAAGATCCATTTCTTTCCATTGAGTCCGCCATACAGAAGTATAAGATACGATAAAAAGAGCGAAATGTAAAGCATCCCCAGAAAGGTAACCAACGGTTGCCTGATCAGGATAGTGTTCCGGGGATATGCAGCATACAGGAAGAGCAGCAAGGTAAAGACAGTCAGCGTCGGCATGGTCAGCAGCAGGCTGAAAAGGCCGCCCTGATACTGCGAGCTTCCAAAGGTGAGTAAGTGCCGGTAATACCCGATCAGCATGATAATAAATAGCCCGGAGGCTAGGGAAATCCACTTAAAAAGAGACGGCCGGGTGGATGTCATGCTGAGAAGTTCCATCAGGGCGGCTGCGGCGGTTATCAGGACAATGCATAAAAAGAGGGTCTCTCCGCCCCACTGAATTGTGACAACGAGGAGAGGGATGCCAATAAGCGCGGTTATGATCCTTTTGCTCAGCACGGTATGAGTCGGATGCCAATTACTGTGGATTGCACCGGTTTGCCGCTCGCCGGAAGGAGGCTGCTGCTGTCGACTGCCGCATGCTTTGCTGTGTTTCAGCCTGTCTGTTTTTGGATTTGCTGTCTCGTAAGGCCAAACCTTCTCTCCCGTTTACCGTAATCGGCAATGGCGCGCTGCAAGTCCATTTTTGTAAAGTCCGGCCAGAGGGTGCTGGTGATGTACAGCTCGGTATACGCGGTCTGCCAGAGAAGAAAATTGCTGATCCGGTATTCGCCGCTGGTTCTGATGAGCAGATCGGGATCGGGCAGTCCGGCGGTGTAGAGATGATCGGAAAACAATCTTTCGTCAATCAGCGAGGGATCAACCCTTCCCGCCGAAACCCCCCGGCAGATATTCTTAACCGCCTGTAGGATCTCGTTTCTTCCGCTATAGCTGAGCGCGGCATTGAGCACCATGCCGGTGTTGTGGCGCGACTGCTGCATGACTTGGTTCAGAACGTCGCGCACGTCCCCGGGAAGATCTTCCAGTGAGCCAATGGCATTAAGGCGGATGTTGTTTTTGACCAGCGTTTTGCCTTCAGCGGAAAGAAAGCGTTTGAGAAGGGACATGAGGGTGCTTATTTCGCGCCGCGGCCTGTTCCAGTTTTCGGTGGAAAAGGCGTAGAGGGTAAGCACCTCAATGCCCAGTTCCCTGCAGGCGCGGATGATCTCTTTTGCCCGCTTGATTCCCATGCGATGACCGGCAATGCGGTTGAGCGACCGTTTTTCAGCCCACCGGCCGTTACCGTCCATGATGATGGCTATGTGCTTCGGCACATTGCTTGTGTCCATAGTTTCAGCCTGCGTCATTGGTCAGGGCTGCTTTTGGCAGCGGTAGCAATCATAACTGTGCACAGAGAAGGAAACAGGGCAAGATGTATTAATATCGAGCGCCAGCCGTGCGGCTGACGCTCATGGCGTCAATGGGCGGATACACGTAGTGCATACCCGATCTATCCCGTCACTGGCATGAAGAGCAGGAAGATGTTCGATGGGAAAAGGAAGTGCCGAGGCTGGCCTCGGCACCATAACCTCATTCCTCAATAATTGCCTCTGTGGGACATACGTCTTTACAGGTACCGCATTCAGTGCACTCATCCTGGTTGATTTCATAAATGTCATCACCTTCATGGATGGCATCTGAAGGGCACTCTTCGGCACAGGTTCCACATGCGACGCATTCATCGGTTATTTTAAAAGCCACAAAATCACCTCCTTTGCGCTGGGAAATGGGGTTGGATTATTGCATACCGTCAAAATTCGAGGATTTCCTTCTCTTTTTCTCCTGATATCTTATCGCACAGGGCAATATACCCGTCTGTAATTTTCTGGATTTCATCATGCCTTTTGAAATAATCATCCTCCGACAGGCCTTTCTCCTTTTTCAGCTCCTTCAGCCCCTCATTGGAGGACCTGCGGTGGTTGCGCAAGGTGACCTTGGCGTCTTCGACAATTTTTTTTACCACTTTTACCAGCTCCTTTCTGCGTTCTTCGGAAAGGTTGGGAATGGTTATGCGAATTATCTTGCCGTCATTCATCGGATTGAGACCCAGCTCTGATTTAAGGATGGCTTTCTCGATTTCGGGGATGACGGTGGTGTCCCAGGGCTGTATGGAGATCAGCCTGCTTTCAGGAATGGAGAGCGTCGCCACCTGATTGATCGGCGTGAGCGTGCCGTAATAATCTACCTTTATCCCGTCAAGCAGGCTCAGCGATGCCCGCCCGGTGCGTACCCTGCTTAAATCCTTGTGCAGGACCTGTATGGTTTTCTCCATGTGTTCCTTCGTTTCCTGAACAAGATTTTCGCTCATCTCATCAGCCCTTTATGGTTGTTCCGATTGATTCTCCCAGCACAACTTTTCGGATGTTCCCCGGCTGGGTAAGGTCAAAAATGATCATGGGCAGCTTGTTGTCCATGCACAGCGAGACGGCGGTGGCGTCCATTACCTTCAAACCCTTGTTGAGCACCTCCAGGTAGCTGATGTCGCTATATCGTTGCGCCGTGCTGTCCGAAACCGGATCCCTGTCATAGATGCCGTCTACCTTGGTGGCCTTGAGAATGATCTCGGCATTAATTTCTATAGCCCTGAGAGCGGCCGCGGTATCGGTGGAAAAATAGGGATTGCCCGTGCCCGCAGCAAATATGACCACCCGCATTTTCTCAAGATGCCTCGTTGCCCTCCTGCGTATATAAGGCTCCGCGACCTGCGGCATGTTAATTGCCGTCAGCACCCGGCTGGGAACCCCCTGGCGCTCTATGGCATTCTGAAGGGCGATGCTGTTAATGATGGTGGCCAGCATGCCCATATAGTCAGCCGACACGCGGTCTATTTCCTGGCCCTGGGCCGATATCCCCCGGTAAATATTGCCGCCGCCGATGACAATTCCCACCTCGGTGCCCAGGTCGGAAACTTCCTTTATTTCCCCCGCAATCCTGTTGATAACGTCGACATTGATCCCGGAACCTGATTCGCCGGCCAGCACCTGGCCGCTCAGCTTGAGAAGAATTCTATGGTACCTGGGATTCAAATCGTTCTTCCGCCTGATGGGTTACCGGGGTACTGTTTCACCGAGCTGGTAGCGCACAAAGCGGCTGATGGATATGTTTTCACCCAGCTTGGCGATCAGCTCATTAAGAACGTCCTGAATGGAGCGGCTGTCATCCTTGATGTAGGTTTGCTCCAGCAGGCATACCTCGGAATAAAACTTTTCCAGTCTGCCGCTGATGATTTTGTCCCAGAATTTCTCGGGCTTGCCCGAATCTTTCGCCTGCTCGCGGTAAATAGACTTTTCACTTTCAACCACCGGTTCGCTCACGTCTTCACGCCGTATGTAAAGCGGGTTGAGCGCCGCTATATGCATGGCCACGTTTTTGGTAAATTCGGTGAAATCACCGCTGCGCGCCACAAAATCCGTCTCGCAGTTCAGTTCGACCATGACACCGATCTTGCTGCCGGGGTGGATGTACGAGGCTATAAGCCCGTCAGAGGTGGTGCGGCTGGCCTTCTTGGTAACCGTCGCCAGGCTTTTCTGCCTGAGATAGGTTATGGCTTTTTCAAAATCACCCGTGCTTTCAAGCAGCGCCTTTTTGCAGTCCATCATGGGCGCGCCGGTCTGCTCACGCAGCTGTTTAACAAGTGTTGCGCTAATTTCCATAATTTGGTATCCTCACCAAGCGTCGGAGCGACTAGGCTCCCTGGTTATCCTCACCCTCTTCCTTATCATCAGCCTCATGCCTTCGGCCTGCCTGTAACCGTTCTTCAAACCGCCGCTTCCCTTCAATGCAGGCATCAGCTATTTTTGAGTTAAAAAGCCTGATTGCCTTTATGGCATCATCATTTCCCGGTATGGTGTAATCCACATCGTCAGGGTCACAGTTGGTGTCTAAAAGACCCACGGAGGGAATGTTCAGCTTTTTTGCCTCCGCGGCCGCAATGTGTTCCTTTTTCGGGTCGATGATATATATGAGTCCCGGGAGCTTCTGCATTTCCTTGATGCCGCCCAGGTTATATTCAAGCTTTTCAATTTCCCGGTCCACCTCCAGGGTTTCTTTCTTTGACATCTGTTCGATGCTGCCGTCAATTTTCATGGTTTCAAGCGATTTCAGCTTTTCAATATTATTCTTTATGGTCCTAAAATTGGTCAGGGTTCCTCCCAGCCAGCGATTACTCACATAGAACATGCCGCAGCGATTTGATTCCTCAACAATCGAATCCTGGGCCTGTTTCTTGGTGCCCACAAAAAGGACTTTTTCCCCCTTTGAAACAATATCCACGATCATATTATAAATCCGCTCAAAGAGGACAACCGTCTTTTGTAAATCGATTATGTAAATGCCGTTCCTCGCGCCAAAAATGTAGGGTTTCATTTTTGGGTTCCACCGCTTGGTCTGGTGCCCAAAGTGGACTCCAGCTTCTAACAACTGCTTCATACTGAGTATTGCCAAGTGCACCTCGCTTTTTAATGGTTTTTAATGTTCATACCGGTTGAAAGCATGTTATTGCTAAACAAATGGTTTTCCTTGTTAGCATACCGGCTATTATTTTGCAAGAGAAAAATAAGCATCCGGGCGCTGCCCTGCAGGTCATGTGGGGTATGCTGAATTTATCTTTACATATTCAATGCTTAAATCCGTTGTGCCCACTTCGGCGGAAGCAGAACCGCGATGGAGATCAATAGTCACGGTAAATTCATTCCCCTTTAACAGGTCAGCTGCCGTTGACGTGAGACCGGTCGCGGTACTGTTCTCCACCACCTTTACGGAATTAATAAGGATATCAATCGAATTGGGATTAATATCATAAGCAGTTTTCCCGATGGCAGCCATGATCCGGCCCCAGTTAAGGTCTTCACCGAAAAATGCCGTCTTTACCAGGGGGGAGTTGGCCACCTGATAGGCAATATCTTTTGCCTCGGCAACGGTTTTTGCCCGGACGACCTTGATGGTTACCATCTTGGTGGCACCCTCGGCATCTTTTAAAATGAGCCTGGCCAGATCCCTGAGGAGCCCGCGCAATTCAGTTCTGAACGCATCGGTTCCAGGTGCATCACCCGTGAGCAGCGCATTGCCCGCCTGCCCGTTTGCCAGCATAAGGGCGGTATCGTTGGTGCTGGTGTCACCGTCGATGGTAATGGAATTAAACGAGTCGTTCACGGCAGCGCAAAAAATGGCTTGAAGCAGGTCAGGCGCGATTGCGAGATCAGTTACTATGTAAGAAAGCATGGTTGCCATCCGGGGCATAATCATTCCGGCACCTTTGGCGATTCCGCACAGGCTGATGTGCTTGCCGGACAGCCCGAATGTTCTCATGACCACTTTGGGGATGGTGTCGGTGGTCATGATGGCGTGAGCAAATGCATCAATGCCGTCAGGAGAAAGTGCACCGACCAGGCGGGAGAGGCTGCCGCTTATCAGCTGTATCGGAAGCGGAACCCCTATAATGCCGGTGGAGGACATGAGGACCTGGCTGTCGGGTATGTTCAGCACCCCGGCAAGGTCATGGCATACAGAACGCACGTGATCAATCCCGGCAGATCCGGTGCAGGCATTGGCATTGCCGCTGTTCACAAGAACCGCCCGGACGAAGTTGCCGGACTTTGTCAACCTTTCGCGCGACTCAATGACAGGCGCCGCCTTTATTTTATTTGTGGTGAACACGGCTGCCGCCGCGGCCGGCACCTGAGAAACGATGAGACCCAGGTCGGGCTCATGAGATGATTTAATTCCCGCGCTGATGCCGCCGGCGAGAAAACCGGGCACTCGGTAATTCATAAGGAACCTCAGCTCCAGTTACTGACAATAAGCTTCATGAGTATCCTAGTGTAGTGTGTCCAACCCTTCTTTATTTATGAAAGGCTCCTGTGCGTTGCGAATACCATGCTGTAAAAGAGGTTCAGTGGCTCATGGGGAGGGGGCTTTTGACGCCACAACAATGTGTCTTGAGGCTTACGGCACGACCCGGTGCCTTACGACTTAAACTGCAGACAGGCAGCTTTACAGAGGCTCCGATACCGGCTGGTGCCATGCGGGTCTGTCGGACAAAGTTAGAGAGACGCTGCCGTTCTACAGGTTCAGCATGTTTTTTTGTTGTGGCTAAAAAGCCCCCTCCCCCTTGAGCCACATATAAATAAAGGAATCAATGACGCACTACACTAACTTCCGCAGCACTTTTTATATTTCTTGCCGCTGCCGCAGGGGCAGGGATCGTTCCTGCCGACTTTCCTGCCCTCGCGCTTGACGGTTTTTGCTTCCGGCGCCTGGTCGCCTCCCCGGCTCAGGACAAAGTGCTGCACCGGGGAGGGCTCGGGCTTCATGCGGAGCGGCTCTTTGGCCAGCTGCAGCATGAAAAGCTTTTCCATGGTCTCCGCATCGATACGTTCCAGCAAATCCAAAAAGAGGTCATAGCCTTCCTTCTGATATTCCCTGAGAGGATCGCGCTGGCCGTAGCCTCTCAATCCTATGCCCTCTTTCAGGTGATCCATCATCAGCAGGTGTTCCTTCCACAGGGTGTCAATCACCTGCAAAAAAACCATCTTTTCCACCGCCCGCAGCGGCCCTTCGCCGATATCCGCTTCCTTGCGCCGGTAGACATCACCGGCCTGCTGCACGATGAGATCGGTGATGCTTTCCTTTCGCAGATCCTTGATCCTGTCCGGCGGAGGCAGGTGCAGGGCAAACGAGAACTGCTTGAACACCGACTCTTTCAGGCCCTTAAAGTTCCAGTCCTCAGGGTGAATTTTTTCCTCGGCGTATTGTTCGGCAATGGATGCGGCCAGTTCCCCGACGGTGGCATCAATCTCGTCCCTGAGATTTTCCTGGGCGAGTACCTTGCTGCGCTGCTGGTAGATAACCTCCCGCTGCTTGTTCATGACATCATCATATTCCAGCAGGTGCTTGCGTATGTCGAAGTTGTGGGCTTCAACCCGCGCCTGCGCCCGTTCGATTGCCGAGGTAATGAGCCGGTGTTCAATCCGCTCACCCTCCTCCATCTCCATGCGCTCCATGATGGAGGATATCCTTTCAGAGCCGAATATCCGCAGCAGGTCATCTTCCAGGGAGAGGAAAAAGCGTGACGATCCTGGGTCACCCTGGCGTGCGCACCGGCCGCGCAGCTGCCGGTCAATTCTCCGGGATTCATGCCGCTCGGTTCCGATGATGTGCAGGCCGCAGGGCATGTCGTCCTTGCAGGCAATCATCTTTGTGCCCCGCTTTTCCTGATCGGGACAGGCCTGACATCCCCGCTCTTTTTCAATCTCACAGGTGAGGCAGCACTGGGTCCCGCACTTGACAACACCGGGACCGAGCTTGATGTCCGTACCCCGGCCGGCCATGTTGGTGGCAATGGTAACCGCGCCGGCAAGTCCTGCATTGGCGACGATATCCGCCTCCTCCTTGTGCCGCTTGGCATTGAGAACGGATTGCTTAATGGTCTTGGGAAGCATCCTGCTGAGCAATTCAGAGACCTCAACCGACACCGTGCCCACCAGGACCGGCCTTCCCTTTTCATGCATGGCCTTTATTTCATCAATAATCGCCCGGTACTTTTCGCGCTTGGTACGGTAGATGACATCGGGATAATTGATTCTGCGAACCGGCTCATTGGTAGGAATGACAACCACGTCCAGCTTGTATATCTTGAAAAATTCGGGCGCTTCCGTTTCAGCGGTACCGGTCATGCCCGCCAGCTTCTGATACAGGCGGAAGTAATTCTGAATGGTGATCGTGGCCAGGGTCTGGGTCTCGCCTTCAATGGTAACGTCCTCCTTGGCCTCCAGCGCCTGGTGGAGTCCGTCACTGTAGCGGCGCCCCGGAAGCAGCCTGCCGGTAAATTCATCAACAATCAGCACCTGCCCGTCGCTGACCACATAGTCCACGTCTTTCTCGAAAAGTGAATAGGCCTTGAGCAGCTGGGTGATGTTCTGAATTTTTTCCCCTTTTTCGTAAAACTCCTTTTCAATCACCCTCCGCCTGCTCAGGCGCTCCTCTTCCGGAAGAGATGGGTCCTCGTCTATAACGCTCAGGTCCGGCAGCACAAAAAGGTTCGGGATCGTTGGGAGCCAGCGCTTCTCTTCCCTTGTCGGTTAAATCCACCACATGCGACTTTTCATCGATGCTGAAGTAGAGATCTTCGTCCAGCTCTCCCATGCGCTTATCCCGCATATAATCGAGCTCCACCCGCTCCATCAGCTTTTTGTATTTTCCCTCCTTGGCTATTTTGAGAAACCGCTTGTTCTTCGGCGATCCCCGCTTTGCCTGAAGCAGCTTGTAGGCACCCTCGTAGTCCTTTTCCTCTTCAAAAAGGCGCTCAGCCTGGGAAAGTAAATTGTTCACCAGGTTTGTCTGCGCCTTCACCAAGCGGTCAACCGGTGAGCGGAGTTCCTTGAACTGATGAGTGGAATGCTCCACCGGTCCTGAAATGATGAGCGGTGTTCTCGCCTCATCGATGAGAATGCTGTCCACCTCGTCCACGATGGCATAGTTATGCACCCGCTGTACCTGGTATTCCATCCGGTTGGCCATGTTGTCCCGGAGATAATCAAAACCGAATTCGGTGTTGGTACCATAGGTGATGTCAGCCTCATAGGCCTTTTTGCGGGCCATGGGATCAATGTCGTGGTAAATGACGTCAACCGTAAGGCCGAGAAATTCGAAAATGGTTCCCATCCATTCCCGGTCGCGTTTCGCCAGGTAATCGTTAACCGTCACAATGTGAACGCCTTTACCGGTCAGGGCGTTGAGATAGGCCGGCAGGGTGGCAACCAGCGTTTTGCCCTCGCCGGTGGCCATTTCGGCTATCATGCCGCGGTGCAATACCATGCCCCCTATGAGCTGACAGTCAAAGTGACGCATGTTCAGCGTTCTCCGGGAGACCTCCCGGACCACGGCAAAGGCCTCGGGCAGAAGATCGTCCAGCGTTTCGCCCCCGCTCAGACGCTCCCTGAAGAGAGCGGTCCTTCCCCGCAGTTCCTCATCCGATAAGTCCCGCACCCCCGGCTCCAGCTGGTTAATGCTCCCGACCGTCGGCCCAAATCCGCGAAGCACGCGCTCGTTTTTGCTTCCCACTATTTTTTTAACCAGCGAACCGATCACAATAAATGCTCCTGATGTATGTCATGTCTTATGGTGAGCTCCTATGCGTACCTCAAAAACGAGGCTTTTCACCAGTGCCGGATCCTTCCTGCCGATCGCACGCTCAACACCGCTGCTCATGTCAACCCCATCGGGCCCAACCTGCAGCAGCGCTTCCCTGACATTGCCCGGATGAATGCCTCCGGCCAGAAAAAGAAACATGTCAACCTGTTTCCTGACTCGAGCTGCAATCGACCAATCGCATGGCTGCCCGGTGCCACCTTTGAGCACGACCGTGTTTCTACTCAGGGCGGTGTCAAGCACAACCCGGTTAACCCCGATCCGGGCAAAACGGTTAATCTGTGCCGCCAGCGGCCCTGATACATCATTTCCCGTTTCCCGGGCCGGCAGGTGAACCGACTTCCAGATTTCAACGTCTATGGTATCCCGTAGCGATGCAATGTACCGTTGGCTTTCACTGCCTGCCAGCTGAACCCCGGCAGGATGCAATGCCTCCACCACATCCTGCACCTCGGCAGGGCTGTGGTCGTAGGTAAGCACAATAACCGGCACTTTCGATGCATCGATAATCCCGGCTGCCGTTTCGACAGGTACCGAGCGCGGAGACGGGGTGACATTGACCAGGACACCGAGATAATCAATTCCCGTACCGGATAGCATGGAGGCATCGTCGGGACTGGTTATGCCGCATATCTTGATTGCATAGGCCATGAACTGGTTGAGCATCCCATGAAAATGATGTGACCATCCAACGGGGACACGAAGCCGCCCCATGCCTTTTTTAAACAGCCTGCCGTGAACTCTCCTCCAGCCTTCGAATGCTTTCCATGATCCTGTCGCCGATGAGCTTGTATACTTCCTTTGATTTGCCCTGCCGGTACAATCCATCCAGTTCCACCGGCGGTCCGAATGAAACCGCGCAGCGGTTCAAATGAATGCGCTTTGCGTGACGCGGCAGAATTTCGTAAGAACCTCGAACGTAGGCGGGAATGACCGTCGCCCTGGCATGATGGGCAATCAAACCGACTCCAAGCTTTGCTTCTCCCAGCCTCCCGTCATGCGTGCGTGTGCCTTCAGGGAAAACCAGCATCATCTCTTCATGTTCAAGCAGACGAAAAATCTCTCTCAGTGTGGTCCGGTCCATCTGATCCCGGTCAACGGGGAGGGCGCTGCATATCTTGCGCAGTATGAAACCGAAGAGCCGGTTGGAGAAGAGTTCCTTCTTGGCCAGGTAATTGATGCGCCTCGGTGCGGCCACACCGACGAAAAGCGGGTCAAGATTGCTTGCATGGTTCGAAGCCAGGATAATGCGGCCCCTTTCCGGTATATGCCTCATTCCGTGGGCGGTGAAACGAAAGAGCGGTACCGCCATGCAGTAAAGAGTAAATCGGGTAATGTAATATAAAATTCTCCAGATCATGAATCAGGAATGAAAGGATGATTACTTGTGTGCGTCCAGATAGCTCAATAATCCCGATATGAGCTGGCCGGCAAGCTGGTCGCTTTGAGATGCGATGACACCATGTCTGATTTTACAGAGAGTGTTTTGGGCGGGCATTTCCTTGATAACAAATTCCATCTCCAGGAAAAGATCTGCTGCTTTTTCACGAAAGATGTATTTTTTTTCAAAAAGAGTTCTATCCAGCTTTAATGCGACGATTGCCCCCTCGCACGAGAGCTGACCGCCCTGGGACAGGGAAAATCCGTTCTGCGTAAACCAGGCAGTCAGCTCCTCATCAACCCGCTTTGCAACGGTGCTGTCCTGCACCTCGGTGAGGTTGCTCACAGGCGCCAGCGAAAGGCTCTGATAGTTGCCTAGTTTGAAGCCCGGCTGCAACCACGCCCAGTTCAGTTCCATTACCTCAACCATTCCCGTGTAATCTTCGATCAGCCTCGCCGGCGGCTCAAAATAGAGCCTCCCCGCCGGCTTTTCCTTGCTGAAGCAACCGGACAAAAGCATGACCATGCAGGCCATGAGCACCGCCAGCACGCAGATAGTCGATTTTTTCATGAGTCCTCTGGGGTTACAAGCGGTTACAAATTGTTATATTTTGCCTCGTTTGTCAAGCAGATTAAAGAAGGGCGTTGTACAATCAGGCGGAAATGATTCCGCGGTTGACGCCAAAGAGTATTAAGCTGTGTATCATGGTTTGTAATGCCATTGTGAACCATCCCTGCCGTCTTCAATGATAATCCCGGCATTTAAAAGGCAATCGCGAATTGCGTCCGCATCTTCCCACTGATTGCGCTGCCTGAGTCTATTTCTGAGGGCAAGCATACCCTCCATCAGCGAGGCAAGCTGCTGGGGAATGTGCTGCGAAGCACTGTTAAAACCTGCCCCCAGGAAAACTATCATATCACGCAAAATCTCCCGCGCCTGTGAAATAAACTCCTGGGTTTCTAATTCTGCCTGCGCCTTCCAGATGATACCGTCAAGTTCCAGCAGGGCATTGACTGCCTTTTCCGGCAGGCTGTTCTCAAATCCTTCATGGTATGCAGCCTGAAGCTGATTGACCTTATTCCAGAAAACATCATCAGATGCCTCAATGCTGTTGTCGGGTACGGCCGCATCCGCGCACACCAGCCGTGCCGATTCATCCATCGCATCACCGCGCAAGAGGCTGAGAGGGTAAAGCTGTCCCCTTTCAAAATATCGTTCCGTACCGGCACATCGCATGGTGACGCGGCCGAGACCCCGTATGGAAAATGATTCATTGTGGAGATCAATCAGGCATGCCGTGTGTTCATCCAATCCGATAACCCCCGTATCGGCGGGAAGCTGTGCCTCGAGGGCTCGGAACCGGGGTTCCCCCATGTAGCAGAAGCGGGTGTCGTGGTTACCGCCCTCGGCATTATTCCAGTGCGGGACCACGGCGAGATGCATGCCAAATTTCCCAAGGATGTCCGTCCCTTCGATCCAGTGGAGCGGCTCTCCCACCTTGTATATCTCATACACCGGCAGGGTAAAACTCCCGACCGTGAGCGCGGCTGCACTGGCCGCTACCAGGCATCCTCCGCTTTCAATCCGTGAGGTTATGATATCGGGAATCGGGGTCTTCTGCCATTGCCGCACTGCGTAGGTCGGGCTTCCGGGACCGATAAGAAAATATTCAGCATCACGCAATGAATGAAAGGCCTTCTCGGCGTCATACGGCGAAATTAACTCAGCCGAGCGGAAGGAGACGGCAGACAGGGGATACTTGACGCGTGCCCGGAAATACTCAACCGCCTTTTCGGACAGCTGATCCGCATTGAGCTGAAAACCGGCCGGCGTATCAATGAAAACAGCACGGGCGGCGTTCCCGCACCTGCTCAAGAGCTCCTTGTGAACCTCCACCATGGTGGAGGTCATCTCTCCCGACCCCATTAACGCTATAATGCCTTTTTTAGGTACCATGATAATCGCTGAAGAGTTGTTGCCAATAGATGTAAGGTTCCGTAACTATATGAAAACAGGCGTGTCATGTCAAATTAAAAGCCTCAACGGTTCCATCTGCACACCCGCGCCTTATTTTTAATCTCCTTCCCTTTTGATGCGTTGCCGGTACTAAAAAGGAGGGGCGTATTGCAATACGCCCCTCTCGCGTTTGGCCCTCTGACTAGATCGGAGGGCTTTTTATTTTTCTCTGTAGTCATTTTATTCATAATTTTTGATTGACTACGTGTTCGCCTTCTGGTATCTAGTATTATGACTAGATATGCGGAGGTGACTATGGGACATCCCACTAAAATCCAACTCATCAAGCGTCAGACATCTGAGCAATGGTACGTCAACTTCCCCGCTGCCCTCGCTCAGGCCTTGGAATTCGACAAAGGCGAAATCTGGGAATGGATCGTCGAGGACAAGAACCAGCTCGTTTTGCGTCGCCAGATTCCCGTCGCATCAGCGCGTAAAAAAAAACCGCCGAAGCGTACTCTCCGGGAAGGCACGGGCTTGGATTGAGACAAACTTTTGAGCGCCTCTTCGAGCGCACGCGTCCCGCGTTTCGGCAGCAGCGAACCTTTGAGCGTGCCAAAACACTTGCGCTTTCGGGGCTTCTGTGTCTTGGACGTCACACGGTGACAGGTATGCTCACCACGTCAGGTCAGCAGTTCCATGATTGGTCGGCAAACTATCGCGTCTTTGAGCAGGAACGCATTGATGTTCCGACGCTTTTTTCTGCAGTGCTTGCCGGTGTGATCGATACCCTGCCTGAAGGGGCTCCCCTCGTCGGGGCTCTTGACGACACGCTCATTCGCAAGAAGGGACGGCGGATTGCCGGTACCTCCTGGCGCCGCGATCCTCTGGGCCCGCCCTTTACCAACAATTTCATCTGGGCGAGTCGTTTCCTCCAACTCTCCCTTGCAATACCTGAAAGTGCTGGGGGGCCGTCGCCAGCGCGCATGATTCCCGTTGATCTGCGACACTGCCCATCACCGCGCAAACCCGGCAAACGCGCTTCTGTCGAGCAATGGGAGGAATGGAAGCATGCCTCCTCTAAGGCACGCATCTCCGCCGAAGGGGCGAACCGTCTGCGCGTTTTGCGTGAAGAGCTGGATCGCCAGGAGATGCGTGAACGCCAGGTCATCATGACTGCGGACGGAACCTTCACCTGCCGCGAAGTCTTCAAACATCTGCCTGAACGCATCGATCTGATCGGACGAATCCGCAAGGACGCCCGGCTCTACCAACTGCCCACGCCAGAACAGAAAACCTGCGGACGCGGACGCAAACGAGCATACGGTAACCGCCTGCCCACACCGGAAGAACTCCGCCAAAACCAAACCATACCCTGGATCAACGTCCGCGCCCATGCCGCCGGTAAAGAGCATATCTTCAACGTCAAGCATATCTCGCCGTGCCGATGGAAGCACGCCGGTGGGGAACGTACGCTCCGTCTCCTCATCGTCCGTCCGCTCGGCTATCGGCTGAGAAAACGCGCGCCCATGAACTACCGTGCCCCGGCGTATCTTATCACCACCAACCTGGAGCTATCGCTTGAAACAATCCTTCAGGCCTACATCTGGCGATGGGAAATAGAGGTCAACTTCCGCGACGAAAAGACCTTGCTCGGCCTCGGCGAAGCGCAGGTACGCACCAGCAGAAGCATCGAAACCCTCACGCCGTTTTTGGCCGCAGTGTACGCCATGCTGTTACTCTCCCTTGAAAAAGTCGGCGGACGAAGGCGCACACTCCCGCCTCCAGCGTGGCACCGTCAACGACTCGAAGGACAATCGCGCACCTCCACGGCACAGGCTTTGCGCGAGTTACGTTCGGAAATCTGGGGAGAAGCGCTGGGCAAGAGAAATAAAAACAGCTTCATGAACACCACCACCCCGTCCATGAAGCTGCCTCATTTGGAAAATTGCGCGGCATCAGCCGTTTGTTACGCCTCAGGATAGCCAAACGCCAGAGGGGCGTATTGCAATACGCCCCTACACGCCATGTGATGTAAAATATGATGCCCTGCAGCATAGCTGCCAGGTCAGTTACTGTGACTTTGGCTCAAATAATTTCAGATATTCCCCGTATCCCTCTTTTACCAGATCCTCCTTGGGAATGAAGCGCAGCGCTGCCGAGTTCATACAGTAGCGCAGCCCCGTGGGCGCTGGTCCGTCGGGAAACACATGCCCGAGATGGGAGTCGCCGTGCGCGCTTCTTACTTCCGTGCGCTTCATGAACAAACTGCTGTCCTCATGCTCGGTGACTTTCCCCGGCTCAAGGGGCCTGGTAAAGCTCGGCCATCCCGTTCCCGAATCAAACTTGTCACGTGAGCTGAACAGCGGCTCTCCTGAAACAATATCAACATAGATCCCTTCCATTTTATTATCCCAGTATTCGTTTTCAAATGCGGGCTCGGTTCCCTTTTGTTGTGTGACCTGGTATTGCAGGGAATTCAATTTGGCCCTGATTGCCGCATCCGGCGGTTTAACGTACCTGTCTGAACCTTCCTTTGACTGCTTGTTTCTCATAGCTTTACCCCATTTTTTTTCAATGTATTCATCACGTCCGGAGTTTGAGCGGTACTGTTTATAGTGAAGGGTATTTTTTTTATAATAGTCCTGATGGTACTCCTCGGCACGGTAGAATGGTGTCGCTTTAATAATTGGCGTCACCAGTGGCTTGTCGTAACTTCCCGAAGCAGCGAGCCGTGCCTTTGATGTTTCGGCCATTATTTTCTGCTCATCGGTATGATAAAAAATCGCCGTTTTGTATTGCCGGCCCCTGTCGACAAACTGGCCACCGGCGTCGGTAGGATCAATCTGCATCCAAAAAACATCAAGCAGTTCCGGGTAGGTTATCACCGACGGGTCGAAAATAACCTGTACCGCTTCAAGATGTCCGGTTTCACCCGCCGACACCTCCTCGTAGGACGGGTTCTCTTCCAAACCTCCGGTGTAACCGGAAATGGCCTCTGCAACGCCGCGCAGTTCATCAAACGCTGTTTCGACGCACCAGAAGCATCCACCGGCAAAGGTTGCCTTTTTCAGACGCTCCTGTTGAGGTGAGTCTGTCGGTTTAACGGATGAATCATTGGAAACAGCCTTCACTTTCCCCTGCTCAGCCGCGAAGCCATGACCGCAGCATACAAGAATGGTCAACACGACTATAATAAGTGTCCGATGTGATTTCACCCCTGCATCCTCCTTTCAAAAAATTGATAACCTGTAAACAAGTAAAATATTACGTGCCGGATGTCAAGGCCGGTAGAAAGATATTTGAACACCCGGGACTGTATGTGTTAAGATCAAGCAAGCCTCATTACCAGCAGGTTGTTGAAAAACACCCATCTGATTTGTGGCTCAAGGGAGAGGGGCTTTTGACGCCACAACAATTTTTCTTTAGGCTTACGGCACGACCCGGTGCCTTACGACTTAAACCGCAGACAGGCAGCTTTGCAGAGGCTTCGATACGGCTGGTGCCATGCGGGTCTGTCAGATAAAGTTAAAGAGATGCTGCCGTTCTACAGGTTCCGAATAGTTTTGTTGTGGCTAAAAAGCCCCTCCCCCCTTGAGCCCTTGAACAGCCTGAGAAAAACTGCTTTTTCAACAACCTGATAGGGGATAAATCATGAAAATTCTTGTTGCCGGAGGAACCGGATTCATCGGAAGCATGCTCCTCCCCAGCTTAATTCAAGCCGGGCATCAGGTCAGCATGCTTCTGCCGCCGGGGAGGGAACATAAGGCTATCAGCAGTTCCATTGCAAATGTTGAAGGTGATGCCTTTCATCCTCTCTTGTGGCCCGGGCTGATTGAAAAACACCAGGTTATCATTAACCTTGCCGGGAGCACTATATTCCGCCGATGGAATAAAGCGGTGAAAGATGAAATATATACCAGCAGGATTTATATAACCAGAAACATCGTTGAAGCATTCAAATCATGTCCCGGGAATGACAGACATTTTTTCTGCGCCTCGGGAGTAGGTTACTACGGATATCCAGTGAATGAACTGCTCACTGAAGAGAGCGGGCCGGGCAGTAGCTTTCTTGCACGGGTTGCCGTCGATTGGGAAGGAGAGGCATTACAGGCGCGGGAACGTGGCGTGCGAGTGGTTCTCTGCCGGTTTGGAATTGTCATGGGTAAAAATGGTGGCGCGTTTAAGAACATGCTGCCTTTCTTCCGTTACGGCCTCGGCGGCAGATGGGGAGACGGCAGTCAGTGGTTTTCCTGGATCCATTCCCTGGATTGTGCCAAAGCCATCTTATTTCTTCTCGAACAGAGCACTATTGAAGGAGCGGTCAATCTTACCGCTCCCAACCCCGTTACCAATCGGGAATTGACGCACCTTCTCAGGCGGACATTGCGAAGAAGAATGTTGTTTCCGGTCATACCCGGATTTTTGATGCGGGCCTTTCTCGGTGAATTTGCAGATGTTTTTCTTAAGGGCCAGAGAGTGCTGCCCCACAAGCTTATCGCTGGAGGATTTCAATTCCGGCATCCGACCCTGGAGGGATGCATTTCCGATTTGCTGGATGAGAAGACGAAGCCTGAAATATAATGGTCATGCCTGAAGCAGCAATTTCCTCAGGCTCATATCTTCGCGGCTAAAGCCGCTCCTGCCAGAAACATATGGATTACAGGTTATTTTTGGCGCTGGGTTATGTAGAGAGCAATCTCCCTGAGATGATCAGCCCGGTCGTCAAATGATTGCAGGGCATCAAGCGCGCGCTGATAGTACTCCATCCCCTTCTTCTTGGCCCCATCCATTCCGATGATGCTCGGGTAGGTTGCCTTTCTTTTCTTCTCGTCGCTGCCGGTGCTTTTCCCCAGCTTTTCCTGTGATCCTTCGACATCCAGAATATCATCCACGATCTGAAAAGCGTGCCCGATGCATTCACCGTACCGTCTCAGATGGCTGATTTGTTCCGGCGATGCCCCGCCGAGTATCCCTCCCATGATCACCGAGGCCGCTATCAGGCTGCCGGTTTTATGACTGTGAATGTATTCCAGCTGGGTTTCATCAATCATCTTGCCTTCTGAGTCCAGATCTACCACCTGTCCCCCGACGATGCCCTTTGAACCTGACGCCTCCGCCAGAATTTTGATTATCGCAACCATGTGTTCGGCCTTATGAGCACCCCTGGTGTAACCGCAGGCAAGGATTTTAAAGGCTTCTGTCTGCAGCGCATCACCGGCCAGGATTGCCATGGCTTCACCAAATACCTTGTGCGTTGAAGGAAGCCCCCGCCTGAAATCATCATTGTCCATGGAAGGAAGATCGTCGTGAATAAGCGTAAAGGTGTGAATCAGTTCCAGCGCGCACGCCTCTTCCACGATGAGGTCGGGGTTGCCGCCCACTGCCTCGGCAGCAGCAAATGCCAGGGCCGGCCTGATCCGCTTACCGCCGGCAAAAAGGCAATATCGCATTGCCTGGTGGAGAGACGAGGGAAAGGTTTCCCGGTCAGGAAGCAAGCGATCCAGGCAGGCGTCAATTAACCTTCCTTTCTCTTCAAGATATGCATTCACATCCATGGGCATCCCATGTAGTCAATAATGTTTTCATCCATCCTATGGCGGCGGAAGTGAAATACTGTCACCCCATACGGGATGAATTGGTACCCTTGAAGTGTTCCCACAGAACAATGGTCATGGTGACCATGCTGAATCCGAACAAGAAATCCTCAACCGGTATGCTGCCAATCCGGACATTCAGAAAAAAGCGCGGATTGTAAATAACAATCAGTTGCGAGGTGAGATATCCGTTTACCAAAAACTTGAAGAACAGTATGATAAGCAGGAAAATAAAAAATTCTCGCCGCTGAAAAAGTCGGGATGCGCTTTTGCGGGCAATGAGCACCGTCAGCACAACCGCAACAACTGAAATCAGCGTATACTCTTTCATCACCGCGTTCTCTTGAAGTAATTAACAATCTCCCAGGTAAAAATGGAGCAAAAGGGGATGACGACAAAAAAGAGCACTTCTTCAACCGGCAGGTTAACAACCCGCCACTTCCAGACAGACGCGGCATCAAACTGCCAGTGCCCGCGCCAGGTTGCATATATGTCCCACAGGCCGAATGCAATAAGAATCATGGCGATGCTTACCAGCAGCGCCCGGTTGTTTTTATAGAACTGGAGAGGTGGGTAAAAACTGGCCAGCAATGGAACGATTCCGGAAATAACAAGCACAAGCATATAGCTGGACATAGCGGCAACAGGACCTGCAATGCTACGTTTTGTGAGCAATCAAATCCGAAACGATTCGTGAACTGGCAATGACCGGAGGCAGTCCTCCACCCGGTTGCGTGCTGGCACCAACATAATAGAGGTTCTTTATTGCGGCATCACGGTTGGAAGGTCTGAAAAACGCGCTTTGGAAAAGCGAATGACTGAGCCCGAAGGTTGCGCCATAGGGGACATTGTAGCGGGTTGTAAAATCCTGCGGAAAGAATCTGTGCTCCACCTCGGCCAGGGGGAGCACATCTATACCTGTATCCTTTCGAATCCGGTTAAAAACAGCATTCCTTATCCGGTCCTCCGATTCAGCAAAAGACCAGTTGTTATTGTGCATATTGGGTACGGGAACCAGTATGTACACGATCTCCTTGCCTGCAGGCGCTAGGGATGGATCAGTTACCGTTGGAATATGAATGTAGAACGAAAAATCGTCGGGTAACTGCTTGTAAGTAAATATCTGTTTTAGGTTTTCCCGCACATCACGGGCCAGAAAAAGATTATGATGCTCAAGGCCCTTTAGTTTCTGTTTTAACCCGAGATAGATGAGATACACGGAGCAGGAGTAGCTGAATTGAGGGACGGTTCGTTTAAGAAGATCACCTTGCGCATAGGCATAATCTGCATTTACGACCACCGCATCCGCTGAAGCCATTCCCTGGGATGTTGCAAGAGTTATTGTACCGTTGTGGGGTGCTATTGATTGCACGGGAGTGCCGTATTGAAATATAGTCCCGTACTCCCTGGCTAATTTTTCTATGGCAAGGGGAATCTTGAACATTCCGCCCACGGGGTGATAAATTTTCTGAACGTGATCAGCATAGGTAATGATGCTGTAAAATCCCGGGGCCTCAAAGGGGGATACCCCTATAAACATTGCCTCAAAGGTAAAAGCGTAATTGAGCTTATCTGTCTTGAAGAAATTTTTTGACTTCTTCCAGTACGATTCCTGGGGCCTCAGGGTAAGCAGCAACCTCCAGTACTTCGGGTTGATAATGCTCTTTTTGGTAAAGCACTTGTACAGCAGCGGTTTGACGTCACGGTAAACCTGTGCGGTATCTTTGAGAAAGGCATCGTAAGCTTTGGCGCTCCCCTGCTCTATCCGCTCGAGCTCTTCCTTGGTGCGCTCGCTGTCACGATAAACGGACAGAGTGGTCCCGTCACCGTAAAAGATTTTGTAGCTTGTGTCCAGCGCCTGCAGATCAAGATAATCACTTAGATTTTTCCCGCATGATGAGAACAGCTCTTCGAAAAAATCCGGCATGAGCACAAATGAAGGACCGGTATCAAATTTGAATCCCCGGTCTTCGATGATATGCGCCCTGCCCCCGCACTCCGGGAGTTTTTCATACACCTCAACTTGATGGCCCCGGGATGACAGCCGTGCCGCCGTAGCCAACCCTCCCACTCCCGCTCCGACAATAGCAATTTTTTTTGCCATGCTCTCATCCACAAAGAGTTTTAATTTGACACCTGTCAGTACTTTCTTCTATACTATAAATCGCTTTATTTAACCACTTTTTTTTCTCTGAAAGATTCTATGCTTAACCACCCTGCCCTCTCCCTGCTCTTCGCGCTCAGTGACAAAAGTGCCGTACTCGATCCGTTATTTGACTACCTTCGCTCCATCCCCCATATCAGCATGGCAGTTAACGACTCCCTGCCTTCAGATCTGAGCAGCTATGATGTGATTGTTACCGATCAGGCCGGTAGCGGTGCGGCGGCAGCATCAACCTTATCGGAGTTTGTCCGGCGCGGGGGCGGCTGGCTCTATCTTGCCCATGGGAAAGAACTGTCACTTCCTGCTATTTTTGGTGCACGTTTATCCGGAGTCGAACCTGCCGCTGAGCTGCGGATTATTTTTTCGGATGCCGGACATCCCCTGGCCCGGCGTATGCCGGATTCATTCTATTGTATCGGCCCGTACCAGTCAATTCTTCCTGAATCTGACAGCACCCAGGTGCTCCTGCAGGCAGATTGGCATTACCGGCGCAAGCCTGTGCTCATTGCCGGTCAGGCAGATAAAGGCATGGTCTCATGCACCTCCCTGCAGGCCTATGACGATCCATGCTTCCGGCAGATTCTATACCGCCTGCTTATACTTTTATCAGGCGGTGCCGGAAATCCTGCTCTTGGCATCAAATCCATCGGTGTAGGAATCCTGGGTTATGCCCAGTCGGTCGGTCAGCTCCACGGCCTGGGCGTAAGCAATACAGATGGGTTACACCTTTCTGCCGCATGTGACCTCAATTCGGATCGTCTGCGGCAGGCACTGATCGATTTTCCGGACCTGAAGACGTATGCCTCTGCAGATGATCTTGCCCGGGATCCCGACGTGGATATGGTGATCGTGGCAACCGCTCCCAATACGCATGCCGCTTTGGCATTGCAAATGATGTCCGTGGGCAAGCATGTGGTCTGCGAAAAACCGCTTGCCCTGATCCGGAAAGAGACAGACGCCATGCTTGAAATGTCACTGAAACAAGGGGTGCATCTCAGCTGCCATCAAAACCGGCGCTTTGACGTCGATTACCGTGCCATCAAGCAGGCTGTATCCGAGGGAATTATCGGGGATTTGTTTTACATGGAAACCTTCGTGGGCGGATTTTCACATCCCTGCGGATACTGGCATTCACATGAGCCTGTTTCCGGCGGCGCTGCCTACGACTGGGGCGGCCATTACCTTGATTGGATCGTTGGTCTCATTCCGGAACGGGTCAAATCAGTTACCGGCACAGCGCATAAGCGGGTCTGGCATGATGTAACCAATTCCGATCAGGAGCGCATCACGGTGATCTTTGACGGCGGTAAGGAGGCCGAATTCATCCATTCCGACATCGCTGCCGTGCGAAAGCCGAAGTGGTACCTTCTGGGCACCAAGGGAGCTATCGTCAGCAGCTGGCAGGACTTGACGCAGTATGAAATTGATCCCGTGCTCTATTTCCGGGAGCAGAAGATACCGGCCACGGAAATGACGCCGGACCTTGTTACATACCGGCGGCACCATTCGGGAGATATTGTCCGCCAGACCCTGGCAATGCCCAGGCGCGAGCATTTCCTTTTTTACCGCAATCTAGCTGATCATCTCCTGACCGGGGAGCCGCTGGCTGCACCGCTTGTCGATTCGATAAAGGTGGTTGCCATCCTTGAGGCAGCAAAACAGTCTTCCCTGAAGGGATGCTCGGTAGAGGTAGCCGATGCCTGATCAGATCGCCTGGGGCGTTCTGGGAAATGCGACCATTGCCCGCTGTTGTATTATACCGGCTCTGTACAAGTCGCGAAACGGGATACTGCGCGCGCTTGCAACCCGCACACCCGCCGCTGCCATGGCGCTCTGCGAGGATAATGAAATTGGCCGGCTTTACGGCAGCTATGATGAATTGTTGAGAGACCCCGACATTGACGCAATCTACAATCCCCTGCCCAATCATCTCCATCACTCATTTACCCTTAAGGCCCTGCGGGAAGGCAAGCACGTGCTCTGCGAAAAGCCCCTGGCCTGCTGTGCAGGTGAGGCCGCCGAAATGGCGGAGACAGCCGATCGCGAGGGGCTGCTGCTCATGGAATCCTGGTCATACCGGTTTCATCCCCGAACACTCCTGATTAAGCAGATGATCAAAGACGGAGCCATTGGCAAGCCCTCGCTGATTCGCACAGCATTCTGCTTTCACCTGGATGAACATCTTTTCAGCAGCCGGGACATGTTCCGATTGAACCCGGAAACGGGCGGAGGGGCCCTGCTTGATGTGGGCTGTTACGGCGTAAGCCTCGCACGCTGGCTCCTGGATGTGCATCCCCTTGCAGTGCAGGCACAGTCGGTTTATCATCAAACCGGTGTTGACCTACATACCGTCGGTTCGCTTCGATTCCCGGGTGATGTGCTTGCAACCTTTGAGGCAAGCTTTGTAACCGCCCTGCAGCAGACCTTTACCGTTGTCGGGAGCGACGGCGTCATTGAACTTCCTCATGACGCCTTCATACCCCGGGAAAACGAGGCCTGTTTCACCCTGAGGGGCAAGCAGGAGGAAACGGGCGCCCGGCACCAGGTGGCGGGGACCGATGCCTATCGGCTCATGGTTGAACATTTTTCGGATGCCGTTATGGGCAAGATTCCTCTTGCGTTCCAGCCGGCAGAAAGCGTATGCAATATGCAGGTGCTGGATGCCCTTGCCCTTGCGGCAAAAAGCGGGAAGACCATTTACCTTCAACACTAGAAGGTTGTTGAAATAGTGTTTTCCTCAGGCTGATCAAAGGCTCAAGGGGGAGGAGCTTTTTAGCCATAACAAAATTATTCGGAACTTTCTTTTCAAGTCCCATTTATTGCCTGCGAGGTCATGTTATATGGATACCAAGATAAAACTGGGCATCAGCTCCTGCCTGCTTGGCAACGCCGTCCGTTATGACGGAAGCAGCAGCAAAGACACCTTTCTTATTGACACCCTGGGACATTTTGTCAGCTATGTGCCCGTCTGCCCCGAAGTGGAATGCGGGCTCGGCATCCCGCGTGAGCCTGTTCGCCTGGTCGGAGACCCCGGGAACCCCCGCATGGTAACTTCGCGCACCGGGATAGATCATACCGAACAAATGCTTTCCTGGGCTCGAAAGCGAGTTAAGGAACTGGAGCATGAGAATTTATGCGGTTTCATTTTCAAGAAGAATTCTCCCAGCAGCGGCATGGAGCGGGTCAAGGTGTATGTCGATGAGAAGGGAATGCCGGTAAGAAAGGGCGTGGGCATGTTCGCGCGTGCGTTTATGGAACATTTTCCACTGCTTCCGGTGGAAGAGGACGGCCGGCTGTGCGACATGCACTTGCGTGACAATTTTACAGAGCGCATCTTCGCATTAAAGCGCTGGAGAGAACTCCTCGAGCAGGGAATGAAACGCGCGCATATTGTCCATTTCCACACCGCTCACAAGCTTTTAATATTATCCCATGGCACCAGGCACTACAAGGAAATGGGGAATCTGGTAGCCCACGCCAAGGACATACCCCTCAAAGATCTTTATTCACAATTCGAGGTGTTGTTTCTGGAAGCGCTTAAGATCATGGCTACGCGGAAAAAACACGTCAATGTCCTGCAGCACATGATGGGATATTTCAAAAAGGATTTAAGCGCTGATGAAAAAAAAGAACTGCTGGAGGTTATCGACGGATACGCCAAAGAGTATCTCCCGCTCATTGTTCCCGTTACCCTCATCAACCACTACGTTCGCAAGTATGACCAGCCCTACCTCAAGGGACAGGTCTATTTAAATCCACATCCTCTTGAGCTGCAGATCAGGAATCATGTGTAGCATTAATTTCAATGCTGTATGAACAATACCAGGGTGCGATTGATTAAAGAGGGCAGGGAGCAGCACGGACCGGTGGCCTACTGGATGAGTCGCGACCAGCGCGCCAGGGACAACTGGGCATTGCTCTATGCCCAGCACCTGGCCATACGCCAACAGCAACCGCTTACAGTTGTATTTTGCCTGGTTCCTGACTTTCTGGGAGCCACTATCAGGCACTATGGATTTATGCTCAATGGTTTGCAGGAAGTTGAAAGTGATCTGCGAACCAGGAATATTCCTTTCTACCTGTTGAACGGAGCTCCGGAATATGAAATTGCTCAATTTGTCCGGAACTATAAAATCAGCTCGTTAGTGACCGATTTTGACCCGCTGCTCGTAAAGAAAACCTGGAAACAGGGGGTGGCAGCTACAATTGACATCCCTTTCTACGAGGTTGATAGCCACAATATAGTACCCTGCTGGATAGCCTCCCCAAAGCAGGAATATGGCGCTTACACGCTACGGCCAAAAATAAAGAAGCTGCTTCCCTTTTATCTGGATGAATTCCCTAAACTTAAATCCCACCCGGTTGACTGGAAGAAGCCTGTGGCAAAGATTCTTTGGAAGCGGCTTTCTGCCGGCTTGCAAATTGACAGGTCTGTCAAGGAGGTCAGCTGGATTCTTCCGGGCGAAAAATCAGCCCGCAAGGCGCTTGCCCGCTTTCTTGACCGGGGGCTTATGAATTATGTGGATGAAAGAAATGACCCTACCCTGCCCGGCCAGTCGAATTTATCCCCCTATCTTCACTTTGGCCAGCTTTCCGCGCAGCGGGTAGCTCTTGCGGTTAGCACCTCGAACGTGCCGGCAGCCGTCAAGGTAGCTTTCCTTGAAGAGTTGACTGTGCGCAAGGAGCTGGCAGATAATTTCTGCAACTACAACCCGTCTTACGATCAATGTGCTGCCTTTCCCGCCTGGGCAAAGAAAACGCTTGATGCGCATCGAAAGGACGGACGGGAATTCATCTATTCTCGGGAGGAATTGGAGAAAGGCTTAACTCATGACCAGCTATGGAATGCCGCTCAGATGGAGATGGTCAAGCGGGGAAAGATGCACGGCTACATGAGAATGTACTGGGGCAAAAAAATTCTGGAGTGGACGCGGTCTCCGGAAGAGGCACTCAAATATTCGATTTATCTCAATGATCGCTACGAGTTGGACGGGCGTGACCCCAACGGCTATGCCGGCATCGCCTGGTCTCTCGGCGGCGTTCACGACAGGGCATGGAACGAGAGACCGGTTTTCGGCAAGATCCGATACATGAGCTACAACGGCTGCAAATCAAAATTCAATGTGAAGCAATACATTGAATACGCGACAAACTTATAAAGCTGCATGTATCCTTCACATGGCTGCTTTCAAAATCAGTCCCCGTACACGATAATCGTCTGACGCCGCAGGGTGCCCATCAGGATTTCCTCTGTTTTAAAATCCGTGTAATAAATTCTGGTCATGCCCGACTCTTTGGCCCGCTCATCAATTTTATCATTGTCCCATTGGGCTGAGGCACGGGTAAGCCTGCTGAATGGCAGAAACAGGGGTACCTGGACCCGGTAGGCGCTCAGGCTGAACGATTTCGAACCAACCGGGGTGTTGTTGAAATCCCGGGACTCAGAGCGGACAATGTTGGTATAAAGCATTCCGCACCCCTGTAAACTCAACAGAAGCGCCGGCAGCACAATCATGACAAGCAAGAAGCGTTTAGTCACCATATACCACCGTTGTAATGCGGGTGTAGAGTCCAAGCATAATAACATAATATTCAACATCAGCGTGCCTGATGACTTTAATGCCTCCATTGTCCGCAGCTGCCTTTGTCCCGGCATCGCCCCAGGCGACGAGCCATAAAAACGATTTCAGTTCTGATTTTCCTATTTTTTCTCCCAGCTCAGTAACTTCATAATTCTTATCATGCGGTCTCTGAACCTTCATATAGACACAGCCGGAGGTTATGAACGCCAGAATCATTACACATGCCAACACATTAAGTACTGATCGCTTCATCTTTACTTTCTCCTTCCACAGATTTCAGGTTGTTTTGTACGCCTTAATCCGGTCAATGCGGATTAGAAGGTCTATCCTGCTTTTATGAGCTGCGCAGGGTGAATGTTTGATTGTGCTATCTATCTGCTCACGATTAGCCTCCCACCAGGGGCAATTCCCTGGTTACCCGAAAATATACAACATATTTGACCATGTCGCCGACACCGGGGCCAACCATTTTGTCTGCCTGCTCGCGAATGCTCTCAAGCAGTGCCCCTTCTGTTTCCTCCCGCACCTTTTCCAGGAAAATCCGTTTTCCCTTGAAACTCCCCTCATGGAACGCATAGACAGCGTAAGGATTCTCGCTCAGGTTGGCATGGGTCAGACGGTCTGCCATACCGTATGCCAGCGTTCCGTCCTCCATCACCGTGGGGCGGGAATATACAGCCACATCGACTTCACCTTTCCTGTTAGCAGTTGCTAAAAACCCCATGCCGGACACACTTTTGAAATACTCTTTCAGCTCCATACATTGACCTCCTGAAAATGAATTGTTGAGTAACGCTGTTACTCGGCCACAACCTTACAACCCGTCTCAGTTTTTACCGTTGGCTGTTTGATGAATGCTGATTTCACCGCGGTAGCCGTCTACCGTGACCAGCGTGCCGTCACTGCACTTGCACGCCCCCGGAACAGAAACGACCGCGGGGATGTGGTATTCGCGCGCCACTATTGAACTGTGTGACAGAAAGCCCCCTGACTCGGAAATGATCGCACCCGCCTTGGGGAAAAGGGGTGTCCATCCGACATCAGAGAAAGGGATCACCAGTACATCGCCTTCACGAAGTTTGCGAAAATCGCTTATTCCCTTAATTACCCGTACGCTTCCTGTATAGATACCCTGTGAGGCTGCTATTCCCTTCAATATGTTATTAGAAGGCGTTACTATCGGGGGCAGTTGATCGCCATAAATTACATCCGGAAGCATTATGTCTTCATAATCCTTCATCTCATATTTCCGCTTTTCGATGAGCTGAGCATACGTGCCATCTGATTTCTCTTTATCAACAATCTCCTTTATTTCATCAAAATAAAGGAGAAAAATATCATCACGCTGTCCCAAAATTCCCCTGCGGGTCAGCACATCACCGAGCGCGAGAAAATATGCCCTGAATATTCCATACCCGGTGGTGAAGAGAGAGCCGACGGCCTCCCGGTAGAGCCGGTAGCTGCGGGCCCTTTTATAAAAGGGCTTGAGAATCATCCTTTTAAGAATGGCATATGCAACCGGTCAAAATGAATGCCCGTCTTGGCCAGATGATCGCTCTGGGAAGAGTGGGTAATGATATTCAATATCGCATCGGGGTTTTCCCGCCATGATATGGATGAAAAATCATTGCTGCTTTCGCTGAGATGCCCGAAGTGATCCATGAACCCGATTACATCCTGTTTGAAGCTATCCGCTCCTTCTGTTTGAAGCAAATCCAGGTATGTGCCCGCGGCGATCTTGTGTTGTATCCCTTCGTCAAGCCGGCTGAAACTGCCGTTCAGTTTATTAAGTTTCAAGGTGGGATCGTAATCCTGTAAATCCTCCATGACCTGCATGGAATCAATCTCTTCAAATGAAATGCCGTATTTTTTGAGCTGATTTTTGAAAAGACCATGAAACAATCCCATCAGCAGATAGGTTATAATCATGTAATACGCTGTTTTCGCATTTAACACATACACTTTCTCTATGTCACGGATCATTTCCTGTCGGACCGAGGTAGTCGTTGAATGCGGTCTCTTGGAAATGATGCATACTGTTTGCGCATGGAAGGGAGGAATGCTTCGAGGGCCGTTTTAAACCACAATTTCTGAAGATGCAGCGCACTATTCGCGGCAGAAGCTTAAGCGTCCTTCTGGTCGGCTTAAAGGAGGGTTTACCCGCCTCATGCCGATCTAACGGCCATTAACAACTCAATGGTATTGCCCGGCAAACCCAGCAGTTCAAAAATTTTTCCGATAGTGCCCATGTTGAAATATGCCCGGTAATAGAAAGCCTTGGCAAGGTCAAAAGGTTGTATATCGTTTACACCAACCAGTTCGCCTAAAAACCTGATCCAGGCTCCGCAGACCAGGGGTACATTGATTGACCATACCAGCGGTTTGGTGATGCCCGGCAATACCTCACGGGCAAATTTATTTGAATAGACTCCTGCGTTGTGCAGTGAAGTAATTTCACGCAGTTGAACCCAATGAATCCTGTTTCCGTCATAAACCCATTCCAGGTCAACGCTGTGGCCGAAAGAGCCTGCTATGTCTTTAGTCTTGTCAACAACTCTCTTGATAATATTCTGATCAATTGTAGCCCGATCAGGCTCGTGAATCCATCGGCCCCACTTGTGAACCCAGCGCTCAGGGGTAATCCCCTCCTGGTGGAGCCTATCGCCGACTCCCATGGCTGCCTCGACAATGATCTCATCCATCCCTGTAATGGGGTTCTTGCTGAAAGATACGCCCGAAACCTTTGGCAACACCATTTCCTGTATGATCACTGCCATCTTGATTTCGTCTTCATCCATTCCCGTTTTTTTCAGATACGATTTGACGCTCTTTGAATCAGCGGATGACCAAATTGTTTCTATGGCCTTGAGGATATTTTCCTTACCGGTGACATTGAGGATGCTTTTAAACTGGCCGGCAAATGAAAAAGACTTGTTGTCTTCAATGTTTGCGGAAGAGCGAATGGCGTAGTGCTTGTGAAAGTCAATTTTTCGGGCTAACTCATCACCGATGATTTTTGTTACCGCACTCCCCTCTTCTAAATAGCTGAAATAGGCATCCCATGTGCAGACATAGGTTTCCGGAAGCTGAAACTTTTTGCTTATCAAAAAACTGAGGTTCTTTGCTTTGCCGCCTATGGCATCAGGCAGGTTTTTTGACCTCAGATTATAAATGTATTCTTTCTGCATGGGGGCAGTATATTGATTGTAACGGCAATGATGGCTTGGGAAATTATAACATTAAAACAGAAAAAGACAAATGGGACAGGGCAACCCGGATTGGTGAAGCGAATACCTAGTTCTCTATATGGCAACCGGCTCGCAAAGGTGCTCTTTTTTCTTTGCCGCCCTGCCGCATAGAAAGCAAATATACTTTGCGTCCCTTGACAATGCGGCAACTGTTTTCATGTTTCTCGCTTGTGCGATGCTGCACATGTGCTGGTCATGATTGGGATGGTAATCGTAGAGGGAGATTTTGTAATCGATATTCTGCTTGTGCGATAAAGTTTTTTCTGCTCGTTTTGTTTTATCATATCTCTTCATAACCCTGCGAACTCCTTTGTTTGAATTGTACACTACTCTTAACACAAAATATTTATTTATAATAGAACAAAAATAATCGGAACTATGTGCCAATAAAAAGCAGGGGTAAAGAATCCCTGCTTTTTTACCTTTTCTATCGCTCAGTTTCTCTCAACTCAAAATCGCCGGTATAAGTCAATGCGCTGAATAGTTATACTATTTTTATATATCAATATTAATAAACCATTCACACCTTCTTCATGATGTTGAGTAAATCATCAATGGGGATGGCAGGCATGGTCTCGGAGGTGATGCGGCCGGTTGAGCACACCTTTAGAATGGTGGTTGCCGCCACCTTGTCATTGGGCATGTCCACGATGGTGACCAGATCATATTTGCCCATCAACCCGTAGATGCCAATCAGTTTCCCGCCCGCGTCGCTGATGATTTTTTTTACCACCTCAAAGCGCTTGGGGGTTTTCCTGATTTCCATCAGCCCGTCTTTGGTGTATTTCCAGAGCGTCACATACAATGCCATAAGCAACCTCCCTTCTCCTGTGCGAGAAAGCAATTCCTATGTCCCGGTAATGTTTTTAATGTAATCCATGGCATCCTTGACGGTCAGAATCTTCTCTGCATCTTCATCGGGAATTTCCTTGCCGAACTCCTCCTCCAGCACCATGATCAGCTCAACGAGATCAAGGGAGTCCGCACCCAGATCGTCAACAAAGGAAGCTTCCGGCACCACCTCGTTTGCACTGACGCCCAACTGCTCAACAATAATATTTTTAATCTTCTCCTCTACGCTCATCGTATTCACCTCCTTCCCTTATTTAAGAATCAATTGATTTTTCTATTTTAGCCCAGGTATCGCGGAGATTTACCGTACGGTTAAAAACCGGCTTACCGGGGGACGAGTCCCTGCTGTCAACGCAAAAGTACCCCAGCCTTTCAAACTGGTATCGATTGCCCGGCTGTGCTGCTGATAAACCCGGCTCTACACGGCAGGATTTCAGCACCTGCAAGGAAGCTGGGTTCAAATAGTCTTTGTAGTCCTCACCATCTTTTTCAGCGGTTACATCCGGAACGGAAAACAACTTATCATAGAGCCGGACATCGACGGGAATGGAATGTGCCGCCGAAACCCAGTGCAGCGTTGCCTTCACCTTCCGCCGGTCGGGAGAATCTCCGCCCCGGGTGGCTGGGTCGTATCTGCAACGGAGCTCAATCACCTCTCCCGTTACATGATCCTTAATCACCTGCTCACAGGTTATGTAGTATGCGTACCGGAGGCGCACTTCCCGGCGGGGGGCGAGCCTGAAAAATTGTTTGGGAGGCGATTCGCGAAAATCATCTCGCTCTATGTACAACTCTCTGGAGAAGGGAATTTTCCGCGTGCCCATGCTTGCGTCCTCGGGATTGTTGACGGCGTCAAGCTCCTCCACCACATTTTCAGGATAGTTATCAATAATGACCCGAAGCGGATTCAGCACCGCCATCACTCGAGGCGCACACCGGTTCAGATCCTCTCTCACGCAGTGTTCCAGCAGCGCACTATCGACCACACTGTTTCTCTTGGCAACCCCGATTCGCTCGCAAAAGGTGCGGATGGATTCGGGTGTATACCCCCGCCGCCGCAATCCTGAAATGGTGGGCATACGGGGATCATCCCAGCCGGACACATGTCCCCCCTCCACCAGTTCCAGCAGCTTTCGTTTGCTCATGACGGTGTCGCTCAGGTTAAGCCGGGCAAATTCAATTTGCCGGGGACGATACAGACCGAGCGAATCCAGAAACCAGTCGTACAATGGCCGGTGATCTTCGAATTCGAGCGTGCAAATGGAGTGGGTTATCCGTTCCAGGGAATCGGAAATGCAATGGGTGAAGTCATACATGGGGTATATGCACCATTTGTCAGCCGTCCGGTGGTGGGTCGCCCTGAGGATGCGGTACATCACCGGGTCCCTCATGTTGATATTCGGCGATCCCATGTCTATTTTCGCCCGCAGCGTCCTCGAACCATCGGGAAATTCCCCTGCCCGCATGCGCCCAAACAAATCGAGATTCTCCTCAACCGAACGGTTGCGGTACGGACTGTCGATACCCGGTTCACTGAGCGTGCCCCGGTTTTTTCTTACTTCCTCCGGGGTCAGATCGCATACATATGCCTTTCCCCGCCTGATGAGCTCCACCGCACACCGATAGAGCTGCGCAAAATAATCCGAGGCATAATACATCCTGTCGCCCCAGTCAAACCCAAGCCACCTGACATCTTGCTTGATTGAATCGACATACTCCACATCTTCCTTGCTGGGGTTGGTGTCGTCAAAGCGCAGGTTGCAGAGTCCGCCCCTGTATTCAGCGGCAAGGCCAAAATTGAGGCAAATGGATTTTGCATGACCTATGTGAAGGTAGCCATTCGGCTCCGGGGGAAAGCGTGTATGGACACGACCTTCATACTTGTTTGAGGCCAGGTCATCCTCAATAATGTTTTTAATGAAATGTGACGGCGTGCTTCGCTCCGGAGTGCTCACTGCTTCACTGTGTGATATTGTTTCCATCGTTATAAAACTGAAATGATTTAAAAATTATCAGGCTTCGTGCCGCTCATGCCGGTCTCGAGGGCAGATTAGCAAGTTCCATATTATTTGTAAAGTATAAGTTTGTCGTTTCAGTTTATCCTGCGCTGTCCTATGGGAGACGAGTATCAACAATATCATGCATACCATGTAGAGATTGTATCCGTTGGGCATTGGAGCGAATAATTCTCATAAAACCGCAAACCCGCAAGCAGGCCGCCGGCCACTGAGCGCACCCTCCGCCTTTGACCCTCATAATGATTGTAAATTTTAAGTAAAGAAATCTTTTGAATTCGACTATCCCCGCCCCAAGGGGCGAGACATTACGCCGAATTCATGGCTAACGCCACCGAGATTTCAAAAACAAATTTTTAAGCCATTCATCCCCACAGCAGAGCTGTGGGGTATTCTGGCGCATTCTTTTGATAAAATAACTAAAGATGTACCCCTTTAAGCCGAAGAGATAGCTATTGTATTATCAGCGTGCGCGAGGAATTATCCAAATGCGGCGCGCATAAGCGGACATGTCGGCGGAAAAAAACCTGTGGTCGATTAATGAACCAGACGGCATTCACCAACCGGAATGTATCAAGAATGGAACCGGCAAGAAACCCTCTGCAGGCCAAGACAAATGCGGGCCGGGACTCAAGCCTGAACAGCACGCTTAAACGCGCTGATAAGAGTCAGAGTTCGCAGAAGCTCGGACAAATTCTTCTCAAAGAAGGATTGATAACCGCCGCCCAGCTGGATGAAGCTTTAAAGATAATGGAAAAGTCCCACATCCGACTGGGGCGACTGCTGGTCAAGCTCGGGCATCTGGAAGAGAGGACCATCGTTGAATGTCTGGCCCGACAGTACAATTACCCCATTATCGATTTAGAAAATCATGTCATTCCGGACAAGGTGATCAAGCAGGTTCCCTACGAACTTGCAAAGAAACACTTTGCCATCCCTGTGGACTTCAGAGACAACACCCTCATTATTGCCATGGCAGACCCGACTGACAGCCTGGCAATCGAAGACATTCAGTTCAAGACCAACCTCTCAATCAAGCCCACCCTCACCACCGAACAGAATATCATCGCGTGCTTTAAAAAATACTACCACATCGATGAACGGGAGTTTAAAAGTTTTAATCTCAATACCATTGAGCTGGAAGAGGAAGAGATCCGGGTCGAGGAGATAGAAGACTACGGAAAGCTGCTCTCTGACGCGGTTGACGAATTCGGCATTAAGTATGGCGATGATAAAGAGGCGTCGGAGGAGCTTTATTCAGCCGCCGACACGCCCATCGTCAAATTAGTTCAGTCAATTATCACCAAGGCCATAAAGATCGGCGCCAGCGACATTCATATTGAACCGTTTGATAAGGTGTATTACGTCCGCTACCGGCTGGATGGAGAGCTGTACCGGGTTATGAACCTGCCTCCTTCAATCAAGGAGGCCATATCATCAAGAATAAAAATACTGTCAAATCTGGATATCTCCGAACGGCGCATACCCCAGGACGGAAGAATCAAGCTCAGGCTGGGCCGCAACCGGGCCATCGATCTCCGGGTTAACACGCTGCCCACTATTTTCGGTGAAGGCATCGTCATGCGCCTTCTCGACAAATCAAACCTCAAGGTTGACCTTACCCAGCTGGGTTTTAATCCTGAAGGGCTTAAAAAATTTGAAACGGCAATCAGCAAGCCCTATGGCATGGCGCTGGTGACGGGACCGACCGGAAGCGGAAAAACCACCACCCTCTACTCCGGCCTCAATAAATTGAACACCATTAACAAGAAGATCCTGACCGCCGAAGACCCTATCGAATATAACTTTACCGGGATCAATCAGTTGCAGGTCAAGGAGGAAATCGGGCTCACCTTTGCCAGCGCGTTGCGGGCGTTCCTTCGCCAGGACCCGGACATCATCATGGTGGGTGAAATCCGCGACCTGGAAACCGCGGAGATCTCCATCAAGGCCGCGCTGACCGGCCACTTTGTTTTAAGCACCGTTCATACCAACGACTGCCCTTCAACCGTGGGAAGGCTCATGGACATAGGTGTAAAACCCTATTTAATTGCTTCGGCGCTTACTATTGTTGTGGCCCAGCGGCTGCTGCGCTGCATCTGCGAAAAATGCAGCGCGCCCGTAAAGCAGCCGGATCCACAGCTGCTCAGGGATTTGGGCATGGATCCCGATCAGCTGGAGGGGGTTGAATTGTACCAGGGAAAAGGATGCGACAACTGCTCCGGGACCGGGTTCAAAGGGCGGATCGCCGTTTACGAAATACTTAATGTTGACGACGACATGCGAAAGCTGATTACCAGCACCAACTTCAGCGAGGTGAACTTGCGGGAGCTTGCCGCCGAAAAAGGCATGCTCACCCTTCGCCAGGAAGCGCTCAGGAAGGTATTGGAAGGGGTCACTACGCTTGAAGAAGTGCTGCAAAAAACAACCGTCCTGGGATAAGCCGCACACAACTCCGAAACTGCCCTGTTTATCTCCAATTCCCCATCCCTACTCCTCACCGCTGTCGGTCAGACTGATTTCAGCGTTTGCCGGTAGACAGACTCAACTTTTTCCATCTGTCCCTTGATACTGAACTCGCTGCATATCCGCTGCCGTGCTGCCTCTCCCATCTTCCTGCGCAGGGGCAGATCATTGACCAGACTGATTATTGCCCGCGCCAGGTTTTCCGGCGTGTCCTCCACGACGAAACCGCTGACCCCATCCTGTACCAGCTCCGGCAGCATTCCCCGTCTTGCCGCAATAACCGGTTTTCCCATGGCCATCGCCTCACGGACAGCGCGACAGCTGCCGTCACTGCCCGGAACCAGGAAAATCTTTACGTCCAGGGCGGCAAGCAGTTCAGGGTAATCTGCAAGGTGATACCCGGTCATAATAATATTATTCTCAAGCCCGAGTTCATGTACCGGCTTTACGGCAATTTCCTCCATGTGTGTACCCCTGCCTATCAGCAGCACCTTCAGACGGGGTATCTGCTCAATGACCTGCGAGAGGGCCCCGATCAGCACTTCAAACCTCCGGTGTTTTTGTACGCGCGCTACAATCCCCACCACAGGATCATCAACGCTTATGCCGTACTGTTTCCTTACGCCGCTTCCATCAATCCCCGGATTAAATTTATCACAATCGACGCCGGGGCAGATATTCCATATCCTGCCCGCCGGAATCCTGAAGACATTGCCGATGGCCTGTCTCTCAGCTGCTGAGACGGTTATGAGCGAATCAGTGCAATACTTCAACAGCAGGCGGTTGCGCAGCGTCGGCCGAAGTTCCGGGCCATCGTATACAGTGCGGATGATGGGCACCCGGCAGGCACCCAGCAAACGTGCCCCGGCGGTGAGGAGATGATCATTGGGCAGGTGAGTATGGATGAGCTGAAACCCCCATTTTTGCAGACATGACCTGAGGCGGCATATATCGAGTGCGTTCCGCCGGATGGTAAAGTGCTTGTTGAGGTACAATCCATTTTGAATTTCCAGGCCCGCCTGCTCCGCCCGTTTGATGAGAGAATCTTCAACCGGATGCGGCGGAAGGGCGCAGGCAAAAACTACGCGATGTCCCTTTTGCATAAAGTGCACCGCCGCGTTCAGCGCGTGTTCGGCGGGTCCGGTCCATTTCCAGTTGCTGAAAATATGGAGCAGGTTCATGCAAGCCGTGCCCTGATGCATGTGTTCACGGTGCGTTAAATTCCAGCCCGTAAGGCCTGGTGTTTTTCTTTCTGCCAATGGCCACAATCTGCCTGAAGTATTGTTTGGACTCCAGAGCCGGCAATCTTCCTTTCGCGTAATGCCTGAAAAATAAAATGCGATCAGCCGGCGTAATGCAGTCGGCAACGGATGCGTTAATCTGGGCAAGATTGTTTGCCCGCTGCTTGAAAGAAAGAGACTTCCTGAACCGGACCCGGTCCAAATCGATGATGAACAGTTTCCAGGCATCCCCATCTTCACGCACCAGGATATTATTTGATTTCATGTCCGCGTGATAAATGCCCCTTGCATGCATATCCCGGATCAATTCTGCAAGCGTTTGGATAAACCTTTTCTTCTCCTGCCGTGTCGCTGAGGACAGTGCGCCGCCATAGCGAGAAAGCACATACGCATTGAGCTCGTGCGCCGCTTCAACATACCGGGTAAAAAGCAGTGATCTTTTCAACAAAAGTCCGGATCGGTACTCAACCAGCGCCAGCGCATCCGGCGTCGGAATACCCCTCACCCGCAATGCCCTGGCAGCAATCCAGTTTCGTCTGGCGCGGGAGCTGAAAAGCACGTATCGCAAACGGGCAAGAAGCGTCGCGCAGAACCATTCCTTGACCACAACCTTGTATTCGATTCCATCATAGGCCGCGGTAAGCAGGGAGATTGTTTCCTTGGCGGTTTTTTTCAAGGTTGCTGTATTATGGTGAGAGGGAGATGCGTGCTCCTTAAGCAGTGTGTCCAGAAGTCCCTCGGGGTATATTTTGTGCCGGTACACTCTGAGACCCTTGCCGGCCGTAACTGAAAATTCCGAGCTTTCCTTAAGGCATCGCCTGGTTCTGCTCCTGAGGTGAGTGCTCCATAACTTTTTCGATGTGTGGTCAATCTGCAGCGACAACTTCCTGAGATAATCCGGGGGCAGGTTTGCATGCCCGAGATAGGCTTTAAGGAAGCGCACTTGGCCGGTCGTCGACACTGAGAGTGAATTGCGAAGCTGTGCCAGGTCCCTTGCGCGCATCCAGGAGGGCACCCATACCGTGTGCCACGCCTTGTGAAAATCAGCCAGCCACATGTGGTAGCCGGTACCGCTTTCGGGCACAATCAGAATGTTGCCGGCGTGCAGATCGCGGAAGAAAAATCCCCTGTTGTGGATCTCCGAAACCAGGCGCGCTGCCTTCTCTTCCAGTCTCATTCTGCCCGCGAAGTCGCTTATGCCCGCGGCAAAATCGGTCAAAGGAATGGCGCCCGCAAGCGCCACAGTGAAAAGATATGCCTCCTGCAAAAAACCCCGTCTTCTTATTTCCCCCCGAGCCAGCGGACGCGCCACCGGCAGGCCGCGTTCATACAGCTTGAGCATGTTCTTCCATTCAGATGATGCCTTGGAAGGAAGAAGGAAATATTTCAGCTTCTCAGCCCCGGCCGGCTTTTTATAAAGCTTTGCAAAAAGCTCCTCCGGGAGCTGCGGAATCCGGATAAGCATGCTCCGGCGCACCTTGTTTTCCCGGATGATCCGACTCTGACTACCGTGAACCGGCTGGAGCAGCATTCCCAGCGCCGCAGACGGGATAAGCGGACGGCAGGAGGCATCAATAATCCAATCTATGCCTTCCTCCCGCACCGTGGAAAATGAAGTGTCTCTATCTGGTAGTACGGCTGGATTGTCCATCCTTCCCGCGCTGCTGCAGTTCCCAGAGCTTTGCATACCTGAGAAACACATAAAAAGATGAGGCCACGGAGATGATGAAGCCGGGCAGCCCGTCCATGAATCCCCGCTTGATGAAATAGGTGCCCAGAAATTTTAAAACGGGGCGGAAAACAAGCTGTGCCGCCGAAAACCGTTCCCCCTCCTCATCCAAAATGGTTGCGGTGATGGCGGAGAAATTGTCCACCGTTTGCAGCTGGTGGGACAGGTTCCGGTATACATAGTGCAAAAGGTCCGATTTTAAATATGCGCTGCTTCCGTCAAGCATAACCCGGTCATGGGGATTTTTTCCGCCCCATCGCCCTTTTGATTTCCTGAAGAGACGCAGCTTGTAATCGGGATACCAGCCGCCGTGATTAATCCATCGCCCCAAATAAAATGAATGCCGCGGGAAAAAGTATCCGTCCGCTGCCTGTTTCTCTCCTGAAAGGCACTCCTCAATTTCCCGCCTGAGCTCCGGCGAGACTCGCTCGTCGGCGTCAAGACACAGCACCCACTCGTGTCGGGCGAACTCCAGGGCGCAGTTTTTCTGTTTCACATGACCCTGCCACTCCTGCTGATAAACTTTTTCAGTATGTTTTCTGCACAGTTCGATGGTGCGGTCACTGCTCATCGAGTCCACCACGATGATTTCCTCCACCCATGTGATGGATTCAAGGCAGGCCTCTATATTCTTTTCCTCGTTGTAGGTAATTATACAGGCTGAAATCGGGGGTCGCATCGCGCTGTCATTCCGTATTCGATGTATGATGCTTCGCTGCTTGCTGCGGCGCATTCCTGCCTGAAAGTGCCACATGTTCGCATGCCGCCGCCTCAACCTCATCAACCGAAATTGACTCCATGCAGCGGTGGTCATGAGGGCAGCGGCGTTTCAGACACGGGCTGCAGTCCATGTGCTTTCGAAGCAGGCGGCTGCGCGGACCCAGCGGTGAGGTGGTGACAGGGTCCGTGGAGCCAAAAATTGCCAGGAGCGGCGTTTCCACCGCCGCCGCCAGGTGCATCGGTCCGGTATCATTTGTAATAAGCACATGGCAGCGTTTCAAAAGGGCTGCCAGCCGCATCAGGTCTTCTCCCACCGCTCTCGCTACCCGACGCTTAAGGCTTACATACATATAATTAATCAGATCCGCATTGTCAGCTCCGCCTACAAGAAGCAGCCGGTTGCGAGAGGAGGAAAGCAGCCTGCGTGCAAGTTGTATATATTTCGCAACCGGCCAGCACTTCGCCGGTCCGTAGGTGGAGCCGGGATTAATGGCTATTATGGAATGGTCGCTCGAAATGCCGGCAGCCTCATAAAAGGATTCGGCCCAGTCCTCTTCATCTCTGCCGATGTAAAGCCGGGGCAGTGACCTTGTACCGCGGGCCCCCAGAAACTGTACCAGCCTGTAATAGTAATCAGCCTGATGGGCTTGCAGCAGCTGCCTGGATTCCTTCAGGCTGTGTGTGAGCAGGATGCCTCTCCCGTTGGCAGCGTAGCCGACGCGAAATCGAACCCCTGCCAGCCAGGGCGTCAGGGCGGCACGCGGGGAACGGGGGAAAATAAGTGCCATGTCGTACCCGGCTCCCCTGACGCGCCGTGCAAGCCGCGCCTCCTCTTCCAGGCGCCGAAGTCCGCCCGCGCCGGAACAGGATATAATCCCATCCACCCAGGGCGCGTTTCTGAAGAGCGGATGAAGATGATCACGCGCCAGAAGGGTGATCTGCGCCTTCGGCAGGAGGTTTCTAAGCGCCTCGAGTGAAGGCAGGGTCAGAAGGGTATCCCCGATCCAGTTAACCCCCCGCACCAGCACCTTTTCAACCGAGCCCAGAGGCGGCGGATCGATCATTGACTGGCCTGCTGCCCAACAGATACCGGGTACGCCTTCGGACCGCTTAAAAGTTCGGCCGCGGCGTTAAACACCTCTTCCGGTGAAATCGCGTTCATGCAGTCTGCTCGGCTGCAATCCCTGATCCTGCAGGGATTGCAGGATACGTCCTTGCGAAGAACGATGAAGCGGCTGTGCTGATACGGCGCATTCACCACCGGATCGGTCGGGCCATAAATGACCACCGTCGGGGTTCTCACGAAGCAGGCTATGTGCATGGGTCCGCTGTCGCTGCCCACAAACAGCGCTGCTCGCCGGAAGAGTTCAGCCAGCTGTCTGAGGGAAACCCGTTCGGCAATAACAGAATCATGGCGCATTTTACCCGCAATCTCCTGAACCGTTTCCAGTTCCCCCGGCCCCCATGTCCAGATGACCCGTGCTCCAAGCCGCCCGATAAGCCGGTCAGCCAGGATAGCGTACCCCGAGGGGTTCCATCGCTTGTAAAGCGTTTTGCGGCTTGTGCCCGGATGAATGGCAACGAGCGAAACAGCAGCGGCCAGGTCACGCTCTTTCAGAAAGCGGTCAATTGCGGCGCGGTCATCATCGGTAACGGGAATAACCGGGTCATAGCGGCCCGTCTCGCTGATGCCCAGAAAACTGATGAAGCGAAGATTCCGGTCAACCCTGCTGATGGCGCCTGATCGCACATCCACGTGATAATTGTTAAAAAGATGGTTGGCTTCCTTGCAATAGCGCCTGTCCAGACCGGCGCGAAACGGGGCCCCCGACAATGCGCTGACCAGACCGCTTTTCAAAATGCCGTGAAAATCAAGGGCCACGTCAAATCGTTCACTCCGTATCTCCCGCAGCAGGCGAACAACCTCAGCTGCCGGATTAAAAAAGGTATGGAGGCGGCGGGTGTCATGTTTCCACCGGCCTCTCCTGAAAATGAAAACCCTGTCCAGGTCGGGATGGCCGCTCAGCAGATCCGACGAAGCGTCCTCCACCGCCCAGGCGATATATGCCGAAGGGAATCTCTCACGCAGCGCCCTCAGCGCGGGAAGGGTCCGGACGACATCACCGATAGCGCTCAATCGAACAATCAGTATCTTCCGCGGGTCGTTAGGGGGAACTTTTCTCATTATCTGCACATACTAGCTTTTGAGATTTGTTCTTTGATTATATGGTTAGATTATTTTTTTTCAAGACATTTCTGTCATGCCCTGCTGCCGGCTTTTCGCCGCGGTGACGCATAAAAAATTCAGATTGTGCTGGAAAATTTGCCGCATTGTGTTACTATGCCCTCAGCAGTGCCGTATGAGCACCTATTCTTTGTGGCGTGCACATCAACCCAACCCAGATCATATCCATGCCCAGCATAAGGCTTAAAATTTTAAATGGCTACGTTTTCAGGGAGCTGTTCAGCCCGTTTCTGGTCAGCCTGCTTATCTTCAGCATGATACTGCTTATGGGCAGAACCCTCAAGTTTTCAGATCTTCTCATCAACAAGGGTTTGGCCCTGCTTGACCTCGGGCAGCTGATCACCTACATTTTCATTCCCTTTTTAGTTTATATCATTCCCATGTCGGTACTGCTTTCCGTCCTGCTCGCCCTTGGCAGGCTGTCGGTAGACAACGAGATTACCTCGATGAAATCCTCCGGCATCAGCCTGTACCAGCTTATCGTACCCGTCGGGGCATTTTCATTCATTGCCTTTTGCCTTACCGGCATGATCATCATTTACGCCTATCCCTGGGGTTTTGCCTCCCTGAGAGAATTCGCCTACAAAATCGCCAGGACAAGCTCGGAAATAGGGCTTCAGGAACGTGTTTTTAACGATTCATTTGACGGCATGATCATCTATGTGGATAAAATATCCGTGCGCGGCGGGAGCATACAGGGCATTTTTATTTCAGACCGGCGTGACCCGGCCATGTCAACCACCATACTTGCCCGGGAGGCCTTCATAGAGTCTGATCCGGCGGCACTGTCCATAAACATGCGGCTTTATAACGGACAATTCCATCGTGTGAGCAATGATCTTGAGACCATTCAGATGGGCAACTTCGACACCTATGACATCGTCCTGGATCTCAAATCCGCCTTCGGCGAACTCAAAAAGAAAAAGCGCAAATACCGGGAGATGACTCTTTCAGAAATGATTCGCTCTCTTAAAATGAGCGGCTTGCAGAAACAGGAATTGAACGAAATCAAAATAGAGTACCACAAAAAATTTGCCATCCCTTTTGCCTCGTTTGTGTTCGGTTTGATCGGCATTCCTCTCGGCATACGAAAAATTCGCGGCGGAAAATCCTACGGTTTCACCATCAGCCTCATTGTCATACTGGCATATTACCTCCTGATGCTGATGGCTGAGACGCTGGCCAAAAACAGCATGCTGATACCGCTTTTTGCCATGTGGCTGCCTAATGCAGTTTTGGGAACGCTGGGGCTGGTGTTGATGCGCGCCGCGGCCCGTGAAACTCCGCCTGCCTTCGCGCAGCACTGTACCAGGGTTGCTGCACGCTTCCGCGATCAGGCGATGCGCTTATTGAATGCCCGTTGACAGCACTCGTATTCGGTATCCTTTCCCCCTGCCATGGCGAAGACCGATTCCATTCCGGCACAGTGCAGCTTCATTGAGCGGGGAACTATTTCCGCCTTAATTAAGGATAAGTACACGACCGGGCTGCTCAAGCTGGGCGTGATGGATCCCCGCCGGCTCCTGATGGCCGGCCTTCATCATGAACAGCGGCGCTTCACCGGAAGGGGCCCTCTTATCTCCCTGCCGCTTGAAGAAAGCGGAGGCGCCCGCGTGGTTATCAAGCAGTGCCTGCGCGGCGGGCTTATCCGCCACCTCAGCCGCGAGATTTTCTGCGGCGGCAACCGCCCCTTCGATGAGATGCGCGCCAACCGTGCCATCGCTGAGAGAGGCATAAAAACAGCAGAGATAATCGCCGCGGTAAAGGAAAAGCTGCCGGGACCATTCTACCGGGCTTATATCTTCTCTCTGGAACTCTCGGACTGCACCGATTTAACCTCTTATTTCAATCTTCTCCAGGGCCGGACGCTCGAGCAGCGGTTCAGTGCCAAGGCAGGCGTCTTTCAGGAGGTTGCGCGCGCATTTTCCGCCATGCACCGCAGCGGCATCTGCCACCGTGACCTCCATCTGAAAAACGTCCTCCTGCGAGAAGGAGAATCGCAGTCATCACCGGAGGTTTTTATCATCGATTTCGACAGGGCGGTTCTGAAAGACAGGCTTCGCCCCGGCGAAAAGCTCAACAACCTTATGCGATTTAACCGATCGATTGAAAAGTACCGGGTGTTCAGCGGGACGATTACCAGGGGAGATCAAATGAGATTGTGCCGTACCTACCTGGCCGAGAACGAGGACGCCGCACGGCTGCTGCCCCGCGCCCTGAACCGCTACCGGGTGATGAACAGGCTGCGCAGGCTCAAGTGGGGCTTGCGCGCCCGCATGTCCGGGAAAGGCGCAGGGTTAAGTTAGGTTAGGTTTTTGAAAAAGCAGTTTTCGCAGGCTGTTCAAAAACATCCAGATGCAAGGCACGCGAAATTCTGAGGAATGAGGCGTACTTTCCGGTACGTCGCAATGACGAAGGATGAGCGTAACGCAGCAGATGGGTGTTTTTCAACAGCCTGTTAGGTTAGGGGGCTGGCCTCATCGATGAGCATAACAGGTATATCATCCTTGACGTGATAGACCAGCCTGCAGTGATGGCAGATAAGCTGCTCTTCTTTTTCGCGATATTCAAGCTCCCCGGTGCACTCCGGATCCCTCACGCACTTGGGGCAGGCGAGAATTTCCAGCAATTCCTTTTTAAGCGCCATATCCTTCTCCTTTCTTTTGTTCCGGCAACGCCTTAGCGGTAGCAAGCGCTCAGCCAGTCCCATTCCGCTTTAAGCCCCGCCTTCAACCCAACCCGGGGACGGTAGCCGAGCTCTCCCACGGCCCGGGTGGTGTCAGCCAGCGTATGCTTCATGTCCCCCCGCTGACTTTTAATGTATTTCACCCGCGCGCGCCTGGAGGCAATTTCCTGGACGGTGTCGAGAACTTCATTAAGCATCACCCTCGATCCGCCGCCTATATTAAAGACCTTCCCCGGCTGCGAACATAGTAATGCCAGCATATTCGCTTCAACCGCGTCGGCCACAAAGGTGAAATCACGCGTCTGGGAGCCGTCACCATACACCTCAATCACGTCGTCCTGCAGCAGAGCCCGCATAAACCGGTGAAAGGCCATGTCGGGTCTCTGGCGGGGACCGTACACGGTGAAATAGCGCAGGGAGACCACGGGAATGGCATAATTGTAAGCATAAGTATGGCAAAGATGTTCAGCCGCCAGTTTTGTGACCCCATAAGGGGAGACCGGCTGGGGAATGCTGTCCTCGCTCAGAGGCAATGCAGCTGTGTCGCCATACACGGAGGAAGAGGAAGCGTAGACAAACCGTTCAAGCTCCAGGCCTTTGCACGCCTCAAGCAACAGCTGCGTCGCCAGGATGTTCAAGGAGGTGTAAACCTCAAACTCCTTTCCCCAACTCGCTCGAACCCCCGCCTGCGCCGCTTGATGAAATACATTGGTGATTCCCTTAAGAAGAGCGGCGAGATCGAGTTCCAGAAGATTTCCTTCCACGAAGGTGAACCCGGATCGAGAGAGCAGCCCTTGCAGGTTGCCTTCCTTCACTGACCTGGCATAATAGGGAGTAAAACAGTCCACTCCCACCACTTCATGGCCTTCTTCAAGCAGCCGTTCCGCAAGGTGCGAGCCGATAAAGCCGGCCGCACCGGTAACCAGTGAGCGCATGGTCTGCCTTCTCCTTTCTGATGCCACAACAGGTTATGACCGGGAGATGACTGAAACATTCCCGGCACTTATGATATGTGCGCTGCGCACGATGCGCCCATGAATAATCCGGCAGCCTCCATTACATCATCCACCTCAATCTCGCGCATGCACAGCATTGAATCGCATCTCCGCCTGTAGCAGGGGCTGCAGGGAACCTCCTTTCTCACAATATGAGCACGGGTCGTGCAGGGCCCGGTTCTCCATGGAGCGGTGGGTCCAAAAATAGCCACAAGGGGCGTTCCGACTGTTGCCGCAAGATGCATCGGCCCGGAATCTGTGGTTATCATAAGCTGCGCCCTTTTTATCAGGCAGGCGAGCTCCTTGAGACTGGTACGCCCCGCGGCGTTGATCGCCGGATGCCGCATGCGGGCAATAATTTCGTCAATGAACGCGGAATCGGCGCCGCTGCCGGTATACATAATGTGTGCGCCATACCTGCATATGAGCCGGTCGGCAACGGCTGCCGTTCTCTGCGCATCCCAGCGTTTTGTTTCCCAGCCTGCCGGTGCATTAATCAGCACCAGGGGCCTGGCAGGGTCAACCCCGCAGGAGCGAAGCAGTGCATCGACACGCCTTTCATCCTTCTCGCCCAGCATGACCGCGCCGCCCATTGCATCCCCATCAAGGGCAGGCATGGCCGTTGACTGATTTTCAACCGGGCACGGATCCGGCAATGCACGGCGTTTCACCGTGTCTGCGACCTGAGCCGATGCCGCCAGATTCAGCGCATGCTTTACCAGGGCTCTATTTTTGCTGACCGCGTGCGCATCGGCCGGAAGCGGAGCCATTCTATGCCTCAGGACCAGGTAGCTCAGCTCGCGCGTTTTGTCGTAGCCAACCGTGTGAACCCCCCTGCTGAGCATCACCAGCAGGGCACTCTTGAAGAGCCCCTGGAAGTCAATGACCAGGTCATAGGTTTCCTGGCGCAGCTCCCTGATAAAGATAATAACTTCCCGAAGGGTTGTCAGCCAGAGCGCCGGCCTGCTGAGATTTTTGAGCCACTGCTTGCGCTTGGATACGATAACCTTGTGAAGATGGGGATGGCCAAGAACAATGCCGGCCGCCTTTTCCTCCACCACCCAGGTAATCGAGCCGTCCGGGATTTTTTTATGCAGCAGGTCCAGTGCAGGAAGGGTGTGAATCACATCACCGATGGCACTCAGCTTTACTATCAGTATCTTCATGGTTCGGTGACCGGATATCATGTATGATCCATCGGGCCGCGTCCAGCAGATCGTCCGCCACAAAGACCGGTTTCGCTGCCGGTGCCGGGGACATGAGCCTGTATTCTTCTGCACCATAGCCGGTAAGCACCAGTATCCCTTTGACCCCGGCGCGACAGGCGCACTCCATATCAGAGCGCTTATCGCCCACCAGGTACGAGCGGGAGAGGTCAATGCCGTGATCGCGCGCAGCGCGCATCAGCAATCCCGTCGCCGGCTTTCTGCAGTCGCACACTTTTCGAAAGGATTCTATAATGCCCTCAGGATGATGGGGACAATAATAGATCCCATCCAGGCAGGCCCCCTGCTCTTCCAGGCGCTCCGTCATGGCGCGGTTCATTTCTGCAATCGCCCTTTCAGGGAAGAAGCCGCGCGCAACCCCCGACTGGTTGGTGACAACCACGGTGGCAATCGCGTTCCGGTTAAAAAGACGTATGGCATCCCCGGAGCCGGGAAGCAGCTGCAGCCCGCGGGGATCGCTTATATATCCCTCTTCCTTGCAAATAACCCCGTCCCGATCGAGAAACACGGCCTGCTTCATGGCTTACATCCGCCCGGCAACTTGCCGATTCATTTTTTCATTTTCTGCCCGGTTGAGCGCGAGTGCTTAAACACCCGCCTGAATATTTCGTCGAGCGAGGCAAGATGCCTCTCCAGGGTGCAGGTTTTCGCAATCTCTTGTTTGGTAAGGTGCTTCATGACCTCCCGGTCCCTGAGGATGAGAGAGACGAAGCTTTTGTTCTGGTCCCACGCCCGGTGCGCGCAGGTTTGGACCAGGCGGTAGGCATCTTCCCTGCTCATCCCTTTATCGACCAGCAGCAGCATGATTGTTTGCGAATAAAAAATGCCGTTGGTCAGTTCCAGGTTCCGTTTCATCCGGTCGGGATAGAGTACCAGCCTATCGATCAGCCGGGTAAAGCGATTAAGCATGAAATCAACCACAATGGTGCTGTCCGGCCCGATGACCCGCTCGGCCGAGCTGTGGCTGATGTCCCGCTCGTGCCAGAGCGGGATGTTTTCCAGCGCGGTGAGCGCGTAGCCTCGAACCAGGCGGGCAAGCCCGGAGACATTTTCCGAGAGTATGGGGTTGCGCTTGTGGGGCATTGCCGACGATCCCTTCTGGCCCGGCGAAAAATATTCCTCGGCCTCGCTTACCTCGGTCCGCTGCAGATGCCTGATCTCCTGGGCAAAACGATCGAGCGAGCTGGCGATGAGCGCAAGGGTGGTAAAATAGTGCGCGTGCCGGTCCCGCTGAATAATCTGCGTCGACACCGGGTCGGGCTTCAACTTGAGCTTCCGGCAAACGTATTCCTCCACGGAGGGCGGCACGTGGGCATAGGTTCCAACCGCGCCGGAAATCTTGCCGTAGCTGATCGATTCCCTGGCGGCCTGCATCCGCTCACGATGTCTCTTCATCTCTTCATACCAGAGTGCCATTTTCAGGCCGAAGGTAATCGGCTCCGCGTGGATTCCATGCGTCCGTCCGATCATCACCGTGTTTTTGTGCGCCCGGGCCTTTGCCTCGAGAACCGCAAGCAGCCGCTCTATGTCCATTAGTATCAGGTCCGCCGCCTCGCGCAGCTGCAGCGAAAAGGCGGTATCCAGGATATCCGATGAGGTCAGTCCGAGATGAATGTACCGCGCATCCGGCCCAACCCGTTCCCCCACGCTGGTGAGAAAGGCGATGACGTCATGCTTGATTTCAGCTTCAATGGCGTCAATGCGGGCCACGTCAAAGGAGGCCTTTTGCTTAATGGTTTGCCACGAGGCATCGGGGATTTTCCCCAGGCGGTGCAGCGCTTCACAGACGCACAGCTCAACATCAAGCCATTTTTGGAACCTGTTTTCGGCCTTCCAGATGCGGGCCATCTCTTCCCTGCTGTAGCGCTCAATCATCGACACTCCCCCTTTGGCAACCGTAAACCTGATGGATGCGACCGTGTATCACCATAGTAGGGCCTCATCCCGCAATGTCCGCCGCAAGACTTTTCCCACCGCCGTCTTCGGCAACTCGTTTCTGATAACTATCCTTTTAGGCACCTTGTACTTTGCCAAACGCTCGCGACAGAACGCAAGCAGCTCATCCTGCGAAAGCTGTTCGCCTTCTTTGAGCACAACAAAGAGAACCACTTTTTCTCCCCTGAGGCTGTCGGGTACGCCCACCGCCGCGGCATCGGCGACGCCGGGATGGGTCAGCACCACCTCGTCGATTTCGTTGGGATAGACATTGAATCCCTCGGAAATGATCATGTCTTTCTTTCGCTCCACGATATAAAAATACCCGTCTGTATCCATCCGCGCGATATCCCCGGTATAAAGCCAGCCGTCTCTCAGCGCCTGAACGGTTTCATCCGGATTGTGCCAGTAGCCTTTCATGACCTGCGGACCCTTGATGCATAGCTCGCCGGCCTCTCCCACCGCCACTTCGCGCGAGCCGTCAGTCAGGTCGACAATTTTGCAGTCGGTATCGGCCAGGGGAAGCCCGATGCTCCCCGCCTTTCGTTCACGGTGCACCGGGTTGGAATGGGTGACCGGGGAAGCTTCGGTGAGACCATAGCCTTCTAAAATGATTCCGCCGGTACGTCTTTCAAAATCCTTCAGCACCTGCACCGGAAGCGGGGCTGATCCGGAAACGCAGTACCGGACCGACGAGATATCCCACTTATCTATATCGCGACAATTGTTGAGGGCGGCATAGATTCCGGGTATGCCGGGGAAAAAGGTGACTCGGTAGTCCTTAACCGCCTTGAGCACATCCCGCGGTGCGAAACGGGGAATGAGCACCATGGAGCTGGCCGTGGCAATCGAAAGATTCATGCACACGGCAATGCCATAGGTGTGGAATAACGGCAGTACCGTCAGGAACACTTCACGGCCGCGCCTGATGATGTAATACCATGCAGCCATCTGCGCGGTGTTGGATACAATATTGCCATGGGTGAGTTCCGCGCCCTTGGAGAGGCCGGTGGTACCGCCCGTGTACTGGAGAATGGCGATGTCTCCGGGAGCGATTTCTGTCGCCGGCGGCGCCTGCTGCAGCATGAGATCGGTAAATACAACCGTTTCGCAGCTCCGCTCATGCCGTGCCGCACCACCCTCTTTCGGCTTGAGCAGGGGATACACCATTTTCTTCAGTGCCGGGAGATAATCCGAAACTGCGCCGACGACACAGATGCTGCCAGGCGACCGGCCCATTACCGCCTGTGCGCGGCCGGAAAAAAGGTCCAGGGTAATCAGAATGCGGGCACCGGCGTCGTCAATCTGCTTTGCAATCTCCCGCTCCTGATACAGGGGATTAATCGGAACGGCAATCGCCCCCAGCCTGAAGATGGCGTAGAAGGAAATGACCGTGTGAGGACAGTTCGGCAGCAGCAGGGCTACCCGGTCCCCCTTTCTCACACCGAGCTTATGCAGCCCCGCGGCACACGCGTCCACCAGCGCGTCAAGGCTGCGGTAGTTGATCTTTGATCCCTCGAAGATGAGGGCGGTGTGTTCGGGAAATGATCGGGCGCTCTCCCGCAAAAAACGGTCGATGGGAGCCGCCGGATAGGAAATCGAGCCGGGCACCTCAGCTGTATAATGATTTTCCCACAGTTTATCCAAGCCTTGTCCGTCTCCTTTGTGAATGCTGTCGCTTTGAAACGCTGACCATATTAAAGTCGCCACTTGCAATTGTCAAATGAAATTACCCCCGACGATCATGGTACCGCCCGTATTGATTTTGAGATTTTATTTGACCGATATTATTTTACTGCTATTATGGGCAGTCTGAGAGTCACCGGCGGTCACGCTTCCCGGGTTGATCCACCTGTATCCGCTCTGGCTTTATTCATGTTACTCACGCACAATTGAGCATATGCGCACAAGGACATTATTCCTGATCGTCACCTCGGCATGCCTGCTGGTATTCAGCTTTCCAAGGATTGAACAGCCTTTCTGCATCTGGTTCGCCCTGGTTCCTCTCATCTACATCATGGAAGGCAGAAGCAGTTATCGGTGCTTTCTTCTGGGGTGGCTGTCCGGCTTTCTTTTTTACACCGGCCTCATCTACTGGATTGTGGTGGTTACCACCACCTACGGCAAGCTTCCCTATCCGGTGGGCATTGTACTCATGCTTCTGCTCTCCGCGTATCTGGCCCTGTATACGGGCATTTCCTTCGCGCTGGCCCGTTTCGTGGAGGTGAAAGCCTCCCTTCCCTTTCCGCTGCTGCTTCCCTTCTTCTGGGTGGCGCTGGAATACGTGCGCTCCTTTCTCTTCAGCGGGTTCCCCTGGGAGAATCTCGGATATTCCCAGTATCGGCAGCTGACGCTCATGCAATGCGCGGATATTACCGGGGTGTACGGAATCAGCTTTTTAGTCGTCTGGGTAAATGCGGCGGTGTACCTGCTCATTCGGGGTATTGCCCTCAAGAGGATCCCCTGGAAAACGATTGCCCTCACCGCTGTAATGCTGGCTTCGGTACTGCTTTACGGCCGGTTTAGGATTCGGGAAGTCTCAGCGCTGGCCTCTGCCTCACCTCCGATTGACGTGGGCCTGGTCCAGGGCAACGTCGCTCAGGACATAAAGTGGGACAAGAACTTTCTGGATGATACCCTCAATAGACACCGGGCATTAACCCGCAGCGCGCTGGAGGCAGGGGCAAAGCTGGTCATCTGGCCGGAATCGGCCACACCGTTCTACTTTCAAAACGAGCCATATTATCAGCAGGCGCTGTTCGATCTCATCCGTAACCAGGATGCGTATCTTTTGATTGGCAGTCCCGCTTTCGCATCGGAGAACAGGCGTCTCTTCAGCTTTAACAGTGCCTTCCTGCTTTCCCCCGCTGCGGCCATCGCGGGTAGGTATGACAAAATGCACCTTGTCCCGTACGGCGAATACGTTCCCTTGAAAGAGCTCTTCTTTTTTGTGGATAAAATGGTCGAGGGGATCGGGGACTTCAGGCCGGGCAATAGCATTTCCCTGATGCCGCTGCCGGGCTGTGATTTCGGCGTGCTCATCTGCTATGAAATTATCTTCCCCGATCTCACCCGGCGCTTCGTGAAACAGGGGGCGGAGTTTCTGGTCAACATCACCAATGATGCCTGGTTCGGCAACACCAGCGCCCCCTACCAGCATTTTTCCATGGCGGCGGTCAGGGCAATTGAAAACAAACGGTATGTCGCCAGGGCGGCAAATACCGGGATCAGCGGCTTTGTTTCTCCCATCGGTGAAATAGTGACGGCAAGCGCCGTTTTCTCCGAGGCTTCCTTGACCGGCAGCGTAATCCCTCTCCAGTTCACCACCCTGTACACCAGATTCGGAGACGTTTTCGCGATTACAATCAGCGTCGCGGCCATGATGCTGCTGGCGGCGGTTGTCAAAAAGCGTTTGTAAAATCAATTTGATAAATGGGTTGAAATAAAGTATCGTATTGGTACATTTGTGAAAGGAAACAATCGAAGGAGGTACAATGGCTTTTAATGATCTTGAATCCCGGCTACAGGAAATAAGCAATAAAATTAAAGGTATAAGAGGTTATCTTTGAAGTAGACGAACAGGAAAAACGCCTCTGCGAACTGGGGAAAAAAATAGAGCAGCCGGACTTCTGGGATGACAACGCGCTGGCGCGGGCCCTGCTTCAGGAAAGAAAGGTCGTAAGCACGGTCATCGACACATGGAAGCGACTCCATGCTCAATGTGAAGACAACCTGATTCTGCTTGAACTTGCCCGCGAAGAAAACGATGAGGTGGTGGCGAGGGAAATAGAAGCCAACCTGGCGGCGATTGAAAAATCCGTAGCCGATGTCGAATTCCGGCACATGCTCAAGGAAGAGCATGATATTAACAATGCCTTCGTGAACATCAATGCCGGTGCGGGAGGAACAGAGGCCCAGGACTGGGCGGAAATGCTGCTGCGCATGTACCTGAGGTGGGCGGAAAAAAAGGGTCTCAAGGCGGAGATTATTGAGATTCTCACCGGCGACGAAGCAGGAATAAAAAATGTCACCTTTTCGGTCACCGGAGACTACAGCTACGGGTACCTCAAGGCTGAGGCGGGCATTCACCGTCTGGTGCGCATATCCCCTTACGATGCGGGCAAACGTCGGCACACCTCCTTCGCCTCAGTTTTTATTTATCCCGACATCGAGGACGAAATTGTGGTGGATATCGACGAATCCGAGCTGCGCATTGACACCTTCAGATCCAGCGGAGCCGGCGGTCAGCACGTCAACAAAACCGATTCCGCCGTGAGAATAACCCATTTGCCGAGCGGCATAGTGGCCCAGTGCCAGAACGAGCGCTCCCAGCATAAAAACAAGGCCATGGCCATGAAGGTCTTAAAGGCACGCCTGTACGAAGAGCAGCTCAAGGAACAGTCAAAGAAGATTGATGAGCTGCACAGCTCGAAGAAGGCTATCGCCTGGGGAAGCCAGATTAGATCCTACGTGCTGCAGCCCTACCGGATGGTGAAAGATCACCGGACCAACCAGGAAACGGGCAATGTGGACGCGGTCCTTGACGGCGACATTGATCATTTTATCACTGCATACCTGATGATGCCGCGTTGAACCCGAACAGGGTATGAGTTAACGACTGCTTCTCAAAATGTAACCGGTACTTGTGAACATCAAAGAAGACATGGTGACATGAACATCTATTTAGCGGTAATTCTGCTTATCATCGCCGGCGATTTCATCCTGGGGCTTGTGGTTGATTCGCTCAACATGATGCACCTGAGCACAACCCTGCCGGAAGAATTTGAAGGATGGTATGACGCGGAGCGCTACCGGAAATCACAGGATTATTTGCGGGAGAACACCCGATTCCGGTTGCTGGTCGACAGCGTTACCACGCCGATCACCGTTGCCTTTATACTCCTGGGCGGTTTTAATCTGGTGGATCAGGCCGCTCGAAGTTTTGCGCTGGGCTCTATTCCCACCGGCCTCTTTTTTGCGGGAATACTCATGCTCGCTTCCCAGCTGCTTTCCATCCCTCCCGCCGTCTACAGCACGTTTGTGATAGAAGAAAAATACGGATTTAACCGCACCACCCCGAAAACCTTTGTTCTGGATATTCTCAAGAGCTGGCTTCTGACCTTTATCATCGGAGGCATTATTTATTCCTGCATACTCTGGTTTTTTGAGCGCACCGGCTCATTAGCCTGGGTCTACTGCTGGCTGGCGGTGGTCATCTTTCAGCTTATCATTACCTACCTGGCTCCGATAATCATTCTCCCCCTCTTCAATAAATTTTCCCCCCTGGAGGACGGCGAGCTGAAAGAAGCGATACTCCGCTATGCCAAGGAGCATCATTTTGCCTTGCGGGGTGTTTTCGTCATGGACGCGTCCCGGCGCTCTTCCAAGTCAAACGCCTTCTTTATCGGATTCGGGAAATACCGCAGGATCGTGCTGTACGATACCCTGGTTAAAAAACATACCGTGGGCGAGCTGGTTTCAATTCTCGCCCATGAAATGGGCCACTATAAAAAGAGGCATATTGTAAAATCCCTTCTGCTTTCAATCCTTACCACGGGATTCATGTTTTTTATTCTATCACTCTTCATTAACAACCGGGAATTGTTCAGCGCATTTCAAATGGAGCACACATCCATATATGCCAGCCTCTTCTTCTTCGCTTTTCTCTATACCCCCATTTCCCTGATACTTTCAATCGCGGGAAAAATCCTGTCGAGAAAATATGAATTCGAGGCTGACGCCTACGCGGCGCTCACCTACAGAAAGCCGTCGTCCATGATTGCCGCCCTGAAAAAACTGACCGTTGACAACCTCTCCAATTTAACCCCCCATCCGGTTAAAGTATTTCTCAGCTACAGCCATCCCCCGGTGCTCCGGAGAATCCGCGCCCTGAAAGAATATCCGGAGGAAGGCTAGATCGTTCCGCTATCCTCAGGCACAGCCCTTACGATCAAAGGATGATTGATGAAAAAAATAACCGGCGTCATTTTCGACCTGGATGGGACCCTGATTGATTCTCTTCCTGCATACACCATGGCCTTCAACCGGACGGTGGACCGACACCGCCTGCTGCCGATTAACCTCCGCGAAATGACCGATCTGTTGAATCAATTTATTTCCCTCGATCAGATGCTGCACAGAACCTATCCGCACCTGAGCGCTGAAGCGAGGGCTGGGTTCATGAAGGAGATGAGAAACGAATTCATCGCCCTTTCGGCGGAACACATCACCCTCAAGCCGCACGCAAAGGAAGTGTTGGGAGAACTGAAAGAACAGGGCAAGAAGATAGGCATTGCCACCGGCAGGATGTCGGAGGGAGATTCCAAATGGCGGGAGCTGAGGAATTTACAAATCGACGACCTGGTTGACGCGGTCGTCACTGCCGGAGAAACCAGACCAAAGCCTGACCCGGCGTCACTTCTCAAATGCGCCTTGGACCTGAACCTGTCGCTTGACGAGTGCGTGTTTGTCGGCGATTCGCGCGCGGACATCATTGCTGCCCGATCCGCGGGGGTCACCTCAATCGCCATTCCCACCGGGGTTGCCAGCAGGCAGGACCTTGCCGAGGAACAGCCACATTACATCATCGATTCTCTGGCCATGCTTCCCGAACAGCTGTACGCCCTTTGCGATGACTGACCGGGTATTGCATCAGCATGTCACCCTTGCTAAGAAAATATTTGAAACGGTTGACATAGCATGACAAATATATTAGAATGCAAACCTTAATTAAGTGTAACCATTCCCCTAACAGAAAAGGAGGCTACCATGATGAGAAGAAGCTGCGTTTGCACAATCGTGATTATCGGGCTGGTTCTGGCAGTGCTTTATTCATTCCCGGCAACCGCCATTGCCGAAGAGGTCGGCTTTTGCCAGGCGGCCGCTGAATCCCTTACCGGCGATGTCTATGCCAATCCCGAGCGATGGAAGTCACTGTCCATTTACACCCTCTTCACCGAAGGATGGAACGAACCGTGGGTGAGCCCGCCCACCGGCGAAGGCTATGCACCACGCCAGGGATGGATCAATGCCTCGGATGGCGTCTTCTACCGCCTCGGCATCGGGACCTTCGGTTATGCCAACGGGTCGGAGCGACTCGGCGACCGCTATACCGGCGGTGCCACACTGTATGCCCCGTTAAGCAGGCGTCTTGAAGTGCAGTTTGATGTTCCGGTTGCCGATTCCTACGATGGCCACACCGACTTCGGAGACCTGCAAATTACTCCCCGGATCATTCTTTCAGAAACCAAGGCGGTTACCGAATCCTTTAACCTTTCGATCCGCATACCCACCGGAGATAAGGATCAAGGAAACCGATCCGGCGTCATAACCCCGAATTACCAGTTCTGGGCAAACTGGTGGAAAGGGCTGGTTCTGCGCGGAGGACTGGGAATGGCCATCCCCTTTCATAACCAGCGCGATACCGGGGCCCGGACCTCCATCACGGGAAACTTTGCGGCAGGATATTATTTCACCGAGCATGACGCAGCTCCCTTCGGTGATTTTGTCACCTATCTCGCCGCAAATGTGAGTCAGGCAGTGGATGATCGGGATGATTCCAAGACCACCTCTCTCAGCCTTACCCCCGGTTTTAGGACACATCTGGGTAAGAACTGGTATCTGCTTGGCGGGGTTGAGATTCCCACAACCAAGCCCAAGGCATACGACTACCAGTTACTGAGCGGATTAATGCTGGTATTCTAAGGATGAAAACGGATTTGTAATTCCGGTACTTCAATCTTTGTTCGCATGTTACTGCCCGGTCAAAAATTCTTTGATCGGGCAGTTTCCGTCCTGAGGTCATTCTCGGTGAGGAGCCTCCCGGTGTACGCAGACGGGTCCCTGCTTGCCACAAACAAGGCGTATGCTGCCCAGAGCTCCGGCGTATACCATGAAGACTTGTCAGCGGCAGGGTTCAAATAAGACCATCCTTCAGTGACCGTATTATCTACCATCAGCACGTTGACGGCAATCGCGTATGGTCTTAATTCTTCAGCAAGACCTATGGTAAAACGATTGACCGCCGCCTTGCTCACATCATAGGCCAGTCCGGTCATGGGATCATGACCCGGCTCAAGCGAAGCCATTGACGATAGATTTATTATGTGGCCGCCCTTCTGTTCCATCATCCTCGGGATAACCGCCCTGGTGCAGAGCACCGTGCCCCGCAGATTAACCCCCAGAATTTCGTCCCATTTTTTCTGCGGCAGCTTTGTAAATAAAGCCGGCCTGTTGGTAGCGGCATTGTTGATTAAAATATTAATACGCCCGAATGCCTCCCGGGTTTGCCGCACCATAGTGGCAACGCTCAGTTCATCAGCCACATCAGTGGGAACGGTCAGCACTTTTCCGCCTGCAGCGGCAATTTGATCTGCAGTTTCATATATGGTCCCCGCGATAAAACGCGTTCTTTGCACCGTTCTGGCGGCAACCGTCACCATCGCCCCTTCTCTGGCAAATGCCAGGGCAAATGCCTTGCCCAGGCCCCGGCTCGCACCGGTTACCACAACGACCTTATCCTTGAACATCATTGCTGATTCCTTTACTGCAGTAACGATTTATTCCCGCTAGACCAGTCTACGTGCGCCTGTCATCCAAATAGCGCTGGAAGGTTTCCTCGTGGTCTGTTTCATCGGCGAGCACAGCTGCCAGAACCGACGTCACATCGGCATATTCCTGAAACATTTCCAGCTGACGCGCATAGCGTTCCCGGGCGTCCTTTTCAAGCCGCAGGTCCGTCTCCAGCATTATCTTTATGTCGCTGCTTTGATCAACCATCCACTCTTCAAAGCGGGGGGTGCCTCCATAGCGGCTGATCAGATCGGAGAAGAAAAGCATATGCGACATTTCGTCGAGCCCCGCGGACTTGAAGGATTCGGCGATCACGGTGTCTTGATGTTTAGCGCTGATGCGATGGCAGATATATTGCAGGACTGCCCTGAATTCGCTGTTCATGTTGCCATTTAAGGCATCGATCATCGCTTCTTTATGAGCCGGCTCTGTCGGTTTTGACATTTCGTATTCTCATTGCGTTGTTCGAAAAGGGAAATCAGGTAACCACTTCGTGAAATATGCGCCGTGCCCTGTCACGTCCTATAATCCGCCCGAGCATCTTTTGCGAGTTGTCATTGGTTAGCAGCGCGCTGACATAGCTTCGCTGCGCCGATTCTACCTGTGCCGCGTAAACCGGGTCGGTTATCGGCTCTGTGCGGGTAATAAGATTCAGGTACAATTCAAGGTAGGAAATGGCGCATTGCTTAAGCTCTTGCACATATGCAGCCGGCGGGAAGGTGTAAATGGTATAGGGGGTGACATAGGGCTGCATCCACTCTCGAACGGTCTGAGGAGGAAAACCGCGACAGCCGCCGTGGACTGAGTTGAAAGGCTCAATGTATTTTTCCTGGTAGCCTCTGTCCCTGAAAAGAGGAATACAATTCACGTAGCCAAACACCCTTTTTCGCGTACGGGAAAAATCAAAGACAAAGCCGGGGATATCCATGGACGAATCGGGGTAGATGGCCATGCCGAAAATGTCCAGGAAGGGAACGGCTACTTTGATGCGCATGAAGTAAATTTTGCGGATTTTTTCTGCCTTCCAATTATAGCATCGCAGGTCAAAAATCTTAAGTGGCAGGGTCATGTGGGCCAGTTCCGGTGGCAACTCCACCGCCTCAAGCCGAAGCCTTTCCTCAAGACATCGTTTGGTCTTGTCAAACAATTCGTCCATGGCTTAACCCGTGTAAATTACTCTCTCGTCCTGCTAACCCTTAATTAAATAGCCTTGCAAAAGTCACCTGACGATAGTATTAAAAGAGATGTTGATGCTTACCACATGGATTTATAGGTTAATTCTGAAGCCCTTTGCACCCTATGACAAACGAAACATGGGATGAACGCTACCAACAGGACGGCGATCTCATAAAGGAGCCGGCTGCCTTTCTGGTTGAGCAGCTGGACCGCCTTCCCCGGGGCAGGGCGCTTGACCTCGCTTCCGGCAGCGGAAGGAATGCTGTCTTTCTCGCCGCACACGGTTACCCGACCGATGCCGTGGATTCTTCCGCGGTGGCGATTGAAAAATTAAGCTCCTATGCTCAACGGGAGTCCCTGCCCCTCGCCGGCATCAGGGCTGAACTGCCTGATTACCGGATCGGAGAGCAAGCATACGCCGTCATTCTCAATTTTTACTTTCTCGAGCGTAAGCTGTTCCAGCCTATACAGAAGGGTCTTGCAGCGGGCGGCATGCTGCTGTTCGAAACCTACACCCTCGAGCAGGCCCGCTTTGGCAGACCGTGCAACCCCGACTTTCTCCTCAAGCCCAATGAGCTGCTGGACAGTTTCCGCGATCTGCACATCATTTACTACCACGAACGGATCGATAACTCCGGCGCATCTCCCCGGGCCATTGCCAGCCTGCTCGCGAAAAAACGGGGCTTTGTATAATTGTGGTGCATGGGGAGGGGGCTTTTATAGCCACAACACAATTCTTCCGAACCTGTACAATGGCAGTGACTCTCTAACTTTACCTGACAGACCCCATGGCAACACCTTGTATCGGAGTCTCATAAAGCTACCTGCACTCGGTTTAATTCGTAAGCCACGGGGTCGTGACGTAAGCCAACAGACACATTGTTGTGGCGATAAAAGCCCCCTCCCCATGCACCACTGATACTCCATTATCGCGGCTAAAGCCGCTCCTACCAGATTTACTCTGTATCATGGGTAACCGCTGACCGAAGCCGCTTCTTTTCCGAGGAGCGGTGCTTTTCCTCCAGCACCTTCTCCTTGGCCCGCTTTGAACGTTTTCTTTTCTGCCTTCTTATTTTTTCAATCCGTTTTTTTTCCTCGTCGATGATCCCTGACTGCAGCCGCTCTATTTTATCCAGGAGCAGCCTTCTGGCTAAAAACCGGTTGAGCGACTGGGAGCGCTCACGCTGGCATTTTACGGTCAGCCCGGTCGGAACATGCCTGATGAACACGCAGGTGGAAGTCTTGTTGACATTCTGACCGCCCGGCCCGGAGGAGCGGACAAAGCTTTCCTCTAGATCGCCTTCCTTCACCCCCAGGCGCTGCATGCGCTCGTTTAGTGCTGCCTCTTTCTCGATCGATATCTTAAAGAGGGACATGCGCAAATGCTCCCCGTATGCCGGGCCGCTGATCCTCTAGCCGCACCTTCATCACATTATTCTGTGATTGAAATACCAGCAGGATGTTGAAATAATTGTTTTTTTCAGGTTGTTCAAAAGCCCCTCCCCTTTGAGCCGCAAAACAGATGGGTGTTTTTCAACGGCCTGCTAGGCCTTCAGCTTTTTGAGCAGCCAGGCCATGTTCCTGCCCAGCGTTTTAAAGGTCACCATGCCTTCCTCGTCCTTCAGCACCTCGCCCGGTTCACGCCCGATGCCGAGATTCCAATAGACCGATCCCGGCACTATCATCTGCTGTATGAAGAAGAAGAAATTGATGGCGGAAAAGGCAAAGGTCGCCCCTGCCCTTCTCACAGCCACTACCGCCGCGCCAGCCTTGCGCGCGAACAGGTAATCATTGGCCCGGGCCACCAGACCGGCACGGTCGATGAACGCCTTGGTCTCGCTGCTGACATTGCTGAAATACACCGGTGAACCTATAATAATACCATCGGCTTCGATCATTTTCTTTACGTAGTCGTTCAAATCGTCTTCGGTGATGACGCATTCCCTGTTCTTGTTCTTAAAGCAGCCGTAGCAGGAAGTGCAGCCGCGCAGGGGTTTCCCGCCCACCTGCACTATTTCGGTGTCGATACCCGCCTGTTCCAGTTCATCGCATACCACCTTGAGTGATTGAAATGTGTTGCCTTCCTTTCTCGGACTGCCGTTAAATGCAACAACCTTCATATGTGACCTCCTTCATTGAAAGCGTCTTGCGGTCTGCACACAGAGCAGCCGGCTCAGTTTAGCGTCACCCTATTTTTCAATCCCGTCCCGGGCCACTATGCCTTTTTGATAGTAGTGCTTCACTTCCTTCATCTCAGTCACCAGATCGGCGCGCTCGAGCAGCCTCGGGTCTGCTTTTCTTCCGGTAAAAACAAGTTCAACCGCATCCGGCTTACCGTCAATAAGTGCAAGCAGGTCATCGACCGTGAGCAATGAAAAATAGACCGCTACGCTTGCCTCGTCAAGTATCACCACGTCATACTGTTGTGAAATAATTGCCCGCCGTATATCTTCGTACCCCTCACGAGCAAGGCGGAAATCTTCGTCGGTGGGCTTATTGTGCACGAATGACTTTCTTCCATATTGCCTGACCAGCAGCTGCGGGGCAAACCGCTCCAGCGACTTGAGTTCGCTGTACTCCATTCCCTTGACGAACTGTCCGATGAACACCTTCAGGCCGGCGCCAACCGCCCGCACCGCCAGGCCGATTGCCGCCGTTGTCTTTCCCTTCCCATCCCCGGTATAAACCTGCACAAATCCTTTCATAAGCGGTCTCCGTTAATACATCACCGCCGGCAGCTAGCCGACGTCCGCCAGCTCCAGCCTTCCCTGCCAGCGTTCCTGCAGAACCTGCCGAGTCACATGGTGTTCCGGAAGCACCAATCCCGGATCTTCATCCGCCAGGCGGAAGGCCTCGTTTCGCGCTGCATGAAGCGTTTTTACATCATACAGGGCGTGGGCGATTCGCAGATCCGGCATGCCCGACTGGCGGATTCCCAGAAATTCACCCGGACCCCGGATATTAAAATCCTCTTCGGCAATCTTAAACCCGTCTGTGGTCTGCTCGATAATCTTCAGTCGGCGCATGGCATCCCCGGTGCGGCCGGCATGGGCAAGCAATATACAGTGCGAAGGATAGTCACCCCGCCCCACCCGTCCACGCAGCTGATGAAGCTGGGACAAACCGAACCGCTCCGCGTGCTCGATGACCATCAGGGAGGCGTTCGGCACATCAATGCCCACTTCCACCACCGTCGTAGAGACAAGAATGTCCAGCTGCTTCCCCTTGAAAGCAGCCATGATTCGCTCTTTTTCCTCCCCGCTCATCCGGCCGTGCAAGAGTCCAATCCGATGGTTTGGAAATACCTCATTCTGAAAGGTTCGCGCCATGTCCGTCGCATTCTTGAGATCGACCTTTTCCGACTCCTCTACCAGGGGATAGACAACAAATACCTGCCGCTGGTGTAGAATCTCCTGTGCAATGCGGTCGTATACTTTCTTTCTGTCCCTTTCTCCGTAAAGCTTCGTGGTTACTGTTACCCTTCCCGGCGGCATCTCATCAATGACCGAACAGTCAAGATCACCGTACACGGTGAGGCCGAGCGTTCTTGGAATCGGCGTGGCGGTCATGATGAGAATATCAGCATTGATTCCCTTCTTCTTCAGGGCCGCCCGCTGCCGCACGCCGAAGCGGTGCTGCTCATCGATGACTGCAAGCCCGAGATTCCGAAACGATACCTTTTCCTGGATTATGGCATGGGTGCCGATAACAATATCCACCCTGCCCCCGGCAATGTCATCATAGACATCCCCCTTCTGTGAGCGGCTGCCACACCCGGTCAGCAATACCGCTTTCAGCCCCAGCCGTTCTGCAAGCGGCAGAACCTGCACGTAATGCTGTTCAGCCAAGATCTCGGTCGGAGCCATAAACGCTGCCTGGTAGCCGTTTTCTATCGCAGTCAGTGCAGCAATGAATGCCACGATGGTTTTGCCGCTGCCCACATCACCCTGCAGCAAGCGGTTCATCGGGCACTGCCCCTTAAAATCGGCGATGATCTCATCAACCGCCCTTGCCTGCGATGCGGTCAGCGAAAATGGTATCAATGTTCTTAACGTATCATTGTAACTAAATGAATTATATTTATATCTTTTCTCGCAGGACAATGATCTTTTTCTCAGGGCCAACCCGAGCTGCAGGAAGAAAAGCTCATCGAAGATGAGGCGACGGTGCGCCTCCGACGTTCCTGCGGCAAGTCCTTCAAAATCATCATCAACTTCCGGAAGGTGAATTTTCCTCAGCGAGTCGGCGAGGCCCATTATATTCTGCCGCTTTCGAATTATCTCTGATATGCCTTCAGGCATGGCCTCAGCATACTCTTCCAAGATCCGCTTGATAAGCCGCCTTATGGTTTTTTGCGGAAGTCCTTCAGTTTCTGAATAAATTGGGAGTATCTTTTTAAGCTCCGGGGATTCCGCCTCCCCCGGTTCAAGAATTTCTATCTCGGGATGGTGTACTTCCTTTTGAGAACCATATAATTTAACCTGGCCGGTCAGGATAACCTGATCATTTTTTTTAAAGCGCACCATCATCGACTTGCCATTAAAATGAAACCATTTAGCTGTCAGCGATCCGGTTGCATCAGATACGGTCATCTTGAAGAACCGTTTCCGGCTTCCCCGATAGGCAACCATGCCAATCGAACGTATTGTCCCTGCGAAGGTTTGGAACCGGCCGCAATCAGCCGCATCGGCAATCCTGGTAATGGTCCGCCGGTCTTCATACGTCCGGGGAAGAAAGTACAGGGCGTCTTCAACCGTGCCGATGCCCTTCTTGCCCAGCAGGGCTGAAAGACGTGGACCTATCCCGGACACTTCCCTGACGGAAACCGCGCATTTGCCCGGTGCATCCTTTGTTTCATTCGATGAGATTGCCTGCTGCATAAAGTTCATTTTCGGTGTATGCACAACACAATTGTGAACTCGCCGGCACCGGCATCAGTCTTGAAGCATTTTAATCAAATTATCTCAATGTGCGCAAGTGAAAAGGTTGATAGCTAAACTTTAAAAGAGCCGACCACGAAGAAATGTACAGGGGGACGCTCTTAAATAAGTAAATTGCCAGTATTGCAGGGAAGCAAAAGTTTACTCATGCCAAGATTAGTCCGGCTTGATAAATCCGCTTTATTTTATCAAAGGCGCGCAACAAGGATAAATGCAAGCAGAGAGTCTCCTGTGCTTTTGAGCTATTAGAGAGAGTTGGGAATGTCGCTGGTAGATTTATCGCGGAAGATTACAATGAGCATTCACGGCATTGGGTATGCCGTAGATCGGGGGAAGTAATTGGCCAGAATAACCAATATCGACTGATACACTGAAAGTTATTTATTTTCTTAAGAGCGTCCCTTTTTTTTATCACCTATAACAGTACCCTTCCCTTTGGAGGCGTATTCTTCTTCTGTATATCCCAGGACCTCAAGTGGTTCCATGGTTTTTGCAGCGGTTCTCCCTAAAAGCACCAGTCTTTCCCAGAGATCCATTTTCCCAAAATCGTTGGAAATTACCACCAGGTCAATGTCACTCCATTCTTCGGCTCTGCTTGAGGCGTGAGAACCGTAGAGAATTATCTTCTTTACTCGTATGCCTGATTTTTCGAGGCACTCCCGATATCTTTTTATGATGTTAGAAAGTGTTTTATCAACGAAAAAACCTTCTTGCTCATGTATGCCAATTCTATTTTTTACCCTTGGCCCACATAGCCAGCGAAATAGCCACCGGCATACCCCCCGCCACATTGACCAGAATTAGAATCAAATTCGGCTACTCCCGAATGTGCAGAAAGATCGAAGAGGCAGACGATAAGAAGGCTCACTTGTTGAGAATGGTTATAATTTTTGAAATCGTCTCTTCGGTTTTTTCTTTCTTGATATGCCAGCTTTATAGAGCAAAATTTTCCTATCAGCAGTAAAGAGACGGCTAGGGCGGATATTGCTACTTTTGTTCAAGCCGCCTGATTCAAAATCTCCGTTTTCAAGAGAAACCGAATAATCATCGCGAATGTTCTGACTGGTGATCTGGCAAAGGATAAGGTCATCCCCTTTCAGTTCCGCAACAATGAGAGCCGGCCGTCGTTTTGATTGTGACATATCAGAGAACGGAAACGACACAACGATTACATCACCTTTTATAAATTCTGCCATGCTGCATCCTCTTCCGGAGAGAGACAATCCTTAGACAGCGATGGAACGGGGGGACGTTGTTGACGAATTGTACTTTCTCATTCATTCCGTTCCAGCCTGCGTGCTATCACTGATTCGCCTCTTACCATGTAGATGGACGCACTCCGTCGAGTCCAAATATGGTTATGCGGCCATGACAGAGCATGGCCCTCCATTATTAAAATCCTCCAGCGGATTGATCGGGGAATCCATGCGGTTAATGTTTATTGATTTCCCGCTTTCGCCCGGGAATGACAGAAAGAGATCGTGAGATGCCGATTAGAGGTGCCCTGAATTCTTGAATCACGCACGGGAAAAGGTTTGACAAGGATTTTCCTTTTGTCTATCATCGCCACGGAAGCGTAAGTCGTACAGCACGACTTAACCTCCCTGATCTACCCATCACACTGCTCTAAGTACACCTTATCCCTTTGAGGAGTGAAAGTGAAAAAAGCGCTGAGCTACAAGGCTGCGGGGGTAAATATTAAAAAGGCCGACCTTCTGGTCCATCGCATCAAGTCCATGGCCAGCACGACCTTCCGTCCGGAAGTCGTGTCATCCATTGGCGGCTTCTCCGGCCTGTTTGCCCTGCGCGCCGGTAGATATAAAAAGCCGGTGCTAAGCGCATCGACTGACGGAGTGGGAACCAAGCTGAAAATTGCCTTCATGATGGACAAGCACGATACGGTCGGCGTTGATCTTGGTTGCCATGGGGGTCAATGATATTCTTACCCAGGGCGCCGAACCCCTCTTCTTTCTTGATTACATTGCCACCGGTGAGCTGAAACCGAGGACGGTTGAAGCGATCATCCGGGGAGTGAGCAACGGCTGTAAACAAGCGGGATGCGCCCTGCTGGGCGGTGAGATGGCGGAGATGCCGTCATTTTACGCAAAGCATGAGTACGATCTCGCCGGGTTTGCCGTGGGTGTGGTCGAGGAGCGAAAGATCATCGACGGGTCGGCGATAAAGACAGGCGATGTGCTGGTGGGCATTGCATCAAGCGGGCTGCACAGCAACGGATTCTCGCTGGTACGCAAGGTGCTCCTGGAGCAGTGCAGGCTCAGCCTCGGCAAAAAAATAGCCGGAACCGGAAGGACCCTGGGAGATGAACTTCTGGAGCCCACCCTCATTTACGTCAAGCCGGTGCTGGACATCATACAGGAAGTTCCGGGTTCACGGCATGGCGCATATAACCGGAGGCGGGCTGATCGGCAATATTCCTAGGATACTGCCGCCTCACTGCCGGGCGATCATCAGGAAAAAGAGCTGGACGGAGCCGCCCATCTTCTCCTTGTTGCGCGAAAAGTCCGGCATAGCCGAGATGGAGATGCTGAAAACATTCAACTGCGGCATCGGAATGGTGTCTGGTGGTCCCGCGCCGCGATGCCGACGCGGTCAGGTCACGCCTGCGCTCGCATCGCTGCACTGCCTATATCATCGGTGAGATAACCGGACGTCCCAAAGGCGGCAAGCCCATCATAATTATATAGGAGGTAGTCCTTTCCGATCTAAGGCCTATGCCTTCCTGAGCTTCCCACCACGGTTTCCCCCGCCCTGACCCGCTGCCCCTTTTCTACGGCAACTTCCCACTCCGCAGGCAGGTATACTTCAACCCGGCTGCCGAACTTGATCATCCCGATTCGCTCACCCTGGCTGCACCCGGTCATGCAATTGCCTGAAGAAAAGGATTCTGCGCGCCAGGAAGCCGGCAATAAGCTTTATCAGAATCCCTGTTGCACACCGCCCCCGATTCGTGGGACCCGGACCCGAGGAATCCAATGGAGAGATGTTCGTTTTCACCGGAGGCATCCTCCCGGAATGCCGCCACAAAAATCCCGGAATGATAGTCCAAAAATTCCACCCGGCCAGCGATCGGCGCGCGGTTCACATGGACATCAAAAACAGACATAAAGATGCTTATCCGCGTCACCTCAGCGTGAAGATAGATGCCTTCCCGCACGGTCCGTATGTCGATGACCTTCCCATCCGCAGGCGCAATGATAAGCCGCTCCCGCGGGGGGAGCTTGCGCTCGGGGTCACGGAAGAAATTGATGGCCAGGATGACAAGGATCCAGTTCAGGATGGCAAGCAGCTGCAGCGCTGGATGGACATACAGCGCTGAAACGACAGTTAAAAGGGTTGCTGATAGGGCAAAACCAACAATGGACGAAAATCCCTCTCTCCGGATGGCAACCATAGTAATTCCTCACGCATCTCTATAGCGGCACAGGGATGCGCGCAAACACATTGTCGCCCTCAGGCAATCATGCGCAATACTTCCTTGAGTGAAGAAACCCCGGTTATCTCCATGGGCAGATTTCCCCGCACCTGCGCCCGGTTCACCTCTGGAACCACGCCGTGCCGAAAGCCGAGCTTTGCCGCCTCCTTCAGGCGGAGCTCAAGCTGGGTGATGCCCCGCACCTCGCCGGTCAGACCCACCTCACCTAAAAATATGGTCCCGGTGTCAATGGACCGGTTTAATGCGCTTGATGCAATTGCCGCGGCAATCCCCAGATCGACCGCCGGCTCGTCAACCTTCACCCCGCCGGTAACATTGAGAAAAATATCCTTGTTATAGAGCGCTATCGACAGGTATCGCTCCAGCACCGCGGCCAGCAGGGACAGGCGCTGGGGATCAATGCCGATAGCGGTCCTGCGGGGCATGGCCAGGTTGGTGGCGCTCACCAGCGCCTGGATTTCCACCAGCAGCGGCCTGGTCCCCTCCATGCAGGGCACTACCACCGAGCCGGAGACATCCACCGGTCGCTGTGAAAGAAAAAGCTCGGAGGGGTTCAGGACTTCCGCCAGACCGTGGTCTTTCATTTCAAACACGCCGATTTCGTTTGAGGATCCGAAGCGGTTCTTTACCGCCCGCAGAATGCGGTAGGGGTGCCCACGGTCCCCCTCAAAATAGAGAACGGTATCAACCATGTGCTCGAGCACCCGCGGTCCGGCAATCGCCCCGTCCTTGGTGACGTGGCCGATGAGGAAGGTGGTAATCTCCCGGTTTTTAGAAAGAACGATCAGCCGGGCGGATGTTTCCCGGACCTGGGCGACGCTTCCCGGCGCCGACTGCAGCTCGCCTGAATAAACCGTCTGGATGGAATCGATGACCAGGACCTTCGGGGCGAGCGCAACCGCTTCGGGAAGGATGGTTTCAAGGCAGTTTTCCGCCATGATGTAGACATGGGGAGAGAGCGTGTTCAGCCGTTCCGCCCGGATCTTGATCTGTCGGGCCGATTCTTCGCCGGAGACATAGAGAACCCTCTGATCCGGGGAAGCCATCATGTTCAGTGCCTGCAGCAGCAGGGTTGATTTCCCGATGCCGGGGTCGCCGCCGATCAGAACCACCGAGCCGCTGACCACACCACCTCCCAGCACGCGGTCAAACTCGCCCACGCCGGACAGGATGCGCGCGTTATCGCTCATCTGGATCCGGTCCAACGGCTGCAGCGCCGCCCCCTCCGCGTCCCGCTGCAGCCATATATGCGCGGCAGGTGCCGCGCCGTCGCGCCGCTTTTCTTCCAGCAGGCTGTCCCACGCATCGCAGCCGGGGCATTTCCCCAGCCACTTGGAAGACTGATACCCGCACATCTGGCAAACATAATGAGTGCTCTTCTTATCCTTCACCGCGGATCACCACCATGGCCTGCAGCCTTTCACCTGATGAATGCTTAAATTTTAATTGACTTTTCGCTGCGTAGTTTTCTAGAATAAAGGACTTTTTGATTCATGCCGGTTACACCATAGCAAATGTGCAGCGCCTATTCAATATAAAAGCTCCACGCTTATGACTTCAGACGCGTATGAGGTGATTATCATCGGTGGCGGCCCTGCCGGACTGACCGCCGGGCTGTATACCTCGAGGGCCCGCCTCACCACCCTGCTGCTGGAAAAAAGCGCCCTGGGCGGACAGGTCATCAAGACGGAACGGATTGAAAATTACCCCGGATTTGTCTCAAGCATCTCCGGATTTGAGCTGATTCACAACCTGGAACAGCAGGCGAAGGGCTTTGGGCTTACCATCACCAGCGCCGCCGCCGAATCCATAACGCCTAGCAACGGCCGCCTGATAAAGGTGGCATCGAGCGAAGGAGAGTTCCGCACCAGGTCGCTGATTATCGCGACCGGCAGCGAACCCCGGCTGCTCGGGGCCCCGGGAGAGGAGCGGCTTACCGGCAGGGGCGTTTCCTACTGCGCCACCTGCGACGGCGCCTTCTTCAGGGAGAAAGAGGTGGCGGTGGTCGGGGGCGGCGACGCAGCCATCGAGGAGGCACTTTTTCTCAGCCGCCTGGCCAGGAGAGTGCACATCATCCACCGCCGCGATCAGCTCCGTGCGGTTCAAATTCTCCAGGAGCGTGCCCGCGCCGAGGGTAAAATATCATTTGTCTGGAATACGGTGGTGGAGGAAATCCTCGGTGATGCCCGGGTCAGCGGCCTTCGGCTGAAAAATCTGAAGGACGGCACTGCATCCACGTTGACGGTTGATGGGGTGTTCATATATGTGGGATTGCGGCCCAATACCGGCTGGCTCGCCGGCCTCATGCCTCTGACCGATGACGGCCTTATCGTTACCAATGATCTGATGGAAACAACGCTGCCGGGCGTCTTTGCCGCGGGTGACGTGCGCAAAAAGCTCCTGCGCCAGATCACCACCGCGGTCGGCGACGGCGCCACGGCGGCATTCGCGGCGGAGAAGTACGTACAAACATTCTAATTAAACCACAGGGGACCCTTGTATGGAAACAAAAGATCTACGCAACATAGCGCTTATCTCTCACGGCGGCGCGGGCAAAACATCGCTGGCGGACGCAATGCTCTTCGATGCCAAGGTAAATACGCGTCTGGGAATGGTTGACGAAGGAACCTCCCTCTTTGACTACGAGCCGGAGGAGCTGAAACGGCGCAAGACGCTCTGCTCCTCGCTGCACCACTTCCGCTGGCAGAAGTGCGAGATCAACATCATAGACACGCCGGGAGACGCGAATTTCGCCGCCGACGTTCAAAGCTCCCTGCAGGTGGTCGACACCGCGGTGGTGCTGATCGACGCGGTCTCCGGGGTCCAGGTGCAGACTGAAAAGGTGTGGAGCTATGCCGAGGCCAATGCGCTTCCCCGGCTTATCTTCATCAACAAGATGGATTTGGAGCGGGCTAGCTTCAACCAGGCTATCAAGGGGGTTGAGGAGATCCTGGGGATCAAGCCGCTTGTGCTGCAGATGCCCATCGGCGAGGAAGAGTCGTTCCGGGGAATGGTTGACCTGATCACCATGAAGGCGTATATCTTCGGCGACGACCGCAGCGAGGAGTTTAGCGAGGCGCCCATACCGGAAGAGGTTAAGGACCAGGCTGAAGAGATGAGAGGCACCATGATTGAGGACATCGCGGAATCGAGCGATCTGCTGCTGGAAAAATACCTGGATGGCGCAACCCTTTCCCCTGAGGAGATTCTCACCGCGCTCACCCGGGGAATCCTATCATGCAGCCTGGTCCCGGTTCTCTGCGGCTCGGCCATTAATAACATTGGCGTTCACCAGCTTCTGAATCTGATTACCTCATGCTATCCCTCCCCCCTAGAGCGGCCTTTTAAAGGTGTCAATCCCGCAACCAAGGGGGAAGAGCAGCGATGCGCCGGCAAAGACAACGCCCTGTCGCTATTCGTGTTCAAGACGGTAGCCGACCCCTATGCAGGCAAACTGACCCTGTTCCGCGTCGTTTCGGGGGTCCTCAACTCCGATTCTTCCATATACAACGCCGCCAAGGGCTGCAAGGAACGCATCGGTCAGATCCTGAAAATCGAGGGTAAAAGCCAGAAGGCCTTCAACCCCGCCATTGCCGGCGACATTGCCGCCGTGGCCAAACTCAAGGAGACCGGAACCGGCGACAGCCTCTGTGATGAAAAGACACCCTTTATCGTCAACCGGGTTCCCCTGCCTGAGCCGGTAATGCAGCTGGCGCTTGAACCGAAAAGCAAGGGTGACGAGGATAAGCTCATTTCCTCTCTCTCCAAACTGATGGAGGAAGATTCAACCCTGCGCACCCGCCGCGACGAGCAGACCAACGAATTTATTCTCGAAGGCATGGGCCAGACCCACCTTGACGTGGCCATCGAGAAGATGCAGAGAAAATTCGGTGTTTCGGTCGAGGTAAAAACGCCAAAAGTTGCCTACAAGGAAACGGTCCGGGGCACGGCGAAAGGCCAGAGCAAATACAAAAAGCAGTCCGGCGGCCGGGGACAATACGGAGATGTGTGGCTGGAGATAGAACCACTGCCGCGCGGACAGGGATTTGAATTTGCCAGCAAAATTGTGGGCGGTGCCATACCCCGCCAGTACATTCCCTCGGTTGAAAAAGGAGTTATCGATGCCATGAAGCATGGCATTTTGGCTAAATACCCGGTGGTTGACGTCCGGGTGAGTTTGTATGACGGATCGTTCCACGATGTTGATTCATCGGACATCGCCTTCAAGATTGCCGCTTCAATGGGCTTCAGAAAGGTAATGCAGGAGGCAAAACCGATTTTGCTTGAACCGCTGATGAATGTGGCGATCACCATTCCGGATGACTGCATGGGGGATGTCATCGGGGATCTCAATGCCCGCCGGGGCCGAGTCCTGGGCATGGAGCCGAAAATCAACTGCCAGGTCATCAAGGCGCAGGTGCCCATGGCGGAGATACTCAAATACGCCTCGGACTTAACCTCCATCACCGGCGGCAGAGGCACCTTTACCATGGAATTTTCCCACTACGAGGAAGTTCCCGGCCAGCTCGCCGAACAGATCATTGCCCAGCACAAAACCGAGATCGAGGAAGAATCGTAAGCGAAACCGTGAGCATGATTTCTGCGGGTATTATAACCATCAGCGACAAGGGGGCGGCCGGCCGGCGGGAGGACTTAAGCGGTCCCGCCATCAGGGACATGCTTGCATCCCTCCCGGCGGAGGTTAAATGCTATGAGATCATTCCCGATGAGAAGGGCCTCATTTCCGACAGGCTCATCCGCTTCGCCGACAGCCTTCGACTGGATCTGATCCTAACCAGCGGGGGCACCGGGGTGGGTGTGCGGGATGTTACTCCCGAGGCGACGCTGGCAGTGATCGACAAGCAGATCCCGGGCATGGCGGAAGTGATGCGCATGGAAAGTTTAAAAAAAACCCCCCACGCCATGATCAGCCGGGCCGTGGTTGGAGTCCGGGGCCGGTCTCTCATCGTCAATCTGCCGGGAAGCCCAAAAGCGGTGCGTGAAAACCTGGCGGCCATACTCCCGGCCATCCCGCATGCAATCTCAAAAATAAAGGGTGATGATCAGGATTGCGCTCAGCCGTAGCCGCCCTGATCTTCGAGCCGGCTCCTCCGGAAATATCGATGTCGCCCTTTCCGATTACAGTCTGCCCTGTGCTCAAAAAATCCATCGTTTCCCCTAACCTCACTTTAATAGTTGTGTGATCCGGGCTGCTTCAATAGACATCGGCACCAATACCTTTCGACTGCTCATCTCGGACGTACCACCCGCCGGCGAGCTCATCCCCGTGCGCCGCGAACGCATTATTACCCGCCTGGGAGAGGGATTTCACTCCGGCGGACGGCTCAGCCCGGCTGCATGCCGGCGAAGCCTTCAGGCGCTCGACATCTTCAGCAGCATCATCAAAGAACATGCAGCTCGCGCTGTTCACGCCGTTGCCACCAGCGTGGTGCGCGAAGCCATAAACGGGCCTGAATTTGTGAGTGCCGTCGAACGGCGCACCGGCATTGGCGTAAAGGTCCTGTGCGGTGACGAGGAAGGGCGCTTATCCTGCGTCGGCGTGCTGTCCTCAGTTGCGGCCCCCGACCGCTCCTGTATCCTCGATATCGGCGGGGGAAGCACGGAGCTGATCCTGTCCCGTCACCTGCTTCCGCCGATGGTTCTCAGCATCCGCCTCGGGTCCGTGCACCTGTGCGAAGAGCTGCTCCGCACCGATCCTCCCTCGCAGCAGGAGCAAAGCGATATGCACGATCGCATTAAAAAAGCGCTTGACGCAGCCCTGGCACCGGATGTGAGTTCCCCCTTCCCGGCACCCTCCCCTTCATCCGATATGCTCATCGGCACGGCCGGTACCATAACCACCCTTGCCGCCATTGACCAGGCACTGAATCAGTACGATCCGCGCAGCATCAACAACTATGTATTGTCACGCGACAGAATTTCATCCATCCGGTGCCGGCTGTCAGCCATGAAGCGGGAGGAGCGCATGCGAGTGCCCGGCATCGAGCCCGGCCGGGAAGATCTGATCATCGCGGGATCGGCAATTGTGCTGCAGATCATGGATCGCTTCGGGTTTGACCTCATGACCGTATCGGATGGGGGCCTTCTTGAGGGCATCCTCATCGATGCCTGCCGGCGGCAGTAAAATGCCCATACCTGCTGAGTTTTTCGCAACGGGTTTTGCCTTGACAGGCCGGACTATTTACGATACCTTTCTCCATCACACTGAAGGCAGCAGGCAGCTGTTTCACGCACGGTAAAGGAGCATTTCCATGTCGGACGATGTGCCCATCGCAGGATTAACCTTTGATGATGTTTTGCTCATCCCCCGCTATTCCTCCGTCATTCCCAAGGATATCGATGTCGCCACCCTTTTGACCCCGACCATTCAGCTCAAAATTCCCCTGGTAAGCGCGGCCATGGACACGGTTACCGAGTCTCAAACCGCCATCAGCATGGCCCGTGAAGGGGGCATGGGCATCATTCACAAGAACCTGCCAATTCCCGCCCAGGCCGCGGAAGTGGATAAGGTCAAAAAGTCCGAAAGCGGCATTATTGCCGACCCGGTTACCATGCACCCGGACCAAAGACTCTTTGAGGTCCTGGAAATAATGGCGCAATATCACATATCCGGGGTTCCCGTGGTAAAGGAGTCCAAGCTGGTGGGCATTCTCACCAACCGCGACCTTCGCTTCGAAAGCAATTTAAACCAGCCCGTATCAGAGGTGATGACCAGGGATAATCTCATTACCGCCCCGGTTGGCACATCGCTTGAACAGGCCAAAATGCTGCTTCACAAAAACCGGATAGAAAAACTCCTGGTAGTCGATGAGCAGAACAATCTCAAGGGGCTCATCACCGTCAAAGACATTGAGAAGATGGAAAAATACCCCAATGCCTGCAAGGACGGCTTCGGAAGGCTGCGGGTCGGTGCCGCCATCGGCGTGGGGCCGGACAGCCTGGCACGAGCCGAGGCGCTCATCAAGGCAGGTGCCGACGTTATCGCCATTGATACCGCTCACGCCCATTCAAAGGATGTCATGGAAGGCATCAAAACCTTCAAGCACCACTTTCCCTCCTGCCAGCTGATCGCCGGAAACGTGGCCACCTCGGAGGCCGTCGAGGCCCTGGTAAAAGCAGGGGCCGATTCCGTAAAAGTCGGCGTCGGTCCGGGGTCCATCTGCACCACCCGGATCGTAGCCGGGGTGGGCATCCCGCAGATAACCGCCATCATGAATTGCAGGAAGGCGGCGGATAAGCACGGGGTACCCCTGATTGCGGACGGGGGCATCCAGTTTTCCGGGGACCTTACCAAGGCGCTTGCCGCCGGCGCTTCAACGGTGATGATTGGAAGCCTTTTTGCCGGCACCGAAGAAAGCCCCGGTGAAACGGTCCTCTATCAGGGAAGGAGCTACAAGGTCTACCGCGGGATGGGCTCGCTTGAAGCCATGAAGAGGGGAAGCAAGGACCGCTATTTCCAGGCCGGCGTGGAAGAGGAGCGCAAGCTGGTTCCCGAAGGCATCGAGGGGCGCGTACCCTACCGCGGCCCGCTCTCGTCAAGCATTTATCAGCTGGTGGGGGGGCTCAAGGCAGGAATGGGCTACGTGGGGTGCAGCCGCATCGACGAGCTGCGCACCAAGTGCACCTTCATCCGCATTACCTCGTCGGGCCTCAAGGAAAGCCACGTTCACAACGTGATCATTACCAAGGAAGCCCCGAATTACCGGCTGGAATAGCTCCGGCACTGGATACCGCCGTGCATCAGGAACGGATATTAATTCTGGATTTCGGCTCGCAGTATACACAGCTTATCGCGCGCAGGGTGCGCGAGTGCCAGGTGTACGCCGAAATCTACCCCTATCACGCCCCGCTTGCTAAAATCCGCGATTATCACCCGAAGGGCATCATTCTTTCAGGCTCGCCGGCAAGCATACATGACCGCGATGCGCCCCGGGCAGACCGCGAGCTGCTGTCCGACGGGATACCGGTGCTGGGAATCTGCTACGGCATGCACTTTATGGCCGAATGCTGCGGCGGTACGGTTGAACAGTCGGAACGAAGAGAATTCGGCAGCGCGGCGCTTATCCTCGACGAGCCCAATGACCTTTTTAAGAATTTCAGCAGCGGTGCCGCTCTCCCGGTGTGGATGAGCCATGGTGACCGCATCACCGTAATGCCCCCCGGATTCATTTCCATTGCCCACAGCAGCAACTCTCCCGCAGCCGCGATCCGCAGCACATCCCGGCCGCACTACGGAGTCCAATTTCACCCCGAGGTCGTCCACACCCCGCAGGGGAAACAGATGCTTGAAAATTTTCTGTTTGAGATCTGCGCCTGCAAACCGGGATGGACCATGCAGTCATTTATTGCCGGATCCATAGCTTCCATCCGTGACACGGTTGGCGGCAAACAGGTGATCTGCGGGGTGAGCGGGGGAGTTGATTCAACCGTGGCGGCGGTTCTGCTCCACCGGGCGATCGGCGGGCAGCTGCATTGCATTTTTATCGACAACGGCCTGCTCAGGTTGTCCGAGCCGGAGCGGGTGGTGGAATGCTTCCAAAACCGGCTCGGCATACCCCTCATTCACGCTGATGCGTCAGAAGCCTTCCTGCAGCGTCTGTCCGGGGTAACCGACCCCGAACGCAAGCGCAAAATTATCGGCGAGGAATTTATCCTCCGCTTTGAGCAGGAGGCCCGCACGCTCGGCAGGGTTGATTTCCTGGCGCAGGGAACACTCTACCCCGACGTCATCGAAAGCATTTCATTAAAAGGCCCTTCAGCCACCATCAAGAGTCACCACAACGTGGGCGGTCTTCCCGAGCGGATGAACCTGAAACTGATTGAGCCGCTGCGCGAGCTCTTCAAGGACGAGGTCCGGACGCTGGGGCGCGAGCTGGGCATTCCCGGGGAATTAATTAACCGCCAGCCCTTCCCGGGACCCGGGCTTGCGGTGCGCATTCTCGGCCCGGTCACCCGAGACGGCCTTGCGCTGCTCCGCAGCGCGGATGCCATTGTGCTTGAGGAAATCAAGCAGGCCTCCATCTACGACAAGGTGTGGCAGTCGTTTGCCGTCCTCCTGCCGGTGAAAACCGTCGGCGTGATGGGAGATGAAAGAACCTACGAAAATGTCGTTGCCCTGCGCGCCGTCAACAGCGTCGATGGCATGACCGCTGACTGGGCCAGGCTACCCCACGAACTGCTCGCCCGGATTTCAAACAGGATTATCAACGAAGTCAAGGGAATCAACCGGGTGGTGTATGACATTTCCTCCAAGCCGCCCAGCACCATCGAGTGGGAGTGAAGCGCCATGAAGCACTCCCCGTTCGTGCATCTTCACCTCCATACCCACTACAGCCTGCTGGACGGCGCAATCCGCCCTGAGGCGCTCTTTCAGAAGGCAAGCCAGTACAAGATGCCGGCGCTGGCCATAACCGATCACGGCAACATGTTCGGCGCCATCGAGTTCTACCAGCAGGCCTGCCGCCACGGCATTAAGCCCATCATCGGGTGCGAGATGTACATAGCCCCCGGCAGCCGCTATGAAAAAGACGCCCGCAGCGGCGCTGAGACCTTTTACCATCTCATTCTGCTGGCGCAAAACCAGACCGGCTATAAAAACCTGGTCTACCTTGTCAGCAAGGGCTATCTCGAGGGATTTTATTACCGCCCGCGCATCGACAAGGAGCTGCTGGCCGAGCGCAATGAAGGCCTGATTGCCTTAAGCGCCTGCCTGCACGGCGAACTGGCCACCCATATTCTCAATAATTCATACCAGAAGGCCCTCCAGGCGGCGTCTGAATACAGCGCCATTTTTGATGACCGCCGCTTTTATCTCGAAATCCACGAGAACAAGATACCCGAGCAGAAGCTAGTCAATGAGCGGCTCATGCAGATGTCGCGGGAACTGTCCCTCCCCCTGGTGGCCTCCAATGACTGCCATTATCTGGAAAAGCGGGAGGCGCGCGCGCACGACATACTGCTGTGCCTGCAGACCGGAAAAACCCTGGACAGCCCCGACCGCATGCAGTTTACCACCGATGAATTCTACTTCAAGTCGCCCGAAGAAATGATCGGCCTTTTTTCCTACGCGCCGGAGGCGATCAGCAACACCATCGAGATAGCCGAACGCTGCAACCTGGAATTCACCTTTGACGAAACGCGGTTCCCGGCCTTCCAGGCCCCGCCGGGGATAAGCCTGAATGATCATCTGCGAGCCCTTGCCTGCAAGGGGCTGGAGGAGCGGCTGCGCGGCTTCCGCGCCGGAAGCGATTATGACGCCATGGCCAGTCGCTATCAGGCGCGCCTGGATGAAGAGCTGGCAATCATCCGGAACACCGGGTTCACCGATTATTTCCTCATCGTGGCGGATTTCATGGGCTATGCCAAGGGACGGGGCATACCGGTCGGGCCCGGCAGGGGATCCGCCGCGGGAAGCCTGGTGGCCTACGCCCTGAACATCACCGATGTTGACCCCATTACCTACGGCCTGCTCTTCGAGCGCTTTCTCAATCCCGAGCGCATCAGCCTGCCCGATATCGACATCGATTTCTGCAAGGAGCGCCGGGACGAAGTCATCGAGTATGTCACTTCAAAATACAGCAAGGACAATGTGGCCCAGATCATCACCTTCGGAAAAATGCAGGCCAAAGGGGTGGTGCGTGACGTGGGCCGGGTGCTGGGCATGCCCTACAAGGAGGTGGACCGGATCGCCAAGCTCATCCCCAACGTGCTCAACATCACCCTCACCGACGCGCTCAAGCAGGAGCCGCGGCTTCGCGAACTGATGGAGGGGAGCGCGGAGGTCAAGGATTTGTTCACCCTCTCCCTCTCGCTTGAAGGCCTTCCCCGCCACGCCTCCACCCACGCCGCCGGTATCGTCATCGCCGACAAGCCGCTCATCGAGTACCTGCCCCTCTACCGCGGGCAGAACAACGAAGTGGTCACCCAGTATGACATGAAGGATGTGGGCAAAATCGGGCTTATCAAGTTCGATTTTCTGGGCCTTAAAACGCTGACCGTGATCGAGAAGTGCCTTCTGCTCATCAAGCGAGGACCGGGACGAGCAGCTCGACCACCGAAGCCCTCCCGCTTGACGATGCGGCTACCTACGCCATGCTTTCGGTGCGGCGAACACCGACGGGGTGTTCCAGCTGGAGAGCCCGGGCATGAAGGATCTGGTGGCCAGGCTCAGGCCGGAGAACATCGGGGACATCATCGCCCTGGTGGCGCTCTACCGCCCCGGCCCGCTGGGCAGCGGCATGGTGGACGATTTCATCAAGCGCAAGCACGGCAGACAGCCGATTACCTACGAGCTGCCCGAGCTCAAGGACGATCCTCGCCGAGACCTACGGCGTCATACTCTACCAGGAACAGGTCATGCAGATCGCCAGCAAGCTGGCCGATTTTTCGCTCGGCGACGCCGATCTGCTGCGGCGGGCCATGGGCAAGAAAAAGACGCGAAGAGATGGAGACGCAGAAGGAGAAGTTCCTCGGGGGCGAAGAAGAACAGGCTCAACCCCAAAAAGGCGGAGACAGATCTTCAACCAGATGGCAAAATTCGCCGAGTACGGGTTCAACAAGTCGCACAGCGCGGCCTACGCCATCATCGCCTATCAGACGGCGTACCTGAAGGCACACTATCCGGTGGAATTCATGGCCGCCCTGCTGACCTGCGAAATGGATAACAATGACAAGATCCTTCGCTACATCAACGAGTGCCGGGAAATGAACATCGACGTGCTGCCGCCCGATATCAACGAGAGCGCCAGGGATTTCACCGTCACCCAGGGAAAAATCCGCTTTGGGCTTACCGCGGTAAAAAATGTCGGCGGCGCCGCCATAGAATCCATCATCGGAAACCGGGCCGAGTCCGGACCCTTCCGCTCGCTGTACGATTTCTGCTCGCGCATTGACCTGCGCAAGGTCAACAAGCAGGTGATTGAGAGCCTGATCAAGTGCGGCGCCTTCGATTCTACCGGGGCGCTTCGTTCACAGCTGATGGCGGTGCTGGACAAGGCCATGGAGCAGGCGCAGCGTGTGCAGAAGGACAGGCTGCGAAAGCAGGCCTCGCTTTTCAACCTCTTCGGTTCCTCTCCGGGAACGGTTCGGGAGAAGACGCGTATCCGGCCCTTGAGGAGTGGAGCGATGAGGAACTGCTCGGCTACGAGAAGGAGGCGCTGGGCTTCTTCATCAGCAAGCACCCCCTCAATCAGTTCAAGGATTATATCCAGCAGCACACCACCGCCGACACCCTGACCATCATCAATTTTCCCAAGGACAGTGAGGTCAGGATTGCAGGCATCCCCGGCAAAATCCGTGAAATCAACAACCGCAAGGGGGAGCGGATGTGCTTTGTCTCCCTTGAGGACCTGAAAGGGGTGGTCGAGGTTATCGTCTTTGCCGATATATTCAAGACCTGCGCCGAGCTCATCAAGAGCGACCAGCCCCTGCTGGTTACCGGCAGAGTGAGCAGGGAGGATGAATCCGACACCGCCAAGATAGTTGCGGGTAAAATCATTCCCCTCAGCCGGCAGGTTTCAGCCTCCGTCGCCGCCGCCCATATCACCCTTAGCACGGGTGAGATGAGCGCGCAGCAGCTGGGGGATCTCAAGCAATCCATCCTCAGCTACCCCGGCCGGTGCCGGATTTTTCTGCATCTGCTCGCACCCGGCAGGCAGGAAACCGTCCTTTCGCTGGGCGATGCGTTCAAGGTAAATCCCTCACCCGCCTTTGCCAATGAGCTTAAAGGCATTTTCGGCAGGGCGCTGCGTTCATTCTCTTAGTGTAGTGCGTCATTGATTTCTTTATGTATATGTGGCGCAAGGGGGAGGGGCTTTTTAGCCACAACAGAATTATTCCGGAACCGCTAGAACGGCAGCGAATCTCTAACTTTGTCCGACAGACCCTCATGGCAACAGCCTTTATCGAAGCCTCTGCAAAGCTGCCTGTCTGCGGTTTAAGTCGTAAGGCACCGGGTCGTGCCGTAAGCTAAAAGACACATTATTGTGGCGTCAAAAGCCCCTCCCCTTTGAGCCACTGAACCTCTTCTCCAGCATGCTATTCGCAACGCACAGGAGCCTTTCATACTTAAAGAAGTGTTGGACGCACTACAATAGATGGCACAGATATCGCTTTTCAGCACCGCTATGACTCCCCCGGTCGCCCACCAGCGCAGGTTTTACCGTGACCTGATTAAATCCAGGGATCTCCAGCCCTTTATCGTGACCGTTCAGGAGACCGACCTGTACATCCTCGCCCAAACCCGATTGGAGGACGAAGCCCTCCGGTCCATTTTAAACCACCGCTATCAGCTCGAAACCTACATCAGGGAGCATCCTTCATTCCTTCATGCCTTTGTACCGCTGCCGCCGGATCCCCACGCTCCGCCCATTGTCCGCGGGATGCTGCAGGCGGCAGAACGGGCAGGTGTCGGCCCCATGGCGGCCGTGGCGGGCGCATTCGCGGAAGAGGTGGGCAAGGACCTGCTGCGACACACACCCCAGGTGGTGGTTGAAAACGGAGGCGATCTCTATATCAGCGTTACCCACGACATGCGCATCGGCATTTATGCCGGCTCTTCGCCGCTCAGCAACAAACTGGCCCTGCGCATACCCTTCGCGAAAACACCTCTCGGTGTCTGCACCTCCTCCGGCACGGTGGGTCATTCCGTCAGCTTCGGCCGGGCGGATGCGGTCACCATTAGCGCCCCCTCCGCGTTTCTTGCCGACGCGGCGGCAACCGCTGTCGGCAATTGCGTCAAGCACAGGGACGATATACAGCGCGGCCTGGATCGCGCCCGGGAGATCGAAGGTGTTTGCGGGGCGCTTATCATCATGGAGGATCACATGGGGGCTTGGGGAGACATTGAGCTTCTTTCGCTGTAGCCGCTCGAGGCAGACCTGATGAAGATCGGTGTCATTTCAGATACGCATCTCAGCCGCTATGATCAGGGTCTGGCCGATGCCATTAACCGCCTTTTTAAAGACGTGGACCTGGTGCTGCACGCCGGAGATGTGGTCGATGCACAGGCCCTTGAGGTGTTTTCAGGCATGAATCTTCTGCTGGTTGCGGGCAACATGGATTCTCCCGGCATACGGGATGCGTCACCGGTCAAGCGGGTGATTCCCGCCGGGAAATTTACCCTGGGACTTATTCACGGCTGGGGCGCTCCCGCGGGAATTGAAGAACGATTGATCGGTGAATTCGGCGCGCTGGATGCGCTTGTATACGGTCATACCCACCGTGCCTCATCCAGGGTCAAAAAGGGCGTTTTGTTCTTCAACCCCGGATCCGCCACTGACCGCCGATTCGCCCCCTTTACCAGCGTCGGCATACTCGATATCGGCGAAGAGATCAAGCCATCGATCATACCCTTATAATCCAAACCGGGAGTCAAGATGAAACAGCTGTGGGCACCATGGAGACTGTCGTACATACTGGGCGAGAAAACCAGAACCTGCATCTTTTGCCATCACCCGGTGCGCGGCCAGAACAAAAAAAGCCTGTTGCTGTACGCCGGTCCTTCATCGCTGGTTATGCTTAACCGCTATCCGTACAGCAGCTGCCACCTCCTGATAGCGCCCCGCAAGCACACCAGCAGCTTAAGCGAGCTGAACCAGGATGAATCGCTGCTCCTCTTTTCAACCCTCAGGCAATCGGTCCATCTGCTCACGCAGGCGGTCAAGCCCGCCGGCTTTAACATCGGCATGAATCTGGGGAGGGTTGCCGGTGCGGGCATTACCAGGCATCTGCACTTCCATGTTGTTCCGCGCTGGCAGGGCGACACCAACTTCATGCCCATCGTGGCTGAAGCCATGGTCCTGCCCGAGCATCTCGAAAGGACCTATGACAGGCTCGCACCTCTCTTTAAAAAGTTTTGAAATCCTAGCCCTCTCTCTACAACAGTGTGGCCTCCCATGAGCCGCCGATCCGTTTCCTCGAGTATGCATGAGGTGCACGACCCTGAGCGTTCCGCCTTAATCGGCACGCTCAAGCGGCACGGCATTACACCCCATAAGCGGCTGGGACAGGTATTTCTCTTCAGGAGCTCCGTCGCCGAGCAGATTGTGAGCTTCGCCCGCATAAACAGCAGCGACGTGGTGGTTGAAATCGGTGCCGGCCTCGGCATACTCACCGCTCCGCTGGCGAACAGCGGGGCCCGGATCATCGGGCTTGAGTACGACAGCAGGCTGGCGACATACCTGAAGCGCGAGTTGCGCCGCGGCAACGTGGAAGTTGAGAGAGCCGACGCCCTCAACTTCGGATACGGAAGGCTCTCTGAAATCTCCGGTAAAAAATTGATTATCATGGGCAATCTGCCGTACTACCTCACCAGCCCGCTCATCTTCAGGCTTCTGGGGCTTCGCCCGTATATTTCCCGCATGGTGCTCATGATGCAGCGAGAAGTTGCGGACCGCATTTCCGCCCGGCCCGGAATGCAGGGTTACGGCATCATCAGCATATTGTCTCAGATGTTCTTTCAGGTCGCACACCGGCTCACCGTTCTCAAGGACTGCTTCTATCCGCTCCCGGCGGTGGATTCCGAAGTGGTGGCATTTACCCTTCGCGGCCAGCCCCTCACCGCTCTGGCCGATGAGAAGGCCTTCGCAACGCTGGTCAAACTTTCTTTTGCCCATCCGCGCAAAACACTGCTTAATGCCTTTAAAGGATGCGATTACTTGTGCCGAGGCAAGGAACGTATGGTTGAAGCATTGAATACTGCCGGCATTGATCCCATGCGCCGGGCTCAAACAGTGAGCATTGCTGAATATGCCCGGCTTTCCAACACGATGGCTGCCGCTCAATGCCCGGACGTTGAAGAAGGGAACTAATCTTTACAGCAAACCATTTTCTTACCCTCAAACATGCCGGAAATCAGGTTCTTAGCCGATTGCATGCTCGGCACATTATCCAAGTGGCTCAGGATACTCGGATATGATGCCGAATATTCACGCCGGCCGGTTAACCATGAACTTATGCAACAGGCCCTCACGGAAAACTGGCAGGTACTGACGCGCAACACCCGCCTCCGCGCAGGTGCCGTCGAGGATATCGGCAGGATCTGCACCATAAAGTCCAATGATCCGGTGCTGCAAGTGCGGGAGGTAATTGCATACTATCATCTCACCATTTCAATGAGCGCTCACCTCACCCGCTGCCTCGTTTGTAACACAAGGCTGGTAAAAACCTCTCCCTTCCTCCTGGCCAGCATGGTACCGGAATATGTTCTCACCACAAGAAAAATATTTTTATCCTGTCCCCGCTGCCAAAAAGTGTACTGGCGCGGCAGCCATTACCATAACATGCAACAACGCATCAAACAAAAACTGATGATGGAGTAATGCCATCCTATTAAAAATTCAAATGAATTGCCTTTATTTTCGCCGTAGCTTAAAAAGTGCTTTTTTTACCGGACCCGTATAATTTTTTGGATAATTAAGTATTAGAAGGCCATATCATCCGACGAATATCCGGTTTTTTTATTAAGAACAAGGTAAATTATAGTATAAATAAAAGCCTGGTCATAAAAAAAGCTTGATTACATATATAATTTATGTTAAAAGACTTAAGTGATAAAAAAGAAGCATACTATACATTTTTCCCGGGGGGAGATAACATGAAAAAGGTTCCGCTTGCACAGAAAGAAATATTGAAGACCAGGGAAGCGGCGGAGTTGCTGAAGGTTACCACGCAGACAATCAAAAACTATATTTATTCCGGTAAATTAAAGGCACTCAAAACACCGGGAGGCCATCATCGCATACGCCGGTCTGACCTCAAGGAGATCGGTTTCATAGAGGATCTCCCCGGAGAAGAAGGAAGGCTGGGCAGGGAAGAACTTTACCAGATTTACAAGGAACTGCTTGGCTCCTATATTTCCACCATCAAGGTTATTTTAAAAGCACTGGACTCAAGAGATGTTATCGCCACCGGGCATTCTCAGCGCGTGGCTGATTACAGCACGAGAATGGCTGACAAGCTCGGGTTATCTGCGTCGGAGAAAAGGAACCTCGAGCTGGCCGCCCTATTGCATGATGTCGGGAAAATCGGTATAAGCGAGTATATATTGGGTAAACCCGGAAAATTGACCGATCAGGAACTGTTCATGGTTAAAAAGCATCCCGAAATCGGCGAGCACATTCTGGAAGGGGTTGATTTTCTGAAGCCGACCGTGGCCACCATCAGGCATCATCACGAGCGGTTTGACGGGAAGGGATATCCGGATGGCCTGGCGGGCAATAATATACCGCTGCCGGCGCGCATCATCTCCGCGGTTGAAACCTACGATTTTTTAAGCTCTGATCTTTCATACCGCAAGGCCCTGCCGAAGCAGGAGGTGTTTGACGAAATGAAAAAGGCTTCCGGCAGCCAGCTTGATCCGGACATTGTCAGCGCCTTTCTTGAAACTGTTAATTGAGCGGGATTGAGCAGGTTGTTTAAAAAAGCAGCCTTTACCAGGCTGCTAGGCAAGCATCGACTTGAACATTTCTTCGGATATAATTTTTACCCCGAGAGATCCGGCCTTGTTCAGCTTTGATCCGGGATCGGCACCGGCAACAACATAGGTAGTTTTATCACTTACCGCTGAAGCTACCTTGCCCCCCCTTTGCTCCACCAGTCGCGTTGCTTCCTGTCTGGTATATTCCTGCATGGTTCCGGTAAAAACGAATGTCATCCCCTCCAGCGCGGATCCCGATTGCCGCGCCGCAGCTTCAAAAATGACGCCCGCCTTCTGCAATCGCATGATGGTGGCGACATTGGCCTGCTGCTGAAAAAACCGAACCACGCTGCCCGCCACTTCTGTGCCGATTTCCCTGATCTGCAGCAGTGTATCCGCATCCGCCTTCATCAGCCGCTCCATGGATCCCATGTGTTTTACCATGAGCTTTGCGGTGTGTTCCCCCACATGCCTGATTCCCAGGGCATAGATGAGCCGCTCCAGGCCGGCGTCCCTGCTTTTTTCGACGGCGGCAAGGATGTTACGCGCTGATTTCTCGGCCATGCGCTCCAGCGAAAGCAGATCCTCCATGCGCAAATAATAAAGGTCGGCGGCATCCCTGACTACATTTTTATCAACCAGCTGGCCGATCAGCTTGTCACCGAGGCCGTCAATATCCATGGCGTTTTTTGACGCAAAATGCTTGAGCGCCTCTTTAAGCTTGGCCGGGCATGAGAATCCCAGGCAGCGATGGGCGGCCTCGTCTTCTGATTTATAAACCTGCGAGCTGCAAACCGGACAGCGGGAGGGCATGGAGAAACGCTTCTCCTTCCCCGTGCGTTCGGACACAACCACACTCACCACCTGAGGAATGACATCGCCTGCCCGCTGCACCACCACCGTATCGCCGATTCTGATGTCCTTGCTGACTATTTCATCCTGGTTGTGAAGGGTGGCGCGGCTCACCTCGACACCGCCGACCTTCACGGGGTCCATGATCGCCACCGGCGTGAGAACCCCGGTTCTGCCCACCTGCACGGCAATATCCCGGATGACGGTCGTTTCCTGCCGGGCGGCGAATTTATAGGCGATGGCCCAGCGCGGGCTTCGCGCGATGGTTCCCGCCCGGTTTTGCAGGCCGCAATCATTGACTTTTATTACCACGCCGTCGATTTCGTAGGGAAGGTCAACCCGCTTTTCCAGTATGGTCCGGTAGCATTTCAGCACCTCGCCGATGCCGGCGCATTTATAGCGCAGGGGATTTACCCGCAGCCCCAGCCGGCCGAGTCTTTCCAGACCATTCAGGTGGGTATCTAGAAGCATTCCCTTTACCCGGCCGAAACCGTGGCAAAATATGTCCAGCGGTCGCGAGGCGGTGATCCTGGGATCCAATTGGCGCAGGGAGCCAGCCGCCGCGTTGCGCGGATTTGCAAACGGGGCCTCACCCCGCTGCTCCCGCTGCCGGTTGAGAGCGACGAATTCCTGCCTGGCCAGAAACACCTCTCCCCGAACCTCCAGACGATCAGGAACAGGGAGATCGGCGCTCGCCAGCAGCTGCAGGGGCACCGCGCGGATGGTCCTTAAATTGGCGGTCACGTCCTCGCCGCGGTCACCATCACCCCTGGTTGAACCGACCATGAAACTTCCGCGCTGGTAGACGAGTTCAACCGCCACACCATCAAGCTTTGCCTCCGCACAGTACTCTATCTCCCCGGCTTTCATCTGCAGCAGCTTCTTCACCCTCCGGTCAAACTCCAGGACCTCTTCATCGCTGAAGCAATTTGCCAGGCTGAGCATGGGTGTCGAATGGGTGACAGTTTTGAATTCCTTGAGCGGTGCGGCGCCAATCCGCTGCGTGGGTGAATCGGGTGTTACCAGCTCCGGATGCCTTGTCTCAATCTCCTGAAGCTCCTTGAACATCCGGTCATAATCCGCATCGGATATGAGCGGATCATCCAGAACATGGTAGCGGTAGTTATGGTAATTGATCTCCGTTTTTAGTTCTGCCAACCGTCCTGCAGCATCCTGCTGTTTCATGGTGAGGTCCGCATCCTGCCTTCAGTTGACCGCGCTCCCGACGCTGCCGATGCCGCCGGGCGGGTATTGCTCATGTGAGGGGCTACTCCCCTTTCCATCCATGCCTTCCGATGAGCGGCACAAAAATACACGCCGTGGATTGCTCCGTTTCATAGCCGTCGCCCCGCTTAACGCAGGTCTCCAGCGTCTGTGAAAACCGCGAGCCGACCGGAATCACCAGCCGGCCGCCTTCTGTTAACTGCGCGATAAGCGTTTCCGGTATGTGCGGGGCACCCGCAGTGACCATGATCGCGTCAAAGGGAGCCGATTCGGGCCACCCCGCAGTGCCGTCGGCTATGCGAAGGTGAAAGCGTGAGTAGCCAAGCACACGCAATATCCCTTCAGCCCGTTCCGCCAGTGCTCCGATCCGCTCAATGGTGTACAGCTCGTTTGCCAGTTCCAAAAGAATTGCCGACTGGTAGCCGGATCCGGTTCCTATCTCCAGCACCTTTTCATGTCCCCTGAGCCTCAGACACTGCGACATGAGCGCCACCATGTACGGCTGTGACAGGGTCTGGCCATGTCCGATCTGTACGGGCCCGTCCGTATAGGCAAGCGGTCTTTTATCTTCAGGCAGGAAGAGGTGGCGCGGCACGTTTTGCATCGCTTTTAATACCCGCTCATCATGCACGCCCCTGTTTCTCAGCTGCGTCTCAACCATGCGAATCCGCTCCGCTTCGCGGTTCGCCTCGCTTTTCGCGTCTTTGCAGTGGCTGGGCATAGTACTGACCGCTTACGGTCCGTTGAGATCTGCGCATGAGCGTAACAAGCACGTGCTACACGAGCAGCAGGATCCAGCCTGCGCTTTGAAAATCAGCACCTGTTGGTTTCGGCCCTAGTGCCCCTGAAATGAAAAATCCATCCCTGCATAGTGACAAGGACGGTTCTTTCAGGCATGCAATACTCAGCGCATGCTGCATGAGAGAAGTGCTCCGGATCGGACCGAACGCACAGCCCGCCCTGTGCACCACAAAGATAGCGGGAAACGGCATCCCAGTTGCTATTCCAAATCGATCACCACAAATTGGGAGGTTTCACCCCTGGCGATCAGGAGAAGAATCTTATCTTTTTTCTGCTTCCGCGCATCGCTGAGGCATTTATTGTAATCCTCCAGGTTAAGAATATCCTTCCGGTTTACCTGGGTAATAACGTCGCCCGGCCTGACACCCGCCTGCGCGGCTGGGCTGGCCGGTGCAACAAAGGTTACCAGCACACCTTCCGCTTCTTCAATGTCGTATCGTCGCGCCAGCGCGTCAGTGATGTCGGAAAGCTCCATGCCGATGTCATCTGATCCTCCTTCATCTGCCTGGGCAATCCCTTCCTCATCTTTGAGCTCCCCGATCTCGACAGCCTTGTTGATCTTCTTGCCGTCTCTGATTATGGTGAGCTCCCCCTTTGATCCGACCGGCGTCTGCGCCACCAGCAGGGGCAGCTGATCCATCTCTTTTATCGGCGTTCCATTAAATGCAACTATGATGTCTCCCTTTCTGATGCCTGCTGCGGCAGCAGGGCCGGCGGCATCAATATCAGCAACCAGCGCACCCTCCTTCTGATCAAGGCCAAAGCTTTTCGCCAGGTCGGGTGTAACCGTCTGAACGATGACACCCAGCCAGCCTCGTACCACCCTGCCCTTTTCTTTGAGCTGCTGTACCACGCTTTTGGCCAAATTAATCGGCGTCGCAAAGCCGATACCGATATTTCCGCCGCTGGTGGAAAAGATGGCCGTATTGACACCCACCACCTCGCCGCGCGTATTGAAAAGAGGCCCGCCGCTGTTTCCCTGATTGATGGCCGCATCCGTCTGGATAAAATCCTCGTAAGGCCCCATGCCCAGCTTTCGCCATTTGGCGCTCACGATGCCCACGGTCACGGTTTGATCGAGTCCGAATGGGTTTCCAATGGCCATCACCCACTCACCGACCTTTAAGCTATCCGAATCACCGAGTGTGACTACCGGCAATCCGGGCGGGGGGGTTATTTTAATCAGGGCAATATCCGTCTTCTTGTCTTTGCCCACGATGGTCGCTTCAAATTCCTCCTTGTCGGAAAGCTTAACCCTGATTTCATCCGCACCCTCAATCACGTGATTATTGGTGATGATATATCCCTCTTTATCGATGATAAAGCCCGAGCCCAGGCTCTTTGACGGCGTATCGCCTTGGGGCATCTGGTCAAAAAACCTCTCAAAAAAATCATCTCCGAAAAATTCCCGCAGGCGCTCATCCCCCTGGAAATTGTGGTACTGCTGCATCTTCCTCTTGGGGGCGGTCGAGGTGCTGATATTAACCGTGGCGGGCATGAGCCTCTCCGCCAGGCTTACAAACACCTGCGAGTCCCGAGCCGGGTCGGCGCTGTTTTGGGCAAGCGCCTCTTTGGTCAGCGCAGGCATATCCGTATGTATCCTGCTGCTTGATGAAACCATCATTCCTATCCAAAATGACAGCACTGCGACAGCTAACACCAGCGATATGGCAATTCTATTCCGTTTCAATTGGTTTCTCCTTCCCTGTACCGCGGTCAGGTGCGGTTACTCATCAGTTAAATAAATTAGTACATTATATGGTTTTTTTTGTCAATTTGAATATTGTCTTCACTTCCCGTGCTCAATGCCGTGCGGCTGACTGAGAGACGACGAGCGACATGCTGCGCAGCCGGATCAATGAAGGTAAAAGAGGGGATTTCTCGCCTTATTGTATCGCCTGATTTGAAAATGGAGGGTGGGGGAAGATGCGGGATTATGTGAGTTTCCCAAACGCGCTATGATCGCACCCTGACTTACCCAGCTCCCTTCTCTGGCCAGATTGAGCTGATTGTGGGCATACACGGTTGAATAGGTGTCACCATGCTTAAGGATGATAATATTGCCGTAGCCTGGAATGGTGTTGACGAAAGCGACTTTTCCCGCATCGGCGGCCCTTACCGCGGCCCCCAGGGGGGCTTGAATATCAATGCCGTCGTATTTCATGCCTGCCTTGACACCATAGTGACCGACAATCTTTCCTTCCACCGGCCATATGAATCTGCCCTTCGGCTGCTGAATGGGCTCGGGGGGCTTCTGCCATCCGCTTTCAGAAAGGTTCACCGCCAGGACCTTCTCCGCACCTGGAATGAAAATGCTGTCCCCGGTCTTTATTTGCGATGCGTCGGTTATCGAGTTCAGCTCGGCTACTTCCTGAAGGCTTACGTTATAGGTTTTGCATATTCGCCACAGCGTTTCGCCCCTGCCCACCTGGTGGTAGATGCCCTGCTGGCTTCTCCTAGGTGACGGCTCAATCTGGAACGGCAGAGAGGGTGTTTTCGCCGCTGCCCCCTCCCCGGTTCGCGGCCGTGACGCAACCTGAGGAGAATAGCAGGCGGAAAAGAGAAGAGGAGCGATAAGCAGAGCTGTGAACCAATGCAGTGCAGTCCTTCTCACCGGCAAATGCGTATGGTGTGTTACGGCCGCGGTGCCGGTCCCATGAAGCCGGCTGCGACAGAGACGGCTGACGCGCGCTCTATGCACGCCCAATGGCGCCCAGGGCCAATCGTACCGCTTCCTGCGGCGTTTGAGCCTCAATAATCTTTGAGCTTACATTCCAGGTGTGCAGCCCGATTACCGGCTTTCCCAGCTTGAGCGCTATGGCTATTTCAGATAGGGTGCCGTATCCGCCTTCAACCGCAATCAGGGCATGTGAGGAGCGGACCACCAGCACGTTTCGCGCGTGACTCATGCCGGTGACGATGGGTATGGTTATATGAGGATTAGCCTCCTCCATCAGGAATCCCGGCAATATGCCCACGGTTGTGCCGCCAGCCTCACAAGCACCCTTGGCGGCGGCAGCCATCACGCCGCCCAGGCCTCCGCAAATGAGCAGCGCACTGCACTTCGCAATTTCCCTGCCCACCTGCTCGGCAAGTATCGCCGCCTGCTGGGAACACTGTCCCGGCCCTATTACGCCTATCTGCAGCATGCAAGCACTCACCGCATTCACAGCCCAAAGGCTGCTACACGTTCCAGCCGGCCAGTTCTTTATACGCTACATCGTTGGTCCGGTCTATGATGAGAGGGGTAACCGATATAATCTGCTCTTCCATGGCACGGTAATCTGACGCGTCATCTCCGGCGGGCGCCGCCCGGCAATCCATGACCCTGCCGATCCAGTAGTAGCTCATCCCCCGCGGGTCAATCTTTTTCTCAATGGTGTTGCGATGCCGCTGCGCTCCCTGCCTGGTGATCCGGTAGCGGTCAATCGGCCTTCCGCCGGTATCCGGCACATTGACGTTAAGCATGGTGTTCGCGGGCAGACCGTTCCTGAGGATAAAGCCTGCCAGGCGCAGGGCGAAGGCGGCCGCCGGCCCATAATTGAACGATCCCTCCCCCGCCAGGGATACGGCAAACGATGCTATCCCCATGCCGGCACCCTCAAGCGCTCCGGCCAGGGTTCCGGAATAGTTGATGTCATTTCCCAGATTGCATCCCCGGTTAATGCCTGACACGATGAGCCGCGGCGGGGAGGAAAGCAAATGGTTGACCGCAATGTTGATGCAATCAGCCGGGGTGCCGTTCACGGCAAAGGTATGATGGTCGATTTCTGAGAGTCGCAGCGGACGGTGGAGGGTCAGGGTGTGGCTTACCGCGTTGCGCTCGCGATCCGGAGCAACGGTCCATACCTCGTCCAGGGATATGAGCCGGCTTCGCAGGACGCTGAGTCCATCGGCGAAGACGCCGTCGTCATTGGTAAGCAGGATGCTCATAATTCCCTACCACTCCCTCTCCACCACATAGTTGGCCGCGGCGGTCAGGGCCTCCTTCACCGCCGGCAATTCAAGCCCGTCCAGATTGCTGATGGCGAGACGGACATATTCCCGTGCCCGGGAAAACACGTAATCCACCCCGTCATATTTCTGAATCAGCTGTACCACCCGCTTGGCCTGTTCCGCTCCCGGGGGCACCTGCTGCAGCGCGTCGCGGATTTCCCCCCGCTCCTGCTCAGATGCCCGTTCCATGGTGTGAATCAGGGGCAGGGTTATCTTGCCTTCCTGCAGGTCCTTTAACAGGGCCTTTCCGAATTTCATGTTGTCGGACACATAATCCAGCGTGTCGTCAACCATCTGAAATGCAATACCCAGGTTAAGGCCGTACTCTCTCATTGAAGCTTCCGCCCCGGGTGTCGCCCTGCCCATGATGGCACCGGTCTGGCATGCCGCCGAGATCAGGCTGGCCGTTTTATTGCTTATGATTTGAAGATACTCTTTTTCGGTCAAGCTCAAATCCCCGCCCCGGACGGTTTGCATGGTCTCACCTTCGGCCAGGCAGGTTGTCGCTTCCGATATAACCCGCATCGCCTGCACATTCCCTGTTTCCACCAGGATGGCAAACGCCTTGGAAACAAGGAAATCACCCACCAAAACGCTGATCCGGTCGCCCCAGAGCGCGTTGGCCGATGAATTTCCCCTCCGCATCTCGGCATGATCCAGCACATCATCGTGCAGCAACGTCGCGGTGTGAATATACTCAAACACGCAGGCGAGCGGAATGTTGTCCGAACCCCGATAATTGAACCCTTTGGCAGTCAGGAGATACAGCAGGGGGCGAAAGCGTTTGCCGCCGCTGGCGATGATATAGCTGCCCACCTTGTTGATAAGGGACACATGCGAGGCCAGGGTATTAATAAGCGACCGTTCAACCAGGGTCAGCTCATCGCCGATCAGCGATGCTATCTTGTTCATTGCAAACCTCTCTCTGAGACCCTGGCCAGCGTCAGAACATCCACCGACTCGGCCCCCGCGCCGACAAGAATCCTCGAGCATTCATCGACAGTGCTTCCGCTGGTATACATGTCGTCTATGAGCAGGATGGTTTTATTCCTGATTTCGTGCGGCCTGGCGACAACAAAAGCACCTTTCACATTGGATGCCCGTTCTGTTGCTGATAAGCCGACCTGCGATTGTGTATAGCGCATGCGCTTCAGATTAAGCCGGTCCAGGGGAACACACAGATGCCGGCTCAGCGATGAGGCCAGATACAGGGCCTGATTAAATCCCCTGCCGCGCAGCCGGCGCGGGTGGAGGGGTACGGGCACCACGAGGTCATAGATCCATTCCGCATCAAGGAATGGCAGCCGTTCCGTCATGATGCTTCCCAGGGTCGGGGCAAGCGGCTGTTTCAGTCGGTACTTCAAGAGATGCAGGGCGCTGCGCAGCATGCCGCGATAATGGCCTACCGCCCGCGCCCGCCGGTAATGACGGGAACGGGTGATGCACTCGCCGCAGAGATGCTCGAAATCCGGTTCATGCGCAAAGGGCCTGCCGCACCGCGAGCAAAAGGGAGGCTCAATGTAGGCTATCTCTCCGCGGCATCTCGGGCAGAGGTTCCATGAATCGGAACGCTCCAGGTTAGCCGTGCACACGGCACAGACGGGAGGGTAGATAAAATCGATCAGGTCGGTTACCAAGGGCTTCATGATTTTTTCTCAGCAGGAGAGGCAAGGCTCAGTCCGGCCCCGGCAGCACAACCTTTGGCGCGTCTGCCCACAGCCGTTCCAGCCCGTAAAAATCCCTGACCGGCTGGTAAAATATGTGCATGACAATGTCGCCATAATCAAGCAAAATCCAGGAACCGTGGGTGAATCCCTCAATGCCCAGCGCATAAAAGCCGTGCTTTTTGAGATCAAGCTCAATCGACTCCGCGATGGCCTGCGCCTGGCGGTTCGAGCTTCCACTGCACAGAACAAAATAATCGGCAACCGATGTGTATGCCCTGATATCCAGGGCAATTACATCAAAGGCCTTCTTTTTCAAGGCCGCCTTGATGCAATAGCCCAGCTTGTTAGTGGTCCTAGCGTCCGCCTGCCGGTGATCCTTTTGTCGTGGCACGGGTGTTATCAGCTGCTGCTGTCCGGGTTATGATACAGTTTATGCTGCAGTATATACTCTTCCACCGCTTTCGGCACCAAATAAGTGAAGGAATGACCTTGAGCCACGCGCCTTCTGATTTCACGGGCTGAAATGGCAAGCCCCGGTATGTCGGCAATGAAAACAGAGGATCCGGAGGCATGCTCATAGCGTTTTTCTTCCGGGGAAAAAGAAAACTCCCCCGCCATCGTCCGGGGAATAATCTGCTCTGTGGGCGGCACGGAATAACCCGGCCTGGTCATAACCACAAAATTGCAGAGTGGGAAAAGATCCCGGTAATTCTTCCAGGTGTCGATTTCAGCGAAGGCATCCATCCCCATAATAAAAAATGGGTCCGCTTCCGGAAATGCCGCCCTGAAATAACGGAGTGTTTCCACCGAGTAGGACCTTCCCGGGCGCTTGAGCTCCGCGTCTGATACTAAAAAGTGGCGATTATCCTGTATGGCCAGCCCGAGCATCGTCAGCCGGTGCTGCGGTGACGCGAGCGTGCGAACAGGCTTGTGGGGGGCAATATGCGTCGGAATGAATATAACCTTTTCCAGGGAGCAGAGCCCGCGAATTTCTTCCGCCGCCCGCAGGTGACCGATATGAACCGGGTTAAACGAACCGCCAAACAAGCCTATGCGCACACCGACCCTCAACGCATTTCATCCACGAGCAGGTTGTTGAAAAACACCCATCTGATTTGTGTCTCAGAGGGGGAGAGCCTTTGAACAGCCTGAGGAAAACTAATTTTTAACAACCTGCTCGGCTTCTCGAATCTGACCGCTTCCATACACCACGTACTTTTGCGCCGTCAGCTCTTCCAGCCCCATGGGACCGAAGGCGTGAAGCCTGGTGGTGCTGATGCCGATTTCCGCACCCAGACCGAGCTGATTGCCGTCGTTGAAGCGGGTTGAAGCGTTTACCAGAACCACCGAGGAGTTAACCCGGCGCACAAAGTCCCGGGCGTTATTGTAATCTCGGGTGATGATGGCATCCGTGTGCATGGAGCCGTATCGCCCTATGTGGGCGATTGCCTCATCCAGGTCCGCGACCACCTTGACCGAAAGGATCAGGTCCAGATATTCACGGTACCAGTCCTCTTCCGAGGCCTCTTTCAGGCCGGGCACGATGGCGCGGCACTGCCGGCAGGCCCGTATTTCCACCTGACGCGATTCAAGGCTGGCAACGATCCGGGGCAGGAAAGCCGCCGCGCAGCCCCGGTGAATGAGCAGCGACTCCAGCGCATTGCACACGCCGGGGCGCTGCACTTTCGCATTCACAATGATGGACTCGGCCATATCCTGATCCGCCGACTGATCAACGAAAATATGGCACACCCCTTTGTAGTGCTTAATGACCGGAATCTTTGAATGAACGACGACCGCCCTGATCAGCTCCTCGCCGCCCCGGGGTATTATCAGGTCAATGTACTCATCCATCTCCAGCAGTCCGTAGAGCTGCTCCCGCTCCACCGGCGGCACCAGCTGTATGAGCGTCTCCGGCAGGCCGTTTTCCCTCAGCGCCTCATGCATGATGGCCACCAGGGCCTTATTGGAATGATAGGCCTCACTGCCACCCTTGAGAATAACCGCGTTGCCGGCCTTAAGGCAGAGCATGGCCGCGTCGACGGTCACGGTGGGACGCGACTCGTATATGATGCCAATCACACCCAGGGGTATGCGCACCTTTCCCACCTGCAATCCATTGGGACGCCTCCACATCCTCACCACCTCACCAACCGGATCGTTCAGGCAGGACACCTGATTAAGCGCCTCGGTCATGTCACGGATTGTCCCCTCAGACATGGCAAGGCGCGAGTACAGCGCTGCCGGCATGCCCTGCCGGCGGGCCTCCGCCAGGTCCCTGCTGTTTTCCTCCATCAGCCACTCCCTGCGAAGAGAGAGTCCTCCGGCGATCCGCCTCAGCACCCCGTTCTTGCTGTCGGTGGAAAGTGATGCAGCAGTGGATGCGGCCTCCCGCGCCGCCTGAGCAAGCGGCAGGAGGGATTGATTATCGTGCATGGGGTTCTTCCTCCAGCACCACCAGGTCGTCGCGGTGTATTATCTCGTCATAGTCCTTGTAGCCCAGCGCCTTTTCTATATCCCGTGTATGCAGCCCCTTGATCTTCAGCACCTCTTCTGAGCGGTATTTCACCAGGCCCCTGGCGAATTCGCTGCCGCTTTTGTCTCGGCAGCTCACCGCATCGCCGAAATTAAAGGTGCCGCTGACGGAAACCAGCCCCGATGAGAGGAGGCTCTTCCCCTTTTCAACAATGGCCCGCTTTGCCCCTTCATCGACTACCAGGAACCCTTTTGGCTTTACATTGAAGGCAATCCAGTACTTGCGGCTTGATAAGGACGCCTTGCGCGGCAGAAAGAACGTGCCCACGTCTTCACCGTTAAAAACCCTGCTGATGATTCTGCGTTTGAGACCGTTGACAATGATGGTGGGTATCCCGAAAAAGGAGGCCTTTTTTGCCGCGTCAACCTTGGAACGCATGCCTCCCGTACCCAGCCGGCCAGTGCCTCCCTGCGCATAATCCTCTATGGCATCGCCGACCCGGTCAACCAGCTTTATCAGCCGGGCATTTTTTTGCCGCTGAGGATCCTGCTCATACAGGCCGTCCTGATCGGTCAATATGAGCAGTACATCGGCATCAACGAGATTGGTTACCAGGGCTGAAAGCATGTCATTGTCGCCGAACTTGATTTCATCGACAACCACGGAGTCATTTTCATTGATGATGGGAATAATACCGCACCCCAAAAGGGTGAAGAGGGTGTTGCGGGCATTAAGAAACTTTTGCCTGTTGCCCAGATCGTCGCTGGTCAGAAGCACCTGCGCTATCTGCTGACCATGCCGCCTGAAACATGCCTCGTACCTGGCCATGAGCCGGACCTGGCCAATGGCCGCTGATGCCTGCTTCTGCGGAATGCTGGTCGGCCGCTCCACGCAGCGCAGACTTTTCCTGCCCGCGGCGATGGCGCCGGAGGAGACCAGAACCACCTCACGGCCGCTGTGCCGGAGCCGCGATATGCAGCTCACGATATTACTGAAGACGCCGCCGTTCAGATCATCGGTACCGCCGGTGAGAACGCTGCTGCCCACCTTGACGACAACCCGCTTAATCCTGCCGAGCAGGTCCTTCCTGAAAGCGGCTATATCCTGTTCCATGCGCTTCCCTCATCCAATGCGCTTACCGCCCCGCTGTGCCGCCGAGCATGCGGGCAACTTCGGCGATAAGCGGCTTTAATCCATCACCGGTCAGGGCCGAAACCGGGAATGTCTTAATCCTGCTTTTTGCGAACTGCCGCTTAATTGAAGGATATCGATCCCGGGCTCCGACCGTATCCATCTTGTTGATGGCAATCACACGGGGTTTTTGAAGCAGTGAGGAATTATGCAATTTGAGTTCGCCGGAAATAACGGCAAATGCATCAGCGGGTTCGAGAAGGGCTCCGCTTGAGCCGTCTATGAGATGAATCAGCACCCTGGTTCGCTCGATGTGGCGCAAAAAGGCCGTTCCCAGCCCGCGCCCTTGGTGGGCGCCTTCAATCAGGCCCGGTATGTCCGCAATGGTGAATGTCCGCTCGAAACCGGCGTTCACCACCCCGAGCACCGGGCGCAGGGTGGTAAAGGGATAATCAGCAATCTTCGGCCGGGCGCCGGACAGGGCGGCAACCAGTGTCGATTTGCCGCTGTTGGGCAAGCCGACAACCCCGACATCGGCAAGCAGCTTCAATTCCAGCTTAATCCAGCGCTGCTCCCCGCAGCCCCCCGGTTCCGCGAACCGCGGTGCCTGCCGGGTGGAGCTCACAAAACGGGCATTGCCGCGGCCCCCTTCACCTCCCCGGGCGACAATAATGCTGGCCTCAGGACGGCTGAGGTCACCGAGCACTTCTCCCGTCTCGTCATCGGAAACCACCGTGCCCAGGGGAACCGGAATGACGAGCGTTGCTCTTCCCTTGCCGTGCTGCTTTTTACCCTTTCCATGGACGCCGGAGGCGGCCTTGTAATGGCGCTTGTAGCGAAAATCAACCAGCGATTCCAGCTGGGCGTCAGCGACAAGCACCACGTCGCCGCCCCTGCCGCCATCGCCGCCGTCAGGTCCGCCGCGGGGAACATACTTTTCGCGCCTGAAGCTGATGCATCCCCGGCCGCCGGCCCCCGCAATAACCTGTATCTTGGCCTCGTCAATAAACTTCATCAAGGGTTAGCTGACGGCATAGACACTGACCCGCCTTCTTTCCTTGCCCCAGCGCTCGAAGGCCACGACACCGTCAATTTTGGCGAACAGGGTGTAGTCCTTGCCGGTACCCACGTTTTCACCCGCGTGAATGCTGCTTCCCGCCTGCCGCACCAAAATGCTGCCTGCCCGGACACGCTGACCCGAGGCGCGCTTTACGCCATGCCGCTTCCCGGCACTGTCGCGCCCGTTGGTTGAGCTTCCGCCCGATTTCTTATGAGCCATGGTTTTATTCTCCTCTCATCACGTTGCATTGAAACGCTACAATCCGGAATGGCGTATGCCGGGCTGCGATGCCCTGTCGTTCCGGCGGAACCTTATTGCACGTCATAGTTTTTTAAATATTTCATAAAATCGCTCTTGGTGCTGAGCATGAGCCAGGTTTCTTTATCCATGGAATCCTTATAAATGGATAGCGTATTGATAAATGAATAAAATTCCGGGTCCTTGTTGAAGGCCTCGGCATAAATCCGTGTTGCCTCGGCGTCAGCCGATCCCATTATTTCCTGCGCCGTCCGGTAGGCTTCAGAAGTAATTCTCTTAAGCTCCTTTTCTCGATCACCGGCTATTTTAAAACTTTCACCTCTGCCCTCGGAGCGGAACTTTTCTGCAATCTGTTTACGCTCTGCAATCATTCTATTATACACTTCCCTTTGAACCTCATCCACATAATTGATCCGTTTGATCCTGACATCCACCAGGTCAATCCCGAACTGTGCCATTTTCGGTTTTGCCTGCTCCATGATGCTCCGTGCTATAGCCTCTCGTCCCAATTTTACTGGTTTCTTGACTATGGCCTTTGTTGTTTCATCCATCTCCACTTCACCGATCTCCATCTCCCGATCGCTATTCCTCACCGCTTCAATTAATGAATTTGAAGTGATCAGGTTCCTGGTGGCTGACTCAATGATATTGTCAAGCTTTGCCTGGGCTGCCGATTCAATCCGGACCGTCTGAAAAAAGATGAGCGGGTCAATCACCTTCCAGCGGGCAAATATATCGAGCGATATAAAGGTCTTATCTTTAGTAGGCATCTGGCCGGGCTCACCATTCCACTCCAGAAGATTCTTTGGAAAATAATTGGCCTCCTGAATGAATGGGGCCCTGAAATACAATCCGGCATCCTTAATGGCTGTGCCTACCGGTTTTCCAAATTGTGTTATCACGACCTGTTCAGTCTCATCGACTATAAATGCCGTGCTCCTCAGCAGCGTCACCAGTATAAAAAGCATAACCAGCGTTACTCCCAGGCTCCTCACTGTCCTTCATCCTCCTTTTGCAGGTTAAGCAAGGGGAGAAGCCCTTGCTGATCCGGATCTATGATGTATTTGTTACCCAGCTTCGGGAGCAAAACAGACATAGCCTCCAAATAAAGCCTGCGGCGGGTGACGTCCTTGGCCTTCTCATATTCCTTGAAGAGTGCATGGAACCTGTCGGCATCTCCCTTGGATCGATTAACCCGATCAAGCGCGTATCCTTCAGCTGCCTTAATGGTTTGCTCCGCCTCTCCCAAAGCAGTGGGAATAATCTTGTTATACTGCTCCTTGGCCTGATAAATCAGCTGCTCCTTTTCCTGAACCGCCTTATTCACTTCATTGAAAGAAGGCTGCACCGGTTCGGGTACATTTGTTTTTTGCAGTTCAACATTGACCAGGCTTAACCCGGTATGCGAATCATCTAAAGCCTGTTGCAATTTAATCTTTGCTTCCCGCGCGATATCCTCTCTCCCGCTTATTACCTCATCGATACTTCGGTCTCCCACTACGGCTCGTACCACAGATTCCGACATGTCTCTCAGAGTCGAACGGACATTTCTTACCAAAAAAAGAAATTTGTAGGGATCATCTATTCTAAACTGCACAACCCAGGGCACCAGGGCAGAGTTTAAATCACCAGTCAGCATGAGTGATTCATTGAGATAGCGTGCATCAGACCCGTATTCCGTTTGAATACCTGCACTTATCGTCCGCTGACCAAACTCCTCGGTATACACATAACTTACCTTGACCCTGGTCATTTTTTCGATACCGCTGGGGAGTTTAAAATGAAGCCCAGGCATGGTGGTGCGTACATATTTCCCGAAGCGCTGCACCACGCCCACCTCATCCACCCCTACGGTGTAGACAGTGGAAAAGGCAATCCATATCGCCGCGATGATCAGGAGCACAAAAAGCAGGTTGAACTTTCCGCCCCTGAACCCCCGGGTGATAGTTTCAATGATTTTTTCAAATTCGGGCGGCAACCCGCCGTTACCTCTCGACCAGGGGTCCCGCTGCCGGTTTTCTCCGCTCCACACCATTATTACACTCTCCTGTCAGCCAGAGCTGCTTTCTGCCGCCCTGTCCCGGGCGGGAATAAAGAAATCGCAGCAACCAATCACCGCGAACCGTCTCGTGTCCCTATCTACGGAAGCATAGACCATGATCATCACGCCCCGAAGGCACACAGCTCAAGAAGATCATGTGTAAAAGCAGGTGTAACATAACTAAATTTAGGGGTTATGTCAAGCCCAATCACCACCCCTTGCATGGTTAAAAATTGCTGGGTGGGTTTTGAAAAATACTTGACTAAAGAAAAACGGGGATGATATCTTCCGAACCTGTTTACCAACGTATATCCGGCGGTGCGGAATTGATCCACCCCCCCGCTCATCTCCAGGCTGCACTCCTTCACAACCGATTGAGGAATAGACCATGGAACTTGTCACGCTTGAGGCAACCACCCTGCCTGATGCCTGGTTTCAGGCATTATGGCACATTTTAAAGGAAGGGGTGCCGGAATACACCATCGACCTGGGCAGCTATGCGGGTCAGATCAGACGGGAGTTTGATTACATCACCATCCACATAAAATATCCCGGGGTAAAGCCGCATATCCCGGACATGCCGCCCGGATTGGGCATCCCCTCCCCTACCACCCAGGAATATGTCGACAATTACGCGGCCCGCTATCTCCTGTCGGATATCAAGGAGAACAACGAGCAGTATACCTACGGCGAACGGCTGATGCTTTCCGTCGATAAAGTCATTGACCGGTACAAAAGACACGGCTTCGGCACCAACCAGCTCATCATGCAGGTGGGACAGCCATCCGACATCGATCTGGAAGACCCGCCCTGCCTGAGGCACATTGACACGCGCATCCGCGACAACAAGCTCCACTTTATAATCTATTTCAGAAGCTGGGATTTGTGGGGAGGCTTTCCGGCAAACCTGGCGGGTTTTCAGCAGCTGAAGGAATACATGGCACAGCAGATCGACGTGGAGGACGGAGAAATGATTGTGTCCTCGAAAGGGCTGCACCTCTATGGCTACGCGAAAGACCTGGCAAAATTGCGCACCGGCCTCAAAGATTACTGGAAGAAATAACAGGCTGTTGAAAAACAACCAGCTGATATGCGGCTCAAGGGGTGAGGGGCTTTTGACGCCACAACAATTTGTTTGTAGACTTACGGCACGACCCGGTGCCTTACGACCTAAACCGCAGACAGGCAGCTTTGCAGAGGCTTCGATAACGGCTGTTGCCATGCGGGTCTGTCGGACAAAGTTAGAGAGACGCTGCCGTTCTACAGGCTCCGAATACATGTGTTGTGGCTAAAAAGCCCCTCCCCCCTTGAGCCTTTGAACAGCCTGCTAGAAACGGCTTCCGCTTTTACAATGCCGGGGTGCAATCACGCACGACGTTTCCTGCCGGCGCTTCAGGGAATCCACAGATACATGAAATGCAGCCCGGCTTCCCCCAGCAGCCACGACAGGTCCAGATTGATCAGATTGATGTTCTCAACCTCCGGCCCTCGAAGTTTCGAGTAAATATTGTTTTTATAGCTCCAGGGCCGGTGATACATGACCACCCGCGCTTCCTTGATCCCCGTTCCCTTCTTAACCACGGCAATCGCGTCATCCAGATAGCCGATCTCATCAACCAGCTTGTTTGCAAGCGCCTGATCCGCGGTATAGACTCTTCCATCGGCCAGCGTGTCGATTTCAGCGGCGGTAATTGACGGCCGGCCTTTCAGCACCAAATCCTTGAAACGCTGATGAAAGGCATTGAGCATGGTCTGAATTATGTCCCGTTCCTCCGCGGTCGCCGGACGCATGGGGGATAAGAGGTCCTTTTTATCACCCGCTTTAAAGGTTTCATCAACAATCCCGATCTTCTCCATGAGGCCCTGGGCATTGAGCTTGACGGCGATGACGCCGATGCTTCCGGTTATTGATGTGGGGTGGGCAACGATGGTGTCGGCGGCAACCGCGACATAATATCCACCGGAGGCGGCCAGTTCCGTCATCGCTGCAACCACCGGGACCTTTTTTTCTTCCTTAAATCTCTTGATTTCGTTGTATATAATGTCGCTGGCCGTAACCGTCCCGCCGGGGCTGTTGATGCGCACGAGCAGACCCTTGATATGATCGTCCTTGGCGGCCCGAATGAGTTCTTCGCGCACCCGGGATACGAGACTGTCCTCCGATCTAAAAGAAATCGCTCCCCGTTTTTCCTGGCTGCTGATGGTGCCGGAAATATCCAGGAGCAGTATCTTGTCCCTGCCCTTGCCGGACACGACCGTTTCCTCAAGTTCCCGGTTGCGCTCCATGAGCGGTATGGAAAAGCAGGTGCATCCGCACATGAACGGCAGCGCTGCCGCAAGTATGAATCGCATGATGTGCAGTCCGATGCTGCGGGCCGGCCTTCCGGTGTTCATGGGTCTCTCCTGATTATTTTTCAGTGATGGTTTCCTTTATTTTCATCCCGAAATGCCGGCCGGCCTCTTCAAGAAAGGCCTGCACCCTGCTTCCTTTCTTCAGATCGACCACGGAAATCGGCGATCCGTTGGGCTGGGTAAGCCGTATGGTTTCGGCATTCTGCAGGATGGTGGCGATGGTCTTCTGCCGGCACTCGGCCTCAAGAAACATGAGCGGCCGCTTTTCCACCTTGATTCTTCCGACGATGGAGTTCTGGCAGTGCCCCTTGTAATTGACGATGGTCACCTCATCACCTGACCGCAATTCGGATAGATATCTGGTTTTGCCCTCCGGAACCCTGACGTAGGCATGCACCGGCCCCGCATTGACCCGGAAGGGCCTCGGCTCCACATAGGGGTTTTGGACCGATTCCGCATGCACCAGGAAAAGCCCGCTGCTGCTGTTGCCGACCAGCATGCCTTCTCCGATGGCCATGTTGCTGCAGGTGTCTATGCAGACACGGTCCCCCATGCCCAGCGTCTCCACCCTGGTAATCTGGACGGTCTGCAGGCTGATGCGCTCGGAACTTTCCTTGATCTGGGCAACCGTCTTCTTTATTTCCGCCAGGTCCCGGGTATTCAGGATCACCCCGTCCACACCCTTCTCCAGTACCTTCAGCGCCGTTTTAGCTTCCCGCGCGGTCTTGACCTCCACGATCAGGTTCGAGGTCTGGGCAATGAGATTTTCAAGCGGAATCACCGTCCAGTCCCGGGTCCTTACAATCACTTTGCTTCGCCTGCTTAGGGAGAGTATCTTCTCCTCATCTGCCTTGGAGCGGATCTCCCACTCCACCACATCTTTGCCCAGCCGGAGATCACCGTCATCGGCAATGGTGGTGATGACGCCGAGTTTTTTCACCTTGGCGCTGCATCCCTTGGGTACCATCACCGCGTCGGCGCCGCTTTCCAGGGCGGTGGTCACAATTTCCTTCTTCCAGGGTATGGCCTTGATCCATACGGTCTTCATCAGCTGGCCTCCGCAATCTGCAGCGCGTCTTCAACGCTAACGCCCTTGTGAACGATGCTTGCCATGGCCTTGACGATCAGTGCGGGATCCCTGTGCTGAAATGCGTTTCTGCCGATCGAAAGGCCGGCACCTCCCGCCGCGATCGAACCGCTTACCATTTCAAGAATGTCGCGGTCTGTATCCATGCGGGGACCGCCGGCGATCACCACCGGCACAAAGCAGCCCTCAACCACCTCGTGAAAGGTCTCGGCTGAACCGGTATAGGAAACTTTTACAATATCCGCACCAAGTTCCGCGCCCAGGCGGGCCGCATGCTTCACCGCCGTTAGATCATACTCATCGGTTATGGCGCGGCCGCGCGGATATACCATGGCCAGGAGCGGCATGCCCCAGTAAGTGCATGCCCGTGAAACCGCACCGAAATCCTTAAGCATGGTTTTCTCGTCATCCGCGCCGATATTAACGTGGATCGAAACCGCATCGGCACCTAACTTTAACGCCTCCTCCACTGAACAGACCAGCATCTTCGCGTTGGGATCCGGCGAAAGCCTGGTACTGGCAGAAAGGTGGATAATCAGTCCCACGTCCTTCCCCTTGCCCCGGTGACCGGAGACCACCAGCCCTTTGTGCATGACGATGGCATTCGCCCCGCCTTTGACCACCTCTCCGATACTCATTCTCATATCGAGAAGTCCCTTAATGGGGCCGCTGCTCACGCCGTGATCCATGGGAATGATCACCGTCTTCCTGGTATTCCGGTTAAGAATCCGCTCTAATCTTATTTCTTTTCCAATCATTGCAATAAACTCCCCGATGCGAAAATTTTCGATTCTGCAATTAAATTGCCATTTTTTCTCGATACTTATAACCGCAACGACCTTTCCTTGTCAAGGGAAAAAGGGGATATCGTGTTACTCCGGCTGCTGCTTCTTTTCAACCTTATACAGCTCGTAGGTATAGTCTCTCTCCTTGTATGATTTAATGAGCGTGCAGTCATAGCGCTCCAGAATATTCTTGCAAAACGAATTCTGCAGTTTGTCGGGGACGTTGCACCAGAAATTGTAATGGAAGTAAATGCCCCCGGGATAGCGGGAGAAGAAGCGATTGAAGTAGCTTGTCTGTTCGGTTGCCAGTGAAGCCTGCGCGGCATTCTTTCCCCACAGGAGGAACATATTCGGGTTATGGGTGAGCACGATGCCGTTATCCGGCACCTCTTTCGCCATTTCCCGCGCATAGTGATGATCGTAACGTGCCCCCCATGCCTCCTGGGTGATTGCCTTGACAAACGGTAAAAACGGCAGAAAGGAAAAAATAATCACTATGGCGATGAGAAGCTGCATGTGCCTGAATCGCCGGCCAAAAAGCTGGGCGAGCGATACGCTGCCGCTTCCGGCAAGCAGCGCCAGCGGCATGGATGAGAGCAGGGCAAAGCGGACATCCGCGCCATAATCGTAGCTTCCCGCGTAAAACAGAATAAAGATTCCCCAGAAAAGCAGAAACCAGAATAACACCACGATTTTCTCGTACAGATGGAATGTCTTCCCATTCCTCTCCCCTTCCCTTCCCCCCAGCAGCAGGCCAAGGAAAAACAGCACCGTGAACATCACCGGGAATCTGACATTCTTCAGATAAAAAAGGGTATTGGCCTTCAAGTTGCCTTCAAGAAAATCAAAAGAAAACTTCGGCCCGGAACTTCCCCAGCCCATGTCTTTCACCGCATACAGATGAGCCAGGTGGGGAATGATCAGGATAAAAAGAAGCGACAGGGCAAGATAAAAACGGCCCCGCTTCAGCTCTTCACCGGCAAAAAACAGCACCGCCAGGCCGATAACCGCCAGGCACATGATGGACTCCGGTCGGAACTGGCATGCAAATGCCGCCGTGACCATCAGCAGGAACAGGGCAGTTCCCGCCCGGCTTCTGACATAGATAAGCGCACTGAGCAGTGCCAGGCCGGCGAAGCAGGCGGCGCTCGGTTCAACGGCGGTGGTATTGGACCACATGATATACTCCGGGGTCAGGGCAAAGATGAGCGCCGCAAACAGCCCCCGATACGGGCAGTGGAAAAGCAGATAGGCTATGCCGAAGGCCGTGACTATTGACAGCGCATACAGAATATTGGTCATCCAGAAGATCGCGTTTTCATGCACGCCGGCGAGGCGAAACACGATGCTGATCAGATAGGGCCATCCGTTGGGCTCCTTGTTGTACTCCAGCCGGTCGCAGAAAAAATCTCCGTACTCATGCCTTCCCTCATTGCACATGGCCGCGCGGCCGGTCCATCGCTTCCAGATACTGCTCAAACTGCTTCCGTAGTCCTCCCCGGCATGGGCGCCGGTATTTTTAAGATAGGCAATGTTCTGACCGATGCTGAGATAAATATCCTCGTCATAATAGATCCGGTGATCACGCGGCGCCGCAAAAACGGTGATGAGAAGACCGCCCACGGTTATCGCTGCAAGAAAAAGCCATATGGTGCGGGGTATGCCGGAGAAAAGGCGTTTGATGAGTCCGCAATTTATGCCCACCGCGAGTATCAGGAGAAAGAAGCAGATTTCCAAAAAGAGCGGGGATATGATCTGCAGCTGCTCCTGCAGTTTCCAGCTGCTGTTGGAGGATAACCAGCGGTACAGCACAATTGCACCCGTGAGGGCTATGAGACCGCTGGCCAGGTACAGCTTCATCTGCGGTAATCGTTTCATGCCTTCCCCCTTACCAGGTAATTTCCCATGACCAGATATTCATTGCCCGTCCGCTTGAGGGTGTCGATGGCATCCTGCGGTGAGCACACCAGGGGCTCGCCGTGGAGATTGAAGCTGGTGTTGAGCAGCACTCCCCTTCCGGTGAGCGCCTTCAGGGAGCCGAGCAGCTTCCCGTAGCTGGTGGAAGAGCCTTCCACCATCTGCGGCCTGCAGCTCCCGTCAACGCTGATGACCCCCTCCACCTCGTCCCGCCGTTCATCCCGCACCATGTATCCCATGGTCATGAACCGGTTGGGCGCGTCATAGTCCTCCAGATAGCGGGGCGCTTCCTCCTCGAGCATGGTCGGGCAGAACGGCTGGTACCAGACCCGCATCTTCAGCCGCAGATTCAGCAGATCCCGTATCCGTTTGGAATTGGGCAATGCCAGTATGCTCCGGTTTCCCAGGGCCCGGGGTCCGTATTCCATCCTTCCCTGAAACCAGAATATGATAGATCCCCGGGAGATGAGTTGCGCCGCCTCCTCCTCAATCGCTTCACAAGAGCGGTATTCCAGACCGCTCGAGGCAAGCGCCGCCTGCATCTGCTCCTCCGTGTAATCAGCACCCAGGAACACGTCGTCCAGCACGCAGCTGCTCACCCCGTTCACATCATAGTTTGCTGCCAGGGCCGCCCCCAGGGCCAGTCCGCCGTCTCCCATGTGGGGAAAGACATAGCAGGCATCAACCCCGGCAAGCGTGCGCACGAGCATGTTCACCTTGATGTTGGAAAACACCCCTCCCGCCAGCGCGACCCGTCTTTTGCCGGTTGCCGCAAGGGCGTTGCGCACCAGCTCAACGATCTTCACCTCAAGCGTGCGCTGGGCCATATAGGCAAATTGTTCCGACGGGTAGCGCCATAATATTTTCTTAAGCTCGTCATACATCCTGAGCGTGCTGTACCGGCAGCGCACGTCAAGGCCCTGTATCTGAATGAAATCGAGCAGGGGATTGTGCTCATCGGGAATGGGGTAGGCATAATTTGCCAGGGCCATGACCTTGCCTTCGTCCTCCAGTTCCCGCATGTTCATCAGATTGGTAACGTGTTCAAAAAAGATGCCGAGGGAGTGCCTTCCGGAGATGGCGGTTATTCGCTCAAGCCTGCCCTTGACAAAGGTGCTGATGGTGCCGGAGAGGGCATCCCCGATGCCGTCAATGGTAATCACCAGGCAGTCATCAAACCCGCTGCAAAAGGCCGCGGCTGCGGCGTGGCAGCGGTGATGATCCACAAGCTGCATCCGGCAGCCGGCAAAGCCCAGCTCATCAAGTGTCCGCTTGAGGGAGATCCCGCTCAAGCGGGCGGTTATACGGTTGGCCGGCAGCTCGGTTAATTTATATTTTGCCCTCTTTTTGAGCGTGCTGATCAGGCCGGGAGCTTTTTTCCGTCTGCGGATGAGATAATATTCCTCCTTGGTGGAGGGGAAAAGCCGGGCCATGGTTTTAGACAGGTCAAAGGTGGAGACCGCAATGTGCTTAATGTCACCCGGTTGCAGGTTGAGATACCTGAGGCATTCCCTGACTGACTGATAGGGAAAGCGGATCTCCAGTTTCCTGCGGGTCAGACGCTCCTCATTGATCGCCGCTAAAATGCGGTTTCCCTTGATAACGGCGGCGCCGGAATCATGGCCGTCCCATATGCCCAAAATATACACTGGCACCCTCCTTATGCATTTTTACGGATCATTATCATCCGCCGGCAAACTGCCCCGGCAGCTCGATCAGACTTTTAGCATCCATCGGACAAATGCGGCCATGGACCGGAAAAGGCCGCCTATGTCCATCCAGTTGACCAGGCGCAGCGCCCTGACCACGTTCGCGGGACTTGTATAAAATCGCCGGTAGGCACGGGCGCGATAGCGGCTTACCACCTCGGCGGGCAGTCGCGGGAAGATTCAAAAGCGGGGTATTCTGGTTGAAATTGCTGAAGTCAGGCGGGTTGATCCATCCCTCCTTCAGCGCGCGCTCATACAGCCGGCTGCCGGGAAAGGGAACGGCGCAGTAGAATTGCGCCAGGTCCAGCTTGAGCTTCCCGGCAAAGACAATGGTCTCTTCAAGCGACTCCTCGGTTTCTCCCGGCAGGCCGAGAATGAAGTGGCCGACCGTTTTTATGCCCGCCCTCTCGCGCAAGCTGCACCGCCGTTATCGCATCCGAGACGCGGGTTCCCTTTCCGCCCGCGTCAAGCACCGCCTGGCTCGCCGACTCAATCCCGAAGCTGATCATCCAGCAGCCTGCCTCGGCCATCAGCGACAGCAGCTCCGCATCGACCGTGTCCACCCGGCTGTTGGCGGTCCAGGCGATGCGCACGTCGCGTTCCAGCATGGCGCGGCAGAGGCGGCGCACATAGTCTTTGTTGACTACGAAGGTTTCGGCCCAGAAAAAAAGTCGCTGATGCCGAAGCGCTCCCGGTCATAGAGTAATCTCGGCAATCACGCTCTCAACCGACCGGGTGCGCAGCCTCGCGCCATAATACGTGTGACAGGTACAGAAGCTGCATTGAAAGGGGCAGCCTCGCAACGGGGCCACCATCAGAAACGGTCGTCCCTTGAGGGGCAGCCGGTAACGATCCACATCGATCAGGTGCCAGGCGGGAAAGGGCAGATCATCAAGATTTTCCATAAAGGGGCGCGCCGGGTTGCGGACAGTGCCTCCCTGTTCATTCCGGTAGGTTATTCCGGCGATACCTTCTATTCCCTTCGCTTCCGAAAGGTTCCTGACCAGCTCGGCCAGCGTCGCTTCCGGCTCATTGCGCACGATGATATCCAGGCCCGGCGCCGACTGCAGGCACTCCCGGTCCAGCGCGGTCACATGGGTGCCGAAAACCACCGTAACGCGCGGCCGGGCTCCAGACTTTTGATGCGTGAGGCAAGCTGCAGATCGCTCTCAATGGACGGCGTGCCGGTGCTCCAGATAATCACCCCGGGATTCATTCCGCCAATGGCCATCTTCACGTCATCGAAGGTCCGGCCCTGGGCGGGACAATCCATGATGCGAACCTGATGGCCGTCCCGCTCCAGCACGGCGCCGATGATGGCCAGGGAAAGCGGGGGCCAGAGCGTGGCCCACACCCCCTGTTCCTGGGTGCATCTGCCTTCTCTAATAAATTTCCTCCCGCCTCCGGCAGGAGGATTCAGCAAGAGAACACGCATATTCGGCGTCCGGGCAGACCCCCATGTGCATGACGGAGTGCCGGTTACGGCTATTGTGCATTATTTTGAATGCTGGTATGCTGCAAGCGAAGGATGAGTATGTAACGCAGAGGACTGGTGTTTTTCAACAGCCTGTTAGAAAAAAAGGTACTTGATCATCGAGTAGACATACCTGAACCAGACCTTCCTGAGGCTGATTTTTGAATATCCCATCTTGCGCACATGCTCGTGGCTGGGAACTTCAGCCATCCGGAAACCCTTTTTCAGGGTCTTGATAATCATTTCCTGCTCGATGGTGGTAATATTTTCAACCAGGCCCAGCTGTCTCATCACATCGGCGCGAATCGCCCGAAAGCCGTTCTGGCTTTCGCTCAGGCGGACTTTGAACCTCCAGTTGATGCAGGCGGTAATAAAGGAGCTGCCCATGAGACGGAAGCATTCATCGAATCCGCCATGCAGTTCGCTTGACCCGCCCATCAGGCGCGAGCCGGACACATGGTCCGCTTCACCCTTCCTGATGGGCTCAACCAGCAGGGGGATGTCTCTCGGGGTCGTGGGAGCCGTCGGCATCAATGAAAACAATGTATATCTCCGGTCACGAAGTTGAGGGAATGCCGCAGCGCCTCGCCCTTTCCCTTCCGGTTATCCAGTATGACCCTGACACCCAGCGCTTCAGCAACCTCCCGGGTCCTGTCCTGAGAGTGCCCGTCTACCACCAGAATTTCATCCGCGTATGGCTTTGACCCCTCGATGATCTCGGCAATGGTATGTTCCTCGTTGAGGGCGGGAATCACGACGGATATTTTGAGCGGCGCTGCGTCCACCTTGGCCTCCCGGTATGGTAGTTATAGATGATCGGCGAAAAAATACCATATTTTCAAAATATGTAAAGCCCATTCTTGAGACATGCCGCGGCGGGCTTCTACGATTTGCGGCCATTCCCTCGCCATGCTTGTGCCGCTGTATCAACAAATAGCGTCACCGTGTGCAGGCGTGCGTATGAGCAACACAGGTAATCACACGATTACACCGTGGGAAATAGGCGATGACACTCGCCCCGCCACTATGCACTTGACCCTTGCTTGAAAGTAATGTTATAGTAAAAACAAATGAGATAATTTTTTTACTGCCAAGGAAAGGTTAGCATTCTATGGTGCAAGCTGAAGGAAAAGAACCCATTGAAATACCCAAGGCCCTGCCGCTGCTTCCGGTCCGGGACATTGTGATTTTTAACCACATGTTTCTGCCCTTATACGTGGGCAGGGAATCCTCTATCAGCGCTGTTGATGAGGCGTTGAGCAAGGACCGCCTCATTTGCATTGCCACCCAGAAGGATCCGAACAACGACAATCCCAAGCCGGAGGATATCTATACGACCGGCACGGTGGCGATGATCATGAAGAAATTCAAGCTCCCGGACGGCCGGGTTAAAATACTGATACAGGGTCTGGTCACCGCCCTGATCAAGGAATACCTGAGAGTTGAGCCATCGTTCCAGGTGGCGATCGAGGAGGCCCCTGATGTCACCGCTTCGCAGGTTACGCCCGAAATTGAAGCGCTGATGAGAAACGTGAAGGAGCAGTGCGAAAAGATATTGTCGCTCAAGGGCCTTATCTCCACTGAAGTTATAGAAATCCTGGACAGCGTCAATGAGCCGGGACGGCTTGCCGACCTGGTAGCGTCGAACTTGCGGCTCAAGATAGAGGACTCTCAAGAAATTCTGGAGACCCTTGATCCCTCCGAGCGGCTCAAAAAGGTAAATGAGCATCTTTCCAAGGAGCTGGAAGTATCCACCATGCAGGCCAAGATACAGTCCCAGGCCAAGGAGGAGATGACCAAAACCCAGCGCGAATATTTTCTGCGGGAGCAGCTCAAGGCCATAAAAGCCGAGCTGGGAGACATTGATGAAAAGGCCGCGGAGGTGGCCGAGCTGACCAAAAAGATCAAGCAGTCCAAGATGCCGGAGGAGGTGGAAAAGGAGGCCAAAAAGCAGCTGAACCGGCTTGAGCAGATGCATGCGGACGCGGCTGAGGCTTCCATCGTGCGCACCTATCTCGACTGGCTGGTGGAAATACCCTGGAGCAAGCAAACCAAGGACAATTTGGACATCAAAAAGGCCAAGCAGGTGCTGGATCAGGATCATTACAATCTGGAAAAGGTGAAAGAGCGCATCCTGGAATATCTTGCCGTCAGGAAATTAAAAAAGAAAATGAAGGGCCCCATCCTCTGTTTCGTAGGACCGCCGGGGGTGGGCAAAACCTCGCTGGGAAAGTCGATTGCCCGGGCGCTGGGAAGAAAGTTCACCAGGATTTCTCTGGGCGGCATACGCGACGAGGCGGAGATCAGGGGCCACCGCAGAACCTATATCGGGGCCCTTCCGGGAAGGATCATTCAGGGCATCAAGCAGGCGCAAAGCAACAATCCGGTCTTCATGATGGATGAGATCGACAAGGTGGGCGCCGACTTCCGGGGGGATCCTTCAGCGGCACTGCTGGAGGTGCTCGATCCCGAGCAGAACTTTTCCTTCAGCGATCACTATCTTAACCTGCCCTTTGACCTTTCCAATGTCATGTTTATTACCACGGCCAACCTGGTTGACCCCATTCTTTCCGCGCTGAAGGACCGGATGGAAATTATCACCATCTCCGGTTACACCGACGAAGAAAAGCTGATGATTGCCAAGGAATTCCTGATACCCCGCCAGCTGGAAGAAAACGGCATCAGCAAAAAGAACCTGAAAATTGACGACAGCGCGCTGCTCATGGCCATTTCCCATTACACCCAGGAGTCCGGCTTGCGAAATCTGGAGCGGGAGATTGCCGCCATTTGCCGGAAGGTGGCCCGGAGTCTCGCCGAGAATAAACCCGGGTCACATCACATCAGCACCGGGAACCTGCACAAATATCTCGGGGTTCCCACGTATCTCCCGGAGTCCGAGCAGGAGGAAAACCAGATAGGGGTTGCTACCGGACTTGCCTGGACGCAGTCCGGCGGAGAGGTGCTGTATGTTGAGGCATCAACCATGAAAGGCAAGGGTAATTTAACCCTGACCGGACATCTCGGTGATGTCATGAAGGAATCCGCCCAGGCGGCCTTAAGTTACGCCCGCTCAAAAGCCAGGGAATTGAACATCAATCCCGACTTTCATGAAAAGCTTGACCTCCACATCCATGTTCCCGCAGGCGCCATTCCCAAGGATGGGCCATCGGCGGGGGTTACCATGGCAACCGCGGTCATCTCATCCCTTACCAAAACACCGGTTAAAAAGGACGTGGCCATGACCGGAGAAATCACCCTGCGCGGCCGGGTGCTTCCGGTCGGAGGTCTCAAGGAAAAATCCCTGGGCGCCATTCGCGCTAAGATCAAGACCATCATCGTTCCCGAGCGCAACAAAAAGGATCTGGAAGAAATACCTGACAATATAAAAGAGCGGCTCACGTTTGTATTTGCCCGCACCATGGATGATGTCCTCCATCATGCTCTCTACAAACGAAGGCTGCCGGGGATAAAAAAATCAGGTGGACATCAAAGAACTAGGCGAATCCGGGCTCATTAATCGCATTGCCGCTGCCTATGGGGCCGGAGATCCTTCCATTGCCTGCGGCATAGGTGATGACGCGGCTGCGCTCAGGCTGACCGAGCATCATCTTCTTCTCACTACCTGTGATCTCCTGCTTGAACACGTTCATTTCGACCTGGGGCTTACCGATGCCCTGTGCCTGGGCAAAAAATCCCTTGCGGTTAATTTGAGCGATATAGCGGCCATGGGCGGCATACCGCGGTTTTTTCTTGTTTCTCTCGGCCTGCCGCCTCATCTTTCGCTGCGATTTGTAGATGACCTCTACCTGGGAATGATGACGCTTGCCGGGCACTATAATACGCGGCTGGCGGGCGGCGACACCAATGCGTCGCCCCTGCAGCTGGTCATTGACATAACCGTCATGGGAGAGATACCTCCCAACCAGGTTATCAGGAGATGCGGCGCCCGGGGCGGCGATTCCATCTGGGTAACCGGCACGCTGGGAGATTCCTCCCTGGGCCTGAATCTTTTGAGGAGGGAACGGGAGAACGCGTTGCGCTCTCCTTTCAAAACCCTGGCAGCACGCCATCTTACACCGGTCCCCCGTGTCCGCGAGGGGCGCATACTCGCGGAAAACCATATCGCATCGTCCATGATCGATGTGAGCGATGGGCTTCTCGCTGATCTTTCGCGTCTGCTTGCGGCAAGCAACAAGGGGGCAACTATTTCGCTTGACCGCCTACCCCTCTCGGAGGACTTTTTACACTGCCCGCTTGCCGGGAGCGAACGAAGGATTGATTACGCCCTCTCCGGGGGCGAGGACTACGAGCTGCTTTTCACCGCTTCAATCAATCGCGAAGATGAACTGCTCAAACTGGCCGAGGGCTTTTCGGTACCGGTTACCAAAATCGGAGAGATCACCGATGCGGGAGGGCTGGTAGTGCTCGATTCGAAGCGCCAGCCTTATGATATCGGGAAATTGGGTTTCGACCACTTTTCATCTGCCGGGAAGTAATGATGCGCCCTGATGACATAAGAAAGGTTCTTGAAGCGGTGCGGCGGCAAACCATCTCCATCGATGCAGGGCTTGCGCGGCTCAAAAGCCTGCCTTTTGAGGATATCGGCTTCGCTTCACTGGATCACCATCGTACCTTGCGAAAAGGCTTTCCCGAGGTCATCTGGGGGGAGGGTAAAACAGCACCTCAGATAATCACCATCATCAAAAAAATGCTGAGCAAAAAAGTGCCCATCCTGGTAACCCGGGTTGATGCCGGCAAGGCAGCCCGGATAAGAAAGGCACTGCCCTCCCTTACCTACCATCCCGCCTCCCGCCTCCTCACCCTGCAGCAAAAGCAACCGGTACAACAGGGCCGCGGAACCATACTGGTCGTATCCGCAGGCACATCCGACATTCCGGTTGCAGAAGAGGCCCTGATTACCGCCTCCATCATGGGCAACGCCGTAGACCAGCTTTATGACGTGGGTGTGGCCGGCATTCATCGCCTTATGGATAAGAAGGACATGCTTTTTTCCGCCTCCGTGCTGATTGTGGTCGCAGGCATGGAAGGCGCATTGCCAAGCGTGATTGGAGGCCTGGTGGACAAGCCGGTCATCGCCGTACCCACCAGCACGGGTTACGGTACCGGGTTCGGCGGCATCGCCGCTTTGCTTTCGATGCTCAACTCCTGCGCGTCGGGTATTGCGGTGGTCAACATCGACAATGGATTCGGTGCCGGCTACATAGCCGGCCTGATCAACAGGTCTTAGGTGCACCTATGAAGATAGCCTATCTGGACTGCTTTTCGGGCATCAGCGGTGATATGCTGCTTGGCGCGATGCTCAACGCCGGCCTGCCGGAGAAAGTGCTCAGGCGTGAACTGAAGCATCTCGCCCCCGGCCGCTACACCCTGCGCCTCCATTCCGCGCAGAGGATGCACCTCACCGGCTGTCAGATCTCTGTGGACGCAGCCGGGCACGGACATTCCCACCGCACCTTCTCCCATATACGACGCATGATATCCGAAAGCACGCTTTCACCGGGTGTAAAGAGCCTCAGTCTCACCGTATTCCGGCGGCTGGCGGAATCTGAAGCAAAAATTCATGGGACAAAACCTTCGAGGGTCCACTTTCATGAAGTAGGAGCACTCGATTCCATCATTGACATTGTGGGAACCGCCATCGGGATCGATTATTTTAACCTCGACAGGATATATGCCTCTCCGCTGCCGCTTGCTTCAGGACTCATCTCCAGCCGGCACGGGGTGATTCCCCTGCCTGCACCCGCGAGCCTCGACCTGCTGCAGGGAGTACCGGTATACGGCATCCCGCTCAATGAAGAGCTGGTGACGCCAACCGGGGCGGCGCTGATCACCAGCCTGACCCGGCGCTTCGGCCCCATGCCGCCGATGAAGATAAGCAGCATCGGCTACGGGGTCGGCAGCAGGCAGCTCCCTGACAGGCCCAACATGCTTCGCCTGATTCTGGGCGAGCTAGGAGGCTGACGCTCATGCCGACCAGGTGCTGGTACTCGAGGCTAACATTGATAACATGAACCCGGAGATCTACGACTACCTCATGGAGCGTCTTTTCTCTGCCGGCGCCCTGGATGTATCGCTTGCTCCCCTGCAGATGAAAAAAAACCGCCCGGGGGTGCTGCTCAAAATCATCTGCCACCCGGAGAAGAAGGAAGATCTCCTCGCCATTATGTTTCAGGAATCATCCACCTCCGGCATACGCTACTATCAGGCTGAGCGCATAAAGCTTCCCCGGCAGATAAAAAAAATCCACACCCCCTATGGCCGGATCGAGGTAAAGATAGTCACCTATCCCGATGGCAGTACGTTCGCGGCGCCTGAATATGAACAGTGCAAGATGATTGCCCGGAAGCACCGCATCCCTTTAAAAATGGTCTATCTCGAGATAGCCAGGCACCTTCCTCATCGCCACGCCTCATCCACATCGTAAGAGCGAATGTTCATGCTTCCACGGCACCGGGCAGTACCCTTTTCCGACTATCTATTCATATGAGCGATCAGTCAGCAACCAGAAAAAAAATATTGTTTGTACTCTTCATCTCCATCTTCACCTCCATGCTCGGTGTGGGCATCATCGTGCCCATACTTCCTCTTTACGCTGAGACGCTGGGGGCAAACGGCTTGTGGCTGGGTGCCATCTTTGCAATATTTAACCTCGCCCGGAGCGTTGTCATGCCCGCTGTCGGGCGCATCTCCGACCGCATGGGGAGAAAGCGGTTCATAACCGGCGGGCTGCTGATTTACACGCTCTCATCTCTGGGGTACATATACGCCGGCAGTGCACAGGAGCTTTTCGCGGTCCGCCTCATCCAGGGCGCTTCATCCGCCATGATTATACCCATAGCCATGGCCTTCATTGCTGATATTTCCCCTCCTAACCAGGAAGGAAGCTACATGGGGATGTTCAGCGTTGCCCTTTTCCTGGGCTTCGGATCCGGCCCTCTCATCGGCGGCATCTGCCAGGACCTGGCCAGCATGGAGGCTAACTTTCTCTTCATGGGAGGGCTCTGTCTGCTTGCTCTCATCCTGGTGATTATATACCTTCCCCGCTCCAGCAGCATCCAGAGACCCGCTCCTCCCCTCTCGGTTCCTTTTGCGACCATGCTTAAGAGCAGAAACATCATGGGCATCTGCCTGTACCGCTTTTCCAATGCCTTCTGCCGCGGCACCATCATGGCCTTTGTCCCTCTGTATGCCCATAACAGCCTTATGCTCAGCGGGTCACAAATAGGCGTGGTGATTGCCTCAAGCATCCTGCTCACCGCATTTCTGCAGATGCCTTTTGGCAAATTAGCTGACCGGGCAGACCGCAAATTCCTTGTCGCCTCCGGCAGTTTTCTCTATTTTGCCCTTCTCCCGCTCATGCCCCTGACGGGCAATTTCTCCCAGCTGCTTTTGCTTAACATAGTCCTGGGGTTTCTCGGCGCTATTTCGCTGCCCGCGGCAAGCGCTCTCACCGTAACCGAAGGAAAACAGTTCGGCATGGGAACCACCATGGCCATTTTTAATGTCGCCATGAGCGCCGGGCTGGGCATTGGCCCTCTCCTTTCAGGTTTTATCCTTGATTGCTGGTCCCTGCCCGGTGTTTTCTATGCATGTACCTTGGTGGGTTTTGTAAGCTCTTCTCTGGTGTGCCTGCTTTTTTTCGGCAGACGCACTCCCCTGCCGTACCGACATTAAGCCCTATTTACAGGTAGACCCTTTCGTGCTAATACATATGTGCACGTCCATCACCGCAGGACCACAAGCCATGCAAAGCCGGAATGACCATATGCGCCCGCTCGGCCGGATGCTTCTGTACCTGTCTGTTCTTATGGCAGCCATCCTCCCGGGGTGCACGCTGAAGCTGACCACCGATTTGAGCAAGATCATCGGCGTGGACAATCCCAGAGAACTGATGGGAAGCAGCGAGGCACAGCAGATTGCAACCAGAATCGGTGAAGGCATGGGAACGAAAATAATGGAAGGTGAAATCCTGGCGGAGGACATGGGAAAGGGATTGGGGGAAGTATTTCTCAAGCCTCAACAGGTTGCGGTCATCAAGGACCCTGTCACCATCGAACTGGTTGAAAAAGGCGGTATGGCAGCTGTGCAGGCCGGGAGATTTGATGAGGCCGCCGATGCCTTCAAGCGCACCCGTAACCTGGCGCGGCTGGAAGAAATCGCGCTCATCCTTTTTGACCAGGGCAATGCGGCTGATGCCGCCGATCTTCACCAGTATCTCATCGACCATGACTGGCCCATACGGGCTCCGTACCTGGTGGCGCGCCGAATTGAGGAAATGAAATTGTTTCCCCTGAATAATGCGCGGCTGAAAGATATTGACCCCCAACAATACAATCTGCATTATGCCGGGAAAAGTCACACCATACTTGATACCGTTTCCCTGGATGAAACATATGTTAGAAATAACACGCTGACTAAAGCGGACATGATCATGCGCCTCAAAACCGCGCCGGTCATTATTCTGGCTGACGCTTATTTTGAAACACGGCAGCACGGCATTTTTTTGGAAATTATTACCGCCCTGTCACATAAAGATCTGGTCATCGGTCTGGAGGAGGGGCTTTCCAGGCTTACAAGCAGGGAAGAGACGGCTGATAAACTGAACTATCTGCCGCTGCTCTCATTCATTGAAGAACATGGAATTGCCACCTTCGCCCACGGACCTTCAGTTTTGCATAAGCGGGGAGACGCGCGAGGGACAATCGATTTTTTTGGCTGGGACAGCACTTTGGCAACTACTGTTTCGGACCTGGTGGGTAAGAACAAGCAGGTGCTTCTTGTGGTGGGCAGCACCCATGCCAGCACGGACCACCTTCCCTTGCTTGTTGAAGTCGCAGCCGGCATCGACCCGGTGGTGGTGGTGCAAAGTCCCCTGGGACTGCAGGTGAAGCAATTGTTTGATAAACAGGAAGCAACGCGCAGCAGGTTGGAAGCGTGGGGAGCCGGTGATGAGTCGGCCATAACCATTGAAAATGACTTTTATCTTAACACGCGGCTGTCAGCTGATGATTTCAAGACCTATCTTGAATTGTTTGCACTGCAGCCTCTGTCGGCGTCCCCCTAGCCGCCTTCCTGCCCTAATTCCTCAAGAATCTGCTCGGCACACTCCTGCAATGATTCATCTTCAGCGGTCATGGCAATGATTTTAACCCTGCTTTTGAACCCATCCTGCTCTGCGGGGGAGGTGTCGGCCGCCCGTTTCCTGAGCTCCTCCAACGTTTGCAGTACAATCGCCGAATCCCTGTGATCCAGCATGAGTATCAGGGTGCTCCAGTCATTCGGCAAACCATATTTTTTCACATATTGTCTTACCGCGGCGTTGAACTTTCCGGTTCCATAGGAGCGCCCCATCTCAATTCTGGCTTTCTTCTGCTCTTCAGTTTCTTCCTTTCCCCCTTTGAACAGCTTGTCTATCTCCTTCCGGTATTGTTTCTTGATCCATTCGTCGTGAGCCGAGGGCTTTCTCTGTGACTCGGGCTGCTCATCCCGGACATGACGGCTCCTGTCGCGTCGCTTGTCAATTTCGCTCCAGGACGGTCTGTCGTCCCGGTCATCATAGTCTGTCATAAATCCATCTCTTTCAAGGCAGTTGCCGGTTTAGCGTTGCGTTATCTACAATGTGGCGCGTGTAAAGCGAAAGGGTCTCCGCGGTTGCCTGATTACCGTTACGGGATTTGTGCTGAAAGGCGGGCTAAATATGTATGTAATCGAGCGGCTAGGTCTTCTTTGCCTTGTCCTCCAATTCCTTTTCATTCTCCTTGATGGTTCCTTCAAGGTCATCAAGTCCGGTGGATGCGCGCCTGAAATTCCGGATGCCTTTCCCCAGTCCTTTGCCTATCTCCGGCAATTTACCGGCACCGAAAATAATTAAAACAATTACCAATACGACGAGCAGTTCCGACATTCCAATACCTCCACCAAACATATCAGCCTCCCTGAATGTGATTTCCGATTTTTGACCCCACTTTATTATCTTATACTATTTTGGCCTCCAGGGCAAGTAATGAATTCTCTGCGGAGCACATGAAGCGAGAATCCGTCATCCGGTGTGGAGCAGGCATTCTCCCATACAACCATTCTGCAGACCGGTGACGGCAGGGCGTCCGCCTCATAACTCATATCCCCCGGCAAAGAAATATCTCTTGCATACGATGGCATTCCCCATTACAATGGCAAAACTCATTATGTTTCAGCAATCTTCAGCCGGAAGGAGATCAGGGTACGTCATGGAACTGGTAATTAATTTTTTTGATATACTTTTACATCTCGACACATACCTGCATGAAGTGATTCTGCAGTATGGCAACTGGACGTACCTGATTTTTTTCATCATTATCTTCTGTGAAACGGGACTGGTGGTGACACCCTTTCTGCCCGGAGATTCACTGCTTTTCATTGCGGGCACCTTTTGCGCGCTTGGCTCTTTACATCTGGGCTGGCTGCTTGCCATTTTATCTGCCGCCGCCATTCTGGGCAATACGGTTAACTACGCCATCGGCAGCTACATCGGGCCCCGAGTTTTTTATATGCAAGACAGCCGGTTCTTTAAAAAGGAGTACCTTTCCCGCACCCATGCATTTTTTGAAAAGTATGGTCCCATGACCATTGTGATTGGACGATTTCTCCCCATTATTCGAACCTTCGCACCCTTCCTGGCCGGTGTGGGCAGCATGTCCTATGGACGATTTCTTACCTATAACATCGTGGGATGTGTTCTGTGGATTTTTCTCTTTACCCTGGGCGGCTATTTCTTCGGTACCATACCCCTGGTAAAGAACAATTTTACCCTGGTTATAATAATTATTTTAGGGGTATCGCTCCTGCCCACCCTGGTAGAATTTGTGCGTCAGAAAAGGCTTTCAAGAAAGTCACGCGGTGATGACGCGGCTGAAATCAGCAAACCGACCCGTCAATCATAAGTGATGGTTGAAGAGCGTGGGGACTTCAAAAATAGTGCTGTGCATATGCCGCACCATCTGCCCCGCTCATGTAAAACATGGAATCAGACAGCCATCTTGAGCATGTACACTTCATCCCTCCATGACAGGACATACTGAGTCGTCACACACGTCATCGATTGCCCGCTCAGCCGGTACCATCAGTTTTGCCGTACTCGTAAGCCGGCTTCTCGGTCTTGTGCGCGAACAGGTGTTTGCCGGGTTCTTCGGAGCGGGTTACGCCTACGATGCTTTTGTTGTTGCCTTCAGAATTCCCAACCTGCTGCGGGACCTGTTTGCGGAGGGCGCTCTGAGCGCCGCCTTTATAACCGTTTTTACCGATTACCGCAACAAACAGGGGAGCGGCCCCACCTGGATACTCGCCAATAATGTTATAGCAGCGCTTACCGTTCTGGTGGGCGGGATTACCATCCTGGGCATGTTCTTTTCGAAGGAAATCGTTTCCCTGATGTCGCCTGACTTTTCCCTTGTCGCGGGCAAGCACGAGCTCACCGCCCTGATGACCTCCATCATGTTTCCCTTTCTGCTCCTGGTGTCCCTCTCCGCCATCGCCATGGGTATGCTGAACAGCCTGAATAAATTTTTTATTCCCTCAATGGCCTCAAGCTTTTTTAACCTCGGATCCATTCTCTCGGGCCTTCTCTTTGCGTACTGCTTTTCACTTTTAAACCGGGAGCCCATCATTGGCATGGCCATCGGCACGCTGGTCGGCGGGCTGCTCCAGATTGCCATACAGCTGCCGGAGTTAAGGAATCAGGGGTTCGCATTTTCCTGGCGTCTCGACCTGCGCGACGAGGGCCTGCGCAGAATCATGAAGCTGATGCTGCCCGCGGTCATCGGCCTTTCCGCCACGCAGATTAATCTCTTTGTGAACACCTTCTTCGCCTCAAGCTGCGTTGAAGGAAGCGTCTCCTGGCTTAATTACGCCTTCCGGCTTATCTTTTTTCCCATCGGCATGGTCGGCGTATCGCTCTCCATGGCAACCCTGCCGGTTGTTACAACCCAGGCATCACGCGGCAATGTTGAAGAGCTCAAGGGTGCGTATGTTTCTTCGACTGTTCTCTCATTGCTGCTCACCGTTCCCGCCTCCGCAGGATTGATCTTCCTCGCACAGCCGATTGTGAGCATTATCTTTGAGCACGGCCGCTTTAGCGCTCACGACACGCTGATGACAGCACAGGCCCTTTCTCTCTATTCTGTAGGACTGTTTGCCTACGCCGCGCTCAAAATCATTGTGCCGGTTTTTTATGCGCTGAATAGAACGCGGTATCCCGTCATAGGATCATTTCTCACGGTTCTGCTCAACATTCTATTTGTGATCCTGCTGCTTGAACCGTTGCAGCATTGCGCCATTGCTCTTTCAACTTCCCTGTGTGTGCTGATCAATTTTTTGTTTTTAAGTGTTGCCCTCTATCGGGCGGTCGAGGGGTATCGCGTTTTCTACCTGTTGCAAAGCTTTTTAAAGATAGCCTTCATTTCCATCGCCATGGGACTCGGAGCGCAGTGGCTCAATAAAACCGCGGCATTATACCTGCCCATGAATATCCTGGGAGAATTATGTGCACTTCTTTTCACCATTCTCGCTTCTATTATCTTTTATTTTACGATAATTTATTTCATAAAAATTAAGGAGGTTGATTATCTTTTTACACGGGCGATTTCACGCATAAGAAGCGTCCGGCCAGCAACATAGGATTATAACGGACTTACATTTTCGGCACTGAACAAATCCGTGCTAAACAGAGGAGCCGCCACTGAATCCATGGCGGCTCCTGCTTGCTCAACAATTTTCAGCAGCTCATCTGATCAGTGCTTGCCGGGCTCAAGCTTAACGCCGCGGCGCTCATAGAGCATATAGGCCTGCAAAGCCGTCATTTTGGGGTCATCCGCGTCCAGGGGTATCCCCTCCAGCGTGTTCTTCAGGCACCAGTTGGTCATTTCCATAAGCGACACGACCTTGCCGATCTGCTTCTGGAACTTGGGGTATGTTTCCGGATGGGTATTGGCGGCATTGGGGTGGCACTGCGCGCAGGAGACCGTGTTCGTGCCGAGTTTGCTGCTGTGAAAAAGCTCGCTGCCCTTCTTGACTGAAGCCATGAACTCCTGCTCCCACCTTTTCAGGTCCTCCTTGGTGAATTCGGCTGCGCGGGCCGGCATCGGCCCATACCAGGGCGAAAACCATTATCACAAAAACCATACACTGTTTTTTAGATCTTGCATGGGCACCTCCCTGTGGCAAAAGTATTAGTAATGCGTCTGCGGCGGCAGCTGTTTTTCCGAAGCCTGGTACATGGTATCCACCGGTTTTTTGAGCTTTGCATCATACACGACGCTTCTGTTGGTGTTGTTGGGCAGCTGGTAGTGCATGTCCACGTTGCCGGTACGGATATTGATGAATTCCCAGCCCGTGGCATCCCGCTCAAAAAAAGGATCGCCCCGGTTCATCCGCACGGTGAGCTCGGGCAGATGGCTCGGCTCCTGCGTATAGCTGTTGCGGGTAGGGCCAGGGCCAGGCCGTGGCCATGACCGCGTGGAAGCTGATATTGCCGATCTGATTGTACTGGATCTGGTGCACATGCCCGTACACCACCGTCACTTTTTTAAACGGCTTGAGAAGCGCCAGCACATCTTCGGCATCATCGGTCCAGAAGTTCCAGCCTTTGTAGATCTTCTGCAGCGGCGAATGCGAGCAGACGATGACGGGCGTGTCCGTGCTTACCTTCGCCAGATCCTGCTTCAGCCAGGCGCGCTGTTTTTCACCCACCATAAAGGGTGAGCCATCGGGATTGTCAAGGCGGGCCATGGCCTGCATGCGGTCCATGGGCGTGGGCCACTTGCGCGTCCAGGCCTCATCGGTCAAAATGCTGTTGAGCACGATAAAGTGCACGCCCTTGTGGTCGAAGCTGTACCACTGGGGCCCCAGCTTTGCTCTCCCAGTACTGGCCGAGATCAAGGTAGTAATCGTGCTCGCCCATGACATAGTGGACTTTCGGCTTCAGCTTTGACAGCATCTCAAGGCCGTGGTCGATCTCTTCCTTGGTGCCGAGCTGCGCGATATCGCCGCCGTAGATGATAAAATCGGGCGCCGGCGACATGAGGTTGACTTCGGCGATCGCTTTGACAAGCCCGCGGTCGAAGTTCTGAACGAACTTGTTCTTCTCGATATGGGAAATATGGGAGTCGGAGATATGGGCAAACATGAAATCCTCACCGGGTGGCGGAAGCTCCGAACGCCACCTTAACCAGGCTGACGGGCAGCGCGCCCGCGACCAGGCATGCGCCGGCCCCCTTCAAAAGCTCGCGTCGATTCATTTTTATCATGACGTCCTCCTTTAGCTGTGCGGCCGCAGCGGTTTAGAATTTTTCATATTCCGGGCTGGTAAGGGTCTTTCAAAAATTCCACCAGGTCAGCCTCCTGCTCTTTGCTGAGCTTGAGCGGCCGGATGCCGCCGTCAAGATAGGGGGAGAAGGGATCGGTGTCTTTTACCCTGCCGCCGTTATTGTAGAATGTCACCACGTCTTCCAGTTTGGCCAGGCTGCCGTCATGCCCGTAGGGGGCGGTTTTGGCTATATTGCGCAGGGTGGGCGTCTTGAATGCGCCCATGTCCTGATAGGCTCCTGATACCACCAGGCGCCCCAGCTCAGAGGTTTTCTCTTTGGTCAGAACCTCATCACCCACGGTAGCCCCTTTGCGCCTGGCTTCCATATGCGCCTTCACCACTGCCTCTTCAGAGCCTGCTATTTTTGCAAATCCCAGCCCGATATTGTGAAAGCTGGTTATTGGTGAACAGCGCCTGCGTCTCCTCAATGACATGGCAGGACACGCAGCGCGCCTGCCCGCGGTAAAGCTCAAGGCCGCGTTTGGCAGCAGGGCTTATTGCAGTCTTGTCGCCGCCGTACTGGTAGCGGTCAAAGGGGGAATCCCCGGAAATGATGGTCCGCTCGAAAGCCCCGATGGCTTTTTGCACCTCATCCATGGTGATCTGGTCTCCGGTCTTGCCGAAGGCCTTCTTGAAAAGATCGGCGTATTCGGGATCGGTCCGGACAATTTTCAGGATGGGGTCGTGGTTCGGCAGGCCCATTTCAATGGGGTTTATAAAGGGCTGGGCCGACTGGGCTTCAAGCGTTGGCTCCCTGCCGTCCCAGAACTGGGTCTGCAGATAGGCAGCATTGACAACCGTGGGGGCGCTGCGGGTGCCCTTGAGCTTGTTGATCCCCTCGGATACGGGCAGCAGGTCGGTAAAAACCTTTTCCCGTGCATGGCAGGTGGCGCAATTGACCTCGCCGGTTGAGCTGAAGCGCTTGTCATGGAAAAGCTTGTCCCCGAGGGCGATCTTCTCGGGTGTCTGGGGATTGTCTGCCGGGATCGGTACTTCAGGAAGTCCCAATGGCGGGGCTGCTAATACGGGAAAGCTGATGAAAAATACCATCATCATTCCGGTACACAAAGCGTAACGTCTCATACAACTCCCTCCTCATGGCTTTTGGATAGTTAGCGCGTACTGAAAATGCCTCTTTTGAATCCTGCTTTCAGCGCAACCGGCCTCACCTCCTTTAACACCTTTAACCTGATACATTGAAATGTTTATCACATTATCTTGCTAATAATAATTATTCTTATCTAATGGAATTAATAATATATCATCAGTGGCTTGTCAAGCTTAATCAGGATAAACCCGTTGCGACAAAAACTAATGCTGAGGAAGTTACAATCCGTGTTTTTGCCGTTCCATGGCCTGCATGGTAAAGTCTGTGTCGTCGAACCCCTGATTGACGCGCACATCATCAATGGTAATAAATGTCTTTTCTGCAGTCAGCACATTTTCGACTGTTGCCTTCTTCCAAAACAAGAAGCCAAAATTATTTTGCCATTCGATGCTCAAAATCTTCCAGGGCTTTCCTTCCCTGTTCCACCATTCAATCTTCAAGGGGGTGAAATGACTTTTATCTATCCAGCTCACCCGCTTCCCGTATTGAGTCTCTTTCCCCAAGGGTGTGCTTTGGATGACAAAACAATGCCTGCCCGCCCACTCCTCACGTCTTAAAAGTTCGTGTTGTTCTTTCGAGACAGCCCTGTCCAGGTAATCACTGAGACTAAAATCCGACTCAGCCGGCGGTCTGAATCGTTCGGCATCCGTAACACGCTCCGGGCCTCTATGAAATGATTTGTGCCAGAATGCCTTTTCCCTGTTCCTGTAATTCCATACCAGGATACTGTTCCCATAATGCGACGGCGGTTCAATATAACGTAATAGAGCCTTATCCACGAATTCATCCGCGGTCTTATAGTATTTCCTTTTCACGATAGCCTTCATGCTGTGTCGCCCCCGCTGCCATGAAGAGGCTATAATAGAGTCTTCCCCCTGATCACGCTCAGAAACCATGGTCATAATGCCCGCCCCATCCAGTGTCTCCAGATGGACCATGCTCTGCTTTGGCACTTCAGTAAGAGGTTTCGTCCCCGACTGGTAAACGCTTTCACCTGCAGCAGCTTGTTCCGGGGTAATTATCTGAGTCTGTGCCATAAGGCCTTCCCCGTCGAGCATGCCTTGCGCGAAGCGCTCAATACCATCGCGGGGAAAATAATATTCCAATAAAACCTTCCTGTCCCCATGATAGGAGCTTGGTGCCCACGAAATATCAAAGCTAAATCCGTCAATGGTATCTTTTCGGGCAAAGCTCTTGTTGAGATATATCAGTGACTGCGAAAAAAGCCGGTCAAAGAAAGTACTCCGCAGCGTGTTTGATGAACCGGTAAGATACGGAATGTCGGTTGGGTAAAGAAGCTGTGTATGAAAATAGCGTTTTCCCTGGTGAGAGGTAAAAGAGGAAAAACAGGTGAATGCACCCATGTTGAATCCATCTTTCGTCTCAAGCGTTTTTTTTGATCGCCTCAGCTGCAGCCGGTACGCTAACAGATCAAACCCGTATTGTTCGTTCAGCGTCTTATCCAATTCACGAAACTCCAGCTCCTGCAGCCTTTCCTTGGCCAATATAGCAAAATTGCTCTCCGGATATTTCGCAAGATATTCCTTGTATCCGGCAACAGTATCAATTTTTTCATACCTCTTTAACTCTGACTGCTCTATTTTAAGCGCCGCTTTAGAACGGTGCCGGTTGTCCGGAAAGAGCAGTTTAAACTCCATGTATCCTTCTACGCTGTCCGCCTGTTCATAGGGGGCAAATTCCAGATTATCAATCTGCAGCTTCGCCTCGCTGACAAAGGTGTTTTTCGGGTAGCGGGAAATAAACTCCCTGTATCCCTCGATGGAGTTCTTGAGTTTGTACGGGGTATACTGCTCCTCCTGAATTTTAAATTCCTTGAGGTCTTTGTCTCTTTGGAAAAGTGAGCCGCATCCCGGCATGGAAAAAACCATGGCTAACAATACTGCAAAGATTCGCATTGCAAACACGATTCTCTCGCGCATGAGGCCGGAATCCGGTATTTCCAAAGGCATATTATTCATCTCCCGTCTCTGCCGTATCCTGTTTTGTACAGAACTCCCCCTGCAACTTTAAATATTCCCTCTCCATTTCTTCATTTCCCTGCTCAGGGCATCGCGATTTGGTGACCGCGATGACCTCGCAGGCCTCTTTGTGCTTTCCAAGCTGAATCAGTGCCTGTGCCATGCGAAAGCGTGCCTCGAACCAGGAACTGTTGTCCGGATTCAGTCCGCGAGCCAGTTTATTCCAGGCGGTGAAAGCATCATCCCACCTGCCATCCCTTTCATATATACCGGCAAGTTGATACAGCGCGTCAGCTGAGGTTGGGTCACCTGCGAGCATTTCCTGATATATTGCAGCTGCCTGTGCCAACTTGTGGTCCATGGCGTACACCTCCGCCAACCTCATCTGGATGGGATCATGCTGATTCCGGTAGGCTGGTTCCTGACCGGCAATAGATGCAAGCTTTGCATACACTACCTGTGCCGCTGCTGAATTCCTCGCCGAGCCTTCATGTGCTGATTTTGATTGATCGGCTTTTGCCAGCATGTAATATCTTTCAGCACAATCGTTGAGAAACGCCCACGTTTTTTTGTCAACCGGTGTTTTGCCGGCTATGGCGGCCACTTCCTGCTCTGCATCCTTGATCATGCCAAGCTGGAGGTAGCACTCCAGCCTCAACTTTCGCGCCATGTCATGCAACACCTCCTGCTGCTTCTCCGCAGCAAATGTTTCTTCAAATCCCCTCAACTGCTGCAGTGCTTTCCGCGGAGACGGCTCTGAAACATGCAGGTACAGTCGTGCCAGCAAGAGAGTCACATAAGCCTCCAGAACACCGTCACCATCTGTTGACTGCGGCCCCATAAATTTTTTTTGGCAATTCTCCGCGAGCTTGAGGCTTTCCCGGTTGAGCTTGATCGCTTTATCTGATTGCCCCTGGCCATCGCGAATCAATTCCTCGAGTTCTTCAACATCCGACTGCAGCTGGTTCACGGTTATCAGGAGCACTGCATGACGCGCATCAGGGTAATGCGGCGAATCGCTGCCGACCTTTTTAAATTGAATAAGAGCGTCCTGCATCCGCCCCCGCTGTTGATAATATCGCCCCAGCTGGAAATGGGCCTCGCTTTTGTCCTGGGCATCAGGACAGTTTTTCACATAACACTCGGCAGCCTTGACATAGCGGGCATACGTGCCCTCTGAAGGCTGTTCCTGATAGGCTTGTGCGGCAACGCCATGATAGAGGCAGGCCGCCTTGCCGTCGAACGATGAGCCGGGATATTTTTGAAAAAGCGTCTCCAGACATCCAAGCGCATCCTGCCACTGCTGTTTCTGTGAATAACAGTAGGCGAGCCTGAAGCAAAGTCCGTCAAGATACTGGTGAATGAAGTTGTCCGGTGCGGCATACAGCCTCCGATAACGTCCGCCGGCAGGCTCATATTCTTTCCGGTCAAAATGCCAATCAGCAATGGCCAGGCTTCCCATGCTGCCCAGTTCCGCATCCGGTCTGTCTGAAAGGTGCTCTGCGTGATCGAACACATACCGGTACAGCACCCCGGCCTGTGCCGCATCCGCCTCCGCAATGTGCTTAAGCTCCCGTACCGCCTCATCATACGAGGCCTTGTCATGTGCAGCGTCCGGTGCGGACGTTTTCTTTTCTGCGATGCCAAGCGCGATTTTTGTTTTCAGATGCTTGAGTTGATCCCTGATCTGCTGAGGCATGACGCCGGGCTTATCCTCTGCCTGCAGTTCCTGAATCTGCTTTACCGCGAGCTCGTTTTTACCGGACAGGTGACTGATGAGCGCATTCTCATATCCGGCCTGTGCATAGAGCAAATCCCCGCGGGGAACTTTAGCCATAAGGGAACGCATATCCTGAAGTGCCTTATCATATTTCTTTTGTTCTTTAAAACATAACGCCCTGCCAAACATGCACCGGTTGGCAAGCTCCTGCTCTTTCAGGTCCGGCAGCGTCCGGGTAAATCCGGAAACTGCTTCGTCAAGAAGAGTCAGGCGTGTTTTATCGCTCGCCTGATATAAAAGCGAGGCATAATAGTTGTTCCATCCCAGCCAGTAACTCGCGACTGCTATCAGGTACTGGGGCTGCTCCCATTCGGGTGAGGCAAAGAAGGCGTTCTTATCCTGAATCTGCTCAAGCTTCTTCTCGAGCATCTCATCAACGCGGGTCTGATTGTAGGTGAGCATCCGCCGGAGCAGATCACCGTTACGCAAAAAAACCGATTTATACGCTTCGGTTTCCGACTGCTGTGACAAGTCAGCTGTCTGACTTAATTCCACAAGCCGGCTGATGCACTCTCCCGATTTTGTGACAACGGTTTTCTGAAGTTCAAATGACGGTTGCGGACTTTGCTGTGCGCCCTCAAAACATGCATGCATTGTGCTGAGGACGTTAATTAATTCAGCGGGGGATTCCATTTTATCAATGGCAAGACGGCTCAGCTCCCCGGCAGGCACTGCTGCGACGGAGGCAGTCTGGAGAAAAACGAATGTAATAAAAGGCAGGGCGCAGCTAACCCGGCGGGGAAGAAAAGGCATAACCATGTTCCCTTACAAATTCTTTAAAAATTCGTCCAGATAGGTTTCCCATTTCGTTCCAAAGACAAGCACAGCCATCTGCTTGATCACTTTTTCCTCATCAATCATGCGTGCACTCTCCCCGCCGCCTATCATGGCAATTTCTCTGAATTCCGGCAGCACATCCTCTGATGATGCATCTCCCTGTGGCCTAGCATTGTGGGAACTCGTATCAAGCGTTGCCACCATGCCGTTCATTCTGATTTTAAACTTTTCCACCAGATCTCGTGCCTGCTGCATATCTTCCTGATGCGGCGGCGCATCACCGATTACCAGGATTATCTTTTTTGAGTTCTTTCCCCAGTTGAACTCATTAATGGCCACCCGCAGTCCGTCGGTTACCGCCTCGGCATGGTCGCCTCCTCCAACCGGGTCCATACCCTGCAGAAATTGCTCCAGCTGCTGTGTTTTATGGGTGAGCGGAAATGATCTGGTGACAAAGTCATCCGTATGGTCGCGATAGGCAACAAGCCCGATTCGTGCCGTGGGCACCAGGGCCTTAAATGTCTGGGCCAGGCTTGTTATCTTCGTCTTTACCTTCCTGAGGAACTCGGCCATGCTACTGGTGGCATCAAAGATAAAAACGACGTCAAGGCCCATTTCCCGGACACCCTTCATGTGTCTGCCAAACGAGCCTGAAAATCCGGTACCGCCCATGCCGTAAAACTGCCCGCCGACGCTGTTGGATGGACCTTTGCCGGCATTTAATAGTGCCTTGTCGAGCGTTGGGGCACCTGACAGGTTCACATCATCGCGGATGCGGATGTCCGGCGTGAACCTTACCACCGGTAATGCGGATAGCGATTTTATTTTCGGCAGGCGTTCATCCATTTCTCCCGGCGACTTATCATCCAGGGGATTCAAGCCCTGCACTCTGAATTCTTCATCAAGCTGAGGTTTATGGTCCTGGAAGGTTAAGGGGATTTCCGGTTTAACCTGAGGCATGATGGTAACCGTGGGGCTTTTCTCGAGTCTGCCGTTTGCGGAGGCCATCCAGTTGAACTGCACTAATAACAGAATGAGTATGCCATGAATGATGCAGGACAGCATAAAGCTGCCAACAGGCCTTATAAACATGAGCGTAACATGATACATGCTGCTTCTTCCTTAGTATGACGGCCATCCAGTGCTCAGGGCGCCGGCTGGGATGATGCTGTTTTTCGCTCAGTGGTCAGGCTGATGGTGTGCATACCCCCGGCTTCTATCTGATCAATCACATCAACAATAGTTTCCACGTCTACTTTTTTGTCTGAATAAATGACCGCGCTGTCAGGCTTCTGCTCCATGAGCAGGGTTATTTTGTCAGTCAGCAGACCGGGTGTTACCAGCTCGTTGTTGAGATAAACACTGCCGTCAGGCTTAACGGCAACAATAATAGTCTTTGTGGGAGGCTGTTTTTCAGAGGCTGATTGTGGCAGCTGCACCTGGATGGAATTGAGCACCATGACCGGCGTGATGATCATAAATATTATCAGCAGCACCAGGGCCACGTCTATCAGCGGTATCATATTGATCTCGCTCAAAAACGGGGTATCATCAGTGTTGCGCATATACACGGTTAGTTCCCTCCCCGATGAACAAGCATGGTTGCAATGCGACCAAGCTCAAGGCTGAGTTTTCTTGATCGCTTTAAAAAGTAGTTGTAGGCTATGACCGCGGGTATGGCAACGAACAGTCCTGCGGCAGTTGCAAAGAGCGCTTCCGCGATGCCGCTTGCCACAACCGATGGCCCGGCGCTTGCCTTGACCGCGATTGCCTGAAAAGCGCGGATCACTCCGATCACCGTGCCAAAAAGCCCGATGAAAGGCGCAACGTTTGCTATCGTTCCAAGCACTGCCAGGCGGTGCTCCGCTTCCCAGCGGAGGCCTTTGGTCTCCTCGTCAAGAAGAGCGCTCAGCGCTTCAGCGGGTTTGGCAAGGTGTTTCAACCCGGCGCTTATCAGCCTGCGATGAGGAGTATTTCTTTCCGCTGCGATGGCAGCAAGGTTCTTTTCGCCGCCGGCGCCATTTTCCAGCTTTTGAAGCAGCTCAGGATATTTTTCGCGGCTGGAATAAAGATAGAGCGCCTGATTCAGCATTACGGTTACTGAGTAGAGCGACATCAGGGCAAGGACGATAAATGTTGGGTTCAGAAAATACTCACTGAGGCTGTTAAACATCATGCTACGTATCCTCCCGTCATATTGTGTGCCCAAGGAAACAGTTGCCGCAATCGCTTGATCATAGAACACGTTAAATCCTGTCCGATACGTCTCATGAGTTTATATAATAAAATTGGTTTTATAACCATAAAAAAACTTTTTCTTTATTGAATGCGTCAGCGCGGAAGAATATCTCATGCATGAATGCACGCTTAGAATGCGGGCCAATATTCATTATTCAATCATATGTGGCGGGATAAGGTACAGATTACCAGGCGCCGTTAAATCCCGGATTATGCTGGTGTCGGAATTCAGTTGGTTGTGACCGGAAATACAATAGCCTGAAAGGAAATTGAAAAGCGGTGAGGAATAAAGATTTGCAGTGAGATTGGTTATATGGCGGTTGATGCCTTGGGGCCGTTCAGCAACGAATTGTTCACATGAGCGATAAAGGTATCAATGCTGCATGTTTTTTCGAGCAGAGCAGATGCCCCCAGCAGAAAAACATACTCCTTAACATTTTTGTAGCATTTCGCGGTAAAGGCGATTACGGGTGTGCCGGGCGATACCTTTTTGACTTCTTCTATAACCGTAAAGCCGTCTATATCAGACATCGCCAAGTCCGTGATCACCAGGTCAAATGAATGTGAAAAAAACTCCTCCAGCGCCTTCCTCCCGCACGTGGCCGTAACAACGGCGAATCCCCGTTCTCCGAGAAGAGAGGCATAGGTGTTAAGGATCACCTCTTCATCATCAACCAGCAAAATTTTCTTGATCATGATCGATCCTTTCAATAATCAGACTTTTTACAGATCCGGACTTTTCAAATTTGCCACGATGATGAGGAAACGAATGACCTGATCAGCAGGTAGATTCCAAACCAGAATGCAAGGCAAAAAAATATGGCAAGTAACCATGCCATTATAAAAGATGTCAATCTCGCTCCCGTACCCGATTCTGCATTCAGGCTTCCTGCGCCTTGGGTCATTCCTTCCTGATCATTGATGTGGAAACTGCCGTACGCGCTCTTTCCCATAGTTGACCTTTATGTAAAGGAAAGTATTTTTTTACCCACAAAATAATAATCGTTGCTGACTGTTAATAACTTTAGTACTTTTATGATGAGTGTGTTGCTGAAATGCAAATAGTGCTGAGCTGCATTTGCGACTGACATATAACCTGGTCTCAATCTAACAGAGCTTTGAAAATTTGACGTCACTCAGTTCTTTGCTTAATTCTATTCCTCCTACATAAGCAGAATCCGACGTGTCCACCCATTTTACCATGCCGTTGACACTGATGCTTTCAAGGGCAGTTGCCACAGGTATTTCTATGCGAATCGGCACCCCGATAGCAATACCATCCTTCGCCTGAAACAACACCCCCATTCCCTTGCGGCTTATATTGATGATTGTGCACTCCCGCTTTTCAGCCATCGCTTCCTGCAGGCAATAAAATGCTTCCCGGTGGGTGGGGTATCTCACGTACCGTCTTGTGTATTCCATGCATTCACCTTTATCCGCCGCCTCCATCCCTGCCAGGCAGCTTCTGATTAGAATATCCTCGTATCCGGTTTATCTTCCCTTGTGAAAATTCTGAAGTGAGTTGTCTGCCGTGTTTGATATATATTTCGGTGAATTATCTTTTTTCTTTAATTCTTCATTGCTTTTTTGAACGCCGTCGATTGCTTATGCTCACAATCACTGGTATGAACGATTTACCGTGCATGGGATAAAGCACATTACCACCGCGGGAGGCGGGGCAACCCCGCTGCCTCTCCCTTGTGTGTGGGACAGGGCGGAAGGATCAGAAGTGAATAAGTATGGATATCACTGGTGTGTGTTGAGCGTGGAGGAAGGCTTAATGAAGGTAAAGGTCATGCAGCATCGGACGCAGAGGATATTAGACTCTTTTGAGATACCTCACAAGGAATAATGTTATAATAGGTTAAGGCCCGTCAGCTCAGTTTAGAAAAATCCATTTCATCCAGTACCTTCAAGCATTCTACACCTGCCATCCAGAAGGATCCCTTTTTTTCAATCCATTTTACTATTCCCTGAACATTTGTTGGACCTTTCTTTTCCGGAACATATATCTCCAACCGGATACCCGCGCCTTGGTCAATTTTCTGATCTGATTTCACTTGCAGTCCAAGACCCTTGCGGCTCATATTGGTGATCATGCAGTCGTGTTTCATCTCACCGATTTCACCATTAATTATATAATGTGCCTTTAAGGCTGTGCCAAATCTGCCAAAGCCCCGTCTCTCTTTCGCCATGCAAGTAGGTTCCTCCCTGGTGAAACTCAAAAAGTTCTTCCACTGTAACCATTGATCTCAGATCTCTATATCACAGAACGTGTAAACCGTAAAGGTTATGATTGTTGGGTTATATGAAACCGTAACCGGTTAAGCCATTTCTGCATAAAACTTTAGCTCTCAAAATAACGTCCAAAAAAGAACATTCATTTTATTAAAAGAAAAATAATCGTATATATTTGAAATTATTATCAAGTTTTAATTGCAAATATTTTCTTGAATATGCTTTTAGCAAATTAATAGTACCGAAAGGAACCAAAATTGTCATCTCAAATTAAATTGTAAATATGTCAATATCATATTATTAACTCTTTATTATTAAATGGTTACATGTTTATTATCGTAAAATGGAAACTTGGCATAGCAGTTGCTCTTCCCATTCATCAATAATTGAATATATTTGAAACATTGAGAAAGGAGATACAGCATGAAGAAATTAATGGATCTGGTTAAAAGAGAAGACGGGGTTACATCATCTGAATATGCTTTGATTGCCGCACTAATAGCACTGGTCATCATAGGAGCTGTCACGCTTATGGGCCAGGCGACCGAAAGAACATTCAGCAATGTAGCAGCACAGATGCCGTAAGATTATGTTTTTATTTGGGCCGGGCAGATACGAATAGCATTAAATATCTAAACATAAAATTTTAACACGAGAAAGGAGGAAGAGAACATGAAGAAATTAATGCAACTGGTTAAAAGAGAAGATGGTGTTACCGCCCCGGAATACGCATTGATCGCCGCCCTGATCGCCGTGGTTATCATAGGTGCAGTCACGCTCCTAGGCCAGGCGGTTGAAAGAACCTTCAACACCATCGCCGGCGAAATGCCGTAAGGCAGCACAATCAGAAGCATCAAGCAGAGCACATATTAATTTCATAGCAAAAACATCCGTAACAACATTTAAAAAAGGAGAAAGGACATGAAGAAAGTAATGGAACTGGTTAAGAAGGAAGATGGAGTGACCGCACCTGAGTATGCATTGATTGCCGCCCTGATCGCCGTGGTTATCATAGGCGCCGTAACGCTCCTGGGTCAGGCCGTGGAAAGAACCTTCAACACCATCGCCGGCGAAATGCCGTAAGGCAAGGCTGCTGACCGTACATTTTCCGAACTGATGAGAGTATCGGAAGATGCCCACTACATCAAAGTGTATTTACAAAAATAAAAATGGTTGGTTTTTTCAAAACAAGAACAGTTTGCCACATTAAAAAAGGAGAAAGGACATGAAGAAATTAATGGAACTGGTTAAAAGAGAAGATGGTGTTACCGCCCCGGAATACGCCCTGATCGCCGCCCTGATCGCCGTGGTTATTATAGGTGCAGTCACGCTCCTGGGTCAGGCCGTGGAAAGAACCTTCAACACCATCGCTGGCGAAATGCCGTAAGGCAAATGTTAAGCTAGTACTGGGTATCTCCTACCCATAAAAAACATCCCCCAAAACTTCACTATTTGGGGGATGTTTGCTTTTTGGTTCTTACGCAAGAAAATCTGGGAATATTTCGTTAGAAAATATTTTTGGCCGATAAGAGCGGCTTTATATCGCGATTGAATCGGACATGCATGCGCACCTGCCGAAAGTTGAAAAATCATTGGCCGGGATCTGAAAATCATCTCCAGCACGACACTCTCACCTATTTAGCATCAAAGTTTTACTAAAGTTTTTGTCCCGCCTACCGATAGCAAGCATTACTTAATAATGTATCGAACGCTTGAGGGTTAAATCACGGGAAGGCATATGCTCAGCATTGGAGCGACGGATATTTATCTTAACCTGTTTTTAATAGTAGTACTTTTAATTGCTTTAGCAATAGACATGAGGATTTTTAAAATTCCCAACATGTTGACCTACCCTGCCATGGCTGCCGCGTTGAGTTTTCACACCGTGTTGAATGGTACAAGCGGGTTGCTGTATAGCCTGCTGGGTCTCATTGCCGGTTTAGCCATCTTTCTCGGGCCATTTCTGCTGGGAGTCATGGGCGCGGGGGATACAAAATTAATGGGTGCAGTCGGGGCAGCGCTTGGCGTACGCGGTGTGGTTAATGCCTGCATCTTTACCTCTGTTGCCGGCGGAATCCTGGCGATTGTATTACTGCTTGTACACAACCGGAGTTTAAAGTTTTTAAGCAGCTACGCTGCGGCAATGAATGCTTCCATCGGTGAGCGGCGAGTTATCGGTGTTGACGTATCCGAAGGGAAGAAGCCGAAAGTCTACTACGCCCTGGCAATAGCCGCCGGAACAATTTACACCATGTGCTGGAAAGCGGTCTTTTCAAGTTACCCGCTTTAAAACATTGAAACGTCACAAACCCATTAACCACTTAAAAGGAGTATGATGATGAATAAATGGAGCGGATTTTTACCAATCACAGTTGCCCTGATCATCGCGCTGGTCGGAAGCATTTTTACCTACAGCTGGATTAAGAAACAGACTTCCATGAGGCAGTCGGCAGGAAAAACCGATGCTGTTTCAATCGCGGTGGCCTCACATGATCTGACCTGGGGTACGCAGCTTAAGAAGGAAGACATACAAATGGTCTCCTTTCTCAAGGATAGCGTTACACCGGACTATTTTACCGATGTCAGCAAGCTGGAAGGAAGAGTTGCCATAGCCCCGCTTAAACATAAAGAGCCGATACTGGAATCGAGGCTGGCTCCTACCTCCGTCACCAGCGGCGGTATATCTGCTGTGGTGACGCCGGGGAAAAGGGCGCTTGCGGTCAAAGGCGATAAGGTAATCGGCGTTTCCGGCTTTATAAAGCCCGGCAACCGGGTGGATGTACTGGTCACATTAACTGATCCCCGCGATGATGAAGAGATAAACAAGCTCGTCCTCCAGGATATACTGGTTCTTGCAACCGGTACGGAAGTAGCAAAGGATGGAAAAGGCGAAAAGGATACAGCTCCGGTTGACGTCTACACCCTCGAGGTAACCCCCGATGAAGGGGAAAAACTGGCGCTCGCGGCAACCGAGGGAAAGTTGCAGTTTGCCCTGCGCAATTCGACCGACGGGGAAACTGTTTATACCAAGGGTGCATCCATACCGGACGCATTGAGTTCATATAGCTTAACCAAACCGACAGCAGTAACACCTAAAGCGATCGGAAAGGCACCGGTGGCAGCAACCACGGTCCAGGTCATTAAGGGAACCCAATCCGGATCTGTCAGTTTTTAACAAAGCATCATATTGTGTATTACCATGAACCGCATACGAAAGAGAGGAACAGCTATGAAAACGTTACACAATAGGATTACAATTGAACGAGCCTGTTTCATACTTGTTCTCATCTGCAGCATCATGTTTGCAAGCGCTGTCATAGGAGATGAAACACTTGTTTCTACCACCACGCAATCCGAACGCATTGAACTGGCCGTAGGCAAATCGGTGACTTTACGCAGCGGCCAAGCGGCTAAGCGGGTTTCGATTGCCCAGCCGGAAATTGCTGATTTTATTCTCATCTCTCCAAAAGAGATTTATATCACGGGCAAATCTGTCGGCGCGACCAATCTTACCCTCTGGCAGGACAGCAAAGTAATCTCTGTTTATGATCTGGAAGTCGGTTATGATATTGCGGGTCTCAAACAGAGGCTTTCAGCGATGCTTCCGGATGAGAAGGATATGCAGGTTTTTTCAACCGGCAATTCCATAACGCTCTCCGGGAGAATCTCCAGCACCGCCAACCTTTCTCAGGCAATTTCCCTTGCAGAGGCCTATGCCCCCAAGGGAAGCGTGCGCAACCTGCTGGAAGTGGCAGGTATACACCAGGTGATGCTTGAGGTGCGGGTTGCGGAGGTCTCCAAGCAGCTGCTCAAACAGCTTGGGGTCAATTTTACCTACACCAATAACAATGATTTCGCTGCCGGCTTCGTAAACAACCTGGTACGGCTGGTTGAGCCGCAGGATGCAAACCTGGCAGCAGGTCCTCTTGGGCTCCTGGTTTCTCCCGCTGTTAATGCCTTCTTTCGCTTCAACAAGGGCAATTCGAGTTGGACCGGCTTTATTGATGCCCTTAAAGAGGACGGCATGCTTAAAGTTATGGCAGAACCCACTCTCATTGCCCTAAGCGGACAGACCGCAAATTTTCTGGCCGGCGGTGAATTTCCGGTACCTGTGCCCCAGGGTCTGGGTACGGTTGGAATCGAGTACAAGTCATACGGAGTCGGTCTATCCTTCACACCGACCGTGCTTGATAACAGTAAAATCAGCATTAATGTTGCCCCGGAAGTATCTGATCTTGATTACTCCACCGCTGTAGTAGTTGAAGGCTTCTTAATACCAGGGTTAATAACCCGGCGGGCAGCAACGACTGTAGACCTTGCTGACGGTCAGAGCTTTGCTATCGCCGGTCTCCTAAGCGAGACTGTGCGGGATAGCTTCAGCAGATACCCGAAACTGGGAGAAATTCCCATTTTAGGTTCACTCTTCCGGAGCCGGTCGTTTCAGAAGCAGGAAACGGAACTGGTCATAGTGGTTACACCGCGGCTGGTAAAACCCCTCAATATGGCAAAGCAGGCCCTTCCCACGGACTACTACATAGAGCCCGACGATTGGGACATCTATCTCTGGGGCTTTATGGAAGGCAAGGAAAATGATGTAATGCTCAAAGGTGAGCTGGATGGCGATTTTGGCCCGGCCATCCCGGTAACGGAATAACCTTTAGGATAGTGTGAATCAATTAATTACGCCCAACCTCATGAGTTATAAGGAGGAAGCAATGAAGAATACATGTGCAGGCATAGTGGCAGTCATCTTCATGATTTCGTTTGCGTTCGCAGGCTGTGGCCACGATACGCTTAAGCAAAATTGGGGCAGCTCTTTTGAGTCCATAAAGAACAATCAGACAGCAAATCCTGATGCCTCTAAGAATCTCGAGCCGGTTGTCGGCCTTGACGGCACCGCAGCGGAGAAGGCAATGGAGGGCTATCAGCAGGGGCCGTGTGACAAGGGACAGGATACCACCTACAATCTTCGCCTGGGCACTATCGAAGGCATAGGTGAAAAGTAACAAATATAGCCGGGAGAATTACCGTGAAAAAAAATATGCATGATCAGAAGGGAGTTGCGGCGGTAGAATTTGCCATCATCCTGCTTCCCCTTGTTCTGCTCATCTTCGGTGCGATTGAATTTACCACGGCACTGTATGACAAGGCGGTGATCACCAATGCCAGTCGCGAGGGAGCGCGGGCTGGTATAGTGTACGATGATCCCCGCAGAAGCAACAGTGACATTGTGGATGCAGTAAGCAGATACTGCAGTGACAACATGATCAGCCTCGGAGGTGATTCTGACATCAGCACTCAAATTATACGAGGCGGCGATACGGCGGGAGATCCACTCACCGTCCGGGTAACCTATACCTATAATTTTCTGGTGCTGCCTAATTTTATTACGTCTCTTGCCCCGGGCATAACCATGGAGGCTGAAACGGTGATGCGAATGGAATAATTATTTAATCCATGCGCAGGAGTTAAGTCATGAAATCACATACTCATGAACGTGGCGTAACGGCACTGGTAGTAGCATTAATTTTGTTTCCTCTCATCTGCTTTGCAGCGTTAGGAATAGACGTGGCACACATCTATGTGGTGAGAAACGAGCTTCAAAACGCTGCTGACGCAGGGGCACTTGCCGCTGCCCGATTCCTGTATGATGATGAGGGCACGATCGTAAGTACGCTGGCAAACCAGCATGGCTATGATGCCGCCACGGCAAACTTGAGTGAAAACATACCGGTTGAAGTGAACTGGAGCGGAGGCAACTCAGGTGATGTGGTGCGCGGACACTGGAGCTTTTACAACCGGACCTTTACTCCCAATGATTCAACCGCCCCGGTAGACCTCTGGAACGTTTCAGATGATGAGCTGGATCATAATGCAAACTTTATCAATGCGGTCCGCGTCAGGGCCAGGCGGGATGCAACACCGGCAGAAGCGTTTTTTGCCCGCATCTTTGGCTACGATGGTTTCGCGTTAAGCGCTGAGGCTGTTGCTTATCGCGGCTTTGCCGGGACCCTTGCTCCCTTCGACGTTGACCAACCGATTGTTATTTGCGAGGACACCATATTACAGGGCGATGAGTATAGCTGCAACATAGGGCGCATGATCAACAGCGGACAGAATGTGGCAAGCAATGAAACCGGGGGATGGACAAATTTTAACCAGAACGATGCCTGTAATGGCGGCACCAATGCCCAGGAAGTCAGGGGCCTCGTCTGCGGCGATGGAAACCCCGAGATTCTCAGGCTCGGTGTGGATATGGGTACCAGCGGGGGCGAGATCCAGAGTGCCTTTAGCCGGCTGGTAAGCTGCTGGACCTCAAATACCAACAACAGGACCCAGCCCTGGAACGTCACCCTCCCCGTTGTCAACTGCCCGGATAATAGCATGAATGTGTGTCAGGAATTACGGGGTGCGGTGAAGGTTAATATTATATGGATTGCGGATCAGAATGATCCTCAGTATAACAATGTTCCGACTCAAATGGCGGGAATAGAAAACGTGGTGTCAAGCTGGACAAACAATAATCCCAGTGGTCAGGCTCGCTGGAACAGTTTTGTGCAGCATTTCCGGCTTAAAAATGTTGACGGAAGTCCTGCGCCCTATGCGAACAAGTCGATTTACTTTCTGCCCGACTGCACAGCGCACGAGCCTGCAGGCACGAGCGGGGGACATAATTTCGGCATTCTTGCCCGGATTCCGGTTCTTGTACAATAGCTTTATGACTGCTGAACATTCGATACTATCAGCCATTAGATAGCAGGAGGCATTTCATGTTAATGAATAGCTTTACGATTAAGCTTAGAAATAAAAAACAAAGGTGCGACGAAATCTTCTTGAGTCCATTGTGCGCAGTCATCGACGGCCTGCATGATACAGGACGCGAACGATTCGCAACATGTCAACCTCCTCATTTATGAGATCGGAACCAATGCCGATGAATCATTCAACCACGTTGAATCCCTGCTTCACGCCAATGACGTGGATGAAGTCTTCTTAACCTCCGCACAGGCTGACCAGGTACTGCTCATGCAGGCCATCAGGACAGGCGTTAAAGAATTCTCATTCAGCCCCTCAACGAAGAGGAAGTCAGGCAGGCGCTGGAGCGTTTCAAAGTACGGCAGGACAAATCAAAAACCGTGGTGTCCATTAAGCCCGGCCACATCATCAATGTCATTGGTGCCAAGGGAGGCGTTGGAACAACCACGGTGGCGGTAAACCTGGCTACCAGTCTGGCTGAAAAGAAAGGAGTTAAGTCAGTAGCCCTGGTGGACATGAACATGCTCTTCGGGGAGGTGCCGCTATTTTTGGAAATCAAGCCAAAACACGATTTGAGTGAAATTACCAAGCAGGTATCGCGCCTGGATAATACCTTCCTGATGAATGCCCTTTCCAAGTCCTCTGCCGGAGTATATGTGCTGCCCTCTCCCCGGCACTTTGACCATCATGAGGCGCTTGACCCCAAGGTTATGGACCGCATACTCGAACTGATGAGCAGGATGTTTGACTTCGTTATTATCGATGGCGGCCATCCACTCAATCCCATGTTTTTAAAGCTGCTTGCGGCGTCAGACACCGTGCTCCTTACCGCAGTGCTTACCCTGCCCTGCCTCTCAAATATTGACAAACTGCTGCGATCGCTTCTCAATCTCGGCTATCCAGTGGATAAACTTATCAAGGTGGTGATGAACCGCTATATTAAATCTTCTGAGATCTCTCTTGAGACGCGGAAAACGGCATCAGCAAGAAAATATTCTGGACCATACCCAATGATTACCGGACCACGCTCACGGCGATCAACCAGGGGAAAGCGCTGTCCCAGATCGCCAAAAATGCTTCCATAACCAAGAGCTTTAAAGATCTGGCCGACTGTATCGCAGCAGGAGAATTAACAACAGAAAAAAAGTGGTGGAGTGCCCTCAAGGGCAAGGACACTTCGAAGAACAAGCAGGTGATTGCCTAAACCAGTGAGGATAAAGCCATGTACGAGAAAACGGGCGTCAAGACCATTTCGGAACGAGACTTGAAAAAAAATATTCCCGAAGAATATTTTGAGCTGAAGCATAAAATTCACGATCGGCTGCTGGACCTCATTGATCTTACCGTGATAGAAAAGCTCGAACATGGCACTATCAAATCCCAGATCCGAAAGCTGGTTGAAAGCATTCTCCGTGAAGATGGTCTTAGGATGCCCCTTAATTCAGTTGAAATCGAATTGCTTATTACCGAAATCCAGAACGAGGTTCTGGGGCTGGGACCGATCGAGCCTTTCATTCAGGACCCCTCAGTATCAGACATTCTGGTCAACACCTACAACCAGATTTACGTGGAACGCTTCGGCAAGCTCGACCGCACCGACGCGCGATTTAAGGACAACGCCCATCTCATGAAAATCATCGATAAGATCGTTTCCTTCGTGGGCAGGCGTATCGACGAGTCTTCCCCCATGGTGGATGCCCGTCTCCGGGACGGCTCCCGGGTAAATGCCATCATTCCGCCGCTGGCCATAGACGGACCCATCCTGTCCATCAGGCGCTTTGCCGCGGACCCATATGAGATGGAAGACCTTGTTAATTTTAAAACCCTGACTCCGGAAATCGGTGAAATTCTCAAAGGCATTGTAAAAGCGCGGCTTGAATGTCCTGATTTCGGGAGGTACCGGAAGCGGAAAGACAACTCTTTTAAACGTGCTCTCCCGGTTCATACCCGAAGACGAGCGTATTATTACCATCGAGGATTCCTCTGAACTGCAGCTCAAGCAGGAACATGTCATCAGGCTGGAAACGCGCCCGCCCAATATTGAGGGCAAAGGTGAGATAACCCAGCGCGACCTGGTAAGAAACAGCCTCAGGATGCGGCCTGACCGCATTGTGGTGGGGGAGGTTCGCGGCCAGGAGGCATTCGATATGCTCCAGGCCATGAACACCGGCCATGACGGATCGCTTACCACCATTCATGCCAATTCACCCCGGGATGCGCTGATGAGGCTGGAGAGCATGGTTGCAATGGCAAGCTTTGAAATCCCCCTGGACTTCATAAGAAAATATGTCAGCTCCGCCCTTGACGTGCTCATTCACCTGCAGCGCTTAACCGACGGCACCAGAAAAATGATCAGCCTTCAGGAGCTGACCGGCATGGAAGGAAACGTTATTACCCTGCAGGAAATCTTCTCCTTTGAGCAAACGACCATAGATGCTGAAAACAAAGTGAGGGGTGTTTATAAGTTTAGTGGCGTAAAGCCCCGGTTTATTGATAAATTCACAGCGGCAGGTATAAAGGTAAGCAACAAGCTTTTTGATCCAAACAACGTAATGAACATCTGACAGCCGAGGTGCCATCAATGAACTTTCTCATCGTTCAATTTATCCTGTTCTTTATCATTGCCATATGCCTTATAGAGAGCCTGCGTTACCTGGGCCGGCGAAAGGCACTGAACCGGGAAGTGATTCGCAATAAGATTCAAATGTATTCTTCCATGGATACCGGCAGCGATCCGTCAGACATGCTCAGAAAAAAGGTGTTAAGCAATGTCAAATTCTTAAACGACATCCTTCGGAGAACACCGGGCATTCAGAACCTTGACCGGCTTCTGAAGCAGGCGAATCTAAACTATCCACTCGGTTTCTTTATACTCCTGTCTCTTGTTCTCCTGTTTGCAGGCTATTACGGCATCGCGGTGATAGTGCGCAATCAAATCATTCCTCTTGTGACTGCAATACTATTGAGCACACTCCCCTACCTATATATCCGCATGAAGAAAAAGGAGAGAATGAAAAAGTTCGAGCAGCAACTTCCTGAGGGAATGGAATTTTTATCCCGCGCCCTTCGCGCAGGCCATGCTTTTACCGGGAGCATGAAGCTGGCATCAGAAAATTTCGGCGATCCCCTGGGTACAGAGTTTGAGAAGACGCTGGATGAAATCAATTTTGGCATCAGCACAAATGATGCATTAAAAAACCTGCTCACTCGTGTTGACTCGACTGACCTGCGCTATTTCACCGCCTCCGTGATCCTTCAGCGAGAGACGGGCGGTAACCTGGCTGAAATCATGGATAGCATTGCCCGCATTATCCGGGAGCGGTTCAAATTCAGGGATAAGGTGCGCGTTTTATCAGCCGAAGGAAGATTGTCAGCAGTAATCCTCGTTGCCATCCCCGTCCTGCTCATTGTGTACCTTCAATTTATGAAACCCGGCTATCTCAGCACCTTAACATCCGAGCCTGCCGGAAAGTTAGTAATTACCATTTCCATATCAATGGCGCTTCTGGGCATTATGCTCATAAGAAAGTTAATTACCATAAATATCTAAAGGGATGATACTATGCCGACCTCAATTCCCCTCATCATAGCGGTACTGGCTTTTTTCTCCGGCTTTTTGTTGTTATGGGGCATTTTTGCTTACGTTGACAGAAACACAAAAAGCAGGGAAATGGCAAAAAAAATCCACTGGGAGCGAGACGATACTGACGAGATGCTTTCAGCGCAATCTTCCCTTACACGGGAAGGCATTGAGAGAGTACCGTTTCTGCGTTACCTAAGCACCATGGGCAGATGGGCAGCAGGCAGCAAGGAAAGTGATTACTCACGCATGAGGCTCAATTTTCTCAAGGCCGGGCTCCATCGCCCGAATATGCCGGCGCTTTTCTGGGGCACCAAGTGCTTCCTTGCCCTTTTGCTTTCAACAACCTTTATTTTGACCCGCATGACGGTCCTGCATGTTTTCAATCCCTACACAAGCGTTGTTGTGTGCCTGCTTTTTGCCTTGTTCGGTTTTTACCTGCCTGATCTCTGGCTGAGCATCAAAACCTCCGGGAGAAAGGAAAGGATCAGCAGGGGACTTCCCGATGCACTCGATCTTATGGTTGTAAGCGTGGAAGCAGGCATGGGACTTGATTCAACCATAAACCGGGTGGCGCAGGAAATCAGGCTTACCAACAAGGACCTGAGTGATGAACTGAAAATGTACAATCTTGAAATAACCGCGGGTAAATCAAGGCAGGACGCTCTTAAAAACCTCGCCTTACGAACCGAGCTTGAGGACATTAACAGCCTGGTAACCCTGTTAATCCAGGCAGATAAGTTCGGTACCAGCGTGGCCCAGGCCCTGCGCGTATACTCGGATACCTTCAGGACTAAACGCTACCTTAAGGCTGAAGAGGTTGCTGCCAAAATGCCCCTTAAATTAATCGTAGTGCTGATCTTTTGTATCTTTCCGGCGCTGTTTGTGGTCATCTTGGGACCGCCTATAATACGCCTGCTCCATCAATTTAACTTTATCTCATAGCCTGTCAAAGAATATACGTATACTACTGGAGGTACCCCGTGAAGGTATTAGCAAACAAAGGTGTCTACGTGTTTGTCGGCATAAGCTTTGCCCTGGGTCTTTATCTGAGTGGTTGTTCTTCTCATGACAAAGCGGTGCTTAAATCTGACTATGACCGGGACAGCAAACAAATACGCAAGCTTGTTGAATCTCAGTCTCAGGGGAAACGATCCAGTGCTGAAGCCGCGCCGCCGCCTGATCTTACCGCCGCGGAATATGAACGGCTGGGCGACATGTATCTCGGCAAAGGAGATCCGATTAATACATTTACCCACTACGAAAAGGCCTTACAGAAAGACCCGCAAAATATTAAAATCCACTACAAGAAAGGACTCCTTTTTCTGATTGAGGGTATGAACAATGACGCAATCGCCTCCTTTGAAAAAGTGCTTGAAAAAGAACCTGACCATGCTCTCGCTCACAAGGGTTTGGGGCAATCATTTTTTCAGCTCAAGCAGAATGAGAAGGCGAAAGAACACCTATTGAAGGCAGTGGCACAGGATAGCTCACTCTGGAGCGCCCATAACCTGCTGGGTGTTATATATGACGGTGAAAAAAACCATCTCCAAGCTATTGCTGAATATGAAAAGGCCCTGACTTTAAAAAAAGACAACGGGATAGTATATAACAATATGGGTCTATCCTATTCAATGACCGGGCATTATCAGAACGCCATCGATAGCTTTAACCGGGCAGTCAAATCAGGCTATACGGAAAATAAAGTTTTTAACAACCTTGGATTTTCTCTGTTTATGACGGGCAGAAAGCGGGAGGCATTCGAGGCATTTAAGAAAGGGGGAAATGAAGCACAGGCATTCAATAATCTTGGCAGCATGTACCTGGTGGCAGGCGACCACGAAAAGGCCAAAAAATGCTTTGAAGATGCCATCGTGCTAAAACCTGCCTTTTATGAAACTGCAAATGAGAATCTCAAAAAATGCAGCATCAGAAATCTAGACGACCTTACCTTCTCGCCAACACGTAACAACAAAGATGTGATTTCCGCCAGTTCCATAAAAACTGAAGACATCATAAGCCGGCCGGTAGAAAAAAATGACACGCAGGCCTACATCATTAAGGAAGGAGACACTGCGTACAGCATTGCTAAACAGTACAACATGGAGCTGTCAGATTTCTTGACACTCAACAATCTCAACAGCGAAAGTCCCATCTACCATGACAAAACCGTGCTGGTAAGAACGAGGTGATAAGATTCTGAGGGGATTTATCCTGCTGAAAGACAAGATTATTCGCTGCACTCAGAATGACAAGAGAAGATAACAGAATTACAGGATTGGTTAGCACGTAACCTTCGTGAAACGAAGGATCTAAAACAACATCACAGCACGGCCCCTACCCTTTTTCCCACAGGACATTCCGGAAGCCTCTCATCAGATTGAGATAACGGATCTTCAAAGGCTCAATGGTAATCACGTTATAATTGACCTTACTGGCAAACTGGTCGAGCCCCTGCTTTTTCAGCGCATCGCCAATCCGTGAATACCGCGCTATCTCTTCGCATCGCACGGGATTATCATTCTTCTTAAACGTGGATGCGATTCCCCACACCTGCAATCCAACGGCACCAAAGTAGTTCTTTTCCGGTTCATAGGGATCCGCGATGGAATAGCACACATTGCCATTCTCCTTCAAATTGGCGAATTTTCCCCCGCCTTCGGAAAAGATATACACGGTCAGCCCGTTATTGAAGTATTCCAAAGGCGTCGATCGGGGTTCACTGCCGCGACAGGTGGCAAGGTGCAGGACGTTGTGACTGCCAAGGTAGTTTGAGACTTCCTGCTCAAATTCTTTTTCGCTGATGGACTCCAGCAGCGTAATGTTAAATGTCTTGAATATTTCCTTTTGCCGCTCATTTGCATGCGGCACTATGAGCTTGGGCATGCCCTTTCCTCAGTTATGGTAACACTACTTACCTTCATTCTGCTGCCAACCCTCGTATGCATAATCCATAAGCGCCCACTTGTCCTCAGGGGTTATGCTGCTGATTCTCACCCCTCCTATATAATTAAACTGCGGATCCTCTTTCAGCTCCCGTATCCAGATCAGGACGCCCCCCATATCAACCGGGCTATCCTTAACCGGGACAGTTATTTCCATTCGAAGGCTGGCTCCGTTAGTGATTGCCTCCCGGGAATAGATGCTGATCCCCATCCCCTCGCGGCTGATATCAATCACCGAACACTCCTTCCAGCTTCCTCCATTCTTTTCCGCATACCGCGCAGTCAGTTTGACCGGGAAACGAATATATTTTCTTCTCTCATCCATATGCTTCCTCTTGTTTTAATAAAATGAGGATGCCGCACTCTCCTGTGATGCCGCTTCTATAGCATAGAAGATGTCACCAGTAAAGCCTATTTCCCTATGGGGAGTCATGGGACCGTTTATTCATTGATAACCTTACAGCACTTTCGTTTGCTTTTTGTTTCTCTTTCATATAATGTCTGAGACGACTCTGAACGGATCGGTAATAGTTATTCGAGAGAAAAAGCGAATGATCGATCAAACCCTGGTCACTCTTAACGCCCTGTCCAACGAAACCATCTACTGTTTTCTTCTCATCAATGCCTTCATTGAATACCCCCTTCCGCCCTTTCCCGCTGATACCATCATGGTAATTGGCGCCTATCTTGCCGGGACAGGAAAGCTTGATTTCTTAACCGTCTACCTTATTTCTCTGGCAGGGAGTTTGATTGGTTTTCTATCGCTCTTTTTTCTTGGGAAACATTATGGGAGGGAGTTTTTTTTTAAGAAAAATTACCGTTTTCTCTCCAGGGAGATGATCTTACGGGTTGAAAGATGGTTTCAGAACTTCGGTATCGGCCTTATTGCCGCCAATCGTTTTATACCCGGGGTCCGCTCGGCAGTTGCGCTTTTTGCCGGCATCTCCAATATGAAATTTGGGACTACCGCCGCTGCCGCCGCTTTAAGCAGCCTGTTATGGAACTCCTGCTTAATATGCGGCGGTTACTATCTGGGAAAAAATTGGCGGCTGGTTTTGACCATTCTCAAACACTATAACCAGGCCATTATTGTACTTATCGTATTATTTGTTTCCTACCTTCTTTGGGCCAGGAAAAGAAGAAATGCTTAGGGGGCTTGCAGCATGCCCAGGGGGAGGCGGGAATAGGCATTCATGGAAAGGGGGCTGGTAAGACCCTGTTCAAGATAAAAGTCTCCTGCAGCAGCTATCATGGCCGCATTATCGGTGCACAGAACAGGCGAAGGAATAAATAAGCTCATGTTGTCCTGAACGCTCCGCGCATTCATCTTTTCCCTCAGGCGCGTGTTTGCCGCAACGCCACCGGCTATAACCACCCGCTCAGCGCCATGCTGGGCGGCAGCCTGAAACAGCTTCGTCACCAGCACGTCAATCACCGCCTCCTGAAAGCTGGCAACAATATCACGGACCAGCTTGCTTTCAAGCTCACCATTGCATTCCCTGACATAGCGCAGGACCGATGTCTTAATGCCGCTGAAGCTGAAATCCAGCGAATCCCTGCCAATAAGTGCGCGAGGAAAAGCTATGGCGTCGGCGTTTCCCTCACGTGACATCCTGTCTATAATAACCCCTCCCGGATAACCGAGGCCCAGCAGTTTCGCGACCTTGTCAAACGCTTCGCCTGCCGCGTCATCCCTGGTTTGACCAAGCAACCTGTACTGACCCATGCCATTGACATGGTACAGGCTGGTGTGTCCGCCCGAAACCACCAGGCCTATAAATGGAAAAGCACAGTCGGGCCGCTCCAGAAAAATAGCGGTGAGGTGTCCCTCCAGGTGATTGACCCCGACCAGGGGCAATTGCTTGACGTAAGCAATGGCCTTGGCAGTGGAAATGCCGATCAGCAGGGAACCGACCAGACCCGGGCCCTGGGTTACCGCAATACCCTGTATGTCATCAAGCGAAAGCCCTGCCCTCTCCAGCGCTTCCCGTATCACCGGCCCTATGGCCTCAATATGCTTGCGTGAGGCAATCTCAGGCACGATGCCGCCATATTTTTTATGAAAGTCAACCTGGGACGCAACCACGGAGGACAGGATTGTCTTTCCGTCTTGTACCACGGCTGCTGCCGTTTCATCGCAGGATGATTCAATACCCAAAACCATCATCTTTGCCGGACTCCATCGTAAAGGTTCAGTTGCTGCTGATGCTTCGTGCTCATATGCGTCGGCTGCGGTATTCTCTATACCACAGTTATCCCATTCGAAAAACACTTATTTCATTGGATAGATCATGGCCATAGTTCGCCCGGTCAAGAAATATTTTCTTGACACATAAGATGAGATACGTTAAGTGCTTGAAAAAATAGTCTGCGATGCGAAAGGGTTTCCATGCACATAACCAGTGCAGTCCTGAAAACAGTTGTGGTCATAACGTTACTGGTTGGCGGAAACAGCGTGTGTTCAGTTGCTTCTGCAGATCAGCCGGACCTCATCTCAGAATTCAGTACGGCGCTCGGCCTCACCAAAAACCAGGTTTTTGATGCATCGATTTCTGACAACAGCACGCTGAAATTGTCTGTTGACGAATGCTCCTTCTGCGGGGCTTTTAAAAACGAGGATACGCGAAATGGCATTGCCCGCGCGTCTCTTGAATGGCTCCTCTCTAAAACGGGTGGTAAAACAGGAACCGTCGAATGGTACAACCGGGGCCGCGTGAAAATTATGACCATCAGCGGAAGCCGCGAGCAATCGGAAATCACCTCCGGGCTGCCCTGTGCCATCAATAAACAGTAAAAGCAAAGAGGTGTGCGTAAATACGGTGCCGTACGATTTCAAACCAGGTACAACACGTTTTTAGAACAGGAGGAATGATATGGCAATTTTAATAACCATTGTGATCGTGCTGCTGGTGATCATCGGGGGCTTTTACGGACTGTTCAAGTACAAGAACTTGCCCAAAAAGCCAGACTATTACGAATATTTTAAAACACAGGACACCAAGCCCGAGGGCAAGATCGGTGTTTTTGCCACCGCTCTGATCATGCCCACAAACCACAATCATGCTTTTTTTCATAACATCATTCACAAGGTTTTTAAAGCGGTTGTTCCCTGGCCCTTCAATGTCCTGGCCCTCAAGGACAATGGTGTTGCCCTGCTTGATCCGGCCCATTGCCATGCCAGAAAAGAATTCACCCCTACCCGCCTCGAAGATGCCTTCGGCAACGACCGTGATCTGGATGGCAAACCTTACATTGCAAAGTATCGCGAGGGGAAGGTGGTTTGGGTCCCGCCCTCATCCCGCATTTACCTCGACCATGGCTATTTCCTTTATAAGGGACGGCCCTGCGGAGAACCCTCGCTTTGCGGGAAGGTTGGCAATAAGTCCCGCCTCTACTATTACGGAAGCGGTATCAAGCAGAGGAAGCTTCCTCACTGGGAGGAAAGCTTCAAGATCATCAATACCGCGTTTGACCGGCTTCGCCAGAAGTATCCCGCTGTTGAATTCCGCTCTGAAACCAACATGTTTTTTTATGAAATGAAGCAAAAGCTCCACGAACTTCTCGATGCGGGATGCGAGACCATCCTCCTGATCGCACCCATGGGCATCTATTCCCACTTTGAAGAATTCAACTCCGGGTTCCGTCACTGCTTCGAGTATATTGAGGAATGGAAGCAGAAGCATCCGGGGAAAAAGGTAAAGGTGATCATCGGCCCGCAGATGGGAAACTACCAGCCGCTTCGCCAGGCATTTCTTGATATGCTCAAGGACCGGCTCGACACCATACCTCAGGGTTCAGACGTAACCGTGGCGGTTACCGTCCATGGCATGCCCTGGGACGCTTTCAAGTGGGAGGCATGGCTGCAGCTTGCACCCGCATATCGGGACAAGCTTTTTGAAGAAGTCACTTCGATGGTAAAGGGCTATAAGTTCGGGCGCACCAACGTAGTCACCTGCCAGGATGAATTTGCCGATCCCATCTGGGACCCCCAGCAGAAGTACCTTTCCACCAACCGCGCGTACTTAAATGCAGTGAAAGACAACTATGACTATGCTATCGGCCTCCCCATAGAGTTTTTCGCCGAAAATTCAGATACGCTCATGCATCACGCCATGAAGTGCTTTGAAAACTTTGACAAGTATAATATTGATGATCCCGTCGATTATCCCGACTGGTCTGTCCCCTACACCAGGGAAATGGTACAGGGCAAAACCCATGTTATCTATAACGGCGTTCCGGTGGGCAAGTACCAGCAACACGTCATTGAAGCCTTCTACCAGGCATGCGATTCGGTTCTAAGCCGGGCAAAGGCATAATCACAAGTTCAACAGAGCATGGAGTGCAGCAAGCCCCGCCACGATAGTGACGGGGCTTTTTTTTACCATGTCATTTAAAAATAAAATGCCCTTTGAATGTGTTTTTTTATTTCTCTTATAATTCATGCTGTTGACAGGCTATTGCCGCTCTGAACCTCTCCTCTTTTTTTCTTGACAAACAATTATCTCTACGGTATTAGTGTTACTGAATACATCATTGAGAATTATAGCTTATAGATATAGTTTTCATAACTCATTCCTTGTAAGACATGACCGCTGATCAGCAGGCCACCATACAGAAGCAGACATACCAGCTCGTTTTTGATCTCAAGCGGGGTTTTCTCCAATTCGTCATATTGCACCTCATTTCCCAGCAGCAGCGGTATGCGTACGAGATTAAAGACGAAATTTTAAAGATCACCAGCGGCACGTTTGATATCGACCGGAACAATCTCTACAAAAAACTGCGTTCGCTGGAACAACAGGGTTTTTTAAAAAGCCAACTGGAGCATTCCCAGCACGGCGCTGACCGCAAGTACTACGCAATTACCCCGTTTGGCGAAAAGCTTTTTCAGGAAATGTACCAATTGATCATTCCGGTCATGGGTTCGCTCCACAAAAGGATCAAGCGACCCTGATTGGTCATCTCGGGAGATGGCTGTATGCCCCTGAAAAAAATAGCGCTTCTCACCATTCTATTTCTTATTCCCTCATTCGTGTATTTTATCATGTGCCCTTTTGCTCATTCATTTACCCCGAGCAAAAGCCAGCAGCTCATGGTCATTAAGCAGCACTATCAGAAAAATAATTTACAACAAAAGGAGTTGAATGCTTCGCCTCTCAGGAACATCTCGCTTTCTCCCTTCAACCTGCAGGCTCATGATGAGACCATTGACCGATCCCTGCAGCCATCCTTAGATCATCTTTCCAACAAACTAACCCTTTTAAAAACTACCCGGTTAAACATCTAACCAATGTATGACCGCACTGCAACAACACCGCATTGAACACTGTTAAGGAGGTACAACAATGGCAAAGCAAAAAGTTGTCAGCATTAAATCACTTTTCTATACAGCAGTATCTCTCGTGTGGATTTTCGCACTTGCCGCCATCGCCCACATCGTGATGGTGCTGATTGAAAAACACAATCCCGTCATTAAATATAATTATGCCTGGGCCTGTGCCATCATCGGGTTTCTGACCATTTACATGACCCGCTGGTGCAAGCGTGACGGCTGGCAGAGCTTTTGGGGGGTATTTGGCGGTCTGGGCCTCTGGTTTGCATGGGAGTACAGCCTCATGTATGCAGGGCATCGCACAGGTGTCACCTATACCTTCAATGGCAGCTACCCCGAGTACCGACTGATGGAATGGAGCCTTATGGCATTTCTTATGGTATTTACTTATCTGATGTTCCAGGAGAGCGTCAGGTGCAACTTCATTTATTTTCTGAGACGCAAGTTGCGGCTTATGCGGGGAGTTGTGGCTACCGGTAAGGTTGATAACTATGGACCGCGTACCGCTTTCGAATATATTGGAATAACTTGGGCTGGCTATTTGTTGCTGATGATTGCCTATGATGATCAGATATTCGGTCCCATTCCTGGTTCTGCTATGCCCTCTTTTTTGTCTCGTTTTCTGTTTTCTTCTACCTGGTATACAAGCTTATAGGTTATGACAAATTCGGCGCCAATCTGCGTTACTCCATTCCCACCGTTACCGTGCTCTGGAATGACGTAGAGATTCTGGCCAAGTGGGGCATGCTCAAGGAGCCCTGGGTGCACATCAACTGGAAGATTATGAGTGTCATCATAGCCGGCTTTGCTATTTCCACCTATCTGATTGTAAAGGATTTACGCAGGAAAAAAGAGGGGATGATCGAGTCAAAGGATGTTGTGTAAAATCTCACACTTATTTGATTATGCACCGTAATGAATAAGGAGGTCTATATGAAATATTTGAAATTGCTACCGGTTATGATGTTACTAGCCATGCTCAGCGCATGCCTGACTGAAGGTGAGGTAGAAGAGGCAGAGGTGTATAAAACACCGTATGCGGAGCGCATGAAGATGTTGGAGCAGGAGTTCTTAGCAGCCGAAAAAGAAGGGAAAATAATAACCGGGGTCATTGTTGAAGGAAACTCTCTCTTTAACGGAACCACCGAACCTCAAAACAAAACCTATGGCCAGCCTTACACCAAGGAAGAATTTCGGGCTGCGGCTATCAGCGCGGAGCGGAACAGCAAGCTGTTTATCCTCAGCAAGGATGGCACCCTTTACTATCCCACTCCCCCAAAGGGCCAGAAAGTCTCCGAAAGCGAACAGGCCCTGCGTATCCATCGTGTATTCACTGAGGAACAGAAAACGAGCGGGAAAAAGCTGTTTACCTGGGCAACGCTGGTTCCCATGACCGGAAGGGAAATAGAGATCTGCGGAGATGTTTATCCCGGCTATGCGGGGATAAAAGGCCTCCACATCAGGTCAGTGCGATTTGAGGGTGATTACATAATTGGTCAGGATTAGGAGAAGGTTTCGTCGCTTTTTTTAAAAAATTGTTCTTGACAGTGCAGCGAAGGACAGACTATAAGATAGTTCGATTATAAAACTATTAGATTCTCTAATCGAGTTATTCATGGTTCGGGAACCTAATACCATCTAAAGACTTCGGGAGTTAGGCATGGATCTGAAGAAGCTTGACGAGGTAATAGAGCGGCATCAAAAGGAGAAGGGGTCGCTGATTACCATTCTCCACGACATACAACATGAGGAGGGCTACATTTCAGATGTGGTGATGAGTCACGTAAGCGGCAGGCTGAAGCTTCCTCTGAGTGAAGTTTTCAGAACCATAAGTTACTTTGGGAAAGCCTTCAGCATGCAGCCTCCGCAGGGCAAGCATGCGGTCAAGGTATGCCAGGGCACCGCCTGTCATGTCAAACGCGGCTCAGAGGTAATGAGCGAGCTTAAGGAAACAATTGAAAAGGAAGGTGCTGAAGCCGTCTGCGACCTGCAGCCGGTTCACTGCCTGGGCTGCTGCACGGCGGCGCCGGCGGTAGAAATTGACGGGAAGCTGCTTGATAAAGAGACGGCCAAAACGACCATCATCAAATTAAAAAGCGAGAAGTGAGATGAAGATAGAATCCGTCAGAGAATTGAACAAGCTAAAGGCCGCGGGAGAGAAGCTGCTCTTTCCCGGCGGCATCAGGATACAGGTGGGCGCCTCCCGGTGCGGCCTGGCACGGGGCGCGAAAGAGGTGATAGCGGCATGTGAGAAGGAGCTGAAGGCGCAGGGGCTTGACGGGCGTGTGGTTCGAGTGGGCTGCATCGGCATGTGTTATGAGGAACCGCTGGTGGAAGTCATTATGCCCGGAAAGCCGAAGCTCACCTATGGCAGCATTACGGCGGATCTGGTACCCTCCCTGGTCAAGTCGCTTGCCAAGGGCAAGCCGCAGAAAAAGAACCTCCTTTACCGCACCAACGAGGAGACGCTGGCTCTAAACGGCAAGGCCTTTACCTACGCCGCCAAAACTCCCGCCGAGGTCAAATCAGCGCCTGCCGCAGAGGATTTTTCCTTTTTCAAGACCCAGCTGCGCATCGCCATGCGCAACGCGGGTGTGATCGACCCCTTAAGCATCGAGGAATACGTTGCCCGGGGAGGGTACGCCGCGCTGCTCAAGGCGGTGACCAGGATGAAACCGGAAGAGATTATCGAAACGGTGACCAGGGCCAATTTGCGCGGCCGTGGAGGCGGTGGATTTCCCACCGGGAACAAATGGAAGGCCTGCCGTGAGGCACATGGCAAACAGAAGTATGTGCTCTGCAACTGCAGTGAGGGAGATCCGGGCATCGGCATGCATAAAAGCATTATCGAATCCGATCCCCACGGTATCATCGAGGGGATCATCATCGGCGGCTATGCCATCGGAGCCCAGGAGGGTTATATCTATCTCCACCACGGCAACGAGGGAGCGAAGGAGAAGCTTAAGCGGGCCATTGAGCAGGATTATGAGTACGGGCTGCTCAGCAAAAACATCTTCGGGAGCGGGTTCAACTTTTCACTCACCCTGAAGGAGGGAGCCGGGGGCTATGTCTGCGGCGAATCGACGGCACTCATGGCATCACTTGAAGGCAGGGCGGGAGAACCCCGGCCCAAGTACATTCACACTGCGGAGAAAGGGCTCTGGGACGGACCGACCAACTTAAACAATGTTGAGACCTGGTGCAACGTTGCCCCGATCATCATGCGCGGAGCCGGCTGGTACTCATCCATCGGGACGGATAAGAGCACCGGCACCAAGGTGATTTCCATTTCCGGAAACGTCAGCAAGCCCTGCCTGGTTGAAGTTCCCATGGGCACACCCATCAAGGATATTATCAGCAAGCTGGGTGGAGGCCTGCCCCAGGAAGCAGCCTCAAGGCATTCCAGCTGGGCGGACCGCCCGCAGGCATTTTTCCGGCAGCGACGCCGGGATACCGCTTGGTTTTGAGGAGCTTTCAGCCGCCGGGTCGCTGCTCGGTTCCGGCGGCCTGATCGTGATGGACCAGAAAACCTGCATGGTGGACATGGCCAAGTACTTTCTTTCCTTTCTGGAAGAGGAATCATGCGGCAGGTGCGTGCCCTGCAGGGAAGGGGTCAAGCGGATGAGGGAGGTTGTGGAGGGGATCAGCATCGCCACCGGAACGGAGGAGGATATCGCATTGCTCAACGAGCTGGCGGAGTGCCTCACCTCAGCCTCGCTCTGCGATCTGGGGAAATCGGCGCCCCAGGTGGTCGTGTCCACCCTTCGCCACTTCAAGGATGAATATCAGACACATATTGTTCAGCAGGTGTGTCCGGCCAAACGCTGCAGCATGTAGCGGGCGGACGGCTATACAAGGGAGCAGATAATGGTAACCATAACACTGGATGGTACGAAGACAAAGGTTGACAGCAAAAAGACAATTCTGCAGGCGGCTCGGGATGCGGGAATAGCCATTCCTTCCCTCTGTTCGCATCAGGGTTTAAGCGGTCTGGGAAACTGCAGGCTCTGCGTGGTGGAGGTGGAAAAGAACGGCCGGAAGCGGATCGTGACCTCCTGCAACTACCCGGTGGAGGAAGGCATGGCCGTTACCACCAACTCGCAGAAACTGCGCTCCATCCGCAAGATGATCATAGAACTGCTGATGGCGCGGTCGCCCCATGTGAAAGCAATCCGGGAGTACGCGGCCGAGATGGGCATTGAAAAACCGCGCTTCACCCGGGGCAATGAGAAGTGCATCCTCTGCGGCCTGTGCGTGCATGTGTGCAGCGAATACGTGGGCGCCCATGCCATCACCTTCAGCGGCCACGGCGCAAGCAAATTTGTCTGTGCCCCGCTTTACCGCTCCGCGACGGACTGCATCGCCTGCGGCGCCTGCGTGGCCGTGTGCCCCGCGCAGTGCATCACCATGGAGGATGTAAGCGATGCCAAAACCTTCGTGCCGGGAGGCGCCGAGGAAGTGGGGTCCGCACGTCTTATTCACAACTGGAACGTGCGGTTTCCCTGGAAGCAGTGCAAAAGCTGCGGCAAACCTTTTCCTCCCCCGTCCCCCATGGAATTGATGGAACGGGGAAAGCCGCTGCCCAAAGACTTTTTCGCAATCTGTGACAATTGCAGGAAGTAAACCATCATATACCCTCCGGGGTTAGAGGAGGTGGCACCTTGGTTGAGATCGATAAGGAAAAATGTTCGGGATGCTGCGGGTGCGTGGATCACTGCCCGGTGGCGGCTATTAACGTTATCAATGATGAGGTGATTATCGACAAGGAGATGTGCATGGAATGCCTCATCTGTACACTGGTATGCCCTTTAAAGGCGCCTCATGAGGTTGCCGAGGCGTAAAACTCATTGCAGGTGGTGATGACATGAAAAAAGTATATGATCTGGTAATTGTCGGCGCCGGACCCGGCGGCGCCATGGCGGCAAAGGTAGCCGGTGAAAACGGCCTCAAAGCGTGCCTGATCGAGCGGAAGACCGAGATCAGAACAATCCGCAGGATCTGCACGATGATCATCAATATCGATGAGGAAAACTTCAGCGAGTACATAACCTACCGCAACAAGCGCTTCATCTTTCCCCATAACGGGTTTACCGTCAACTATGACGGGCCGACGCGCAAGATTTACGGGTTTCACATTGTGACACCCGACGGGACGCGTTTTCGCATGGGTGATGTGCCGGAGAGAAACAAAGATAAAGCCCGGGTGGTGGGAGTGATGATCGACAAGGGGCATCTGGTTCAGACCCTGGTGGATGAGGCCCGGGCATACGGGGTGGAGGTGTTTATCGACACCAACATCAACAACGTAAGCAAGGAAGCGGACTGCGTGGTGGTCACGATAACCGGGGCAACGAGTACCGGGGCAAATTTGTTATCGCGGCAGACGGGGTCAATTCGCGGATCGCGCGCAAGCTGGGATTCAACAAGGAGCGGATATTTCTTGGGACGTACAAGGATTATGCCCGGGTCTACGAGGGCGCGAATGTTCCTGAGGAAGACACGCTCATGTTCTGCATGGGCTGGAATTGCAGCATTTCTCTGGCTCCCGAGATCGTCCCGGGACATTTTCACGTGGCGGCAGCAGCTACAATGTCTACCAGGACCTCGATGCGGAAATTGACCGCTTCCTGGCCTCCGAGCCGTATGCCGGCTGGTTCAAGAATGCCAGGGAGATCGGCCACCGTGCCAGCTGCGTCTCCAACATCGCCTCCCCCCTTCAGGTTCCCTTTAAGGATAATGTCCTGCTGGTGGGCGATTCCGGCTGGATGCAGGAAACCAGCATTACCGGCGCCATCCTGCCCGGGTGGCTGCCGCGAACGCAGTAACCGAAGCCCTTATCCGCGGCATGATAAATCAGGAAGGGGTTGCCAACTACTTAACCTGGTGGGACAAGTATCTCTATCAGCCCCACGGAAAGCGTCTGGCCTCAAGCGGAGGAGGAGAGATCAAGGATTTTCTCTCCCAGGAAGACATCAATTACCTGGCCAAGCTGGTCCCGGAAACCCAGCCCGGCACCATGAATTTCTTCCTGATCATGAAAACCATCGGCAGGGCATTCTCCGCCGTCCTCCCGCATATATCCGATGAACGGCCGGACATTATGCAGCGGATGATGGCCCTGCGCTCCGTGCCGAAATCCGTTGCCCTTGCCAATCGCTCCAACCAGGGCTGCGCAATTATGAGCTGACCCCGGATTGCATGGGTATTGTATCCGTTATTCGATGCTGCCCGTTTTCTAAAGCCCCGCATACCGCCTGCCCGGCAGACATGTATCTGCCGGGCATTACTTTAGCAGGTTGTTTAATTAAACCCATCTGAATTGCGGCTCAAAGGGGGATGTGCTTTTAACAGCCTGGGGAAAACACTTTTTCAACAACCTGTTAGTACGAAAATAAAGTCTGACATGTAGGGGCGACCGGCCGATCGCCCTGACATTCATATAAGATAGGTTCGGCAACACGGCAGCCTTTAATTCACCATGTCCTTCCGCGCCAAAATCCTTGTGCAACTGTCAAAACTGTAGTAGGATTATGCAAACTTCGCACAGATACACGACAGACAGGCAGGATGGACAAGCATACCTTACGTGTTTTAGAATTTGACAAAATCATATCCTTTCTCAAGCACTACACATCTTCCCCCCAGGGCGGTAGAATCTGTGATCGTGTAATCCCTCTTACTGACCTCAGCGAGATTGCATCATCCCTTGCCGAAGTCAGCGAAATTAAGGAACTCCTCACCATCCATGATGATTTACCCATTCACGGCATCAGGGACATAGAACGGATCGTCAGCAGGACCAAGGTAGAGGGTTTTTACATTGAACCACCCCAATTGCAGGAAATTCGCAGCACACTGGAAACGGGAAGAAAGCTTAAGTTGTTTATTAAGGAAGTTGATACAAAATATCAAAAAATAGCCACTCTTATCGGTAAGCTTTTTTTCTTGAAGGAACTCGAAGATACCATCAGAAAGGCCATCGGGAACACCGGCGAGATTCTGGACACCGCCAGCCCTGAATTGGCCTCCATCCGGAACAAAATCAGGCAGCTAAAGCTGCACATCAAGCATATTCTAGAGTCCCTGCTCCATCGTGAAGACCTCAGGTTTATTTTCCAGGAACAGCTGATCACCATAAGAAACAGCAGGTTCGTGCTCCCGGTCAAAATTGATCACAAGGCTTTTTTACCCGGTGTGGTGCACGATCAGTCGCAGAGTAAGGCCACCTACTTTATTGAGCCCCTTGCCGCGGTCGATCTCAACAATGAATTGCAAATACTTCTCAAGGAGGAGCTGCGCGAAGAAGTCCGGATCCTGCTCATGCTTACCGGGATGGTCAGGGAGCTAAGAGAAGAGATTCTCTTCAACCTGGCCCTGCTGGAAAAAATCGATCTTATATACGCCAAGGCCCGTTTGAGCATGGCCATAAATGCCTGCGAGCCGCTCATAAATGATGAAAAGCGCATCGAGCTTCTTTCCTGCCGGCATCCCATTCTTTTTGCCCGCACGGAGACGATTGAGCTTTCCCCTGACGCCTCCAGTGAAGGACCGGAGTCCGTCGAGCGGCTCTTCTTCGACCCCTCGCGCGTCGTGCCCACGACCATACGCATCAGCCGGGAGCGCTCAACCCTGATCATCACCGGCGCAAACGCCGGGGGCAAAACCGTCACCCTTAAAACCCTCGGCATTTTATCCCTCATGGCGCAGTCAGGCATGCATATACCGGCCGCTGAGGGGAGCACCATCCCCGTCTTTTCCTCCATCTTTGCCGACATTGGCGATGAGCAGAACATTGAGGAAAGCCTGAGCACCTTTTCCGCTCACATCCGGCGCCTCAACCAGATCACCCGGGAGGCCGATGGTCAATCGCTCATCCTCATTGATGAACTGGGGCGGGAACCGACCCTTCCGAGGGGGCGGCCCTGGGGCTGGCCCTGCTTGATTATCTGAGATCGCGAAAGGCTTCCATTGCCGTAACCACCCATTTAACACTGCTTAAAACCTACGCCTATCGTCACCGGGATGTTGAAAATGTTTCCGTGGCATTTGATCCGGTCACCCTGATGCCCACCTACATCCTAGTGTACGGCATACCCGGCGTCAGCAACGCATTTACCATAGCCGGCAACATGGGCATGTCCCCTTCCCTGATTGAAAAGGCGAAATCGTACCTTGAGGACAAGGACCACAGCACCCTGAACCTGCTGAAGGCCCTGGAGCAAAGCCAGCAGGAAGTGCTGCACCGGAAGGGCGAATACGAATCGCTCCGGGAAAAGTCGGCGGCTCATGAGAACCTGGCTGAGACCCTGCTGAAAAAGTTGAAGGCAAAAAAAGATCAGCTGCTTCACGATTACGAGGCTACCCTGAAGGGATACCTGCACCAGGCACAGGAACAGCTGGAAAAAATCATCGGCGAAGCCAGGCGTAAGAAAGAACCTTCGATCAAGGAAGCCCGGAAATCGTTGCGCGAGGTGGAAACGGAATGGAAGAAGTACTGCCCCGCGGCCGCCGCTGAAAAGAAAAAGCCTGTTGAGGGGCTCAAGCCCGGGCAGCGAATCAGACTGGCGCAGGTCAACCGGGAAGGCGTGGTCCTCAAGGTGGAACCCGGCCTGAAGCGGGCTGAAATCCTGGTGGGTGAACTTAAGATAAAGGCCGGCTTTGATGCCATCGAAGAGATACCGGATTCCCCGTCCGCTGCTGCAGCGGAGAAGCCACAGGAGCAGGTGCCGGCAGCCAGCAGCTATACCGCATCATTATCGGTTGATGATGTTTCTCCGACCATCAATGTCATCGGCATGACCGTTGCCGAAGCGCTGCCCATCGTTGACCGGGCAATCGATCATGCCCTCATAAGGGGGCTTGAAACGGTTGAGATCATCCACGGATTGGGAACGGGGCGGCTCAAGGAAGCCATACGGGCCCATCTCAAGGAAGAAGGCTGGGTAAAGAGCTTTGCCCCGGATGATCATTCCCGGGGCGGTGCGGGCGTCACCGTCGTATCCATACAGCACAGCCCCAAATACGGTTCCGGGAAATAAAATTTGTATTGGCCGCTCTTCGCTGATCTTCTCCGGCTTGCCGGCAGCGTGGCGCTTCATAGTGCAGGTAACCTTTCAATCACCTGTTGCATATACAAATGCTGATCCTGATGAGGCTCCAGGGCTTACTTTTCATATGCTTCCTTGCCCTCACCGGTGTGAGGTCGGCCGCGCCTGACATGGAGCCCCCTGCCATTTCCACATCTTTATCCCCTCTCAGTCAAAACTATGACAGCCTTATCGGCCGGCTAGCGGGTGAGGGCTTCGACAGGGCTTATCTCACATCCATTGTTAAGGACCCCCGCACTCAATTCCTCCCGGATGTGCTCTATACCAATCTGACCAGCAAATATCGTGATGCGGACTATTCCCGGTTTATCAGCAGCCCTTCGGTCAGGCAGGCACGGCGTTTCCTGGCGGACGAAGCAACCTACCTGAACGGGGTGGAGAAGCTGTATCAGGTAGACAAGGAAATTATTGTTTCCATTCTGTACATAGAATCGGCATTCGGCAGGAACGCGGGAAGCAACATTGTCTTCAACGTGTTTTTCACCCTTTCGCTTGCCACCGCGCCCGAAGTCCTGGACAGCCTGAGGGAGCGGATTGCCGGAGAATATCCCCGCGTCAGCTGGACTGAAATTGAGGGGCGGGCGCACCAGAAGGCTGAGTGGGCGTATCAGGAGCTCAAATCCCTGCTGACCATTGCGCTCAGCGCACGCGCCGATGTTTTCAGTATCAAGGGTTCCTGGGCAGGCGCCTTCGGCATGTCCCAGTTTTTGCCCTCAAGCTACTTGCACTATGCGCTTGACGGCAACAGCGATGGGAAAGTCAGCCTGCATGATCGCTACGATGCCATGAGCAGCGTTGCCAATTACCTCAAGCGTCACGGATGGACCATGGACGCGCCGGAAACAAGCAAAAAAGAGGTCATCAGACAATATAATAACAGCGGGGCCTATACGGAAGCCGTGATGCGGCTTGCCAGGCTGATCAAGGACAAGGGATAATCACCAGGGGGAATGCTGTCATGTTCGATGATGCCGGTCTGCCGGCCGCATAGTGTAGTGCGTCAGTGATTCCTTTATTTATATGTGGCGCATGGGGAGGGGCTTTTTAGCCACAACAAAATCATTCCGGAACCGGTAGAACGGCAGCGACTTTCTAATCTTGTCCGACAGACCCGCATGGTATCAGCTGTATCGAAGCCTCTGCAAAGCTGCCTGTCTGCGGTTTACTTCGTAAGGCACCGGGTCGTGCCGTAAGCGTACAGACAAATTGTTGTGGCGTCAAAAGCCCCTCCCCGGTGAGCCACTGAACCTCTTCTACAGCATGCTATTCGCAACGCACAGGAGCCTTTCATAAATAAAGAAGTGTTGGACGCACTACATTAGTATGATAAGAAACCATCCGCACACGCCCTCCGTTTTGCAAGCGTCGAATCTTGTACCGTTCGGTGAGCTGCTTCACGGCATATCCACCAGGCACGGTGGAGTAAGTAACGGCCCCTACCAAAGCCTTAACCTTTCTTTTGATGTGGGGGACCGCCCTGACCGGGTGCGGCAGAACTATCGGCGCGTAAGCCGGCTGCTCTCATTCGACCTTGCCTCGCTGGTGGCCGGGCAGCAGATCCATCATAACTCGATTGCCCTCATCGATAAATCCTACCTCACGCGCGGCTGTTTTCTCCCTGAAACGATCGTTCCCGCAACAGACGGGCTTGCAACCAACGTTCCCGGCATCACCCTCATGGCCCGCTATGCGGACTGCGTTCCCCTGCTTTTTTTCAACCAGGCACGGCGCACCGTGGGTATCGCTCATGCCGGATGGAAGGGCACTCTTGCCCGCATCGGGCAATCGATGATTGAGCTTCTCGCTGCCCAATTCAAGTGCCGGCCTGAGGAGACGCTGGTGGTGATCGGCCCTTCTATTGGCCCGTGCTGCTATCAGGTCGACGCCGGCATGGCTGACCTGGGGGTCAGGGAGCTGCCCCCGAATGAACACTGTTTTGTCACCCCACCGGGCGGCGGGCGGCGCACATTTGATTTATGGGAGGCAAACCGGCGGCAGCTTATGACGGCGGGTGTACAGGAAGGTCACATACGTTCCGCGGAAATCTGCACCTCCTGCAATACGGATCTGTTTTTCTCATACCGGAGGGAGGCAAACATTACCGGGCGCTTCGGGGCGTTCATCGGCCTTAAAATGCCTGATGCCGTTTAGCGCTTTTTTGCCACGGTATTCTTCTTGAAATGCCGGTCATCCTTCTCGGGGTAATCCAGGGTATAATGCAGCCCCCGGCTCTCCTTGCGCATGAGCGCGCAGCGTATGATCAGCTCTGATACCAGCGCAATGTCCCTCAGCTCCAGCAGATCGGCGGTCACAATAAAATCCCAGTAATACTGGGTGATCTCCTTCTGCAGCAGGGATATGCGCCGGTGCGCCCTGGCCAGCCGTTTATTCGACCTGACCACGCCCACATAGTGCCACATCAGCCGCCGTATTTCATCCCAGTTATGGGAAATCACCACCGATTCGTCGATATCCACCGCCTTGCCCGGATCCCAGGGCTTTATGGCCGGAAAACGTAATCCGGACTCACGCACATCCTCCGCAGCCTTGATGGCACTGCGGTGCGCAAAAACCAGCGCCTCCAGCAGCGAATTGCTCGCCAGGCGGTTTGCGCCGTGCAGGCCGGTACAGGCCACCTCGCCGCAGGCATAGAGCCTCCTGACGATTGTTTCTCCATTGAGGTCAGTCACGACGCCGCCGCATAAATAGTGGGCAGCGGGAACGACCGGGATGGGCTCGGAAGCCATGTCCATGCCCAGTGATTTACAGGTGCTGTAGATGTTGGGAAAGCGCCGCTTGAGAAAAGACCGGCTCTTCGCGGTCATGTCCAGCAGCACATATTCCTCCCCGCTTTTCTTCAACTCGCTGTCAATGGCCCGCGCCACCACGTCCCGCGGTGCGAGGCTCTTCAGGGGATGGTAACTATCCATAAAAGGGGTGCCGTCAGTCAGTCTCAGCACCCCGCCCTCCCCCCGCAGGGCCTCCGAAATCAAAAAGTTCTTTGCCCGGGGATGATACAGGCAGGTGGGATGAAACTGGATAAATTCCATGTTGGCTATCCTCGCGCCGGCCCGGTAGGCCATGGCAATGCCGTCACCGGTGGATATGTCCGGGTTGCTGGTGTAGAGGTAGACCTTGCCCACCCCGCCCGTTGCCAGCAGCGTCGCCTTGGCGCAGAAGGTATGAACCTCGCGGCTAATCCTGTCCAGCACATATGCGCCGTAGCAGACCCCCCGGTTCCGGCCGGAGCCGCGATCGTTGGCCCGGGTTATCAGGTTAACGGCAAAGAAGTTTTCATAAATCCTGATGTTCTGTTTTGATTCGACGCTCCTGACCAGTATTTTCTCCACCTCGCGGCCGGTCAGGTCCTGGGCGTGCACAATTCTTCTTCTGCTGTGGCCCCCTTCCCTGCCGAGGTCATACGAGCTGTTTGCCCGGCTGCTGTTCCTGGAAAAGTTAACCCCCCATTTCACCAGCTCCGCAATCCTCTCGGGCCCGTCGCGCACCACGCTTTCCACCACCGACGGATTTGAAAGGCCGCAGCCAACGGTCAGGGTGTCCTCTATATGCAGATCAAATGAGTCATCGGAACCGAGCACGGTGGCTATGCCGCCCTGGGCGTAATTGGTGCTGGACTCGATTTTTTCCTTCTTGGTGACGATTGCCACCGAACCATGCTCACACGCCTTTAAGGCAAAGCTTAAGCCCGCAATCCCGCTGCCCAGCACCAGAAAATCAGTTTTAATATTCATCTGCATCCCCGTCGCGCTGCATGAACGAGTTCCGGATCACAGCCGGTTCCAAAACCCTGCAATCACCATTCGCATCTTCTTCCGCTTGTTGAACCTGCTGCGCGCAATCGTACCGGCGGTTAATACCCGCGATCACCGCCCGCACCCCTTTCAGGCCAGATCAGCTTGTGCAACTGTAGCTGAAGGCGCAGCGGCAGCTTTTCCCGCAGTATCCAGTCTGCCACAGCTGAAGGCTTGAGGCCGGGTTGAACCGGCGAGATAAGCAGGTTACATCGTTGCACCAGATTATAGTCCCTGATGATCCTGACCGCCCAATCAAAATCACGCGCATCGCTGATGACAAATTTAACTTGGTCTTCAGGCCGCAAGCGGGCGATGTTGGAAAATGCCATATGGTCCGACATGCCGCTGCCGGGACATTTCAGGTCCATAATTTTTACCACCCGCTTATCCACTTTCTCAAGACTCAGGCTGCCGTTTGTCTCAAGCAGGACCGTGCATCCGTCATTGATAAGGCTATCCATGAGGCGGTATGACTCTTCCTGCAGGAGAGGCTCCCCGCCGGTAAGCTCGACAAGGGAAATCCCCGCTTCCTTCACCGTACGGCATATCCCCTCCGGTGTACATTCCTCCCCCCCATCACGGGCATAGAGCGTGTCGCAATAGCTGCAGCGCAGATTGCACCCCGCCACACGAATAAACGTACAGGGTAATCCCGAGAAGGTTGACTCTCCCTGTATGCTGCTGAAAATTTCCGCTATTTTCATATCAGCGCAACCACTGTATCACCCGCGGATACAAATTTCCCGAATTGAGCAAAATTACCCTTACCCGTATACTAAGTCAAGTAAAACTGCCGGCCTGCCCTCATCTTATGCTTGCCTGTCATGCCCGTTTCTGATACATGTAATCTCTCGCGTTAAATCATGTACTGTTTCTAGCAGGTTGTTGAAAAAGTGTTTGCTCAGTCTGTCAAAGGCTCAAGGGGGAGGGGCTTTTTAACCACAACAAAATTTTTCGGAACCTGTAGAACGGCAGCAACTCTCTAACTTTGTCCGACAGACCCGCATGGCAACAGCTGTCTCGAAGCCCCTGCAAAGCTGCCTGCTTTCGGTTTAAGTCGAAGGCACCGGGTCGTGCCGTAAGTGTAAAGACACATTGTTGTGGCGTCAAAAGCCCCTCCCCCCTTGAGCCACAAATCGGATGGGTTTTTTTCAACAACCTGCTAGTGTGTTCCATGCCTGATGACGGAACGCAACCGCTCGAAACCATGAAACACATTCCTGACGCAGAAGAGATGCCGGCGGCTGATGGTCAATGGGTTGAAATCTCCGTCGAGCTCGGCGAACACATGCAGGATGCACTGGCTAACTTTCTCGTGGAGCACGGCGCCGATGGTGTTGTCACCGACGATGAGAGCTCCGATCCCCCGAAAGAAATGCCCGCTGCGAACAAAGGGGAATGGCGCCGATTGACCGCGTACCTCAAAAATGATGCGCAGATGCGCCTGCACATCGGGGCGCTGCATCGGTATCTTGCCGCCCTAACGGACATGCACGGTCTGACCCACCGTCCGCGGGTGGCGCTCAAGCTCATCCGCGAGGAGGACTGGAGCCGGGAGTGGCAGAAGCTTTTCAGCACCTGCAGGATCGGTAGCCGCATGGTTATCAAGCCCTCCTGGGAGGCATACACCCCCCGGACGGGTGATATCCTGGTAGAAATGGACCCGGGCATGGCTTTCGGAACCGGATCGCACCCGACCACCAGGATGTGCCTGGAAGTCATAGAAGACCTGGTCCGCCGGTCTTCTCCTTCCCCGGGCAGCATGCTCGATGTCGGAACCGGGTCGGGTATTTTGAGTATTGCAGCCGCAAAACTGGGCGTGGAAAACATTGTCGGCATTGATATCGACCCCGTTGCCGTGAGCTATGCCAGAAAGAATGCGGCCATCAACGGTGTGGCTCACCGGGTGGAGGTTCGCGACTGCCCGCTGGAACGGATAGGAGGGCGCTTCGACCTCATAGCGGCAAACATCCTTTCCGAAATCCTGCTCACGCTTCGCAAGGAGCTGCTCAAGCGGTTAAGCAGCCGGGGAATACTTGTCCTTTCAGGCATCCTGGCCGAAGATGCCCACAAACTTGAAACCGCGTTTTCATCGAAAAAATATCTGCTGCTTGATTCCGTGCTGCAGGGAGAGTGGGCGTGCCTGGTACTGCAAAAACAGCTGGCATGATTATCACGGTATGCTATAATTCTCTCAAAAATCCTTCTGCCGCCGCCTCAGGTGGCAGCCCCGCGAGGAAACACGAATGCCGCAATCGGTCACAACACCATGGGGCGGATGGGAGGTCTTGGCCGACGCCCACGGCTACAAGGTAAAGAGGATCACGGTTAACCAGGGCCACCGCCTGAGCTATCAAAAACACAGCAGGCGCACAGAGCATTGGTTTATCGTCTGCGGCACCGCCACCATCACCCTCGACGGCCGCGAGATGGAGCTCAAACCGGGGGAGCACATGGACATTCCCTGCGGGAGTGCGCACCGGGTAGCCAGCCGGGGCAGCGAAGCGGTGGTTTTCATCGAGGTGCAGGCGGGAAGCGGTTGCGAAGAGGACGACATCATCCGCCTTGAAGATGACTATGGCAGAACTCATGGATAAGGGTGTTGTCCGCTTTTGAACCTCGGCGTGTGAAACGGTCTGGCGAACCGGGAACATCTGGACAACATGAGCAACCGTCGGAGAGTACATGAAAAACGCAATTGATGGACTGCAAAAAACAATGCGCGCCAACCGGCGCAATCCCCCCCGTCAGGCCCGGCAATTCGAGGAACTGGAGGCATCCTCACTGTTCTGTGTCAAATGCAAGCAAGCGGTGCCGGTTAGAAAGAAGCTGCTCCTTGTTCTTCCGGAGGGGGAAAAATATGATTATCTCTGCGCCCATTGCGGATCACCGGTGGGAAGTAAAACCTCACGGGAGGATCCTTCTTTTTAAATCCTCGACCGATAACATCCCATCGCGCTCTCATCCGATCCCCCGATTGACCCCGCCTCATTAAAACTGCACATATCCATCGATTTTATTAAACTATTTTTATGGGATTGCTTCGTCGCTTATGCTCTTCGCAACGACCCTGTTGGGGCGTCATCCTTTGATTTTGTGGTTGCGAGCCCTTCGCTTTGTCATTCTGAGGCGTAGGCCGCAGAATCTCCTCTTTGATTCGCTCAGGATAAACTCCGCGCGGCAATCTCGTCTTTGGACAAGGCTGAAATAATATCTTTGTAAAAAGTATTAAGTTTATCAAGGTAATTGCCGATAATTATCAACGTATAATAATACTGGTACGGCAGCTGTAAGTAATGTTCCGTAGGGAAAATATGACCGGTAGAAAAGTCCTTATTATTGATGATGATCCGGATGCCCTTGACTGCCTGGACAGCCTTTTGTCCGATGAAGGCTACGCTGTGGAAAAAGCGCATGGCAGCCACGAGGCGCTGGAGATCATCCAAAACTTTTCTCCTGAAATCGTGCTCTCCGACTACATGATGCCGGGCATGTGCGGGGTGGAATTGCTCCATAAAATAAAGGCGCAGATACCTAATATGGTGCCTATTCTTATAACCGGGCACGGCGATCTTAAAATCTCTATCGGTTCCATCAACCAGGGGGAAATCTACCGCTTCATGCTGAAGCCGTGGCACACTGACGAGCTTAAGATGATCATGCGCACGGCCTTTCAGTACCATGACGTGATGCTCGAAAACGAACGGCTCAACGATACGCTTAAACGACAGTCAAGCCTGCTGGAGGACATAGAAAAAAAATATCCCGGCATCACCTCAATTCAAACCGAAGAAGACGGCACCATCCTCCTCGAGGATGAAGATTTTTCAGATGCCTTGCAAACCCTTCATGTGCAAGAGGAAACCATCAGCAAAAAACAGTAATACCCATCACCCGGCATTGGTATGGCACTCAAGAAAATCCTTGCGGTAGATGACGAGGAAAGGATACTGGGTTTAATTGCTGAAATTCTATTGAGCAACGGTTACGAGGTAGTCACGGCTAAAAGCGGAGGCGGGGCCATCAGGAAGACAAAAAAATACCGTCCCGACCTTATTATCATGGACATTTTGATGCCCGACCTTGATGGAGCCGAGACGGTAAAAATACTGCAGGAAAATCCTGCGACACGCAACATCCCCATCCTGTTCATCTCGGGGATTCTGATCCGGGAGGAAGGAGCGCTGGAGACAAACTATAAGGTGGGCGGTGTTTCCTATACAGCGCTTGCCAAACCGTTCAACACGCATGAATTACTGACTGCGGTCGGAAGTCTGCTGGCGCATTAATTCTTGCCTGTCTTCTGCTTTCGGCCTTCCATGGTCACCTGCCCTGCGGCGATTTCGCGAAGGGCGGCAACAACATTTTCATTCTTACAGCTGACAGTCCGGCGGGAACCGCGGTTTAATTGACGCACCCTCTGTGCCGCCAGGTGAATAATCCCAAACCGGTTATCTACCTTCGCCAGACAATCTTCAACGGTTATTCGTGCCATTGCGCCTGCCTTCCTGCTCCGGGATTCAATCACTGTAATCTTTCCCCTTCTCCGGGCCTTTGCCGCCACACGGGGAAATTGCCTTTGCCCATCACTTCATGCCGAATCAACGCCGGGTTATTTCCACCGGTAGGTTTCGTATCATAGCGATTAGCATGAGAATGTCAAGTTTTATTGTGCCTGCCGGCATCCGGCCATTACCATGATTCCCCCGTTCTACCGGTTCAGCATGATTTTGTTGTGGCATTACAAGCCCACTCCCCATGAGCCACATATAAATAAAGGCATCCATGACGCACTACACGAGGCTGCCGGTTCATGCAGCCCATGGTCCCGGCAGATAAAACTATCTGTTGCTTTAATCGTGTCACTTCTGTATTATAGCGACAGCACACATGGTACAACCGTGGGCGATTCGCTTCCCGCTTTATCCTGTACCGTAGGCTAACATTTCTCACCAGGAGCATGCAATGAATGTGAAGAATTTTTTGGGTATGATCATTGCCGTGTTGAGCTGCGCCGTCCTTCTTTCCTCCGCTTCTCATGCACGGGGCGAAGAAGAAGCAACCATGAAATATACGGTCATACGTCTTCTGGCCGACAGCATAGAACCGGCCCACGCCATCATCAGCCAGGGCACGGTAATTATCTGGGTAAATGAGGCGCCGGATACCGCTGAAATCCAATTCGCCAACAGGGAGATGGCCACCTGCCTGAACGGATCGCCCCTCCCCGGCGGCCGCACGGAACAGGAGATGTTCTTCAAAATCGGATTCGGCAAAACGGAGAGTATCTGTCTGGTTCAGAAGGGCGAATTCAGTTATACCGTTAAACGGGGTTCCAAAAGCATACCCGGGACAATTCAGGTCAAATAAACAGCGGACAGCCGGCATATCATCAACCGGTGCTGGACGGAGGTATTCCACCGTAATGATCAGCGCATATCCTGAGGCCAGAAGGTCATTGACGCTCTGGCAGGGGCTGATGCTGGTTGCTTTATTTTGCATCTTCCCCTGGCCGGTTTCAGCAGACATGGTGGGCGAGTCAGCCCCTGATTTTTCAGCCAAGGATGTCAGCGGCGCTGTTGTGTCGCTCTCCCAGTTTTCCTACAAGACAGTCATGCTGTTCCATTTCAATGTGTACTGTCATACCTGCCGCGAGGAGGTCCCGCTTATCAACACCATTCAGCGCAACAACAAAGACCTGAAAATATTGGGCATTGCCATTGGAAATGACAGCAGGGAGGTGCTTGAATTTCAGAGAAACTTTAAGCCCGAATTCACCCTGATCCCGGACCCGCAGCAGGAACTCTACAAAAGCTTTTACGTCTACACGGTCCCGCTGGTAGACATTATCGACACAACCGGCACCATACGCTACCGGGGGAAAATAGGTGATTATAAGGCCTTCCAATCGGCAACGAATGAAATCATGCAGGACAAATCGCTTGTAGGGGCCGGCCTCTGGAACAAGGCTCCCGATTTTACCCTCACCGGAACCGCAGGTGAAACCTTTCGGCTGTATGATACCATCGGCCAGAAGCAGACGTTGATAACCTTCATGTCCGTCCACAACCAGACCGTGCACCAGGTGGTTGAGATCATGAAGTCACTGTACAACCAGTACACGCGGGAGGATCTCAACATAATCCGCATTGCGGTCAAGGACAGCCCCGAGTCAGTTGAGCAGTTCAGTCAGAAATATCACATCACCTTTCCCCTGCTACTTGATACCGACGGCAAAGTGGCGGCACTGTACGGCGTTGATGCCATGCCCAAGTCTTTTGTCATCAACAAGAAAGGGGCCATTCGCTACATCAGCGACCAGCTCTCCCTTGCCAACCTCATGTCCATATTGACCAAGCTCAAGAGCTATTTCAGGGAAGAGCTTCCCGAGGCCGAGCTCATGAAGTACATTCAGGCGGCTGCTCCCGGCGTCCCGACGTTCAATAAAATCATCCTGGACAATAATATGCCGGTGTATATCGGCACATCTCCCAGCGGTGAAAAAATTCTCGTGCGCGAGGTGTTCAAGGATGTGCTGTGCGACGTGTGCACCAATGTGCATTTCGTCTACGCCTTTGACCAGACCGGAAAGATAAAAAACATCGTTCTGATAGAATCGATTGATCTGTATGGCGTACCTATCGATGCGAGCACGTTCCTGCAGGATCTGATCAGTCGTGCCGGCACCGGGCTTCCTTTAGCCCTTCGACAGGATATCGATGCCCTGAGCGGTGCCACCCAATCGTGCAAGCTGATTATCGAAGGACTGAACGAAACGCTGGCAATAGTAAATTCGCTCAACAAGTTCCGTGACATGCTGGTCAGCAAGCCTGAGAATTGACGGGGTTTGAGCGGTTTGAGACGGCAGAGAAAGGAGAAACGATGGGAGATAAGTGCTATGATATCAATCCTTCATGTATGGCCAAGGCCGGGGACGAAGCCCGTCGGCCCTGCCCGGCTTACGAGCAGAAGATAGGCTGCTTTGAGCTTGACTGGAAACCGATGTATGAAAACCTCCCCGCAGAACAAAAGGGACAGATGGTTCAGTGGATGAAGTCCCACTGCCCCGCCTGTCCCGTCTATGCCATTCATCAGGCACGTATCGACGCAAAGATTGCCGCGATGTAAGTGATGCCGTTCCTGACCGCCCGCCGCGCTTACCCGATCTGCGCACAGCCCATCCCGCATCTTCCCGGCAATTCTTTTCCTGTCCAAAAAAATGTGCCGTGACGCTATTCTAATTTAAGCGCCAGGGAGCTGGTGAAAGTATCTCCTGATTTAACATTGGTGATAATAAAGAAAATGCCGTATCCTCCCATCACATCAGTCACCGCAGCACTGACTGCGACATCGGCCGGTGTTCTGCCGAAGCCAGGCACAAAAGCCGGATCAGCGGGATAGCCGATCATCATAATGCTGATCAGGTCATTGACGGTGTCTTTCTTGCTCAATGTTGCCTTGAGCGTTCCCTGTCCGAGGGCCAGCACCGTGACAAAGGTTGTCGGCTGGCCGGGCGAATTCTGTATGGTAGTCGATGAGCCGCGCGTCAGGGGGACCAATCCACTACCGTAGATCTGCGCCGCCAGTTCCGAATCGCTATCCGATGCAGCACAGCACTGATAGCAGGCCAGGTTCATGGTGAATATAAAAGCTGCAATTGAAATGGTGATGCACTTCCTCGTTCTCGCCTTCATGTCAGCACCTCTCTTTAATGAATTAATTATTGTGGTTGATGGTCGATATTTCTATCACCACCTGCCGACCCTTGTCAAGCATTTGTAGCACGGTATAATCAAATGGTTGGGTACCGTGTTTTTCAACAGCCTGCTAGAACTCAAGATGGAAGCGGGCGAGGAACACATCCTCGTTGTCATCATTTGCTTCCAGCACATAATCGTCAAACTCGATGTGATTGTAGTTGAGCATCACCCGCACCATCTCGTTCAAGTACCAGTTCAGGCCCAGGGTGAACCCCTTGGCGCAGTCGGTATATTTGGTCGGATTGGCATAGCCGTGATCAAAAAAACCGTCGCTCAAATCCAAACGCTCATACCGGGCCAGAAGCTGCAGGCCGCCCCAGGTACCCTGCTTGGGATCAAATATCTTGTTGGGCTTGGTCCGCTTGAACACCGCCTGCGCGGGATCAAATTGCTGCGTCTCGCCGGTCAAAAAGTAGGCAAGCGAGATATACTCCCCGTTCATTGAAAGATCATGGCTCTCGCCGACGGGGTTCTTCAAGTCATCCATATCCAGCCGCATCCACTCACCCTTGATCGATAGCGGCCCCACCACCCAGGCGAATTCCGTTCCCAGGCGCTGCCGATTGCCGTCGTGCTGCACCCCGTTGGTGAACTGGAAAAACTTGGTGTCACCCGCCGTTTCCAGTTTGCCCTTGCTCCAGAAGGCATCTTCATCATCGGGATAGGCCATCTCCTCTTCCCCGTAGGTGGTGGAGAAACCAACGTAGAGCCCCTTGAGCAGCAGGGATTTTCTCTTGTAAAAGGGGGTCAGGCCGATGCGCATGGCCACATCCTTGTGATCGTCCACATCGCTCTCGTTTGCCCGCACCCCATTAAAAAGTCCCACTCCATAATGAAGTCCGAACCGCTCATACGAACCGTGTATCATGATGCCCTGGTCCCGGTCCGGGGTCAAATTGTCAACTGGCAGCGAGCGCTCCACAAAATCTATATAGTTGGCAGAGGCCATGCGTTCAAGGCTGAACGGCTGCTTAAACTGACCGACTTTAAACTGGGCATAGGGCACGTAGTTGACATTGATAAAACCGTCCTTCAATTCGCTGGTCCCCTTGCCGAAGTCGGGCTCAATCTTAAACTCATAATATTTAAAAAGGGTCCCCGAAAGGTAGATGCGCGCCCGGTTGACAAAGAACTGGTTGTTTTCCGGATGGTCGCTGTTGTAAAACCGCATGTCCGCATCAACCCTGCCTCCTATCTTCAGGCTGAAATTCTGATCAGGCGTCTCAAGATAAAATCCGTTCTTGTATCCCACGTGCGGCATTTTTGCTTCACGGCTTTTAACCTCTTCCACCGCCTTTTTCTGATCCGCTATGACCTGGTTCTGCTCTTCAATTACCTTTTTCTCTGCTCCCAGCTCATTTTTGAGATCCTGGTACTGCTGCCCGTTGATGATGCCCTTTTCCTGCAGAATATCGAGGAGCTTATCGACAGTGGTTTTTGACGCCTCTTCCCCGAAAACCGGGACTGCGGCAGACAAAATGATCAATGATCCTAAAATCAATACACGGCGTATTCCTTTCTTTCGCATACATTTCCCTCCCTTTAATAATTAATATTGCAGTATCCTCCTCAACATCATATGGCAACATCAAATCCTTTTGCTACCCGCGCACATAATGATCGCGAGCAAGGACGTATGCAATTAACAGTCGATTCATCCCGACAAGCACAGTGCTGTCCCACGCCTATAAAGCATTCAACCCCCAGCGTACCCTCATTTCACGTTCCATCAGGCCGAAGACCACCTTATCAACAATCAAGCCCAGCGCCATGATCACCAGCATGACTGCAAACATCTGGCTTATGTCGTTCAGTTCACGGCCCATCATCAGCAGGTGTCCGAGCCCCAGGCTCACATAGAGCATTTCCCCGGCCATCAGTGATCTCCATGCAAATGACCATCCCAACTTCATGCCGGTTATGATGGAGGGCAGGGCCGCGGGAATAATCACATACCAGAAGCGCTTCAGCCCCCGGGCCCCCATGGTTGAAGCCGCCCTGAGGTAGATGGGAGGTATGTTCTTCACTCCGTCGTCAGTCGCCAGGGTAATGCAAAAGGCGGCACCCATGATGACCACAAAATTGATGGCATTTTCATTTAAGCCGAACCAGAGCAGTCCCAGGGGGAACCAGCAGATGCTGGGCAGGCTTCTTAACCCGTTGAGCAGAGGCCCGATTGTCCCATCCAGTATTTTAAAGCTTCCGATGCAAAAGCCGACCACGATGCCGAGTACCAGGGAAATACCGAACCCCAGCAGAATTCTTTCCATGCTGATGGCGATTCCGATCAGGTATGTTTTATCGTAAATCCCGTTAACCAGGGTTTTGAATACCTGAACCGGTGATGGAAAAAGAAATGAAGGCCAGAGGCGAAGTCTGAAAATCCCTTCCCAGATCAGCAGCAGCAGAACATAAAAAAGAATGACCCTTAAAGCGCTACGCATCGTGGAGCTCCTCTTTCAAAACTGTTTCAATTTCTCCCCGCAGTTCCTGCATGACGAGGTTGGTAACCTTGATCATCTCCAGGCTGCCTAGCTTTCTCGGCCGCGGCAGATCAATGGTGATATCCTTCTTGATTCGTCCCGGCCGCGCGCTCATAACCACCACCCGGTTGCCGAGGTATACCGCCTCGCGCACGTTGTGGGTCACAAATATAATGGTCTTCCTGGTCAATGACCATATTTCCTGCAGTTCCGCCTGCAAGATCTCCCGACTCTGGGCGTCCAGCGAGCAAAATGGCTCGTCCATCAGCAGTATGTCGGGATTGCTGGAAAGAGCCCGCGCCAGCGCCACCCGCTGTTTCATCCCGCCTGAAAGCTCGTGGGTATATGAGTGCTGAAATGCGCTGAGGTGTACCATGCGCAGAAATTCCTGTGCCAGCGCCCTTCTCTTCTCTTTCGGTACGCCTTTCATTTTCATGCCGAACTCAACATTTCCCAGCACGGTAAGCCAGGGAAAAAGGGCATGGTCCTGAAACATCACCACCCGGTCGGGACCCGGTTCACTAATCGGATGGTCATCCATAAAAACCGATCCACGGTCCGGTTGGGTCAGCCCGGCAATGATGTTGAGCAGGGTGGATTTCCCGCATCCCGAGGGACCGATGAGGCACACGAACTCTCCCTTGTGCACCTCAAGTGAAATATCTTCCAGCGCCGACACCCTGTTCTTTCGGCCAACAAAGGTTTTATATACATCCTGCAGGTTTAACTTCATCTCCCTTCCTTTCACCTGTGGTTCACAGTCCCGGAATCGGAGCACGATTCGTTTCTTTAAGAACCGCCTTCAAATATGAAAGGTCGTAGATTCCTGAAAGATCCGGCTTTTCCGTACCCAGAAAACCTGCCTCATATGCCCAGTCCGCCGAGGTAAAAAGCGAACTCTTAATGGGATCATAGGTGATCAATGTCCTTGAGAAGGCGTCTTCCAGGATCTTTTCGGGAAGAGACTTGCCGGTTAAGTTTTTTATCTCGTTATTAATGATGGCCTTCGCATCTGACGTATTGTTGTTGATCCATTCAGTCAGTTGGACATGTGCCTGAATCCATTTTTTAACCAGATCCGGGTGCGTGCTTAAAAATTTTGTGCTGACCACCACATGCGCAGTGACAAACCTTCCCTCCGGCCATATGTCCCGTTCATCAAGAAAAAGTCTTCCGCCACCCTCAACCATGAGACGTGCCACCCATGGCTCTTTCGTCCATGCCCCGTCAAGCTCCTTTTTCATGAAAAGGGTGAGCTGGTCCGGATTGGCCAGTGGTATAACCTGCACATCGCCGCCCTGTTCGCTGATCACATAGCCATTCTTCTTCAGCCAGTTCCGGCAGGCAACATCCTGGGTATTACCCAGCTGGGGAGTTGCTATCTTTTTCCCGTGAAAGTCAGCGGCAGTTGTAATACCGCTATCTTCCCTTACCACCAGGCCTGCGCCGCCGCTTGCAGCGCCGCAGATGATCCGCAAGGACTCCCCTTTTGACTTAATGTAGCCGTTGATGGCTGGGTTTGGGCCGATATAGGTAAGGTCCAGTTCATCAGCAAAAAGCGCCTCAATAGCCGAGGGCCCCGCATTGAACAACTTCCATTCAATGGCAACATCCGGTCCGAGGATTTCCTGGAATGTCCCCTTAACTTTGCCAACGTGCGCCTGAGAATGAACGATGTCGGGGAAATGGCCGGCGCGAATCACCAGCTGCCCTTCCGATTTTTGCTTATCAGTGCATGCGGATATTGCAAGGATGCAGCAAATTGCCATAAGCAGATTAATCTTTTTCATGCCTGTCTCCTCATTGAATGCAAATAGTGGCGCCTCGACATAGTAATTTAATCTAATCCATGTAACCGAGTTTCTTTAAGCGTTCCCTGATATCATCCATTTGCTCTTGTTGCTTGAGATGAATTTCCATGTCCTCTGCCTTGAGGACTTCGTTTAAAACATCCTCAACATAGCTGCCCACAGAGGCATAATGGGAATTCTCTATCTTCTTCTCAATCTTTGCAACAAGTACAGCCGGCAATAATACGGGCCTCTTTTCTTCATCCATCATCATTCCCCATCTTTGCTTTAACTTGAAATAGACTAAAAGCTCCTTTTGGGATACTAAAACACTACTATTGTAGTATTATAAGAGTACTTGATGATTGTCAATCAAAATCTATTAAATATTTGTTTGAACAATAAAACAATTTGTGTAAGAATCTGCCTAAATTTATAAAACTTAATGTACCGCTTGATTGAAAAGACCCATTTCTCTACCGGAATTACGTAAACCTGACGGGGATGGAGGAAGCATGGACACGGCTCAGCAAAAAGGTAAAGTGCAGGACGCTACCCTGTCCCCTACCCCCAGCTACAGCACCCTTATCAGGCTTGAGCTTGCTCGCAAGCCGGGGATGCTGGGAGCGGTGGCAACAGCCATAGGAAATGTGGGAGGCATCATCGGTGACGTAAGCATTGTCAAGCGGACACGTGAAAAGACCATACGGGACATTACCGTTGATGCGCGCAACAATGAGCATGCAAAACTCATCGTAAGCACGCTGAACACCATTGAAGGGGTCAGGGTCATTGAGGTAACTGACCGTACTTTCTTTGCCCACATAGGGGGTAAAATCGAAGTGGTAAGCAGGATGCCGCTCGATTCCGTGGACAAGCTTTCGATGGCCTACACCCCCGGCGTTGCCCGGGTGTGCCTCGCCATCCAGGAAGATACATCACGTGCCTTTCACCTGACCATTAAAAGGAATACCGTCGCGGTGGTGAGCGACGGCACGGCTGTCCTCGGTCTGGGCGACATCGGTCCGGAGGCGGCCATGCCGGTCATGGAAGGCAAGGCAATGCTTTTCAAGGAATTCGGCGGCGTCGACGCCTTCCCCATTTGTTTAAACACCAAGGACCCCGGTAAGATCGTCGACATCGTTGCCAGCTTCTCTCCCGGCTTCGGCGGGATTAACCTGGAGGACATTTCAGCCCCCCGCTGCTTTGAGATAGAGCAGCAGCTCATTGAACGCCTCGACATTCCCGTTTTCCACGATGACCAGCACGGCACGGCGGTGGTGGTGCTGGCTGCATTGATCAATGCCTTGAAAATTGTGGGCAAGAAAAAGCAGGACATAAAAGTGGTCTTAAGCGGCATCGGGGCCGCCGGGGTAGCCTGCAGCAAGATCCTCATGGCCGTGGGCGTAAACCACATCATCGGCTGCGACAGGACCGGGGCCATCTACCGCGGCAGGAAAGAGGGCATGAACAGCGTTAAAGAATGGTACTGCGGAACACACCAACCCTGAGCAGTTCCGGGGAACGCTTTCGGAAGCGCTCAGGGGTGCCGATGTTTTTATCGGGGTGTCAGCGGCAAAACTGCTGAGCGCGCAGGACATCAGGGGAATGGGAAAAGACCCCATTGTCTTCGCCATGGCCAATCCCACCCCGGAAATCATGCCGGAAGAGGCGCAGCCCTACGCCCGGATCATGGCCACCGGCAGGTCGGACTATCCGAACCAGATCAACAATGTCCTCTGCTTTCCCGGCCTCTTCAAGGGAGCGCTCCGCTGCTACGCAACCAGAATTACCGAAGCCATGAAGATAGCCGCCGCTGAAGCCATTGCCCAAACCGTCGCCGGCCGGGAGCTGAGCGAAAGCTATATTATTCCCTCCGTCTTCAACAAGGGCGTGGGCGAAGCGGTGGCGCAGGCCGTGGAAACCTCCGCATACAAGGAAGGCGTTGCCCGCAAGCACCCGGCTGATGAATCCTTTTACCACGTGACCTGATTACGACTCCGGATCCGCGCATCTTCCTCATGTGCCGCCAATCATGCCCTGCGGCACATGAATATATGAATGTGGACATCCGCCCCGCGCTCATTCCCTCAATTTCAATTCCAGCGCACAGCCCCTCTCTCTCCGCATGATTGCGTTTTTTCACAACCTTTTGATTGATATTTTTTCTCAAACATTATAAACTGAATGAACAAAAAAGGTTTGATGTGCGTCGACGCGCCGCGGCCGAGTTCCAGTCAGCGCATGGCATCGGCAAGAGACGCCATCAGCCTCCCGCCTGTTGTGCCGCATTTCATATGGAGCAGAGCGATGACAGCAGCAGCGCGTACAGCCGGTTTGCTATCGCATTGTCCTGTGAACCATCTTCTCCCCATGACCACCGTGGGGACCTGCAGTGATCCTCTCCCTATAAAAATCGGCGGTCTGCCATGACCCAGATCATGACCCTCACTATTGACGGAATAGAAGTTGGAGAAATCGCATCGCGGCATTACCGCCGCGGTGAAGGAAAAGCTGGAAGACGGCGGGTTCATCGCCGAACGCACACCCCGGCCAGCGTGATCATGCCCTGTCACTTTGACGGTGTGCGGGTAAATGCCCTGACCGACAAGACGTGCCTGCTCACGCGCGTTACCGTGGAACAAGCAGAGCGGGGAGAGAAAAGGAGCCGCACAAACCTGTAAGCACTGAACAGATACACATGCCCTTCGGGTTCACACTCAGAAACAGGATCGTTTTTTTCTTCCTCGTCGTTGTCATCGCCGGCGGATCTGTTGCCATGATTCTGGGCATCAGCCTCTATGGCAGAACGGTGGTTAAGCGCGCCCAGGTTGAGGTTACCATGAATCTCAACTCGGCCCGGATGGTGTTTCAACAAAAAGTGGATACGGTTTCACTGCTTATGCAGTTTACCGCCCGCAGAGGCCAGCTGCTGGACGGGCTTTGCGAACGCAACCGGCCATTTTTGCAGCAGCTGCTTGAACAGGTACGGATGGACAACCATCTTGACTTCATCGGCTTAACCGATGCACGGGGCATAGTGCTGGTGCGGGGGCGCTACCCCTACACGGCGGACGATGACCAGGCCAACGACGAGCTGGTCAGCAGGGCGCTCACGGGAGAGACGGCAACAGGCCCCCAGATCCTCTCCCAGGAACGGCTGATCCGGGAGGGGGACAGGCTCTCGGAGCAGGCCTTTATGACCTTCGTGAAGACCCCGCGGGCAATACCCCGTCCCCGCGCAAGCGAGACCAGCGGCATGGTGATCACGTCCGCCGTGCCGGTCATGGACCGCGACGGCAGGATCCGCGGGGCGCTCTATGGCGGGGTGCTGCTCAACAGAAATCATGAAATTGTCGACCGGATCAAGAACAACGTGTACCGCGACGAGCAGTATAACGGCAAGGAGGTCGGCACCGCGGCCATTTTCCAGTGGGACGTTCGCATATCCACCAATGTGAAAAATCTCTCCGGCCTGCGCGCCATCGGCACGCGGGCCTCGGCTGACGTATACGCGAAGGTGCTGGAGAACGGCCAGCCCTACATCGGCCGCGACTATGTGGTCAACACCGATTACATAACCGCCTATGAACCTGTCCATAACACGCTGGGGACCATCATCGGCATGCTCTACGTGGGCACCCTGGAGCAGCCCTTCATTGATATGCGCAACCGGGTGATCATGCTGTTTTTCGCCATCGGCCTGCTGGGCGTGCTCACCGCGGTTGTCATCGGCTATTTCCTGGCGAGAAGCATCAGCAGGCCCATTGAAAAGCTCGCCAGCGCGACCATGGAAATTTCCGACGGGCACTTTCCGGTTGCGATTGACATCCCCTCGCATGATGAGATCGGGCGGCTGGCGGTGCTCTTCGTCAACATGTCGCGCCATCTCAAGCAGACCCTGAGCGATTTGCAGGATCTCAACCGGAAATATCTGGAGCTGCTGGGATTTACCACCCACGAGCTCAAGCAGCCGCTGGGGGTTCTCAAGGGCTACCTGATCATGCTGCAGGACGAGACCCTGGGAAAGATTAACACTGACATGCAGCGCGAGGCGATTCTGGAGATGAGAAACAGCGTCAACATGCTCAACGACATGATCATGAAATATCTCCAGCTCTCCAAAATCGAAGCCGGCAGGCTGGTTGTGGAAAAAAAGCGCTTCAACCTTTACGAGGAGGCCGTCAAGCCGGTGATCGAGGGTGAAAGCGCGTACCTCGCCATCAAAAAGATGCGCGTGGTGATCGACCGCGAAGAAGAGCTGAAAGGGCTTGAGCTCAACGCCGATCCCACCCTGATGCGCATTGTCTTCAGCAATCTGATCACCAATGCCATCAAATACGGCATTGAGGGAGGCTCCATCACCATCGGCTTTTATGAAGAGGCAGGCGGTCATCATTTCCACGTTAAAAATGAGGGCTATGGCATTCCCTCCGACAAGCTTGAAATCATCTTCGATAAATTCGTCCGGCTGGACAGGAAGGAGATAGGGAGGCAGGTGGGAACAGGGCTCGGCTTATACAATACCCGGGAGATCATCGAAAAGCACGGGGGAAAGATCTGGGCCGAATCTGATGAGGGAAGGTGGGCGGATTTTTGCTTCACCCTGCCGGGTGATGGTGCGCCCGGTCATTCGCGGCCGCCAGGCCCCGGGGATGGAACAGGAGCGATGTGATGGAAGCAGTGCATTATGACGAGAGGGCATGCAGGTTTGCGGCCAGGCTGCAGCAGGATGACTATCTCCGGCTGGACGAAATCATACGGTGCTATCGCGACAAGCCGGGCTATCTCATCCCCGCGCTCAAGGACGCCCAGGCCCTGTTCAGTTTCCTTCCCATGGAGGTGGTCCTTTCCACCATCAGGTATTTCAAGAACGAGTATGAGGCCCACATCCATGAAAAGCGCTGCCCTGCGCTCATGTGTTCCGCGCTTTTTCAGGTTCAGGGTGAAGCAGGAAGCGTGCAAGCAGTGCGGGCTCTGCTTCAAGGCGTGCCCGGCACAGGCTATACGCTGGGAAAAGAAACAGCCCGCCGTCATAGGCCGTTCCGCCTGCACGCGGTGCAGGAGCTGTATCAGGGCCTGAAATACGGGGCCATTGAATGACCCCGCTGAAGGATGCTCGGTGCAAAGGCATCACCGCCCGCAACCGCCGATGAGGATGTGTTCATGCAATTTGAAAATTTTTCCCTGCGAACCAAGCTGGCCGTCAGCTTTATCATGGTGGTGATCACCGTCGGCCTGGCCTCTTCGCTGGTGGGCATTCGCATGCTGGCCAACGAGGTCATCAAGGGAGGTCAGCTCAAGGTCCAGATTGACCTCAACTCGGCCTGGATGGTCTACCAGGAGAGGCTCAAGGACATTGAATCGGTTACCCGCTTCACCGCGGAACGCTTTTTTCTTCGAGAAAGCATGGTGGCAAATGACCTGACCTCGCTCAGGCGCGAGCTGGAGCGGGTGCGGATTGAAAATAACCTGGACATGCTCACCCTCACCGACGGAAGCGGCAAGGTGCTGCTGCGCACCCGCGAGCCGTATTTCTTCGGCGATGATCAGTCCAATGATGAAATAGTAGCCGTTGCCCTGAAGGAGAAGCGCCTGGTCTCCGGAACAGAGATCATATCCCAGGAAGAGCTTGCCCGGGAGGGAACGGAGCTGGTGGACAAGGCGTTTATGGTCTTCATCCCCACCTCGAAGGAAAAGCCCCGGGTGAAAGACAATGAGACCGCGGGGATGGTGTTCAAGGCAGCCGCACCGGTCTTCGACAGCGACAAGAAAACGCTGGGAATTCTTTATGGCGCCCACCTTTTAAACCGTGACTACACCATTGTCGATCGGATGAAGGACATCGTCTACAGGGGTATCAAGTACCAGGGGAAGGAGATCGGCTATGCCACCATCTTCCAGTGGGATGTGAGGATTTCCACCAATGTCAAGACCGCCGAGGGGCTGCGCGCCATCGGCACCAGGGCTTTCAGCGATGTGTACGAAAAGGTGCTGGAAAACGGCCAGCCGTTCCTGGGGCGCGCCTACGTTGTGAACGTCAATTATATCAGTGCCTACGAGCCCATAAAGAATATCCGTGACGAAATCATCGGCATGCTTTCCGTCGGCATCCTGGAGGCGCCCTTTACCGACAAAAGAAACGAGCTGGTGGCCGGCTTCTTCGCGGTCGCCCTGTTGGGGATTGTCATGGCCCTGTTGACCGTGGTGTTTGTCACCTCGCGCATCACCCGGCCGCTGGCAACCCTGGGCACGGCCACGGAAAAGATCGCCCAGGGGGATCTCCTGTACGAAGTCCCGGTCCAATCGCAAGACGAGCTGGGCAGGCTCGCCACGGCGTTTAATAAAATGACCCGGGCGCTGAGCGCCTCCAAGGAGGAGCTGCTGCGCAGAAGCGAGGATCTTGAAAGGGCCAACCGCAACCTCCGGACCGCACAGGCAAAGCTCATTCAGACCGAAAAGCTTTCCTCGCTGGGCCAGCTCGCCGCCGGGGTTGCCCATGAGCTTAACAACCCCCTGACCGGGATCATGACCTTCTCCCACCTGCTGCGCAAAACCGCAACCGACGAGGCGGTGCGAAGCGATCTGGACATCATCATCAGGGAAACCACGCGCTGCAAGGAAATTATAAAGGGCATCCTTGACTTTTCCCGCGAGACATCGCCGCAGCAGCAGTTCTGCAGCATTAATACGGTTATCAATCGCATGCTCGCCATCCTGGAGCGCCAGTGGCTTTTCCATAACATCCGCATCGACAAGCGGCTGGGCGGGCAGCTCCCCGACATCTGGATCGACGACAATCAGATCCAGCAGGTTTTTATGAACATTGCCCTCAATGCGGCGGAGGCCATGAACGGCGAAGGCACGCTTTCAATCACCAGCATGATCAGCCGTGAGGACGGCCAGATAGAGGTGCACATCGCCGACACCGGCGCCGGAATTGCGCCCGAGCATCTGACGAAAATATTTGACCCCTTCTTCACCACTAAGGACCCGCAAAAGGGAACCGGGCTGGGGCTTGCCATAAGCTACGGCATCATCCAGAAGCACGGGGGTGATATCGCGGTGGAAAGCACCGTGGGCAAGGGGACCACCTTTATCATCACGCTGCCGATTGCATCCCGGGAAGCCCCGATTCAGGGTTCCTGAGAGGGTTTCGTATCTGCAGGGGAGGACGCGGCCATGAGCGAACGAAAAGCATCAATACTCGTCATCGATGATGAAAGCATTGTGCAGGAGAGCTGCAGGCGCATTCTCTCTCCCGAGGGATACGCGGTTGAAAGCGCCTACACCGCCCAGGAGGGCCTGGGAAAGCTTTCGGAATCATCCTTCGACCTGGTGATCACCGACCTTAAAATGCCCGGCATCAGCGGCATGGAGGCTTTAAAGAAAATCAAGCATGATGATCCCGACATCGGCATCATCATGATTACCGGCTACTCGACGGCCGAAACGGCGGTGGAGGCCATGAAGCTGGGCGCCTTCGATTACCTGCCCAAGCCGTTCACGCCCGACGAATTAATGTCCGTGGTTTCCAAGGCGCTGGAGAAGAAAAAACTGCTCCTGGAAACCAAGCACCTGGAGAAGGCCTACCGGGACGCCGCCGCCGCCATCAGCTCATCGCTCAACCTGAACGAGGTGCTGACCCTGATCGCGAAAAGCGTGGTCAGCCTGTTGAAGCTCAAGGCCTGCAGCGTGCACCTGCTTAATGAGGAGCACAATACGCTCAAAATCAAGGTCAGCTCCGGCCTCAGCGACACCTACCTGGAGCGAATCTCCCTGGATGTGGACGACTCCATGCAGGAGGCCTTTGAGGGCAGGACCGCATACATTCAGGACGCCCGCACTGACGGCCGCATCTCCAATCAGGCCGAGGCGCGCAGCGAAGGCATCGTTTCCATGCTTACCATTCCCCTCAAGGTGAAAAACACGGTCATCGGGGTGCTCAGGGCCTACACGGATGACCTGCACCTCTTTGATGAAAAGGAATCGGACCTGCTCCAGAAGCTGGCCGAGCAGGCCGGAATCGCCCTGCTCAACGCGCGGCTCTACCAGGAGGCAAAGCAGCAGGGAGGCACGGGAGTTTACCGGCAGTGAGCTGGATCTGCTCAACGGCTTCATGGGGCAGGTGACGAATGCCCTTGAAAATGCCCGCACTTACGAGGACGTGCGGGAGCGCTATGAAGCGCTCAAGGATGATCTCTGGGAATGGTGCGAGTACGACTCACAAAAAATAAGCTAACCGAAGGAGGAGCGTATGTCAGACGGAAAGGCCAAAATCCTGATAATCGATGACCAGCCCGGGGAAGTCAAGATGGTCAGAATGGCGCTGGAAGCGGCAGGCTATGATGTCGTACACGCCTATAACGGCACAGAGGGCCTGGAAAAAGCCTGCAGCGAAGCTCCCGATCTTATCATTCTTGACGTGATGATGCCGGAAAAGGACGGATTTGTTGCCTGCGCTGATTTAAAGAAATCCCCCTCCACCGCTTCCATACCGGTTATTGTACTGACCAGCATAGAAAGCAGCTCCCTCATATTTCCCGATGCCGAGTCGGCCTCCGGCTCACCCCATGCCGACGAGTACATTGACAAGCCGGTCGACCCCAATTTTCTTCTCAAACGGGTGGCGCGCCTGCTTAAAAAATGACCGCCGGGCCGAACCGGGAAAGCGCTGCCGCGCTTCGGTCCAGCGCGATCCCGGCCCCCGGCAGCCGCCCCGGCTTTTCTCTCCTTTCCGACTCACGACACACGCCTGTTGTACCTCTGCAGTGTGCCTGCCGGTCGCCGCGCAAATTATTGTGCGCCACCCATAATATTGTTGCATTAAAATATTTTTATGGTAGGTTACCTCGCCGTATACAAATGAAAGCGCTTGTTTCTTCTGGAAGGTAACAAGGAGGTACCATGCCAAAACGCACTGACATTCGCAAGGTGATGATCATCGGTTCCGGTCCCATCGTCATCGGACAGGCATGCGAGTTTGACTATTCAGGGACCCAGGCCTGCAAGGCCCTGCGCAGCCTCGGCTACGAGATTGTTCTTGCCAACTCCAACCCCGCGACCATCATGACCGATCCGGGGATGGCGGATACTACCTACCTGGAACCGCTCACCGTCGAATCCATGACCAAGATTATAGAAAAGGAGCGGCCGGATGCCCTGCTTCCCAATCTTGGCGGCCAGTCGGGGCTCAATCTCTCCTCGGAGCTTGCCCGCGCCGGCGTGCTGGACAAATACGGGGTCAAGGTCATCGGGGTCCAGGTGGATGCCATCAAGCGCGGGGAGGACCGCCAGGCCTTTAAGGACACCATGAACAAGCTCGGGATTGACATGCCCCGAAGCGGAGTCGCCAACACCATGGAGGAGGCTGAAAAAATAGTGGCCGATATCGGGCTGCCCTGCGTCATCCGCCCGGCCTACACCATGGGCGGAACCGGAGGCGGCCTGGTGTATAACATGGAGGAGTTCCGCGACCATCGCCGCGCGGGGACTGCAGGCCAGCCTGGTCGGCCAGATCCTGGTTGAGGAATCGGTGCTCGGCTGGGAGGAGCTGGAGCTGGAGGTAGTGCGCGACTCCAAGAACCAGATGATCACCGTGTGCTTCATCGAGAACGTTGATGCCATGGGCGTTCATACCGGCGACAGCTACTGCACCGCGCCCATGCTCACCATCGCGCCCGATATGCAGAAGCGGCTGCAGAAGTATTCCTATGATGTGGTGGAATCCATCGGCGTTATCGGCGGCACCAACATTCAGTTCGCCCACGATCCAAAGACAGGCCGGGTGGTGATCATTGAGATCAACCCCCGCACCTCCAGATCATCCGCGCTGGCCTCCAAGGCAACCGGCTTTCCCATTGCCTACGTCTCATCACTGTTAGCCGGGGGTCTGACGCTGGATGAAATCCCCTACTGGCGCGACGGCTACCCTGGAAAAATACACCCCCTCGGGCGACTACGTGGTAGTCAAGTTCTCCCGCTGGGCCTTTGAGAAATTTGCGGGGCTGGAGGACAAGCTGGGCACGCAGATGAAGGCGGTGGGCGAGGTGATGAGCATCGGCAAGACTTACAAGGAGGCATTTCAGAAGGCCATCCGCTCGCTTGAGGACGGCCGCTACGGCCTCGGTTTCGCCAAGCGATTACCACACGACGATCGCTCGAAGAGTTGCATGGCCCTGCTCAATGAACCTTCAAGCGAGCGCCAGTTCATCATGTATGAGGCCCTGCGCAAGGGCGCCTCCCCGGAGGCGCTTTTTGAAAAAACCCACATCAAGACCTGGTTCATCAAGCAGATGCAGGAGCTGGTGGAGCTGGAAGAGAAGCTGCTTTCCTTCAAGGGGAAAGAGCTTCCCGACGCCCTGCTGGTGCAGGCCAAAAAGGACGGTTTTGCGGACCGCTACCTCTCCGCAGCTGCTGAACATTCCGGAGAAGGAGATCCGCGCCCGGCGCATCAAAGCTGGGCGTGGTTGAGGGCTGGCACCCGGTGCCGGTGAGCGGCGTCGAAAACGCCGCCTACTACTATTCCACCTACAATGCCCCCGATGTTACCACGGTTTCCCCCAACCGCAAGGTGATGGTGCTCGGCGGAGGGCCGAACCGCATCGGCCAGGGAATCGAGTTCGACTACTGCTGCGTGCATGCCGCGTTCGCCCTGCGTGATGTCGGGCATCGAGTCCATCATGGTCAACTGCAATCCCGAAACGGTATCCACAGACTACGACACCTCTGACAAATTATATTTCGAGCCCCTGACGGTCGAAGACGTGCTCAGCATTTATGAGAAGGAAAAACCCGTGGGCATCATCTGCCAGTTCGGCGGCCAGACGCCGCTTAACATCGCGGCCGAGCTCGAGGAGGCGGGGGTGAACATCATCGGCACCTCGGTTGACACCATCGGGCTGGCCGAGGACCGCGACCGCTTCCGCCAGAAGATGCAGAAGCTGAAGATTCCCCAGCCGGAAAGCGGCATGGCCAGCACCCTTGACCAGGCGATGGACATTGCCGGCCGGATCGGCTACCCGCTCATGGTGCGGCCGTCCTTCGTGCTGGGTGGTCGGGCCATGGAGATCGTGCACGATGAGGCTATGCTCAGGCGCTACGTGAAGGCGGCGGTGGATGTTTCGCCCGAGCGCCCCATTCTCATAGACAAGTTTCTGGACAACGCCATCGAGGCGGAGGCCGATGCCATCGCCGACGGCGTCGAGGTGTTTGTTCCAGCGGTCATGGAGCATATCGAAGAGGCGGGCATTCACTCGGGTGATTCCGCCTGCGTCATCCCTCCCATCACCATTCCCGCCAAGCACATCGATACCATCATCGAGTACACCCGCACCATTGCCCTGGAGCTGCATGTAGTCGGCCTGATGAACATACAGTACGCCATTTACCGGGACATGGTCTACATCCTTGAGGCCAACCCGCGGGCGAGCAGGACCGTACCCCTGGTAAGCAAGGTCTGCGGCATCTCCATGGCCCGCATCGCCACACAGCTCATGCTGGGCAAAAAGATCAAGGAGCTGAACCTGAAAATCGAGACCCCTTTCACACTACGGGGTCAAGGAGGCCGTTTTGCCTTTCTATTTCTATCCCGAGGTGGACCCGGTTCTAGGACCGGAGATGAGATCGACCGGGGAGGTCCTGGGCATGGCCTCTTCATTCGGCATGGCCTACTTCAAGGCGCAGGACGCGGCCCAGAGCCGTCTTGCCCCTTGCCGGCACAGTGCTGATCACGGTTGCCGACAAAGACAAGGCCGCGGTAATTGATGTGGCTCGCCGTTTCCAAAGCCTCGGCTTTGCCATCCTGGCCACGGGCGGGACGAGAGATGCACTTGCCGCAACACGGAATTTCCTCTCAGCATGTTAACAAAATGCATGAGAGCCGCCCCCACATCGCGGACCTGCGTTAAAAACGGGGAAATTCAGATCGTGATCAATACCCCGCGCGGCAAGGCCAGCAAGGCCGATGATTCATATATCCGCAAGGCGGCCATCAGGTACAGGGTCCCGTATGTGACTACTATCGCGGCAGCCCTGGCTGCCGCCAGGGCATTGAGGCATGCAGTAACAGCCCGATTGATGTTAAATCGCTGCAGCGCTATCATGCGGACTTTCATTAACCGTTAACCGCAAACCATTCAGGAGCAGCCGTGGGCGGATTCTTTGGTGTTGTCTCAAAGCAGGACTGTATTTCAGACCTTTTTTACGGAACTGACTATCATTCTCATCTCGGCACCCGCCGCGGCGGCCTGGCCACAATTAACGACGGCCGGTTCACCAGGTTCATTCATGACATCAGCAACTCGCCCTTCAGGAGCAAGTTCGAATATGACATAACCACCATGCACGGAAGGTGCGGAATCGGGGTCATCAGCGATTACGAGGACCAGCCCCTCATCATCGGCTCACACCTCGGGCGCTATGCGATGGTTACGGTGGGCGTGGTTAAAAACGCTGCTGCCCTGGCCCAGCAGGCCTTCCGGAAACGGGGCATCCATTTTTCGGAGATGAGCGGCAACGAAATCAATCCCACTGAACTGATAGCAACCCTTATAGACCAGGAGGAAAGTTTTGAGCAGGGAATAAAAAACGTGCAGGAACAGATCCAGGGATCCTGCTCGCTGCTTCTGCTCACCCAAAAGGGGATTTATGCCGCCCGCGACCGCTACGGGAGAACCCCGGTCATCATCGGAAGGAATGAGGACGGCTTTGCCGTCACCATGGAGACTTCCGCACTGCCGAATCTCGGGTATACCGTCGAACGGGACCTGGGTCCGGGTGAAGCGGTGCTGCTCACCCCTGACGGCATCGAGCAAAAAAACCCGCCCAATAATGACCTGCACATCTGCTGTTTCCTGTGGATCTATTACGGCTACCCCGCCTCCAGTTATGAGGGCATCAACGTCGAGGCCACCCGCTACCGCTGCGGCGCAGCACTTGCCGAGGATGAGACGGTCGAGGTAGACTCCGTATCCGGCATTCCCGACTCGGGCATTGCCCACGCCCTGGGGTTTGCCGCCAAGTCGCGTTTACGCTATTCCCGCCCTTTCGTCAAATACACGCCCACCTGGCCCAGAAGCTTCATGCCCCAGCAGCAGTATACCCGTGACCTGATAGCCAAGATGAAATTGATCCCCATAAAAGAGCTGACCGAAGGCAAACGGTTGCTCTTCTGCGATGACTCCATTGTCCGGGGAACCCAGCTCAGGGTAACCCTGGAGCGGCTGTACGAATACGGGGCGCGTGAGATCCATTTGCGACCCGCCTGCCCTCCCCTGATCTTCGGCTGCAAATTTCTCAACTTTTCCCGCTTCCGATCCGAACTTGATCTCGCCGCGCGAAAAGCCATCATCGAAATGGAAGGAGAGGGTCCCAAAACAGCGCTTGAACAATACGCTGACGATTCATCCGAGCGATATGCCGCAATGGTCGATGCCATCGGGAGGAAGATCGGCGTGACTTCCCTGCGCTACCAGCAGCTCAACAAAATGATCAAGGCAATCGGGCTGCCGCAGGAGAAGGTGTGCACTTACTGCTGGACGGGAAAAAGCAAGGGGATCCCTTCCGACTCCTAGGTGCGCATCGGCATTTTGTTGACAAACCCGCCCAAAGGGGCTATAAGAGTTGCACGTTTTCTAAAAAGTTTTCTTCATCTTGCAGCTATTGATGTGAGCCGCTAGCTCAGCTGGTAGAGCAACGGACTTTTAATCCGTAGGTCGTGGGTTCGATCCCCGCGCGGCTCACCACATATTTCAGGCACTTGCAGATATTTGCAGGTGCCTGTTTTCTTCGACTGTGCCTATTTTGTGCTTACTGATTTCCACGTCCGGCTCGTCAAGCAGGCAAACCATGTTTTTTTTCGATTGCTCGGAAATGTGTGAATACCGCTGCGTCATGATAATGTTCGAGTGACCTAATAGCTCCTGCAGACCCTTGATACTGCCGCCGCGCATTGACCCTGCCCTATCTAATACTGCAGGTACAGGACAATGGTCAGATGGTGACCCATTTAATAACGTGCAGCACGGCTCCTTCGCATACTGGTCCTCAACTTCTGGCAACTACAGCCCCGCCATCGCATGGCGCATGCGCATATACAATGGCGACGTGTACCCCAACCTTAAGAATCTCCACAATTACGTCTGGCCAGTGCGTGGGGGGCAATGATTGATTATCTGCCCCTAATAAGGAGGGCATGTTCCCTTTGCAATAGCCCGCCTTGGCCACTTGTAGGCTGGGGGGCTTTTTTATTGCTGGTAGGTAAAAATCGGGTTTTTCGAAGCTAAAAATCAGGGTTCCCCCGATTGCATTTTTCTGATTTTGTGTTTATAAAGAATTAACATGCAACGATAAAGCCAAACCCCGAGTAATCTAGGGACGGAAAGCCACAGTTCTATTGTTTTAATGATATTATCTACGCAATAAAAGACAAAGAATTTAAATTCATTTCGTGGAAGAAGCCGTGAAGAGGCACGATGTCATTTTCCTCCACAGCAATGAATTTCTAACCATCATAAAGCTACAGGTGTATAGCCTTATGATGGTTTTTTATTGCAAGAAAAGAAGGAATTACAAAAGGCTAGATAGGCTGTTAAAAAAACAAGGCAAATATATCAGTTGTGAGCGAGGGGGTGATGCCATATGAGGCTATAAAATCGCAAGTATCTTGGTAATAGGTCTTTTGAAACCAAATAACTAACGTACTGAAAGGAGAGAATCATGTATAATCATAATTTGTTCTTTTCGCACTTGGAGGTACACAATGAGAACTTCTTCCATTCCCACAGTTGGAGAGGTGTTTTCGTGTTCCTCGTAGCCATGAGCTTGCTACTGTTTCCGGCGCCGAACGCCGATACCGCCGTCCGTATCGAAGGCATGGAGCTTATGCCGGTTTATTCACAGATAAACGACGGTTTGATTTTCCACACCGATGAGTTGGCTGTGATCGTGTTCTACCGTCCACCGGAGTGCATACCCACGGACTTCAACCTTTTCGATTACTTCGACCTCCCCAGAGTTTATGAGTGCATGCCAGTCACCATAGATGGCTTCTCGATTTGGGAAAATGGGCCGGGAATAGACCTTGCACCCATTCAATTCAAGATCCACGGACTAGGCGCGGTGCCAGTGTGGTTTGTGGGCTGGCCTGAACTGCAGGATGCAATAGCCGACGACATCTTGACTATCTCTGAGTTAGAGGGAATGAGTTCGCTGATTACTGGACTTGCTAGCTTCTACACGGAGGTTGATAAGAATTTTACTCCTCTAGGTAGCGGATACCTGTTGCAGTTTGTAGCGAAAGGGTTGTTGGAAGATGGACGATCCTTCAAAGCGGCGGTCACACACACTGGCTTTGTAGCCCCACAGGTGGGTATCGATTTCAATTAATGCTGAATTCGATAGGGGTTTGGGGGGAGTATTTAAAACCGTTGATATGCCCCCTAATCGAAGGGGATGCAATCAGGGCAGGGGTCAAAAGCTCCTGCCTTTATTACCCCTCTCCCTCTGGCAGATACTTCTGCCCATCCTCTATCACCTCTGCATCCTGAGCCTTGGTATCCTTTGGGCCGTTTAGAGGGACTTGATCCACGCCTCTTCTTTCTCATATCCCCATCAGCCACACACTGGTGGGGAGTTTTTTTATTGGACAGATTTTGGGACTCTGGTATAAAAGTGGTATAGGCCGTGTGCTATAAGGAGGGGTCAATGAGATTTAACCTATGCAATCCTCACCGTGTTCTTGGGGTCATATGTGATTTGAGAATGGGTGGGGATTTTTTAGGTATTAATAAACTTGCCATATGTAAAAAGGGGGGAGTCATGAAACGATCTGCCATTATTGGTCTGATTGCACAGTTTTTCTAGCCGCTAACTATGCTGATGCTATTGTCCACACCCTTTTCAAGGCAAATAAGTGAGATATCATCATGTTGTGCTGGGTTTGTTTGTTTAGAAGTATGCGCAGTGTATTAGGAATCCTCGTCTTAATTTTATCGGGTCTAGAGATGGGATGCCAATACACACCTCCCGAATTTGATGGAAATATAGATGATGGAAGAACCACTGTCGTTAGTGTAGATTCATCGGGCGCTAATCTTGCGTACGGCGGAGAATTCTATCCATCGATTTCTGGTGATGGCCTTAAGGTTGCATTTGGCTATTATAATGACAATCTGGTTCCGTATGATGAAAATGGCAAGGCTGATGTGTTTGTCCATGATCTCACAAGCGGCGAGACCACTCGGGTTAGTGTTGCCTCTGACGGGTCTGAGGGAGATGGAAGCAGTGAATCACCGTCCATCTCTGGTAATGGTCGTTTCGTCGCTTTTTCAAGTCGTAGTACTAACCTTACAGCTGATGCAACAAACCCGTTTTATACCTATGGCATTTACGTCCATGATCTCCAAACTGGAATAACCGAGTTAGTCAGTAAAAACTCAGAAGGAAACCGGGCAGATTTGGGAGGTGAATCTCCATCAGTCTCGGATGATGGGCGTTTCGTTGCCTTTGCAAGCTATAGTGCTGATCTTGTGTTAAATGATACCAATGAGACTGCTGATGTCTTTCTTCATGATAGGGAAACGAGAGAGACAGCGCTTGTGAGTATTGGTTCCGAGGGCCTGCACGGGAATAACAAGAGCGACTATCCAAAAATTACCGCTGATGGTCGTTATGTTGCCTTTTGGAGTTTTGCAACTAATCTTGTCCCTAACGATACAAATGAGGCAAGCGATATCTTTGTTTACGATCGCTTAACCAAGATAACCACGCGAGTAAATGTAAATTCTGATGGCAGTCAGTCTGAAGGTGGTGTAAGTCACGAAACCGCCCTCTCAGCAAATGGACGCATTATCGCATTTATTAGTTCTGATGAGAAGCTCGATGGTCGGTTGAGAGATATAAATTCTGCTGTATTCATCCACGATCGTGATGCAGACGCGAATGGCGTTTTTGACGAGCAGTGCACGGGATGCAGAACAACCATTCGTGTTGATGCCGAGTTTAATGATCCACTGGCTAAGACGGGGGAGGCTGCGACCCACTCTCTTGCAATTTCAGGTGATGGTAGATTTGTTGCATTTCATCGCGGTTATACTTTGAACCTTCCCCCCCCATTTCTTTGGGATCGCCATGACGCTAACCTATTCATACAAGACCGACAAACAGGTATTACCAAACGTGTTGCTGTTGATTCTCCCGGATTTCGCATTGAAATTTGTTTTGATCTGTTTCGTATGGGTCTCTGTGCAGAAACAGATGAAACCATGCACCCGTCTTTGTCATACGATGGTCGCTTTATCGCCTTTGAAGGTTGGCTATCCAAATCTTATATAGGATATAATTGGCAAGCTTTTGTGGAGGATCTTGGAACTGTCTTTGATTAATACAGAAGATCACAACATTCTCTCCCACCCAAAGGCAACAACTGTGATGACGCCTGCGAGTGCCACGCTGACTGCAATGGTGATCAAACTGTTAATCTTACGGATTTGGTAATGATGAAACAGCAACACGCGTCGAGCAGGCACATCGTGTCAACATTTGACTGCTCGGAAAAGTGAGCATACCGCTGTGTCATAATGATGTTGCTGTGTCCTAAAATCTCCTGAGAGCCGGCAGTTTATTTGAGGATCTATAAGCACCATGCCAAACCTCACGTTTTCACAAAAATTCATCTTCTTGAGTTTTCGTTTGTGCACCTAGCAGCATCTTTTTTAAATTTAATTCATTCGGCGCAACCAAACGATCACTTTTCTTTCGCCAACCTCTACCATATGCGGATGTGTGTTCAGTTTGTTATACCAATTATAGTATATGATAAAAATACCTGAAAATTTATCCTTGTATTAACTATAAATAGTTTTATAATTTTAGCTCCTTGTTAACCATAGTAAAAAACTGATGCAGCGAATGCATGAAAGGAGGTGTTATTGAGTAACGCAGTGTAACGTTATCTGCTAAAGATTGGGATTCCGATTTTATAATTGCTCTTCCAGAAATCCCGGATCACAAACCAGTAATCCAAAAGTAAACCTGTGATTGCAGATGGATGGAGAGTTGAAGAAAGGAGGAATTGCCATGAGAGTTACATCAATTCAGCCAATTGAGTATCTCAAAATACATTTAGCTTATGACGACATCGCAGCAAGATTACTCAAGCCACTTACATCGACTGCAAGAAAAATAAGAGATCTAACAGACCAAGCGTCAATCATGGTGGGGCTGGTACTTGACGTCTTGCTTTTTATAACTGCTTTTATGAGGATTTTGAGAGTCGAAACTTTGATTGCAAGTTACTCTGATGCGGTTGGAGTCGTTCTCCCGCCAATGATTGTATTGTTATAAAATTCTTTTCATTCTGAATCGTACGCTAAAAAGGCAGGTCTCCCTGATGGGACCTGCCTTTTTACCCCCCCTTGTTACACACGTCTTATCTCCAATCAGTCACTTCAGCATGCTGATATGTGGCATCAATCGCTAATAAAGCTCCATCTGCTTTAGGGGAGATACAAAGAATGGCTCCACGGGTGATTCCGGGAATGTCCGCCTTTTCACCATGAGCGTTTCCTGACCCAGCTGAGCCTTATCCTTTTGCAGCATCGATTCAGCTGCCTGAAAGATCTGCCTGAAGGTAAATTTATATCCCGGGGCCTGTTCATCAACATTTATTTTTCTCATTACTCTCAAGAGACTGCTGTAGTGTCGTGCATAATACTCGCTGCTTTCTTCCGCATATGTTCTGTACAACAACTTATCGCCGCCCCCCAATCTGTAAAGCGTCAAAGAGTCTTTCATAATCCAGTCTTTTAAAAACTCAATCGCCATGGCCATATCTACCTTGAGAATATAATCGGCACCATTTTTGGTTTTCACTGTTGCGTCATGGTTTTTCATTATTCCGATTTTCATTTCACATTCGTCTTTTATTTCATTGATACAGACAGTCATTTCACAATACCTGTCTTTCTCTTTATCCCCCGGTTGCTGTTGTGGTGCCGCAACTGACGATATGTCCCCATTCGCTTTTCCTGATTTCAGGAACGCTGAGCAGGACATAATTTCAACCGAGAGGATTATGAGCATTACCGAAATTCTGACAGACGGCAGTTGCATGGACCTCTCCATAACTTTTCTCATGACAGCACCCCCACAAACGACACTGTTACTTGGTTGCCGGCACAATGCTCGGCACATGAAAAAATGAGGATAAATACAGGTGTTGATACTATATTGTTGAAAGGACTTATGCCTGATTATCATGTACATCCCTATCGTATACAACTCCCGATGGGTAAAGAAGAAGGCACTAACTGCCCAGAAAGTACTTGCTTTCGCCTGTTGACTTTGTTTAAATGTAACCTAAGGGATAATAGCAATTGATCTACCTGCCGGCAGGAAAACGTGCATTGAGACATTGACACAGTTCCTCGTTTCACGCCTTTTATCCAGGTCGTCATTCGAATATCCGTTATAAATTGCTATATAAATCTTGGAATTATACTGGTCTGCAGCATACGCAACACTAAGGAGAGAGCGTGGAAAAACCGGAAAAAGAAAAATGGTACAACAACCGCACTAAGGTGATCTTCTCACTGCAGGCGTTTCCGCCCCTTGGTATTTACGCCCTGTTGCGCAGTAGCGCCTTCACCACCGCACAGAAGTGGCTGGTTGTCCTGGCAGTGGGAGCCCTGATCGGCATTTTTATTTACTCTGGCATCGGGGCAAAGATGAATCGCTATGTTATCGGACTTTTCACCTGAAGCTTCCGTCTGAGCGGTGTTTGATACCGCGAGTACCTGCTGTCCTGCAACCAAAGGGTGCTGACCGGCTCATCCATCAACAAAGAAGAGGTTATCTGAAAAAACTTGCCATTGTTTACGAACTATGATTTGATGGTTGTGCATGTAATTGTAAGGGGTGGATACCCTTCGCAAGCCGATTTTTATCATTTCCCATTTCTGCACAGAGTAAACTATGTGACGGAGTGGGATTTTTTATGCAGCACATACTATCATATTCATTCAAGCCTGATTTATTAACTTTCAAGAGGGGTGGTATATGAATAAAAAATTGTGTGTGCCGGGCATGTTACTTATTACAGCTGTTTTTCTCCACATGATGTGCATACAGCCTGTATGTGCGGCAGGGTGGAAGATTGAAGATTTGCAAAATGAAATTAATACACGGGGCTATCAATGGAGAGCGGGCAGGACTTCACTTTCGGACCTTTCGCCGGTCATAGAATGAACCGCCTTTGTGCTTGAATTTTCCCTTGTCACCGCCATGACGGTCCTCAAAATGATGTCCCGGGCCTCTGTCACTTTCGCGGGGACTATCATAATCGCGGCGGTGACGGCGAAAATCACGGTTGTCTTCCCCCGGCCTTTTCCCAAAATGTCGCTCCCGATCCGCGCGACTTTCTCCATAATTACCATCATGCTCGCGCGCCGCATGGTGCCTTGAAGATCCGGCGGAACCGAACGGTTTTGAAAAATGCCTCTCACCGGAAGGCCGTGACTGCGACTGGCTGATCAGGAGATCAATCTTTTTTTCCAGAAATGCCAGCTGCTGCTGCATCCTTTTGATGAGAGCTATTACATCATTTCCTTCCTGCTCCTGCCGAAAATAATCGTTATGTTGCGATCCTTTTTTCATTGGCACGCTTTCCTTTCTCCAGACAACACATCCGCTGGATACATAAAATCCAACATGCAAAGTCTCTAAAAATTGCCCTCACTACAACATTTTTCCTCATATGCTTACTCTATTTATACCAGTATTGATACTCTTGGCAAGGAAAAGTGTTGCCCTGCCTATTTTCTGTGCCCTTTCACTTAATAATCTTCCCATATGCTATGACAGTAATATATTGACTTTTAACAGAAAGAACTGTAGTTTTTGATTACATATTTGCTATGCACCGGTAACGTGGTCACTAGCAGGTTGTTGAAAAAGCAGTTTTCCCCAGGCTGTCAAAGGCTCAAGGGGGAGGGCTTTTTAGCCACAACAAAATTATTCTGAACCTGTAGAACGGCAGCATCTCTCTAACTTTGTCCGACAGACCCGCATGGCACCAGCCGTATCGAAGACTCTGGAAAGCTGCCTGCTTTCGGTTCACGTCGAAGGCACCGGGTCGTGCCGTAAGCGTATAGACACATTGTTGTGGCGTCAAAAGCCCTCCCCCTTGAGCCACAAATCAGATGGGTGTTTTTCAACAGCCTGTTAGTTTAAAACATTTATTACTTTTGATGATACATTTAAATATTGTTCCAGCACAAGGATGGTGGAAACATGATAAAAACATTACCACAATTGGTTAGCAAACCACATACGAAACATAGGATTATTATTAGCATCATTTTCATGTTTATGCTGACGGCTGTCTGGACATCTTCGGTTGCGGGAAGCGCTGTCTTATTCGAGAAATCGTGCGGTAGCGATAACATCAGCGGCAAAAAGGTTCTTGTCGCATACGATTCGAAACACGGGTCCACAGCCTTGATCGCTGAGAAGGTGGGTGATGTCCTGTGTGAGAATGGTTTTCAGGTGGATATCAGAGCTGCATTGAATATTGACGATATATCGCCATATGACGCAATAGTGCTTGGAAGTCCAATGTACTATGCGACTTTCCTTCCCGGGGCCTTAAGCTTTTTAGAACGCCACAAAACTGTGCTGGCGGCTAAAGATGTAGCGGTCTTTGCGGTCTCAACCTCTGTCAATAAAGAGACCGGCATGGTTGAAGAAAATCTTGCCCGCCTGGTCAATGCATCCGTGCTTAAAAAATATCCCGAAATACAGGTTTTAGAACCAATCGGTCTGATACCCGGTAAATACTTTTTTCAGGAAATATTTCCGGTTGAAATTATAAATCTAAAATTGACCGGCTTTGAAGAAGCAGGAGATCTTCGCAATTTTGAGATTGTGAGATCATGGACCGAGGGCATCGCCGGTCTTCTCAAATAGCTGTCACACCTTTTCACATAATTGCAGGGTTATTCTGAATAGAGCGTGCAATCAAAAGCAACTGTCACCGGGATAATTATGAGAAAATTGATTTTTACCATCGTGGTTAGCCTTTTTACCTATTATGGTATTACCTCAGCCGGCGATGAGGATGATCGTGACCCAGTCAGGACCCCACTGCCGTCTCAAACCAATATAGGAGTCACATGGGGAGAAGAAGGTTCTGAAGAAGGCCAGTTTAAAGGACCAAGCGGCATTGCGGTGGATTCCGCCGGGAAAATATATGTTGCCGATACCGGCAATGACCGCATACAGGTGTTTAACAAGCGGGGGCGGTTTATAACGACATGGGGTTCTGCGGGTAAGGACGAGGGCAAATTCGGAAGCCCGGGAGATGTCGCCGTGGATTTTGAGGATAATGTGTATGTCGTGGATCCGGAAAACTTCCGCATGCAGAAATTTGACGCGGATGGAAATTATCTGGCAGCATGGGGTCCTGACAATGCGCTCGGCGCTGGATTTATTCGTGAGCCGGTAGGCGTTGCTGTCGATGCTGCCGGCAATGTTTATGTTGCGGATGCCTGGCAGTCACTCATTCTGAAGTATGATGCCTCCGGAAATTTTATGTTTGCCTGGGGAGATACCCCGGATGAGAATGGAGGGATGTTCTCCTTCAGGCCTACCTATCTGGCCATTGACTCCGCTGGAAACGTGTTCGCAACCGATTACTATAATAACCGGGTACAAAAGTTTGATGCAACCGGCGCTCTGATTGACGACTGGGGGGTCAAGGGCAGCGGCCCCGGTGAATTTTGGTATCCTTCGGGGATAGCGGTTGATGCCTCTGACAATGTTTTTGTTGCGGACACATTTAATCATCGCATCCAGCAGTTTGATACTGCCGGCAATTTTATTTCCGAATGGGGCTCCGAGGGAAGCGGGAACGGTTCCTTCAACCTGCCTTTCGGCGTAGCGGCAGATTCATCCGGCACCATCTATGTTGCGGATACATTTAACCACAGGATCCAGCGGTTTGATCTTTCCGATTCCCCCTGTATTGTCTCATCCATCTTCGGGGAAACCGATCTGTATACTGATAAAATGAGAGATTTCCGTGACAGGTTTCTCGCACAGAGCGCTCCCGGCCGACGGCTGATCAACCTCTATGTCATAACATCTTCTGTAGCCGAGCCCCTGCTCGAGAAAAGTCCGCTGGCAAAGAAAGCAGCACGCATCATGCTCAAATCCCTTGCCGCCGGCATCGATCTGGTGATCCGGTAAACGTTTGGATCGGAAAGGCAGATGGTTAAGCGTCTTGTATTACCCGTGCACTTTAGTCAAACAACGAGATACATAACAATGCAAGAAAGGAGGATTTGATGAAAAAAATTGTTTTATGTGCAACCTGCGTTATGTTCTGCTTTGTGCTGCTGATACCTTTGGCGCGGGCTGAGTCTGAGTATGTTGATGGCTGGATCGGCACCTGGACCGTAATAATGAATGACGAATCAACAGTGACATGGGAAATAACCGAGACCTGGGTCAGTGATACCGGCAGGAGTCACATAGCCTATGGCATTAAGAATCCCGGCGCCGTGGAGTTTCAGATTTACTACAGCACGTTTTTTTCCAAACATTTTTATATCGAGGCAGACCATGATCTAACCGTCTATGACCTGCCTCAGGATTTTGCTGAATATAGCGAGCTGGTTCCAGCAAAGGATTTTCAGTCCTTTTCGGCTAAGACGGGAAAGTACCCCATAGCTTCCGGATACCAGGGAACCGAACCGCCCGATCCCGAGCCCTGCGTTGCATCATATCTGTTAGGCGCTGATGACCCGCGGCTTGATATTCTGAGGCGGTTCCGTGACGTGAAAATGGCCGCCAGCGCTGCCGGTATCAGCATGATCGAGCTGTACTATGAAACGAGCGATGAGCTTATCCGGCAATGCGAAGAGAATCCTGCCCAAAAATTATCATTGAAGTTGATGCTTGAGGCGGTTATACCGGTCATTTACATGTTATTGTAAAAGTTCCGAGGATCATTGCAAGTAAATGAAAGCCGCTGAGATATGATCACGCGTTTCAGCGGCTTTCTTACATGACCGGCAGCAAACGGCTGTAACGATATTCATGTAAAGAACGACTCACCAGCATGGATTTTCTCGAAAAATATGTAACCGGGGACTGTCATGAAAAAAATATATCTTTTATTGCTATGCTCCCTAGTGCTTTGCAGTCAGCTCACGGGTTGTCAGCAAACCGGCGAAGTGAGTGACGTCGACGGCAATGTTTACCGGACTGTGATTATAGGTGAGCAGGAGTGGATGGCAGAAAACCTGAAAACCACCACATACGACAATGGCGACCCGATACCCAATATCATTGAAAGTGACGAATGGAGCGCCTTGGCAACAGGGGCCTGGTGTTATTACGACAATGATGAGGCATATGATGCCGTTTACGGCAAGCTGTACAACTGGCACGCCGTGGTAGATCCGCGCAACCTATGCCCTGCAGATTGGCACGTCCCCAGCGACGATGAATGGACCGCGTTAACAGACTATCTGGGCGGCGAATCGGAAGCCGGCGGTAAAATGAAAAGCAAAGGCACCCTGGAGGCAGGCACAGGCTTGTGGAAGGAGCCGAATGCCGGTGCGAACAATCTCAGCGGTTTTACAGGTCTTCCGGGCGGCTATCGTTTCGGCTCCGGGGGATTCGGTTTTATTGGCGAGATAGGCTTTTGGTGGACACCGACGATGGATACTGTCATGCCGGAACGCGGCGCCTGGGGACGATATCTGAACTACAACAGCAATACCGTTTTTAGAGGCCACGGCCCCCTGCTGTCCGGGTTTTGCGTGCGTTGCGTCAAAGATTAGTTGTGGGACACTGTGAGCCGGAACTATAAAATTTCTACGGCAGTGCTTTTGAAGGTAACATAGACCATGGTTCCCACATCCAGCTTCATTTCCTGAAAGGAAGCCCTGGTCATCAGCACCTTCAATACCTCACCAGCATCGACGCTCAACCGGACAGCGGCCCCTTCACTGAGGACTTCAGTAATCGTCCCGCGAAACGAGTTCCTGGCGCTTGTGCTTAACGGCTGCAGTGAGACAATGATATCCCGGGGATTGATTGCAGCATGCGCCTGTCCCTGTTTATCAGCGACGACCTCCATTTTAATCCTGCCGGTATCAAAGACGGAAAGGCCGTTTATCCTTGCCATGGTTCCCCTGAAAAGGTTTTCCATGGTTGACCTGACCACCTTTCCCGCAAAAAGGCTGATTACTTCGTCCGCGAGCCTGTGCGCCTGGCGCGTATCATGGGTCACCAGGAAAACGGTTGTATCGCTGCTCCTCCTGATCCTGACAACGACCTCATCCAAAACCTCGATACTCTTTTCATCGACATTTGCGGTGTACTCGTCAAGAAACAGCGCCTGCGGCTTGACTGCCAGCGCCCTGGCAATTGCCACCCTCTGTGCCTCTCCGCCGGAAAGTTCCCTCGCCCTTCGTTCCTGAAATCCGTCAAGCTTTACCATGGCCAGGCATTCTCTGACGATTCTGTTCCGCTCTTCCCGCGGTATACCCCGGATTTTCAACCCATAGGCAACATTATTCTCGACGTTCATATCGAAAAGGATCGGATTCTGCAGTACCGTGGTCATCCTGGTACGGACATCCTTCATCAAACCCGGATTGCTCAACAGGTCCGTGTCCTCGTACAATACCATGCCGGATGTCGGCCTTAATAAAAGTCCCATGATGTTGAGCAGGGTGGTTTTCCCTGAACCGTTCGGACCCAGCAGCGCGTAAATTTTCCCCCTGCAAAATGAAAGGTGTGGCACATCAAGTACCCTGGTGCTGTTATAGCAGTGAACCAGGTCTTTAACCACAATCAGGGGATGTTCATGGTGAGACATTTTCTACGGACCTATTTTGATTTGTGCTGCAGATACCGCAACGCGATATTTACTGAAAGGGCCACAGTCAGAAGAATCATTCCCAGCGCCAGCCCAAGGCTGAACTCTCCCTTGCTTGTCTCCAGGGCAATGGCTGTACTTATCGTCCTGGTATAGCCCCTGATGTTTCCGCCCAGCATCATTGCCGAGCCCACCTCGCCGATGACCCTCCCAAAACCTGCAATTACGGCGGCAATGATAGCAAATCGGGCCTCAAGCAAAAGGGTAATGATGACCTGGTATGAACGGGCACCGAGGGTTAGTGCCGTCATTTTCACCCTGGGATCGATTCCCTGGATTGCGGCATAGGAGAGGGCAACGACAATCGGTGTAGCCAGAAGAAACTGGCCGATAACCATTGCTGCAGGCGTAAAAAGCAGACCCAAAACACCCAGAGGGCCCTGGCGCGAGATAAATGAAAAGACGAAGAGACCGATCACCACCGTGGGAATTGCCATCAGCGTGTTAAACAGCGTAATGACTGTCTTCTTCCCTTTAAAATCATACATGCCGATGAGGAAGCTGCAGGGCAGCCCCACCAAGGATGCCAGCAGGATCGCGATCGCCGAAACCTGAAGCGAAACCAGCGTGCAATGGGTTACCTCGGCATCGAGGGTAACAATCAGTTGCAACGCAGTTACTATGCCATCCAGAAGATAGTCCATACACGACCCTGGGAGCACATTCCTGAACGCCCAAAAACCATAAATTTAATGATCATCAGCATTTCGACGATTCAGTTGCGTCAGGCCTGAATGATATTGTCCCATCAGCCAATTAAAGTCCCGCCCCTGCTGCCCGTACAACCGGCAACCGGGGCGTTTATATCTGCAATCAAACCGTCAGCTGCTTTGAAAAATCATGCTTTATGAATGATCGTACCAACGAGCTGACCTTTAAGCGCCCTGGTAATTGTGCCGCGCTCCAGGCCGTTTATAATCTGTATTTTATGGATGACCTCGCTGTTCTGAAGAATTTCCAGGCAGGGGCGTTCTATGATCAGGTCATCCAGGTTTTTCGCGATGAGCTCCGCTGCACTAATTTCACGGATAAATTTGCTCCTGGGATGCTTCTTGGGATCATCAGTGTACAATCCCTTTTCATCCTTGATAAAAATGCAGCTGCGCGCGCCTATGAGATCAGCCAGCACCAGGGTGCCGACGTCGGTTCGATGAACGGGAATCCGTCCTTTTTCAGGAGGAATGGCAAAGTAGTCGTAGGGCGGCATCCCGTGCATAACCGGGATACAGCCCTGGGCAAAATAACTGGGCAATTTTACTACTTCATCATGGCCGATTTTTATACCACCCCAGGGATTGAGGAGCGTGGCAATCAAAAGTGCATTCTGCTCGGAAATGGAGCTTCCGAATTTGGCAATGATTCCGGTGGGCATGCCCAGTTCAAGACCGATGGCATAAATGTGACGGCTGCGAGTACCGCCTCCGGTGGTGATGAGCATCTTATGCTTCTTTTTGTTGGCAACAATCTCCTTAACAATGGAAGGAATGGCCTTTAATGCCACGGTCGCAGATTGACTGGCCGCCTATCTTTAAGATATTCACCTCCGGGAAGAGCCGTTTCTGGGGGGCAATCTTCAAGCTCTCAATAAAAGACCTACCCACGAGGCTTTCCCCCATCAGTTTACTCTTGACGTGCAAGCGTCGGCTGTCACGCTCTCTTACCAGCGCCATGGATCACTCCTCTTTATAAAAACATCGCCCGGCTTTCACCCATCTGCCGGGCATGAAAGTACCGTCAACCCTGCCACATCCGCAGGTGGTCAAAAAATTCGGTATCGTACCTCGTTTCGGTCCTACACCTCGACTTCTTTCTCGTCTCCCTTGCCTGCATGTTTAAGCAACACCAGTTCCGCGCCGATAGACTGCGCGATTTGCTCCAGTTCCTGCTTGCGAAGGTGCTCTGCATAAATCCCGAGGTCAACTTCCGCTACAGCAACTATCTTAAAACGTGGCTTTTTTTCTTCTTTACCAATCTTGCGGCGCTCGCGGTAAAATATTTTTCCTGCCATAGTCTTTCCTCCCTCTCAATTTTTGCTTCTGTTTTTCTCCCCTATGCTTTCCCACCTGTTAACGCCGGCCGGCCGAACCGGAAGAACAGGCACGCACCCCCAAAGACGCGGCCGCAGCCACCCCCTGGTGTGCACCACATCATCGCAACCCGGCAGCATAGTGTCCCTGTCCAGGGAAACCACCCGGATGCCGGAGCGCTTGATTTCAGACACGGCAACCGGATCCGGAAACTCCCGAAGCCTTCCATATTCGATAAACCTGCCGCTCCATCCTGAAGCGGTCAGGCCGACTGCCGCAACTGCACCTATAATGCCGTCATTGGTGCCCCCGTGACCGGAAACATGGGTTCCGTTTACAGACCCCCGTACTTCCTGCTGGGTGATTACCTTCGCAGTACATAAACGCCCAAGTTCAATTAAACGGGGCAATGCCGGGTCATCTTCTCCGGCAACGCAGAGGCCGGGGTCGCTCCCGAAACTGGATTTCTGCTCAATGTGCTCAATTGCTTTCGCTATGAGGTGCGGCACAAGTGACGGCTCAGCAATGTCAATCACCGCACAGGCCGAGCTGTTGTGAGAGGTATAGGGTATGCGATCATCCACTAAAAGCTGCTGGCGAACAACACCCCAGAGGACGCACCCATCGGGAAGACTTTCTTCAAAATGGCGGACTAATTTACCTGTACCATAAGGTCCGTCGAGGACGTCAGTATCATCAAAGCCGATGTATACGCGCATAGTTTTCCTTTACCGATGAAATATAATAAATTTCTCTTTATGTTTAAACAACTTAAGGTGATAAACTATAAAAGATATCATGCTCCCTGTCAAGTGAATTACCCCGCGGCGGAGCTGCGGGGTTTTCTGACACATCTTGATAAAATTAGCCAAACATGTTTGAAATTCAGGTAGGAGCGCATTCATGCGCGATACATTAGCGGCTTAAAGCCGCTCCTACCGGCTATCACTATTCCCGAGAGAGTCACCGGCCCAAGGCTGGTATCTTAGAAAAGCATTTTCACAAGTGGCAACAGGGCATCTGCTAACGTGCGTGCACCGGCCCTCAGATATGGATCTGTCATAAGAAAAGAGGATACACGTGGCGCACAGTGATAGTAAATGCTCATTATGTACCTTCCCCCTTCTGTCTTCGCAAGGACGTGATCACGGAATCTTCTAAGCGCGTCCTGTTTGTCTGTGCTATCACTGAAAATAACTTCAGCGGGGCAGGTATTATCATCCCGGGTACTGATTTCCAGATACGGCGCGAAGTCCAGTGGATCTTCCGACTCCTGGGAAGCGATATTCTGGTGCGTGTACGGATCTTGGTGCTCATCAAAAAATCGCATCATGATGCCGTTGTCCCTTACCTTATCAAGATTTCCCTTGAGAAGCGGGGTCACATCAAATCCCACCGCATCAGCGGGTGGTTCCCCGTTTACGGCTTCATTCCAATCGCTGCCTTCCGGAAGCACTGCCCGGGAATAAACCGATTCGTCCCAATCGCCTCCCTCAAGGCTGTTCCAGGTATCAGATGCTTCATCAAATGACTCGTTCAAGGCGTAAAAGGCCACCTGGCCGCCTTTGCCACCGCCGCAGTGAGAACACCCCGAGAGATAGATTTTTGCATTTTTTATTCCGGCAGATGTTAGATTTTCCGGCACAGCGAATAAGAAAAGCGCCCTGGCTATACCGTGATGGGTATTGGTATTGGTTGCAACCACTATCCTGTCCAGATAATTAAGATTTTCATCTGGATACCACTCATCAATATGAAGATCGGCTGTGTCCTGACAAGTGATTTCAGCCGCCGGCATGTTCACCGGTAACAGACACACAATGATTAAAAGCATACAACTAAGCTGAACCCTGTTTTTCATTCCCTCCCTCCCCTTCTGGTATTTCATTCGGTAATATCTTCCTCTCTTACCTCAATCGTGCCGCCGTTCATGTACTTCACATTGTATGCCTGGCCTATCCGACCCCCTATGGTATCACTCTCCCACCCGGTGAGCAGCTCATAGGTAGGGGACTGATAGAGATACCCTTTTTGCATGTCCGACCAGGGGGGAAGTCCGGTATCCCAGCCGCCGACAACGATGCCCCTTGCCAATGAATAGTTGTCGCTTGCTATCAGATTATAAAAGTAATTCTCAGGCTCATCCGTCAATGCCGACTTAGTGACAATATCCGAGAGCAAAACGGCATCCTTCTCCTTAAATGTTCTGACCTGAAGCCCCTTAAACGCCACATTCGCAGACTCATCGCCGTGCTTGACTGTAACAGTTTCTTGACCCCTCCAGAATCTCACTACCTCAAAAAGCATTCTGCCAACAGACGATTCATCACCGGTGGTAACGGTCACATCATGATATCCGGCTTTTGCCGTCTCGCCGATCACCACCCATGACCAGATGGCAGTCTTTGAGATGGGAAAGGAAAATAATGTAAAAATATTTTCATCGTCAAATGAAACTTTCGATTTCGGAAAACGGAAGTGCGTTCCTTCACCTTTTATAACTACAGGTGTCATCAAAGGCATATACCTGACATCCCGAAAATAAAAAGGGGAAGCACTGTCCGGATACACGGAGGTAATGGCAGAGGTTACTGTAATGAAGTGCCAGATATCACCATGGGTTTCCGCCCCATAATTGTCTCTGGCCACAATTTTCCAGCTATAGGCGGTACCAAGTGACAGCCCGGGAAGCTCATAGGCAGTCGCGGCCTGATTTTCTGAAACCAGCGCAGGCTCATCCCCGCTCCCGAAATACACATCATACCGAAGGGTATTATCCTGATCAGGATCGTCACAGCTCCAGCTTAAGGAGTTAGTGACCGCTACTCCCTCTGCACCGCCAACGGGAGAAGGATCAAAGGGAGGATTGGGAGGATCATTAGGAGGCGGCTCCAGGAAATCTATTTCCAGATAAGGATGGCGAGGCGGGTCATAACCGGATGAGTTCCTGCCCGCACAATTCTGCCAGCTTGCTGCCCCGTCTTCGAGGGGATGCTTAATTAAGAATCCATAATCCCTGACATCATCAAGCCTGTTTTTTATCATTTCCGTGACATCAATGGTAAAAGGACCCCACTCTGAACCAAGCGGGAAGGTCCCCGTGACCGACATCACGCTATCATAAGCACCTCCGGGGAAGTCCCAACGGTTTTTGGATGAGTCGACATCATAGGAAAACTGGTTCCAGGTGGCCCCGTCATCAGTTGTTGGATCGTTGTAACGAAGGCAGCTTCCTTCAACCCACTCCTGACGTAAGGCATATACCGCAAAATCAGTTTCCGCACCTCCACCACTTGTCCATGGAGCGCTGTAGAGCATAACGCGCGCACCTGAAATGTTCGAGGCGGCAACCCATGAAGGAATGTAGAACTTTAAAAGTGCCCTCGTCGGCTGTTCGCCGTTGGCAACCAGCAGTCTGTCGCTGCCGCCGAAATTATCATCCGGATAAATGGCGTCAATATAGGTATCTTTTTCGCACTGAAAGGTGGCAGCCCACACAGAAAAGGATGATGCACCATAGAGCAACAGGATCAAGGAACATACGCTGATTATTTTATTTATCCCACCACAATACTTCATATGGCAACCGCCTCCATTCAGCAATACATCTACAGTTATTCTTTTGTAATGATAATTTTTGCTCCGCCCATAAAATGTGGTATCTCGGCGCCAGAGGTGTCAAAAAGGGTTACTTCGGGTACCAGATACATGGCAGTAATGTACGAATCTTCCGGTATGCTCAAAACGGCAGAGCCTACCTTAACTTTTTCCCCGTTGAGGCCGTTTATCCCTTCTTCCCGGTATTCAAGGACTCCGCTGGCGTTATCCGCCCGGTTTATTTGTATTGTGCCGCCTAGTTCGCCCTGCTCAATTTGAATCCCTTCGCTCACTGTATCCGCGTCAATCACCGTTAAAATCACGGGTGGCGTATCTTTTTTATACTTCATGGTTAGGCTTACTGCATCAAGTCCCTGAATTTTGTTCACGTAAAAATCAACCCTGGATTGCCCTCCCGGGGTTACCCGGGAATCACTAGTCTCGACTATGATGGTGCTGTTCATTACCGGCGGTCTATCGGCAATAATTTCAAAGCTGTCAATCCATTCACCCGACTGATTATAGGTGGCAACCTGCATCACGTTATTTTCCAGCCGACAGCGGCTGAAATTATATGTTTTTAAAAGGTTTAGTGTCATTCCTTCAAGTGGAAGCCCGTAATCATATGGTTTTTCACCGCCACCTGCTGAAATGAGATAGTGGATGTTATTCCTGATGTGGTGCTGATAGCTGTGAACATCGCCGCTGACGACCAGATCCACACCATACTTTTCAAAGATGGGCACAACCGATTCCTGCAAGTATGGAATACCTCCCGTATCGCTCGTAGTTGAAGAGAAAGGAGGCACATGGTGACACACAACGGTAAATCCGGCGGCACTATTGTTCGCCAGATCTTCTTCCAGCCACTCGATCTGTTCACTGTCACCCTCGTCAATTTTGCACACTACAATGTGTGCGATACCCCAGTTAAAGGAATAATTGACGCCTCTCCCACCAAGAGATGAAAAATAACGATAGTAGAAGGGGGAATCCTCCTCGTGATTGCCCATGGTGGGGTAGATGGGACAGTGCAGCAAAAGATCATGCATCGGCGTCCACCACTCTTCTACCCAGCTTTCCTCGCTGTCCCCATCAATCACAAAATCACCGGCGTGGAGGGCAAAGGATGCATCAGGTACAAGTCTGATCATATGCCGAGCAATCTCCGCAGCTACTTCGGTTCCGGTGCGGGAATCACTCCATACCAGGAAATCAAAAGGGGAATTATCCCTCGGGGGTATACAAAATTGCCCGTATGCTGGTACTCCATTAACACTATAAAAATATCGGGTTTTGGAATCAAGACTATCAAAAGGTACTTCGATATGTCTCAGTTTACCTGTCCATTCTTTATCTTCCCAGGCAATGACCGCAGTCTTGTCAGCAGTGATCATGGAATATGGCCCGTAGATATAGTCTCCTGCGGGCAACGGAAATTCTTTAAATGCGGAAGGTTCCGTTACCACCTGCACTTGGTTTGCATCAAACAAAGCCTGGCAAGCGGAGACTACACAAAGGCAAAGGATACCAATCACAATCCTTGTGAGCGACAATCCGTCACCAGCAAAACGGCCGCATTCTTTCATAAAGTGCGCCTTATACACTGACAGCGGCAATGCCGCTGTAATCGCAACCGGGATTTCTTTGAAACATCGTGAGCGACGCTGTATGCAGATGCTGAAGTAATTGCGGATAGCTCAGTATGCCTTGTGGCAATGCAGAAAAGGGGAACTAAACTGCAAATGCCACAAGGCACTGAACCACCAAAGCACTTAAAAGATAATTTTACCTATGGACAAGTCGGACAACTCTGCCGCAGGAATTCATTCTTCATGATTACCAAATCGGATAGGTCAACAGTGCCGTCATCATTGCAATCAGCATAGACAGGTGTCTGCATGAATTCCGTCTTCATGAGCACCAGATCGGAGAGATCAACCTTGGTGTCGCAATTGCAATCTGCGTAACACTCGCATACATCGCCAATGCCATTTCCATTGAAATCCCCCTGGTCCATCTGGCACATGCCACCGGTCGTCTCACAGTCAGTGTTGCTTGAACAGGCAATAAACGAGAATGGACTACCGGTCCGATAGCTCGCGGTCACCCAGCCTACTAATTTCGCGCAGATGCCTGACGACGGACCATTGGGCATGGTGGCACAGTTGTCGCACACATCGCCCGTCCCATCAGCATCATTATCCTCCTGTCCTGGGTTTGGTACGTTTGGACAAGTATCATACTCATCAGCAATGCCATCGCCGTCGCTATCGGGGAGTGTATATTGTATAATCAGTGACGGTTCCCCGGAGAGGCGAATATTACCCTGGCTATGGCACACCTCACACGTGCTGAATTTACCATCATCGCGTTCGGGGGGGTAAGCGCCGTGGCAGGAATGGCAGGAGCTTGCATTTGCGTTGCTGCTAAACTCCGAGGCGAGTATTTTGCTGTACCCTGCATTTGATCGTATGATAAGTCCGTACTCTTTGATCTGATCTTTAATGTGTCCCTGTTCATCCAGCACAAGCGATGTGACATCCTCCACCACCCATCCTGGAATTGAGGCGGGCATCGGTATTTCGGCATAAGCCTGGTCATAATCCCCGCCGGGAGTCGTCCAGTTTACCCCTGCTTCCGATTCATTCCAGGTAACAGAACTTTCATCCGAGGTGCGCAACAGAGGATGGACATAATAAACAGATGAAGCGGTATTACCGTGGACGAGAAAGGTTACGATCACGCTTTCAATCGTTTCCGTCGGGGAAATGGAAGTGAAGTCAAAACGAAACAGCCCGCGGGCATTCTTTCCGGGTGTGCCGCTTACCAGGACTTTCCATCCCTCTCCATAATTACTGTTCGGGCTAATGGAATCTATATAGCTGTCACTATCCGCCGTCAAAGACATGGGTTCTGCCATTGTTTTATGTGCAACCGTAAAAAATAAAAGGCAGAGGAAAAGATAAATTGCTTTATGTGTCCCCATAGTCATCCCTGTTTTATTATTGAGCTTCATTTACCATATGCAGAAACTCATCTACTGTTTTCTGAAGATCTCCCTGCAGCTCAAGGTCATTTTCAATCATTCGTGCTACAGAAGGACTCCACGCATAATAGAGCTGTATTATTTCTCTGCCTTCAGGCGTGGCCTGCAATACATGATCGCGGTAATATCGCAACACCACAACTTCATCAGAATCTTCTCCATAGATGGTTTCTATGGGGCATAACGGCAGTTTTCCGGTTGTGGTGGTGCTGCTGCTGCTCGTGGTTGTGGTATCTTCGACTATAGAGGTTGTTGTTGATGAGGTGGATACAAAACTGCTGCTTGTCGAACTGACCTGCATGCTGCTGGTGCTGGTTACCAGCGGCTCTGATGTGGTTGTTGATGATGAAATGATCTCTGTATAATCAATTTCAAGATAGGGTGCAAAATCTTCTGGATCAACACACTCTTGAGACGCGATATTCTGGTAATTGTCGCCGCTCTCACTCTGCAATCTTATAAGCATACCGTAATCCCGGAGTTTCTCCAGATTTCCTGTTGCAAGCGTGGTTACATCAAATGAAGTTTCCCAGTCAGCACCGGACGGGAGGCTGCCGGACGAGGATGTGCTGTCATCATAGTCACCACCGGAAAGAGTAGTCCAGGTGTCGCTCGCCTCACTAAAAGTCTCATTAAGTGCATAGCAACTGACTTGTATTGCATCACCTCCACCGCTATGATAGGAGCCGGAGAGGTAGAGTGTTGCAGACGCTATCTCAGAATCGTCAATCTCCTCAGGAATATCAAATTTAATGAGCCCCCGTGCTATCCCTTTGGACGGATGGCGGGAAATAAGAATCCTCGTTTTATAATTCATATTTTCATCGGGTGCATACTGGTCAATATATATGTCGGCTATTGACGGGCAGGTGACAGTATCAGCAAACGACTGACACGATACTAAAAGAAGAACACTCAACACAACAGGCACAATAAGAGCTTTTTTCATTCTGTTGAACCCCGCTTATTTAGTAATAATTGCAGTCGGATTTCACTTGATAGGTCTTCATCCCCCTCCCTCACCCGCTCCCCTGGCCGGGTGGGACCATTGGGGAGCGGGGATGGTAAGGGAAATCCGCCCTATGAACAGGCAGGACAACCGCTGCGGTTAAATTCAGTTTTCATAAGTACCAGATCAGACAAATCAACCTTGTTATCGCCATTAAGATCTGCAGTGCAGAGGGAAGGCGGACAGGGTTGACTAAATTCACCTTTCATGACTACCAGGTCAGACAGGTCTACCTTTCCGGTAGTACCGGCAATATCGGCATAGCACTCGCAGGCGTCACCGCAGCCATTGCTGTTGCAGTCTCCCTGGACGAGGTCGCAGGTTGCGCCAGCTGCACAATCACCGTCGCTGCTGCAGGTGACCCCAGTATATGACATCATGCCGCTGATTAATTTAACGCAGGTCCCCAGCGCAGAACCATTGGGCATGCTGGAACAATTGTCACAGGCTGTACCCATATCATCGGCATCTTCATCTTCCTGACCGGTATTCGCAATGAGCGGACAATTATCAGCGACATCCAACACTGTATCATTATCATCATCAGGATCACAGACATCTCCCGAACCATCGGATTCATTATCTTCCTGACCGGCATTGGCATCGTTGGGACAATTATCCAGCGTATCGCACACTGTGTCCGTATCAGTATCCGCCAAATCAATCAGCAGGTAGGCAGCAACATCACTATCATCATAAGCCTCCCGCGATGCTATATTTTGATTGGTGTTAGCACCTGTTTCTTCCTGCAGTTTCATCAATATACCGTTATTCCTTACCTTCACCAGGTTCCCCGCAAGAAGGTCGGTCACGTCAATCTCCGCTCTCCAGTTGTATGCAGGGTCGCCCAGCAGAGTCTGCGGAATTGTCCCTGATGAAACGACACTGGCATCATAATCTCCGCCCGGAGTTGTCCAGGGTACACCGGTATCTGACTCATCCCAGCTAGCCTTTTCCTCCTTTAAGGGTACCTCAAGTGCATACAAATCAACGACAAATTGATTTGTCTTGAACGCATGATCGCAACCGGAGAGGTAGAGGACAGCACACTTTATATCTTCCGGTAGAATTCCGGCTGGGATTTCAAATTTCCAAAGCCCGCGCGTCTTACCTTTTGTTGAGTGTCTTCCAACTAATATCCTGGTTTTCCAGTTGAAGTTGAGATTATGATCTCCGTCCACCAATGATTCATCCATGTATACATCTCCAACATTGGGGCACATATAGGTCGTGGCAGACAATCCGAGATCAACATTCAGCTGAAGATAGGGCTGATTCGACGAGTTGTCTCTGGAATTGACGTTTTTGAAGGCATTGAGTGCCTCATCCTGCAATTTCATCAACATACCGTACTTGCGAATGGTATCCAGGTTGTTGGCAAGCAGGGTGGTAATATCAATGTTATTCCAGCCTGCTACAATGGTAGCTGATGCGGACGAGCCGGCATCGTAATCCCCGCCAGGAGTGACCCAGGCAAGGCCGCTTGCCGTGCCACCGTAATCATTCCAGGTTGCGCCCCAGGCAATTTGAGTGACAAGATCCGGTTTCAGGAGGTCTTTTTCAAACCAGAGACTTGGAGGAGTTACCGGGTGAATGTCGATGGCAAGGGAGGCTGCTCCAGAACTGCCTCCATAGACATTCAAATAAGCACTCTGAATCTGACTTGCCGAAATGAAGGGCGGTATGTTGAGCCGGATGATGGATCTCACCGGTCCGCCCGCACCTGTACCCACCAGTTTAAGCGTGGTGGCTGTCCCATAGTTTGTGGTCGGAGTAGCTGAATCCAGCCTGGTATCCGCCATTGGCGTGCAGGTGTACGTGGTGGTGGCTGCTACCACATAATTGATACTCATTACCGTCGCTGCCAACATGAGCATTATGCATAGTATCTTTTTCATTCTTCGTCCTCCTTTGTTATAATATTTCTCTTGCAATATGAGATTGCTTTGTCACCCCTCGTTTGTGCCGTTGGGAGCTCATTGCTCCAACCCCTATTTTGAAATGCACTGTTCAATAATTGACTTTCAGCCTCTCCGTGGACTGCTTCTTTTCTCCTTTTCATACACCTCCTTTCATTTTAATGCGTCGAAGTCCACATTTTTTAAATCAAAGACATTACATAATGATACACTTAACGGTTTACAGCTCTCTATGGAACAGTCACATAGCCGGAGTATAAAAACATGCCGGTCAGCCGGTAATTGTAAAACGTAAAAGCCCAGCCACCGATAAAATCCGAAGCAACTATCCCTGTTAATAGTAAAAAGAGGTCATTGGTATTTTTGTAATTTGGAGCCCAGTATGCTGCGGTAAAAGACTGCCCTACGGGAAGATAGATCCCGAACCCGTCATAGGCATCAATGAACATGGACAGGTTTGCTTCAAAGGACATCGTGGCCGAGGTTTCTTCAGTGTTGTACATATAGATGGTGTATTTCATCCCTGCAAAATTATTTGCCTCAGATTGAGGCGTCAGCGCAAAAAGCCCGGTTATGGTAAGCAGCAAAAATACACTTATTTTTCTGTGTGGATTCACGTTAACCTCCTCAGTACATGACTTTCTATTCGTGAGATGCGGCGAAGATCTTCCTGCTTACCTCCCTTTTTCTGATGTCCTGTTCAAACAGGCAAAGCGTGTTCCGAAGGCGTTGACTGCTCACCTTTTTCATTTTTTCGATTAATGATTCAATGCTGCTATATTGTGACCCGCTCAAGCCGGACCCCTTACCTGCCACGATTTTTTCTAGAGACGGGGCAAGAGCATTCACTGCCGCAAATGCCATGCTTGTTATGTCCCGATTCAAAAGAAGCATCGTGACTATCTCCGGGGCATGCTCATAATACCTTTTGACATAAGCTCTTCCCTCAGCGCTTTTCATGAGCACCTTGTCCCGGTAATTCCTTATCAGTGAAAGCTTCTGAATATCGGCCGGGAGCATCATTTCGATCGGACAGTTGTCATCAGCCTGGGGCAAGCTGAAGTTAACCGTTTGCTCAGCATCCTTGACGACAGTTGCAGATTGACTTTGCGACTCATACCCGGCTGCAGACGCGCTAACGGTGTAGGCACCGACTTTCATGCCGGGGATGCGGTAGCTTCCCGTACTGTCCGTGACAGCAGCATAGCCCCCTCTAGCGGTTGAGATTGTCGCATTTTCTACGGGGAGAGTTGTGTCCCGGTCTACGACTTTCCCCTGGATGCCGCCGCTGGCAATGTTGCCATAGATAATGATGGATTTGTCATCAACATAGTCCCATCCCCCTTCGTACCAGTTAAAGTCAGAGGTCCCCTCGGGCAGAGGTTCTATCCTGATGGCGACTACAGTGCGTGCAGAGAAGCCTGCATTGTGATCGAGGCTTTCGTCAAAAGGCCAGACAACATCCTGGTTTGCAGCGGTTGAAGATTGATCAGGCGGGCACGGAACCATTTGCGGCGGTACCGACCGGAAAGGGCCTTCTCTATCAAGCGGGATTCTATTCTCTTCGTCAAGATAACCCGGTTCCAGATATGCCCCCTCCCGCTTATAGGCGAGAATGAATTTCAAACCGCCTTCAACCGTTATAGGGTCACCATCGTTGCGTCCGGTACAGGAGGGAGCTGAATAATCACACCACCCCCCGTTCTCCTTATCTGCCTGGACATCATATATGTACTGAGCCGGGGGATAGGTACCATCAATATAGTAGTACTCGCCACCCGGTTTTAGTTCGTAGGTGTAAAAGTATCCATCCGGGGCAAATACAGTGATTGCACTGGTTGCCTCCTCGATCATTCCGGCATCCCGCAGAAGGTCAAGCATCGCTACGCCCTGATACTCGGCATACCAGTCACCGGAGCGCGTTGTGTTCATGAGCAAAAACTGGGTGTGGCTTGGCAGAGCTTCCAGCTCACTCAGGGTATACGTTACCGAAGGGGCAGGAATTTTCGTGGGATCATCGGTGGCATCCCCGGGGTAGCTTAAAGCATTTATCTCCTGCCTGTTGGTGTAGCCATCGCCATCTGAGTCTTTCTCGTCTATGGTTGCAAATGCACCTGCACTTCTTCCCGCGGCATTGAAGTCAGTTCCATAAGGGTTCATGGTCTCCCGGATATCTCCGCTCCCGTCATAGCCGTAAGTCAGATGGCACCACTGGCAACTTCCCACCTCAACCCACTGGCCGGGGTTTTTCTCATACTCGCCTCCGGTATGGCAAAGGGCGCAACTGTCCAGCTTGGTTCCTTCAGTAGCCGGATAAACGGAAACAAATTTTGGCGAGTCCGCTTCTCCTTCATGATGATAGGCAGCCTGAACAAAGTCGGCCAGGCCGGCTAGAACCATTAATACGATAATCAAGACTTTCTGTTTCATGTTTATTCATCCTTTGTTAAATTATTAAAGGCTCAAATCTGGGAATTTCTCTTTCAGAAACATTGATAACCGGTAGGAGCGGCTTTAAGCCGCGAATGCATCGCGCCTGAAGGCGCTCCTACCGAAATTCAAATGTTTTTGGTTAGTTGTTATTTGTTCAGAACTCCAGTTGAAAACGGGTAATCCAGACATTCTCCGTATCACGATAGTACGAGTACCCCTCGGGGCTGGTTCCCAGAAAGAGGGGCTGCGCAAATGTGGTGCGGCTATAGTTGAGAGAAAATCTAACCATGCTGTTGAGATACCAGTTCAAAGCCGCGGTAAAGGAATTGGCCCGTCTTACACTCTGCCCTTCGAAAACAAGCTCATCATAGACCACCTGGTCAGCTTCAAACTGTTCATAGCGGAATCCTATTCCCCAGGCACCCCATTTCCTTTCCTTGATATCAAAATTTTGCTTCGGTTTGATTTTCTGCAGCACCCCTCTTGAAATCACCGGCTTCTCTCCGGTTAGCATCAGCAGCATGCCCGCGTACCATCCCTTCATGCTGAAATCAAACATTTCATCATCGGAAAGCAGCAGCTCATGATAATCGTTTCTGATATATTCTCCCATGAGCACAAGCGGACCGCAGGCATAAGCCATTTCAAATCCAAACCGCCTTCGGTCATCAACATCCTGAATAACACGGAACTTCGCCCGTGAATTCACCTCAAAAAAAGTGGTGCGGCCGGGCGTATCAATGTCCACATTGAGGTCTGACGTGTCAAGCCGAGCATAGGCGAAAGATCCTCCGAGCTGGAGATTGCTTATCAAGGGAATGTCCAATTTATCAAATGGCTTCAGCACGATGCGGCCGGAATACTCTTTATCATCCTTCTGACTCCGCCGGGTCGCATCACGGCCGTCACCGTTAAATACACCGACCCCGTAGTTGATCGTTTCACCGAACATATTCCCGTGTATCATGAGCCCCACATCCCTCGCGGGAGTGAGATAATAGGCCATTGACCGCTCGTTAAAGGGGAGATACTTATCCGATATGAGGTTCTCCAAGCTGAACGGCTCTTTAAATTGGCCTACCTGAATCTGCAGGTAGGGAAAATAATCAAAATTTATCAAGGCATCTACCAGCCGATCATTACTTGCCCCTTCAAATTCCCCTTCAAATTTATAACCGAAATAGTCGAACATCCTTCCTTCGATAAACAGGCGCGCCCTTCTGATATCAAAATCGTTATCCTCGGGATAATGGGAGCTAAATGCAATCAGATCAGTTTGAATAACTCCCCCGATCCTCATATCAAAACTTTTGTCGTTGGTTCTGATATGAACCCCTTCCTCATAGACTACTTTAACTTCCTTTTCCTCTTCCTTGGTAAGTATTCCCTTGACTTCTTTTACCTCTTCTTCCGTTAAGAAACCCTTCTGCTCGAGTATTTCCAATAATTTATCGTTCGCAAGGTTTTCAGCGGCAGCGCTTCCCTTGGTACAAAGCAGCAGTGCCAGCGTGCTATAAATTATCCATTGCTTCACGGTCACTCCTCTAAGCTGAGCAATACAAAAAGGCCGGTCCCGTGTTAACAAGGAACTGGCCTTGAGTCAGCTCATCTTTCCAAACACGGGAGATAGAACCCTTTCGGGGTCTACCCTTTCGGTTACCCTCCATGGATTATGATCTTTAGGAGCGGTAACTGGCAGATGATATATTTACTTGTATTAAGAAAATCTGTTGGATGTTATTTTACAGGGATTGCATCGGGATAAAAAAGTATTTCTCCTTCTTTTTTAAAGTTGCCGATTAATTTCTGGCACTCCGGTGAAGTCAGCCATCCTATCAATGCCATTGCCCTGATATAGTTCACCTGCGGATGGCGCGCGGGATTCACAGCAATAACTCCATAGGGGTTATGGAGCATCGGGTCTCCTTCTGAAATAATAATTGAATCTATCTTCGGTTTGTAAGCAACATAGGTCCCCCTGTCAGCCAGTGTATATGCCATCTTGTCATGTGCCATTTGCAGTACAGCCCCCATCCCCTGCCCTGCCTCCATGTACCACTTTCCCTGAGGAACAATGCCCGCCTTTGCCCAGATCTCTTTTTCCTTCCTGTGCGTGCCGGAGTCATCCCCGCGCGACACAAACAGGGAGTTTGATGCGGCAATTTTGGAAAAAACCTCATTAATATTTTTAATCCCCCTGCATCCAGCGGGATCACCAGCATGGCCAACCAGAACGAAATCATTGTGTGTCACTGCTCTCCTGTTGACCCCAAAGCCCTGGGCGATAAATTTTTCCTCGTCAATGGGATCGTGCACTAAAATCACATCCACATCCCCGGTCTCGCCAAGTTTCATCGCCTTGCCTGTTCCTACTGCAATCACATCAACTTTAAGATTAAACATTTTTTCAAATGGCGGCAAAATTGTTCCCAGCAATCCGGAATTTTCCGTACTGGTGGTGGTTGCCATCTTTAGTCGTTCTTCAGCAAAGCTGTTGCCGCTAAAGGTTAGAATCATGCAAACAAGTGCTGCTATGAAAAATTTTGCTCTCCGCGATTTACTCACCACGAACCTCCATTCTTACAACAGATGCGCTTGAGTTCACGCCTATTTAAGGTCTTCTGCCACCTAAGCAAAAAGCCAGCATCCGGATCGGGATATGCTGGCTTTTGAAACTCCACATACATCTCCTTTCCGAACACGGGAGGCAGCGCTCTTTCGAATGCTACCCATCGACCGCCTTTCATAACCTCTTGGTTTTAGAAGAAGCGGTTCGGAGATCAATCTTTATCAAGTATCTTATTTCCCGTATTGCATAGTATATGATCTTAATTTTGTCAAGCTTAAATTACGAATTATTCTTACCGTTCGAAGTCAGGCGCATTTCCGCACCTGATAAATCTCTATTTTCCCATGTAATCCAGAAAGCTCTTGCGCACACCCTCCCCCCAGAGAACAATGGTATCCTCTATCAGTTCATTGGTTTTTTCAAGCAGGAACAGCACTGAAATGGTCTCCCCGGTCTTTCCCTTGATAATACCCAGTTCCTCCGCTAATTCTTCCTTCCTGCCTTCACACAGCTCCTTTAATTTCTCCCGGTGAAATTTAAGTGCATTCTCTAATGCCCTGATCTTTTTGAGACAGGTATCAATCTCCTGTTTCAATTTTATATCCATCTGCCTGTCCACCAGCTTTTTTACCTTTTCCATGCGTGCCTCATAAGTCCTGGTAGTTATGCACTCATATTGCCCCGACTGAAAATCAGCTCTATTCTGAGTACTTGCTTATATCATAGAAGGGTTAAGGGGTAAAGAGCGAAGGCAAATATAAAGCTACCTCGTAAAATGATACGTCCTGCGTGAAATCAAAAAAGGAAGGGAATGCGGATACACAAAATTAAAAAATGTGTTGCAATAAGTTTACCGGTGAATTATAGAAAGGTAGAGAAAAATCACGCTTTATTTAACCTGAGGTTATATGGCATAAGGAGAAAAACGATGAACCCCTTGGACATGTTCAGAAAGAAATTTGAGGTTTACAGAAAAGTCCTCGACGAGGCAGGCGAAAAAAAGGCCTGGGATACTTTATTCGAGGGTTACCCCGAGCGCCAGCGGAAGAACATGGGCGCCTTTATCGAGCGGACCAAAACGCTGGCCGAGGCTTTTTCCGAGGCCGTGGCTCCCTACAAACAGATCGGGATGGATATGCAGGTTATTGACATCTCCAACAACGACATGGACGCCGTGCTGGAAATTCAGCGGGTATGCCCTGCCTTGAAGTTCAACATGCATAAGGATTTCGGCTTTGAAAAACCCTGCCACGTCATATGCGAAATGGATGTGGCCGCGACAAACAAGGGTTTTGCTGATATGAACATGAAGGGTTCCATACTCTGCGCACAGGCTGATGGGAATTGCGTGTGCATGTTCAAGTACGAACGGCCGAAGAAGAAATAAGTGGAGTCCAGCAGCTCAGCACCTGCGCTGAAGGCATATAGCGGATAGTGTTTGCTTTTACCGTGGATATTTTTGCGGGCAGTAGTTTTTTAGAATGGCCGCAGCCTTCAAGGCGCTCTTTTCCTTATCCTTGATTTCAAACATTATGTCGAAGTCAAGGCCGTGCATGGCTTTGAGAAAACTTCTAAACTCCCCGGGATCAATTGTTTCAGCATGAGATCCTGGGCGTTTTTTTCTGTCCTGCGTGCTGTAATCGACCATCGGCATCCCATCCGCCCTCTTCCAAGTCGAACAGATATTCCTAAACGCGGTTCTTATTGACTCACCATCATTGATTATACGGTGATGCAAGGTATCAAGAACAACCGGAATACCCACCCGGTTGTGAATCTTGAGGCAGTCGGCAACGCTGTACAGTCGGTCATCGTTTTCAATAACCAGCCGCCTCCTGACTTTCAAAGGAAGGCTTCTATACCTGCTGATGAATCGTGCGATGCTTTTTTCTTTATCACCATATACTCCCCCGACATGAATTTGAATCTTGTGCGACCTGCTTGCACTCAGCAAATCCAGCACGTCAGCATGATACATAAGCTCCCGCACGCTTCTTGTAAAAATTTCTTCATCAAGGGAGTTGATAAGCGTGAACTGATCCGGGTGCATTGACAGCCGCATCCCGTTCTGTTTAACAAAGCTGCCGATGGCTGAAAATTCCTTTTTAAAATACCGCTTCCAGGGAACGGCACAAATGGAATGGGATGCAAAGGGAATGAGGTCAGAGGTGACTCTGAACAAGAGCAGGCCATGCCCGGCATTGAATTCCAGAATTCGCAAAAGGCAGGCAAGGTTGTTTTTGACGGTTTGAATAAACCGCTCTTCTGACCACGACGCCAAACGGAACGTTCTTGAACTTCTGCAGGGCAGGCTGAGATTGATACACGGATAGCCAAGTTTCATTAATTTATATTTCCCGGCCCAACTTCTAGCCATAAGATTGATCAAAACCGATGCATTGACGAACGGATGAGCTGCCAGAATTGGACTATTGACTCGGCACTGCTCATCTACTATACTTCCCATAAATGATCAATCTCTGTTTCTGCGCTGCACGGCCATTTGAGCAGGGAGAATCATGTCGCAATCAACGGTGTGAAGGGGGGAATGCTATGGACGAGCTGATGAAATATGTCTTTTTTATCTACGTTGCCTCTACCTGGGCCATGTTCGGCATAATCTGGTTTGCCCAGATTGTTCATTACCCTCTCTTCAGCAGGGTGGGAAAGGAAAGCTTCACCGACTATCAGACCGCCAACCTTTTTCTCACGGTACTGGTGGTTATCCCTCTGCAGGGAATCGAACTTGTGACGGCGGTTCTGCTGGCATGGCGGCCTCCGGCGGGCATCCTGCCCGTCCAAACCTGGATGAACCTGGTACTGATCGGCATCACCTGGCTCTCCACCGCCACCCTGCAGGTTCCCAGCCACTTTAAGCTTGCCCGCGGATATGAAACCAGGATACAAAACAGGCTGGTTTACAGCAATTGGATTCGAACGGTCATCTTGAGCATTCGGGGCGGGATCATCTTCTGGATGCTGAATACACTGCTGGCAGCCTGACAGGACCCTGCATGAGGTTCCTCGCGTTCCCGGTTCTTTTTCCTGGTGTTACCTTTACCGCTGCGTTCGGCAATAATAAGCCGGGTCCTTAATATGTTCGCGTTTGCACAGCGGACAGCGGCTGGGAGGTCGAACTGCTTTTCTTTTGCTGAAGATGAACCCGCATGACAGGCACTCAGCAGGCACTATGCTGAAGTCGCCCCTGAGGGATTTCATGATATGCTCTAAATGGGGATAAACCTCCTTCTGTGAAATGCGCACTGCCCGCGAAATTTCCCCGGCAGTCCACTCGCCCTGATACAACAGCTGCATAATCTCCCGCCTGATGGTCATCTGCACATCCGCAGCTGAATAAAACAGCCGGCTGATGAGCCGGCGGTTACAACAATTTGAGCAACGTCAGGTTATCAAGCGGGGCATTCAGCTCAACGCCGCCAATGGGTCGCTTCAATTTTTCACTCAACCACGTTACCCTGCCCTTCAGGCTTATGGGAACCAATTGCCACTTGACGACAACCCCCAAGTTGATTGCACGCGAATCTTTAAAAGCCGCTGCCTTATCAAATTGCAAGCACACCCCCCCGTAACCGACATTCACTATCTCACATTTTTCCAGGCCGTCATGCTCATCGGTCAGATAGTAAAGGGCCTTGAGCCGGGTGGCATATCTGACGTGCTTTCTTTTATCTCCGGGCCCTACCCGCACAACGTCATCACTGTCCATTTGATTGCCCTGCAGGACTGCCACGTTTATCCTTTGTCGCACAGATGGTTATTGAGATATTTTATTCTCTCCAGCTTGTCCCTGACATCCAAAAACACCTTTCCCATTATATTATCATCCGGTGTTAATTTGATCCACAGTGACACGACGTGTTCTATAAAGGCCAGATGCTGGTTAATCTCGTCAGATTCCCTGACGTCAGGGGTAGTCTGCATACTATTATCCCTCTGCGCGAATGAAAACCAATGCTTGAAGAGACAACAATGCTATACCAATATGTAGATATATTCTCTCTTAGGCATCAATATAATGTGTATTTTAGACGTGCACAATCGTATGTCAAGAGAAAATTTGCTCCCGCACATATTTCTTTACCCTGCTGCTTCGGGAGGCATGTGGCAAACATTTCTCCCATAACAGATTCTGTTTAAAGGGACAGGCTTGTAAAAAGTATGTTTGACTCCTCAGGCAAAATAACCTACTATGACACATTAATTTCCTAATTGCTAACTTTGGTATGAAAGCGTACCCCCCCCTGTCGGTTGCTTTATAAAGACACTGAGTATATAGTGGCAGCTCCAAATGTTTTAGAAAGGAGCTGCAGTGTCATGAAACAGGAAGAGGCAAAAAAATTTTCAGGAGACACACCGTCTTTCCAAAAGTGGTAAAAGTAAAAATGAAATATCAAGAATCCTGAAGATCAGGAAGCCAACCATTATAAAATGGTTAAACCAGGATACTTACACTGAAACCCGTGGCTGGCAAAAAGGTCAGGCTCACACATATGGATCAAACATTGCTGAACGTATATGTGCCATAAAACGTCAGCGTGTCGAGAACAATAAGTATTTTGTCGGCAGTGAATATGTTCAGATGGACTATGCAAAACAGTACCCGAGTGAAGAACTGCCATCAATCTGGTTCATCGATGAAACAGTACGTCAAGCCGGACTGCAGACACGAAAGCCGAAAAAGCATAAAAAGGGTGGATCGCAATACCTGTTATATCCGGTCCAGTCAATCAGGAATTTAGGCTCTGTGCAGCAGTCAGCTGACTTTATCGGCAAAAAGTATATTACCGGTCAACGAGAGCCGGTCAACATTTTTTCGACCAGTTATTATGCACCCTTTAAGCTGTATCAAATCAAGCCGGTACAGGCGGCAACAGCTGCGCATGCTATTGAAAACCTGATGTGGTTATGGCGGAAATATCCGCTTCCTGATGTGCTTCGCATTGACAACGGCCTGCAGTTCAAAGGTTCGGGCCGTGGCAAGAGAAGCCTTGGAACATTTTTAAAGTTCCTTTTGAATTTAAAGATTACACCGCTATTCGGTTCTCCTTCGAAGCCGTGGACCAACCCACACATAGAAGGACATAATCGGGTATTCAATGAAAAAGTCTGGGGCCGAAACTTTTTTACGCATGGAGATCAGATTGCCGCAGAGTGCAAACGTTTTAACAGTGAAAACTTGGAGTATTTTCACTATAAGTATGCTCATCTCATATTCAATGGCAACTATGTATATATAGATCCCGACCAGGAACTTGAAATAGAAAAATTAGTATCTGTAAAAAACAAAAGAATATTTTTCATACGGTTTGTTCAATTACTGGAAAAACAGAAGAAAGCATATGTCAAAATTCTTAATGAAGACATTTGGCTGCCTGAGCAATATAACCATCAGTTCGTGCTCGCTGAATGGAACATTGAGAAAGAAAGATTATTCATCTATTCAGAGTTTGAAAAAATCGCTACTTTGATTATGGAGCATACCTTCAATCTAAATATATAAACCGACAGGGGGGGGTACGCTTTCATACCAAACCTAGCCCCTAATATTTAATCTTACTCCTCGCACCGCTTTTCAAATCGCAGGGAGGATATGCGTTCATGCTGAATGAAAAACAGTTAGATCGCTATGCGGATGTTCTGCTCTGGGGGCTTAAAAGGGCGCGGACGCAGCCATACAAGAAAGGTGATATCATAATGGTGCGCTTTGACCTGGGCGCCCTCAGGCTGGCCGAAATACTGCATGCAAAAATTCTCAGCATGGGAATGAACCCCATGCTGCGCTTTAACGGCACTCCTGCCATGGACCTGAATTTCTACGGCATGGCAAACGACAAGCAGCTTGTCTTCCAGCCCCCTGGAAGCAGGGAGCTTTTAAGCAGGCTCAATGGATCCATATTCCTGAGCGCGCCGGCATCGCTCACCCACCTGCGCAACACCGATCCCAGAAAGATCGCAAAAGCTGCCATCGCCTATAAGCCCCTGCGCGATATCCTGAACAAGCGTGATGAGCGGGGTGCTTTTGGCTGGACGCTCTGCACGCTTCCAACGGCGGAACTTGCACGACAGGCACGCCTTTCGATGGCAGACTACACCCGGCAGATTATACGCGCCTGTCATCTCAACAAGGCGGACCCTGCCCGTGAATGGGAGGCCATTTACAACGCCGCCCGTTCTCTTAAACGGTGGCTGAACAGCCTTAAAGTTAAGCGCTATGTGATTCAATCCGCATCAATCGATCTGGTCATAACGCCGGGTGAGCGGCGCAAGTGGATCGGCATCTCCGGACACAACATCCCCAGCTTCGAGCTCTTTTTTTCTCCGGATTGGCGGGGAACACAAGGCAGCTATTATGCGAACCTGCCTTCATTTCGCAGCGGCAATTATATTTCGGGCGTGCAGCTGGAATTTAAAAAGGGCTCCGTGGTCACCCTTCGGGCAAAAGAAGGTGAATCATTTGCCCGAAGGCAGCTCGCCATGGACAGCGGCGCCGGCAGGGTGGGCGAATTCTCCCTCACCGACAAGCGCTTTTCCAGGATTGATCGATTTATGGCCAACACCCTGTTCGATGAGAATTACGGCGGCCGCTACGGAAACTGCCACCTGGCGGTGGGCTCGTCATATTCAGACACCTATGACGGCGATCCGGCTTCATTGACGCGGGCGAAGAAGCAGCAGCTGGGGTTTAATGACTCCGCGCTCCACTGGGATCTGGTCAATACCGAGAAAAAAACCGTGACCGCGCATCTCACATCCGGGAAGAAAATTGTCATATACGAAGACGGCATGTTTCGCCATTAAACTTGTGTCCCGGAAATAAAGGTGCCGTTGCGAGGAGTCCCGTTTGAAGGGGGCGACGAAGCAATCTCTCTTTTATAAATCCCTGTACTCCATCCATGGCCGAACCACAGAGAAAATCCATACTCTGTCCCCGTTGCCGGAGGCTTATCAGCATCAGTGAACCGGTTTGCCCTTACTGCGGCATTTCACACCCCGCTTCCTGGTGGCGAAAAACCACGGTCTTAAGCGATTATCTGAAACCTGATCAAATAACCAGATCGCTCATTACCGCTAATGTATTTCTTTTCGTGCTATCGGCACTTTTAAGTCCTTCCACCCTGCAGTTGACCATGAACCCCTTTTCCCTACTGTCGCCTTCCAGTAAAACTCTTTTACTGCTCGGTGCAACGGGGACCATTCCCATTGATCAATTTCACCGCTGGTGGTCCCTGCTTTCAGCCGGCTACCTGCACGGCGGAATCCTGCATATTTTTTTCAACATGATGGTCCTGAACCAGATGACGCCGTTCGTGCTTCAGGAATACGGCTTGAACCGCATGCTGATTATCTACACTCTGGGCGGCATTGCCGGTTTTTATGTTTCATACCTGGCCGGGGTTCACTTTACCATCGGGGCATCGGCAAGCCTCTTCGCGCTGATCGGAGCCATCCTCTATTACGCAAAAAGCCGGGGCGGCACCTACGGCCAGATGATTTTCAAGAACATAGGTGGCTGGGTAATGGGACTGTTTGTGTTCGGCTTTATTTTTCCCGGTATCAACAACTGGGCTCACGGCGGCGGCCTGGCCGGCGGGATTGCCCTGGCTTTTTTCCTCGGCTATGAAGAGAGGAAAAGGGAAACTCCATTTCACAGGACTCTTGCCAACGGCTGTGTTGCGGCAACCGTGCTCATTTTGCTGTGGGCGGTTGTGTCTGCCTTCTACTACCGCTTCGCCGCTTAACCATCTCCCCGATTGTTTTCGTACAATAAAAAACCCCGGCACAGGAAATGCCGGGGACAAGGAAGGTGCATCCCGGACGGACAATCGCTACTCAATCCATTTGATCTTATTGAGCCTCTTTTGCCAGAATTCTGCCTGGGGCTGTTGTGCAATGGTTTCCAGAAAGGCCACCCGCTCGTCATAACTTCCCAGAAAGATAATCGCCTCAGGCTTTGCCGACTCGAGGGCTTTCATTTCCTTTAAAAAAGACTTATCCCCATCCTTGAACATATCGCTGAAGGCAACGGTAATCTTTTCCTGTGAAAGACTTTGTACAAAATAGGTGTAAACATCATGGCTGTATGCGTCATCCCCATTATAGAGTATGGCAATGCTGTTTGCCCGCTCATTCCTCAGCCATCTTGTCAGCGCTTCCACCTCCTGACGGTAACCCTCCCGGCGACAGAAATTCCTGAACTGGTCATCAGCCTCACCAGCCTTCATTTCCTGCTTAACCGGATTGGGGACAGGCCGGTCCGCCCTGGAAATCATGTAATAACTGCCCATGAAACCGAAAAAGATCCCTCCCGACAGGATCAGCATCGCGTAAAAAAAAGAGGATCGACGGGGCCGATACGTCCGTATCCCGGCGAAGCCCGAAGCGGGCATCCGTTTATCACGCATGCCGTACACAAGCAGCATGGTAAAGCCCAGCAGCGGCATGAGAATCTTCACCAAAAACTCCTTGCTCTCAGGCTTGATCACCGGGTAGCCGTTTACAATGTATCCAAACCACCTGCCCGGAAACCAGATCATGCTGACAGCAATAAGCAACCCACACCAGATAATGAACAGCTGCCTTTTATTCATAACGGTCAGTCAATGTGCTCGCGGTTGCGGATCTCAGATATCCTCTTGTCGGATGATACTATCTAGCAGGCTGTTGAAAAACACCCATCTGATTTGTGGCTCAAGGGGGAGGGGCTTTTGACGCCACAACAATGTGTCTTTAGGCTTACGGCACGACCCGGTGCCTTCGACGTGAACCGAAAGCATGCAGCTTTGCAGAGGCTTCGATACGGCTCTTGCCATGCGGGTCTGTCGGACAAAGTTAGAGAGTTGCTGCCGTTCTACAAGTTCCGAATAATTTTGTTGTGGCTAAAAAGCCCCTCCCCCTTGAGCCTTTGAACAGCCTGGGGAAATCTACTTTTTCAACAACCTGCTAGAAGCTACATTCGCCCGGTGGATCTCGCCAGTTCTTCTTCTATCAGTGCCAGCAGCTTGTAGGCGGAGGGAAAGCGCTCGGTCGCGAGCGCAGCGTGAGTGCGCGCGTGGCTGAATTTGCCGTCGATATAATACATGACGGCAAGGGCGTAGTGAGCTTCAAAAAGCTGTGCGTTGCATTCAACCGCCTTTTGGTAGGCACGCAGCGCCATCTCGTTTTCATTGCATTGTCTGTAAATGGTGGCAAGGCCGTAGTGCGCGTCGGCATGTGCGGGGTTCTTATCGATAACCCTGTTGAAGCAGGCCACGGCTTCCTGCCATTTTCCCAGACGGCTGTACACTTTCGCCAGCCTGCATTCCGCCTCTGTCTGCATCGCGGGATCGATGCGCATCAGCTCCTGATACATGCCGCAGGCCTTTTCAAGCAGCCCTTCCGATTCGTACACCGAAGCAAGCTGGAAAAATGCCTGGCTGTAATTCGGGTTGTAGTGGATGGCCTTCGAGAATTCCTCCACCGCCTTGGCGGATTTGCCCTTGAGCATGTTTCTGACCCCGCGCCGGTAGTGCCTTTCTGCCCGGGATGCGTTGCAGGCACAGCTAAGGGCCAGCGCAAGGGTGATCACCAACAGCGCCGTCACCTTCCGCAGATAGATCCTATACACTTTCTTTTTCCCATGGCCTCACACCGCTCATGCCAATTATTACCCCATCAGATCAGACTTTGATAATAATCCATTTTCCCCTGCAGCTGCTCAACCTGCTTCTGCTGGATCACCATTTCATTTTTGCGCATCTCGATATGCCTGTCAAGCCTTGCTTTAACATCTTCATACTTTTCTATGCTGCGCCTGGTGCTCGCGTCAAAGGAAATATCCGAGCTCTCAAATCTCGTGCGCTGCCGGGCTTCACTGAGCGCTGATTCCACCTGTGCCTTTTTCTCCACGCTATCCCTTATATCCGCTCTCAGCTCTTCGATGTACGTATTCCTTGCCTTAATGGCCAGCTCAATCTGCACAAGCTGATTTTCGAGCTCATCCCTGGCGCGCGTCTTTTCCCGGGTCACTGAAGGTGTTTCTCGTTCCCTGTCGCTGTCCTTCCTCTCCAGCACCAGCTGGCCGCTGCCCGCATCAACCGTCAGATGAAACTCGCGCAGGAAATCCATTCCCAGCAGTCGCATCTTTCCAATGACCACTTCCAGGTCATGTACCTCAGCACCGCCGACAGCCAGCGATGAGAGCACTGTTCGCTTCAGCTCCACCATGCTGCCGTCGGCTATATAACCTTTGACCATGGGCCTGCCATCCATATCAAGTCCGAGGGCAAGCGCATCTTCACGTGTAATCATGGTACAGCTTGCGCCGGTATCAAGCTGGAAAAGCACAGGAAGATTCCAGTTCAGGAGAGCCTGAACCGCAATAGCATTATCCTGCCGTTCGAAATGGATAACCACCCGGCGCGGCGTATCCTTGGCGAGAGCCCCGGCAGCGGTACCCCTGCCCTGCTTGCTTTCCTGGGCACCCCCTCTGTATGCCGCCGGAATGGCATCATAGCTGTCGGTGAAGTGAACGGTCCCCGCCTTGTCCTTCCAGGTGTAAAAACCGGCATCCGGCAGTGAGGGCAGGAGCATCACAAAACTGAACAGCATGGCCAATCGCGCAAAGGCCAGCATTGATGATATTTTCACAGCTTTTCCCCACACTGTTTGTGGCTTAGAGCCGTATGACCCGGGTGCCCGCGATTTTATCGTGCCAGGCCTGTTTGTTCCTGTCCCATGCAATCCAGAGAAAGCCGAGACCAAACACCAGGCTGGAGGGTAGATACCCCGCCCATCGCAGCAGCGCCCTTGCAAAGCCCAGGGGTTCCCCGTTAACTCTCACCACCTTGAGACCGCACAGCATTTTCCCGGGGGTCTGGCCGATGCTGCCATGGAAATAGGTAAAATACAGGATGGTGATAATGGTGCTGAAGAGGTAGTATGGACCCAATAACCCCATGATGCGATCTTCATCGAACGCTGCCAAACCGGATGGACTCATGCTCATTGCCAGCATGCCCACCACTATCAGAATCAATGACAAAAATTCCAGAATAACCGAGTCAATCAGGTACGCCAGGGCACGTATCCAAAAACCGCCTGTGCTGACCGGCGCAGCGACCGCGTCCTCATCCGGAACAGCCATACCGGCAGGGGGATCAAACAGTATCGGCTCTTCTTCGGTCCTTTTCAGCGCCGCTTCCACCTCTTGAGGCCCTTCTTCAATCTCCTTAAGCTCCTCGCTTATCTTCCTGAGGGTTCCCCGCACACGTTCCCCCCCGGCAACAGGACGATCATCCGGCATCTCCTCCGTGCCCGCTTCCGTTTCCCCGAAGCCATCGTCGTGAAATGGCAGGGTCACGTTATCACCGCTCAGCGACACACTTTCTTCCCAGTTGATTTCGCTGCCGTCGGGAAATTGGCTGGAGGTATCCCTGTAGCTGCTGTCAATCCGGAACTTCAAATCACCGGCATCAACCTCCAGCGGTTGATCCTGAGGCCCGTCACCGCTTTTCTCATCTATTTCTGCAAGTGTTTGCCGGATGGATGAGACTGTCTTTTTGAGATCCGCATCCGCATCGATCTTAGGGGTTTCTCCTTCTCCCGCGGGGATGTCGGAAACAAGCGAGGAGATACTCACCGAATCCTGCTGAGAGGCTGACGGTTTAAACTGAAACCCGCACTTCTTGCATCGCGGCATGCTGTCGAAACTCACATAATTACATCGTGGGCACTTCATGACAGAACTCCTTTAGAACCACCGTTCCCGGCACTTTGTTGCCATGCCCGCACCTTCACGCGGGCTCCTCTTGTCAACCTGCAGACAGACATTTATTTGCGTTCATCCCTCCCACTCATACTGTAAAACGGAGAGCACGTAGAGCGATGCCGTCTCGGTACGCATGATATGCGGTCCCAGGCTGACCGGCTTAAAGCCGCAGCCTCCGGCCAGTTCGATCTCCCCGGGTGCAAAACCTCCTTCGGGGCCGACCAGTACAACTGCATTTTTATAGTGATTGCTTCCGATTAGAATCTCTCTCAATCCAGTTTTCTTTTCGTCTTCCCAGAGGATTATCTTAAGACAATTTTCGCACTCTGCCTGGACAACATTACGGAATAACGCGACTTTTTCAATCGGCGGCACCAGCCTTCTCCCGCACTGTTTTGTTGCCTCCCGCGCAATCTTCTGCCAGCGGAGGCGCTTGAGGCGAAGCCGGTCAGCGCCTGCGCCCCCAATGCTGCGGCTTGATACAAAAGGAATGATGCTGCTTACGCCCAGCTCGGTTGCCTTTTGCACTATATAGTCCATCTTCTGGAATTTGGGAAGGGCCTGCCCCAGTATTATCCTTCGGGCAGGTGCTTCCAGCGGAGGGCGTTTTTCAATCAACGCAACCTCCACACGCTGAGGGTTGCTGGCACTGATAACCGCACTGTATTCCCACCCCTCCTGGTCAATCAAGCGAATCGCATCACCTGCACGCAGCCGCAGCACCGCGGCAATATGCCTCGCCTCATCGCCGGCTATGAAAGCCCTGTCCCGGCTTATGTTGTCTCTATCGAGGAAAAAGTGCCTCGCCATCCACCCTTCTCCTGACTGCCCTGACCGCGTCCCCGATTCGGCCGGGTCCCGCCACGGTATACCCATGAAGGCCGCATACCCGCAACCGCATCGGCAGTGTTACCTCTTATGGTTGAATTGTAAACTTCAGCCGTAAGCTTGTCAAATTATTACCGGATAAAATATATTCAGGCGGCTAATAACCTGTTGACGCTGAAGGGAAGTTCATGTAAGGTATTGTGAAATTATGATACGCGTCTCCAATGCAGCAGCGTATCGCGCTGCGCTCATTATCCGGCAATGGCACCATCAATAAAACCCCAGATACCCAAAGGATTCAGGGATTTTCTTCCGCCGCAGAAGATGCTGCGGCAAAAGGTCATCAAGACCATTCAGCAGACCTTTGAGCTGTTTGGCTTTGAACCGCTTGAGACTCCCGCTATTGAATACGCATCCCTGCTTGAAGGCAAATACGGGGAGGAGGGTGAGAAGCTTATATACAAATTCACCGACAGGGGCGGACGCGAGGTGGCCCTGAGGTACGATCTTACCATACCGCTCTCCCGGGTCATGGCCATGTATCCGGAACTCCCCAAGCCTTTCAAATGCTACCAGATCTCCCCCGTGTGGCGCGCCGACAAACCGCAGAGAGGCCGCTTCAGAGAGTTCTGGCAGTGTGACGCAGACATTGTGGGAAGTGACAGCGTTCTTGCCGACGCGGAGATCATTGCCGTCATCTATCACATACTGAAAGCACTTAACTTCAAGGGGTTCACCATTCACATCAACAACCGCAAAATATTAAACGGCATCGCCCGGGGATTGGGTATTGCTGAAGATGCCATACCCGCCGTGCTGAGAATCATCGACAAGCTGGAGCAAAAGGGTGTTGAGGGCGTCAAAGAGGAAATGATCGAAAAGGGTTTGGCACAAACAACAGTTAATGCGATACTTGAACTGTACGACAATACTAATGGTATATCAATTTGTTTTGATTATTTAAAAGAGAGATTTCCCGGTTCCCCTCCCCTTGCCCAGGGGATTAAGGAGCTGGAGGATATATTTTCCTGCCTCGCATCCCTGAACATTGACAAAGGGAATTATTGCTTTGACCTTTCCCTCGCGCGAGGGCTTGATTATTATACCGGACCCATTTTCGAAACCACGGTGGATGAGCCGCACATCGGGAGCATTTCCGGCGGCGGACGCTATGACAACCTGATAGGCATGTTTAACACCGCACCGCTTCCTGCCACCGGCTCTTCCTTCGGGCTGGAACGCATTATCACGGTGATGGAGGAGCTTAATCTTTCAGCATCGGGCGGAAGCGCCAGCGAGGTGCTGGTTTCCATTTTCAGCCCGGCAACCGAGCACGAATCGCTGAGCCTCCTGTCGCTGCTGCGCTCTTCCAATATAAAGGCGGAAATTTATTTGAAGCATGACAAAATGAAAAAACAGCTTGCCTATGCCGCCAGCAGGAACATTCCCCTGGTTGCCATCCTGGGGCCTGATGAGATGCACCAGGACACAGTTGTGCTTCGAGACATGAGCAGGGGCGAGCAAAAGGCCGTCTCCCGTGCCGAGATCGTCTCTGCCATTCAAAAGGAGCTGGGTGCGCCATGAATTATGAGGGACCGGTCATCCGTCCTCCCAGTGAGGCCAACAGCCTTATTCTGCAGGTGACCGTCGGCTGCTCTCACAACCGCTGCACCTTTTGTCCTGCGTATAAAGGGAGAAGGTTTCGCATCAAAGGCATTGAAGAAATCAGGCAGGACATTGAAGAAGCAAGCCTTTTTTCAGCAGAAGTGAGGAGGGTTTTTCTTGCTGACGGAGACGCGCTGATCATACCCCAGCCAAAGCTGCTTGAAATAGTGAATTGCCTTCACCGGCGCTTTCCGGCCCTGCAGAGAATCGGAAGCTACGCCAATGTGAAGAGCATCCTGCGGAAGAGCGTCGAGGAGCTGAAAGAGCTGAAAGCAGGCAAGCTGAGCATCATTTACCTCGGCATTGAATCGGGCGACGACGATATTCTGGATGCGGTGCACAAAGGCGCAACCGCGGAAACCATTGCCGAGGCCGCATCGAGGGTAAAGGAAGCGGGTATGAAGCTGTCGGTTACCGTTCTTTTAGGGATTGGCGGCAGGGAGCGCAGCCTGATCCATGCCCGTGAAACAGCGAAGATCCTGACCCGCATTCAGCCCGACTATGTCGGCGCCCTGACGCTGATGCTTATACCCGGGGCCCCGCTTTATGATGCGGCACAGGGAGGTTCATTTGCCCTGCCCTCCCCGTTTGAATTGCTGCTGGAACTGAAAACCATGATTGCCGAGTCTGACTTAAACCATTGCCTTTTTTTCTCCAACCATGCCTCCAATTATTTCCCGGTCAAGGCCCGGCTTCCCCGGGATAAAAAGGCATGCGTGCAATTGCTGGACAGGGTCCTTGACCAGCATGACAGGGGGGCGCTTACTCCCGAGCACCTGCGCGCCCTGTAAACACTGCTGAAAGATACGGATGAACGACATGACAGCAACAAAGAGAATCACTCCGGAGCAGCACGCGTCAATCTGCCTCCCATGTCCCCGTCAGCGCTGGAGCTGCTCAATAATTCCTTTCCCAAGATACTTGACCTGGTCAGAGAAAAGTACGAACTGGAAATCAAGTACCTGGGACAGAACTTTCCACGGGAGCAGCAGCGGCTTGCCGAGGAAGTGCACCGTCAATTCGGCGACCTTCTGCGCGCCTCCTACGAATTTCACCTCTACGATCAGCTGCAGGAGGAATTCTGCTGGTACATCTCGGTTTTCTGCAGCCGTGGGTTCGAGATTGACTACCTTGAGCACCTGCTCAAATCATGGGACATGGCAATCCACAGCGTCATAAAACCCCCTGAAGCGCACGAGTTGACCCGCCCCCTGGATGTGCTGCATCAGCACCTGACCTCACTTTACAGGGCGTGCTCGATTGAAAAGGTGACCCTGCCGGCACTGATCCAGCCATTCATGGATCATCTCCTTGCCAAAAGAAGAAAGGATGCAACCGACTACATTCTCTCCCTCCTCAGTGAAGGAATGTCAATTGAGAAGCTGTACGGGGACGTGTTGACCGCATCGCTGGCGGGCCTGGGAAGACTCTGGCAGAAAAACGACATTAACGTGGTGGACGTCCACGTGGCAACGGACATCTGCCGCTACATCATGATGCGGCTGGCGGACGCGCTTCCCGTATCTTCCACGCTGAACTACAAGGCCCTCATAACCTGCGTGCCGGGAGAAGAGCACGAAATGGGCGCTGAAATCCTGGAGAACTACCTGGAAATAAAGGGATGGGAGGTGGTGAGCATGGGTCACATCGCCCCCGAGGAAGACATTCTGGAATCAATTCAGCAATCCCAACCCGACGTCATTCTTGTCTCGGTCATTTTAATCGCCCATCTTCCCGCGGCAAAATCGCTTCTGCAGAAATACGGCATCTGGCGCCGGGCTGTAAAATCGTGGCGGGGGGACCGGCGGCGGTGCTGGCAGGCGAGGCACTGCTCCCCTTCTCCGATGCCGTCGTCCGGACCTTTGAAGAGGCACACACACGTTCACTTCATTTGTTAGGGTCCCATGCGTAGTCTGGCTGCACTTAAAATGCTGCTTCACGACCGCTCCACCACCGCCGGCGCAGTGCTCGGCGTGGTGGCCATCGTATTTCTGGTCGGCCAGCAGCTCTCCGTTCTCTTCGGGCTGTTCAATTACATGTCGGTCCTGGTGGATCACAGCGGCGCCGACATCTGGGTGTGCAGCAAGAACACCACCAATGTCAATGCCACCGGCACCCTTCCCGTGCGCTATGTGGACCGTATCAGCGGTTTAAAGGAGATCGAGTGGGTGGAGCCCGTCGTCTTCGCCAGCGGCAGGTTCAAGCGGTCGGACGGGCAGTTCCAGGTGGTGCAGGTGGTCGGGGTCAGGAGCCCCCGCCTCGCGCTCGGTCCCTGGCGGTACGATCGGCAATCACCCTTTGCCCTCTTTGATGCCGACGGTGTTACCGTGGACAGCCTGGACCTGAATATTCTGGGAAATCCGGAAATCGACCAGTTTTATGAAATATCCGATACCCGCGTGCGCATCAGCGCCATAACCAGAAGCATCAGGGGGTTTTCCGGAACACTCGTATTCACCAACATGGTCAAGGCAAAGGAGATTGTCAATTTTGCCCCCGGCCGCTGCAGCGCCATCCTTATCAGGCTGAAGCCCGGTGTTGATGCCGGCTCCGTGATTACCGCCATACGCTCCCTGCTGCCGCAGGCGGAGGTGCTGTCCCGCGCCGCCTTGTCGCAGCTGACCCGAACCTACTACATTCGGAACACCGGCATCGGGGGAAGCTTCGGGTTTTCCACCCTGATAGGCGCACTGGTGGGAATGGTTATCATTATGCTTACCATGTACACCAGCGTCCTGCACCGCCAGAAGGAGTTCGCGGTCCTGCGCGCGCTGGGAGCACGCAAAATTGACATCTTTCTGATTGTTCTCTACCAGTCGCTCATGATCGGCATCGGGGGCATCTTCATCGGATTCCTGCTCCTCGCATTTTTCCTGTATTCCACACACGGGTCACGGCTGCCGAGCTACATGCCGCAATACGTAGCCTGCTACCATGCCCTGGGCACCCTTTTGCTTTGCCTCGTGGCCTCATTATTCGCTATGCGCAAGGCAACCAGCGTTGACCCGGCATCGGTATTCCGATAGCAGCCTCCGCAATCATTAGCAGGCTGTTGAAAAACAACCATCTGATTCGTGGCTCAAAGGGGAGGGGCTTTTGACGCCACAACAATGTGTCTTTACGCTTACGGCACGACCCGGTGCCTTACGACTTAAACCGCAGACAGGCAGCTTTGCAGAGGCTTCGATACGGGCTGTTGCCATGCGGGTCTGTCGGACAAAGTTAGAGAGTCGCTGCCGTTCTACAGGATCCGAATAATTGTGTTGTGGCTAAAAAGCCCCTCCCCCTTGAGCCACATACTATTTAGCAAGCTTTTACAACAACCCGCTCATGCAAGGAGCAGAAGCATCGCATCGTATGTTACAACCGCTTATTCAGCTTAACGGTATAGCGCGGGATTTTTCCGACGGAAGGGAGATCAGGCGGGTCCTGAAAAAACTGGACCTCAGCATCTATCCCGGGGAGCTCACCATCCTCGCCGGCCCCTCGGGCAGCGGCAAAACAACCCTTCTCTCCATCATGGGCCTGCTGCTCAAGCCTTCCGAGGGACAAATATTTATAGGAGACCGCGAGGTGTCCGTAAGCTCGGAAAACAGCACGCGCAACCATGCGCATGAAATACTATGGTTTTGTCTTTCAGCTCGCCGAACTTATCCCCGCCCTCTCGGTCATGGACAATGTCCTCATCGGCCACTCCATTCAGGGAAAATCAGCTTCGTCCGCAACCAGGGAGAAAGCGCTGACCCTGCTTTCCAATTTCGGCCTCCGTGACTATGCCCGGGGAAGGTCAAAGCAGCTTTCCTCCGGCCAAAAGCAGCGCGTTGCCATAGCCCGCTCGCTCATCAATGACCCCCTTTTGCTCCTGTGCGACGAGCCCACATCAGCCCTTGACACCGAGAGCAGCACCGTTGTGCTCGATACCCTCAAGCGCATTTCTCAGGACAGCGCGCGCGGCGTGGTGCTGGTAACCCACGACCCCCGCGTCTTTCCATACGCAGACCGCCTGATTAAGATAGAAGACGGAAACATCGGCTATGATTCCAAATCGGACCTCAAGGAAGGGACAAGCGCATGAAAAAACTGCTTACCTACGGCACCACCATTCTCGTAACCGGTCTGGGCCTGGTCTTTATCCTGTACAGCCTGATGATTTCCTCCGCGCCTCCCAAGGCGGCGGAGCCGCCCGTTCTGAGCGAATCACCCGCACGCGTCTATGGGGTGGTCGAACCGGCCGGCCGGGAGGTTTTTGTAAGCCCCCCCGTCACCAAAGAGGTTGTGCAGATTTTCGTCAAGGAAGGTGACATGGTGCGCAAGGGGCAGATACTCTGCCTGCTCGATAATGACGTGGAGCGAGCAGAACTCGCCCTGGCGGAAGCCAAAGTCGTATCTGCCGAAAAGTCTATTGACATTACCAGTGATGACATGAGCAGGAAAAAGACACTTTATGCCCAGAAGGTTGATTCGGAATTCGGTTATACCCAGGCGCGACTTAAAAAAGAGCTGGATGTAAGCAATTTTCGGGTCGCGCTGCAGGAGGTTGAGCTGGCCACCGCCCGGCTCAAGGAGCTGGAGATGACCTCGCCCATTGACGGCAGGGTATACAAATTTGACGTGCGCCTGGGTGAAACCCTCGCTTCAGGTGACATTACCCGCATTATTGTGGGATCCCCCGACCTGTGGGTCCGGTTCTTCATCGAATCATTCTGGATGGATCGGATTATCCCCGGAGCGCGCTATAAGATTTATCACTCGGAAACCAACGGGTACCTGGGCAGCGGAGAGGTTCTGTACCGGGCACCTTACATGGGCCGCCGGGATTTTCGCACCGAGGATGTGCAGGAGCGCTTCGACACCAAATTTCAGGAGGTTGTTCTCTCCTTTACCCCCGAAAAGGAAGGTATCCCCATCGGGCTGTCCGTGGTGGCGGAGCTGGTGGAAGAAAAGCGCTAATTTCAGAATGACTGTATGCAGCCAATAACCCCCCTGGTGGTCTGATCAGGGGTTGATGCCCCCGCCATTACCCCGACGCTCCCGGCGCCTTTAAACCACGAAGCCTTCAGTTCTTCTTTTGATTGTATCCAGTGGGTTCGCTTGTTGAGGGATTTTGCAATTTCGAACAGCCGCCTGGTATTGGCGCTCGTTCTTGATCCGATAATGATCATGACGTCATTCTCAACCGGCAGGGTTTTTATTTCCTCCTGTTTCACCCGGGTCGGTTTGCAGATGGTATTATAGAAGGTCAGGCGACTTGATATGTTTCTTCAAGCGGGCAAGGATGTGCAGCGTTGTATCCAGATTTTGTGTGGATTGAACTACCACGCAGGCCTTGCTGATCCGCTTAATTGTCTTCAGCGGGATTTTTTCAAGGCTGTCGATGACAATTGCCTTGCCCTTGAGCTGACCCACGATGCCGCGGACCTCATCATGATTTCTGTCACCGATAATGATGACCTGGCAGCCTTCGTGCTTTGAAATCTCGGCCAGCTTATAGATCTTCCGCACCTTGGGGCAGGTTGCATCAACAATTGTATAGCCGCGCTTTAACGCCCTATCAAAAACCTCCTGCGATGCGCCGTGGGCGCGAATCAGAAGAATTTTATTTTCACCCCTGCCCAGCCTCTTAATGGTGCGGATGCCGGCGCTCGTTCATCTTTTTACCACATCCTCATTGTGAACAATGTCACCGAGCATCTCCACCCACGCGCCCGACTCTGCCGTTTTAAGGGCAATGGCAAGCGCCCTGCGCACGCCGAAGCAAAACCCCCCGGTTTTGGCCACATTTATTTTCACCGGCACCACCTCCTGCATGGGCATCCGCAACCGCTGTTCGAATGAACTCGCCCCTCATGCCCGCATTTTTACATGCCGGATCATCTAAAGCAAGTCAAAATTTCTATTGACAAGCATGCTCAGTAATTGTACAAACGTGCGGTATAAGGCGGCATGATGTAATTTACGCATCAAGAAATCAAATTCGCAAGCCACAATGTAACCTTGCCTTAAGGCACAATCCCCCAAAAGAAAGGAGACAGCATGTTGACCCGTACCCAACGAACGTTATACACCCTGTTTACGGCATGTCTGCTGGCAGCAATGGTTCTTGTCGCATATCCCGGGATTGCCTGCGCGGAAGAAAAGTCGGCGGCCGAGCCCATCAGCACCATTATCCTGAAGCATGAGCCCGACAGCATCACTCCCCTTAACCTGAAGGTGAAGCTCGGCACCACCATCGTCTTCCTGAACAACGACTCAGGCCCGGTCACCATCAAGTTTCTGGACAAACTGGGCATCGCATGCAAAGCGCCGGTAAATTTCTACGCTGATTTATGGGGCAATTACGAGACGGCTGCAATACCCCAGGGTGGCACTGCCAGCCTCTGCTTTATCTATAATGGCACATACAAATACGAAGTGAAGCGCCTTATCACCGTGCAAAACAAGGCAAGCGAGCAGATCGCCACCGGCACCATTACCGCCGAGGAGTAATACTGCTCTGCAACGTGAAATCAGCCTGCGTATCCGAGACCCCATCCGTGTGGATGGGGTCTTTCTATTATGGTGGGCAGAAGCCGACAGATGATGATGTATGCTATCACACAAGGCGCCCGCACACGGGCAATGGCAGGCAGGGGGAATGAAGACATGTGTCATGCACCTCGATGGGACTGCCCCTCCGCTTTCACCTGCATCGGGCATAACACCAAGATTGCTATTGAAGGTGTATCTCTATTTCTGTCACCGGCGAATTGATCGTAATGACCGTTTGGGAGAAAGGGGGCGGTCCGAAGCGTCCATCAGCATGGTTGGAGAATCCATAGCGTTCAGTCGGCTTGCCCATAAAATTAGTATCCAGCCTGCTGTTTCCGTTTTGATCATGAAAGGCCTTGATGCTGTAGTTGCCGTAGGGCAACTCTTCAAATATACATACGGCCTTTTTATGTAAGATCGACGCTGAGGCAGTTCGGTACACCTTCACCGTGCCCGTATACTCCTCTTCAGACCTGCAGACGCAGAGTTTAACCTCTTTTTCATCATTCTCAAATCCCGTCAGCCTCACGGTAATGGTTCCCGTTTGATGAGCTGCAGCAAGAGTATCTTCCGCTGGAGGGGCCGCAGACAAGATGTGCAGCATGATCAAGGAGAGCACTATGGCGCGACTCACGGTTATTCACCTCCTGTGGTTGAACCTGCACAGGCGATACCGGCAAAGAAGTATACGCATATATCCTTTGTTTGAAACCGGAAACTGCCTCTTGCTTTATCGGTCGATTGAGCGGTTATCTTTGGGGGCCGGCTTCTGCTGAAAGACATTGTAATAGGCAAAATCATCCTTGCGATAATAGATATTGTAGGCAAAAAGGAGGCTGGTCAGCAGGCCGAAGCCGGCAAAAAGCACATCGCGCTCCACCCAATAGATGACGCAGGGGATAAACAAAATCTGCAGCTTTTTTACCTGAATCGTGATGCGGGCAAGAAGGGAAAGAATCCCGGCGGTAACCACCAGCAGCAGGAACGACCATGGGGAAAGAAGCAGCACGCCCCATAGTGCAGCCGTACTGCCCTTGCCGCCTTTACCTTTAAGGAAGATCGAGCAGCTGGTACCGAGCAGGGCGCAGAAAACAAGCAATAAAACATCAAAAAGACTGCCCGGAAACAGTAATCGCGCGGTGGTTACCGGGACAACGGCCTTGGAAATTTCACCTGCAATGGTGATGACACCTGCAGCCGTTCCTCCGACTTTAAAGGCATTCGTCACACCCACATTGCCGGTCCCCTTTTCAGTGAGCTTTTCACCCGTCAGTATAGATGTGGCTATATAACCAAAGGGGATTGAACCGTAGAGGTACGACAGCATTGCAAACAAGGCGACCATCATGTTTCAGCTTAGTCCTGTGCCGTGGAATGTAAACGACCCATCACTGCTCCTTTGCTCAGTGGTCATTTTTACATGCCACAACAGCTAAGGCAAGATAAAACTGAAGGACTCTCTCGGCGATCAGGTGAAGCATCTCTTCTTCCGGGATCGCTATAATTCATTTGAAAAGGGGATAAATATCCTGTATAAATAGGTTACACGCAGTGCAAAAACAGTATCATCTCATTTACTGCATGCATCCTGCATGCTCATATGCAATAACCGTTTTCAGCACATCAGCGAAATCTGATCAGGTATGTAATGAAGCATATCTCCCCGGTCCATTCAAAACTTTCGCGTCGTGTGGCGCTCCTGGCGGGCATTGTCATCACCCTGCTCTGCGTGTTCGCACTCGCCTGGCGCTTCCTGCCGCTTGACAGCTGGCTGGCCGGGGAACGTCTATACCGCATTTCAGCGCAGCTGAGAAGCGATCCTCTGGCACCGATTTATGTGATCGCGTTTTATACCCTGTCAGGATTGCTCGCCTTTCCGGTGATCATTCTTATCCCCGCCACGGCCATGATTTTTGGCCCGCTGCCGGGTTTGCTCTATTCGCTCTGCGGCCTGATGGCAAACGCCTCGGTGCTTTACGCACTCGGGCACCTTCTCGGCCGCGACACCCTGCACCATTACGCAGGAAACCGCCTGCAGCAGATAAGCGGCCGACTTGCCCGCCATGGATTTGTAACCGTTGCCATGCTGCGCCTGCTTCCGGTCGCACCTTTTTTCCTCATTAACCTCATCTCGGGCGCCTCATCCATCAATTTCCGGACCTATACCGCGGCAACGGTTACCGGCATCTCCCCCGCCCTGGTTGTTATGACCCTTGCCGGCACACAGCTCAAGAGCACGTTAGGTAATCCTGTTCCCGGGCAGATCATTGCCTGCGCTCTCACCGTACTTGCGCTGCTGATTGCGGGCAGGTGGCTCAGCCGGAAAGCGATGAAGCGAACCTTCCGGTGAAGCCCCCTGACTGCACGGGAGAACTGGCATGAAGCAATCAATCAGCGTTAGGACGGGAATCGCGGCTCTGATGGCATGCTGCTTCAGCTCCCCCTGTCCGGCAAGCCCCTTCAAGGATCCCGGCATACCCGATGGAGAAACCATCACCTACACCACGCGGGTCGACGATGCGCCGACGACCGTTGTTGAAACGGTCAGGATCACACGGTCTGAAGCGGGGCGGGAAAGCTACCAAATCACCTCCCTTTCCCCCGCACTGGACAGGGTCCTGACCCTTGATAAAGAAACCATGCGCATTCAGGCCATACACACCGTGAGAAAATTCCCGCGCGCAACGCTCGATTCACGGCTGCAGGTGAAGAACGAAGAGCCGCTGCCCGGGAAGGACGAGGTCATTCTCGCTGACTTTTCCGCCCTTACCTACATCTTTCGCGGCTTTCTCTTCGATGATCTCGAGGGCGTCAAAATCGGGTTTTATGGAGAAGGACGCCAGCGGACCTTCGGTTTCAGCGCGAGCAAAGGCAAAAAGGAACCTGTTACCGCACAGGGAAAAATCATCGATTGCTACAAGATTGAATTCGGCCTGGAAGGCTTCTGGGGCACCTTCCTTCCCAAGATGAATGCATGGTACAGCGTTGCACCCCCTCATTACCTGGTTCGATACCAGGGGCTATCGGGGCCACCGGGTTCACCGAAAAGGGACATGGAGGTGCAATCCTACGAGATAAAGGTTCCCGGCTCCTCCGGGGCTCAGTCTTTGCCCTAACGTTTATGTTTGTCATCCTTCGTGATGCAAAGGATCTGTTGAGTGCCGGCATGAAATAATTGCCCGCTCTCTCTTCACCTCCGCCGCACGGTGCAATGGTACAGAATGCTTCCGGAGCGGGCAACCGCCTGCTCAGCGAAAAAAGCCCTTACCTCCTGCAGCACGCTCATAATCCGGTAGACTGGTACCCATGGGGCGAAGAGGCATTTAAGAGGGCTCGCCAAGAAAACAAGCCCATCTTTCTTTCCATCGGTTATTCCACCTGCCACTGGTGCCACGTCATGGAGCGTGAATCCTTCGAGGATCCGCTGGTAGCCGGGCTGATGAATGACGCGTTTATTTCCATCAAGGTCGACCGCGAAGAGCGTCCGGACATTGACAAACTATACATGACCGTCTGCCAGATGCTGACCGGATCGGGCGGGTGGCCGCTGACCATTATCATGACGCCGGACAAAAAACCCTTTTTCGCCGCTACCTATATTCCCAAAGAGAGCAGATTCGGCAGAACCGGCATGATTACTCTTATACCCGCCGTTCAGGATGCATGGACAAAAAGAAATGCCGAGGTTTTGTCTTCGGCTGATCAAATCATCTCTGTTGTGCAAAAGCAGGCCGGGGAAACATCACCGGGCGAGCTCACTGCGTCGGCCCTTTCAGATGCCTACGAACAGCTCGCGCAACGATTCGACAAGCGCTACGGAGGTTTTGGCACCGCTCCCAAGTTTCCCGCTGCCCATAATCTTCTTTTCCTGCTCCGCTACTGGAAGCGCAGCGGCAAATCCTTCGCTTTGGAAATGGTACGCAAAACCCTCGTCGCGATGCGCCAGGGGGGCATGTACGACCACATCGGCTTTGGATTCCACCGCTATTCAACTGATGAGCGATGGCTCGTCCCCCACTTCGAAAAAATGCTCTACGACCAGGCGCTGCTCACCATGGCATACACCGAGGCATTCCAGGCAACCGGCAATACAGAGTTTGAGCAAACCGCTCGCGAGATCATCTCCTATGTTTTAAGAGATATGACCTCAGAAAGGGGGGGCTTCTATTCCGCGGAGGATGCTGACAGCGAGGGAGAAGAGGGTAAGTTTTACATCTGGACCCAGGAAGAAGTTGAACACCTGCTTTCATCAGAGGAAGCGCCGGTAATCCTCAAGGTGTTCAATGCCGAAAAGGACGGGAATTTCAGAGATGAAGCAACCGGCCGGAAAGCATCCGCCAATATTTTGCACCGTACCGGCACCCGCGCGAGCTCTGCGGCAGCACTGTACCTGACCGAGGAGGCGCTGAGCGCCATTATTGAAGCGGCACGCATGCGCCTTTTCGATGCGAGGGACAGGCGGGTTCATCCCTGCAAAGATGACAAGATCCTAACCGACTGGAACGGGCTGATGATAGCCGCCCTTGCCCAGGCGGCAAAAGCGTTCGATGAGCCGGCCTATGCCCGGGCGGCACAGAAGGCGGCAGATTTTATCCTGGGCTCCATGCGGCTTCCAAACGGGCGATTACTGCACCGCTACCGCTCGGAGGACGCTGCCGTGGAAGCAAACCTTGATGACTACGCTTTTTTTATCTGGGGATTGCTCGAGCTTTACGAGGCCACGTTTGACATGTCCAACCTTGCAGCAGCACTTGCGCTGAACCGGGATTTGATAGCTCATTTCTGGGACGAAAACGGCGGGGGAGGGTTTTTCTTCTCGCCGGATGACGGTGAAGCACTGCTGCTTCGGCAAAAAGAGCTCTATGACGGCGCATTGCCTTCAGGAAACTCCGTCGCCATGCACAACCTGCTCCGCATTGCGCGCTTGACCGCTGATGCCGATTGCGAGGGAAAAGCCGCGCAGATCGGGAAGGCCTTTTCATCAATGGTAAGGCAGCACCCGTCCGCGGCGACCCATCTCTTGATTGCCCTTGATTTTGCCCTCGGCCCTTCATATGAGGTGGTCATTGCCGGCAGCCTGCAGCATGCTGGAACCAGGGAACTTTTAAAAAAACTGCGCGCGCGCTTCCTGCCCAACAAGGTTGTCCTGCTCCGGACAGAGGATGATGGGGGCCGGTCACTTGCCGGGATCGCCCCGTTTGCCGAACATATGGCTCCCATCAACGGGAAGCCGGCCGCCTATGTGTGCAGCAACTTTGCCTGCGCATCTCCAACAACCGATGCCGGGGAAATGCTCCGTTTACTCAAGGCGGGAGCGCATGATCAGCGATGATGAGAAAACCTTGACTCAGAGGATGCTGACGGCTACAATGGCACACGAGGACGCAATTTCACATCATCAGTTGTTTTCCAGCAGAAAGGAGCGAAAACTATGCATGATGCATTAAAACCCCTGTTCAGACTCACCGGTTGCTGTACCTTTGTTGCCTTGGTGCTTTTGTTCACACCCCCGGCCGTCCTGGCAGATAAAACCTCGGCATCGATCAACGCCCCCGCAAGCGCAGCGCCGGGATCTGAAATAACCATCCGCGTAACCGCCACCCACAGCGCCAACAACTTTCTCCACTACACGGACTGGCTCTCTATCATGGTTAACGGCAAAGAAATAGCGCGATGGAATTACACCCGGACGCATAAGCCCGAGAGCAATGTCTTTACCAGGGAAATTAAGTTTGTGGTGAATGAGCCTCTGGAATTAAAAGCTGAAGGACACTGCAACATGCACGGCAGCAAAGGGCCCGCCACTGCAAACGTAGTAATTGCCCCTGCCGCCGAGTGAAAGGAGGAAGACACGCATGGCTATAGGCGGAATCTCGCTTATTTTTATCCTGGGCATCGTCAATGGCCTGCTGGTGTTCATGCAGCTTGCGGGGGGGCTGCGATGGGTGGGAATATCATTCGCGATCCACAAAAAGACGGGTATACTGCTTGCGGTAACCGCCACCTTGCACGGCTTGCTGGCCATCCTGGCGGATTGACCTGCCTTACAGGACATGCTGCAATGGAAACGGTTCGGCCGCATTTCTCCGCCCCGGCACTCTGTGGAATCGTCCCGGTGAGCCGCTTCCCATGTCCCTGACCTTCATGGCGTTAGTCCCTGTTCATCATCCGCCGTCAGTCTGGGGAAATGCCGCGTTGCAGTACAGGTATTCGACCTTTTCCTTGTGGCGCAGCTCTTCCCCGGCAAACGCGTAGAGCATTGCCTGCAGATCGCCCGGGGGCTGCACCTCCGCCAGACGCTGGTAGAATTCATAGGCCGCCTTTTCCCGGCCGGCGGCAAACAGGAAAATGTCCTTGATCTGCAGTGTTCCGGACATGTCCGGCTCTCCCAGTGCCTCCACCACTCGCGCGTCGGCAACAGTTTTCATGGAAAGCGCCGCTTTCCCCATTTCTCCGCTCTTATAGCGCTGCAGCGCCACTTTGTGTTTCAGCTCCTCCCCCGCCATAAAATGCAGCGTGTCACGAGATGCGGCATCTTGAACGACACCGGTCAGCTTTTCATACAGCGCATATGATTCTTCTTCTCGTTGAATTGCCCGATCAATGACTTCTTCCATGCTGAGCTGCTTCACGGACGAACCCCTTTTTTCCCTGACGGCCATGCACGTAATCACGCGCATGGCAGACGAGAGCTGTTAGGTGCTGCCTTTATTACCCCTGAACGTCACGCCTGCTACCACTTGTAGATAATTGAAGTCTGTATGCGGTTATCGGTGCCGGTGCTGAGACCCGCATGATCGGTCTCCCAGTAACTGTATTCAAGCCCGATATCAACCGGGGGAATCAGGCTGTAAACAATATTGCCGAAACAAAAGCTGTTCCGGCTTCTCATGCCCTTTGAGAGATCCTTTTCCTCCGGATCATCTATGCCGAATCCGAGCCGGTAGTTCCATTTGTCATTGTGTTTGTACGAGAGCTGCATCCAGCCCCCCATTGATTTGATCACATCCCGGGTAGCGGGATTAACCCCCTGGAGAATGCCGCCGAAGTAATCATCAAGGTTGTAGCCGGTAAAGAACTCCCCCTTCACGGAAAGCTTTGGGGTCAACGGAAGGTCACCATCAGCGACGAGCGACCAGGACTTGACCCGGTCCTGCCGGTTTCTGGTCGTCGCCGGTTTCACCTGCCAGTCAATCTCCTCCTCGCCATAATGTCCCGAGATACCGAACACCGTTGGATTGGAGGTTAACAGTTTCGTTGCCACGCCAAGTCTTCCCTGAACGGTAGGAAAGCCGGCATCCTCACCATCATTTTTCAGATCCAGGTCCAGGTCTTCATTCACCGTCCCGGTTGTCCGTGCAAGGGCCAGCGCGGAAATAATCTTGGTGGTCTTGCTGAAGGGATAGGTGTAGGTGGCGCGCAATTGCGGCCGCCGGTATCCGATATTGCCTACCGACCACCCTACCGTGTAATTGAGCGTATCTATATTGAGCGGTGCAATCAGGTCCGATGTCTGGCCTGCCAGAAAGCTGAAGTTTCCCTTTTTTAGTTCCACAAAGGCATGGCGGAGCAGCACGCTGGCCTTATTCTCGTGAGTGGCGCCATCTCCGTAGAAGTCCATTTCAATCCGGCCCCATGCCTGCCAGTCATAGGTGTCCGGAGCCATGATATCGAGGCCCAATCGAGTCTGCTTGGCGGTCATGTTATATTCGTTGTCATTCTTATGCTGAGATTCATTGGGAACATATAAAACAAAGTTCCCGTAGTTGGTCCTGCTGTCATCATAGGCGGCATCGAGCTTTATGTAGCCATAGGGCTTGAACTTAAAGCTGCTGATGATAGGCGATTCCTTCTTATCCGCTTTTTCAGCAACGGCCTTCTCCAGGCGCTTCGATTCCTCTTCTCTCACCTGCTGCTGCTGCTTGATAACTCCCTTGAGTTCTTCGACCTGTTGCCTGAGCACATCAAGTTCCTGCCTGAGGCTTTCCACCTCTTTATCAGCCGCGTATACACTTGAACACAATAAGATCAACATCACACTACCGAACAAAAGAATCTGCTTCCTCATATACCCTCCTCGTCATCAATGTAATGAGCCCTGGCTGACCAGAAATTGGCGTATAATATCCTGCAAGATAAAATCGTGTCAAGAAAATTAAACAAAATTGAGTACCCACGATAAACATTTTTTGTTTTATAGCAATACGGTCGGTGCTCATTATAATAATCGCTTGACATCAAGAACAATTATCATTATTGTTTAACACTTTTTGGTGTTCGTCAATCACCCTGAATCAGATTGACAAAACGACAATATCTAACATAGTATTAAACATGCGCACAACACGTCAGCGGTCTCACATCATAGAAACATTACAAGAAACCACCTGTCACCCGACAGCGGCATGGATTTTCGACAGAGTTAAGGAGAAATGTCCAAACATCAGCCTTGGAACCGTCTACCGCAATTTAAACATTCTCAAGGAGACGGGGAAAATCCGGGAGATCAAGTTCGGGAAAAACACCGCCCGATACGACGGGAACATCGAATTTCATCACCACATAGTATGCCTGGAATGCGGAAAGCTTGAAGACGTTACCTGTGCGGTCAGCCCGAACCTCATACGTCAGGTTGAAGCCGCCAAGGGGTATAAAATATCCGGCCATCAGATGGAGTTCAAAGGCACGTGTCCGGACTGCTTGCGGATGACTCAACAAGCGCTGCTTTCCTGAACCGTGCGCATGTGCCGGCTTAAACCGGGTGCCGATCGTCGGGACACGGATGACGCAACACCCGGCAGGGTAATTTCGTTAACTTTTTTCCACCATCGAGGAACACCGCCATGTGGAACTACACTGATAAATTAAAGGAATACTTTACCAACCCGCGCAATGTGGGTGAGATTGCAAATCCCGACGGCGTTGGCGAGGTGGGATCGCTTGCCTGCGGCGACGCGCTCAAATTCATGTTTAAACTCGATCAGAACAACCGAATCAAGGAGGCCAAGTTTCAGACCTTCGGCTGCGCAAGCGCCATCGCATCAGCATCCGCCCTGACCGAGATGGTAATGGGCAAAACAACCGAAGAGGCCCTGAAGATTACCAATCGCGATATTGCTGATTACCTGGGCGGCATGCCTGAAGAAAAGATGCACTGCTCGGTCATGGGACGTGAGGCCCTGGAAGCCGCCATTGCCTATTCCAGGGGCATTGATATTAAAAAACAGCTTGAGGGTGAGGTGGTTTGTAAATGCTTCGGTATCACCGACCGTGAAATTGAGCGGGTGATCCGGGAAAACAACCTTACCACCGTTGCCGATGTTACCCATTACACAAAAGCGGGCGGCGGCTGCGAGTCCTGCCACCCCGAAATCGAATCAATCATCGCTGCCGTTCACGGACAGTCCAGGCAGGAACCGGCGCAGCAGCAGAAGCCGGCAAAGCGTGCGCTGAGCAACATTCAGCGGATGAAGCTGATTGAGGAAACCATCGAACGGGAAATACGTCCCTCGCTGAGGACCGATGGCGGGGACATTGACCTTATAGACGTACAGGGAACAAAGGTCCTGGTCACCCTGCGCGGCGCATGCACCGCCTGCCCCAGCTCCGGGTTTACCCTGAAAGGCCTCGTGCAAAGCAAGCTGCGCGAATTTGTCTCGGATGACATTGAAGTGGTGGTGGAATCATGAAAACCGTATTTCTGGATAACAATGCGACAACCCGGGTAGCCCCGGAGGTGGTCAAGGAAATGCTTCCCTACTTTTCCGATTACTACGGGAATCCCTCGAGCATGCACTACTTCGGAGGGCAGGTTGAAAAAAAGGTGGTTGAGGCCCGCGAGCAGGTGGCGCAGCTTATCAACTGTGATCCGACGGAAATCATTTTCACCAGCTGCGGCACCGAAAGTAACAGCACGGCCATCAGGGGAACCCTGGGATCATATACCGATAAAAAACACATGGTGACCAGCAGGGTGGAACACCCTGCCGTGCTCAACCTGGTGCGCCACTTAAGCAAAGACAGCTATGATGCGACTGAGCTCCCGGTTGACCGCAAGGGTAGACTCGACCTCACCGATCTTGAGCAGGCACTCACTGACAGCACCGCGGTTGTCAGTATCATGTACGCCAATAACGAAACCGGGGTCATCTTCCCCATCGAAGAAATCGGGCAGATCGTCAAAAGCAGGGGGGCCGTCTTCCACACTGATGCGGTTCAGGCGGTGGGCAAGATTCCCCTGGATATGCAAAAGAGCACGGTTGACCTGCTCTCGTTGTCCGGTCACAAGCTCCACGCCCCCAAAGGCATCGGCGCCCTCTATGTCAGGAAGGGCACCAAGCTCACCCCCTTTATGATCGGCGGTCACCAGGAGAGGGGGCGCCGGGCAGGAACGGAAAACGTCCCTTATATCATCGGGCTGGGCAAGGCAGCAGAGCTTGCCCGCCGGCACATGGAAGAGGAAAATACCCGGGTCAAAATGCTGCGGGACCGCCTAGAGGCGGAGCTGATCAAGCGCTGTCCGGATGTCCAGGTTAACGGTGATCAGGAACATCGCCTGCCCAACACCACCAACATCAGCTTCGAATACGTGGAGGGCGAATCCATTCTCCTGCTCTTAAGTGCGCAGGGCATTGCCGCTTCTTCAGGCTCGGCATGCACCTCCGGATCGCTCGAGCCGTCCCATGTGCTTCGGGCCATGGGGGTTCCTTTTACCTCTGTGCATGGCTCGCTCAGGCTTAGTTTGAGCATCTATACCACTGACGAGGACATTGACTTCACCATTGAAACCTTGCCTCCCATAATAAAAAGATTGCGGGAGATTTCCCCTTTCGGCAGATCCCGCTAACGGCGAGCAATCATTCCATCAGCGTGGTATTGTCTGACCGTATCTCAGGAGAGCGTCACCGCTTATGTCTGAAACAAAGCTCCCCCGAATCATTGAAAGCATCGTCAGCACCTATGATGCGGAGGACGGCATCAATCACATCGAAGGGTCTAACCTGCCGTCCCGTGACCGGGTTGTTGAAATCACCACAAATTTTCTGGCGGTCCTTTTCCCCGGCTACTATGAAAAGCAGGAGCTATCAAAGGCCAATCTCACCTATTACATCTGGGAAAAGATTGCCTTCATTTATCACCACCTTTCGCGGGAAATTCTCAAAAGCTTGAAGTCGGCCTGCGGCAGCCTTGGCGACGAGGGGAAACTCACCGACGAATCGATCGAAATCACCTTTGCCATACTCAGGAAAATACCCCACATACGCCAGCAGCTTCGCGGCGATGTCCGGGCTGCCTATGAAGGGGACCCAGCCGCACAAAGCCTGGATGAAATCATCCTGAGCTACCCCGGGATTGAGGCGGTCGCCGTGCACCGGGTGGCGCATGAACTGCACCTGCTCAAGGTGCCGCTCATCCCGCGGATCATGTCTGAATACGCTCATAACAAGACCGGCATTGACATCCACCCGGGCGCTGCCATCGGCAGCAATTTCTTCGTTGATCATGGAACCGGCGTGGTTATCGGGGAAACCACGGAAATCGGAAATAATGTTCGAATTTACCAGGGGGTGACCCTGGGAGCGCTCAGCATCCAGAAAGATGCCTCAGGGAAAATAGCGCGCGGCACAAAACGGCATCCCACGCTGAGGGACAACGTTATCATATACTCGGGCGCAACCATCCTGGGAGGCAAAACCGTTGTTGGTGAATATTCCGTTATCGGCGGGAGCGTGTGGTTGACCGAATCGGTTCAGCCTTACACCATTCTCATCAACAAGGCGCCTGAACTGACGCAAAAACGGTACCTTTGACAAAAAGCACGCAACGATGAGCAAAGGAGGTGCGAAATGACCTGGTTTAAATGTTCAAAATGCGGCTATACCCTTGAAACCGATATTCCGCCGGAGCGCTGCCCCTCATGCAGCGAGAAGTGCGTGTTTATTGACGCCACCTGTTATACACCGGACTGCGGCGGTCCGGGCAAGCTCGATCCCCGCATCAAGGGATCGTAATCAGCACCAATGCCTTGTTGAGGCGAAAGGAGCAGGAGATATGAACATGGTGACCTGTCCGCTCTGCAATGCGGATTTTGAGCTGGCGGCAGACGCACAAGAAGGAGATGTGGTGGTCTGCCCTGTTTGTATGGCTTCACTTAAACTGGTCAAGGAGCACGGAAGGTTTACTGCAGTTGCCGTCTAGGCATATAAACGGGAGGCGCATACCGACATGGCACACATAAAGCTCTATTCACTTTCCACCTGACCCCACTGTCATCACGCGAAAGAGTTTCTTTCGCAAAGGAATTATTCCTTTACCGAGTACGACGTGGCACAGGATAAGACAGCGCGGGATGAAATGATCGCCCTGACGGATCAACGGAGTGTACCGGTGATCGTCATCGACGGTCAGGTTATCATCGGATTTGATCAGGAAAAGATAGAAGCAGCAGTCGCTGCGAAATAAGATTCGTCGTGGAACCAGGGTTGCGAGCCGCGCGTCAGGCCGGTGCGGGCCGCGCCTCCCCGTGCACTCAGAGGCAAACGGGGTAACCCACTTACTGCCGGCTTTCATTACAAACAGAGGAGATCCTATGAGACTACTCACCGCCACCCTTCTTTTTATGGTCTCGGCGCTCGTATTATTTGCCGCGCTGTCAGTTCCCGCGGCCCAGGCAGGTGATACCGCAGCCGACCCCCAGCAGCAATTATTTGAATCAAAATGCCAGAAGTGTCATTCTTTGGACAAAGTGAATGAGGCGCATCTGACCCTGGACAGGGTACGGCCAACGGTGGATCGCATGAAGAGCAAGCCCGGGGCCGATATTTCCCAGAAGGATGCGGACTCGCTGTACGAATTCTTAAGCAAATACTTCGTGATTCCTCCCCCACCTCCTGGTGTGCCGGCTCCTCCTGCAAAATGAAGGGACCGACCCTGATACAGATAGTGGAGCCGTCGCCATGAGCAAAAAGCGTAATGCCTGGTGCCTGGGAAGAATCCTGGGCATTGAGGTGTACATCGACAGCAGCTGGCTGATCATATTTGCCCTGGTGACCTGGACATTGGCCGGGCACTATTTCCCCGCACAGCATCCGCAGAACCCAGTTCTTGTCAACTGGGCCCTGGGATTCATTGCCAGCCTGCTGTTTTTTGCATCGGTACTCGCACATGAACTTGGTCATTCGCTGGTGGCGCGGCAGCAGGGCGAGGAGGTGCACAGCATAACCCTTTTCATCTTCGGGGGGTTGGCCCAGATCGGCGGCGAGCCGGACAGGCCCCTGAAAGAATTTCTGATTGCCTTTGTGGGTCCGCTCACCAGCATTGCGCTCAGCCTCGTCGCAGGGGCCGCCTGGTGGACCTGCAGGGACGGCAGTCCGTCCCTTGCATCTCTTTTCCGCTATCTGGGATTAATCAACCTTGCCCTTGCCTGCTTCAATTTAATACCGGGCTTCCCCCTTGACGGAGGCCGCATCCTGCGCGCCATCATCTGGGGCCTGACAAAAAATTTCCGGCTGGCAACCCGGGTGGCATCCTTCAGCGGCAAGGTGGTGGCCGTGCTGCTCATTTTCTGGGGCATCAGGCTCATTTTCTCCGGGCTCACCCTTAACGGGGTCTGGACCATTTTTATCGGCTGGTTTCTCTATAATGCCGCCCTCAGCAGCTACCGGCACCTCATGATCAAGGACGCGCTCAGCGAGGTCAGGGTCAAAAATCTGATGATAACCGATTTTGAAACCGTCTCCGAGGAAATGAGCGTGCAGCAGCTGGTCGATGATTACATGCTGCGTCATCGGGACAGGGGCTTCCTGGTGATCCGTGACGGCATGCTCAGGGGCATCGTTTGCCTTCACGACGTTAAGAAGGTTCCCCGCGAGAAGTGGCCGCTCACATCCGTGCGTGAGATCATGGTTCCCAAAGATCTGCTTGAAAACGTATCACCCTCCGATGATGCCGGCGTGGCACTCGAGAAGCTTACGGCAAAAAGCATCCATCAGGTCCCGGTGGTGGAGGCAAACAGGGTAATGGGAATATTGAGGCGAAATGACATCTTGCAGTATCTGCAGTTGCACACAGACCTCGGGGCAAAAGGATAGCCGCTTTCCGGGCCCCTGAGGAAGAATTCGACAGCGGCAGACAGGTTTTAAGATACCCTATCATCCACCCATCACAACCAGAAAGGAGTAAGGCAATGAAGAAATGGAGATGCACGGTTTGCGGCTATGTTCACGCAGGGGACAACCCGCCTGAAAAGTGCCCTGTCTGCGGCGCGGGCAAGGCAAAATTCAAGGAATTGGCCTAGTCATGAGGGAGGCACTTCCATGAAGGTGCTTGCCATGTACGGGAGTCCCCGCAAGGAAGGAAACACCACCCTTTTATTACGAGAACTGGTAAAAGGTTTGCACGCGCAGGGAGGCGCTGCCACGGAGATTTTTCTCTGCGATCTGCAGATTCTTCCCTGCGTTGCCGACCACAGCTGCTCTCAGTCCGGCGAATGCTTTCTCCAGGATGATATGCGCATGATGTACAGCCACCTGGTAACGCATGATTGCATCGTCCTGGCCGCGCCCATATTTTTTTACGGCGTCAACGCACAGACCAAGGCGCTCATTGACCGCTCGCAGGCCCTCTGGGCGCGGAAGTATGTTTTAAAGCGGCCGGTCAGCTCATCGGGGATCAAAAAAAAAGGCATATTCATATCAGCGGGGGCGACAAAAGGGGCAAAACTCTTTGACGGCACCCTGCTGACCGTCAAGTATTTCTTTGATACCATAAACGCGGAACTCTCCCATTCCCTTCTCTACCGGAGCATCGACGGCAAGGGAGAAATTCTGAAACATCCGGACGCGCTGCAGGAGGCCTATAACCTGGGAAGGTCACTTGCCGCGTTTTAGGAAATTTTTTTACTTACATGACGTTCTCATCTGCAGTGCGGTGGGGAAGGAGAAAGAGCTATGGGAAAAGTTGAACTGAAAAAAGGGGTTTACTGGGTCGGGGCCATAGACTGGAACATCAGAATTTTCCACGGCTATGACACGCCGGAGGGAACAACCTACAATGCCTACCTGATCGTGGACGACAAGGTGGCCCTGATTGATACGGTCAAGGCGCCATTTTTCGAAGAGATGGTGGGGCGGGTTGAAGAGATCATTCCCTTCAGCAAAATAGATTATCACATCTCCAACCACGTGGAAATGGACCATTCCGGTTCCCTACCCCGGGTTATGGACCTTGCCCCGCAGTTAACCATTGTCGCCAGCGAGCGGGGCAAAAAGGGGTTAACCCGCTACTACAAGAAGGACTGGCCCTTCCAGACAGTGAAAACCGGCGATACCCTGAACCTGGGCAATCGGCAGCTGAGCTTCCTGGAGATACCCATGGTGCACTGGCCCGATTCAATGGTAACCTACTCTCCCGCTGACAAAATTCTCTTTTCCAATGACGCCTTCGGCCAGCACCTGGCCACCTCGAAGCGGTTCGACGATGAGATCGGCTGGGAGGTGATCTACCCCGAAGCCGCCACGTACTTTGCCAATATCGTCCTGCATGTGGGCGGGCCGGTGCTCAAGGCGCTTGACGCGGCCACAGGCCTGCAGCTGGACATGATCGCGCCATGCCACGGCGTCATCTGGAGAAAGGAGATTCAAAAAATTGTAAACTGCTACTACTCCTGGGCACGGCATGAAGCCCTGCCCAAGGTGCTGGTTATTTACGACACCATGTGGGGCAGCACTGAAAAGATGGCAAAGGCAATCCTGGAAGGGGTGCGGGAGGAAGGCATCACCGTAAAGCTCATGAATATCAGCAGCACCGGCAGGTCGGCCATCATGAAAGAGGTGCTCGATGCCAAGGCGCTCATCATCGGTTCTCCCACGCTCAATAACGGCATGTACCCGACAGTTGCCGACTTCCTCTGTTATATGAAGGGATTGCGGCCTCAGGGCAAGATCGGGACGGTTTTCGGTTCTTTCGGATGGGGCGGCGGCTCAACCAAGGCCATCACCGAGGAGCTGCAGGCAACCGGCATCGAGCTTGCCGAACCCGCCCTCCAGTTCCAGTTCTTGCCTGACCGGGAAGAGCTGGAACAGTGCAAAGAGCTGGGCAGAAAAATAGCATCCCGGGTGAAGGCCGCCCTGAACTAAAGGAAAGGAGCACTCGTATGAAATCACCACAGCTTTTTTTGCTTTTACTTTTTATCACCCTCGTGCCTGCGGCTGCAATCGGCCAGACCGTCAACCCGCGAGACTGGTCTCCCACCTGGATCAATCCCTCCTGGGAAAGGCCGGCCAACATGGTCGCTGACGGCCCCATCAGCCTGCCGGGTGATCTCAGCGTTGACCAGCTTGAAACCTCCACCATCTGCGGCGGCTGTCACAATGCCATTCTTGAACAGTGGAAAGGCAGCATGCACGCAAATGCCCTGATTGACCCCGTCTTCCAGGCGGCAAGCAAGCTTTTTCTTTCCGAGGTCACCGCTGCAGGAGACCTTGAAGAAGCACTTGCCTGTGTGCGCTGCCACACACCGTTCGGGCACCTCTCTAAGACCGCAGAGACAACCGCGGCCGACTATGCGGCCGCAACCGAGGCCCTGGGCACACGATCGGGGATCTTTTGTGACTTCTGTCACAGCGTGGAAAGCAGCGCGGGAGTCGGCAATGCCCCCTTCCGGGTGGATGCCGGCCAGGGAGATGCACAAAAAATCAAGCAAGGTCCCCGTACCGATGCCGTCTCCCCCTACCACGAGACGGCCTTTTCCGATCTGCACACCAAATCAGAGTTTTGCGGCATGTGCCATGACGTGACCCACACCTTTAACGGAATGCCCATCGAAAGAACCTACACCGAATGGCGGGAAAGCCCGTACAATACCGGTGACCCCGCCACCACGGTCTACTGCCAGGACTGTCATATGCGACAGCGTCCCGGCGTCCCGGCAACCGGTTCAACCGACCGGCCTGACAATCCGGGGATATCGGCAGTGGGTGGCAAAGAGCGCAACCATGTATATACCCACTATATCGTCGGCGCTAACGCCGCCGTACCCGCACTGCTCGGCGGGGAGGATAACGCCGCCATTGCCCGTGAAAACCTCCAAAATTGCGCAACCATAGAAATCACCGCTCCGCCCCTTCCGCTGGCGTGGCAAAACGCTGACATTCATGTTACGGTGAACAACGTCGGCGCGGGCCATTATCTTCCCACGGGGTTGAGCGAGGTGCGGGAAATGTGGCTGGAAATCATGGTTAAGGATGCGCGGGGAAGAACCATCTTCGAATCCGGCGGTGTTGACAGCGAAGGCAACCTTAAGCCCGATACCAGATTGTTCAACATAAAGATGGCTGATAAAGAGGGAAACCCGACCATAAATGTGGCCAAGGCTGACCGGATTGTAAAAGATAGCCGTATTCCACCGAAGGGATACCGGACCGAGCAGTACACGTTTTTTGTGCCGCTGAGAGGCATACGCGGGTACACCGTGGAAGCGCGCCTGCAGTACAGGAGCGCTTCCCAATCGCTCATCAATGCCCTTCTCGGCAGCGCGGCGCCGATGCTTCCCATTATTGAAATGACCTCGGCATCCGCTGAGGTAAGCTTTTAGCAACCATCGCGGTTCATAATCAAGGAGGCTCCGCATGACACTTGAAATTACTGACAGCAGTTTTCAAACTGAAGTGACCGATTCGGCACTGCCGGTACTGGTCGATTTCTGGGCACCCTGGTGCGGCCCCTGCAAGATGGTGGCGCCGGTTTTAGAGGAGCTTGCCCAGGAATACACGGGCAAACTTAAGATCGTCAAGCTGAACGTGGACCAGAACCAGCAGGTTGCCGCCCAGTTCGGCATCAGCAGCATTCCAACCCTGATCATGTTCAAAAACGGAAAAGAAGCCGGCAAAATGATCGGATTCCAGTCGAAGGACGCGCTCAAGAAAATGATTGCCGGGTCACTCTAGCAGGCTGTTGAAAAACACCCATCTGATTTGTGGCTCAAAGGGGGAGCCTTTAACTGCCTGAGGAAAACGACTTTTCAACAACCTGCTGGAACCGCCATGACCGACAAGTTTACCATCGGGGTGCTTGACAGTATCAGGGAGCTGACCGAGTCCCGGCTCAGAAAGTTTGTGAAGGTGAAGCCCTTCATCCGCTATGCCGATATTCGCATCAGTGTTTCGGAGGGGCGGGGGGCTTTCTGTGAAAACGGCGAAGAAAAATACAGCGGGACCGACTATGGCTTTTCCTGTGGCGCGCGGGTGCTGGCCGGAGAGGAGATGGCAGCCGCCGGCTATTTCGGGCTTACCCTGGGAAAAGACGCGCTCTCACGCTTCGCTGCAATCCTTGAGGACGGACTCACCCATGCCTATGAGCGGGCCCTTTGTAATGCCCGCCATAAAATCAGGGCCAAAAAACGGTTCGGTCAGCTGGGAGACTGTCTCTGGGACATGGAGCTGGCGCCGGCGGAAATTGTGCGTGCATCAGTGCCGGCGGCATATGAAATTAGTCCCCTCAGCATATCGCCCACAAGCATTTCATCCCACCTCAAGGACATATCAAAAGAGCTTTCAGCCATGGACAGCCGCATTCTCTACAACCAGGTCGGTGCCTCGACCATGCTTGAGCGGGAATTTTTCACCTCAAGCGAGGGAACGGCAATAGACCAGACATTCGCCATAACCCATGGCATCGCCTACGTTGTAGCCTCCGGGAAGGAGGGCATCCAGGAGCACTACGACGACATTGGCCACCAGCGCGGGTGGGAGGTGATCGAGCGGGGATGCCAGGGCCCCTTTATCCACAGCAGGGATCTGCGGTCGTTTGCGCTGGATCTGGCACATGAATCCCTGGAGCTTGCCGACGCTCCCCCGCTGCGCGACACCGGCAAACCGGTCACCGTGATCACCGATCCTCACTTTAACTCGCTGCTGGTCCATGAAATCATCGGCCATCCCAATGAGCTGGACCGGGCGCTCAAGATGGAAACGGCATATGCCGGTCGCTCATGGCTCTTTCATGATTTCGAGCACAACCAGATCGGCAGGCAGGTGGCTTCACCGCTGCTGTCCGCCTATTCCGATCCGTCGCTTCCGGGTTTTGGCCATTATGAATATGATAACGAAGGTACCAGGGGCAGAAAGGTCTATCACATCGAGAACGGCATGTACCGGAGATTCATGAACAGCAGGCAGACTGCCGCCCTTTTCGGGGATGAGCCCAACGGTTCCTACACAAGCATTGATGCCTCGCTCGTCCCCCTGATCAGAATGTCAACCACGGTCATCCAGAACGGTACCCGGGATTGCAGAGATATCATCGGGGAGGTCGATCACGGCTATTACGCAGTGGGACACCGGATTCCTTCCATCGCCGAGTCACGGGAAAATTTCCGCATTACCGCCCGCAAGGTTTACGAGATTGAAAACGGCGCTCCCGGCCGGCTTTTCCGCGACGGAGGCATTACCGCCGACAGCCTGGATTTTCTCATGCAGATCGATGCGGTGGGAAAAGACTTCAGAATTTTCCCCATTTCCAATTGCGGCAAGGGGCAGCCCATGCAGTCAAAAAAGCTGGGCAACGGCGGACCGACCCTGCGCAGCAGGGCGCGCTTGACCGGCACAGCCGGCTAGCCGTCGTGGAGTGCCGCCCCGCGCTCGGCAGCCGAGCGTCACACGAGGAACCAGACGGTGGTACAGAACCTCAAGGAATTTGTAGCCGAAGCCCTTTCATACCTGCGCACCAAGCCTGACATCAGGGATGCGGAGATTTTCGCTGCGGTGAACGGCATCGCAACCTGCCGGATCAATTACACCTCGCACATACCCTGCAACGGCTTGGAAGAGCCGAAATCGGTCCAGACCCAGGGAGTGGGCCTGCGTATTTCTTTTAAGAACGGTTCGGCCACCACGGTCGGCTTTGGCCAGGAAACCGGCACCCTTGCCCTGGAAGGTGTGGAGTCGGCATACCTCAAGGCCCGGGAAGGTGCCGTTTGCGATCCCGATTTCCACGGCCTCCCCGAAGCCCATCCCCCTGAAGGACGCCTGCAGGGTTATCATGACCCGGCACTGCTTTCCCTGTCCGATGCCGATCTGGTTGACGTTGGCTGGAAGACCATCCAGTGCGCCCTTGAAGAGTTCGAGCGGGCTTCCCTTCTCCAGGAGCATTCACCCCGTTCGCTGGGTCTGATTCTGGGAGGTGATATAACCCTGCTTCAGGAGCAGATGGCCATTGCATCCACCCGACTCAGGACGGTTGAAGACGACACCTCGACCTTGCTTTTTGCCTCACTCACCGCCATGATAGAAAAAATGAACAGCAAGGGGTCGGGATGGTCGGCGGCAACCTGTCTGAGCAGCTTCGATGGCAGCGCCGGCAGCATGGCGGTGCGCAACGCTCTTCGCACCGCGGGAGGCGTTGCGCGGGTGGCAAGCGGCACCTATCCCGTTGTCCTGGCGCCCCAGGCGGTGGCGGACATCATGAGCCATATCGTTATCCCTTCTTTGCGACTTGACACCTTCTATGCGGGCAACTCCGCTTATCAGGGCAAACTCGGTGCACCGGTTGCTTCCGAGAAGCTCTCTGTTTGCGACAATGGAAATGATCCGGCGCTGACCGCCAGCAAGGCTATTACGTGCGAAGGCATCCCCACCGGAAAAACCGATCTCATTGCCGGCGGACGCCTGGTGGGCCTTCTATCCAATGACTATGAAACCAAACGGATGCTTCATGACGCAAAGGCGCGGGAGAAATTGGGGGTCAACCCCCGTGATTGGTCCCACGCCATTGTCCCGCGCAACGGGTTCAGATTCGGACAGGGAGGAGGAAGACAGCATGCCGCCCTGCCTTCCATTTCGCCCACCAATATTGTCATTGAAGGCTCGCAGCCCTCTTCGCTCGACGAGCTGGTCGGCATGGTTACAAACGGTGTGTACGTGGGAAGAATCTGGTACACCTACCCCATCAACGGGCTCAAGGCCGGCGATTTCACCGCCACCATTGTGGGAGATTCCTACCTGATTCGGGATGGAAAGATTGCAGAGCCGCTCCAGCCCAATACCGTGCGGATCGATGATACCATACACTCGGTTTTGAACCGGATCCTAGGCATTGAAGACAAAAGAACCGGCATCGTTCTCTGGGCGGCGGATGAGATGTTCTACGCACCGCACATCGCCATTGACGGACTCACACTGTCTGCCATAGCCGTATCCCCCTGACCTGTCCGGTCAGCAGCGTCTTTATCTCAAGCAGTCTGAAAGGAGGTGACCATACCGCACCCCAGGCATCACCGTTACCGCGCTCATCCTCATCACCCTACACCACAAGGAGGAACCAATGGATCCCAAAGCCCTGTTTAAAATAAGTTATGGCCTTTACACTATCACCTCACTCAAGGGGAAGAGCATAAACGGCCAGATCGCCAACTCCCTGATTCAGGTCACCGCAGAACCTGCCTCTCTTGCCATCGGCTTAAATATTAAAAATCTCACCAATGAATTCATCAAAGAGAGCAAGGTGTTCGGCGTATCCATCCTCGCCCAGGACACCCCCCTTAATTTCATCGGCCAGTTCGGCTTTAAGTCAGGAAGAGAAACAAACAAATTTGACCAGGTGAATTACAAAACCGGTACCACCGGCGCACCGCTTATTCTGGATCATTCCCTGGCGGTACTGGAGGCAAAGGTGACCCACAGCATGGATGTTGGCACCCACTCCATTTTTGTGGGTGAGATAGTTGGTTCGGAGGTCATCAAAGAAGGTGAGCCGATGACCTATGCCTACTACCATCAGGTGAAGCGCGGCACCACCCCCAAGACCGCCCCGACCTATCGGAAAGAAGAGACTGCGGCCACCGCCCTCCCCCGCCATCAGTGCACCATTTGCGGCTATGTCTACGATCCGGCACAGGGCGATGCCGATAGCGGCATAGCGCCGGGAACAGATTTCAAAAATCTTCCCGCCGGCTGGACCTGCCCGGTGTGCGGTGCAAGTAAGGATCAGTTCAAGCAGCTATAACGAGCTGCAGGCACAGTGTCAGCTGGGAAGCAGGGGAACGGGGGCAGGTATACGCCCCCGTTTGCCGCATCTCATCCATGCCCGAAAAAATCACCCTCCCCCGCTTGAAATAATCTTAATAATATACCATAGTTATTAATCATGCACTGCAACTGATCATGGATACAAAATCTTTGCCCCGTCGGAATTCAGAGCTAACCCTTCCTCAGCGAATCGGCATCATGGGAGGATCATTTGATCCCATTCACATCGGCCATCTCAAGGTGGCTGAGGTTGCACGGACAGCGATGAAATTGCAAATGGTCATTTTTGTTACCGCTCACTGCCCGCCCCACAAATCGCCGGAGCAGCTCACGCCGGTGCAGCACCGGCATGCCATGGTTGAGCTGGCAGTACGAGATATGCCGCGGTTTGAACCCTCCTCCATCGAGGCAGAGCGAAGCTGCCCCACCTATGCAGGCGATACCATCAGATACTATAAACAGGCAATGGGCAATGCAGGCGAACTGTTTTTTATAACCGGCATTGACGCACTGCTCACCATCAGTAACTGGGATCAATCCCGCACCTATCCGGGCATCTGCCATTTCGTCGCCGCTGTCAGGCCCGGGTGCGATGTCGAGAAAATAAAGAAACGCATTCCTGGTGATTTTTTACCCCACCTAACCATTCTGAAAGAACCGTATCTTTCCATTTCATCAACCGATATACGCTCGCGGGTAAAAGAGCAGAGATCCATCGTGGGGATGGTTCCTGACGAAGTGCGACAGTACATCTACAGCAATCATCTCTATCTCAATTGAAAGCATCCACGAGCTGCGAAGAGCTGTAATATACTTGGCAACAAGACAGACCTGTCGGATCTGCACATGCATAATCTATAACAAAAGGAGGACAGCCATGGAACTGAAACCGCTTGATGATTACCGCGATGCGCTTAAACAGGCCATACAGCGGGAAGAAGATGCTATGGATTTTTACGAGAAAGCATCAGCAGTGGTTCACCAGGCTGATCAAAAGGCATTGTTGAAGCGGCTTTCTATAGAAGAAAAGGGGCACAAAAAGATACTTGCTGACTTTGCCACTGACCTTGCCGCGCGGCCGCAGGGTTCTTTCATCCCTTCACGATATACCTTCCATCCAGTCACAAAGGCAGACCTGACCGTTGATGACATATTCAAGATTGCCATTGAGCTCGAGGAAGAATCCATCGATTTTTATGCGCGCTTTCTGGTATACTTCTACAAGACAGGACATGAGGAGGTATTCAAGAAAATATTTGATGCAGAAATGAAGCACAAAGAGGCGCTCCAAAAAAACTTCGCGGCCTTTAGCAAAAAATAAAGCAACGATTATAAGCGTTTGAAGAACAGTCGCACTGTATAACCCATGAGGAGGAATGGCCATGGCACACGCACTGAGCTGGGAAACAGACATGAAAAAAGCCCTCGCTGCTGCACGGACACAGGGCAGGCAGGTACTGCTCGATTTTTTCAACCCGGGGTGAATCGGCTGTCAGCAAATGGATGCAGTTACGTATCCTGATAAAAAGGTAATAGACTTCATCGTGAAAAACCTGATTGCACTCCGCATACCTTCTGATGCAAAACCATACTCCGCTGATTTCAAGATAACCTGGACACCCACGCTGATCGTGCTTGATCAGGAAGGAAAAGAGCATCACCGCACGGTTGGATTTCTTTCTCCGGAGGAATTGATTCCGGCATTGCTGCTGGGTATGGCCAAGACCCGTTTCGACCAGCAGCAGTATGCCGAATCCCTTTCTGTGATACAGGAGCTATTGGATACATGCCCCGGGAGTGATGCAGCACCGGAAGCGCTTTTTCTGAAAGGCGTTTCAGGATACAAAAGCACGCATGATCCCAAGCCCCTTAAAGAGGCATACCAACGGCTTCAGGCACAATACCCTTCAAGTGAATGGACTAAAAAGGCCTATCCTTACAGACTGCTTTAGATATGCCGAGCATAATCGAAGGAATATCGCAGGTACATACGTGATGGCCGGCCGTGCGTTGATTTTCTTTCACTCCGCATCCGGCAACACGCGGTGGGTCGCTGAAAAGCTTGCGGCTGCCCTCGACGTTTGCGACATCGCAACCGCGGTCAGAAGCATTGCTTCCGGGCCACGTACCGATGACCTTGCTTCATATGAGCTGATCGGTTTTGGCTGCCCGGTGATGGGGTTCAGGCCATCGTTTGCCATGACCAGGTTCATCCCATCACTTCCACCGCAGGCGCAAAAACCGGCATTCCTGTTTACCACTTACGCAGGAGTCCTTGCCAATACTCCATGGATGCTTGACGGCTATTTATCTGACCGCGGGTTCGTGGTGCTGGCAGATCAGCATTTCAGGGGGGAAGTGAGCTGGCCCATTGCCAGGGCCGCCGGTCTTATTATCAACCGCGGATTGCCGAACGAGGCGATGCTCCCTTCCATCAGCAAATTTGCCGGAACGCTGGCAGAGCTTGCAGACAGGCATAAAGCAGGGGTACTTTCCCGGCCGGCTCCCATTTCCCGCTCGCGGCTCAATCCCTTTTATTATCTCTCCCTGCTTAACAGCCCGGCCAGGTTGCGCATGATGATGGGGAAAAAAAGCATCAATAAGACGCGATGCACCACGTGCGGGCAGTGCGCAGAGCGCTGCGCTGCAGGGGCTATTTCGCTGGCCCCCTACCCCACCTTCAGCAATTCCTGTGACGGCTGTTGGGGGTGTTTTAATGTCTGCCCGAATGGCGCTATTGCGACCATTGTCGGAACCCAGGGCCGTTACAATGCTGAGCATACTACCCGGGTTTCCTAATAGCTCCACGAAGGTCTCTATACATTCACTCCGTAATCCAAATCTCCCTGACCATGTCTTTACGCATGTTATGGCACTGGTGAGTGTCTTAAATTAACCATTACCCGGTTTACTCGCTATTTGATATGTGCTATACAATGTGGCGTTCATTTAATTAATCATTGAATCGGGGAGGAAAATGAATGCAGATACTGGGATTTGTGGGAAGCCCCCGCAAAAAGGGTAACACAGATGTGCTGGTAGACACCTTTCTTGACGGCGCATTATCGGTTGGTGCCGAGGTACAGAAAGTCTTCCTCGCCGATTATACCATCAACCAGTGCAGGGGATGTTACCGGAAGTGCATTTTAAAGCCGGGGTTTCGCTGTGCAACCTTCCGTGATGACATGGACATGATTTTGAGGGCAATGGTATCATCCGATCTGATGCTTTTTGCCTCACCCTACTACTGTGCCTCCTACACCTCCATCATGGCCCGCTTTTTGGAACGATGCCTTCCCCTCTGGGAGGTAGAAATTGCAGGTGAGATGGGAACCATGAATGCGTTCCGGTTCATCAATGCCCCCCTGAAAGGAAAAAAAGCGGTCATTGGCCTGGTGCAGGACTTTAAAGACCCGTCAACCGCCCGGCTCGCCATCAAGGCGTTTCAGCAGAACCTGGGCAAAACCTACATGATGAACATCGTCCAGAAAATTCACATAACCGATGTGCGGGATGTCGGCGATATCAGCAAAAAGAAAGAGGTGCTGAAGAAAATATTCACCCTGGGCCGGAAGCTTGCGCGCACGCAGCGTTCATAAAGGACAAACAGTGAATAATGCGCAGCAATTTGACGCGGCACTGAGCAGGAATGAAAGACAACTCATCAGCCGGCTTGACAGTCCCGCGGCCGTCCAGGCCTTTCTTGACGGCATCGCTTACAAGATACATAGTGCATACCAGTCCCCGCTCGGAGTTGTTCACACCCGGCAGGCCAACTGTTTTGACGGCGCCCTATTTGCAGCTGCTGCCCTGCGCCGCATCGGTCACACCCCGGCTATCATCCACATGCTTGCCTCAAACGATGATGACCATATTATTGCACTTTACAGGCGTAACAGCTGCGTTGGGGCAGTCGCCAAATCAAATTTCGTCGGGCTCAGGTTTCGAGAGGCGATTTACCGGAATATCCGTGAGCTGACCATCTCCTATTTTGAGGCATATTTTAATCTCGCGGGGAAAAAGTCATTGCGGGCTTATACCAATCCGCTCCATCTCAGCTCCTTTGACCGCATATCCTGGATGACCAGCGACGATGCCGTTGAAACAATATCCCTGCGTTTGGACAGGCTTAAACGACACAAGCTGGTAACCGCATCCATGGTCAGGAGTCTATCGCCCGTAGATAAACGCACCTACAAGGCGCACATGCTCGGCGCGAACATGCAGGGAATATACAAGCCGAAGCGGGGCACGCATGTCTAACAGGCTGTTGAAAAAGTAGTGGCGCAGGCTTATAAAGCTTGCTGAATAGTATGTGGCTCAAGGGGAGGAGCTTTTCAGCCACAACAAAAGTATTCGGAGCCGGTAGAACGGCAGCGACTTTCTAACTTTGTCCGACAGACCCGCATGGCAAACAGCTCGTATCGAAGCCCCTGCAAAGCTGCCTGTCCGCAGTTTAAGTCGTAAGGTACCGGGTCGTGCCGTAAGCAAAAAGACACATTGTTGTGGCGTCAAAAGCCCCTCCCCTTGAGCCACGAATCAGATGGGTGTTTTTCAACAGCCTGCTAAACTTAGGATTGACAGGTAAAGGGTATTTTCATATACTCACCTTCAGCAATTTTATTAACTGTCATCCTACATTTAAAAAATGTATTCTATCAACCGGGAACCCTGTTGCTGGCTGCAGTGAGCCGAATGGTACCGGCAATTCCCCATCAAGGAGAAGCGATGAAAAAGCGAAACAAGACAAACCGGAAGAAAGCCGCCCTGAAAACAAAAATCAGAAGAAAATCCCTGCGAAAATCCAAAGGTGAAAGGAAATATCCCTCCTGATCTGACACTGATGCATGAATACCGTCTTAATACTGTTTGCCCATCCGAGATTTGAAAAATCAAGGGCCAATAGGGCGCTCCTTTCCGCACTGAACCATGCAAACTACATAACGGTACATGATCTTTACGAGCGGTATCCTGATTTTAATATTGATACCGCCACAGAGAAAAATCTTCTTTTATCTCATAACATTGTTGTCTGGCACTATCCCTTCTATATGTTCAGTGCACCAGCCATGATCAAGCAATGGATTGATCTGGTGCTGGAGCACGGATGGGCACACGGGGAGGGCGGGTGCAATATGGCAAACAAGATTGTTTTTAATACCCTCACCACCGGTGGCACACGTAACGCTTACGGCAGAAGCGGGCACAACCGCTACAGCCTTCGCGAATTCCTCCTACCCTTCGAGCAGACTGCACACCTGTGCAACATGACCTACCTTCCACCATTTGCAGTCCAGGGAACATACCGTCTCACAGACTTTCAGCTTGAGGAAGCAGCACTCCTATATAAGCAGCTCCTGCAGCGTTTGGCCCATCAACCCTTCAACATAGAGGAAATCCGCAAACACGATCTGCTGAACGACTGGATTGCCCATCATCATAAACAGGAATCATCATGATGGACAGCTTCCTTGCCCAGGCCATTATCTATCTCAGCGCGGCAATCGTATGCGTGCCCTTGGCAAAACGTTTGGGCATGGGATCCGTTCTGGGTTACCTTGTGGCGGGGATCATCATCGGCCCTTTCTGCTTGGGTTTCATCGGCGCGCAGGGCCAGGATGTCATGCACTTCGCCGAATTCGGCGTGGTAATGATGCTCTTTCTCATAGGGCTCGAGCTTGAGCCAAGCCACTTCTGGGGAATGCGCAAATATGTACTGGGACTGGGAAGCCTGCAAGATCGCCCTGACCGCCCTGGTTATCGTGTGCATATTAACCCTGATGGGCTTCGGCTGGCGGGCTGCCATTGCCTCAGGTCTCGCGCTTTCCATGTCCTCAACGGCAATGGTACTGCAGTCACTCAAGGAAAAAGGGATCGGACAGACGCAGGCGGGAAAAAGCTCCCTGGCGGTGCTGCTTTTTCAGGACATCGCGGTCATTCCTCTGCTGGCACTGCTTCCTTTTTTAGCACTTCAGTCCGGCAGCGCTGCGGACGGAGAACAGAGCAACGCGCTTTCCGCACTGCCGGGCTGGATTCAGGCCAGTCTGTTCTCGCTGCAATTCTGCTGGTAATCTTCGGTGGACGGTATGTTATCGTGCCTTTTTTAAGGACCATCACCAGAACCCGGCTGCGCGAGCTTTGCATTGCTGCTGCACTGCTGATTATAGTTGCCATAGCCTATCTGATGCAACTCGCCGGGCTC
>CAVVUR010000018.1:0-91977 GCA_963751515.1 uncultured delta proteobacterium
TAAATTGGCAGAGGTGGGGCCTGTAACTTCAGACCATACTGAGCCATTAAAGTGGATGATGGTTCCCTTCTCACCCACGGCATAGATGTCATCCGAAACACTGCCCCAGACCTCGGAGAGGTTTTCTGATGTGGGGCTTGTCACGGTGGACCAGCTGCCGTTGTAGCGAAGAATGGTACCTCCGGCGCCAACAACCACGTAATTGTTGGAAGCATTACCCCAGATGCCGGTGAGGGTTGCTGAGGTCAGCCCGTGGGTTACCTGGGACCAGCTTGAACCATCATAGTGGGCGATGAATCCTCCATCGCCCACGACAAAGACATCACTTGCCGAGCTGCCCCAGACATCCTTGAGATGAACCGTAGGCAGGCTATTGGTTACATTCTCCCAGCCGTTTACTGTATCGTATCTGACGATGGTTTTATTATCACCCACGGCAAAGATGTCGGTTCCTGAGCTGCCCCAGATGCCATACAGGTCTTCTGATGTGGGGCTGCCGGTAGTTGTCCAGGTACTGCCGTCATAGTGGATGACGGTGCCGTTCTCTCCCACAGCATAGAATTTGTGGGTGGGCGTGGGATCTGAGAGATATCCCCAGACTCCGTTGAGTTTCTCCTGGGAAGGAGGCTCCATCGGAAACCAATCGGGGGTAAAACACTGAGTTTCTTCATCGACTGGAGAGGATTGTGGAAACAGCGGACGAATTATTAACAGTAAGTGTTGGAGTTGTAATAGTAACGTTGCTTGTTGTGCCGGCAATTGTGGTTTCTGTTACATCAGCATCACTTGCGTTTATGAAATCAGCGTTATTGATATCTCCGTTACTGTCCAGCTTCAATATCCACGAATCAGCATTTCCTGCCCCAAAGGAGTTAGTATGACCTGCTACAATATACCCTCCGTCTGAGGTTTGTTGGATGAAGCTAGCACGATCTTGGCCGATACTCCCATAGGTCTTCTGCCAGGTCGGATCGCCGCTTGTGTCGAGCTTTAATATCCAAAAATCATCACTATATCCTACACCAAAGGCACTGCTATATCCTGCCACAATATAACCGCCATCTGTAGTCTGTTTAATTGAAAGAGCTTCTTCCCAACCATACCCGCCAAAAGTTTTCTGCCAGCTCGCTGAGCCGTATGAATCAAGTTTAATAATCCAAGATTCATAAAACAAATCTACTTTAGTCACGCCAGCAACAATATATCCTCCATCTGTAGTCTGTTGGATGCTGTGAGCACAATCTTCTGCGCTCCTGTAAAAGTTTTCTGCCAGGCAATGGTGCCATTTGAATTTAGCTTCAAAACAAACAAGTCATTATCGGCAGTAGCACCGGATAATTGCAGATTACCTGCCACAATGTAGCCTCCGTCTGAGGTCTGTTGGATGCTACGAGGAAAGTCGAATTCGCTTCCCCCAAAAATTTTACTCCAGGAAACATTGCCATCCTTGTCTAACTTCAGGATCCATATATCAGAACCATCGATCCCAAAAGCGTAAGTCTTGCACGCTGCAACATAGCCCCCATCTGTGGTTTGCTGGATTGAAAATACATTGTCATTATTACCTTCATATGTTTTCTCCCAAGAAACATTGCCATCTTGATCGAGTTTAAGTATCCATAAATCCCAAAGATCAAAGGATTTCGTGTGTCCCCCCACAATGTATCCCTCATCGCGGTCTGTTGGATGGACTAAGCTCGATCGTCCAGACTCCCCCCATAGGTCTTTTGCCAGAGACAATCCCACTTGAGTCAAGTTTCAAAATCCACATATCACTATTTCCAGCCCCAAAGGATTTAGTCTACCCTGCCACAATATAACCTCCATCCCTGGTCTGCTGAATGCAGTATGCATAGTCAGCAAAAGTACCCCCATAAGTCTTTGCCCACTGGGTTGCTAGACAGTCATGAATCAGCAGGGATGAGGATAAGACAATAAAAATGGTGAGTGTGAGAGAAGTTCTTTTTGTCATGATGGGGCCCTCTGTTTAGAGCGATGTGGGATATGAGATGTGTGGTGAGTGATCTTCATAATCAGGATTATATGGCTCTGTATTGGAGTGATGGAGTAGTGGAGAACCATTGCCTCTTTGCCCCCTCACCCTATCCATCGCCCCAGCGGGTAGAGGGAATTTGGATAAACCTGTATGGATTGCCCGATCAAATCGGGTAATGACCTGTAAAGGCTATAGCTGCAATTTCCTCTCTATCATCCTGCAACATAATCGCTGGATCCATAAATCAGTGAAAAGACATGCTCCTTTGTGCCTGAATATTTTTTACTGTGCAAAGGGATATAAGTAACTATATCCCTTTGCTCGCTGTCGCATGTCCTCTTTTCTTCCCCCATTTACAGACACACCGGGCAGGCGGTCCGGTTAAATTCGGACTTCATCATCACTAGGTCGGATAGATTAACTTTGTTGTCGTAGTTGCAGTCAGCCTGACAGGGGTCAGTTGCACAGTTGGTCCGGTTAAACTCCTCCTTCATTTTGACCAGATCGCCAAGATTAACCTTGGTATCGTTGTTACAGTCTGCATAGCACTCACAGGCATCGCCGCAGCCGTTGGTCTGGGATGGGATCGTATCTTCCTGGAAAGGATTGTAGACTTTAGGGCAATTGTCCTCGCCATCAATAATGCCATCGATATCAGCATCGGGACCGGTAAACTCACAGGCATCACCACACCGGGGATCAGAGGTGTAGGGTTTAGACGGACAGTCAAAGTCTGAATCAGCCTGGCTAGTATTGGATACACCCCAGCAGTTGTCACAGGCATTGCCTAAGGTATCAGAATCACTGTTTGCCTGGCTCGCATTGGTAATGGTGGGGCAGTTGTCACAGGCATTGCCTATAGTATCTCCGTCACTATCTGCCTGATTAGCATTGGCTATATCAGGGCAGTTGTCCGTAATATCCGGCACCCCGTCACCGTCCACATCCCCGCTGTATGCCAGAACCGTCCCGTTATCTCCAACAGCAAACACCTCATCTGTAGTTGGATCACCCCATATTCCATACAGCTCAGTTCCCTCATCGGTCTTCCTTACGCACCATTCTGTTCCGTCATACTGGGCTATTACCCCTCCAAAGCCTACTGCAAAAATATCCCCTCCCGGTTCTCCCCACATGGCATTGAGGGTGCTTTCGGTGGGGCCACCGGTCTGCGTCCAGTCGGTTCCATCGTAGCGGAGGATACCCCCAAAACTCCCTGCTGCCATTATGTCAGTCTCTGATTCCCCCCAGGCGCTCATCAGGCCTACCCCGTTTGCTGTATTTTCAATCTGCCAGCCGAACCCGTCATAGTGCAGCACTGTCCGCTTCCAGTATTCTTCTATCTCGTCCCAGTGACTGTTTCCTACTGCATACACATCACTTCCAGATGTGCCAAATACACCAAGAAGCTTGACCTGGGTATTGCTGGTCATTAATGACCAGGTGGAACCATTGTAGTGAATGATAGTACCCGAGTCTCCTACGGCAAAGATGTCAGTTGCTGAACTCCCCCAGATGGCATTGAGTGGCGGGGTGCCGCTGGTCATAAGTGACCAGATGTCGCCTCCGTTTGTTGTTCCGAGTACTATACCCCCTTCTCCTACCGCATAGACAGCATCTTCCGAAATGCCCCATACCCCTCTGAGATTATATTCGGTCCCGCTTGATTGTGGATCCCAGGTGCCGGCAGGGTTACCATCATAGTGTCTGATGGTACCACCATCCCCTACGGCGAAGACATTGTCTGATGTCCATCCCCAGACCCCGTGCAGCAACCGGGTGGTTCCTGCATCAAGGGGTGTCCAGTAGGCACTTGTGCTCGGCGGAGTGGGAGGACACGCATAAGTGAAGCCATACTGGTCGGTGGTGGGAACCGACACTCCTGTATATTCTAGCGGCGTTGTGCTGCAGTCTGAGGCGGTGATGGTGGGCTTTATTGTATAATCGCTTCCTGAACTGAGTCCGATAAAGTGGTAGTTACCCCCTGAGTCGGTTGTGGCCGTCTGTCGTAAAGTACCCCCCTTAAACAGTTTCACCACCACGTTCTGGATCCCCTTTGCATTATCCCTCGTTGGAGTACCGATACTCACCGTTTTGGTGACGGTTCCTGATATACAATTCTCATACCCCGGAGTGGGCAAGAGGTAGGTGGCATGGTCGATCAGGGCGTACTGGTTGGGCATATTGACGGTTAGTACCTGAGAGATATAGCCGGAAGCGGTAAGTGAGAGGGGATACGTTCCCCCCTGGGACTGAAGCGGGGAGTAGATGCCCTGGGCGTTGGTAGAGTCGGTCTGGTTGGCAAACGAAACGGTGACATTATTTATCCCCGCCCCGGTGCAGGCATTGCAGATTCTTCCCTGGATGGAGGGGCCGGTGAGTCCCAAGATGTTGCCGTCATAGCCTACCACCATTACTCGGGGATTCAAGGTGCCGAAGGTAGATATCAGGTTGTCCTGGGTGCCGCTATCTTGCTTGGTCCAGTTGGTACCATCATAGTAGAGGATGGTGCCGATCTCGCCTACGGCAAAGATATTATCTGCCGAGCTTCCCCAGATGCCTCTTAAATTTGCTGCGGTTGGGCTGCTTGTGATCTCTTCCCAGCCGGAGTCGCCATAGTGGATGATGGTGCCGCTTGCACCCACCGCATAGATGTTATTGGACGCACTTCCCCAGATCTCCGAGAGGTCTTCTATTGTGGGGCATGGGGTAACTTTAGACCAGCTGCCGTTGTAGCGGAGAATGGTGCCTTCCTCACCCACGGCAACATAGTTGTTGGATGCATTGCCCCAGATGCCATGCAGGGTTTCTGAAGTCAGGCTGTGGGTTACCTGGGTCCAGGTTGTGCCATCATAATGGGCGATAAACCCACCCTCACCCACGGCATACACATCATTTGCCGAGCTGCCCCAGACATCTCTGAGATTAACAGCAGGTAGGCCATGATCAGTTATGTTAGTCCAACTGCCATTGTATCGGACGATGGTGGAGTTGTCGCCTACTGCAAAGATGTCAGTCCCCGAACTGCCCCAGATACCATATAAGTTTTCTTCGGTGGGTTTGCCGGTGGTTGTCCAGATACTGCCGTCAAAATGGATGATGGTGCCGTTTTCTCCTACGGCGTAGAATTTATGGGTTGACTGGGGAGAGAGGTAACCCCATACCCCGTTGAGTTTATCCTGAGATGGTGAATCCATAGAAAACCAGTCGGCGGCAAAACCTTGTTCTTCTACCTGGCCTGTCGTGTATTGCGTAGTATATCCGGGTAGCGAATTTAAATTGTCCGATGGTGTCGAGATACTGACAGGACTGTTTACACCGGAGACTGTAGTATCTGCTACACTGGCAGCACTGGTGTATATAAAATCAGCGTTATTAATATTTCCATTACTGTCAAGCTTCAGGAGCCATATATCACCGCCAACACCGAAAGAGTCAGTACCACCTGCCACGATATAACCACCATCACTTGTCAGCTCAATTGAACTGGCTGTGTCATTGCCACTCCCCCCATAGGTTTTCTGCCAGGATATATTGCCCGCTTGGTCAAGTTTCAACACCAAGATATCATAGCCTCCAGCTCCAAAGGATTGCGTATAACCAGCTACAATGTATCCATCATCAATGGTCTGCTTGATAGAGGTGCTCATTTCATAGAAAATCCCCCCATAGGTTTTTTGCCAAGAGACTGCGCCTGCCTGATCGAGCTTTAGTATCCACATATCATAACTTCCAGCACCAAATGATTGCGTATAGCCCCCTACGATGTACCCACCATCAGTAGTCTGCTGGATAGAGTAGCAACCATCATAAGAACTGCCTCCATAGGTTTTCTGCCATAACGCATTCCCTGCCTGATCGAGTTTTAAAATCCATATGTCGTTATTGGAATAATGCGTTCCCGAAACAATGTAACCCCCATCTCTGGTCTGCTGAATAGAGGAGTAGTAAACGTTGCTCGGGGAGTAGTTTCTTTGCCAGGAAATCGCGCCAGATTGATCGAGTTTCAGAATCCATAATCCACCACCTGCGGCAATATAGCCACCATCCCTGGTTTGCTGGATCGCATAGATTCCTTTTTGATCAGGTATACCTTTCTGCCATGAGATGTTGCCATCTTTATCAACTTTCGCTATAGACCTTGCATACTGTTCAACGAAAGTAACGTAAACACCACTTGCCATAACAAATCCACCATCATCGGTCGGCTGGATGTAATATATCTCAACCTCAAATGAAGACCCGTAGGCTTTCTGCCAGGAGATAGTTCCTGCCTGGTCGAGCTTCAGACTCCACACATCGTTATTTCCTGATCCAAAGGTCCAGGTTCCCCCTCCCAAAATATAGCCATCAATAGTCTGCTGTACGGATAATGCATATTCAGAACTGGCACCCCCATACGTCCTAGCCCACTGGGTTGCAAAACAGTCCTGCATCAGCAGGGAAGAAGAGAAGAAAATAAAAATGGTAAGTGTTAGAGAAAATCTTTTTGTCATGATTGGGGCCCCCTTAAAAGAGATGTGGGATGTGAGAAGTATGATGTGCGATCTCCATAATCAGGATTGTAAACCTCCGGGTTTGGAGCGATGGAGTGTTGGAGTACTGGTTACTCATCCTCATAGAGTGCATTGCTTTCTTTGACCATCAGGGTGTTTATCCATTCGCCTCGTTCTCGCTTGTCTGCCCCCCGACCCTTTTATCAGCCTGAAGGAATATGTTATTACCTGATATTTTGACAAAAAAGCATAACCATGCTAGATTCAAACAACTATAATTCTGAATTCAAAACTATCACAAGTCCCGTTTGGTTACAAAGTGAAGCAATTTGAAGAACTAAAAAAAATCATTAATCAGCATAGGGAAACATTAGAGCAACGGTATAAGGTTGCCCGAATTGCCATATTTGGTTCCTGCGTTCGCGGCGAGCAAACTGATGAAAGTGATGTCGACATTCTAGTAGAGTTCACAGAGCCTGTTGGATTCACTTTCATACATCTTGCAGATTTTTTAGAGGATCTCCTCCAGACAAAAGTCGACTTGATAACACCGGATGCAATAAAACCAAACAGACGAAAGCACATCATGGAAGATCTAACCTATGTCTAAGCGTGACTGGAAACTGTTTGTAGAAGACATTTTAGAATCAATAGAATTGATTGAAAGCTATGTTCACACTATGGAGTTAAGCGATTTTACCAAAGACAGAAAAACAATCGATGCAGTGGTGCGCAACTTTGAAATAATTGGTGAAGCGTCAAAATTTATTCCGGACAACATAAAGACTCACTATCCAGAGATTGACTGGAAAGGCATAATCGGACTAAGAAACAGAATAGCGCACGAATATTTTGGCATAAGCGTGTCAATAGTTTGGGATATCATTAAAAGAGAACTGCCTCGCCTTAAAAACCAGATGAAATTAATTTAGTCAACTTTCAGAATCCCCTGCTGTACTATAATTGTTGTAATCCCACAATCCACAGTCATTTCTTCTGCCTTCCTTCCGCACTATGTTCGCGGCTTGAAGCCGCTCCTACAGAGCAGAGTCCATCAATTACCGTCGTCTGACCCATGCTTTTCCCTTCCGAAATCAACAATCTTTTTACGGACACACCGGACAGCCGGTCTTGTTAAATTCGGACTTCATGGTCACCAAGTCGGTCAGATTAACCTTATTGTCGTAGTTGCAATCTGCGAGACAGGGATTGCTTGGACTGCAGTTAGTCCGGTTAAATTCGGACTTCATCTTCACCAGGTCAGTGAGATTGACCTTGGTATCATTGTTACAGTCTGCATAGCATTCACAGGCATCCCCGCAGCCGTTGGTCTGCGATGGGATCGTATCTTCCTGGAAGGGATTGGAGACTGCAGGGCAATTGTCTTCACCGTTAATGATCCCATCGCCGTCTCCATCGGGTCCGGTAAATTCACAGGCATCCCCGCATTTCGGATCAGAGGTGTAGGGTGAAGCCGGGCAGTCATCATCTGAGTCAGTCTGACTGAGGTTAGATACCCCCCAGCAGTTGTCGCAGGCATTGCCTAAGGTGTCAGCATCACTGTTTGCCTGGCTTGCATTGGTAATGGTGGGGCAGTTGTCACAGGGAGTGCCTAATCCATCTCCGTCGGTGTCTTGTTGTGGCTCCGGGTTTGAAACATTAGGACAGTTATCAGTAATATCCGGCACCTCGTCACCATCCACATCACCGCTGTATGCCAATACCGTCCCGTTATCCCCCACCGCAAACACCTGGTCTGTGTCCGGATCACCCCAGATGCCATACAGGTCACTTCCCTCATCAGACTTCCTCACGCACCACTCAGTCCCGTCATACTGGGCTATTACCCCATCATATCCTACTGCAAAAATGTCACCTCCCGTCTTTCCCCACATGGCATTGAGGGTGCTCTCGGTGGGTCCACCGGTCTGGGTCCATGTCCCGTCATAGCGGAGGATCCCCCCAAAGCTCCCTGCTGCCCACATGTCATTAGCTTCTCCCCAGGAAGACATCAGGCCTACCCCGTTTGCCGTCTCCTCCATCTGCCAGATTGTGCCGTTATAATGAAGCACTGTTCTCTCCCAGTAGGAATTAGGTAAGGGTCTTTATGGCTGTTTCCTACCGCATACACATCATTGGAAGAATTGCCAAATACCCCCAGCAGCTTACCGTGGTACCGCTTACCATGGTTGACCAGGTGGAACCATTGTAGTGAATGATGGTACCGGAATCCCCTACTGCAAATATGTCAGTCCCTGAACTCCCCCAGATGGCATTGAGTGGTGGAGTACCGCTGGTCATAAGTGACCAGGTATCACCTCGGTTTGTTGTACCGAGTACTGTACCCCCTTCTCCTACCGCATAGACGGTATCTGCCGAGCTGCCCCATACCCCTCTGAGATTATAGTCGGTCCCGCTTGATTGTTCATCCCACGTGCCTGCAGGATTCCCGTCATAGTGTCTTATGGTACCGCCATCTCCCACGGCAAAGACATTGTCTGATGTCCATCCCCAGACCCCGTGCAGCAACCGGGTGGTCCCACTGATAAGGGGTGTCCAGTAGGCACTTTCGATCGGTGGAGGGGGAGGACACGCATAAGTGAAATCATACTGGTCGGTGGTAGGCACCGTGATGCCTGTTTCTTCTGTGGGAGATGTGCTGCAGTCTGAGGCGGTGATTATAGGCTTTATTGTATAGTCACTCCCTGAACTGAGTCCGATAAAGTGGTAGTTACCTCCCGAATCGGTGACGGCCGTCTGTCGTAAGATACCCCCCTTAAACAGTTTCACCACCACGTTCTAGATCCCCTTTGCATTATCCCTCGAGGGATTACCGATACTCACCGTTTTGGTGACGGTTCCTGATATACAACTCTCATACCCCGGAGTGGGCAAGAGGTAGGTGGCATGGTCGATCAGGGCGTACTGGTTGGGCATATTTACCGTTATTTCCTGAGAGATATAGCCGGAAGCAGTAAGTGAAAGGGGATAGGTTCCCCCGGGGCCTTCAGTGGGGAGTAGATTACCCTGGGCGTTGGTAGAGGTGGTCTGGCTAGCAAATGAAATGCTGACATTATTTATCGCTGCCCCGGTGCAGGCATTGCAGATCCGTCCCTGGATGGAGGGGCCGGTTAAGCTTAAGATATTACCGTCATAGCCCACCACCATTACCCTTGGATTCAGGGTGCCGAAGGTGGAAATAAGGCTGTCCTGGGTGCCGCTATCCAGCTTGGTCCAGGTACTTCCATCATAGTAGAGGATGGTGCCAATCTCGCCTACGGCAAAGATATTATCTGCGGAGCTTCCCCAGACGCCCCTCAAATTTGCCGAGGTGGGGCACTCCTCTATAACACTCCACCCAGAGTCACCGTAATGGATGATGGTGCCGCTTTTACCCACGGCATAGATGTTATTGGAGGCACTCCCCAGACTTCAGAGAGGTCTTCTAATGTGGGGCTTGGGGTAACCTTAGACCAGCTGCCGTTGTAGCGGAGTACGGTACCTTCGGCACCGACCACCACGTAATTGTTCGAAGCATTACCCCAGATACCGTTGAGAGTTTCTGAAGTCAGGCTGTGGGATACCTGAGACCAGGTCGAGCCATCGTAATGGGCAATGAAGCCACCCTCACCCACAGCATACACGTCATTTCCCGAACTGCCCCAGACATCTTTCAAGTTTACCGTTCCCAGGCCAGGGGTCATATCAATCCAAATGCCATTGTAGCGGACGATAGTTCCATTATCACCCACAGCAAAGATGTCTGTGCCGGAGTTTCCCCAGATGCCATATAAATCCTCCCCTGTAGGACTGCCGGTAGTTGTCCATGCTTCGCCGTTAAAGTGGATGATGGTGCCATTCTCACCCACGGCATAGAATTTGTGGGTTTGATCTGAACGGTAACCCCATACCCCATTGAGCTTGTCCTGAGAAGGCACCTCCATGGGAAACCAGTCGGGGGCAAATGCTTGCTCTTGTACCAAGGCTTCGGTATTCTGAGGGGTAACTGAGGTATCTGTAATTATTAGGGATGGTGTTGAGATACTGTTGATAACGGTTCCGGGCCAATTGATATCAGAACCTATACCAGCATTGCTTGTACCTATAAAATCAGCGTTGTTGATGTCACCATTACTATCAAGCTTCAGGATCCAAATATCATCAGCCGGAAAATTAAGCGGCTTAAAGGATCGCGACCGACCCGCTACAATATAGCCACCGTCAGTGGTCTGCTGGATGGAGTAGGCTTCATCATTATAAATTCCCCCGTAGGTTTTTTCCCAGGCGACGTTGCCGGATGAGTCAAACTTTAAAATCCAATAATCATGATCTCCAGCCCCATATCTGTTGTTACCCGCCACAATATAGTCACCATCCGTTGTTTGCTGGATAGGAGTATGCACAGTCAGCCCAAGGTCCCCGGGTTTTCTGCCATGAGACATTGCCTGATTGATCAAGCTTAATTATCTGAGCATCGCCCACTGCAATATAGCCACCATCGTTGGTCTGCTGGATGGAGTTGGGAGCTGCCTCACAATGAATATCATATCCTCCGAAAGTTTTCTGCCATGAGACATTGCCTGATTGATCAAGCTTGATGATAAACATTTCATCATGAACATATATTGTCCCAACCCAACCCGTCAAAATATATCCACCATCAGTGGTCTGCTGGATGGAAGTTGCTACGGCAGGCCTAATCCCCACATAGGTTTTCTGCCATGAGACATTGCCTAATTGATCAAGCTTCAGGACTCCACTGTGATCACCCACAGCACCTGCCGCAATATAGCCGCCATCTATCGTTTGTTGGATAGAGTAGGCTTCAGCAGAATTAGTTCCCCCGTAGGTTTTCTGCCAGGCGACGTTGCCTGTTTGATCAAGCTTCAGTATCCACATGTCATTACCAGGTTGTCGACCCGCCACAATATAACCACCATCCTTGGTTTGCTGGATTGAGTAGGCATAATCACCACCATCCCACCCATAGGTTTTCTGCCAGGCGACGTTACCGTTTGAGTCAAGCTTTAAAATCCAATAATTACCACTTCCAGCTCCGAATGAGGTAGTAAAACCAGCTACAATAAAGCCTCCATCAGTGGTCTGCTTGATGGAGGAAGGAGAGTCCCAACCACCTCCCCCATAAGTTCTCGCCCACTGGGTTGCTGAGCAGTCTTGCATCAGTAGGGATAAGGAGAAGAACATCAAGAGGGTGAGTGCGAGCGATAATCTTTTTGTCATGGTAGTGGCCCCCCTTCGAGGAAATGGAGTAGTGGAGTGCTAAAGAACTGGAGTAATGGAGTATTGGAGTACTGGTTAATTACCCTCGTAGAGTGCATTGCTCTCTTTGACCATCAGGGTGTCGATCCATTCCCCCCGTTCCCTTTTCTGCTCCAGACTTTCAACGAGCTTCAGCAACCCATTTTCTAACTTATATGCCAGGTCATTCAGTTTTTGAAACTCATCTTCATTAATCTGGTTAGCTTTACGATAGGCATAAAGTCCCGATACTGATTCTCCCAGTGATGCAAGCGCAATCTTATTTCTCTGGTTTTCCATTACTCCACTACTCCATCACTCCACTACTCCAGCGCTCCATGAGTCTTCTGCCTTTCCTTCCGCACTATATTCGCGGCTTGAAGCCGCTCCTACCTGGTCGCTCCATCAATTATTGACTACTGACTCCTGTCTCCTGTTTTTCCTCCCCAGCATAAACGGCAGCAGCATCAGTCGACACTGCCGGTGGCATTTTCAGAGCCGGTGGTGACGTTACCTCAAGTGACTCAGCCGGTCTGCTCTGTAATCCATGCCGGCATCATCAGCCCAAAGCAGAAGATGGTTTCCGAGTTGATCATCATGGGCAGCGCCATGACTGATGGAGGATTGAAGGTAAGTGAACTGGACCCGCCGAAATGAGTATTGGTTCCTTTTATGCTCATGAAGACCGGAAGCGGCATCCAGTGGGATTGCATGATACCGCCGGGGTATTACCGCCAGGGTCGGCAGCATGCATTCATCAGCTTCTTCATCACAGGCTACCCCTTCGGGACAGGGATCGGTTCCCGCCTGGCAGGCGCCATCAAGGCAGCTTTCAACGCCGGTGCAGAAAAGTCCGTCATCGCATTCTCCATCCTCCAGGCACCCCACACAGGCATCTTGTTCTTCATCACAGGTGAGATTGTCTGGCAGGGATTACCGGCATGCCCGCAGGAATCATTCTCCTCGCTGCAGGTCTCCTCTCCATTGCAGAATATACCGTCATCCGGGCAGGGACTGGTGCCCGGCTGGCAGGTTTTATCCACACATGTTTCAGCGCCGTTGCAGAAAATCCCGTCATCACAGTCAGCGGCAGTTACACATCCTGAGGTGGTCATGGGATACATGCCAATATTTTTTCTGATGTACTCCTCATCGGCTTCAATCCTGATGCTGTCCCTGGAGGTTGCATAGCTCTCTTTTCTTGCGGTGATGGTCCAATTCCCCGGCACCTCGGAGAAAATATAGTCTCCCCGGGTGGAAATGGTCGCCCCTATGCCATTGCTGGTAATAACCGCGCCGTCTATGGATTTCCCGGACACGGAGTCTCTCACCTTCCCGGCAACCAGGGCGGTTAACCCAAGATTATTGTCATATACCGTGAGATCATAGCTATAGCTTATGCCTTCACCCCAGGGGCAAGTACCAGATTCTGCTGAAAATCTGCCCTAGTAAATATCACTTTCCGGGTAGGGGATACTCGTCACTCTGAGAGTAATCGATCAAGCCTCGGAACTGTCCACCGAGCTCATATGTCGCCGCGATTGGAGTCGTCCAGATCATCCTCGCGGTACAGTGCAATGATCATGGGACAGCTTTGGTTCAGATTATCTGCCTCAATGGTATAGTCCTGACCTTCCTTCCCGTAGAATTTTACCCAGTCTTCGTCACCTTCATAGTGGAAGGTGTGGGGCTGGGAACTGGGGTAATTGATCACGATCACATTGGCTTCGCCGGATCATCATCAAACACACCGTTGCTGTCCGGATCCTCGTAGATATCTTAACCCGCCCTCCTGGTAAATCTTGGTTTCCTGGGGATCCGATGTGTTGCCATCCATATCCATGGCATACACGGTTACCTTAAAGGCGGTGAGAGGCCCGGCATACGTCCCTGCATAGTCTCCATCTCCTGCCGGGGAAAGATCTACCTCGGTAAACTCCTGGGTCTCCTCCCCGGAATTACCCGGGCAGTAGGCGATTGGTTTTATCTCTGCCCAGACCCGCTGGATCTCGCCAGTTGAGGTAACATTTATCTGCCGTGATGGTTACCACTCCCTCGTCCTCCTCGACTGAGGCGGATTCTATGGCCGGGGGATCGGCGGCAAACTTCAACCCAATGCCGATGGTGCGGGAACGGGCTATCCCGTAATCCTCCGTCCGGTTTGTCTTGCCGTCCCAGTCGGCATCAAGCAGCGGGTTCTGCGGCGGGTAGCAGGAGAAGCTTATCTCGTTTTTGAGGCTTAAGTAGGAGATGGCCTGCCGGGCATAGGAAAAGGCGTTATACAGGGTTGCCCCACCTGCCACCTGGCCCCAGAAGAAAGAGGAAAAGCAGATGTCCCCCGCCCCGCTGAAGTAGGCAGCGCCGTCTTCCCCCGAGCTGGTGATGATGATGCGCTCGCTTCCTACGGGCGGGGCGGTTCCCTCAGGTGTGGCCAATGGGGCAATAAAGCTCCCGGACCTGTCACCATCGTAAATGATCTTTATGCTCCCGGGCTTCGCCGCCTGCAGGTCGTCCAGCAACCGGTCAAGCACTGAGACTGATAATGTTTCTGTATTGCTTATGCTAAATTCCCCGGTGGCCCCTGCCCCGATGAAATAGATTACCAGGTCGAGATTTTCTATGGCATCATTGTTCCTGAGATTCTCAAAATAATTCCACAGAAGGAGATTGGACGGTTGATCATCAGATCCGTCAATGCCGGTAACGCTCATGAAATAAACATCTTCAGGCTCATAGAGCTGTTGCATGAGCGCATTATAGGCAATTTCTGCGTTGGCCTCGATCATCGACCGGGGCACACTTGCTGATTTGCCGCCGGCAATGATGACTGCTCTTCTCGTTACAGGGTACTTCCTGGAAACAGTGGTAAGCTGAGGCAGGGTAATATTGTTTTCCCGGTCCATGGCGTAGATGGCAACCTGGTACGCAGTGAGATCTGCTGTAAAGTTGCTGTACGTGCCCACATAACGGTTGGTGGGACAGGAAGCATCTTCACTGTTTTCAACATCACAGAGAAGCTCGCAGGTTCAAGATCAAGGCCGAGCAGGGGATCGGTTGCCTGCTCCCGGATCATAGTCCGGGGGCCAGATTACCGCCCACACCCGGGCTATTCCATCAGGATCAGTGACGCCTTCAGCATACAGTGTCGCCGCAGTTTCCTGTCCTTCTAAATTCTGCGGAGCTGAGATGTTTCCGATCAGCGGGGCATCGCTTATCATGCCGGCTGCAGAGTTTCCGAGATAAGCATATGCAGCGTCGCCACGCAGCTGGGGGTTCTGGTTGGAAAAGGAAAAATTTACCATCTCGGTGGCCTTGCCGTAGGACTCTCCGATGCTGAGACCATTGAAGATATTGGACCAGAAGAAATAGGAGAATGAGACGGTGCCCATGGCTTAAAAACTTGGCCTGCTCATCGGGAAGCGTGCTGGTTATGATGATGCGGTCATTGCGCTGTAGATCGTAAAGATTGTCAATGAAGCTTCCTGACTCACACGCTTCGTAGACCACGGTTATCCTGACGGATGTGCTTGCCTGCAATTCATCAAGCCACGAAGCAAGCTGCGCTGCCGTCAGTCTTTCGTTCTCATTAATCGTGAATGTATCAGTCCCGCCGTGGTCATTGAGATAGATGAGCAGGCTGTCAGCGTTCTCATCGACCGCCCACCGGGTAATGGCCGCTTGCAGGTGATCGATGGTTGGGCTGTCATCAACATCGTCTAAGACTCCATTGGTGTCGAGATCAAGATCCTCGTCAGGCGTAAGGTAATAAATTTCATCCCTGGTGTATCCCTGGTAGGTAAGCGTCCGGTAGGCAAAGTTGGCGCATAGCTGGGTAGCGTCCCAGAGGTTATTGCCTTCATAAGGGCCCCCTCCTGCTACAATGATTGCCCTGGGCCGCTTGGATTCCTCGCGTTTTTTAAAAACCTGAACGCGGTTGTGGCCTCTGTCTGTAACATATACCCTGCCCTCTGAGTTGACTGCTAGGCCCTCGGGCTGATTAAATTGACCTGCCCATATACCTGCTTCACCCCATGTGGTTATGAAGTTGCCCGCCGAGTCGAACTTTTGCACCCGGCGTTTCATGATGTCGGTAACATACACATGTGCTTCATTGTCGACGGCAATGCCGAAGGGGAGCGACAAATTTTCGGGACCCGTGCCCATGCCGCCCCAGATGACATCAATCTCATACCCGCTGTTGTCTATTCCCCCGGTGCCGTCAGGCGTCGGCCTGAATTTCTGGATGCGGCTGTGGTCCCGGTCGGCAACATATACATTGCCCTCCCCGTCTACCGCTATGCCTGAGGGGTTCATGAACTGCCCCGGCAGAGGGTCAGGCTGATAAGAATAGGTTCCCCACGAGGCGGCAAATTCGTAACCGCTTCCATTGATGCCGCCGGTGCCATCCGGAGTCGGTCTGAACTTCCGAATACATCGCGTATCCGACCAGACGTCGGTAACAAAAACATTGCCGGCCCTGTCTACGGCGATGGCGGCAGGATATTCAAATTGCTCTTCACCTGGTCCGTACGTGCCCCACTTGACCAGGAAGCCGCCTGCTGAGGTGAACTTCTTAATGCAGCTGTTGAACGGATCAACGACAAAAACATTGTTGGCCGCGTCCGCTGCTATTCCCCACAGGTAACCGAATTGTGAATCACCGCTGCCCTCCTCGCCCCACTGTCCTTCGTATGCGCCATCGGGAGAAAATTTCTGGATGCGGTAATTTTCCAAATCCGCCACGTACACAAACCCTTCTGCATCAACTGCCACGCCCGATGGCTGATTCAGCTCACCGGCGCTTTTCCCAAAGCTGCACCATCTGATAATAAATTCACCGTCCGAGGTAAATTTCTGGGTTGAAACCGCGTCAGTTGCATATATGTAACCGTTCTTATCGATGGCGATGCTGTTTAATGTGTAAAATTTCCCGTTTTCCATTTCTTCATCATAGCCGCCTCCCCACAAATCAACACAGTTTTCCTGGGCGTCTAGCTTCCAGATGCTGTTGTCCATACAGGCTATATAAATGGTGCCCGCGGCATCAATGTCTATATCAATGGGGAAACTGAAAAAGCCGGGGCAGGGAGGCACATTGCCTACCTCATGCTCAAAAACGCCCTCTGCCGTGTACTTCAGTACGCGTGAATTGTAAGTGTCGGAGACATAGACATGGTTGCTGCCGTCGACAGTCACATCATAGGGTTTATTCATATCCCCCGTAATGGTAAGGAGGTAGTCGCCGTTTGAGGTATATTTTTGAATGCGGTTATTTTCTGTGTCTGCTACATACACATTGCCAAGCCCGTCTACTACTATGCCATTCGGTTTATTAAGGTCACGTTCGCCGGCTCCCAACTGGCCCCACTTCTTTATGAAAGTACCGTTTGCATCGAATTTTTGTACACGATGGTTGCCCTGCTCGGTCACATAGACATTTCCCGCTCCATCTACAGCCACCCCGAGAGGGATACTGAAGTCTCCATCATCACTTCCTTCGCGACCCCAGGCAGTAATGTAAAATCCGTCCTGGTTGAGCTTCACGATCCGGTTTGCGACAGAGTCGGCTATATAAAAATTATTATACGCATCGAAGGCCGTTCCGTTGGGTACCATGAAATTCCACGACTGCTGCAGGGTAGGCCACATGCGCTCGAAGCGGTAGGTTTCCTGGGCCGAAACCGGAAGCGGAAATGTGACAATCGCTAGTGCGGCAAGAGCTACAGTGATAATTGCTTTTTTCATCATTCCTTTTACTCCTGACGAAGGATGTCAATCACAATATTTTAAGTGTCATTTCAAGTGAACCTGAAAAATTTCCATCACTCCAGTACTCCAACACTCCACAGAAAAAAAGAGGCTCTCGGGTATTATTAACCAGAAAAGCCTCTCTTTATAAAACGATCCCGGCATGGTTCTTTCATAACTTTACGAAACCCCATATCAGGCCTTTAACGTTTTAATGCTAAAATTTGTATTATGGAACAGTTTTTATAAATTATTGAAACATATAATATAATACAACTAAAGAAAATTCAAGAAAATTAAGCTCTGCGTTCCTGAGATCTGAATGTAAAATTTTTCTCACTTCATCAAATCCCCCTCCCACTAAAAGAAAAGGGATTGTATTTGCTCCGGAGGGACGCACTCCGTCGCGTCTGATTATTTATGTGGCCACGACAGAACGTGGCCCTCCATAATTCAGTGCCCCCTTACCCCACCCTCGCTCCGAAGAAAGAGGGTCGAATAAGAGGGCCTCAGGTATTGCTAAAACAACGTATAGGCAGTGCAGGGTTCCATCACTGTCGCAGGCATCTCACAGGGATATGCATCAGCCAGCGTGTATCCCATTGCCACATCCTGGGCGGTATCAAGTTTTGCCAAAGCGGTATAGATGCCTTTCCCAACCATGCCCAGGGTTAATACCACCATGAGAACCAGTATTATCTTTTTCATTGTCCCGCCCTCCCTAAAGTGTTTGTTCTTTCTGTAATCTCTTGTTTTCTGCCTTCTACACTTCAAATATACGGGAGGGGGTGAAATATCTTACATATGCAGGGTTACCTTGTTCAGGGACACACTGGACAGTCAGGCCGGTTAAATTCTGATTTCATCATTACCAGGTCGGAGAGGTTTACATTTCCGTCATGGTTACAATCCGCCTCGCAGGTCGGATGCTCGCTGCACTTCCAAAAAAACTGTGTCTTCATGGTAACCAGATCAGTAAGATTAACCTTTTCATCAGAATTGCAGTCTGCGTGGCACTCGCAGGCATCACCGCAGCCGTTGCCGCCCGGGGGATAGGAGTCTTCCTGCATGGAATTTTGATCCCATGGGCAATTATCATCACAATTTACTAGTTCTCCCCCGGTGCATCGATTGTCGCCGGGTGTACCGCTCTTATCGCCATCTTCAGCAATGCCGTCCGCATCTGAATCAACAAGCGCAGCGCCGCGCACACATCGCAGAAAGTTATATGAGCTTGATTTAGCAGAGGAACTAACGGGACCATACAAGAAAGACAAGCCCAGGCCTCTCCCGGTGTAACCGGCTTTAGTTGTAGACGTCCAGTAGAATGCTGACGCAGTGCTCGGGAAATAAGTTATATCTATGGAAGGTCCATTTCGACTGTAGTCTACAATTGTTTGCAGTTCATTTCTATTAGGCAGGCGCCAGTCGTTATATTCTGCAAGGGTAAGGTAATCACAAGAGGAGAGCGCCTCTTGCCAGGTGTAAAGTTCTGGACCAGTATCTTTTTGCCAAATCAAACCAGTGCTCGTGTCAGTAATTGTTCCATCAAAATTGTCAATAAAATCATTGGATGATTGTTCCCCGCGAACTGCCATGACAGAATGGTTGTTCAACACATCCTTATAGTAAACGGTGCTACTATTGAAAGAGACACACCAGGAGTTACTCGCAATGGCTGCGTAAGCAGTAGACGACCAATGCCATGCAGGCAGTGTATTGGGACAATAATCCGTATTTATTGTCGGACTAGATGATTTATTGCTGTCGATGAGGCCAGATAACTCCTTAATCGTGGGCAAACGCCAGTCGGAGTAGCCTCCAAAATTCTGAGCGTTGAGCGTTGTACCGAAGTCCATCGCCTCCGCCCAGGTATAATTATTATCCCGGTCATGAATTGAGCCGTCGTCCGTTTTTACCTCCCATATCAATCCGGTCACATTGTCCCTCACCATTGCCCAGGGCCATGGTGCAGCATCAGGCAGGACATTGCCATTTTCATCCAGCTTTGTATAAGAATGAGGGCTGGAGATATACTGCGCGTCCTGACCATAAAAATCCTGCCCCGGATTCGGGCAGGTAATCTCGGTGGTGTTGTCATAGCACTTTGTCTGTCCGGTATCGGGAATAGGGATGGCAAGAGCTATACAAGGAAAGGCCAATACTATTAAGCATGCACTTAATAATCTTCGCATACGCCGACCCTCCTTTAGAGGACATGGGGTGAGGGGGTTGAATGGCCAGGAGCCAGCATTCAGAAAGTTTGAACGGTGCACCAGGATGTTGCCTTGTACCGTCTTGAAGTTAATGTAGTCAACAACGTCCCCATCCACCCTCTGCTCATTACCCGTGTCCATGCTGACTACTGAATTCTGTCTTCTGACTCCTGTTTTTCCTCCCCCAGCAGAAAGGGCAGCAGCATTATATCGACGCTACCGGTAGCATTTTCAATGCCGGTGGTGACGCTTACCACGATCGACTCAACGGCCTGCCCCGTCACCCATGCCGGCAACATCAGCCCAAAGCACAGCAGGGTCTCCGGATTGATAAGCATGGGCAGCGCCATAACCGATGGCGGGGTAAAAGTCACCCTGCTCGCACTGTTGAAGTGGGTGTGAATACCTCTTATGCTCATGAAGACCGGAAGCGGTATCCAGTGGGACTGCATGATAGCCCGGGGTATCATCTCCAGGGTCGGCAACTCACACTCATCAGCTTCCTCATCACAGGTCACTCCTTCGGGGCAGGGATATGTTCCCGGCCGGCAGGCGCCCTCAAGACAGGTTTCAATGCCGTTGCAGAACAGCCCATCATTGCAGTCACTATCCTCAAGGCATCCCACGCAGGCATCCCATTCCTCATCACAGGTTAGATTTAACTGACAGGGATTGCCAGCGTGCCCGCAGGCATCAGTATCCTCGCTGCAGGTCTCAGATCCATTGCAGAAGATCCCGTCATCAGGGCAGGGATTGGTGCCCGGCTGGCAGGTTTTGTCCACACAGGTCTCAACACCATTGCAGAAAATCCCGTCATCACAGTCAGCAGCGGTCGCACAGCCTGAAGCACTGATGGGATACATGGCAATGTCTTTTCTGATGTACTCTTCCACAGCTTCAATCCTGAGGCTGGCCCGGGAGCTGGCATAGCTCTCTTTTCTGGCGGTGATGGTCCAGTTCCCCGGCACCTCGGAGAAAATATAATCTCCCCGGGTGGAGATGGCCGCCCCTATGCCGTTGCTGGTAATAACCGCGCCGTCTATGGCTTTCCCGGACACCGAATCTCTCACCTTTCCGGCAACCAGGGCGGTTAGTCCTATATTACCGTCATATACCTGAAGGTCATAGCTCATCTCACCTTCTATATAGGTACAGTTTCCACGGAAGAGCTTCACATAGTAGATGCCATTTTTGGTACACGCAAAGTCCAGCCAGATTTTGTTATTAACCGGGTACTCGCTTGCCACAGCAATCGGCTCGCTCAGGTTGCCTTCTTTATAAAGCTCAATTACCGGACAGTTTTCCGTCAGATTGCCTGCCTCAATGGTGTAAACATGGCCCTCTTCCGTGGTTACACCGTAGAACTTAACCCAGTCCTCATCATCCGGGTGGTGGAAAGTGTGAGGTTGCGGGCTGGGATAGTTTACCACGATCACATTGGCTTCCAGAGGATCATCATCAAAAATGCCATTGCCGTCAGGATCTTCATAGATATCCCCGCCCGGTTGGTTGATGATGGGCTCGGACGGTGCGGATATGTTCGGTTCTCCCTCTGTATCAAGGCTCATGGCATACACGGTCACCTTACAGGCATTATCGATATTGAGAGTGTATGAATAGGTGCCATTCTCGTCAGGGTCAAAGAGCTCCTGCTCAAACACCTCCTGGGGCATGTCTTCCGAGGTACCGGGGCAGTAACTTATGGGGCGAATCACTGCCCAGACCTTCGTAACCGGCTTAGTTGAGCTTACGTCGTGGGCGGTAATGGTTAAGAGATTTCCATCCCGTACCACAGAAACCGACCCGATTAGGGGGGGATCATCGGCATAGGCCACCCCGTCCCCGAGGTACAACACCTCAGCAATCTCGTAGTCTGTCAACTCATTTGCTATGCTGTTGCCGTTGGCATCGATCGATGGGTGCTGTGGTCTATAGCAGGAAAAGCTGATGTCATTCATCCGGCTGCAATAGGCAATGGCGCTTTTTGCGTAAAGAAATGCGTCACCTGTGGTTGCCCCTGATGCAACTCTATCCCAGAAGAAGGAGGAGAAGGAGACGCTTCCCTCCGTCTTGAAATAAGCTGCGCTCTCAGGGCCGGTGCTGGCAATGATGATGCGCTCTTTACCTTCGGGGGGCATGAGTGCCTGTATAAAGCTGCCTGATTTGTTGCCGTCGTAAATGAGTGTGACCCGTGAGGGCTTTCCCTGGATAACATCAAGCCATGCATCAAGCTGGGAGGCGGTCAGGAATTTATCATCGTCATTCATACCTTCTGGGTCGTCGTTCATGGTAAAGGTTCTGGTGTCACCTGAGCCGATGAGATAAATGGTAAGATCGAGGTTTTCGTCACCGGCAAGACCTTCAAGATAGGCACCCAGGTAGAAGGTAGTTGGCTTTGTGAAAAGAGGGTTCATGAAATTAATTTCATTAGCATTGTAGCGCTGCGATATAAGAGCATTGTAGGCAAGTGAGGCGTTCTTTTCTATCATCGCATGGCTCAGCTCTCCACCTGCGCCGCCCCCTACGATGACAGCCCTCCTGGTTAGGTTTCGGGAAAGGGTGGTAAACTCGGTGTCCGAAGTATTTCCCTTTCTGTCCATGGCATAAACGGCAATATTATAAATCCCCATAGAGATAAACCCGCCATAGGTGCCTGCATAATTACCCTCTTAAACCTGTAGGAAGAAGGTCAACCGAAGGGAGGTCGGTCAGGGGATTGTCAACCGAGCCCGGATCAAAATGGGGAGGCCAGATCACCGCCCACACCCGGGAGATTCCATCGGGGTCAGTGACATGATCTGCGCTGAAGTACTGCCTGCGTTTCAAGATGAAGCACAGGGGGTGAGGTTGCTATGCTGCCAATCTCAGGTGCCTCGCCTGCCATGCCGGCAACCCCGTTACCGATATAAACATGCTCGGGATTAATATCTAGGGGATACCGGAGATCGGGGGTCTGGTTGGCAAGGACATTGACTGCCGCACTTGCGGTGTCAAATGACTGCCTGATGCTGGAACCATTGAAGACAGCGGTCCAGAAGAAATTGGAGAAGGATATGGTGCCCTGATTTATGAACTTCGCCTGCTCGCCGGGTCCTGCGCTGGTAATAATGATACGGTTGGCGCCCTGCAGGGCAGACATGAAGCTTCCTGACTGGCAGGCATCGATGACCACAATTACCCTGCCGGGGAATGCAGCCAGCATGGTGGCAAGGGTGGAAGCGGTTAGGGTTTCCGATGCGCTCAGCCGGAAGATACCTGAGCCGCCTTCATCAGCCCCGCCATGATCGGTAAGATACAGCACCAGGTTCGCTGCATCTCAGCTGCTGCCTGTTGAATGGCACTGCCGAGGCTTTGGTTGGTGGGGGCATCCTTTACATTTGAAACACCATCATTATCCAGATCAAGATCAGCATTTTCAGAGAGGTAGGAGATATCGTCTTTGGTAAAGCCCTGGTAAGTCAAAGCGCGGTAAGCAAAGTTGGCGCATAGCTGAGTTGCGTCCCAGAGATTGTTGCCGGGATAGGAGCCGCCCCCGGCCACAATAATTGCCCTGCTGTTTTCGATGCTTTCCGCCTTGGTGAATACCTGGATGCGGTTGTTGTACGTGTCTGCTGCATACACTTTGCCGTTATTATCTACGGCTATAAAATCAGCCCGGCCTATCTAGTCCGGGAGCGGAACCCAGGGACCCAAAAGAAGCAAGAAGTTGACCTTCCGGGTTAAATTTAAGCACCCGGTAATTATCGCTATCAGATACATAAACATTCCCGCTGTCGTCCGTTGCAAGGCCCCATGGCCGATTAAATGCATCGCCCGGCACCGCTTCCGTCCAGGATGTTATGTAATTCCCATTTAAGGTAAATTTGTGAATGTAATAGTAATACGGCAGGGATAAGCTGGGATCTCTCCAATCTGTTACGTAAACATATCCGGTGCCGGTCTCATCACTTCCAACGGCAATATCATAGAGATTATAGAATTCTTCATTGTTACCCCAGATGTTCCACGTGCCGTCGGGAGCATATTCGGTCCCGTCGGGATTGGGTATGAATTTTTGAACCCGGGACGGCCACGGCTGGTTTTGGCTCTCCGCTACGTAAACGTTGCCGCTCATATCGACCGCAATCCCTTCCGGTCTTAAAGGCAGATTATCACCGCTTCCCCACTTGGTTATAAATTCACCTTCCGCGGTAAACTTTTGAATGCGATAGTTGTATCTATCGCAAACAAAAACATTACCGCTATCATCTGCTGTTATGCCCCGTGTATCATGGAACTTTCCATCCTCCGTTCCTGTTCCACCCCAGGACGCAATGTCGGTTCCATCTAAGGTGAAGGTTTTGATCCGTTGTGATAAGATTTCTGTCACATAAACATAACCGTTTTCTACAGCAATCCCGTCTGGAAACTGCAGTTGATTTTCACCGTCCTGGTAGCTGCCCCAGATGTTTGCGATTACGCCCCCGGGTGTCAGTATTATAATTCTATTTAAGCCCATATCCGTCACATACATAAACCCGCTTGCATCCAGTGCCACTCCTGATGCGAAGGGCACAGTATCCCAGCTCTCAAGTAACTGGCCGTTTTGGTTTATTTTGTGGATCTTATTGGAAGGAGAATTTGTACTCCCTATGTTCGTTACATAGATATTTCCATCTGCGTCAGTGGTCAGATCACGCGGACGATTCAATTGAGCTCCGTTGGGGTGCGCATTATCCCACATGAGTATGAAAGTGCCCTCCGAGGTAAATTTCTGGATGCGGTCATTGATTTCATCTGCTACCAGGACAAAACCGCCGGGGTCAACGGTTACAGAAGAGGGTTGAACAAATTCATTCTCACCGGTTCCATAACTTCCATCACCTTGATTTTTTCCCCATTTTTTGACAAAGTTACCAGTGGCGGTAAATTTCTGAACGCGGTGGTTGAAGTAATCTGTTACATAAACGTAACCGCTGCCATCCACTGCTATGTCTGACGGATAGTTGAATGCCCCGTTTTCTGTGCCGGATGTACCATCACCATTATTCTTCCCCCACTTGGTTATAAAGGTACCATCCCGGGTGAATTTTTGAATGCGATGGTTAATGGTATCCGTTACATAGACATTGCCATTATCATCAAGCGCTATGCCGTTTCTCAGGTTACAACCCGCACATATTCCGAATTCACCATCACCCAAACCCTCTTTCCCCCACGTGGTGATGAAGAGTCCGTCACGGGTATACTTTTGCACCCGGGCATAATTTGTGTCAAAGACGTAAACCAACCCATCGCGACCAACTGCAATACCATCCGGTTTGTTGAAATACCAGGGCTGGGGAAGAGTGGGCCACATGCGCTCGAAGCGGTAGGTCTCCTGGCCGGATGCCATCAAGGGCGGGATGGCCAGCATCACCAGACAGATAAACAAAGCTTTTTTACTGCATGGCAGTTTGTCTTGCATTTTTTGCATAATTGAATGTTACTTTTTAAAAAAGGAGGCTTGTCAGTTTATTCGTGTGACGGATTCGACTATCAGCCAAAGATTGATCCCCCTGACCCCACCGCTCTCATTGCGTGAGAGAGGGTTCATTATTTTTCTCACCGCTAAGGATTTTCATAAAATCCGTACTTATGGGTTCCTATGGGTCGACCTGTTTCAATATCCATGAGAGACCAGTTTCGATTAACATCAGGTCCGCTTGGTTGATTCATCCCTTGCTGAATAACCTCTTTGACCCATAATGCGGTGTTGGGATGAGTTATGATCCCCTTACTGCATATGTGGTCGGGTGCAACAATCCCGGTGAGGTACGATCGCAGGCTTTCATGAAATGCTCCGTCACACAGCACATAGGGAACAACAATTACCGCTCCCTGTTCCTTCAAACGCTTTGCCGTCTTGATGAGGTTTCTGACGGACTGTTCCCGAATTAAGTCGGCTGAATGATTCCTGAGAGATATGCATGCAACCTCCTTAAAGCCTCTCTCACTTCGTATGGTTTCCCCTATTCCCTCCATTACTCTGTCCCACAAAATATTTTCCAGCTCTTCTATTGCGCCGTAACTAACCAGCAGCAGCGATGCCTGTTCGGGGGCTGTTGATGGTGCATGAACACGGAGCGTATTAAAGATTTCAGCCGCGTATTCGCTCAATATCTGGACTATCAGGGGGTTATCATCCATTGCCGGTGAAACAGCATATTTTTTTCCGGCGGGGAGAGAGCGGGGCCGCATAGTTGTTTTATATAACCAGTGTTTTTCGACATGCCCCGGCGGGTTGGGGACAAACCCGGGGGCGCTTGGGGCATGAACTTGTTTCAGCTCTCGGTGACGTATGCTGAATGAAGAAGGCGCCAGGTGAATGAACAGGATGTTGTCGTTGATCCCATCATTTTTCAAATCAGCAACGGTTTTTTCAAGTGTATATCCGTTCTCAAAACGCAGGAATGCATACTTTAATGGTGGTAGAGATGTGTCATTACGGATTTCATCATAAAGAGTTTGGACCTGACCGTTACAAGACAATTGAGGGTTGTTTGACCCATGGGCAACGAGGACAACACCAGACGGGGCTTGCGTCTGAGCTGTCTCAGCATTTGCAAATACAGATAATGCGATGCCTACACAAACCGGACCCATGAGCATTTTATTCTTAGAGATCATAATTTTCTCCTTTCACACATGCATATATTCCGTCGCGGTTTACTCAATATTGCATGGATTAAGAGGGTCGCCTGTACATAGACAAGGCCCTGTACCCGTTAAGGTACTATCCGTAAAATTAATTGCAACTGGTGATGAAACTATGGGCACATTAACAACAGTGGTGATTTCCGGAGTGAAAGTACAACCTGTTATGGCTTCAGGCAAGATCTTGTAACTGCCTTGGGGTAATCCGGTAAAGTTATAAAAGCCTGAGGCATTGGTCATTTTATAATCCCTGAACTGCCATTCACAGTCTTCGTCCATTTCATAAATATTAACTTTGATGCCGGCCAGAGGACAATACGATGAGCCGCACCTTTTTGAAATATCGCCCGCAATGCAGCAGTTTGCTCCCGTTAGGGGTGCTGGAACGGTAGGGTCTGGCAAGAGAAACGTAGTGTTTGGAGTGGATTTATCCCGGTAGAGAGCAAGAGTTGCCTCCTCTTTTTTATACTTTCCATTATTATCATAAAATCGAACCTTGGGGTTCGGTGACGGTATAGGCGATGGTACATAGCTTCCGTTGCCGTCCGCTGTTGTTATAGGATTACATCCGGTCGGCGTCACTTCACATACTTTTGCATAGGGTATGCCTTTTGGATCAGTTGCGGGAGGGATGATGGGTGCGCACGCATCACGGATGCACCCATGGATAGGGTAGCCCAATCCCGACACAGCAATGAATCCGCCTGGACCTATGATAAATGCATTCGGGTTTGGACTGATCCAGATTGCGCGGATATCGATATTTGTTAGATCTATCGTGGCACTTTTAACCTCTGACCATTGCTTGTTTTTGTAGAGAAGAACCGTACCGTTGTCGCCAACGGCATAAACAGCATCGGGTGAAATACCCCAGATGCTCCTGAGATTATGGGTTAGATTATGGTTTTCTTTGTCCCGAATTTTCTGTTGTACCCAGGTATTTCCTCCATTGTCGCTAAAAAGAATGGTACCGCCGTCACCCACTGCAAACAGTGCTTTGTCTGAGAAGCCCCAGAGACTGTTGAGACGATTCTTTTGGGAATCCGGATTATTATTCTGCTGCTCCCAGTCATTGCCTCCATTTTTGCTGAGAAAGATGGAACCGTTATCACCTACAGCAACTAGTTGCTGCTCAGAAAAACCCCAAACGGAATTGAGTGGTTTATCAATATTGTGAAAAAACGATTTTTTTTCCTTCGTTATGTGCTTAAGAATACCTTTGTTTCCTACCGCAAAAATGGTCATTCCCGGGCTTACCCAAACACCTTTTAGATTTCCATACTCATCATTTTGCATGAACTTTTTCCATTCTTTTGCTTTGCCGATGAATACGGTACCTCCGTCACCTACTGCAAAGAGCGTATTATCAGTTCCCTTGCACACCGAATTGAGACTTTTCGGCTGTTCATCCGGCTGAATTGCTTTCCAGATGTTTTTCGGGTCACCGTCGTAATGGAAAATAACACCGGTTTTAGTGCTTTCCTCCCGCCCCACTGCGAACACATTATTTTTTGCAACGCCGCTGATACCCTGCATTACGATTTCTCGTGCCGCATCTTCCAGTGTGATTCCTTTTTTCACAAATGGCTTGGCAATTGCAATATCCATTTGTTTCCAGGCCATCTGGGCCTGGCTTTCGGGCATCATTTGAGCCCGGCCTTCAGGTAAGATAATAAATGCTGATAAGAGCAGTAGGGTGATAATGAAAAATTTTGTTCGTTTCTCCGCCATACCTCCTCCTTTCATGAACGACTAACAAAATGAAAAACAATAAGGTGGGGACGTTGTTGACTAAGTTGAATTACTCCAAGATGCCATAGTTGATATCACTAATGAGGAAATCTCTGGAGAAGCCTTTTTGGTGTGATGTAAATAACGTCCCCCACTCAAAAAGCAATACATTCCAAAGAGCCAGTTCATCATCCCCGTCACCCTCAGACAAAATAAAAAAGAGACTTCCGGCTTTGTGCGCTGGATAAGCCTCTCGCAATCAATCAATGCCGTCATGGTCCTTTCACAAACTGGTGAAAATCCATATCAGGCCTACGTTATTTTAAGAATTTATGTGCGGCACAGAAATTCACAAGCAAAGAACACGCTAAAACATCGCACAATCAGTACAGGGGTCGATCGTTAAAACGGGCATCTCGAAGAGATATGCATCAGCCAGCGTGTATCCCATCGCCACATCCTGGGCGGTATCAAGTTTTGCCAAAGCGATATAGATGCCTTTTCCGACCATGCCCAGGGTTAACACCACCATCAGAACCAGTATCATCTTTTTCATTGTCCCGCCCTCCCGTAACTTGTTATATCTGCTGCAAACTTCAATCTCTATCCTTCTTTACTCCAAATATACGGGCGGGAGTGCAACACCTTACATAAATAAAGGGCACTTTTTATGGACACGATGGACAAGCAGTCCGGTTAAACTCACCCTTCATGATCACCAGATCTGAAAGGTTTACCTTGTTATCTCCATTACAATCAGCCTGGCAGGGAGTTTGGGGGGTACAGTTCGTCCTGTTAAATTCACTCTTCATAGTAACCAGGTCAGAAAGGTTTACCTTGCAATCATAATTAACATCAGCTGCACACGGACCGCCAGCACAGGCATCACCGCATCTGGGATCAGCGGTGTAGGGCGGGTTTGGACAGTCATCATTAGAGTCAAGCTGGCTGACGTTAGATATCAGCCAGCAGTTATCACAGGCATTGCCCAGTGCATCATAATCACTGTTTGCCTGGTCTTCGTTGGTTACCGTTGGGCAGTTGTCGCAGGCATCTCCATGAGTGTCGCTGTCACTATTTGTCTGATCATTGGCAATCTCGCGGCAGTTGTCCGTAATATCAGGTTCATCATCACCATCCACATCCCCGCTGTATGCCAGGACCGTCCCGTTATCCCCTACCGCAAATACCTCTGTGCCTGAAGCACCCCAGATTCCGTAGAGGTCACTCCCTGCATCGGTCTTCCTGATGCTCCACTCGGTACCATCATAGTGCGCTATTGCCCCGGCAAAGCCTACCGCAAAGATGTTATTTGCCGAATCCCCCCACATGGCATTGAGCGTACTCTCGGTTGGCCCTCCTATCTGCTTCCAGTCTATTCCGTCATACTGGAGAATTCCCCCAAAACTACCTGCTGCCCTCATATCAGTCGACGATTTTCCCCAGGCACTCATCAGGGTTACCCCGTTTCCCGTTTCTACCGGTGACCAGTCTGTCCCGTTGTAATGAATCACCGTCCGCTTCCAGTAGCCGTCCATGTGACTGTTGCCTACCGCATAGACATCGGTAGAGGAATTACCAAAAACCCCGAGGAGTTTTACCGTTGTTCCGCTGCTCATAGCAGACCAGGTGCCTCCAAGGTTACCATCATAGTGCCTGACGGTACCTGAATCTCCTACGGCAAAAACATCACTTCCTGAACTTCCCCAAATGGCATTGAGTCCGTTTGATGTATTGTTCATGGATGTCCAGGTGTCACCGCCGTTGGTCGTCCTGAGGATCTTCCCTTCCGCACCTACCGCATACACGGTAGTAGCTGCACTGCCCCATACGCCCTTGAGGTTATTGGTAGTCGTGCTTGTCTGGCTACTCCAGTTGGTACCATTGTAGTGGATGATGGTGCCCCCGTCTCCCACGGCAAAGATATTCTCTACTGAACTTCCCCAGATTCCATGGAGCAATCTGGTGGTCCCGCTCTCTAGTGTCACCCAGTAGGCGGCTGCATCCGGAGGTAAGGGGGGGCATTCAAGCTTGAAATTATACGGGGAAGTGGTAGGTACGGTGATGCCCGTTTCTTCTGTGGGATTGGTGCTGCACTCGGATGCGTTAATGATGGGCTTTATCTTATAATTACTCCCTGCAGTTACCCCGGTAAAGTGGTAGTTTCCCCCGGCATCGGTGACTGCAGTCTGTTTCAGGGTAGTATCCTTGAACAGCTTTACCTGCATATTCTGTACACCCCGGTCGTTTTCCTTTGGTATGGTACCAATCAGTACCGTTTTAGTTATAGTTCCCGAGATGCAGCCTTCATATCCGGGGTTGGGCAAAAGGTAGGTGGCATGGTCAATAAGTGAGTTGTTGTTTGGTAGATTTACTGTTATCTCCTGGGGGTTATAGCCTGAAGCAGCAAGTGAGAGAGGATAGGTTCCCCCCTGAGATTGAATGGGCGGGTAAATGCCCTGGGAGTTGGTGTATTTGGTCTGGTATTCGGCCCCCTCTTTATCAAACTCAACGGTTACAGTATTTATCCCTGTCCCGGTACAAGCGTCGCAGATCCGTCCCTGGACGGAGGGACCGCTCAAACTTAAGATGTTCCCATCATAACCCACCACCATCACCCGAGGATTTAGGGTGCCGAAGGTGGAGATAAGGCTGTCCTGGGTGCCGCTATCCATCTTTTTCCAGGCACTGCCATCGTAGTAGAGGATAGTGCCATATTCCCCTACGGCAAAGATGTTCTCAGACGAGCTTCCCCAGATACCCCTTATGTTAGCCGCAGTGGGGCTTGTTAATGCGGACCATCCAGAGCCGTCATAGTGGTTTATGGTACCGCTTTCACCCACAGCATAGATGTTATTGGAAGCACTTCCCCATATCTCGGAGAGGCTTTTTGTTGTCGGGCTTGTCACGGTAGACCAGCCACTGTTATACTTAATAATGGTGCCTCCTACACCAACGGCAACATAGCTGTTGGAATCATTTCCCCAGATGCCATTAAGTGTTACTGAGGTCGGGCTTATCACCGGAGACCAGCTTGAACCATTGTAGTGAGCAATAAATCCTTCGTCACCTACAACAAAAACGTCACTTGCAGAACTACCCCACACGTCTTTCAGATTAGTTGTAGGTAGGCTGTAAACCATTACCATTTCCCAACCGTTTTCTGTATCATAGCTGACGATGGTGGAATTGTCACCCACGGCATAAATTTCTGTCCCGGAACTGCCCCAGATACCATAAAGTTCTCTAAGGTGGGGCTACCGGTTGTGGTCCAGTTGGTACCGTCAAAGTGGAAGATGGTACCGCTCTCACCCACGGCATAGAATTTATGTGTTGCCTCGGGAGAGAGGTAACCCCAGACACCATTAAGTTTCTCCTGCGAAGGTGAATCCGTGGGATACCAGTCAGCAGCAAAGCACAACTCTTCCATCAGGGCTGAAGTGTCATGAGGAGTAACTGTTGTATTGGTATAGGTAAATGATGGTGCTGCAATACTAGCAGCACTTGTTATACCGGAGATAGAAGTATCTGTTAGTGTAACATAACTAGTACCTATAAAATCAGCGTTATTAATAGTACCGTTACCGTCAAGCTTCAGTAGCCACATATCATAATTTCCAGCCCCAAAGGATTTAGTCTCACCAGCCACAATATAGCCACCATCTCTTGTCTGTTGGATGGAGTAAGCCCAGTCATCCAAACTCCCCCCGTAGGTTTTTTGCCAGGAGACAATACCAACCTGATCAAGTTTCAGGACCCACATATCCTCTTGTCCAGCACCAAAGGAGTAAGTACTACCCACCACAATATAGCCACCATCACTGGTCTGCTGGATGGAGTTGGCATAGTCATCGCCACTTCCCATCTTGTAAGCTTTCTGCCAGGAGACGCCACCTGTTTGATCGAGCTTCAATACAAAGAAATTTCCACTTCCGATAAACCACGGGGAGGAGAAAAAGCCCGCCACAATATAGCCACCATCACTGGTCTGTTGGATGGAGTTGGCGCCTTCATTATGAGTCGCAGTGTAGGTTTTTTGCCAGGAGGCTGTGCCAGTTTGATCGAGTTTTATTATCCATACAGCAGATCCAGCCCCAAAGGATTCAGTATGACCTGTGATAATATACCCTCCATCGCTGGTTTGCTGGATGGACCAGGAATATCCGCACTACTCCCCCCAAAAGTTTTTTGCCAGGAGGCTGTGCCTGTTTGATCGAGCTTCAAGACCACATATCGTAATCTCCAGCCCCGAAGGAAGTAGTCCACCCGCCACAATATAGCCACCATCGATAGTCTGCTGGATGGAGTGGCAAAATCATTACCGATCCCCCATAAGCTTTCTGCCAGGAGATATTACCTTCTGGTCGAGCTTCAGGATCCACATTTCATTTGATCCACCCCAAAGGAAGTTTCACCTGCCACAATATATCCCCCATCAGCTAGTTTGCTGAATGGAATAGGCGTAGTCTAACATCCGTACCCCCGTATGTTTTCTGCCAGGAGACATTGCCTGTTTGGTCAAGCTTCAATACCCAAAAATCTGATAATCACCAACCCCAAAGGAGGTAGTATAACCTGCCACAATATAGCCACCATCGCAGTTTGCTGGACGGAGTTGGCGACGTCCATAAATCCCTTCGTAGGTCTTCACCCACTGGATTGCTAAACAATCCTGTGTCAGAAGGGATAAAGATAAGCAAATAACAATGGTAAGTGTGAGAGAAATTCTTTTCTTCATAATGACGACCCTCATTTAGAGGATGTGGAGTGATGGAGTGGTGGTGAAATACCGGGGGATTGGAGTGATGGGGACGGTCGTGTTGAAAAACGCGCAAACTGATCAACCGGCGCACTGGAGAACCATTACTCCATCACTCCACTATTTCTCCTTCAGCACCACACTGTTCATCACCTTCCACAGTTAGTGCGGTTAAACTCACTCTTCATCATCACCAGGTCTGACAGATTGACTTTGTTGTCACCGTTGCAGTCAGCGAAGCAGGGATTTTGGAGATTGCAGTTTGTCGTGTTAAACTCACTTTTCATAATTACCAGGTCAGAAAGGTTCACCTTACAATCGTAATTGACATCAGCCTGACACGGACCACCGGCACAGGCATCACCGCATCTGGGATCAGCTGTGTAGGGTGGATTTAAACAGTCATCGTCTGAGTCAGCCTGGTTTGCGTTGGATATCAACCAGCAGTTGTCACAGGCGTTGCCAAGCGTATCATAATCGCTGTCTGCCTGGTCTTCATTGATCGCCGCGGGACAGTTGTCGCAGACATCACCATGGGAGTCGCCGTCACTATTAATCTGGTTATTGGCAATCTCTGGACAGTTATCAGTAATATCCGGAACCAGATCACCGTCGACATCTCCGCTGTACGCTATTACTGTTCCCTTATCTCCTACCGCAAATATATTTGTAGAAGTAGCACCCCAGATGCCGTAGAGTTCATTGCCCGAATCAGTTTTCCTTACACACCAGTCTTCCCCGTCATAGTGGGCTATCACCCCTCCGGATCCTACCGCGAAGATTTCACCTCCCGGTTCGCCCCACATGGCATTAAACGTCTTCTCTGTCGGTCCCCCGCTCTGCTTCCAGTCTGTCCCATTGAAGCTCATAATGCTTCCGAAACAGCCCACTGCCTTCACGTCGGTTGCTGATTTCCCCCAGGCACTCATGAGCGTTATCCCGTTACCCGTTTCTACCAGTGACCACGTGGACCCATCATAATGAATCACCGTTCGCTTCCAGTACTCGTCCATGTGGCTGTTTCCCACCGCATACACATCAGTAGCCGAAGTGCCAAATACCCCGAGCAGCTTAACCGTGGTATGACTATCCTGAAACTCCCAAATGTCATCAGGGCTGCCATTGTTATCCCCATCGCCGTCGTAGTATCTTATAGTGCCGTCGTCTCCCACTGCAAAAATGCTACCTGTTGGGCTTCCCCAGACGGCGTTAAGACCTCTCGTGTCGTTGTTGGTCATGGATGACCATGATGAGCCTCCGTTTATTGTCTTAAGTATTTTTCCGCCAATACCTACTGCATAGACGGTAGTAGCTGAACTGCCCCACACCCCATTAAGATTAGTGGTCACAGTGCTTGTCTGGGGACTCCAGTTGCTGCCATTGTAGCGGATGATGGTGCCCCCGGCTCCTACAGCAAAGATGTTATTGACCGAACTCCCCCAAATTCCGTGCAGAAGATGGGTAGTTCCACTATTCATATAAATCCAGTAGGGGCTTGCACTCGGTGGAGTCGCGGGGCACTGAAGGGTGAATGAGTATCGGGAGGTGGTGGGGACCGTGATGCCGGTGTATTCTGCCGGCGAGGTGCTGCACTCGGATGCTGTAATGATGGGCATTATCTTATAATTGCCCCCGGCGCTGACGTCAGTAAAGTGGTAGTTGCCTCCTTCATCAGTGGTCGAAGTCTTAATGGGATTGTTATTCTGGTACAGTATCACTTTAATATTCTGCACACCGCGGGCATTCTCTTTTGGGGGGTTACCGATACTTACCGTTCTGGTAATGGTTCCCGAGAGACACCCCTCGTATCCCGGGGTGGGCACAAGGTAGGTGGCGTGGTCAATAACGGAATAGTTGCTTGGCAGTTCAACAGTTAAAACCTGGGGTAAATAGCCGGAAACAGTAAAAAGTAAGGAATGCTGGCTTCCCGTGGTTGAAAGTGGGGGGTAGATGCCCAGGGAATTGGTATCGGCCGTCTGGTATGCCTCCAACCCTTTATCAAGCTCAACGAATACATGATTTATTCCTACGCCGGTGCAGGCGTTGCAGATTCTTCCCTGGACAGAGGGCCCCATTGAATTGAAGATATTCCCATCATAGCCCACCACCATCACCCGGGGATTTAAGGTGCCGAAGGTGGATATGAGGCTGTCCTGGGTGCCGCTGTCCTGCTTGGTCCAGCCTGTACCATCATAATAGAGGATAGTGCCATACTCACCTACGGCATAAATATTGTCTGCCGCGCTTCCCCAGATGCTTCTCAGAGTCGCCGAGGTAGGGCTGTTTATCGCCGACCAGTTTGGGCCTGAGCCATTATAATGCCTGATTGTGCCTTTTTCGCCTACCGCATAGATATCATTTGATGCACTGCCCCAGACATCCCCGAGATCAGCGGTTGTCCCGCTCGTCATTCCAGCCCATGTCGGACCGCCATTATAGTGGACAATGGTACCACCACGGCCTACTGCCACGTAATTATCAGGAGCGTTTCCCCAAACACCATTAAGATTAGCAGTTGTCCCGCTTGTTATGTCAGTGGACCAGTTATACCCATCATAATGGGTAATGAATCCGCCATCACCTACGGCATACACATCAGTTGCAGAGGTGCCCCATACTTCATTGAGATTGGTTGTAAAACCGGGCTGCATATCTTCCCAGCTATAGCTGCCGTTATGATACCCGTAATTGAAGATGGTGCCGTGTTCTCCAACGGTAAAAATATCATTCCCAGAACTGCCCCATATACCGTGCAACCTAAATGAAGTCAGGTTACCGGTTGTGGTCCACTCGCTTCCGTCGAAATTGATGACAAGACCATTTTCTCCAACGGCATAAAATTTGTGGATTGAATCAGAAACGTAGCCCCAGACCCCGTAAAGCTTATCCTGAGTAGGTGAATTCCACGGGAAACCAGTCAGGGGCAAAGCATTGCTCTTCTATCTGAGCCGAGGTATCCTGAGGGATGGCAGTTGTATCGGTAACGTAGGTGATGGGGTTGTAATGGTAGCGTTACTGGTTATACCGGAGACGAAGGTGTTCGTTACAGTAGCAGTACTGGTGCCAAGAATATCACAATTATTGATATTGCCATTGTTGTCAATTTTCATGATCCAATAATCATAACGGGTATCACCGGAAAACTCAGCAGAACCCGCTATAATATAGCCCCCGTCTATCGTAGGTAAAATGGAGCATGTATTTTCAATATAATAGCCTCCCACGTAGGTTTTCTCCCATGAGACGTTGCCTATTTGATCGAGCTTCAGTACCCACCTATCCCAGCTACCCACAAGGGAAGTAGTAATACCGGCCACAATAAATCCCCCGTCTGGTGTCTGCTGTATGGATCTGGCGTAGCTAAGTGTAGAATAGCTGTAGGTTTTCTGCCATGGTTACGTTGCCCGTTTGATCAAGCTTTAAGATCCACATACAAAAAGTCCCCAAGGAGCTTGACTCGCCCGACACAATAAAGCCCCCATCTGTGCTTTGCCGTATGGAGTAGGCAGCTTCATCGCCATTTCCACCATAGGTTTTCTGCCATGAGACATTGCCTGTTTGATCAAGTTTTAAGACCAACATATCCCATCCACCGGCCCCAAAGGAATGAGTTCTACCTGCTACAATAAAGCCCCCGTCTGCTGTCTGTTGAATAGAATAGGCATCATCATAATCACTTCCACCATAGGTCTTCTGCCAGGAGATATTGCCAGTTTGATCAAGTTTTAGTATCCACATATCATTATATCCAGTCCCAAAGGAGAAAGTATATCCAGCCACGATAAAGCCCCCATCTGTGGTCTGTTGTATAGAAAAGGCTTCATCATTCTCACTCCCCCCATAGGTCTTCTGCCAGGAGATGTTGCCAGTTTGATCAAGTTTTATTACACACACATCTAAACCCCAACCTGCCCCTGCCACAATATAGCCACTGTCTGTGGTTTGCTGTATGGATGCATGTTGATATCCGCTATAACCACCACCGTAAATTTTCTGCCAGGAGATATTGCCATTTCTGTCAGTTTTCAGAACCCATAATCCTGACCCAAAAGATTCGGTGTAACCCACCACAATAAAGCCCCCATCTGTGGTCTGTTTGATTGAGGAAGCAAAGTCATAGTCACTCCCCCCATATGTTCTTGCCCACTGAGTTGCTAAACAGTCCTTGCTCAGCAGGGATAAAGATAAGAAGATAAAAATGGCGAGTGTGAGAGAAAATCTTCTTGTCATGACGATGGTCCTCCGTTAGAGAAAATGGAGTGGTGGAGCAAGAAAACTGGAGTGATGGGAGTAATGGAGTATTGGAGTGCCGGAATGCTGGGCGACTGGCCAACTGGTGCACTGACAATCTGGAGAACGGGAGAACTGGCCAACCGGCATACTGGTGAACTGGTTAACCTGTTTCATAGAGTGCCCTGCTTGCTTTGAGCATCAGGCCGTTGATCTATTCACTGTATTCTTTTTTCGCCCCCTCACCCTAACCCGCTCCCCACAGGGTAGAGGGGATTTTGATTGACCTATTTGAATTTCCCCATCATGCCGGGGAATGCCCGTTGCCGGTAGGCTGCTGGAACTTAATATTATATTTTGCAAAGCCAAATTATCCTTCTATTTATATATAATAACAATCAGGGAAACCCTGATTTTTGACTTCGAAAAACCTTAAAATGAGCCTTCATCTCACACCGTAACATTTCCTAACAAGGGATGTCTTAATTGCTTGCGATTATTGCGAGCGACCGAAGGCAGCATGGCAATCTCAGCATTAATCCAGTCCTCCACTACTCCATTGCCCGTGAGCATCAAAAAAGGCTTTCCGGGATTATCCCGAAAAGCCTTTTTTATTAAACAGTTATCAAAAGATCAGCGGTGTTCGAAGTTGAGCACTTTGAGGATACGGCCCTTGCTTTCCAGGTTCTGCGCCACTTCTTCCCGGCTTAAGCCGGTGACTTTATCAATGGTGGAATTGAAATCCGGGATGGGTCTGTTGGAGGCGAGCAAAAAAATGGTCTCTTTACCCTTATGATCGTCGAGCTGGAACCAGTTATCTTTTCCCTCAGGGATGGTGTAGGAGGTTTTGCCCTTAACCTTTTCAGGATTTTCAACGGCTGGATCCGGGTAGAGTTGATGCAGGGTACCCTTTGAATCATGGTGCACCACATAAACATAGGCATTTTTATCGAGCTCGAAGTTAATGCGACAGAAGTCATTGGAAAAAAGGATGTCCCCTTCTTCAACAATCTTTTGAATACGATCTTCGGTGGGAACCCCCCTGACAACGAGCCTGGTATTAGCTGCTAACTGCATATTGACGCTGATAGGCATAGCCTGCTGGTAGTAAACATATCCCGCGGAAACAATCAGGATAAGCAGAAGTGCAACCGCACCGGACCTGACCATAACTGGAAGCGGCTGCGCAAGCCAGTCAAAGCTGAAAAAATTCTTGAAGAACCCGATGAGCTGATCTGCAAGACCCTCTTTCACCGGCTTCGGCATTCTGCTGACGCCTTTCTCCAGCTCAATCGCGCAGGCCTGAGAGGCCTTTTTTATCTGTTCTTCAGGCACATCGAGCAATTTTTCCTCTGCGGGAAAGTGGATGACCCTGTTTAAGGCAACCACGTAGTCGCAGCAGGCCGGGCAAGAAACCAGATGGGTTTCCAAACGCTCAGTCTCCTTCTCATCCATAAGGCCCTCTGCAAACCGGCAGAGATCTGCCTCATCAGGGCATGCCCCTTTTTTCTTAATTGCTTTCCTTACCTTGGAATACGTTTCTTTTAACAGTTTATCTTCCACTTCCGGACCTCCCCGTTTTAATTGGCACTTTGTTAAACTTTCAAACCATTATACGGGGTTAAAATGCAATTCTTACATAATCTTTTTATCTTTTATTAAATTTTTTAGCTTTTCTATAATCCTGTTCTTCCTGGTATAAAAGGCCCCCACCGAGATATGAAGCATCCGGGCTACTTCCTCCGGGGGCAGCTCTCTCATATAAGATAATTCAATCAGCAGCTTATCCTTGGCAGGCAGTTCTTCCAAAAGCGCCTGAAGATTTTCCTGAGATTCACGGTCTATAAGTGATTCCTGGTCACCGGGCTGTGACGGCGCCAACGGAAAATCTTCAAGTGATGCGGTATCTTTACTTTTCCGGATGTGATCAATGGTCGTGCGAACGGCGATCATCCTGATCCAGCTCGAAAGGGTCAGGCCTTTCCCGGGATCAAACACCCTCAGTTTCTTGCATTGGTCCGCACAAAACGAGGTGAAGATATCCTGGAAAAGATCATTTATATCGTCAGGAGCGGTTGGCTTATCATTTACGCGGAGGGTTTTGTAAATGGAATGGTAGATGAGCCGGCTGAAGTGCTTAACAAAGATGTCCCACGATTGCTTGTCCCCGGCAATACATCCTTGAAGGAGCTGCGCCTCGTTAACGGCCGGCATTTCCATGAAAGGATCCTCTATGTTCGGCGTGGACGGGCATTCAGGTGTATTATACACGAACTCTGGTTTAAAAATCAAAGATTTATATAACACGGGGTCGCAAAGCAATTTTTGTGTAAGAAATGGTATGTGCCCTCGTATATTTGCAACAACAACAGAAAAAGAATTTAAAACGTTAACTTTTTTATGTAGGAGGTAGGTACAATGAAAGCACTAACAGCATTCGAACTGGGGCATGTAAGAGCACAGCTGGCCTATGAACAAAACCGGGCAACCATGTGGAGGGACCTCACCAAAAAAATAAAGGATGCAGCAGAAAAGATTGTTGAGGCAGCCATCGTGATTCTGGTAGCGGCTGTTTTCATTGCTGCTGTTGTGAGAATGCATGAGAGCTGCCAGGCTGCAGCTTATTTTAATGAAGCGATTGCCAACACGGTTTTCGCGGGTACTTTAAATTAATGGGCAGCGGGCAGAGCATAGAATATTCAGCCCCCTCACCCCATCCCTCTCCCCGCCGGGGAGAGGGAGAATCCAGGGAGCAAATGTTTAGTAAATCATGTTATCTCTTATACAGAAAGGTTTTTTAAATCCCCTCTACCCTCCGGGGAGAGGGTCAGGGCGAGGGGCAATCCGGCAGGACAATGTGCTTTTCTATTGATTCATGTTGTGATAGAATAACACATAAAAAAATGAGAGGCGGTTGCGCACGGGGTTGTAATATAGAGGCTGGATCAGGGCATCATTCCAGATACTCATAAGATGTTACCTTAAGGCGTTATACCAGAAGGAGCACGCATGAGAGTAGCTCATCGATTAAATAAGGGGGGATTTAATCATGGCTACTTTTTAGTTTTTGCGGCACTTGTCATCACGGTAAGTTGCGGCGGCCTCCAACCCAAAGTTATCACCGAGCATCAGCCTGCAGCAGAAGTTCAAAAGCAGGTGATAAACCTCAATCATTTACCCATTGCCGTATTCCCCCTGCAGAATGGTACGGGGCAGCCGGGTCTTGACTGGCTCTCCATCGCCCTCCAGGAACGCATAACCGCGGATCTTCTCTGTATCTCGGAACTTAATACCAAGACCCTTCCCGATCTCAATCAGCTTGTAGGTAAACAGTGCCCCGGCATGAGGCTGAGCTGCGTTGCGGGATCCAATGCAGGTGCAGGCGGCGGAGATCGCTTGCCTTCGCTGACTGGAAGGAAATTGCCACCGCCTCCGGGCTGGGACAATTCCTCTGGGGGAGCTACCGGCAGAACGGGCAGCAGATGGAAGTGCAGCTCGCGCTCTATGCCGGGCCGCAATGGACACCGGCTGCCGACATAAAAATACAGGCGACCATGGATGGACTTTTGCAGGTAACATCAACTCAGGTTGTCACTTTTCTTCAATCCCGTGGCCACGCGATCAAACCCGCGGAAAGTGCGCGCATTCTTGCCTCCGGGACACAGTCGGCAGATGCATGGGAAAATAATGCCATGGGATATTGGATGCAGCAATTATACCTGGCCGCCGGTGAAGAAGAGAAGAAAACTATTGCAGCGCGGGGTGAATCGTATCTCAGAAAAGCCATTGAGCTGGACCCGCGGTATGCGGAGGCCTGGACTAACCTGGGTAACGGTAAAGTTCTGAGCGGTGATGTCAGCGGGGCAGCGTCGGCATTTCAGAAAGCACTTGCCTTGAAACCGGAACTGATACCCTCGCAATTGGGATACGGATACTGTCTGGCCGAACAGGGGGACCCGGCTAATGCTGTTGTTCACCTGGAAGGGGCGGTGAAACTGAACCCCTCGCTCAGCAGGTACCATGATTATCTCATGGGTACGTATCGCAGTGCCGGGCTCGCGAAGGAAGGGCTTGCCATGATAAACATGCTGGAGCCGTTCCTGAAAGAGCGCAACCGTGAAAAAGAGCGCATGGACCTGGTGTGGTGGCGAGGGCTTTTCCTGCAGGAGCTGAAGCAATATGCCGCATCGAAAGAGGCTTATAGCGAGCTGCTTGCCTTCAAGGAGCAAACCGTCGGCCCGGAGCATCCCGAAGTTGCGGCCATCTTAAGCAACCTTGCTTTTGTGTGCAAATCTCTCGATGAGTACACATCGGCCGAACAGTTTTTAAAACGAGCGCTCACCATTGATGAAACTGCCTATGGCCGGGAAAACCCTAAGATTGCAGTCCGCCTGACCAACCTGGCGCTGCTCTATCATACCCTCGGGAAATACCAGCAGGCGCAGCCGCTCTACGAGCGCGCTTTAGCCATTGATGAAAAAGCCTATGGCAGGGATCATGGGGAGGTGGCACAGGACCTTAACAACCTGGCGAAGCTCTGCTATGACACGGGAGACTATACAAAGGCGAAATCCCTCTATGAGCGCGCCCTGGCCATCTATGAAAAAACCGATGGTCCTGAACACCCTCGCGTGGCAACCGTTTTAAACAACCTGGCATTGCTCTATCAGACGTCGGGTAATTATGATACCGCGCTCTCCCTCCACAAGCGAACCCTTGCCATCGACGAAAAAGTCTACGGGCAGAAGCACCCGAATGTAGCCAGGGATATAAGCAACCTGGCAAGCCTTTACTATTCGATGGGCGCCTTTGACAAGGCCCGGCCCCTCTATGAGCGGGCGTTGTCTATAGACGAAACCGCTTACGGCGGCGGGCATCCCGAGGTTGCCAAGGACCTGGGAAACCTGGCAGGGGTTTACTTTGCCCTGGGGAAATATGCAAAGGCGAAGCTGCTCTATGAGCGGGCGCTGGCGATTGACGAAACTGCTTACGGCAGCGAGCATCCCGAGGTTGCCAAGGACCTGAACAACGTGGCATCCGTCTACCGGGCCCTGGGCAGCATGGAAAAGGCACGGTCCCTGTATGAGCAGGCCCTGCTTATTTCCAGGAAGGTGCATGGTCAGGAACATCCCGCCGTGGCTACCGTGCTCAACAACCTGGGGGAGGTGTGCCGTGAACGGGGCGAATACGGACAGGCGCAATCGTTTTATGACGAGGCCCTGCGCATCTATCAAAAGCAGTATGGGCCAAACCATCCCGATGTGGCAACGGTATTGAACAACCTGGCGGGGCTCTCCTTCGCCTCGGGCGACTATATAAAGGCCAAAAGCCTCTACGAGCAGGCGCTGGCAATCGACAAGGGCATCTACGGCGAGGAACAGCCCTACCTGCCGGTCCGACTCAACAATCTGGCGGAGATTTATGTTGCCATGGGCCAGTATGACCAGGCCGAGCAGTACTATGCACGGGCCCTGGCTGAGGCCCAGACCACGGCCCGGCCGGAGCTGCTGTGGAAAATTCAGTTCAACCTCGGATACCTCCTCGCTAAAAGAAAAAACCCGGCCGCAGCCATCTTTTTCGGCAAGCAGGCGGTCAACAGCATTCAGGGCATACGGGCGGACATAGCAAGAATCGAAACGGAGCTGCAGGTGTCCTTCCTGCAAACCAAGTGGCACGCCTACAAGTTCCTTGCGGATCTGCTCATTGACTACGGGAGACTGCCTGAAGCACAGCAGGTGCTTGATATGCAGAAGGAAGAAGAATACTTTGATTTTATTCTCAGGGATGCCGGCCGGAAGGATGTACGCACCACCGCTGCTGGCTATAGCGCTGATGAGGCGGTGTGGTCTGAACGCTACGGGGAAATAAGCAAGCGCATAGCTGCCCTGGGCAGGGAGTTTTCTGATCTCAAACAGAAGAAAAAATTCGGACTCAGCGACGCGGAACTGAAGCGCTACCTCGCCATCAGCGATGATCTCAAGGTTGCCAGGCTGGGATTCAACAAAAATCTGGAAGCATTGCTCGATGACTTGAGCAAGATTTCGCTGGAATGGACTGCCGAAGTCAAGGCAACACGGCTGGACAAGCCGAGGAAGCTTCAGCAGGCACTGGAGGAGCTTGGCCACGGGGCGGTGGTGATTTATTATCTCATCACCGAAAACAAATTGCATATTATCCTTACTACCACCGAGATACAGCTTTCGCGCGATGTGGAAATCACCGCGAAGGCACTTAACCGCAAAATTATGGACTTCCGCAACACATTGCAGAATCCGCGCCAGCCCGTTCTTCCCCAGGCCCAGGAACTCTATAAGATTGCTATCGGACCCATCGAGCGGGATCTGGCACAGGCAGGCGCTCAAACGCTGATGCTCTCGCTTGACGGCGCTTTGCGTTACCTCCCCGTGGCGGCCCTCCATGACGGACAATCCTTTCTCATTGAGCGGTACCCGGTAGCCCTTTATTCTGCAGCTGCGGGAATGGACATAAAAGATAAACCCGCTGGAAGATGGATGGTGGGAGGATTTGGCTTAACTCATGCTATGGCCAATCTGGACCCGCTGCCTTATGTTTCTGATGAACTGGAAGGTATCGTGCGTCGTGATGTGTCGGATAAGGATGGTGTGCTCCCCGGGGTGATCTATCTCGACAAAGCATTTTCTGAAGAGGCCATGGAATCAGTGCTCATACAGGGATACCCCGTCGTTCATATTGCCAGCCATTTTGAGCTTAATCCCGGCACGGAAGAAGATTCCCACCTGGTGCTCGGTGACGGCAGCACACTTACCCTGGGAAAGATCAAGGATGACAACTATGACTTCGGCGGGGTCGAAATGCTTACCCTCTCAGCCTGCAACACTGCCATCGGCGGTATAGAGGGTAACGGAAGTGAAGTGGAGAGCCTGGGCAGCTTGGCACAGGACCAGGGTGCAAAAGGAGTGCTTGCCACCCTCTGGCCGGTTGCGGACCGCAGCACGGGAGTTCTGATGCAGAGTTTTTACCGGATGCACGTGGATAAGCCCGGCATGACCAAGGCCGAAGCCCTCCGCCAGACACAGCTCGCATTTATCCGGGGGGAGATCGCAGGCAGCCCGGCCGAAGAAAGCAGAAGGGGCATGCGGGTGAGCAAGGTTAAGGATGAAGAGGGCGATGCAGGTCTTTTTAACCCTGATGAAAAAAGCCCATACAGCCATCCCTTCTTCTGGGCCCCTTTTATCTTGATGGGGAATTGGCTGTAGGAGGAGGAGTAGAAGTCAGGATTCAGAAGTCAGTAGTCAGAATGGGGAGTAACATAGTACGAAGTGCTTAGAGCAGAGGTTGAATTTTAGTTCGCCGTGCAACATTCTGAATTCTGTCTCCTGACTTCTGATACACAGAGGGGGGTAATGGAGAACTGGAGTAATGGCTAATCTGAGCGTACGTAAAATTTGTCTTTTGACCATAGGTCTTCTCGCCCTGGGCGCGATCGGCTACTTTGGCGCCGGATGTGCCGTTGAGAAGGGGAAGGTCTACGAGAAGAACGGCAAGCTCTACGGGAAAACCGAGGGGCTTTTCAAGGCCAGGTGGGACGACTACTATGTGCGAGGTGTTTCCTACAATGATGGAGGCTACTGGGAGGATGCGGCGGCGGATTTTATCCGGGCAATTCAGAAGCGAAGCGCCGATCAGCGCCGCGCCCGCACCTACGGGATGCACTTTATAGACTACTTCCCCAACCGGGAGCTGGGAATTGCCTATTATAATATGACGAAATACCAGGAAGCCATAAAAGCCCTGGAGGCGTCGCTGGCGAGCGATGAAACCGCACGGGCTAAATTTTATCTGGACAAGGCCAGGGCGGCCTGGCTGAATGAAGCACGGCTTGATACTGCTAAGCCTGCTGTTTCGGTTGAATTCCCACCGCCTGTATACCGGACAAAAGATTTTGCTGTTGCCGTTAAGGGAAAGGCGAGTGATGATTTCTTCGTATCCAATATCGTTTTCAATGGGAAGCCTTCAAAGCTTGAGCTTTCACAGAAGGAGATTTCCTTCCAGGAGGAAATTTCGCTCCAGCAAGGGAAAAATGTGATAACCCTTCAGTCGGTGGATATCCTGGGAAAGCCCTCTGCCACACTTACCCTGGAGGTAAAGGTTGACCGGGAAGGTCCCCTGGTATTCCTGGAGGTAACTCCGTCGGGAGGCAATGCTGTCCTGGTGTCCGGTGCCATCTATGATAAATCGGCGGTGGGGAAAATACGCCTTCATGCCCGTGAGCTTGCTTCTCAGGGCATAACCTTGGTAAGGATCAACGAACAGGTTGATCTCTCCGGCGCGGCGGACGCGGCTTCACTGGAGTTTGAGGCGGCAGACAGCCTGGGAAACACGACAAGGGGTTTGGTTGCAGCACGCGGCACGCCCGGCAGTCGTGCGTTGATTTCCATCAATGATTTCCCCCGGGTTGCTTCGACCGGACAGGTTATGGTTTTTGCAAAACAGGCTTCCCCCGCTTCCGGGATCGAGCTCAAAGGGCTGAGAGACGGCCTTGCTGTTTACCTTGAGAGTATTACCGTGCAAGGGAGTGCCAGATCGGCGGAAGGCATCGATGATCTGGTGGTCAACCGGCAGTCGCTGCTTTCCACCGAGGATGATCCGTTGATTACCCCGTTTCTCAAGCTTGTGCGGGAGAACAAAGACAGACCGCTTGCCTTCAGCATAACCCTGCCGCTCAAGGAAGGTCAAAACACCGTAGCTGCCGAGCTTTCCGATACCAGGGGAGTAAAAACCGGTGAACGTCTGGCCATCACCAGAAATATACCCCGGGTCATGCAGGTGGGTTCGCGGCTCAGCGTTGTAATACTTCCGTTTACTGAAGTAAAAAAAGCCGGGGAATCGCTGCAGGGATATGTGCATACCTTCCTTAACCGCTCCTTCGCAGAACAGCAGCGGTTCAACATGGTTGAGCGGGACAGCCTCGGAAAAGTGCTCGATGAACAGCAGGTAAGCCGGAAAGGAGATTTTGACCAGGAAACGGCCCTTCGCCTGGGCCGCCTTATGGGATCCGATGCCGTTCTGTGCGGGAGCATCTCCTCTTCGCCTGCATCCATTGAAATCATCGGCCGCCTGGTTGATACGGGAACCGCGGCGGTGCTCTCAGAAAATGACGTCTACTGGGAAGGAGAGATGACTGCCGGTTTCAGGGGAACCCTTGATAACCTGGCCCTTAAGTTCAAGAAGCACATTCCCCTCTGTGAAGGTACGGTTACCGCGCATGTGCAAAACAACTCCGTAGCAATCGACCTGGGGCAAAGCCAGTCGATACAGCAGGGAATGAAATTCCTGGCGTATCAGGAGACCGCGCCCCTCATTGATGCCGAGACAGGGATGAATCTGGGCAGGGATACTGACATTCTCGGACAACTCGCGGCAAAGGAGGTGGCACCCGTTTCGTGTAAGGCCGACATAGAAAAGAAATTTGCCGGGCGCGAGATTAAAGCCGGGAGCAAGGTAATTGCCAAGTAGTGCTCGGGCAATGTCTGGCGGCAATAGTGTAAGATATGCGTTTGCCGCGCGATATTGAAAACGAGGAAAGGTATATCAGCGTTTTCATCCCCCTCACCCTATCCCTCTCCCCAGCGGGGAGAAGGGAAGTACGGGGCAGTTTTGAGATGTCAATTCATTTTTGAATCAAACCCCCATTCCCCTCCGGGGCAACATGAAGATGAAATATTTCTGAATAGGTTTTTTATTCTCACCCGCTCCTCCTTTCGGTAGTGAGAGGATGCAAAAAAGATCTCCTCTCCCCCACCGGGGGAGAGGGTTAGGGTGAGGGGGCAATAAACAGGATAAAGCAATGGTCGTGCTATTACTATTAAGATTATTCACCATTATTTTTACCGTGGCCATGCTGTGCGGCACTTTACATGCACAGGCGACACCGACAAAGGTGATAAGCGCATCCACCCCCAACCCGGTGGGTTCCGGCGCGCGTGCAGTGGGCATGGGCGTTTATCGCGGTTGCGGATGATGCCACGGCGGCTTCATGGAACCCTGCCGGCCTCACCCAGCTCAAAAACCGGAATATCCATTTGCCCTTTCTTATTTTAAGCCCGTGATATTTCTCCTCATCCTCACACCCTGAGAATAGAGGGGTTCAAAAATCGTTAAGCAAGGAATCTCAATTACTTCAGCGCTGCATATCCATTTCAACTCCTGGATCGGAACATGATTGTCTCGCTCAATTACCAGCTTCTCTACGAATTTGACCGTGATATCAGTACAGCCATCAACTACAGTGATGTACCGACCTTTTCCCAGACCAGGCGGGAAGGTGATTTCCGCCAGAGCGGGAAACTGAGAACCCTTTCCCCTGCCTATGCCATTGAGATAACACCGGACTTTTCCCTGGGAGCCACCTTTAACATATGGACTGATAATCTCTTCTGGAGCAACGGATGGGAATCGGACACGACAATAAATGATTTAAATTACCGGGGCGGGATGTTAAAAGGCAAGGGATCCCTGGTACGGACTGAAAAAATAAAGGATGAAGACCGCTACTATGGGTTTTCCGGTTTTAATATGCATCTCGGTTTTTTATGGAATGCAACCCGCTTTCTCACCCTCGGGGGCGTAATCAAGACCCCTTTCACCGCGGACATTCAGCATGAACGGGTGGTAACAGGCCGGTCGAAAGCGCCAGGTCGGCTGCACAAAATACCAGGTTACGGGTGGATGAAAACATTGATCTGGACATGCCTCTCTCATACGGTCTCGGGGCGGCGCCCTCCGATTGTCCGACCGGCTTACCCTCTCCTTGGATGTTTACCGTACGGAATGGGATCATTTCAGACTGGAGGACGGACAGGGCAACCGCCTCAGCCCCATCACGCTGAAGCCGTCTTATAAGAGTCCGACTGAGGAGACTACCCAGGTGCGTATGGGTGCGGAGTACCTTTTCATTTTTACCAGGACCGTAGTCCCGGTGCGCGCGGGGGTTTTTTATGACCCGGAGCCATCGGTGAAAAACCCCCAGGATTTCTGGGGGGTGGCGCTCGGCACCGGTGTTTCCATCGGCGATATGATCTTTGATTGCGCTTACCAGTTTCGCTGCGGGAAGGACGCATCGGGTGATGTTTTTCTGGACCTTCCGGGAACGAGTGCCGATGTTGAACAGCATTTGTTTATGGTCTCAATGATCTATCATTTTTAACGGGCTGTTGAAAAACACCCATCTGCTGCGTTACGCTCGTCCTTCGTCATTGCAGCGTACTCGTATGTACGCCTCATTCCTCAGGATTTCGCGTGCCTTGCATCTGGATGTTTTTGACCAGCCCGCGGAAAACTAATTCAACAGCCTTAAGGGCGACCCAGACAAGAAGGGCAAACATGAAGGGGGTGCATAGATGATGAACAGAAAACGATCACTTATGAAATATTCATGGATGCTGGTATCAGTTGTGGTTATGCTCTTCGGCTCTGCTTTCGGGCAGGAGCCTGAGGCGCTCATGCTCCGCATGGAAACGCTTACGCCGGGTATGACCCGTGCTATTGAGATTACCCAGGAAGCGCCTTTCCCGCAGGGTGTCAGTCAATTTGTGGTGCTGCTGATAGGCAGCGGTCCCGCGTCGATAACTTTGTCATCGGCAGACGGTTCTGAGGGGGATCTCCTGGTTTTAAGCGGCATTGGCATATCCTCTGCTGGACTCATCCCATTCTTAAAGTGGGGCTATACGCAAGTGCTCTTCGATGTGGGCATACAAATAGGGAATGATCGGTTTCCCTACGGGATGCTCCTGTTTTCGTGCTGGTTGGCGGCACCGGAAGCACCGAATAATATCTATTATCTGACCATCAAATTTTAGAGATCAGCACAGCATGTCCCACATGTCGGAATCGAAAAGGAGATGTTTCTTCATGAAATGGTCAAGAACGTGCATGCGCATTCTGGTGCTTGCTGTTATGTCAGCATCATTATTGTACGCAAGCGGCAAAGCAGACGATCAGGCAGGAGATACTATTGCGTTCCGCTGGGCATTCGGCGCCATGGTTGGGCCGGAGCAGGGGCGGAAGTTTGTTCCCATCACTGCTGACACAGCCTTAAAGACAGGCGACCAGTTGAAGTTCATGCTGGAGCTTCATAAAACCTGCTTTGTTTATCTGATCTATCAGAGCAGCCAGGGGGATATGCGCCTGCTTTTCCCCTATCGGCTTAACCAATCCGGGAGCGATTATGGGCTTCAGAAAATGCACTACATTCCCCGCGATGATTCCTGGTTTGAGCTGGATGACAGGAAGGGCACTGAAACATTTTACCTCATTGCTTCCATCACCCGCTTAATTGAGATCGAAGAGCTCTTCCAAAAAGCCGCCTTAGGAACCGACGTCAATCGCAGCCAGGCTGAGCTGATACGCACACGGATTAAGGATCTGAAAAAAAAGCATCGCACGCTCACCGCAAGCGCAGAACGCCCGGTGCCCATCGGGGGAAACGTGCGCGGCATCAACAAGGATGAACAAACAAAAACTCCTGATATGGGTGCTGTTGCGATTGAGGTCTCGGCAAAAGATTTTTACTGCAGGACATTCACGATTGAACACAGGTAAGATACCACACCGCCGGATCATCATCTTATTGATTGCGGGCTCTTTCGTTATTGCCCACCTCTTCTGCCTGTTCCTGCCGGCTGTTTTTGAAACCTGGAACAGCCAGACGATAGACCAGTTGTTCAGATTGCGATCGGCGGTGGAGCGATTGCGCCCTCCTTATGATGACACCATCATCCACGTTGACCTTAATAACACCACCATTCAGCAGCTTGATAATTTCTACCTCAACCGCTCTCACCACGCCCGCATCATCGAGAACCTGGCCTCCATGGGTGTTGCCGCGCAGTTGTTTGACTTTATCTTTGCCGCACCGTCAAACAGTGAGGAAGATGCAGAGCTGCAGGACGCTGCTGCAAAGGCCGGGCATGTTTACTTTGGAATGGCGTTTGAGATGAGCCAGGGGACTCTCGCGCAGACGACCGGTCCCGATACTAAAACCCTCCAGTACCTCGAGCAAACCGGGTGGACGATAGCAGTGCAGGGAGATGCTTCTGCACTGCCTCAAGGCAGCAATCCGCTCATCACCTTTCCCCGGCTTGCCTCGGCCGCTAAGGGGCTGGGGTATCTCAACCTTGTGCCGGACCGCGATGGCGTCTTCCGCCGCCTGCCGCTGCTGGTCCGCTATGAGGATGGATTTTATCCCGGCATTGCGCTGCGTACCATCTGCGATTATCTGGGGGTTCCGCCATCCTCGGTAAGCGTAAAGCCGGGGGTATCCATTACCCTTGCCGGGGCCAGGAAGCCGGGGACAGCGGCAGCGGAGGACATCGTCATTCCCGTAGACCGCAGCGGCGCCATGATTGTCAATTACATCGGGCCCTGGGAGCGGATGACGCACTATAATTACGTCGATGTGCTCCGGGCTTCGGATGATGCCGGAGACATGGAACTGTGGCGAGATGAGCTTTCGGGAAAAATTGCCGTGGTCTCCGAGGTATCTACCGGGACTGCGGACATCGGTCCGGTTCCGACAGATGCCGCCATGCCGCTGAGCGCTGTCCATGCCAATGTCCTGCACACGATCCTGAGCAGATCCTTCATCAGGGAGCTCAGCGGAAGTGCAATGTTCCTTGTCGAAGCGGGCCTCATGCTCTGCGTTCTTTTCATTTCCCTGCGGCTGAGCTCCCTGCCGTTTACCATTGGTGCACTGCTGACCGGAACGCTCTATGCCGGCGGTGCCGGCGCTGTCTTTCTCTTCGGGCATATCATCGCCAATGTTATCCGGCCGCTGCTTATGATTACCTTTGCCCTCATTTCCATTGTCGTGTATCGCTATGTCCGGGAGGAGAAGGAAAAAATAGAGAGCCTGCGGCAGCGCGATTTCGTCCGGGCCACCTTCGGCCGCTATCTCAGCAATGAAGTGGTCGAGGAACTGCTCGGATCACCCGAAGGCCTGAAAATGAGTGGTGAAATGAGAGAGGTGACCTTTCTGGTATCGGACCTGCGAGGCTTCACATCCGTTTCCGCTCGGCTTTCCCCCCGGGACGTGATACGCATGCTCAACCGGTTCCTGGAGGCAATGGTTGAAATCATTGCCCGGTACCGCGGGACGGTGGATGAGGTGCAGGGGGACGGCATGCTGATTTTTTTCGGTGCCCCGCTGGCTGCACCTGATGATCCCGAGCGGGCGGTTGCCTGCGCCATTGAGATGCAGAACAAAATGCGGGAGATCAACCGGGAACAGCTTCGGGATAACCTGCCCGAACTCGCCATGGGCATCGGGATCAATACCGGCGAGGTGGTGGTGGGCAACCTGGGATCCGAGAGGCGCGCCAAGTACGGTGCGGTAGGAACCCCCATAAACATGACCTACCGCATTGAATCATATACCACCGGCGGGCAGATCCTCATCGGTCCCGCCACCTATGAGCGGGTGCGTTCCCGGGTTCGGCTCGGGAAAACGATGGAGGTGCAGCTTAAGGGAATTGAGCGGCCTCTCACGCTCTATGAAATTACCGGTATGGAGGGCGGCTATACCACTACGATCACTCAAGGGAGCGGAGATTCATGCAGGATGCTCGAGACCCCTCTTCTCATCAGGTACTCAGTGGTGGAAAACAAAACCGTTTCGGCACGGCAGAAAACCGGCTCTATCACCCACCTGGGTGCTTCCAGCGCCCGCGTTTTGCTGGAGGATGGTCTGCCCTGTTATGCAAACCTCAAAATCATTTTGGAACCTGATAGAGGTGCCAGGTTTCCTGAGGTATATGCCAAGCTGGTTGCAATTGATGCGGGAGGGTCAGCGCAATCGCCTGCCAGCGGAGAGCTTGTATTCATTTTTCTGCCCGACGAAGTAAGGGCCTTTCTGGACAGTAAGCGCGCCGGCAGCAGTTCATGAGCATTATTTACGACGGTATAGTCAGCGCCGAATCCTTTTTTCTTGTGCAATGAGGGAATTTATCATATATACAGTACACTATTCATTTCCCGGGTAAGACATATCCTTTCATACCGGATGCTTCAACAATTCAATCTATGGACAACAGGAATATAGCTGAGTTTATCCGGGCACTCCCCCTCTTTGCTGTCTTTGCGGATGAGGACCTCGCCTTATTGACGAAGGACGCGCAACTGCGTTCCTTAAGGCCGGGGGAGATTGTTTTCAACCAGGGTGATCCGGGGGACAGCTTTTATATTGTCTATAGCGGCAAAATCAGGATCATTCAAAAAAGGAGCAGGGCGCAGAGGTCAACCTCGGGGTCAGCGTGCGGGGAGATCACTTCGGGGAAACAGCTCTGATTACGGCAAGTCCCCGCAATGCCACCGCCAGGGCGGCGGAAGACAGCGTTCTCATAGTTGTCCCCGGCACATCCTTTCATGAACACCTCTTTTCCAAGCCGGTACTGCGGGATTATTTTGACCGCTTCATCCGCTGCACCTCCATAAACCGCTTTATAAGGACCTGCACCAATCTGTCATCTGTTTCGTCCAAGGATTTGCAGCAGCTGCTCGGCAAGTTCCGTGCGGAATTTTTCAAAGCCGGCGATGTGGTTTTCAGGCAGGGTGCTGAGGCTGATAAATTTTTTCTCATAGAAAGCGGAACGGTCAAGGTGGCCATCTGGGAAAATGGGCAGCAGGTTTTGGTGAATTTTTTGCGCGAAGGTGATTTCTTCGGAGAAAAAGCGCTTCTGGAGGATTCCACAAGAACTGCCGATATCATCTGCCTTACCGATTGCCATTTCTTTTCCCTGACTAAAGAAGACTTCAACCTGCTGGTGGCACAATCCCCCAGGCTGAAAACGGTGATCCAGGACAGAATCAGCTCCTATTTTATCTCCAGCCCTCCCCTTCCGCACCAGGAGATGCTGAAACAGGAACTTGCGGCCTTTAAAAAGATTGAGGTAGAGGAAGGCCCTCCCCCGCAAAAAATCGCTCCGAAGGAGGAGAAAAAGTCCGTACCTGGGCGATTTCGCCTGCGCTTCAGATTTCCCTTTATCAGGCAGCATGACCAGTCCACCTGCGGGACTACCTGCATCATGATGATTGCCAGGCATTACGGGAAACAATTTGCAGCGAACAGGATTCGCGAGCTGGCCCACGTCGACTCGAGCGGCGCCACCCTGGCCAATCTTGCTTCGGCAGCGGAACAGCTCGGCTTTTCAGCGAGGGGCATGCGCCTCACTTATGAGGACCTCCTCTCAACAAAGCTGCCCTGCATTGCCCACTGGCAGGGTTACCATTATGTGGTTATCTACCGCATCACCGGTCAGCAGGTATGGATAGCGGACCCTGCCCGCGGTCTTCGCAAATACAGCAGAAGTGAGTTTGCGGATAATTGGAACGGCATCACCCTTGTGCTTGAACCCCAGGCCGCATTTGCGGGACAGCAGGAGGACACCTCGTCGTTGAGCAGATTTGTCTCCTTTGTCAGTCCTTATAGAATGATCCTGCTGGAGATTTTTCTCGCATCGCTCCTGCTCAATATTTTCGGGCTGGCCACTCCCCTCTTCACACAGAATGTGGTTGATCGGGTGCTCGTGCACCAGAATACATCCATGCTCAATATCATGCTCATCGGCATGCTCATCGTGCTCATCTTCCGGATAGCAACCATGATTGTCCGGCAGTACCTTATCATCCACACCAGCATGAAAATAGATTTAAGCATGCTCGTTCTCTTTTACAAGCACATACTTGCCCTTCCGCTCGGCTATTTCAAGGTGAGAAAGATCGGTGATTTTATCACCCGCTTCGGCGAAAACATGAAGATCCGCAACTTTTTGACCAACACCGCCCTCACCATCGTGCTTGATGCCTTTCTGATTGTTGTCTACATCTGCCTCATGTTCTACTACAACGTGCAGATGACCATCATCGTCCTGCTCTTTATCCCGGTCTTCATCGGCATTACGCTGATTTTTACCCCTCTGCTTAAAAGGCTCAACATCGATTCCTTTTCCGCCCGGGCGGAGTCCGAAGCCCACCTGATTGAATCCATCAACGGCATTGATACCATAAAGGCCATGAACATTGAGTATCCTGTCCGGTGGAAGTGGGAGGACAAGTTTATCAAGAGCCTGAACATCGATTTCAGGCTTTACAACACCGGCATGTATTTTCACTCGATCGGCGACCTGGTAGCCACCTTAAGCTCAACCATCATCCTCTGGTACGGTGCCCGCGAAGTGATTCAGGGCGCCGTGAGCATTGGCGAACTGATGGCGTTCATGGCCCTGGTGGGGAGTGTGACCACTCCCATAAACCGCATCGTCATGGTATGGGACGACATCCAGGAAACACTGGTCTCGGTGGATCGAATCAACGATGTATTTGCCGCTACCCCGGAATTCCCCTCGTCGGCAGGCCAGGCGCCGGGCCTGATCATCCGGGAACCAAAGGGAAAGATCACCTTTGATAAGCTGTTTTTCCGCTATGGCGGAAATGACGATCCCTATATTCTCTCCAACATCAACCTCTCGGTGGAGCCAGGGCAGACTGTGGCCATTGTGGGACGGAGCGGGTCGGGCAAGACCACCCTGGTGAGGCTTCTGGCGAGGTTTTATGACGCAACCGAGGGAAGGATTGCCGTCGACGGCATCGATATCAAGAACCTCAATCTATCCCACCTGCGCAGGCTGGTGGGTTTTGTGCTGCAGGAAAATTTTCTCTTCAGCGGAAGCATCCGGGAGAACATCGCGCTGGGCGACTCCGAAGAGAGCATGGAGAAAATAATCGAAGCGGCGAAGCTGGCAAACGCCCATGATTTTATCTCCGGCCTTCCCTTGGGCTACGAAACGCAGGTCGGGGAAAGCGGCATGCAGCTCTCGGGAGGTCAAAAGCAGCGGATTGCCATTGCGCGGGTCCTCTATGCCAACCCCAAAATCATCATCTTTGATGAGGCCACCAGTTCGCTTGACAGCGAGTCCGAGCAGGCCATCCAGAAGAACCTTCAGGCCATTTTACAGGATAGAACCGCGCTGATTATCGCGCACCGCTTGAGCACGGTGAGAAGCGCCGATATGATCGTGGTGCTCGACAACGGAGAAATCGTTGAGCAGGGAACCCACGAAGCATTGATGTCGCAGCAGGGGCTGTATCATTATTTGAATCATCAGCAGCTGAATCTATAGGCAGGGAGCGGTGCAACACGCGGTTGCGGTGCGGAGAAATGAATGATGGAGTAATGGAGTGCTGGAGTAATGCAATACGTGTTATTCCATCATCCCATTACTCCACCACTCCAATACTCCAGTAGCTCCTGAATGCCGAACTTTCATACTATGGAAGAAAAAAACGTTCAAAGCACTGTACAGACAGATCTCCAGCAGACCTCCTCCCTGCTCTCCCCGTCTGAAAACTACCAGGTGGTGGAAGCACTGCAAAAAATGCCATCCCTGGTATCGAGGGGGCTGATCTACCTGGTGATACTTGTCCTTATAACCGGCCTTGTGTACTCGCTGCTTGCCAGGATTGACGTGGTGGCGCAGTGCCGGGCCATTGCCACTCCAGCCATATCACCGGTGAACATACAGGCTGTCAAAACCGGATACGTGAAAAGGGTATATGTTTCGGAAGGCCAGCGGGTGGAAAAAAACAGCCCGCTTTTTTCGATCCGTTCCAGGACAATGACCGGTTCATCCAAAGACGGAAGCGTTGAGGCCAAGGATACTGCTGCAAACACTCCGGCCATTCCCAGGGGCACCCCCTCTGATGCTAGTGCTGAGACCATTGTTACCTCCCCTGCGGAGGGAACCGTAGTACACCTTTTTATCACCTATCCGGGAGCATATGTTGAGGAGTCTGCACCGCTCTGCAACATTCTTCCTGCTGATTACCGGCTCTCCATGCATGTACGGGCAACAAACCGGGAAATAGGTTTCATCCAAAAGAACATGGAGATAAAATATAAATTCGATGCCTTCCCATACACCGATTTTGGATTGCTTTACGGAAGGGTGACGGATATCCCGGAGGCGGCTGTTGAAGATGAAAACGCGGGGCTCATCTACCATGTGCAGGGGACCCTCGATAAAGAATATTTTGACCTCAAGGGAAAAAAATATTTCTTAAAAGCGGGAATGACGGCAACTGCGGAACTGGTAAGGGAGCGGACAAGCATCTTTGCCATGCTGTTTAAACGGGCGGGCGGATAGAACCGTTACGGGGAGGTGATGCGTGTGAAGATTGTTTATCGCGGCAGCGAGATTACACCCGATGAGGTGGTGAGCTTTCTTGCGCTGACCGGGCGGGCTGATGCGGTCATATCCGAAATGATTATGCACAAAGAGGTGGTGAAAAAAGCCCATGAGCTCGGAGTTGAGTTTTCTGATGGTGCGTTACAGCAGTTTTCTGACAGCTTCAGGACACTCCGGTCGCTGTATACCGCCGAGGAAATGATACGGTTTCTTGAGAGTGCAGGCTTGGCTGAAGATGATTATGAAGCATTTTGTGAGTCTTCCTTGCTCATCAGTCTGCTGAAGGAAAAGCTCGCTGACGAAAAGACGGTTGAAGCCTACTTCGTCAATAACCGGTCTCAATTTGATTGTGCGCGGGTGTCCGTAATCCTGGTCGGGGATGAAAACCTGGCCAATGAAATCAGTATCCAGGTAACAGAGGAGGGCGCTGATTTTCACGCCTTGGCCAGGAAACATTCGCTTGATGAGGCCTCGAAATATGCGGGAGGGTACAGAGGGCTGCTCACGCGGGATATGTTCCCGCCGGACATCAGCGCCAAAGTATTCAGTGCGTCACCGGGTGAGTTGCTCGGCCCTTTCCGGTGTGAGGGCATGTTTCAACTAATCCTGATTGAAGAGATTCTGAGAGCAGCGCTCAGCGGGGATGTGAAGGAATCCATCAAGGAGCTGATGTTCCGGGAATGGCTGGGCAGGGTATTGGGGGAAGGAGTACGTATTGTGCGATAAGAACAGGGCGTGAGGGTTTTTATCATGATGAGGCAGGATCACCTATTTAACACCAATGACTGGGGAGGAAGATTATGGCAGGCACGGGCAAAGACATCGAAGTAACGGTGGCAGAGGTGGTTGACTATTTGAGGGTAACCGAGCAGTTTATACCCGCAGTGCGTGAAGTGGTGGAAAGAAAGATAACCGCGCAGGCTGCCCGCAAGAGCGGGATAACGGTTTCCGCCGGCGAGTTGCAGCGGGCGGCTGATGCTTTCCGCACGGTCAAGGATCTGGGCAAGGCGAGTGATACGCAGCGCTGGCTCAACTCCGCCGGCATTTCGGTGGAAGCCCTGGAAGAGTTCCTTGAAACAAATATTCTGATCAGCAAGTTCAAGGACCGGCTGGAGAAAAAAGGCGAACCGGGCCAAATATTGCGCCCATCCCGGCATTCAGGCAACCATCAGGGATATGGCTTATCAGGATTGGCTTAAAACCCAGATGAAATAAAGGGTTTTTGACCGGCATCCGGGAAAATGGCCGGCGGTGTGCTTGCATGCCGGTACTTTTCTGTTAAAGATTTTTTAAAAAAGTGCCGAAAAAAGACTTGACAAAATTGATTAAATTGATTAAAATGATTACATTGAACAAGAGGATATCATGAGTGCATCCAGTACAGCCAGGGACCTGGAACCGATTGCCGCCACTACGGCCAAAACTAATTTTGGCGATATCCTCCATCAAACCTCGGTGAACGGGAAAAAATTCGTGGTCAATCGTCAGGGCAAGCCCGTGTCGGTTATTGTAAGCTATAACGATTATTGCAAACTGGTTGAGCAGGCAGGTCGAAGGCAATGATGCCTGCCGGCACTAAAGGGCAGGATTGTGAAAAGAGGACTCTGCAGATTGGAATAAGATACCTGCAATAAACCATTATTATAAAGGAGGTACTCACATGGCTAAGGAAAAGAAACGGATCACCATCAAAGATTTGCCCAGAGACAAGAAGATAAGCAAGGACGAGATGAAGAGGGTGTTCGGGGGTTTTTACTATGGTCCGCCCGTGTCATCGGTATCGGATATGCCGCCGGTCACCAACTGGCCGAGACCGGAAGATTTATCCCCCATTTACAGCTGGAAGCCAATATGGAAAAAATAGGTTGATGGGCAAATCGCAAGAGAGTCCTGCTGAGCCTCCCCCGGGAGGCTCTTTTTTTTGGTGTGCCCAGCATGGGCGCTGTTTTGGAGGTGCAAGTCCTCCCGTAATCAGGCCATCGAGAGCGAAGCGAACGGCAACTGCGTAAGGGGGACCGAGCGTGGGAAGGAAGTCGGGAGCGTAAACCGCGGGCCGATGGACAAGAACCGGATACGAGGCGACGCCGAGCGGGGCGAGCGGGCCAATGACCGCGAAGCCTCGATGGCCAAGGCTCAGGCGGCGTAAATCCGGCGGCCGCGCGGTGAAGGACAGCGTTCTTACCTGGGGAGATCTCGCCTTACGCCTGAAAGGGCGATTCTGCGAAGGCAGGAGAGCGAGGAGTCAGCAGAGGTCGTAGTAGCCCGGTTCTATTGGGGGCGAAGGACCGAACGGAAGAGAGAAGGGATCGAACATGGACCTCGAAGGCAAAAGGCCTCAGATGGTAAGGCAACTTACGCTGCCGTTTGAGAATAGGGGTGAAGCCCCGAAGGGAGGACGGAGCGAGGAAGAGCCGCCGGCGGTCCGTGGAAACGAACGTTCGGGAGCGAGCGACCTGATGGCAAGGGTGGTGAGCCGCCCAAACCTTCAGGCCGCGCTGAAGCGGGTGAGGAAGAACAAGGGCAGCCCCGGCATCGACGGAATGACGGTGGAACAGCTTTCGGGCCATTTACGGGAGAACTGGCCGCAGCTTCGCGAGCAGCTGCTGACGGGCAGGTATCGACCGGCGATGGTCAAACAGCAGCTGATTCCTAAGGGTAGCGGTGGGATGCGCGAACTGGGCATTCCTACGGTACTTGACCGGTTCATCCAGCAGGCGCTTCTGCAGGTACTGCAGCCGATGTTCGACCCAACCTTCTCACGGCACAGCCATGGTTTTCGGCCTGGACGACGCGCTCACGACGCCGTTATCGAGGCGCAGCGGTATATCCAGCAAGGTCGGAAAGTCGTGGTGGACGTGGACCTGGAGCAGTTTTTCGACCGGGTCAATCACGACGTGCTGATGGGCAGGCTGGCAAAGCGCATCGGCGATACGCGCGTGTTGGGGCTGATCCGTCGCTACCTTGAGGCGGGGATACTGGCCAATGGGTGTGCGAGGGAACGGTATGAGGGAACGCCGCAAGGGGGATCCTTATCGCCGCTGTTGGCAAACGTGCTGCTCGATGCAGTGGACAAGGAGCTTGAAAAGCGCGGGCACTCGTTCGTGCGCTACGCTGATGACTGCAACGTATACGTGCGGTCACGCCGGGCGGGTGAACGGGTGATGAGGCTGCTCACGCGGCTCTATAGCAAGCTTCGGTTGCGCGTCAACGCATCGAAAAGCGCGGTGGACCTGGCCACACGACGCAAGCTTCTGGGCTATTCGTTCTGGGTGGCTCCGGGGCGGGTGATCAAACGGCGGGTCAGTGCCAAGGCCCTTGGCGCATTGAAGGACAGGGTCCGCGCGGTTACCAGGCGGACGGGGGGGCGCAGCATCGAACAGGTGGTGAATGAACTGCGCATGTATCTTACCGGGTGGAAGCAGTACTACCGCCTGGCTGAGACACCGCGAATATTTGCCCAACTGGACGAATGGCTGCGGCACCGATTGCGAGCGATCCACCTTAAGCACTGGAAGCGGGGCAAGACCATCTACCGGGAACTGCGGCGGCGAGGATTGTCCGACCTGAGAGCCCAAATGGTGGCGGCCAACGGCCGGCGCTGGTGGCGGAACTCGGCCATGACTATAAATGCAGCTTTTCCAATCCGCTACTTCGACGAGCTGGGGCTTCCCCGGCTTGCCGCGTAACCTCAATCTTCCGAACCGCCCGGTGCGGACCCGCATGCCGGGTGGTGTGGCAGGGGTGCCGTGAGATCTTCACGGTCCCCTATGCCGATTAAGCAATCCTGGTGTAAGAACCCACGCTCTCCTTCGTATATTTAATTAAAAGCAGACATACAGGAAGGACACGGATGCTGAGATCACAGCAACTAAAGGGATAGTGAAGATATCATCAGCAATGAATGCGGCATGGAGGGTAAAACAATGGAAAATGAGGAGACTAAAAGAATAGACGAAACAAGAATAGGAATAATTGACGGCATAAAGTTTACGGTTACCCTGCTGCTTGCATTTTTGATGGACAACGAAAAACCTATAATCGTAAAGCATTAGGAAGGCAGCGTGCCCAATGATGGCGTCTTACTGGTGCTCAGAGCAAAAGGATGATGTTTCAGGTGCAAGCGCTGATCCGAAGGGGATCATAATAAGAGAAAGCAAAGCATATGGGCTGAGGCAGGGAGGTATGGCGATGGATATTAAAATAGAGGAACACATCAGAAAAGCTACTACAAAATGCCGTAAAGGCTTTCCCTGCCTGGAAGGCAATTCGGAGTGTTTATGCCCGGTCCGCGCAATTAATGGCAATCATACCGTTCAGATTGATGCGTCATCTGCCAATTCCTGCAGATACTGCTTTCACATGAATCCGAAAACGTATTGTCTTTGTCCGGTAAGAAACGAGCTCTATAATCGCTACGGTATCTAGTGGGCGCCTTGAGTCTTGTTGCAGCTTCTCAAAAAAGCCTCCGGTAACCAATCCGGCGGCTTTTTCACGACCAGGTGAAATGGTTCGTCAAGTAATGTTTGTCCCCTCACCCTAACCCTCTCCCCGGCGGGACGAGGGCAATCTCTTTTTCCCTCTGATTGGCATTTCCCTCTTTCTTCTGGCCTGAGCGGCGAGGGAACTTTATTTGTTCGATGTTGGACGTTTGAAGTTGGATGTTCGACGTTCATCTTTTCAAATCGACTCCAATACTCCACTACTCCAAACGTGCATCGCTTCCCGCGCAGCCCGTATTTAACGAATTATCGGGGCGAGCACTGCTGCATCAAAAATGATGCCGGGAAGCTTTTCAGGGAAATACCCCGGATATGCTTGTTCTCCGGCAAGCTTCCCTGCCCTTTCCTCGGGGACATTACTGCCGTGCAATGCACCCACCAGAACGACAGCCATTACTATGATCGTGATCAGAAAAAGTCTTTTCATTGTCCTATCCTCCTGTTGATTGAAAGAGTTGTTCTCGATGTTTTGACTAATTATCGGATATCAGTAGTGTCCCAACGTTAATCAAACAATGACAGCTGTTTCCAGGTTTGAGTAGTTTGCACGGGCACATATTTTTGAGAAAAGGCTTCTAAAATGGGCATTTTCTCAAAGAGCGAGAGGCTCAAAATCTGTAGAATTGAGTATAGTGATTGTTCGAGCCGCAACTCCTTTTTCATAATTGCAACAAGCAGGTAAGTAGATACCGCTGTCCAAATCTGAACCTTTACGGCATTCTCACTGGTACCGAAAAAACTCTTGATGCGCAAATGCTGCTTGATCCATTTGAAGAATAGTTCAATATGCCAGCGGGATTTGTACAGTTCTGCGATGGTCTCCGCAGGCAGCTCGAAATTATTGGTAAGAAAAACAAGCCGTTTGCACTTTTCTGCATCATAAAAACGAATCCGGCGTAATGGTTCAGGATAGTGCTTTGCTGGATAATGCGTTGTCAATAGAACCGTCTGATCGCACTGCACCCCGGTGCTCTTGTGCACTTCGCGTGAATAGCGCCGTGAGTACTTGAAATTTTTCTTGGCCCGGCTGATGAAAAATGCTCTTTCCCGATGGAGATGGTAGAGACGACCGAAATCCAGATAAGCACGATCCATGATATAGAATGCTCCGGGGGCAGGAATGAGCAGATCCAGAATGTTGACGTCGTGCAGTTTCCCCTCGGAGATATGGATGAACTCGGGAATACTGCCGCGCAGATTCATGAGCGTATGAAGTTTGATAGCGCTTTTGGTTTTGCGGAATCGCGCCCAGGGAAACAGGTTCATGCAGAGATCGATAGTGGTGGCATCCAGTGCATACACCGTCGAGTCCAGATCGACACCCAGCGGATCGTCTAAGTAGAGCATTTTGGCTCTGTCGATGAGCATCTGAGCAAAGTCGGCGTAGATACGCCAATCGCGAGTTTCGTTTGCGTGTGACAGATTGTTCCTGGAAACATTGCTTCTGATACCCATGTGATAGAGTCGTGGGCTCATCACACGCAGGCAGGTTTCTATATCTCGCAGACTTTCGCGATAGGTTAACTGTGCAAAGGCCATCACGCGAAAATGCTCGGCGCAGTGGAATGTCTTGACCTTGTAATCGCCCTGATACCTGCGCACACATGTTTGAAAGCGACTCCATGGAAGCAGTTCCATGATTTGGGTAAAGATGGTAGAACCTGCAAGCATTTGCCTCTCCTTTCACAATGGAAAGGCAAAAGCGTACCCTGAAATTCAAATCGATGCAGGTCTTTTTTCCCTATAAACCTTTGATATTGTGATCGATTTCAGAGTTTTTTAATAAAACGTTGGGACACTACTGATCGGATATTCTTTGCAAGGAATTATGTCTCCGGGGTAAAGGTTTTCAGGAAAATGTAAAAAAGATGTAAATTGTTGGGCTGGTTTTATGGGAAGATATGATGCGGTCTGCTATAAACAGGCGGTGTTAAGCGGGGTCAATAAAGGGGCATAAACCTTATGATGCAGAAACTGAGAATGAGAAGCAGGATTATTTTCCGGTGAAGGAGGAATAATGCCGGCTTCTCATCCCTGCTCTATTTTCATCCTCCCATTAATCCATAATCAGTTGGGGTATTTGGACCGGATACTGCGCCATGTATGCCTGCTCGAGAAAAAGCGTTTGCTCTTCCTGCGAGATCAGGGTGTGCGCTCCATACAGGAGACTGGCAATCACCGTTACCACTACAATGATGAACGTGACGAATAATTTTTTCATTTTTCTACCCTCCTGCTTCATAGTTGCCGTAACTGTCTTTTAATCACATAATACGGCCAGGCTTTACAAAATTCAATCGGGGAAGCCCTGTTTCTACGCTTCGAAATCCCTGATTTTATGAGTTTGAAACCCTTAAGAATTGCCGCCGGGAGGATTGTCGTGGCATGCAGGAGAGAATGCAACCTTGACCGTCCAAATGATGACCTCTCGCACCGGTTCCAGGAACGCCGGCCTTTGTGCTGTTTTATTGTCATTGATTGTTCATGAGAGAAAGAATACAGCAAAGACTATGCCGCGGATTTTATCATCCCTTTTCCTAATGATATAACCCCCTATCGTTAAACAGGGCCCAATCACAAAAACCATGCAGGCTCTCCTGTTTATGAATTATTGCAATGAAATTGAACTAATATGCAATGTAAACCGGAAGGGCTTAAAGAGGAAGAAGGTACAGATTTTTACCATGGATAAGCTGTGAGGAGGTTTGCGTGCATGAAAATCGCAGAAACACATGTGCTGCTGCATCAAGCGGCGTACAGGACATTTAAATCATGTTACTCAATAATAAATGCCCGATATTTCTTTTTCACCAAAGGTTTAAAGCCTATTGGCAAAGTGGGCAGTCCTTTCTACCATAATCTCTTCTTAATATTGATAAATCTTCTACATCAACATGCCCATCACCATTAAAGTCACAATTACAAAGATCTTCCCCGTAACAATCATCAGAACCAAGTTCTTTTCTCAGCATCGTAACGTCTTTAAGATTTACAATACCATCACAAGTAGCATCAGCGGAACATTCACATACGTCACCTATTCCATCTTCATCTGTATCTTCCTGGTTGGGATTCCATAGGAAAATACAGTTATCTTCCGCATCAGTAATCCCGTCATGGTCACTATCTTTATTAAAAAAATCACAGCAGTTTGTTTCACCTGCCGCCATCCTCATAATGACTAAGCCATCCATTACATCGATTACACCATTGAGGGCAGTACAATTGGGTGGTTCACCATTAGGTACGTCTGCTCTAAGCCTTTGGCAAGCTGATAGGTCCACCCTCCCCAGAATAAAATCTATTACCTCTAGGCCATCATGCAAGGTTACTACACCATCGCCACAGTCCATAGCCCCTGGATAAGATTCACGGGGATACACATCGCCACATTCTTGGCTTGAAAAAGCAATGCCATACGCTATCAGCCCACAAGCTAATAAAACTGCACAATGTATTGATAACTTTTTCATTATTTTGCCCTCCTCATTCATCAACAGCATCCTTGTCATCTTTCAAGAAATACATTTTAACTATCACCCAATTATCAGGGTCGGTCACATTTCGTCATTATTGTAAAAATAATGTTCTTTTCGGTAAAACAGTATGATTTCTTTAAATCCTTGAACAAAAAAGCAGGAGTCATTGTTGACTCCTGCTTTTCACTGTGCGCCCGGCAGGGCGCATCTTCAAGGGAGTGTTACAGAAGATAACAAACAGCAATAATGAGATTATGGACAAGGCTGACAATCAATTCTTAAAAACTGTGTTCTCATGATAACTAAGTCTGTTAAGTCAACCTTACCATCTCCATTGCAATCTGCCTCACAGGAAGGCTGCTGGCTACAGGTCCACGTGAACTGCTGTTTCATGATTACTAAATCTACAAGATCAACCTTCCTGTCACAGTTGCAGTCTGCATAGCATGGTGGTGCTGTCTGTATTATCCTTAACACACCATCTGTAGGATTTTGATCGAAATTATAACAGTCAGAGAGAGACCCGTTAACATATGCCGGATAACCGTAGGAGGTTTGGTTATCAGCAACTACCAGGTCAAAACCTTCGCTTTCACCCAGACACTGCAACTCAATAGTACCGAATTTTTGTTTCCGACCGGAAACAGGGATAGGATCTCCTCAACCGCACCCGGCATTTATATAGTAAATATTAGATTCCATCAGGCTGCATCCACCTAATGCAAACGGTCCACCATGTAGAGAGTCAAAAGCATAGCAATCAACAACCGAGACTTGGTTGGCGTCCAACGATATGTAAGTTTCCACTTCGTGCAGCTTATCATCTGGCGGACAGGAATAGTTATCTATATAAAAGTCAACTTTCACGTTTGGCCTTTCAGGGTCAATATAGAATAACCCGCCTGTTTCAAAGGTACCATCCTGGCCCACATCTATCTCGTAGGATAATTGAGCAAAGGCTTGAACAGCACTCAAGATTAATGTTAAGCAAACAAATAGAATCTTTAATGGTTTTTTCACTTCCTTACTCTCCTAAGTTACATAATAAAATCTCCCCCACCTTCATCCTAAGATCAGTATGACCTTAGAACAAGTGGGGCTATGTCTACTACTGCTATACAGCGTTTCCCTCCCTTGATTGTCAATCATACTGCATGTATATTAAATCAAATTCCAGGGGCAAAATCAAGGTAATTCTAGGGTACCTTCCCCTTTACCCTAGAGGCAGTTGTGTGGTATAGGAAAACTGTATTGCAGATCTGAGAAAATCAACCGAGGAGTGCCATGCTGAAAATAATAAGGTCATTCTACCTTGACAAACAAATTATTGCCAAAGTTGCCCGACTATCTAAAAAAACCGGCGTATCGCAATCGGTACTGGTACGGGAGGGAGTTGACCTAATGCTAAAGAAGCATGAAAAGCAAATGAGTGGCAGCCAGAAGAAACGCAAGACCTTAAAACGTGGCATGAAAAGAGAAGGCCGATAACTTGTTAGGAGGGGGCCAAACTGGCTATCGGCTCTTCATGACCTCTAAAATGAGGCTAATGTTTGATAGCGGAGATGAGAAGGTAGTTGAGAATGCATATGGGAATCCATTTTCCCATGAAATGCCTAACTCAGGACAGGGTAAACCGTACCAGGATATTAAAAGATCATTTCAGAGTGCTTGCAGGAGTGGCGGTATTAAGGATTTTCATTTTCATGATTGCAGGCATGCTTTTGCAAGCCGTTTGGTAATGGCAGGAGTTGATCTGAGGACCGTAAAAGAGCTGCTTGGTCACAAAACCTTGAACATGACACTGAGATATGCCCACCTTGCACCCACCCACAAAAGAAACGCAGTCTGCTTACTGGATTCAAGCACTGATGATGAACGAAGTGCACAATTACTGCACAGTAAAGGGGTTACAAGTCAGTATGCAACTTATAACCCCTTGTAATCATTGGTGGAGCTGATGGGATTCGAACCCACGACCTCTTGAATGCCATTCAAGCGCTCTCCCAACTGAGCTACAGCCCCACACCAACTATAAATTTGAAATCCGAAGCACGAATCAAAAGCGAAACAAATCCTAAGCACAAAATCCAACATCCCAAACAAACAAATCCACAATCAAAATATCAAATGTTCCAAACCGCAACCTTTAAATATGGCACAATTATCGAACAATTCTGCTCTTCTGTCAACCCCTTTCATTTCTGATGGTAGCGCTGTCTGATAATTTCGTAGAGGGCTATTGCCCCGGCGGCTGATGCGTTGAGCGAAGGGATAGACCCCCTCAGAGGAATCCGGACCAGAAAATCACATTTCTTTGAGACGAGCGGTCTGATGCCCTTTCCCTCGCTTCCTATAACCAGTGCCAGATCAACCGTTCCGTCAAGCTCGTAAAGGTTTTGTCTGCTGTCCGCGCTCGTTCCCGCAATCCATGCCCCCCGCGCTTTTAAAAAGTCGATGGCATGCGCTATATTAACCACGCTGACAACCGGTATGTGCTCGACGGCACCGGCCGATGCCTTGTAGACGGCACCGGTGACAGGTGCCGCCCTGTCTTGTAAGGTGATGACACCATGAGCACCGACGGCACACGCGGTCCGAACCAGCGCCCCCAGGTTCTGTGGGTCCTGTATGCCGTCCAGGATGACTGCCAGCAGCTTCTCTCCGGACGTTCGCCAGGCAGCGATGATTTTATCCAGGCCGGTTGCTTCCCGGGGCAAAACTATGGCCAGAACTCCCTGGTGGTGGTCCGTATGCGAGAGCTGATCAAGGACCGGCCGCTCTTTGTATTCAATGGTGATCTTTTCCCTTCGGGCAAGATCAAGCAGCAACTGTGTGCTCTTGTGCCCTTTCCCTTCTGCAAGAATAATTCTTTTTATGTCCGAAGGGCGGCGCCTCAGAATTTCAACAATCGGATTGACACCGTAAATAATTTCAGGCATGTCCCACCCTTTGCACTTCAGCGGTGATGTCGCGTGCAGCCTGTACCGGGTCAGGAGCCTCCAGCACTGGACGCCCGATTACCAGGTAGTCGGCGCCTGCGGTAAATGCCTCCGCGGGGGTTACCGTCCGCTTTTGGTCGCCGGGGGACGATCCCTGCGGCCTGATTCCCGGCGTAACGATGATAAAGTCTTTGCCGCATGAAGCCCTGATTAATGGCGCCTCTTTCGCTGAGGCCACCACCCCGCTGGTGCCTGCCTGTCTGGCGAGTGCGGCAAGGTGTGAGACGGCCGATTGAATGGGCGCATCTATCCCGAGCTCCTGCAGGTCTTCCTGCGACATGCTGGTAAGAACGGTGACGGCCACTATGAGGGGAGGCGGTGAGGTGCCCCGGCGCATTCCGGCGGCGGCAACCGCGCTCGCCATCATCTTTTTTCCGCCCTGCGCGTGAACGGTAAGCATGAAAACATTGTGTTTGCATGCCTCTTCCACCGCCCGGGCGACGGTGTTGGGTATGTCGTGAAACTTGAGATCCAGAAACACCCTACCCCGGTGAGCATGGATCATCTCTATGATCCGGGGACCGCAGCGGGTAAAGAGCTGCATGCCGACTTTATAAATGCCGATCATGCCGCTCAGCTTTTTGACCATCTCCTCTGCCGCTTCAAAGCTGTCAACGTCAAGCGCGAGGATGATCTTATCAGATTGTCTATGCATCAGCGTACCCTCTAAAAATAATCTGCAGAAGGAATCAATCTCAATTTATTATTGCGTGGGGCACGGGGGGTTTTTAAGCTACAACACAATAAGTCAGCAGATGTAGAACGGCAGGTGCCTTGCGACTTGGACATTACCAGACCCCATGTTATCAATCTTAATCGAAGCCGTGGAAGCTGCCTGTCCCCGGTATAATACGTAAGCTGTCGGGGTCGCATCGTAAGCTGCTCAACAAATTGTTGTAGCTTAAAAACCCCCCGTGCCCCACGCAAAGATTTCATTTCGCTCAGATGCTGTGGAATTATTCCTTCCCCCTCTTCTGAGCCCGTTCAGAAGCAATAATCTCCAGTAACCGCTCAACCGCTTGGCTGAAATCGTCGTTTACCACTTTGTACTGGTACCAGTTCGACTGCTCTATTTCCTTGTGCGCCTGTTCAAGCCGCTTTTGCATGACGGCCTCGTTTTCCGTTCCCCGGTGGATCAGCCGTTCCTGCAGCTCCCTTTGGGACGGCGGGAGAATATAGATAGTGACGCTTTCAGGAAAGATCTCCTTGAGGCGACGGGCGCCGGCCTGATCGATATCAAAAAGGATGTCCATGCCTTTGCTGCTGCAGGTATCCGTGGTTGCCCTGGGGGTGCCGTAGCAGTTTCCATAGATTTCCGTCCATTCAAGCATTTGGTCCGCTTCGATCATCTGCCTGAACTCTGCAGGCGATACAAAGTGATAATCGATCCCGTCTTTTTCATGGCTGCGGGGGGCACGGGTGGTTATGGATACGGAAAAGCACAGATCGGGGAGCAGCCTTACTACTTCCTTGCAGAGCGAGGTTTTGCCTGCGCCGGATGGCGCTGAAACGATGAATATCAGAGGTTCATGTGCCACGCTAGGCTAATCCTTGGGTTCCTGGCCGGCAGGCTCCTCGCCTTCGAATCGCTGGGCAATGGTTTCCGCCTGGAGGGCTGAGAGTATTATGTGATCGCTGTCAGTGATAATTATGGAGCGCGTTTTTCTGCCCTGGGTGGCATCAATCAATTTGCCGCCCTCCCGGGCTTCATCCTTGAGCCGCTTCATGGGCGCGGAGCTGGTTGCCACAATTGCGATCACCCGTGACGCAACCACCGTATTTCCAAAACCAAGATTCAGCAATTTAGCGCTCAAAGCCGTTCCTCTAACAGGTTGTTGAAAAAGTAGTTTTCCAAGGCTGTTCAAAGGCTCAAGGGGGAGGGGCTTTTTAGCCACAACAAAAGTATTCGGAACCTGTAGAACGGGAGCATCTCTCTAACTTTGTCCAACAGACCCGCATGGCACCAGCCGTATCGAAGCCCCTGCAAAGCTGCCTGCTTTCGGTTCACGTCGAAGGCACCGGGTCGTGCCGTAAGCCTAAAGACATATTGTTGTGGCGTCAAAAGCCCCTCCCCCTTGAGCCTCAAATCAGATGGGTGTTTTTCAACAACCTGCTAGAGGGCAAGATTTGCAATCCTCTCAATGCACCAGCTTCAGACCGGTAAACTAAAAGATTTCCCTGCCTGGCTGTTACTCGATATTCTGTACCTGCTCGCGGATTCTTTCCAGCTCGTTTTTTATTTCCACCACCCTCATGGATATCTCCGCGCTGCTTGCCTTGGAGCTGATGGTGTTTACTTCCCGGTGGATTTCCTGGACCAGGAAATCCAGTTTTCTGCCGACCGCGTCCTCCGTCTCCAGCCATTGCCGGAATTGCAGCACGTGGCTCATGACTCTGACCAGTTCCTCGGCGATATCGCTTTTTTCCACCAGGTAGGCCACCTCCTGGGCGAGGCGGGTCTCGTCGATCTCAATATCCTTGCAGAGCGCCCGGATCTTCTCCCGCAGGCTCTGCTGGTAGTCGTTAAAGGCGGTTTCTGACAGGGAACGGATGTGATCAAGCCGGTCTTCAATCTGCTTCAGCCGCGTGAGAAAGTCTTCTTTTAGTTGCCGGCCCTCCATCTCCCTCATTTTCACCAGCTCATCAAGGGAGCTGCTCAGGGGTCCCTGAAGCATGTCCCATTCACACGCCGAATTGTGGTTCGCTGCCTGTGCCACAATAATCTCTTTCTGGGTTAAAAGATGATCGAGGGTAATTTCTCCGGATAGACGCAACGTCTCCCGGAGATCTTTCAAGAGCACCAGGTACTGCTGGGCAAGAGGGAGATTGAGCTCGAGGCGCGAGCTTTCCGCTTCCTTGCTGTCCAGCTGAATGGATAAATCAATCCTTCCCCGGGAGATCCGTGACAGAACAAGCTTTTTGATCTCGTTCTCGAGGGGGAAGCACCTCTGCGGGAGTTTAAGCGAAATGTCGCAATAGCGGTGATTGGTGGATCGTACTTCGACGACCATATCTCCCTTCTCTGTTGCAGTTACCGACCTGCCGTAACCGGTCATGCTTCTTATCATGTGAGCTCCACTGTTGGGTGATCTGTGATGTGAGATGTGGGATATGGGATAGAAGAACTCCTGCAACATGAATTACAATGTTCCCGTCCCGTGCAATCCCGTTCCCTCCCGCTCTTGCACCTGCAGCCGGTAGCGTTCCCGCAGCCTGTTCAGCAGTTCAATGATTTCGGCAGAGGCGTAATCCGGATAGGTCCACTCAAGAGGCCTGAAGCTTTTATCGCGGTAAATAAGCGTGAGGTCCGCGTAGACCCCGTTTCCCAGGTACGGACGGTGCGTATATTTTTTATTGGTAGCCAGTATCAGGTGCTCAAGGGCGATATAACCAGGGTCAAGGTTGATCGTTCTTCCGCCCGCGCTGTTCCTGTATTGTTCCTCGATCCGGTCGGTGTGCCTTTTGACGTCGGTCAGCGCTTCCGGCGGGAACAGGTCCTCGAAGGTTATAAACCGCCGTATCAGCTTTTCACCCATTTCATCCCGGTAATAGTCGGTCTGGGTAAAGGGGATGCACCTGCTCATGAAGTCAATGACCCCGAAAGCGCGCGAAAGCCCGGCGGCTGCATCCGCGATAAGCTGCGCTTCAGCTGCCAGAAGGCTCACGATCAGCTTAACCGGCCGGGGAGATGAAGGAGTGCTCATGAGGGCTGTAGGCTCTATGCTGAACGGGGTGTCAGCTCGGGTCTTCCCGTATGTTTTCAATCAACTCACGGGGCGACACGGTTGCCGTCCCTAATTTGCTCACCACGATGCCTGCCGCGTGGTTGGCAATCATGGCCGCCTCCTCAAAGGACGCGCCCGCCACCAGGGACATGGTGAGGGTGGCAATGACCGTGTCTCCCGCGCCGGTCACGTCATACACTTCCTTGGCCTTGGTGGGAATGTGGGTGGTACGCTTCCTCTGAAAAAGGCTCATGCCTTCTTCTCCCCTGGTGATAAGCACCGCTTCACATCCCAGCCGGGCACGCAGCGCCCGTCCGGCCTTAATGAGCGTTTCCTCGCTGTCTATTTCAATGCCGCTTATGTGAGCGGCCTCCTTTTTGTTGGGGGTGATCACGCTGACCCGGTTTTTGTAAAGGGCGTAGTTGTGCGGATTGGGATGATCGGTGCAGACCAGCATTTTTTTACCGTGCGCCCACTGCAGCAGCTCCTTGAGCAGAATGTTGGGAACAGCGCCCTTGGCGTAGTCGGAGATGATAAGGGCTCCGGCCCCGTTGCAGGCGGCAGTCAGATAGGAGAGCAGCTTTTTCCTGCTTTCCGGCGATGCTTCTCTGCGCTCTTCGTGATCATAGCGCACCACCTGCTGGCGGTGATCGGCTATAATGCGTGTCTTTACCGTGGTCGGGCGGCCGCGCTCCGTTACGATGCCTCCGGTATGAGCGCCCAGGCGCTTAATGGCGCCGGTAAACTTTTTGCCCATTTCGTCACAGCCCACGATGCCGCAGAGAAAGCCTTCACCCTTCAGCGCCCGGATGTTGTGCAGGACATTGGCGGCACCGCCCAGCCGGTACTGTTTTTCAATGACATTCACCACCGGCACCGGGGCCTCGGGGGAAATCCGTCCCGCGCTGCCGTAGATAAACTCGTCAATCATCAGGTCCCCGATGACCGCGATCCTGGTCCGGGGGAATCTTTGTATGCGGGATATTAACCGCTCAGCAACAGCATCGCTCACGGCAGTTTTTTATAACCTCCATGCAAGCATCCGATGTAGCAGGCCCCTTGTGTTTTGCGTCACACGGCGCTGCCGCGGGACGCGGACAGCACCGCGCCACATAGTATCGTGAGCTTCATTCGTTTGTCAACACCAATCCCGGCAGCAAGGCGCCTGCCGGGGGGCGGCGGGACATGCTCATTGTCTCACCCGCAGCAGGAAATAGGTGCCCAGCGTTGCAAAAAAGATGTTTGCGGCCCATGCGGAAAGCAGGGGTGACAATACCCCGCCCTTCCCCAGGGAGATGCCGAAATTATAGAGTACGAAATAGGAAAACCCGATCAGCAGGCTTGCGCCGATGCCCCGCGGTATTCCTCCGCCCCTGCCGATCCTCAGGGCAAAAGGAATGGCAATGATGGGCATGATCAGACAGGTAAAGGGGAAGGATATTTTTGCGTAAAGATAGGGGATGTATTCGGGGACCTTATACCCGGCCTTCTGGATCTTGGCAATGTATTCCCGCAGCTCCAGGAAGCTCATCTCCTCCGGCTCTTTTCGGGCCAGCTTAAAGTCCTCCGGGGTTTCCCTGAGGGGCATGATCTTTTCCGCGAGGTTTTCGATATCCTGCACGCCATCCGGGGTAAAGGTCCTGGTCACCACATCGAAGAAGTGCCACTGGCCGTTTATCCATTTTCCCCGGCGCGCGTCCAGCCGCCTGGAAAGGGTGAACCCGTCACTGAAGTAAAAGAAGGTTATGCCGTAAAGGCTGTTGGTGTTATGCTCGAACAGCTCGATGTTGCAGATGGCGTCTTCGGTCCGGTACCAGAACCGGTCCTGCTTCAGCAGCCGGCGCCCTTTTTTTTGCTTAATCTGGATGTTCTCTATGTATTTTGCCCTTTGACTGGTGGTGGGCAGGGCCAGCTCCTGGTTGCAAAAGGCGATGCACATGATGCAGACGCTCATGACCAGCAGCGGCGTGACGATGCTGTAAACGCTGATGCCGCCTGCCTTCATGGCGGTTATCTCGTTGTTGCGCGCAAAAAGGGCCAGGGTGAGAAAGGTTGCCAGCAGCGTGGCCACGGGGAACAGCCAGTAAAGCATCTGGGGAAGCTTGAACAGGCTGGCCGCCAGCGAGAGCAGAAAGGGCGGGTTGTACTTTTCCAGGTTTTCGATGAACTGGACTGAAAAATCAATGACGAAGAAGAGCGCCACGCAGGTGATGAGGCAGAGAAAAAACAGTTTCGCGAACTCCCTGGTGATGTACCGGGTGATGATGTTCATGGTCTCCTGTCCTGATAGTGACGGACCTGGTATACGAATGCCTCAAGCCTGGTCCTGGTGTTTCCGTCCTGCTGCCCGTCATAGGCGATGGTAAGCAGCGGAATGTTGTGATGATCCTCACGGCACCGCTTTAAAACGGCGTTAACAATCGTGCCCGGCATGCAGGTGAAGGGCATGGCGTTGATCAGGCCGCTGGCCCCCCGGCTGATAAAATCGATCGCCTTGCCGATGCTCAATATGGCCTCTCCCTCAAACGAGGGATGCATGTAGGGCGATGCATGCCGGATGAGCTCTTCAATGGCCGGCTCGCGGGGATGCCTGAGGGAACTGCCCAGGCTGCCGGTGAGCCGGTGCTCTATCCATTTCTGGATTTTGTCCGTCAGGAGGTTTGCGGCAAAGCCGCGATAGTTGCCTTTCCTGAGCGTGCGTCCCTTGCTGGTGTAATTGATGTAGAGCAGCCACTCGCCGATGGAAGGCAGCCATACCTCGCAACCCAGCCGCTCAAGGTTGCGCACCAGGTCCTCGTTACTGAACCGGTTGGACCGGATGTAGATTTCCCCCACGACGCCGATGATGGGTTTCCGCCCGGCACCGTTCAGGGGCACGCTGTTGAACGCTTCGCTCGCCTGACTGAGCAGCGGCGCGGTCCCTTCCCGGCGGCTCAAAGCCCGGCAGACCTTGTCCAGGTATGACCGGTAGATGCGTTCGCTCTCGCCCTCGTTCCTCTCATAAGGCCTCACCTGCATCAACCTTTTTTGGAGAAGATCGACGGACACAATACCCTTCCAGGCAATCCGTGAAAACCCGGTACCTATGGCTCCCAGCTCACGATAGAGGCCTTCATCCTGATCCGGTGCCAGGATGGGGACCTGGGGGAATCCCATCTCGTCCAGCACCAGCCGGTGGAAGCGGTTATACTGCCCGAAGCGGCAGGGCCCCCTTCCCGACACCATCAAGAAAGCCGATCGGTCGGGGTCAAATTCCGGCCGCCGGGTCATCCTGATCATGTCCCCGGTGGTGAGAATGCAGGGATAGCACTCCTTGCCCGAGGTGAGTTTTCTTCCCCAGGTAAGGGTTTCCCCGTCGGACTCGGGCAGCACAACTGCCTTCACGCCGCAGGCCTCAAAGGCCGCCGCCACCGCGTAGCTCTGATCGGCCATGTTGGGGATGTAAACCGTTTTCGTTGTCCCCGGCACTGCCCGGGATGCCGATGACGCGCGCTTTGAAGATCGGGGCCTGCTACCGGCGTTTTTCAGGCTGTCCAGGAAGGCCTCGAGGCGGGTGATGACCCCCACATCGGAGCTGTGCTCATCAATCTCAATGGTGAGGTAGGGCAGGTCCTTCATCTTGTCCTTGAAAAAGTGGGAGATGAAGGAATCGGGCCCGCAGCTGAAATTGGTGAGGTACAGGCCGTGCAGGGCAGGATGGGCTTTGATGCAGTGGGTGGCGGCCACTATTTTCTGGCCGTACTTCCAGTACATCTCATTCCACTCCGGGACCGTCCCGCTCTGTTCCAGGGGAAGAAAATCCAGGGGTATGGCGACTATGCCCAGCTCGGTTATTTTTTTAGGCAGATTGAGATTGATGCCCGAGTCGCAGCCGTTGTAAGGCCGGCTCACGATTACCAGGGCAGACTGGCCGTCGCCGAGCTGATTCAGAACCTCCCTGCCCCGCTTCTGTATGGATTCATTGAAAAGGCGCTGCGCCTCGAAGGCCGCCACCAGAGCCCGGTGAATGTCGCTTCCGCTTTTCCCCAGCTGCCCGGCCACCGCGCGCATCCCCTTTTCCACCGCTTTGTCCCCGTCGCCGAAATAGAGGATGGGGCTGATCATGTGGACGCCGAGTTCCTCGAAATTAAAGGCGGAGCGCAGGGTGTAGGGCAGGGCCTGGACATAAGGACAGACCAGGCTTCGATCGACCTCGGGATGTATCCGTTCCATCTCGATGATGCTGGGGAGAAAGATCCTGCGCACACCCTGCCCGACGAGATTGAGCACATGGCCGTGAGCCACCTTGATGGGGAAACAGGTTTCAGCCACCACGCTTTCAACTCCCCGGTGAATTATCTGCTTGTGGGTTTTTTCCGACAGGACGACCCTGTACCCGAGTCCGGTGAGGAAGGTGTAAAAAAACGGCAGGAGCTCGTGATAGAACATGCACCGGGGTATGCCAATGACCGGGGCATCGGGAGCACAGGGCTTCGATGTCCGGCAGGCCTGCTCCAGAAACTGCTCCCGCTCGGCAAAGAGGTCGGGCAGATCCCCGCCCTTCCTGCTGCCGCGGTTGACCTCAAACCGCTCGCAGCGGCTTCCGTAAAGCAGGGGGCGCTCCCCTTTCACCTTTAAACGCTTGATCTCGCAGCGGTTGGGACACTTCCGGCACTCAAACGATGCCAGTTCATAGTTTCGTTTGCTTAAGTCGAAGCCCTTGAAGGCGGTTTTCGCGGAGGTGTTTTCATCCCTGGCAAGCATGGCGGCGCCGATGGCGCCGGTCACATCGTGGTCGGGGGGCACGGTAATTTTCTTTTTTAAGATTTTTTCAAACGCGGCGACCACGCCGAGGTTGAAGGCAGTGCCTCCCTGGAAAAATATGCGGTCTCCGATGTGCCGGTCACCCACCACCTTGTTCAGGTAATTCAGGGCGATGGAGTAACTCAAACCGGCAATGAGGTTGGCCTTATCAGCCCCCAGCTGCTGGTGGTGAACCAGATCGGACTCAATAAACACGGTGCAGCGCTCGCCCAGGGAGACCGGGCAGGTGGCCTTGAGGGCGAGGGCGCTGAACTCGTTTTTAATGCAGATGCCGAGCTTTTCCGCCTGCTCCTCCAGGAAAGAGCCGGTGCCGGCAGCGCACACCTTGTTCATTTCGAAATCAACGATGGCCCCGTCCGGGAGATGCTGATGTACTTGGAGTCCTGTCCGCCGATTTCAAAGATGGTGTCCACCGCGGGATCAATGGCAATGGCCGCGGTGGCCTGGGCGGTTATCTCATTTTTTATTACGTCGGCCCCGATGAAATCGCCGGTTAAATACCGTCCCGATCCGGTCGTTCCCACCGAGGCAATCTCCACCCGTCCGCAACCTCCTCCCCCACTTCCCTGAGTCCCTGCTTGATGGCCTCCAGCGGCCTTCCCGCGGTCATCAGGTAGCGCTTGGAAAGCACCCGGTTATGATCATCGATGACAACCACGTTGGTGCTGATGGATCCCACGTCAACGCCGAGGTGCCCCCGTATCTTCCCGCCGCCCTCGGTAAAGAGCTGCAGGGAAGAGATCGTTTCCTTGCGGGTTGTTGCAAAAGGAGAAAGGGGATCCAGCCCGCGGGTTTTGCCGGGCGATGGCGGAGCGCTCACGTAGCGGGCGAGCCTCTGCAGGCCCGTAAACCGGCTGCGAAATGAAGCGTCTTCCCTGAGCAGCAGCACGGCGCCGATGGCCCCCATGGAGGCGAAGTAGTCGGGAACGATCAGCTCATCATCCTTCAGTTCAAGCACGTCGCGGAACGCCCTCCGCATCCCCAGGTTGGCGGCAACACCTCCCTGGAACGAGACCGGGGGGGTGAATGATTTTCCCCTTCCCAGGGTGCTCTTGAAATTCCTGGCGACCGCGCTGCAGAGGCCGGCGACGATATCGTAATCGGGGGTTGCGCTCTGCTGCAGGTGAATCATGTCGGTTTTTGCAAAAACACTGCACCGGCCGGCAATGCGGGGGGGATTTTTCGATTGCAGGGCCAGCCTGCCGAATTCCTCAACGGTGAGCCCCAGGCGGTGGGCCTGCTGATCCAGAAAGGAGCCCGTCCCGGCGGCGCACACCGCGTTCATGATGAAGTCACTGATTTTTACGGTTCCCGATGCCTCGTCCCGCTCGAGAAAGATGAGCTTGGAATCTTCGCCGCCCATCTCCACCACGGTTTTGACCCGGGGGTAAAAATGTTCTATCGACTTGCTTTGAGCGATGATTTCGTTTTCAAAGCGCGCGTCCAGCAGTTCGGCGAGCAGCTTTCCGCCGCCGCCGGTTATGGAAATACCGGCGAGGAGGGAGGCGGGCATGCGGGAAAAAATGTTCTCCAGCAGGTGAAGGGCCGCGGCGAGCGGCTGGCCGTGAGTCCTGGTGTAATGATCCTCCAGGATGGCGCCCCGGGCGTCCATTGCCACCGTATTGACACTCACCGATCCCACATCAATGCCGAGAAAATATTCCCGTCCCTCCGACATGATAATGTCTCTCCTCTAACGATAAACATCCGCTTATGCTGCAGCCGGTGCTGCAAGCGCTGTTTCTTATAAAGCCATGGCCGCGCGCGTGGTGAAAGATTATGCTCGTGATGCGCTTACTGTGATCACACGAAAAGCAGAATTCATTCGTCCTTCAGATCCCTGGTCATAAGCTCCATGACCGCCTCTTTGGGGTTTTTGTGGCCGCGAAGAATGCTGTTGACCTGCTCGGTAATAGGCATGGCAACCCCCATCCTCCTGCTTAAGTCATGGGCGGACTCGGCGGTCCTGATGCCTTCGGCGACAGTGCGCATGTCCCTGGTAATCTCCGCCAGCGACTCTCCTCTCCCCAGCCTGACGCCGACGGTCCGGTTGCGGCTCAGCTCGCCGGTGCAGGTCAGAACAAGATCGCCCAGGCCGGACAGGCCGGACAGGGTATTCCGGTCGGCCCCCATGTGCAGAGCCAGGCGGGATATTTCCGCAAGCCCTCTGGTGATAAGGGCGGCCCGGGTGTTGAAGCCGAAGCCGAGGCCGTCTGAGATGCCCGCGGCGATGGCTATCACATTTTTAAGCGCGCCGCCCAACTCAACCCCCGCCACGTCGGCATTGGTGTAGACACGGAAGAAGGGCGTTGAGAGAATCTGCTGGATCTCCCGGGCGAGCGGCTGATTTTCCGATGCCAGGGTCACGGCGCTGGGAATTTTTTTGCTCACCTCGAGGGCAAAGGTCGGGCCGGACAGGACCGCCAGGCGCTGCCTGTCTTTCAGAGCGAGCACTTCGCTGATGACGGCAGTCATGGTAAGCAGGGTTGTGTTCTCAATACCCTTGCTGGCGCTGACCAGCATGGTCTGCGCAGAGAGGTGGGCGGCAAGGTTCTGCAGCGTCTGCCGGACCACGTGGGAAGGTGTCACAATAAAGAGGAGGTCTTTGCCCCCGGCCGCCTCCTCGAGGGAGGCGGTGGGGATGATGTTTTCAGAAAGGGGTATGCCGGGCAGATAGAGGTAATTCTCTTGTTTCACCGCCATGGAGCCGGCGAGCTCCGCCTCGTAGGCCCATAGCGCAATCGTAAAGCCCTTCCCGGCAAGAAGGTTTGCCAGCGTCGTGCCCCAGCTTCCAGCTCCGATAACACCGATGTGCACCTGAACAGTTCACCCCTTTCTAGTGTAGTGCGTCCAACGCTTCTTTACGTATGAAAGGCTCCTGTGCGTTGCGAATACCATGCTGTAGAAGAGGTTCAGTGGCTCAAAGAGGAAGGGGCTTTTGACGCCACAACGATGTTTCTTTACGCTTACGGCACGACCCGGTGCCTTGTGACTTAAACCGCAGACAGGCAGCTTTGCAGAGGCTTCGATACAGGCTGGTGCCACGCGGGTCTGTCGAACACAGTTAGAGAGACGCTGCCGTTCTACCGGTTCCGGAATAAATTTGTTGTGGCTAAAAAGCCCCTCCCCATGAGCCACATATAAATAAAGAAATCAATGACGCACTACACTGGCAGGCTGTTGAAAAACACCCATCTGATGCGTTACGCTCATCCTTCGTCATTGCAGCGTACTCGTATGTAAGCCTCATTCCTCAGGATTGCTCGTGCCTTGCATCTGGTTGTTTTTGAACAGCCTGAGGAAAACTCCTTTTTCAACAACCTGCCGGTCGGGCAGGGTTAGCGGTTAATGAGTCACGGGCACGAGCCGCCCGCACACGGTCACTCTTCTTCAGCCAGATGAGCAACGCCGACAACCGTTTCGCCTTTCTCCACGTTAATGAGCCGCACTCCCTGGGTATTTCTGCCGATCACCGAAATGCCCTTGATCTTCATGCGAATAATGGTTCCCTGGTTGGTGATGAGCATCACCTCGTCGTCATCCGCAACCTCTTTCATCCCGACCACGTCGCCGTTGCGCTCAGTGGTCTTGATTGTAATGATTCCCTGACCGCCCCTGCCCTGGATGCGGTATTCCGGGGTGTTGGTTCTTTTGCCGAAGCCGTTTTCGGTGACCGTCAGGATGGTCGCACCTTCGCCGATAGCCTCCATGCCGATGATGGCGTCATCATCTCCCACCGACATGCCGCGCACGCCCCGGGCAGTCCGCCCCATGGGCCGCACCTCCGTCTCCTTGAAGCGGATGGCCTTCCCCTTGCGTGAGCCCAGCAGTATAGCCTGGCTGCCGTCGGTTACCCGCGCCGCGATCAGCTCGTCATCCTCATCGATGCTCAGGGCGATAATGCCCCCCGCACGGGGCCTGCTGTAAGCCATGAGCGGGGTCTTCTTGATCAGCCCCTTGCGGGTGGCCATGACAATGTATTTCCCCTCCACGAATTCCCGCACCGCCAGTATAGCGGCAAGCTGTTCGTCCGGGCTCAGGTTGAGCAGGTTGACGATGGCCTTCCCCATGGCCGCCCGTCCCGCCTGGGGAAGCTCGTACACCTTCTGCCAGAACACCTTTCCGGTGCTGGTAAAAAAGAGAATGTGGCTGTGGGTGGAAGCCACGAAGAGATGTTCGACAAAATCCTCCTGCCGGGTGGTCATCCCGGTAACCCCCTTCCCGCCGCGGCGCTGGCTGCGGTAAAGGCTGATGGGGTTGCGCTTGATATAGCCGTTATGCGAAACGGTGACCACCATGTCCTCTTCGATAATCAGGTCTTCAACCTCGATCTCGCCTTCTTTCTCGACGATCTCCGTCTTTCTCGCATCCCCGTATTTCGCGCTTATTTTTGTAAGCTCTTCAATGATGATCTCCCTGACCAGATCCTCTTTCTCCAGAATCTGCTTCAGCTTTTTGATAAGCCGGGTAATCTCTTCAAGCTCCTGCAGTATCTTATCCCGCTCCAAAGCGGTCAGCCGCTGCAGGCGCATGTCCAGAATGGCCTGCGCCTGAATCTCGGAGAGGTCAAACTGTGATATCAGACCTCCCTTTGCCTCGGCGGGATTGGCGGATGCCCGTATCAGGGCGATGATGCGGTCGAGATTATTGAGGGCAATCTGCAGGCCCATGAGTATATGGGCCTGGTGTTCCGCCTTTTTCAGCTCGTACGCCGTCCTGCGCAGGATGACCACTTTACGGAAATTGATAAAGTGGCTGAGCATGCTCCGCAGGTCCAGAATCCGGGGCTGGTTGTCAACCAGCGCGAGCATAATGATGCCGAAGGTACCCTGGAGCTGGGTACGCTGGTAGAGCTGGTTGAGAATGACCTGAGCGATTTTGTCACGCTTGAGCTCAATCACGATGCGAACCCCTTCACGGTCCGATTCGTCCCGGATGTCGGTGATGCCCTCGATTTTTTTCTCCTGCGAGAGCTCGGCTATTTTCTCGATGAGACGGGCCTTGTTAACCTGGTACGGCAGCTCGGTAATGATGATGCATTCCTTGTCCCCCTTGCATCTGCTTTTCAATATACGCGCGCCCCCGCACCTGCAGCGAACCCTTGCCGGTGAGGTATGCCTCCCGGATGCCTTCCCGGCCGTGGATGATGCCGGCAGTGGGGAAATCGGGACCGGGAATGATCTTAAGCAGTTCGCCGACGTCCAGTGAAGGATTTTTAATCAGGGCGATGGTGCCATCAATCACTTCCTTCAAATTGTGGGGAGGTATATTGGTGGCCATGCCCACGGCAATGCCGGAGGAGCCGTTGACGAGCAGGTTGGGAATCGCGGAGGGCAGGATTGACGGCTCATTGAGCGTGCCGTCATAGTTCGGCACAAAGTCAACGGTTTCCTTTTCGATGTCGTCCAGGAGCTCATTGGTGATTTCAGCCATCCGGATCTCGGTATACCGCATTGCCGCCGGAGGGTCGCCGTCAAGAGAGCCGAAATTGCCCTGTCCGTCCACCAGGGGATAGCGCAGGGAAAAATCCTGGGCCATCCGGACAATGGTATCGTAAACCGCCGCGTCACCGTGCGGGTGATATTTACCGATGACATCGCCCACGATGCGGGCCGATTTCTTGTAGGGCTTGTTCCAGACATTTCCAAGATCGTACATGGCGAAGAGCACTCTCCGGTGAGCCGGCTTGAGGCCGTCCCGTATATCCGGCAATGCCCGCCCGATAATAACGCTCATGGCGTAGTCCATGTAGGACCTTCTCATCTCGTCTTCAATATTCACAGGTATTTGCTGTGAGTGCACATCCGGGCTTTCCATAAGCACGTAGTTCCTGATTAAAGATTAAAGAGATTTTTAATGAGTGCCGGGGGGGGAATTTTCAACGCCACAACAACATTTTCTGTGGCTTTCGTCACGACCCCGTGCCTCACGTATTAAGCCGTGGGCAGGCAACTTCCACAGGCTTCGATAAATTCTCTTGCCATGGGGTCTGTCAGTGCAAAGTTACAAGGCAGCTGCCGTTCTACATATGCTGATACATTTGTGTTGCGGCTTAAAAAACCCCCCTGCCACTCATTCTAAACGCGTAGCAAATGATCTATCAGTCGTTGCTAAAATTAGCCTTTCACAGGCTGCTAATGTAGTGCGTCATTGATTTCTTTATTTATATGTGGCTCAAGGGGAGGGGCTTTTTAGCCACAACAAAATTATTCCGTAACCGGTAGAACGGCAGCGAATCTCTAACTATGTCCGACAGACCCGCGTGGCAACAGCCTGTATCGAAGCCTCTGCAAAGCTGCCTGTCTGCGGTTTAAGTCGTAAGGCACCGGGTCGTGCCGTACGCCTAAAGACACATTGTTGTGGCGTCAAAAGCCCCTCCCCTTTGAGCCACTGAACCTCTTCTACAGCATGTATTCGCAACGCATAGGAGCATTGCATAAGTAAAGAAGTGTTGGACGCACTACATTAGATGTCCAAATTAGTCACGTTTATCGCATTGGCATAGATAAACTCTTTGCGAGGCTCCACCTGGTCTCCCATCAAAATGGTGAATATCTCGTCGGCCTCGATGGCATCCTCTATTTTTACCTTAAACAGGGTTCTTTTTTCAGGATTCATGGTGGTTTCCCACAGCTGATCGGGGTTCATTTCGCCGAGTCCTTTATACCGCTGGATTTCCTGTCCCTTTTCCCCGGAGGCAAGTATGAAGTCGAGGGCTTCGGCAAGAGTATTAAAGGTGTGGTTCTCGGCATTTCTTTTACCAGGAAAGGTGGAGAACCGATGGCCTTAAGGCCTTCAGCCATTTTTCTCAGTTCTTCCAGTTCTGTTGAAACGAACAAATCGAAGTCAATCAGGGTCTCCCTTTTGATGCCGTCAAGCTTGGAAATGCATTTGATGGCATAACAGCTGTGCTCAGCATCATCAATCAATGAATAATCCATGGGCGGCATCGAGGAAAAGAAGAATCCCGAATTAGCCTTGAGTCTGTCGATAAACGTCATCAGGTTTTCTTTAACCTTAAGCGCATCCTTGCTGAAGTCGGCATCGAAGGCTAATGCCGACAAAATATTTTTATCCCATTGTTTTTTATGAAGTTTTTCCAATAATTTCTTATATTTTAGTCGCCTTGTCCATGATGGCGAGCAGCCGGCTGCCTTTGACGATTTTATCCGAGCCATGAGATGACAGCTCACTTCCTTCCGTTCCGCATTCAAGCAGGTATTTTTCAGCGAGATTTCATCTTTAATATAGCGCTCCTGTTTTTTCCTCTTTACCTTGAACAATGGCGGCTGGGCAATGTAGATGAATCCTCTTTCAATAAGTGAAGGCATTCTTCTGTAAAAGAAGGTTAAAAGCAGCGTCCTGATATGGGATCCATCCACGTCGGCATCAGTCATGATGATAATGCGGTGGTAGCGCGGATTTGCCGTCTCGGTATCTTCTTTTTCTATGCCTATCCCCAGCGCGGAAATAATGGTGTTGATTTCTTCGTTTTCGAGCATCTTATCAAAGCGCGCCTTCTCAACGTTTAATATTTTTCCTTTGAGGGGCAATATGGCCTGAAAGCGGCGGTCCCGTCCCTGTTTTGCCGACCCTCCTGCCGAGTCACCCTCAACCAGATATATCTCGCACTGTGCGGGATCCGTTTCCTGGCAATCAGCCAGCTTGCCCGGTAAAAAAGTATTTTCAAGGGCTGTTTTTCTCCGCGTGAGCTCCTTGGCCTTGCGGGCCGCCTCGCGGGCCCGTGCCGCCTCGAGCGACTTGGAAACGATTTTTTTCGCGACGGCAGGATTTTCTTCAAGATAATATCCCAGCTTCTCACCTACCAGCTGCTCCACCATGCCTTTAACAAAGGTATTCCCCAGCTTGCTTTTCGTCTGACCCTCGAATTGCGGCTGCGGCAGCTTGACGCTTATTACCGCGGTCAGTCCTTCCTGAAGGTCTTCTCCTTTGAAATTTTCCTTAAAATCCTTGGGAGAATAATTTTTGGAGGCGTAGTTATTGATAGTTCTGGTTAAGGCGGTCCTGAAGCCGGAAAGATGGGTGCCGCCCTCCCTGGTATTGATATTATTGGCAAAAGAGAAAACATTCTCGGTGTAGGAATCATTATATTGAATAGCAATTTCCATAACGACAGACTGTTCTTTTCTTTCACCCCCCTCTTCGGAGATGTAGAAACGTTCACCTTCAAGGTAAATAGGCTTTGGATAGAGCGGGGTTTTATTCCGGTTAAGATACTCAACAAAGGATACAATACCCCCCTCATAGATAAATTCATGATTTTTTTCGGTCCGTTCATCTGTGATGGTAATAAGGACACCTTTATTTAAGAAGGCAAGCTCCCTTAACCGTTGCGAGAGGATATCAAAACTGAACTCGGTCGTTTCAAAAATTTCTGAATCGGGTTTAAAAATCACCTTGGTGCCGCGGTCTTTTGTTTTTCCCACAACCTCAAGATCGGAAACAGGTTTCCCCTTCTGGTAGGCCTGGTGATACACCTTTCCATCTCTTTTAATCTCCAGCCCCAGTTGCTCAGAAAGCGCATTGACAACAGATACACCAACACCGTGCAAGCCGCCGGATACTTTATAGCTGCTGTTATCAAACTTGCCTCCGGCGTGCAGCATGGTCATGACCACTTCGGCAGCAGGTTTATTTTCAGTGGGATGCATGTCACGGGTATGCCTCTGCCATTGTCGATAACGGTCACGCTGTTATCGGTATGGATAACCACATCAATACGGTTACAGTAGCCGGCCAGCGCTTCATCGATGCTGTTATCAACCACCTCATAAACCAGATGGTGAAGGCCCTCGATGCCCGTGTTTCCAATATACATCGCGGGCCTCTTGCGTACGGCCTCAAACCCTTCTAATACCTTAATTTGATTGGCGTCGTAATTATTAGAGTTGTGATTGTCCATTAATCCCCTTTATCTTTTCAATTATGCGTTCCAGTTCTTCGGGAGAATAAAATTCAATAATGATTTTTCCCCTCTTGCCCTTTCCTGCTATCTTGACCTTAGTCCCCAACCACTGGATGAGTTCATTTTCCATATATTCCAAGTGAATAAGTCCATCATGCGGCATTGGTTTTTTACAACCCGATTCAGCTTTTTCACCAGCTTTTCAGTTTCTCTAACCGATAAACCCCTGCTCAGCACCAGTCTGAAAGCCTCACGCTGCTTCTGGGCCTCAAGTATGCTCAGCAGGCAACGGGCGTGTCCGGTGGTGAGCTCCTGTCTGGCAATGGACTGCTTTATCATGGGCGGAAGTTTAATAAGCGGAGCTGGTTGGCTATGGTTGCCCTGTCCTTTCCCATGACCTGCGAAAGCTTCTGCTGGGTATAATTGAATTCATTAATCAATTTTTGGTACGCTTCGGCCTCTTCGATCGGATTAAGTTTTCCCTCTGCATATTTTCAATTAACGAGTACTCCAGCTGCTCTTCTTGGGTAACTTTCTTCACTATGACCGGGACTTTTTTCAAGCCTGCCAGAGTGGCCGCGCGCAGCCTACGCTCCCCCGCGATAAGCTGATACCCGTTTTCCAATTCTTTAACCAGCAGCGGCTGGATCACGCCCTTTTCTTTAATTGAATCAGCAAGTTCTTGAATTTTTTGCTGATTAAACTCTGTGCGGGGCTGGTGGGGGTTTATTTGAATAGAGTCCAGGGGGCAGTAAATTGCCTTATCCGGCATTTCATCGGTGCCCATATCCGGAATCAGAGCTCCCAGCCCTTTACCCAATACTTTTCGCTCAGCCATTGGTTTTTCCATCTCCGTTGGTGATAAGTTGTGCCAGTTCCAGATAGCTTCTGGCGCCGGCCGATAATTTGTCGTAATAAAATATCGGTTTGCCGTAGCTCGGGCATTCCCCCAGCCGCACGTTTCTCGGGATAATGGTTTGCAGCACTTTCTCGGGAAAGAAGTTTTTTATTTCGCAGGCAACCTGATGAGAAAGATTGTTTCTCTTGTCAAACATGGTCAAAAGGAAACCTTCTATCCGGAGTTTGGGATTAAATGCCCGTTGAATGCGCTTGACCGTGTTCAAAAGCTGGGTCAGCCCCTCAAGGGCATAATATTCACATTGGATGGGTATTAAAACGGAGTCGGAAGCATTGAAAGCGTTCACGGTCAACAAGGCCAAGCGAGGGAGGGCAGTCAATGATTACGTAATCGTACTTATTGATGATGTGGGACAATTTATCTTTTAAGCGCGATTCTCTTTCGGGGAAATTGACCAGCTCAATCTCTGCCCCGATCAAGTCAATGCTGGAAGTAACGATGGAAAGATTGGCATAACCGGTTTCCCGGATGACCTGCTCAACCTCAATATCTTCAATAATTACATGATAAATATTCTTTTCTGTACCGTCTTTTGCTATGCCCACACCGCTGCTGGCGTTTCCCTGGGGATCAATATCGATAAGCAGGGTAGTCCTGCTGTTTAACGCCAGGGAGGCGGCAAGATTAACGGCAGTGGTTGTTTTCCCGACGCCGCCTTTCTGATTGGCAATACAGATCACTCTAGCCACAACATGCTCCGTAACGAAAAACTTTCAAGTGAGTTGTATGTCCCCCTTTGAACGCATGTAATTCCGATGGTTTCACCTGCGTAAAAGCTGCGCTTACTTTACCACAACAACTATAAATTTTAAAGCGAAAAGTTAAAAATGTTTCACGTGAAACACTCACGTTTTCACTATAAAAAAAAGACTCCTTTTCTTGTGTGTTTGGGGAAGTTGCAGATCTACCCCCTTTACTACTTTCATTGAGAGGGATTTTAGGATGTGCCCGTTTTTTTTGAGTTCATGATACCCTTCCTTCCCCTTCATGGCTACTACACAACCCCCGTCTTGCAGTAGCGGCCGGGCCAGTTTCAGCAATGGCTCCAGCCTGGTAAAAGCCCTGGCTATAATAATATCAAAGAGAGCTATATTTTCCCCCGGCACGAAACTCTCGATCCGTCCGTGCAGTACCGTAATATGTGAGAGGTTGAGCAGCAGGATTATCTGTTTCAAAAAATTTATTTTTTTTCTTTTCGATTCGAGGAGGGTGATATCAAGTTCTGGTCTGGCAATCTTAATCGGCAACCCCGGGAATCCCGCTCCCGAGCCCGCATCAAGGATTCTCCCGGTTGCCGGCAGATGCGGCACCACTGATAATGAATCTATGAAGTGGTCAATGATGATTGATGTGTCGTCCTTGAGGGAGGTAAGATTAATCTTTTGATTCCATTCCTTCAATTCAACCAGATAGAGCACAAGCATCTCTATCATGTGCCGGTTCAGTTGAACGCCAACTGCATCAGCTCCACTTTTGAGTATGGCCTCCAGTTCTCCGGACAAAAGCCGTTCTCCTCAAGAGGTTCCGGAAGGGATGCATGCACGCACCCACCGGACTGCCATGGAAAGGGTAGTGTATAGAAATGCGCGAGATAAAAGGTTCGTTATTCCAAATCTTTTGAAAGCTTTGATATTATATCATTTATTTCTTTGATGTTTTCTTTTGAGTTTTGCCAGCCTGTTTTAACGTCCCCTTTCTTGTCTTTCATTGCTCCCACCACTTCTGTCGGCACTTCAGCGGCATGCGATACCCGGACGCTGGTTCCATTTGACTCCCTGTTTAATAAAACCTTTACATACCAGCGCATTGTTCCCCGTAGCCTGATTACCGAGATCCAATCGCTCTGGATAAGGCCCTTTTGCTTATCCTTTATTTTAAGTGGCAATCGCATTTCATTAACCATAATCTGCTCCAGCGCATTCCATACCTCTTCATAGTCCCGGTCAAAGATTATTGATTCATTGGGAAGGTTTTCATCTTCGATTTCAGGAGCTCCGCACCCGAAAGCAAGACAGGAAAGCAGGAAAAACAGGATTAACATTTTGGCCATATCAACTCTCATTTTATTTCCTTTCAGATTCTCAACAGTTTACTGTTGTACTATTGTAAAAATCAGCAGTCAACCCTCACCAGAATAAACAAATAAGCACGTAATAACAAACATTTATAGCACATTTTGGCATGCTACTGTAAGGTAATGATTTTGTCAAGCGAATATTTCATGTCATGGCCTCATCATCAGTTTCATGATCCCCCGGTGCTAATAATTTAATCAATTTTAATTGACAAACAAACATGCGAGCGGTTAATAATTTATCCTTTATTGAACCGCGAGAAAATAATGTTTGAATTCTATTGCGAAGCAACCATATGGAATTAGTACGATCGGACCTCATTCTGCTGCATGCGCCGAGCGTGTATGACTTCCGCAAGAAGGCTATTTTGTACGGGCCGATCAGTGACGTCATACCCTCATCCCCGGTTTTTGAAATGTATCCCATCGGGTTCTCATCGCTGCTGGAATATCTTCATCAGAGGGGCCTGCGCGTCAGAATCATCAATCTCGCGTATTTGATGCTCACCCGGAAAAACTTCGATGCAGAACAGCTGATAAAAAAATTGAAATGCACCGCTTTCGGCATTGATTTACACTGGCTGCCTCATGCGCAGGGAAGCCTGGAGATTGCGGCCATCTGCAAGCGGCTTCATCCCGGCAGGCCCGTCATAATGGGCGGTTACAGCGCGAGCTATTTTCACCGGGAGCTGATTAATTATCCGCAGGTTGATTTTGTCCTGCGCGGCGATTCAGCTGAAAAGCCCCTCTTCGATCTGCTGCGCGCCATAGAACAGGGCACCGGCGATTATTCCCGCGTTCCCAATCTCACCTGGAAAGATGGTAACACCATTCGAGAGAACGATCTTTCCTGCGTGGCTGCCGATTTGGACTCTTTTTCCAATAATTATCTGAGCCTCTTCAAGTGCGCCCTGTTATCAGCCGACTTCAAAGGGTTTACCTCCATTCGTGACTGGTGGGAATATCCCATCACCGCCATCATGACCTGCAGGGGCTGCGTGCACAACTGCGTTTTCTGCGGCGGCGGGAGCGCCGGCATTAATGACTACTGCAAAAGGGAAAGGCCCGCGTTCAGGCCGCCGAAGCTGCTGGCGCATGATATCTATACCATCAGCCGCTATATCAACGGGCCTATTTTTGTGGTGGGTGACTTGCAGCAGAGCGGCGACGCGTACGCATACGAGGCCCTGGAGGAGTTGAGACGCTATGCGATCAAAAACCCGGTTGTGCTGGAGCTTTTCAAACCCGCCGATAAAACCTTTTTTGAGGCGGTTGCGCGTTCCATCAGCCAGGTTAATTTTGAATTTTCTCCCGAGTCACATCTCGAAACAGTAAGGAAATACTCGGGGAAACTGTACTCCAACGAAGAGATTGAAGCCACAATCAGCGCAGCGCTCCAAAGCGGTTGCAAAAAATTTGATCTCTTTTTTATGATCGGCCTTCCCCGCCAGACCCCCGGAGACGCGCTGGCATCGGTTGACTATTGCCGCAGCCTGCTGCAAAGATTCGGCAAGCGGCTCAACCCGTTTATTTCACCCCTGGCCCCCTTTATTGATCCCGGCAGTCTGGCGTATGAACAATCAGAAAAGCTGGGTTATAAAATCTTTTACCGGACGCTGGAGGAGTACCGGCAGGCCCTGCTGCAGCCAAGCTGGAAGTACACCCTGGGGTATGAAACGGAATGGATGAGCCGGCAAGAAATAGTATCAACCACCTATGAAGCTGCCCTGCGCCTCAACCGCGTCAAGCAGGAATTCGGGTTGATCGATCCTGAGCGGGCCGGGAAGATTGAGCAACGGATTCACGCGGCGATAAAGATGATGGGGCATATTGATGAGATCTTAAAAAAACCTGACTGTACGTGGCAGGAAGAACAGCTCACCATTTTAAAGCCGGCGATAGACCGTCTCAGCATTGCTACCATCTGCGGCGAAGATGAAATAAAATGGCCGGCAGAAAAAAAACGCTTTAATTACTTCAACATTATGAAAGACATGATTTTTGGCCGCAGGGGACGACCCGGTACGAAGAAACCGAGTTCCATGCATAAGTCATGTAAATGATATGCTGTATATTTTATATTGATAGATATGCTCTTATGGTTCCGGTTGTGCAGGAGAGGGCAGTTCTGCCGGTGGTTCAGGTTTTCGCTGGATGTTGAGGGAATGTAAATAGCTCATGTGAAATTGAAACCTTGGGAAAAGGCGCGGCAGCCGCATGAGGTTAAAAACCATAATCCCGATTGCAAAACGATCGAGCCAGGAGGACAGGGGCCATCCCAGATGCACAAAGACCTGCCGGTCTGCCAGTTCATATTCGACCACCCGGAGCATGGCCACGATGCTGTTATAGATGCCAAATCCTCCGAGGGGGAACCTGAAGTGATTGGAAGCCGTCTTGGGCGGTATTCCCGCCCTGGGGGAGAAAAATGTGATGAATACAGCGTTGTCCCTGCTTTTATGGGTTTCTTCCTCGGTTCGCCTGAAATAGATATGAACATCCGGGGCGGACGATTCCGCCAGATACAGGATCATGCTCATTTCGCTGTCCGCCTTCTCCCGCTCCCTCCGTTCCGGCGCCCTCTTTCTTGACACCAGCATGCCCAGCAGCAGTACCACACTGGTGACGGAAGCCCACATAAGCGTTCCGTGGGGCTTTTGCAGGGCCAGGAAAATAAAGCAGCTGAGCAGAATAATAAAAAAGACAAGCGTTCCCAGACGGCTGGTGGAAAAGTGAATGATCTCCTTTGTGCCCTTGAAATAGCGGTAAATGAAGAGCGATCCCATGTTGATGCAAAAACTTGCCACCAGACCCAGGGCATACATATCTGCCAGCGTTTCCTGCCTTCCTGCGGTAATCCAGATGAGGACCGAGAAGAATACGGCGTTGAGAAGGTGGATTCGGTACAGTGAGTTGCGCTGATTAATGGCGATAAGCCAGTCAAACCCGTAACGGTCAGCCACCCGCTCGATCAGTTCGCTTGAGGCAACGAAGGCTGTATTAACTGCCATGATCAGGGCCATGCTCGCCAGAACGGCAACTGCTATGCCGAAGGGAATGCCGTTGATCATGGTAGCGTAATAGGTAATAAGGTCGCCCTCATGACTTTTGAAATCAATGGGTGCTGACAGGGCGAGCCCTGCTATCAGAGGCGTTACCAGTCCCACCGTGCAGGCAAGAAATAGATAGGCCTTGCCCACTTCCCGCCAGTTCCGAACCAGGCCGGCGGTCTGGAGAACCGATTCAACCCCCGAGTATGCCAGGATACAGAAGGCGATGCTGGAGATAAAGTGCCGGTACTGCTGGGTCCAGGAACCGTTGGTAAAACCTGCTATGGTTATGTCCGTCGCTCCCCTGATACGCGTCATCGAATCGCTGTCAAGGGCAAAAATACCGGTGCTGATCAGGTTTAAAATAATGAATGCTGCCGCAATGAAGATAATGAACGTAACCCGGGCGTTCTCCCTTATGCCCAGAATGTTCAGACCGGCAATAGTCCAGATAATGGCAAGCACCAGGCCGATAGTGAGACCCGGCGAGAACTGGAAAAATGAGGTGGCATTGGCTACCGCGCTCACAGCGGAAATGCAGGCAGTGAGAATGTAATCCACCATAATCGAGGCAACCGCAATGAAAGAAACAACCGGTCCCAGCACCAGATATGAAAATGAGTACACCCCCCCGCCGATGAGACCGTGATGCTCCAGTATTTCGGCAATTTCCACCAGGCGGGTGGTCATGTAATGAATGAGGATGGAGGTGAAAGCGATGAACAGGATGGCCGAAACACCGATGAATCGAAAGGCCTCTGCCGGCGCGTAAAAAACGGAGGTAAGCTCATCCATCAGGGTAATGACCGCAATGGACAGCCAGGTGAGCCACCACCGCCCCTGGTGATTATAGGCAAGCGAGTTCTTTTTCCGAAGCACCAGGAAAAAGAATACCACCAGGGAGAGATTGAGCAGCACCAGCACAGCGGTTTTCATAGGCGCTCTTTAAGAAGACCGGTGTATCAATTCTGCCGTGCCGGAAAGAAGTTCTGATGCCATTTGCAACTCATATGCGGCAGGCAATGAACAGAGAAAATGCGAGGTTAATGATGCGACAGTACTTGCTGGGAGGGAGAGTATAGAAAAATACCCATATCGTGTCAATTAAATTAAAACGGTGCAGAAGAGTGCCTCAGAAGGGATGGGGATATTCATATGGTGCTTTTCTGACAG